>NZ_PVRE01000002.1:0-807697 GCF_002998605.1 Bacillus sp. MZGC1
ATCAGGTTGATAGGTCTGAGGTGGAAGCGTGGTGACACGTGGAGCTGACAGATACTAATAGATCGAGGACTTAACCTATATTCTAATGTGAAGCATGAACATTGTTATCTAGTTTTGAGAGAACATTTTTAAAATATCTCTTGATTTATTTTCAATACATAGTATAATATCTTTTGTCACTAAATTGTCTGGTGATGATGGCGAAGAGGTCACACCCGTTCCCATGCCGAACACGGAAGTTAAGCTCTTCAGCGCCGATGGTAGTTGGGGGTCTCCCCCTGTGAGAGTAGGACATCGCCAGGCTTTCTTCATTCCGCAGTAGCTCAGTGGTAGAGCTATCGGCTGTTAACCGATCGGTCGTAGGTTCGAATCCTACCTGCGGAGCCAATTTGGAGAGCTGTCCGAGTGGCCGAAGGAGCACGATTGGAAATCGTGTAGGCGGTAACCCCGTCTCAAGGGTTCGAATCCCTTGCTCTCCGCCACAATTTACATAATAAAGGGCCCGTTGGTCAAGCGGTTAAGACACCGCCCTTTCACGGCGGTAACACGGGTTCGAATCCCGTACGGGTCACCATTTTATAGAATATACACCAGTATTTTTATTCGGAGGATTAGCTCAGCTGGGAGAGCATCTGCCTTACAAGCAGAGGGTCGGCGGTTCGAGCCCGTCATCCTCCACCATATCTTTTATATCGTCGCGGGGTGGAGCAGTTCGGTAGCTCGTCGGGCTCATAACCCGAAGGTCGCAGGTTCAAATCCTGCCCCCGCAACCAAAATGGTCCGGTAGTTCAGTTGGTTAGAATGCCTGCCTGTCACGCAGGAGGTCGCGGGTTCGAGTCCCGTCCGGACCGCCATTTTTAAAAAGAATACTTGGCTCGGTAGCTCAGTTGGTAGAGCAACGGACTGAAAATCCGTGTGTCGGCGGTTCGATTCCGTCCCGAGCCACCACTATTTGCCGGTGTAGCTCAATTGGTAGAGCAACTGACTTGTAATCAGTAGGTTGGGGGTTCAAGTCCTCTTGCCGGCACTGTTTTTCAAATGTGGAGGGGTAGCGAAGTGGCTAAACGCGGCGGACTGTAAATCCGCTCCCTCCGGGTTCGGCGGTTCGAATCCGCCCCCCTCCACCATTTTTGTTTTCATAGGGGCATAGTTTAAAGGTAGAACAGAGGTCTCCAAAACCTCCGGTGTGGGTTCGATTCCTACTGCCCCTGCCAATTTTCTTAATATGATTCATAACATCTATGGCGGTTGTGGCGAAGTGGTTAACGCACCAGATTGTGGCTCTGGCACTCGTGGGTTCGATTCCCATCAATCGCCCCATTTTATTATTGGGCTATAGCCAAGCGGTAAGGCAACGGACTTTGACTCCGTCATGCGTTGGTTCGAATCCAGCTAGCCCAGTTGATTTGCGGAAGTAGTTCAGTGGTAGAACACCACCTTGCCAAGGTGGGGGTCGCGGGTTCGAATCCCGTCTTCCGCTCCAATAATGGCGGCATAGCCAAGTGGTAAGGCAGAGGTCTGCAAAACCTTTATCCCCGGTTCAAATCCGGGTGTCGCCTTTTTTGAAAAGACTGCCGGGGTGGTGGAATTGGCAGACACACAGGACTTAAAATCCTGCGGTAGGTGACTACCGTGCCGGTTCAAGTCCGGCCCTCGGCACCATTATTTTTTATCATAAGTTGCGCTCTTTAATGATCATGCCGGTGTGGCGGAATTGGCAGACGCGCACGACTCAAAATCGTGTTCCTCACGGAGTGCCGGTTCGACCCCGGCCACCGGTATCTATTAAAAGTTTCATGATCGGTTTTTACCGTCAACCTAACGTTTCACCACAATGGTGAAACGTTTTTTTGTGGTTAAAACGAGTTATTTAGATGAAAATATAAACTTATTAGAAAATTTTGCAACAGCAGTTAGGCGTTATACCACTCTTATCAAGCAGATCGTGTAGCTGCCTCCCTTGAAATAAGAAGGACCAATAGAATATGCTAAATGCTGAAGGAAATGAATTCGCCTAGGATTATCTCGATTTTGAACATGGCTTGTGTTTAGATGACTACGGGGAGACATTCTCAGCAGCTGAAAGCGTGTATTATGTTGAAGATCGTTGGGAGAACTACGATAAAATCAAAAAAGTGATTCAAAAGCGTTATATAGATTGGGTGAATCAACGTTAAGGAATCTAGTTTTGTTTCAATAAATAAGAGCTTCTCATCTTTGTACTGTTTCATGTGGACGTTACAATTGGCTATAGGAGATAAATAGAATGAATTTAGAGGGGCGGAGTTGTTATCTTGCAAACGAAGACGATATTACAGACCATCATTGAAGACGAGGGATCACGAGATTATCCGCTTTTTAGACAGTACTGTGAGAGAAAAGAGCAGGGTCTGCGTAAAGATGCGCTTAAAGTTCTTCAGTCCTTTATAGCGGAGATGAAGGAGAACGAGGTTGAAGCAAAGCGTGTATTTGTTGCTTGGCTGTTTGAGTGGATTGAACGGTTTGAGGATGGTCATCATTTGCTTGTGTTTCCATTGGTAAATGAGGTGATTCAGCCCGTTCTGCAAGAGTGGGAGAATGTTGATCCAATGGATGTGAGACCATATCGCTGGCAAGGCTTGTTCGTGCATCAGGGAGAAGGGCTGCCTTACTTATTGAAGGCACTAGAGCTTGGAGGCAGCAAGGAGCAGCGTGTGATAGTTCAAATTTGTGAAACCTATCTATCGGCCTTATGGTATTCGTTTCATCATATACATGAAGATCTTTATTTAAGCACCTATGAGAAAGATGAAGAGCGAATTCAGGGCATTGAAGATGTCATGACACTGATTGAAGATAAGAGGATTCGTACCAATGTTGAAAAACATTCGGTCTACTATAACCAGCTTTTATCGGATTGGAAGGAATTTCAGCAGACGGAGACAAGAGGCTTTATGAAATGGTGTGCGGAGCGTAAGAAGCCCTATGAGTGGGTAGAGGCATTTTATTATCATCAATAGATGAGGAAACGGCAGAATTCATTCTGCCGTTTTTTTACTTATGCCATATTCGCTCTATTTCTACATGATCTGGTCTAAAATATTGCAGAACATAGACATCTGGATTGCTTAGCTGATCCCACTCCTTGAATCCAATCGTGGGATCGGCGTGTTTTAGAAGCAGGCTCATAATATTGCCATGTGTGGCGAATAAGGTATGATCTTTTCCTAATTTTATTTGTTCATAGAGTGCCTCTACAATACGGTTCATCGCTTCTTGGCTCGATTCTCCGCCTTCACAGGTCATATGTAAGTCCGAAAAACTGAGCTTTAGTTTCTCATACCAATCGTCCATTGGTTTGCTGCTTAACACACGTTCAGAAAGACGCTGATCAATTTGTACCTCGAGCTGTTTCACATGAGCAAGGGGCTCAGTGGTTTGGATCGCTCGTTTATAAGGACTTGAGATGATCTGATTGAGGTGGATACCGGAAAAGAACTGTGCTAGTTCGTGAGATTGTGCGATGCCTTGAGGCGTTAAAGACGCATCCTCGGATTGTCCATTTGCTTGGCAATGTCTGACGATATAATATGTTTTCATGGGGCACACCTCTCATCGAGTATAAAAAAATCATCCAGGATTGGATGAGGATTCATGAAGGTCTAGGTTCATTTGTTCGGATCTGTTTCTTTATAGGGATCTGTTAGCTTCGAGGTTAGGTCTAAGTTGAACAAAAAATCGTCTACGGTGTCTGTGCCAAAGGGAAGTGTGGAGAAGTTGATTGGGATGCTGTCTTCTTGCTTTTCTGAAGTGACCTGCTGTTTAGGCTGCTTTTTTCTCCAGTACTTAAACAAGCGCATGTAAAGCCCCCTTTTCTATGAAAAAGATGGATTTATACATAATATACGGGGAGAGTTGTCCAGGCGTCAAATGTTTTCTTAGAGAACGATGAAAAGAGCCACAGGAAAGTGCAGCTCTTTTTGTACATTTACATAGCACGACGTAATGCTTTCAGCACTTTACGTTCGCATTTTAAGTTATATCGCTTGTGATGGAGTTTATCCGTGTTACATCTGCCAATGACTTGTCTGACATCTGGATGATAAATGATGAGATTCCTGAAAGTTGGATCATTTAATAACGTGTGAAACCAGCTGAATTTTTTGAGATGCGCTGCATTTCTAGAGATATCCTCTTCATCTACCTGTAGAAAAGGGATATACACAGCAAGTGAAAAGATATCGAAAATGAATCCCATTTTGGTTCCTCCCCCCATATTATTTCCTACGCTTAGAAGAAGGAAAGGTTTCATTCAATAAACCTTTAAAAACAATCCCAGTGCATCAACCATTCTTTTTTGTCTTTGTCGTAATAGAAATACATCGTGCCGTTATCACCAATCATAAACCGAGGTTTTTCTTCTGGGGCGATTTGCAGCATGAATTCTCCTGGTTGATGACGGGGTGGGGATTGAATATATGCGCCATATCCATCGATTTTTGTGAATGAATAATTTGTGTATTGCTTAAAGAAGTGTTCTGTCGCTTCCTCACTTTCATTTACTTCTGATAAATCAACATATGACCACGCTTTTTCCCAGCAAGGGAAGTCCTTTTGCTCATTTTCATTCCATTGAATTTGAAAGGGTTTGAGTCCTCTCACTTCTTCTGGAGTCTCAACTACTTCGAATCCTTCCATAGTTGCGTATTCAATAAGCTTCCAGCCTTCGCCGTTTATGGTGATATCAATCGGAAGTGCTTTCTGATTAAGAAAGATTTGAATCATCTTACATTCATTGAATCCGTTCATTCCTCCTGGCACTTCAGGTAAATAAATTTGTAAGATCGGAATCATGACACCATCTTGATCTGCTGGCCAGCCTTGATCGGGGTGGATGAAGAAATGACTGGCAAACCAGCTGTGTGCTGCTGGATCAGGACGAAAACCGCCAATCTTAGCCACGATGGGTGTTTTTCCCAGTTGTTCTAATTCGTGAAAAGCCTTTATCTCCATTACTTATCCCTCAATCTTTAGCCTGCAATGTGGGCATCTTGAAACGTGCCATTGATATTGCCTGAGACAATGATGACATGTCCCCAAAATAAATCACCGTCATGACAGTACACTTCAAACTCTCCATCTGGGTAAGCATGAAGGCTTTCGAGTGAGATGCGGCTCATAAATTGATCCAGTGTGAGCTCTTCTTGTTTTTCAGCGGAGTCATCTTGTGCCTGCCAGTCTTTAGCTAGTTCAATCAGTTGATTTGCTGCAAATGATTTAATGGAAGAGTTCCATGTGGTCTGCTCTTCCATGAGTTGTCTAGCGGTTCGAAGAGAGTCGTTTACTTTTTCATCTTCTTCGAGGTTGAAGTAGAGCAGGCACTCTTGATTGCTCCATTGGATCGTTGTTTCAAATAAGTCTAGTCCTTTCACTAATTCAAAGGTGCCCAGCATGTCATCATGGTAAAAGACAGGTTTTTGAGCTTCTTCTCGTATCTCTTGAAGCTCTTGATCCTGTGTATCTGTATCGATGAGTGATACAAGCATGAACTCACCTTCACCTTTTCGGACCTGAAGTGTCACGATTGATTCTTTATGTAATTGTGCCTGCTTTTCCCGCAAGCCCTCTTCATCTGTTAACCAGCAGAGCCTTATGTTTTCGGTTGTGATGAGGTCTTTTTCCTTCCATGCAATCAGTGGAATAGAAGCGGTCCAAAGAGATTCCTGTCCGGTTTTTCCTGCGCCTACTCCTGAAGGTCCTGTGACAGCAATGATGTGATCTATTTCTGCTGAAAATCTTTCTTTAAATGCGCTTATTTGTTTGTTATTCTTCATGTGATGTCCTCCAGCCTGCTTTTTGAAAATCTATATCTTTATCACACCGCACATCAGAAGGAGAAATCAAGCTTTTTTTTGCTTAAAACTTTTTTAGATTGACAGAGGGAGAGAAAATACATGGATTGCTGGAGGGTGAGTCACAATAAAAAACAAATGGATTATGTATCGAATTTTGTATAAATTTAGGTGAAAGAGTCGAAAGGCCTAGGTGATTCTTCCTTTTCTTTATAATTACTTTGACACGAATAGATGAAAAAAGTAAAGTAGTACTGAGTGACTTACAAACCCTTCTTCATCCACTAAAACATGAAGTGTGTGTAAATGAAGTGTAAATGGATATTTTTCCTTTTATTTACTCGTATTTTTTTTGAAACCTTTGAAGCTTCTCATACGTTATATTAAAGGAGCACATATGTCCGGCGGAAACAGAGCATCGGAATGCTTGGTGAAGAAGATTTACATTTGCAAAATCAATGTAAATTTTTTATGATTTCATTTATATCAGAACGATAACTAAGAAAGAAGAGGTTTTATGAAAAAAATATTTGCGAACAAATATAGCTTTTTTGTATTGGCTGTCCTTTTATTTTGGGCGAAATCGTACGCTGCCTACAAAATGGACTTTAATTTAGGAGTGAAAGGTTCTTTTCAAGAGGGGCTTCTCTTATTAAATCCATTTAGTTCAGCCATTGTGTTTTTGGGACTGGCTCTCTTTTTGAAGGGTCGTAAATCTGCCATTGTTTTAATTGTTATTGACTTTATTATGACCGCACTTTTATATGCGAATGTAGCGTACTACCGTTTCTTTGATGACTTTTTGACTTTCTCCACAATGAAGCAAGCAGGCAATCTTGGAGGAGGCATGACTGGCGGTGTATTATCTAGTATTAAGCCGCATGACCTTTTGTATTTCCTTGATATCATTATCTTGATTGCGATTGTGATTTGGAGACCAGAAGTGAAAAAATTCCAAATGAAAAAGACATTTGCACTGCTGATTGTGGCTGCAGGTGTAGGACTGTTTTTTGTAAACCTTCATTTAGCTGAAAAGGACCGTCCAGAATTATTAACAAGAACATTTGATCACAAGTATGTTGTCAAATACTTAGGTGTTTATAATTATACGATTTATGACGGAGTACAATCAGCACAAAATGCAACACAGGTAGCAAATGCGAGCAGTGAAGATTTAACGGATGTTGTAAACTATACGGCTTCTCACTATGCGAAGCCAAACGCAGAGTATTTTGGTAAAGCAAAAGGGAAAAACATCATTAAAATCCATTTAGAAAGCTTCCAGTCTTTCTTAATTGACTACAAACTAAATGGAGAAGAAGTGACGCCGTTTTTAAACAAACTAGCTCATGGTAAAGAGGATTTTACGTATTTCGACAACTTCTTCCATCAGACAGGTCAAGGAAAGACAGCTGATGCTGAGCTAATGATGGATAATAGTATGTTCGGCTTGCCAGAGGGAGCAGCGTTTGTGACAAAAGGTGAAAATACTTACCAATCACTCCCTGCCATCCTAGATCAAAAAGCAGACTATACGAGCGCAGTGCTTCACGGGGACTATAAATCTTTCTGGAACCGTGACACGATTTATAAGCATATGGGATATGATCAATTCTTCGATGCTTCATATTACAACATGGATGAAGAAAATCTTGTGAATATGGGTCTGAAGGATAAACCATTCTTCAAAGAATCAATCCCGATGCTAGAATCAATGAAAAAGCCATTTTATGCACATTTAATGACATTGACTAATCACTATCCATTTAATTTAGATGAAAAAGATGCGACAATTGCTAAGGCAACAACTGGTGACAAAACAGTAGATAACTACTTCCAAACAGCAAGATATCTAGATGAGTCATTAGAGCAATTCTTTAAAGACTTGAAAAAATCAGGTATGTATAAAGACTCGGTCATTTTATTATATGGTGATCACAACGGTATTTCTGAAAACCATAACCGTGCAATGAGCGAAATTCAAGGGAAAGAAATTACACCTTATCAAAATGCACAAAACCAGCGTGTACCACTCATGATTCGTATTCCTGGCAAACAGGGCGGCGTGAACCATACGTATGGTGGTGAAGTAGACGTGATGCCTACGCTTCTTCACTTACAAGGTATTGATTCAAATGAGTATGTGAATTTTGGAACAGATCTATTCTCTAAGAAGCATGATCAAACTGTTGCATTCCGTAACGGAAACTATGTGACACCAAAATATACACTCGTAGATAACACTGTCTACGATACAAAAACAGGTAAAGTTGTGAAACAAAATAAAAAGACAGAGGCGATTAAAGCCCGTGTCGATAATCAGTTAAGCCTTTCAGATAAAGTGCTTTATAGGGATCTTCTTCGATTCCATAAGCTGTCTGACTTTAAACCAGTGAATCCATCTGATTATTTCTATGGTAAATCAAAAGAAAAAGAAGAGGATTCTTCTGCTAAGTAACTGAGTTTTGGGCAAGCACAGAAGGGTGCTTGCCTTTTTCTCTCTCACCGCTTGATTTGTTGGCAAAATATGTTTATATTTAGGGTGATACAAGCGTGAGGCTGGCGTGCAGCTGGCGGAACTCATTTCGTCCTAGGGGATTTCAGGAGGAGCTTATGACAACAAATACAAAAACACAAAAAAAGAAATCAGAATTATGGGGCTGGATCAAAGCCATCTTAATCGCATTCATTGCTGTTTTTATCATTCGTAACTTTTTATTCGCCCCTTACATTGTCAAAGGGTCTTCCATGTACCCGACATTGCATGATACAGAGCGGGTTTTTGTGAATAAAACGGTTGATTACTTCGGCGATTACAAACGGGGACAGATCATTGTTCTTGATGGGGAAGACCGCAGCACTCATTATGTAAAACGATTAATTGGTTTACCCGGTGATAAAATTGAAATGAAAAATGACCAGCTATATGTCAATGGTCAAAAAGTGGCGGAGCCTTACTTAGCGTCAAAGAAAAAGAAAGCAGCCGCAGATGGGACCTTGCTGACACCTGATTTTGGTCCTCTTACCGTTCCAAAAGGAAAGTATTTTGTCATGGGTGACAATCGTCAAAACTCAATGGACAGCCGCAATGGCTTAGGTCTTTTTACAAAAAGTGATATTCAAGGAACGACTTCATTTGTGTTTTATCCTTTCCAAGACATTCGACTACTCAATGATTAATGACTCATAAAAAAAAGCACACAGAGGTGTGCTTTTTCTATTTCATTCAGCATGGCTTTTTGTGATCGCCTGTTCAAGATCTGCAAGGATGTCTTCAATCGCTTCTGTTCCAACAGATAAACGAATGAGTTCTGGTGTGACGCCTGTCGCTTTTTGTTCTGCTTCACTTAATTGTTGATGCGTTGTGCTGGCAGGATGAATAATCAGTGATTTGGAATCGCCCACATTGGCAAGGTGTGAGAAAAGCTTAACAGAATCAATGAGCTTTTTACCAGCTGCTCGTCCACCTTTAATACCGAATGTGAGAATGGCGCCTTGTCCTTTTGGCAAATACGTTTGAGCAAGCTCATAAGATTCATGGCTTTCAAGACCTGGGTAGCTTACCCAATCTACAAGAGGGTGATCTTGTAAAAATTGCGCTGTTTTTAATGCATTTTCACTATGACGCTCGAGACGCAGATGCAAAGTTTCTAGGCCTTGCAGAAGTAAAAATGAGTTAAATGGAGACAGGGCAGCCCCTAAATCCCGCAAGAGCTGTACACGTGCTTTTGTGATATAAGCGGCTTCTCCAATTGCTTCGGTATACGTCAGGCCGTGGTAACTTGGATCTGGTTCAGTCAGCCCTTTGAACTTATCACTGTCAGCCCAAGGAAACTGGCCGCTATCGACAATGACACCGCCGATTGATGTACCATGACCGCCAATGAATTTCGTAGCGGAATGGACGACAATGTCTGCACCAAACTCGATCGGTCTTAATAAATAGGGGCTTGCGAGCGTATTGTCCACAATAAGCGGAATATGGTGCTTGTGTGCAATGGCTGAGACGGCTTCAATATGTAGAATGTCGCCTTTAGGATTCCCAATGCTTTCTGCATACACTGCCTTCGTTTTGTCTGTAATCGCTGCTTCGAGTTCTTCCAAGTTGGATGAATCAACAAATTTCACTGTAATGCCGAGCTTTTTGAGTGTATGGGCAAATAAATTGTACGTGCCTCCATAAAGGCTGCTGGAGGATACAATTTCGTCACCAGCTCCTGCAATGTTTAAAATAGAATAAGTTGTCGCTGCTTGTCCAGAAGAGACAGCAAGTGCACCAATGCCGCCCTCAAGCTCAGCGATCCGTTTTTCAAAGACGTCATTTGTAGGGTTCATAATGCGAGAATAAATATTTCCGGGTTCCTGCAGTCCAAATAAATTCGCCGCATGCTCACTATCTCTAAAACCGAAAGAGCTTGTTTGGTAAATAGGCACGGCTCTTGAATAGGTTGCTGAATCAAGCTCCTGACCTGCGTGAATGGCTTTTGTTTCTAAACGGAATGGACGTTCTTCTGACATGTGTGTATCCTCCTTTTGTTAGATAAAACCAACTACTTTGATAAGAAATATTTAATAAGACTATAAATCTTGTTTCATGCCTGGTCAATCATTTTTTAGATAAATCTGAAAAAATAATCAATAAAGTTGATGAACTTTTTTATTTCAATTGGAAGGGTGTATATGTTGGTGAAAAGAGAGATTGTTTCCTTAGAGAGTGCGGATCAGTTTTTTTAGAAAGCAGCAAATCATTCAAGTGTTGTTTGAAAAGATCATGCTCGCCATCGTTTTAGATGAATTCTATAAGCGATTAATCTAATTTGAAGCACAAAGAATGCCAGCTGGTGGAATCATGGGTAAAGCCTATGCTGTAGGTTGCTTTTTCATAGAAAGGAGCGTGTCATATGTTGGATGTTACTCAAGAAGGCAAGGGCTTTTTTCCCAATGATCTCTCTTGTATATACATATTTTAAGTGACAAGAGAAGAAGGAAAATATGCTCACTTTTTTGTCGGAATTATCAGTAAATATTTCATAAATGGAGTTATAACGACATATAATCAGGACTTTTATATCTGATATATCGGGGGAATTCTTTCTATCTCACAAAAAAGAAAGAATATATAAAGGAGATGATAAAAATGGCCTATTTCAAAAAAAGAAGAAAAAAGATGGTTCAATTGCCATTATATGGGTTTGGTGGTTCTTATGGAGTGAAAAAACCTAGTTAATAAGAGAGGGGTTATACACTTAAAAGTGAATAATTGAATAAAAAGTCACATTTTACCCAAAAGTATGTTCGGTCAAAAATGGGATCTTCTGTTGATGTTTGGAGAGTGACGCCTATGATACGATCATCATAAGCTGGGAGGTGAAAAGTATGACTTATGCAGCGCCGCAAGTTGACTATTCCACTATGGAACCTGCTATTATGGACCAAGCTTGGTTCTTAGTATTTGTTGCTGTCCTTCTTGGACTGGGAGCAACAGTTGTTCTAGGAGCAGCAGTTTGGTGTTTAGCAAACGGCAAGGGTAGCTTTACAGGAGCCGTTCAGTGGGAAAGTGGCTTAAAAGTCCAAATTGAATGTAAGTAGCTATACTTAGGATTCATCTTTTTACTTCTATGAAATGACACCAGGGCTAAACCGTCTGTGGCGGGCGGTTTAGCCTGATCTGTTTTTAAAGAATATGCAGACACTTGGAGGTTATATGTTTACGATCGAGAATTTAACTAAGACGTATAAAAATAACGTGACTGCTGTCAATGATTTTCATCTACAGATCGACCCTCATCAAATCGTTGCTGTTGCTGGACCGAATGGTTCCGGTAAAACAACGATGATTAACTGTATACTCGGCATCATTAAGCATACAGAAGGAACGATTCTCTTGCAGGACGTCACAAATGACGAACCATCCTTTAAAAAACAAGTAGCCTATGTTCCAGATGATCTGCTACTCCCTGAAGCTTTGACTGGTGCTGAATATTTAGATTTTGTTTCTTCTATGTATGAATGTAAAACAATTCATAGAAGAAATCAACTAATTGAACTGTTTGATATGGACTCGGCTTTATCAAGACCGATCGAAACCTATTCACATGGTATGAAAAAAAAGACACAGCTGATTGCCGCCTTTATGCTTGATAGTCAATTGGTGATCATGGATGAGCCCTTTAGAGGACTTGATATTGAAGCGGTTATAAACACAAAGAAACTGATGAAGCGTTATGCCGAGCACCATGGTGCGATCTTGCTTTCAACGCATGATATGCTTTCAGCGGAAGAGCTGTGCCACAAAATCGCCATTATTTCTAAGGGAAATAAAATGGATGAAGGAACGGTCTCAGCCTTAAAGGAGAGGTATCAATCAAGCACATTGGAACAGGTGTTTCTGAAAGCTTCAATGTTAAGTGATAGGGGTGCACATTTTGATGAAATCATTAATCATTTCTAGAATGATGCTTAAAATGTGGCAGCAGGAGATGTATAAGCTCTTTGATACTCAGACGAAGCGGATCATTGTGATCTTATTCTTTTTGTTTGCCGTCACAATGGGCGCCATCATCGGATACAGTTTTACAGGTGTCTTTATGAAGGCTTTCTTAAATGGAGATGAACGTTCACTTGGATTACTCGTTGTGTCAATGGCGATCAATGCATCCATATTTACAAGCTTGTTATTCATTTTGATCAAGGTCAGAACGCCTGAGCAAGACCGTTTTTCTATGCAGCTCAGCTGGTTCCCGCTTTCTACCTTTCAGAAAAGCCTTGGATACTTTATTCCGATGGTGACAGTGGTGGCAGGACTTGTGTTATTTTTTATCGGTATCCTGCTTTTACCTAACTTTATTGCCCAGGGAATAGGTATTTTCTTTATCTTTACGTTCTTTTTAATGGTGATTTTGCAATCGCTTTTTGTCTTAATGCTTCTGCAACTCATTTATAATATTACCTATTTGGTCGTTCTGAAATTAAAATTACCGTTACAAAAATTTGCAGCGATCTTTGTTTTATTAGCACTGGTTGTGGCGTATGGAATGACGCATTTTGATATCAGTCAAATTCAGCAATCATATATACAGTTTGATTATCATTTGATGTATTTTACAGCACCGTTTTTCTTAGCGGCTCAAGGAATGTCTCCTGAAGGGGTAAATTATGCAATCTTGATCCTGTTCATCCTTTTATCGGCGGGCGGCGCATTTCTTTCTCTTGCGATGATGCCAATTATGGCAGAGAAAAAAGCGTTAACCTTTTTAAACAAACTGCCGTTCTCTTCTTCAAAAAAATGGTCACTTATTGTAAAGGAAATGAAATCACAGGTGCGAAATGAAGAAAACATTTTAAACTTTCTCATTCTCCTCATTGTGATCTTATTCGTCCGTTATCAGTTTGGATTCCGCTTTGAAGAAGAAGCGTTTTTTGTTCTCTGCGCTCTTGCTGGATTAACCGCCTTCAATTCATTTGGCAATGATAAACGAATGCTGGGGATGTACAAAACATTTGGCCTAAGATCGTGGGAAGTGGCTCTGTATAAGTTTATCGGGCTTTTGCTTGTTGGTATACTGCAAATTGCGTTATTCATGCTGACAACGCTGACGCTTCCTGATCAGATTTGGAACGTATTGATTGGGGCTGCTGTTTTATGCAATGCCACTGCGCTTTTTTATGTGGTAGGTATTTTACTTCCGCTTGACCGAAACAATCCCTACACAGGTATTTTTTCATTTGGAGCACTTATTTTACTCATGATTCCGATTGTTTTTATTGGAAACTATGTCATAGGGGAGTCGAGTCAAACACTTCAGTGGCTGCTTGTAGCTGCATTTGAAGGTCTGCTCATCTTTGCCATATACAAAGGTTTTTCATGGAGGTATTCACATGATTCAACTTCTTAACAATAAGCTAAAGATTGAGCGGGTACCGGCACTCGCGCCGTATGTGACCTTACAAAAGAGGCATCTCACTGATACGCAGTATGGAAGCACACTCCCGATTAATGAAAGTGCCTATCATATGTTAACGAAAGTAGATGGCAAAAGGACAGAAGCAAGTATTACCGCAGAGCTCGCCGATTTGTTTCAGGTCGATGAATCTGTGATTTCTCGTGACTTTTATCAACTGATAATGGGGTTAAATCAGCATCACTTGCTGTCTATTCATTATCAATCACCATATCGGATTGTGACAGCCTGTTGTCAATTTTTCAAACAGTATCAAGTGAAAATGAAGGAACGATTTGATTGCACTGGTCACTCGTTCCTGCACATTTTGGGGACGGCTTTGCTCATGGTGACGCGTAAAATCATCTTTTTCTGGATGCTTTTTATGGTCATGGCAGGGATCGCTTTTTTATTCATTCCTGACCAGTCGATTGCAGCCATTGCGATTTATTTTACTATTATTTATTTTGGATTAATTACCGGGACCGCCTTACATGAGGCAGCACACGGCTATGCGCATCGGAAATTTGCGGGACGGGATGGTCCTCAAGGCTTTTTTGCGAGTGATATGATGTCTGTGAAATTTGTGAGACCTGTATTAGATCCGTTTCAGAAAAAGCAAGTATGGATTACTCTGCTTGGGCCGCTTGTCCCGGGTGTGATCGGGGCAGCAGGGATCATTGTGACCGTATTATTTCTGAAAGAAAATCCAATTTCGACAGGTTTCTTTATTTTTTCAATCACGTATTTTATTCAATTACTCTATCTTCTTCCATTTATGGGGGATGGTAAATCCATTATGAAGCAGCTATTGCTTGGGGGAATGGGAGGACAACGATCATGAACGTACAGGCGATGAAACAAGGCGCTATTGTTGGTGGCTTTCTAGGATTTTTAGGCTTTCCGATGCTGACAATTGGTGTATTGTTCTATCATTTATTTCAATCAAAAACGAATGATGCCTTATTATTTAACAGTCTCGCTTTTGAGATGGAAGGTTCATCCGCATTTACTTTTCAGATCAAGCCAAACTTTTTTATTTATATGATTGTGATTTTTGCCGCGAGTTTTCTCATTGTGGCTTTCTTATCAGCAATGAAGCAGAAAAAAGCAAAAGATTAGGAGAATCCTCCTAATCTTTTTTTTGTATAATCAACCAAATTTTAGTATAATAGAAAAAACATCAAAGGGGATCTCAATGTTAAAAAAATGGAGTGTTCTTATATTCACTGTTTTTCTATTAGCAGGATGCGGCGAGAAGGCCGAAGAAACCACGACAACCGAGAAGACGGTATCTACAATAAACACGGAGTCTGCTACTAAGAAGCAAGTAACCATCGAACAAATGAAACTGACAAAAAAAGAAAAAAACTTACTAGAAGCATCAACCCCTAATGAAATGGTGGCTTTGACACTAAAAGGATTAACGAAGAAGGATAAGAGTATTACGTTTATCGGGAGTCATTACAAAAATGGTCGATTAGCTAATCAGGAAGCATCATCTGCCACCTTTACTTTACATCAGAATGGAACCGACCAAACGATGAATGTGCTCTTGCAATTAAAGCATGAGAAAGATACATATGAATCACAATTTAGTATTTGGTCAGACAAAAAGAATGAGGGAATGACGAAAGCGACATCAAGCTTCCCGTTCAAAGTAAGTGACTATGTTTTTTCTGCACAATCTGAAACTGTCAAAGTCTCTTCTGGAGGAAAGGCATTGATTGCATATACAGCGGCAATGGGGAAAGACGGGAATTCACCTATGCTTGAAGTGATTGAGAAGAATCCAAAGCAAGCGCTGAAGAATAAGTCACAAGCATACTTATTTTATATCCAGCTAGATAAATAACTATCGTAATATATACGGAGAATATGAAGTTTTTTGACGAAAAATCTTCATATTCTCTTGACGAATTGTTAAGAAAGTTGTAACATAATAAAAGTCAACGCGATGACGTTGCTTTTTAAAAATTGATGCGGGTGTAGTTTAGTGGTAAAACCTCAGCCTTCCAAGCTGATGTCGTGAGTTCGATTCTCATCACCCGCTCCAATACATAATTTTGTTTATAACGCAGTATTTCGTTTCATAGATAAACGAAGTGTTGCGTTTTTTATTATGTCAGTATAATGTGAAAAAGCACTGTCAAGCTACAGTGCTTTTTCAATAAGTTCATATTTACTTTCTCCACCATGTATTTGTACAAACATCTTCGTCAAGGATTGGATTAGAGCTTCACTCTTTTCCCGGGAAATAGATGGCGGAAAGAGGATGATTTGCAGAATGTTTTTTGTGTCTTGAGAAATTTGTGCTTTACTTGCATGAGAAAATAATCCCTTAAGTCCCGCGTCGTCCTGCCATTCAATGTGGCCAGTCTCATGTTTTGCTAGTGAAAGCGGCTCTTCTATGCGATCAGCATCGAATGTCAGGATGGGCAAGAAATATTTTAAAGAGAAAAATATCGACAAATCCTGTACGGAATTGGTCGAGTCAATAAATTGTTCCTTTTGGATATCAGCAAGAATTGGCAGGAAAGGAACGTCTTTTAAAAGATCCGTCCATTCTTTGATTGCTGGTACTTCTTCTAAGACTTTATCTTCGTATTCAAAGAATAAAGATTCTTGAAACAGGCGTAGTCGGCCTTTTAACATTTGAGGGGATGTATCAACTTCAATATGCGAATATTCAATCTGTCCAACATGGATAGACGGGTTGTCAGGATGAGAAATTTCCATATGTATCTTCACAGTGACTCACTCCAATCGGTCATGATACACTCGTATTATACTGAAAACAACAGAAGAAACAAAGAAAGGAGGTTTGCAAGGTGATTCATGTTGGAGAATTAAAAGAAGAATTGATTCAATATGCGAAAGAAATTGGTGTCGATAAAATCCGATTTGCAAGTGCTGATACATTTGATTCATTAAAGGACCGCCTCATCTTACATGAATCGTTAGGGTATTTGTCAGGCTTTGAAGAGCCTGACATCGAAAAACGAACAAACCCTTCTTTGCTGCTTCCGAAGGCCAAATCAATTGTTGCGATAGCGCTCGCGTATCCTTCCAAAATGAAAGATGCTCCTCGAAGTACAAAGGATGCAAGAAGAGGGATCTTTTGCCGGGCTTCTTGGGGAACGGACTATCATGTTGTGCTGAAAAAAAAGCTCGATATGCTCGAGGAATTCTTGCGAAGCAAACATATCGATATACGGACAAAATCAATGGTGGATACAGGGGAACTGTCTGATCGTGCAGTAGCGGAACGCGCTGGCATAGGTTTTAGTGCAAAGAACTGTATGATTATCACGCCGGAGTTTGGATCTTATGTGTATTTGGCTGAAATGATCACAAATGTCCCATTTGAACCGGATGAAAAAATTGAAGACCAGTGCGGAACGTGCAATAAATGTGTAGATTCGTGCCCAACTGGTGCACTTGTGAATCCAGGACAGCTGAATTCTCAACGATGTATTTCATTTTTAACGCAGACAAAAGGATTTTTGCCTGACGAATTTCGTTCGAAAATAGGAAATCGATTGTATGGGTGTGATACGTGCCAAATCGTCTGCCCGATCAATAAAGGAAAAGACTTTCATTTGCATCCTGAAATGGAGCCGGACCCTGAAATTGCGAAGCCGCTCTTAAAGCCGCTTCTTACGATCAGTAATCGTGAGTTTAAGGAAAAATACGGTCATGTTTCAGGTTCATGGCGGGGGAAAAAGCCGATTCAGCGAAATGCGATTTTGGCACTTGCTCACTTTAAAGATACATCTGCCTTACCAGTGTTGATTGATTTGATGCACAAGGATCCACGGCCTGTTATTCGAGGCACGGCTGCTTGGGCAATAGGGAAAATTGGCGACGAGCAGCTGCTCCCAGAGTTGGAAAAAGCTCTTGAGCGGGAAAGTGATGAGGAAGCGAAACAAGAAATTGTCAAAGGGATTGAGTTTTTACAGACACCTTTAAATACTAAATAACATCCCTATGAACATAGAATGAACCAAACAGAGATTTTAAAAAAAGTTTGGTGGTGTCTGTGTGAAACAATTATTAGAGCAAACATTAGAAGACAGGCTTGGTTATTTATTAAATGGGAGTGCAATTAAACAGCCGCAGCTCATGTCTGATGTGGAAGCAGTTGAACGGAAAAAAGAGCTTTTTGCTAGAAGACAGGTGGAGATTGTCAAGGCGAAAGCCAAAGCAAAACTTCTTGATTCATCGATTCAGGATGACGGGGCTCAGCATGTGCAGTATCTCGCTCATCTCACTTATGTATGCAAGGATGCAGACGACTCTTTTTATTTAGAGGAGCAGGTAGAAAAAAGAGAAGCGTTCCTTTACAACGACATGCTTGTCAAAGATCGGATGATGCTAGAAAAACGGCAAATGGAAGAGCAGGTGGATGAGCGCTTTCACACCGAAGAACAGTTTGGGAGAGCCTTTCACTATGACCGGCGGGCAGCTGTGCAATATGCGGAGACGTACTGGAATAAACGAAATCCCGCCTATAAAAATTTTGAAGATAACTGCACAAATTTTATTTCACAATGCTTGAAAGCAGGGAATGCACCAACGAGAGGGTATCCGAACCGCGGATCTGGCTGGTGGGTGCGTCCTCATACGTGGAGCTATAGCTGGACGGTGGCTCATTCGATGAAAAATTATTTAGCGAATTCAAAAGCGGGTTTAAGAGCAAAGAAACTCAAAGAAGCGCAGGAGCTTCAAATTGGTGATGTCATTTGCTACGATTTTGAGGGAGATGGCAGGTATAATCATACAACCATTGTCGTCGATCATGATAAAGGCGGAATGCCTCTTGTGAATGCACAGACATATGACAGCCGTATGCGTTATTGGTCGTATGAGGATTCGACCGCCTATACACCTGCTATTCGTTATACGTTTTTTCACATTTTGGACGATGCCGCGAAGGATAGTTAATGGTATAATGTTGAGCGGAAAAGAAAATTAGAGGTGAACTTTTTTGGGACTTCATGTCGTTTTATATCAACCAGAGATTCCAGCTAATACTGGAAATATTGCGCGTACATGTGCAGCAACAAATACAACTCTTCATCTGATTCGTCCGCTTGGTTTTTCGACAGATGACAAAATGCTGAAGCGTGCAGGACTCGATTATTGGAAATATGCCAATGTGGTCTATCATGACTCGCTTGATGAATTGTTTGAGGCTCATCCGAAGGGACAATTCTTCTATATCACAAAATTTGGCCAAAAGCCGCATACGACATTTGATTACTCTCAGTTAGATGAAGACTACTTCTTCGTTTTTGGCAGAGAGACAAGTGGATTGCCGAAAGATTTGATCGAACAGAATATGGACCGCTGCCTTCGTTTACCGATGACAGAGCATGTTCGTTCTCTGAATCTATCGAATACGGCAGCAATTCTTGTGTATGAGGCACTTCGCCAGCAGCAATACCGAGATCTGATTTAAGGTCATAATGAAAGCCGGGATACCTATCTTGGCTTTTTTTATATGAGATAAGAAATATAAAGAAGGAAAATACGACTTTTTTTATACTTTTTTCACATGTAAAAAAATAGGTAGTATGATAGATTGTAATCGCGTTTTCAAAAAATAATGAATCCATTAAATGAGATGAAAAAGCTACTGATCACTAGTGCCATTAGCTCTGCTATTTTAATGGGGACGATTCCAGTCAGTATCCCAGGTCTCTCTCAGACGCAGGAAATAGAAGCAGCGCAATTATCGAAAGGTATCGGCGGGCGTACTTATATCAATAGCAATGGATCAATATTGGTCACAAAGATTCAACTCCCTCCCGCAATGAGTGTGTCAAATGGGACAGCTTATATTTATTCTGGATTCACAGGTTTAAAAGAAGCAGACATCGGTCTTCAATACAGTCCAACCTATAATGTGTGGAAACCTACGATGAAAGTAGGAACAAATAATCAAGAGACATATATCGAAGGAAAAAATGATTTTACGTATACAAATGGATTTAAGCCTGGAAGTACTGTGCAAATGACCATTTATAAAAACTTGAATGGACATACAAGAGCGACGTTCTGGGGGACAAATAATGTTGGTTATACCGGGCGTATCATCACAGAAATTCAAAACTCAAACATTGGCTCTGTGACTAAGTGGAAATTACTGTCGACAGTAGCAGTGACTGACGATATCTACCGGAAAGATATTCGGGCAAACTTCTCTACTCGTTTTACTGACATCACATTAGACAGTCGTGCCGTCACACCTGTGATTGATACGCAAGACTTTACGTCCATTCATGTATCAGGGAATACAGTGAATATGCAGGTGCTAAAAACAACGAATTAAATGAAAAAAGGATGTTCCGCTAATGGAACATCCTTTTTTTCATTTACCAGGCTTGCCTTCGTAGCCAGCTGTGAAAATGGATACTAAAAACGTAATGATGACGCCCATCATAATGACCGTTCTCATATAAGCTTCCCCCTTATCCCTTTGTTTCTATCGCTGCCTGTTTCATATGGTGTGAAGTTCGCCTTGAAAAGCAAGAGAAGAAGATCATTTTTCTCCTGTTTTTCCTTTATTATGAAGGGTCTTGCGGATGGTTGTCAATTCAGTTTGCCAATTCGTCATTTTGAAGAACGAAAGCATGTAATAGGACGCCTCCGCATAGATTGTAAAACAGTATCTGATTACTTGCTTCAATCTTGAAAGAGGAGGTTCATATGGATATTTTAAAGAAAATCGAACAGCACAGAGAAGAAGAGCAGCGTCTCAAATGGGAAGGCACATTCAGCGATTATTTAGACATTATAAAGGAAAATCCACTTGTCGCTCAATCTGCTCATTCTCGCGTTTATCATATGATTAAAGACAGCGGGATTGAAGAGGAGAATGGGGTCAGAACGTACAAATTTTTTGATCAGGAACTTTTTGGGTTAGAGGAATCATTGGAAAGATTAGTAGAGGAATATTTTCACCCTGCTGCCAAGCGGCTCGATGTGAGGAAGCGTATTTTGTTATTGATGGGACCAGTAAGCGGCGGGAAATCTACGCTTGTTACTAGGCTGAAAAGAGGACTAGAAGAATATTCACTGACAGATCATGGCGCAGTCTATGCGATCAAAGGCTGCCCGATGCATGAAGACCCGCTTCATCTTATTCCGCAAAATCTGCGGGAGGATTTCTATAGAGAATATGGCATTCGTGTGCAGGGGAATTTGTCCCCTCTGAATATGATGAGGCTAGAAGAGGAATATGGCGGACGAATTGAGGATGTAAGGGTTGAACGGATCTTTTTCTCAGAGGATAAACGAACTGGTATTGGTACCTTTAGTCCATCTGATCCGAAATCTCAGGACATTGCTGATTTAACAGGAAGCATCGATTTTTCAACCATTGCTGAATTTGGATCAGAGTCAGATCCAAGGGCCTACCGCTTTGATGGAGAACTCAATAAAGCAAACCGAGGGATGATGGAGTTTCAGGAGATGTTAAAGTGTGATGAGAAATTTCTATGGCACCTTCTGTCATTAACGCAGGAAGGAAATTTTAAAGCAGGCCGTTTTGCCTTGATTAGTGCAGATGAATTGATTGTCGCTCATACGAATGAAACCGAGTACCGGTCGTTTATTTCAAATAAAAAGAACGAGGCCTTGCACTCAAGAATTATTGTGATGCCGATTCCTTATAACTTGAAGGTGACAGAGGAGGAACGCATTTATCATAAAATGATTTCAGAAAGTGATGTTTCTGATGTGCATATTGCCCCGCATACGCTGAAGGTGGCAGCGATGTTCTCCATTTTGACAAGACTCAAAGAGCCGAAGCGTTCTGATATTGATTTGGTGAAAAAAATGCGTCTGTATGATGGAGAGAGTGTCGAAGGCTTCCAATCTGCTGATATTGATGAGATGAAAAAGGAATTTCATGATGAAGGGATGAGCGGAATTGATCCGCGGTATGTGATTAACCGAATTTCCTCCACTATTATTCGAAAGAATATGGAATCGATCAATGCGCTGGATGTCCTTCGTTCGTTAAAAGAAGGACTCGATCAGCATCCGTCTATCTCCAGCGAGGACCGGGAGCGCTATTTGAATTTTATTTCTGTTGCGCGAAAAGAGTACGACGATATTGCGAAGAAGGAAGTTCAAAAGGCATTTGTGTATTCCTATGAGGAGTCTGCGAAAACATTGATGGATAATTACTTAGATAATGTCGAGGCGTACTGTAATAAAAACAAGCTGCGTGATCCGTTAACTGGTGAAGAAATGAATCCTGATGAAAAGCTTATGCGTTCAATTGAGGAGCAGATCGGTATTTCTGAAAATGCCAAAAAGGCATTCAGAGAAGAAATTCTGATTCGTATTTCGGCTTATGCGAGAAAGGGCAAACGCTTTGATTATAATTCTCATGAGAGATTGCGAGAGGCGATTCAGAAGAAGCTGTTTGCTGATCTAAAAGATGTGGTGAAAATTACGACGTCAACGAAGACACCGGATGAACAGCAGCTGAAGAAGGTCAATGAAGTAGTGGCTAGATTGATTGATGAACATGGCTATAATTCAACAAGTGCAAATGAACTTTTAAAATATGTAGGCAGTCTTCTCAATCGTTAATAAATGAAGGAGGCATTATTGGCGCACCTGCACCGGTAATGTCTTTTTTAGAAATGATCGTCAACTTGGGTGACGAGCAGCATAGGATAAAGGAATCGGTAGTTAGAAGAATTGTGCAAACAGGTGAGGAGGGGGATGGATGTCCCGGCAAGAAAAAAGTCAGTTTATTGTATCTCAGGAAGACTGGTCCCTCCATCGAAAAGGCTATGACGACCAGCAGCGTCATCAGAAAAAAGTCAAAGAAGCGATTAAAAATAATTTGCCGGATCTTGTCACAGAAGAAAGCATCATCATGTCTAATGGAAAAGATGTTGTCAAAATTCCGATTCGTTCGTTAGATGAATATAAAATTCGGTATAATTACGACAAAAATAAGCATGTGGGTCAAGGCGATGGAGACAGCGAGGTTGGAGATATTGTCGCGCGCGATGGATCAGACAGTAAGCAAGGGCAAGGAAAGGGGCAGGGCGCTGGAGATCAGGCTGGTGAGGATTATTACGAAGCAGAGGTCTCATTAATCGATCTTGAGGAAGCGCTGTTTCGGGAGCTAAAGCTGCCAAACCTTAAACAAAAGGAGCTTGACGACATCAGTGTCGAGCAAATTGAGTTTAACGATATTCGCAAAACCGGGTTAACAGGCAATATCCATAAAAAACGAACGATGCTGTCGGCATTTAAACGAAATGCGATGACAGGCAGTCCTTCCTTTTATCCAATCTACCCAGAGGATATCAAATATAAGACGTGGAATGAAGTGACCAAACCAGAGTCGAAAGCCGTCGTTTTGGCGATGATGGATACGAGCGGAAGTATGGGGCTTTGGGAAAAATATATGGCGAGAAGTTTTTTCTTTTGGATGACACGTTTCTTACGGACAAAGTATGAGACGGTCGATATTGAATTTATTGCCCACCATACGGAGGCGAAGGTTGTAGATGAAGAGCATTTCTTCTCGCGGGGCGAGAGCGGAGGGACCATTTGCTCTTCTGTCTATCGAAAGGCACTAGAGCTCATAGACGAACGATACCCGCCGTCGCAATATAATATTTATCCTTTTCATTTTTCTGATGGAGACAATTTGACCTCAGACAATGCACGGTGCGTGAAGCTTGTTTCTGAAATTATGAAAAAAGCCAATTTATTCTGTTATGGTGAAGTGAATCAATACAACCGGCATTCTACATTAATGTCAGCATATAAGCATATACAGGATGAGAAATTTAAGCATTATATTTTGAAGCAAAAATCAGATGTTTTTCTCGCACTAAAAAAATTTTTTCAGCAGGAAGAAGTTCTTTCGTAAATAGCACATTTGAAAAAACCTTTCAGCATAAGGGCTGAAGGGTTTTTTGTATGGAGAAGGAAGGGATCACCAGAAAAAAAGTAAAACTTTCTCTTTGACATTTCAATTTTCATTTATTAATATTTAATCTTGTTAAATATAAGTTTTTCAAAAAAGATGCCGATCGTCTTTTCTTCTTTTTCTACTCTTTGCTCATGAGTGAACAATAAGTATAAATGGGCTGCACACCATTTTTCAGGCGGAGTAGATGAAGGAGAAATAACAGCTTTATGAGCTTGTTTCATATTCTGTCAGATGATGGGCATTCTAAGTTTGCTAAAGCAGATGACACTATATTTTTATACATGAAAGGAGAAACAAAACATGAACAGAGGGCGTTTATTGCTAACGAACATTATTGGCCTTATTGTGATTCTTGCCATTATTGCCGGAGGTGCTTATTACTACTACGAAAGCACAAATTTTGTCAAAACTGACGAGGCGAAAGTGACAGGTGACATGTATCAAATCACAGCACCAGCAGCTGGACAAATCAAAGGCTGGGATATCAATGAAGGTGACGAAGTGCAAAAAGACAGCACAGTTGCAAAAGTTGAAGGAGAAACAAAAACAAACATTAAATCAGTGGCTGATGGCACATTAGTCAAAAAAGAAGTACAAAACAATCAACAAGTGCAGCCTGGTACAGTTCTTGGTGAAACCATTGATTTAAGCAAGCTTTACATCACAGCGAATATCAAAGAAACAGATATTAAAAGTATTGAAAAAGGCGACAAAGTCGACATCGTGGTAGATGGTGATCCTGATACAACATTTGAAGGAACAGTTGAACAAATTGGTTATGCGACAAACTCAACATTCAATATGCTGCCAGCAACAAATTCAAGTGGTAACTATACAAAAGTCACACAAAAAGTAGCAGTGAAAATTTCAATTAAAAATCCATCAGACAAAGTACTTCCTGGTATGAATGCTTCTGTCAAAATTTCATCTTAATGATGTTTGATATCAAAAAATGAAAGGAGGTTGTCTGAGATGGCAAATCAACCTGCAGCAACAAAACAGGGAGCAGGCTCCTTGTCTTTACTGATCATTTTAATGGCCGGCTTGTTCGTAGCGATTTTGAACCAAACGCTTCTGAACGTAGCCATGCCCCATTTAATGACTGAATTTAATGTGAGTGCAACGACGATTCAGTGGCTTACAACAGGTTATATGCTTGTCAACGGTGTGCTGATTCCGTTATCTGCGTTTTTAATCACACGCTTTGGACAGCGCAGCTTATTTCTAGTCGCCATGATCTCGTTTACACTAGGGACCTTTATTTGCGGGATTGCGCCGAACTTTTCAACGATGCTCATCGGTCGTTTGATTCAGGCAATCGGCGGCGGTATCCTGCAGCCGCTCGTGATGACAACAATCCTTTTTATTTTCCCTCCGGAAAACAGAGGGAAAGGAATGGGGATTTTCGGTCTTGCGATGATGTTTGCTCCTGCGGTAGGACCAACATTATCTGGTTATATTATTGAACATTATTCTTGGCGTATTATGTTTTATGGACTTGTACCAATCGGAGCGATTGTCATTATCGCGGCTTTCTTTATGTTTAGAAATATTGTAGAGCCTAAAAAAATCAAGCTGGACAGCCTTGGTGCGATTCTTTCCATCGTTGGTTTTGCTTCGCTTCTATACGGAGTGAGTGAAGCGGGAAGTGATGGCTGGACAGATCCGATCGTCTTATCGACGATTATTGTTGGTGCGATTGCGATCATTCTCTTTATTTTCCAACAGCTGAAAGCTGATAATCCGATGCTTGATTTCCGCGTGTTTAAATACAGCATCTTCTCATTATCAAGTGTCATTAATATTATTATTACAGTTGCCTTATACACTGGGATGTTCTTACTTCCGATTTATCTGCAGAACCTCGTTGGGTTTACGGCATTGCAATCCGGGCTATTAATGCTTCCAGGGGCACTTGCGATGCTGATTATGTCCCCGATTTCAGGGATTTTGTTTGATAAATTTGGACCTCGTCCGCTTGCGATTGTGGGGATGCTCATTACCGTTGTCACCACATTCGAGTTTACAAGGCTGACCATTGATACATCGTATAGTCACATTGTGCTCATGTATGCAGTTCGTGCATTCGGTATGTCACTCCTTATGATGCCGGTGATGACAGCTGGGATGAACCAATTACCACAGCACTTAAACAGCCATGGTACAGCGATGTCTAATACATTAAGACAAATTAGCGGTTCGATCGGTACGAGTTTGATCACAACGATTTATACGAATCGGACAACATTCCATTATTCCAATATGGCGGATCAAACAAATACAGCGGACCCGTTCTTTATGAATTCATTCCAGGCGGCTGTGTCGAATGTGATGCATCATATGGGCATGACAGCTGAAGCTGCTCAAAAATATGTATCCACCCAGCTCTTTACGAAAGCACAGGTCGATTCAAACGTAATGGGCATCAATGATGCTTACATGTGGGTAACGTTATTCTGTGCCGCTGGTGTCATTCTCAGCTTGTTCCTGCGTGATGTACGTAAGGATAAAAAGCGAAAAGATCAGCAGCATAAAAAACAAGAAATGACACTGCTTCCAGCACCTAAGGAAGCAAACCAAGATGCAAGATAAGTGTGGAGGGACCGTACATGAAAATTTATGTCGTATACGATAGTGAAGGTGACCATACAAAAGCACTGGCAGAAGCAATTGCAGCAGGCGCAGGTGAAACAGAGCAAGCTGAAGTATTCGTCGATCACGTGAAAGATGCGGATATTCGCAAGCTGGATCAAATGGATGCGATCATTTGGGGCTGCCCTGGTCACTTTGGTACCATTAGTTCTGGGTTAAAGACATGGATTGACCGTCTTGGCTACCTATGGGCAGAGGGAAAACTGATCGATAAAGTCGGTGCCGTTTTCTGTACAACTGCTACAACGCACGGCGGTTTAGAAATGACGATGCATAATTTGATTACACCAATGTTCCATCAAGGGATGCTTGTCGTTGGCCTTCCTGGAAATGTGCCAGAGAATGCTTTATACGGCTCTTACTATGGAGCAGGTGTGACATGTCCGATTGATTCTGATGAAGTGATTTCTACAGAAGGCATTGAACTCGGCAAAGCATTAGGAAGACGTGTAGCATCAGTCACTGCGTCATTTAAGCGATAAGGAGAGGGTTCTTTTGGCGACGATTATTGTAGCGTTAGTAGCTGCTGTTCTAGTCATTATCGGATTAGTAGCGTTCAATGTCAGACACGCTTCGGTCGAGAAGAAAGAGATCAAAGAAGATGTGCCCAATCAGCCTGACGTGCCGCACAGCGAGTCAGAAGTTGCGGCGAGACCTGTAGAGCCTGAAGAAGAAGAGGAAGCGTCAAAGCCTTCTCAAACGGATGAACGAGTGTCTGGCGATGATTTTTATAGACAGGCGCTTCAAAAGTTTAAGCAGCCAGAACCACCTGTCAAAGAAGAAGAACCAGAGACAAAAATGAATGATGATATGTATCGTTCTGCTTTACAGAAGCTAAAGCAGAAGGACAAATAAAAAAGAGAACCTCTCGCAGGTTCTCTTTTTTTATGGCACAAAAAAACCGCCGGCAGAAGCCGGACGGTTTTCCTTCACTCTATAAAGTGCTAAAGAGCAGATGCTCTTAAATTACGCTTTGTTAACGTTAGCAGCTTGTGGTCCACGGTTACCTTCAACGATTTCGAAAGAAACTGCTTGACCTTCTTCTAAAGTTTTGAAGCCTTCGCCTTGGATAGCAGAGAAGTGAACGAATACATCGTCTTGACCTTCTACTTCGATGAATCCGAAACCTTTTTCAGAGTTGAACCATTTTACTTTACCTTCTAACATGAAATTTCCTCCTAAAGCGATCTTAACGCTTAAATTCACTATTCTTGCTCTTACACAAACTTCAAAGACGAAAACTCTTTCAAAACTTTCTTCTTAAAGATGATACGAACAAAAATAATTACCTTTACTTTACCAGTGTTTGCGGGAAAAAACAACTGTTATACGAAAACTTTTTTAAAAATAATTAGCGCTAACAAATTGAGGAAAAAGCCTATATTAATTGGCCTCTTTTTCTCTCTGAGAAGCTCACTTGATTTCGGCCAGACTGCTTCGCTTTATAGAGCTCCTGATCAGCCATAATCGGTAATTGTTTGATGTCTGCACTTGTTCCGGGGTAATAAGCACACCCAAGTGATACTGTGATATGAATGGACATGCCATTTTGTAAATATATCGGCTGATCTGCTATTTTTCTCCGTAAGCGTTCTGCAATCTGCCATGTTTTTTCAACTGTACAATTTGGTAGAAGGACAGCAAATTCCTCACCGCCGATCCGGCCAATATAATCAGAGCTTCTTGTGTTTTTCATCAACCTTTTTCCGATTTCTTTTAAAACCATATCTCCCTCATGATGTCCATATTGGTCATTGATGGATTTGAAGTAATCGATGTCTAAGTAAATAAGGGACATTTGATGGATAGGCTGCTTAAATTTCATAGAAAAAGCATCACTTAAGACCTCATCGAACTTCCGTTTATTTAAAACACCTGTTAAAAAGTCATAATGAGCTTGGAATTTATACAAATTTAACAGCTGATATGCTTTTGTTTGATGCTCAATGACGTAAAAGTTAAACAGTCCTGCAACATATGAGAACATCCAATAGGCAGAATGGACTTCAATAGAGGTCTCATGTGCAATCGTGATAAACAAAAAAGTTGCAATCACATTGCTGATCGTAATGGACAAAAGCATTTTCGCAACTTGATTCATATGGCGCTCAGCAATTAAAAAAGAGGCTGTTGCAATGATCATCATGGAAAAAATATTGATGAAAGAACCGACGTTGGCATCAATTAATAATCGGCCAATGATCACAACACAGGCTGCAATGATGGTTTGGACGATGCCTCCATAAAAGGCCGTTAAAATAAGGGGGATATGTCTTAAATCGATGATGGCTGGACCTGCTTTGATAGAGAAGAACATTAAAAGGACACCGAGTAATCCAGAAAGAATGCCTTTGCATAGCTGTCTGAGCAGGGTATCTTCTTTCTTCAGAAAATTCTCTTTAAACACAAGCATAAATAAATAATGGAAAGTGACAAGAATTGTTAAATTAATAAAGAGGTCTCTTAGCAAAATAAAATCACCTTTTTAAAATTACTAAAATTTGTTGCAAAAGAAAAGGGGAAAAAGGATAATTAATAAAAATTTCACTTATGAGGGGATCGAAACACATGCGAGGAAAACGCTTCCCAGATGAAACGGACTGGCTTTCTTTTTTTGAAACGGAGCCTGATGAAAGGTTCGAGAGAGGTATGCCTATTGAATATCAAAACCTGACATTTCGATTTGAAAATCAAGACGAGCGCTTCGTTGTCACGATGTACCTTGGAAGTCAAGAATTTACGTTAAAGGCTGTTCGAAAAAAAGAGGCATCTGTTTTAGGCATATATGATTTTAAAACCGTGCAGCATGTAGAGATAAAAAAGGACAGGCCAAACGAGAAAGAGCTCTTAATCATAGTAGAAGCTTATGACGATTTTATCACAACAGTTGAAATCACCTTTTTACCTTTCTTCTCTGTGATGGTGAAAGAACATTTTTCAGGAGAATAAACAGGAGCCTCTATTTATGAAGGCTCCTGTTTTCTTATTTGTGCTCGATGTCATTGATTACTTGCTGGATTGATTCATCATCCATCACATTCATGACACTTTCATCAATATGGAGAGACTGTGCATAAGACTCTCTTGGCTGATGGTTTCTTGATGTCGATTGGTGCTGATTCGTATGATTTGGCTGTACAGCAGTGAATGCCTGCTTCATCATTTGTCCGATTTCCGCAGTTCCCTTTGATTCATTCTGTGCGTGTGACTCGTGACGAGATGAGTCATGGTGCTGATGGCTTTTTCCTTTCATCATTGAAGACATATTCATTTGCGTCATGCTTTTCAGCCTTCTTCGTAAAACCGGAGAAAATAATGCAATGATGGCTGTTGATACTGCAATCATTGCGCCAGTGCTCATGCCTTTTCTTTTCTTAAACAAACGAATCCCTCCATTTGATCATGATGATACTTTTTCATCATGTTTAGGATGACCAAAGCAGGCTGAATTATGAATTCATTTTATGAAATAGAAATGTGTGCATAAAAAGCCGGCTGGATGAAAAACCTATGAGCAAAAGGAGGGAATAATTGATGAATAAGAAATGGATGCTATCTTTACTACTCGTTCCAACATTGATCACCACTGGATGTGGAATGAACAACCAGGGCGATGAGCGAAGAGGAACAATGAAACGACAGTATGAAAATGTCACATATAAGAATGACAATATGAGACAGGACGAACCAAATGTTCAAACACCTCAGAAGGTCAAAGTGGCAGATAAAGCGTCTGAGCTTGTAGCCAACATGTCTGAAGTGAAAACAGCGAACGTGCTTGTCACAGGAAAAAATGCATTTGTTGCCGTTATGCTTGAAGGCGATAAAAGCGGTAATGTGACGGACGATCTGAAAAAGAAAATTTCAGACAAAGTCAAATCAACGGATCAACAAATCGACAACGTGTATGTATCTGCGAATCCAGACTTTATCGATCGTATGGAAGGATACGGAAAACGTATTAGAAGCGGAGAGCCAATTTCAGGATTTTTCGATGAATTTACTGAAACGGTTCGGCGTGTCTTCCCTGAATCAAAATAGCTACGACAAAAGCCGTATGTCATATGCGGCTTTTTTGTTTGGAACCGCACCTTGCGCACCTGACTGCATAAAGTAAAAAATATATCACCTCTTGTTGATCTTTGTTTCTTCATAGAAAGAGAAAGAGGCTGCAGGATGAATTCAGGTGGGGAGCAAATGAAAGCCAAGCCGTCATTGATTCATAAAAAGCTTGTAGGCGGAATGATTGCAGCAGGTCTCATTTTTTATGCTTTCACCGCGTACTTGATTTATGTTGCGTTTCAGCTGACAGGACAATATTTAGAGCAGCAGTCTTCTCCTAAAACCATATTAACGGAGGGACTCAATAAGCAAGTTTATGAACATATTAGAATATACTATGCAGAGGAAGAGGACGCTTTTGTTGACCTGACAATCGAGGCCATGGATCAGGCAAAGAAGAGGACAGCGTCAGTGTTTCAATTTGAAACTGACAAACCTTTAGACATTATTTATTTTGATGATAAAGAGACGATCGAGCAATTTGCCGGAATCAAGCATATTACGGGTTTTTACTCCGATCATGATCAAATGATTGGGTTATATCCAGATAAACGGGAAGCATTATTGAAGAAAGAGACACTGCCTTTATACTTTTTCAACACGTTATTTATTCATGAATATGCTCACTTTGTTTTCTATGAAAAAGTTCATTCTTATGAAGTGTCTCCAGTGATCTTTCCGCTTTGGTTCCATGAAGGAACAGCAGAATGGACGGCCTATGACGTGTTAAATGCCACGTCTGAACGGTTCGACGTCATTCCCTTTCAATCTCTTCATTCCGATCAAGATTGGCAGGACGCCCGGATGGCGTATGAGACAGATGTTTATTTGCAAAGCTATTATATGATCTATGAGCTGGTGCAGCTTTACGGACGAGATATCATACATGAGATCATGCAGGAAACGGCGAAAACAGGTCAATTTGCTAAAGGCTTTGAACAGGCGACAGGGCAGCGGCTAGCAGATTTTGAAGATCAGTTTAACAAGATGTATCAAAGAAAAAACGGCTGACCAGAGAAAAGGGTCAGCCGTTTTTTTAATGAAGGGGTTTTTGCTGATTGGCTTTGCTTGGCGGCATTTGAACCTGCCCTTGAAGCGGTGCGAAAGCTGATGTCATGGCTGTCATGTCTTGTCTGGAAAGCTGGGGAACTTGATAGTAGCCATGCTTGTTTTGATACAAGAAAATTTCATAGGCCATTTCAATAAAGTTCGGGATTTGCGCAGCAAGCACACGTCTGACAACTGGATTTGTTACTTCTAATGCAGACATGGAAAGTAATCCAGCATGTGATTTGACCAGGCTGAGCATATGCCCTGTGATGCCCAAGTCTTTTACATCCTGTAATGACTGATTCGGCTTCTTCGGCTGAGAAGGCTTGATCCCGTACGTCACTTGTGTGTGCTCTTTCATCATATAAGTAGCGGTTTCTTCACTAGGCTTTTGGCCGGTAGAAAAACAATCTACAGTGACATTGTACTGAGATAAAACGAATTGGTATTGTCGATCCAAGATGTCGGATAATGCAGGATCCTGAATAAACTGCCGCAGGATCATATACTGATCCAAAATATTAATCGTGCCGGCTAAAATTTCATGTAAATCGAATAACTCATGTCCGCCATGATTGAGCTCGGGCTGGGGAGCGCTTCCTTGAAACATTGGTTGCTGATCGTTTTGCATTGAGATTCCTCCTTCTGTTTATACAATCTGTTTTAATGTGAGGATGTTTTCCTTCTTTCATGCAAAAACATTATTTACAATTAGAGGGTTTTCTTCCTTTTTGTCGAAAAAAAGTATCAGACGAATGAACATGGGGGTACCAGATGCAGGACAAAATCATTAATCGTTTGATAGAAGACGAACATGTGCAGGCACCAGTGATTGGCATCGGTGTTTCACCGTTTGAACAGCATCATCTTGAGGCTTTTTTTCAATCATTTCCACATGAATTAAATGCCTCTTTTATTGTTGTGCAAAATCATGTGACGGACGATTGTATAACTGATTTGGAAGCACTTGTTTTACCGATTGGCTACCGGGCAAAAACGATTAAACATGGTGAGAAAGTCATGAAGAAGACGATTTATTTTTGTCCACAGCATGCGGTTGTGACGTTAACAGAAGATCAGCGGCTGCACCTATCAGAGCAGCTGCCGGCGTGCATGGCTTGCTCTGTGGACTTGCTTTTTCAGTCTCTTGCCAGCGTTCAAAAGGAAGAGGCTTTTGCGATTTTCTTTCAAAAAGGTCATTGTGTGGGAAGTGGCTTGCTTCAGTTGGTTGAGCAAGGCGGTACAGCTTTATCGTGCAGTGAGGTAGAAAGCGGTTTTGACACCTTGTATCAACAAACATTCAAAGACCCTTCAACCCTTGCGGCATATATCGCCAATATCATCAACGTCCCGCATGTCGATGAGGCAGATCCTGTTTTACTGAGAATTATTGAACGTCTTGAAATGTATAAAGGCATTGCCTTTTCAACCTATCAAAAGAAAAGGCTGCTATCTGTCATTCAAAAACGAATGAGGATTGCAAAAAAACGGATTTCATTATTATCAGAGTACGACTGCTTATTAGAAAGAGAACCAGATGAGCTTGATCGCCTGCACGCGCAGCTTTTAAGCGGCATGACGTCTTTTTTTAGGGATATGGAGGCTTTTCGTGTATGTGAACATCAGATCATTCCGTCGATCATTGAAAATGCGGTGAAAAACGGGAAATCTCGATGCCGTATTTGGATTGCGGGATGTTCGACAGGAGAGGAGGCCTATTCTTTTACGATCTTATTTTTAGAAGAAATGAAGCGAAGACAAGTGACCATTGAACTTCAAGTATTTGCAACAGATATCAACCGGAAAGCCATTCAAACAGCTAGTAAAGGTCTTTACTCAGTAGAGTCTATGGCAAGGATGCCGGAAAAATGGCGGGCGCGATATTTCGAAAGGAAAGGTGACGCTTTTATTGTGAAGCAGTCGCTTAGAAAACATATTGTCTTTGCACCTCACAATTTATTGATCGATTCACCTTTTATCCACCTCGATTTTATCAGCTGCCGAAATGTTCTGATGTACTTCCAGCCTGAAGTGCAAAAACGAATATTGTCCCGATTCCAATATGCTTTAAAAGATCAAGGGATGTTGATATTAGGGCCAAATGAAACTGTACCCAATATCCCTCGTTTGTTTCATTTGTTCAATGAAAAATGGAACATTTACACCCATTCAAACGTTTCTAAACCACATGTCCCTTGGGCACCAGACGCTCGTGATATCGAGTTGAAAGCGCGAGCCGCACAATATATGCAAGAAGTAAGCGAGGATTATGATGCATGTATGATTATCAACGATAGTGACGAAATCCTGGCATTATCAAATGGTGCGTATTCTTTTTTAGACCATACAGAAGTGTCAGATCAAGCATGTGAATATGTAACACCTGATTATATGAAAGAGATGTTGAGTCAAACCTTTCAAAAGGTGTGGACAGACGAGACAGAGGTTGTGTCTCAACATGTTCTCATTTCGGAAAAAGGCAGCAAGCAGTATGCAGATTTTACCGTGAAAAGTTTTGACCGCCGTTTTAAGGGAGTTTACGTCATTCTCATTCGAATGAATGAGAGAGGAAAAAATCAAAATAACGGCAGGGGCAAAGGAATGTCAGATCAGAATTCAGTCTATCAACAGCGTATTGTCGATTTAGAAAATGAACTCAATGAAGTCAAACAAAAGGAGCAGGAGGCAAGGGCTCAATTAAAAGCGAAACACACGCAATTAGAGGAGTTTGAGAAAAAACACGAGCATTTTATTAATATCATAAACAACTTAAGAGTGACAAGAGAAAAACTGTACAGACCCTCTGTCAAGCCGGAGCTTGCGACGTTGTTTGTGGACAGGGACATGAATATTCGCTATTACACTCCTACAGCTGCCTCTTTATTTACTTCAGCGAAAATCAGGCATCAGCAATCCTTTCAGTCGATGGCTAAAAAGCTTACGCAGGAAACGCTCTATCATGATATCCAATCCGTCATATCGGATAGGCGCGCGATCGAACGTGAAATTGAAACGAACGAAGGAGAGCAATTCACCGTTCACATCACACCTATCTTCGATCAAGAGCATGAAGGAGCGGTGATGACTTGGATTAAAATGACCGAAGTAACGAAAATCAAACAGTCGCTTCATCTAGCGGTGACGGCGCTTGATAACAGCCATATTCATATTGTAGTTGCAACGGAGGAAGGGGTTATCCAGTGCGTGAATCAGCGTTTCTGTCAGTTTGTCCAGCAGCATGAATATGACCTGATCGGCAAAGATATTTTTTCTGTCTACCATTCGCTATGTCAATGTGATGATTTAGAGAAGCAATGGAAGGTTTGTTTAAAAGAGGGCAGCTGGACAGGTGAGCTGTACTTTCAAGATTTATCTGGGCGCGAACGATGGGAGAGAGTCTCTTTACATCGAATCGATGATCCTGACAAAATGCAGTCAACCGTGATGCGGATTTCAGAGGATATCACCAATCAAAAGCAGTCAGAGAAGATGCTGATGAAATCAGAGATGCTGTCGGCAGTAGGGCAGCTTGCAGCAGGTATCGCTCATGAGATACGGAACCCGCTTACATCGTTAAAAGGATTTTTACAGCTGATGATTCAAAGTAAGAAGTATCAGAAAGATTATGCAGATGTGATGATGTCAGAGTTTAATCGGCTCGAGTCAATTATTAATGAATTCCTCGTTCTTTCTAGAAGCAAATCGGTGAAATTTGAACCGGTACATGTCAATCTTCTGCTCGAAGAAGTGATCATGGTTGTTGAATCCCAGGCGGTCTTAAAAGGCGTGTCCATTCAGAAAAATCTGTCTCCGTCGCTCCCTAACATTCAAGGCATTCCGAATGAATTAAAACAAGTCTTCCTGAATATCCTTAAAAACGGAATTGAAGCGATGGATGGTGTGACAGGTGTCATCAAGGTGACCTCTCTCATGAAAGATCATCAAATGATGTTGATATTTGAAGACCAAGGAAAGGGAATACCAGAGGACGAAATAGGGAAGCTCGGTGAACCTTTTTATACTACAAAAGAAAAGGGGACAGGCCTTGGTTTAATGATGACCATTAAAATCATTGAAAGCCATGGCGGCACCATTCGTTTTGAAAGTAAAAGCTTTGAGGGAACACGTGTGATTATTACCTTTCCGATGAGTTAAAAAGACAAGTTTTACATGAAATCCATTCAACATCAATATTTACTTTGTACACTATGAGAGATGAAGCGCAAAGGGGAGAGGTCTAATGAAACGAATGCTATCTATTCGAATGATTTGTTGTTTGGTTTTGATGATCTTTAGTTTGCAATCCTTACTGCCTGGCATGATCACAGGAGGCGAGGTCAGTGCATCTGAAAAGAAGGAAATGGTGTGGAAGCAAAAAAAGATCGTGCAGATCAAAAAAGCCCGTCAGCTAATAGGAGAGACCGTGACGGTGAGCGGAATTGTGACAGCAGATCAATCCGCTGTAGGCAATGGGAAATTGTCCACATACATTCAAGACAAATCAGCTGGAATCAATATTTATTCAGCGCAGCCCAATCACTTCCCGGAACTAAAAGCAGGCATGAAGGTGACAGTGACTGGTAAGATCACGTCTTATAAAGGAATGATTGAAATTGTGCCAGATCAAGGCCGCCTGAAGATAGATGCTGTGAATCAAACTTTGCCAAAGGCGAAGCGAGTGTCCGTTAAACAACTAGAAACGGATCAAGCCGGTAAACATGAAGGAAGACTAGTGAAGATTAAAGGCTATGTTGAGGCAAAACCAGCGCAGCCGGCTGGCGGTGGATACAATGTGGTGATCATTGATAAAAAATACCACAGCACCATCCTGAGAGTGATGGTCGATACAAATGCTATTGATAAAGTAAAGACAGGGAAATGGTACGAGTTTACAGGGGTGTTAAGCAGGTATGATACGCTGCAGGTGCTTCCAAGACATAAGGATGATATCAAACTGCTGAAACGCCAGCCAAAGCCGCCAAAGATGAAGAAGGAATACAAAGCAACAGTTGACCGTGTGGTGGATGGAGATACGATTCATCTAAAGAAGCCTGTTCTTGGTACAACAAAGGTGCGTTTTGTGAATATGGACACGCCGGAAACGTATCATAAGCCAAAAAATGAATTAGACCAAAACCAATTGCGTTTTGGACAGCAGGCGACTGACTATTTAAAAACACTTCTTTCAAGCGGTGACCAAGTCACATTAAAGATTGGTCCTGAAGCGAAGGACAGCTATGGACGTCTTTTAGCTCAAGTGAAGACCAAAAAAGGGCTAAATACAAATCTAGAGCTTGTAAAAAAAGGATATGCCCCTACTTACTTCATCTGGCCAGTTGGAGATGAAAAGGACTATCATACGTTTCAAAAAGCAGTAAAAGAAGCAAAAGAAAAAGGACAGGGCATATGGAACGAAGCGGACCCTCTGCTGGAACAGCCATTTGAATTTAGAGCACGTGAGCAGAAAAAAGGACTGGCACGCTATGTCGGCGACTCATCTGTGAAAACCTACGTCTCCCCTGACAAATGGAAAGAAATCGATGTGGAAAAACGGATCTTTTTTGCTTCCAAAGAAGAAGCAGAGCAGGCTGGCTATCAGCCGGCAAAGGATGCAAGCGAAGTACCATTAACGATTTTAAGTATGAATGATTTACACGGTAAAATTGATCAAGAATACGAGCTGGATCTCAAAGGTGATGGCAGTAAAGGCATGTACGGACGAATGGATTATGTCGCCGCCTATATGAAACAAAAACAAGCAGCGCACAAAAATACGATCACGGTCCATGCTGGAGATATGATTGGCGGGAGCTCTCCAATATCTTCTCTACTGCAAGATGAACCAACCGTTGAACTCATGGAGAACATTGGCTTTGATGTGGGCACGGTCGGCAACCATGAATTTGATGAAGGGGTAGACGAGCTATTGCGTATCTTAAATGGCGGAGAACATCCTAAAGGCACAAAGGGGTATGACGGACAGAACTTCCCGCTCGTTTGTGCGAACTGTGAATACAAGGATACAGGTAAGCCACTTTTACCGGCTTATGAAATCATCGATGTCGAAGGAATCCCAGTCGCATTTATCGGTGTTGTGACCAAGTCAGCCGCAGGAATGGTCATGCCAGAAGGGATTAAAGACATTCAGTTTACAGATGAAGTCAAAGCCGTGAATGAAGCCACGAAGGAACTAAAACAAAAAGGGGTTAAAGCCATTGCAGTTTTAGCTCATATGACAGCCTCTCAAAATGGCGATACGATCACTGGAGAGAGTGCAAAGCTTGCCAAAGAAGGTGATGATGAAATTGACGTCATCTTTGCAGGGCATAATCACGAAGTGGTCAATGGAGAGGTCAATGGGAAATTAATTGTGCAAGCCTTTGAATATGGGAAGGCGATTGGCGAAGTCAATGTGACACTTGACCGCAAAACGAAGGATATCGTCAAAAAGAGTGCAAATATCCAGTATGTAGATCAAGCTGGTATAGAAAAGGACAAGGAAGCAGCAGACATCTTGGTTCATTACGGGAAAGAAGTGGAGCCGATTATTAGTGAGGTTGTTGGAGAAGCTGGGGTTAAAATGGAAGGCGGCTATTCAAATGATGGGGACACGCCGCTCGGTAATTTGATTGCAGATGGTATGAGATATTCAATGAAAAGTGACTTTGCCATGATGAATGGAGGGGGCATTAGGCAAAACCTTGAAAAAGGGCCGATAACGTGGGGAGATCTCTTTAATATTCAGCCATTCGGCAACGTTTTAGTCAAACTGGAGATCAAGGGAAAAGACTTAGTTGAGATCATAGAAGCTCAAATTTCTCCACAATTTGGACCAGATTATAGCATTTCAGGCTTTTCATATTCCTATGATCCGGTAACATATAAAGTAGTCGACTTGAAGCTGCCAGATGGTTCAGCCGTAGCTTTCGATCAAACGTATACACTCACTGTGAATAACTTCATGGCAACTGCAACTGGCAGTAAATATGCACCAATAGGCAGACTTGGGAAAAACCCTGAAACAGGCCCAGAAGACTTAGAAGCCACTGTCGCTTTTGTCAAAAGCTTTGAGGGAGCTTCCATTGTGTATCAAAAAGAGGGGCGAATTCAAAAAGCAAAACAAGAAGAAAAAGCAGCAAGCTAAAGAGCGTATCATCTAAGAGAAATGTAACAGGCAAAGGAGTTTAAGCATGAAAAAGTGGCTTGCACTGACTGTAATGACAGCCGGGATTGTTCTGCTCGGCTGGGGGATTTGGCAAATCGCCTCTACTCATCTTCAAACAGCCCAATCATTAGACGAAGCGAAGAAGGCTGTGGCGGACGATCAAGGGATGTCCAAAAAGCAGTTTGCTCCAGAAGTGGGGAAAGCTTCTGGCATCCTGACGATTCCAAAATTAAAAGCAGACCTTCCCATTGTCGAAGGGACGGATGCGGATGACCTTGCAAAGGGAGTAGGACACTACAAAGGCAGTTATTATCCTGATCAGAATGGACAAATCGTCCTATCTGGCCACCGTGACACGGTGTTTCGCCGGACAGGTGAACTGGATATTGGAGATCAGCTGAAAATCACTGTGCCGTATGGTGAGTTTGTGTATGAAATCACGCATACGAAAATTGTCGATCAGCATGATACATCCATTATTACGTTGCAGAATGAAAAGGAAGAGCTGGTGTTAACCACATGCTATCCTTTTCATTTTGTCGGCAATGCACCAGAGCGGTACATTATTTATGCAAAAAGAGCGTCTGTCTAAAGAAAAAGAGCCTGCTGATCATATGCAGGCTCCCAGCGTGTAGACAAACCCTTGCATTCGTTGTCAGATCTACGTTCCGGTGCTCGTCCTTCCTAGAACTGCAAAGGTTTTCTATCACGCTGAAAAGAAGAAAGGGCTAAAATAAGATTATTTTAGCCCTTTGTCAACAATCTGAGATCCTGCTAATCAAATGCAGGCTCTTTATTTTAATGGATGATTTTATTCATGAGCTGGTCCATATCAGGTGGTAGAGGTGCTTCGATGATCAGATGCTCACCTGTAAAGGGGTGTTTCATGTCAACTTGCTTGGCGTGAAGAGCACACCTGTTGATGTAATCACGAACTCCCTCATATAAAGTGTCCCCAGCTAGTGGATGCCCGAGATTGCTAAGGTGGACACGAATTTGATGCGTTCTACCCGTCTCTAATTGCAGTTTAACGGCTGTCATTTGCAGACGTTTATTCATGTCCATGACCTGAAAATGAGTCACAGCTTTTTGTCCAGTAGGGGAGATTCTTCGTCTGACTGCATGGTGTTTGTCACGGCCGATCGCTGCATCAATGGTGCCTTTCTTTTTTTTGAAAAGCCCCTCTGCGATGGCGATGTATGTTCGGCTGATTGTTTTTTTAGAAAGCATTTGATCAAGAGCCGCATGGGCTAATCTATGCTTTGCAAAAATGACGGTGCCGCTTGTGTCTTGATCCAGCCTGTGGATATGTCTCACCCTCTTTTCTTCTCCATTTGCTTGAAAATGGAAGGCCACAAGGTTAGCCAGTGTGCCCGTTTGTCCTTGTTCATTCGGATGAGTTGGCCGTCCGGCAGGTTTTTGCACAATTAATAAATGCTCGTCCTCGAAGAGCACCTCTAATTCACCGTATTCTGGTGCCACATCACTTTCTTCTGTTTCAAATAAATCAATGATGATCTGATCGCCTTTACTGACTTTAGCCGCGTGATGGGCAGGCTTTTGATTTAAACGGACTTTTTGATGCTCCATCCAAAAATGAATAATCGGTTTTGATGCAGATACGGCTGTCTTTAAAAAATGACTGAGTGATGTGTGATGATACTGCTCGTCTACTTTGAGTGAGAGCGTGTGCCCTTTTATGATCATGATATCCGTTCCTCTCTATGGGTATATATAGGAAACACTTACCTTGGCGAACGCCTTTTTTTCTGTGCTATTCTGAATGGAGAAATAACGACAGAGAGGTAGATGTCACGTGAGATTAATGAAAGCTGCTACAGACCTGCAAGAGCAGGCAATTGAAGAAATATCAAAGGAAGTTGAAGATCTTCTTTCTCATGCTGTCAATGGACAGCAGCGGGATATGCGTCAAAAAGACCGCTCCCTTACCTTTATTGATGGAGTATATAACGGGACGATGGATGATGCTTTTCGTATTTTATCGGGACTTCAGCTATTACTTACCATAATTGTAAAACCGAAACGTCATATCACCAAACGTGATCGTGAGCTATTCGAGCGGAACCGTGAGCAGGTCAATGCCTGCGGCTTTTCTTTTCCGTTTGATCTAGATGATTTTGTCAGCCGTCACCTTCAAAATGCGTAAAAGATGGTGTGAACTTCCTTGTTAACTTACAAGGCCCTCGCACATACTATTTTTAAGGGAACGGAGAAACCTTTAAGATCTGTAATACCAAACCCGCTCTTTTTCAACATTGCCTATTTCTCCACGAATCGGAGCGCTTGGATCTCTTACAGAATGAACAGAACACGGGTAGGAGCCTGACAAAACGGTGCAGGCTCCTTTTATACATAATCATTTTAGCAGACATTCATCTTTGAAAGTCAATTTTATTCACGATATGATAGCATTGAGTAAATGTTTAAGACTTTCGTAAAAAAAGGAGTGGCCTCGTTGGTAAAGGCGATTATATTTGATTTTGACGGATTAATTTTAGATACAGAAACACATGAATATGAGGTTTTACAAGAAATGTTTGCGGAGCATGAGTCAGAGCTGCCTCTTTCCGTATGGGGCAATGTCATTGGGACGCAGGCAGGCTTTAAGCCATTTGAATATTTGGAAAAGCAGCTAGGGAAGACGCTGGATCATGAGACACTCACAGCAGATCGGCGTTCTCGTTTTCAAAAAAGAATGAAGGACGAATCAGCAAGACCTGGCGTAGAAGCTTATTTAGAAGCAGCAAAGGAGCTCGGGATCAAGATTGGACTTGCTTCCAGCTCAGACTATAAATGGGTGTCAGATCACCTAAAGCAGATTGGTCTTTTCGACTACTTTGAATGTATCCGCACGTCAGATGATGTGGAAGAAGTCAAACCAAATCCAGAGCTCTATTTGCAAACCGCACGCTGCTTAGGGGTAGAGCCAAAAGATTGCGTGGCATTTGAGGATTCTGTGAATGGATCAGTAGCTGCCAAACGGGCAGGTATGAAATGTGTCATCGTCCCAAACAAAGTGACGAGCACGCTGCAATTTGAAGAATATGATGTCAGATTAGAATCCATGGCTGAAATCGAATTGCTCCAGCTATTCCATCAGCTTGAAAAAGAGGATCAGTAAGGGGGCAAAAACATCATGGCAGAAAAACTAGACTTAACGCGGTTTGAAAAAAGAATGGTGATCCGTAATATCCGTGAAGAGGATATTGACCGAATCATTGCCTTGCAAGAGGTATGCTTTCCAGGCATGGACCCTTGGAAACGAGAGCATCTTGAAAGCCACCTTGAGCATTTCCCAGAAGGACAGTTTTGTGCTGAATTCGAGGGAGAAATCATTGGCTCTTGTTCAAGTTTATTAATTAACTTTGATGAATACGATGATCGCCACACGTGGCAGGACATTACAGATGATGGGTACATCACAAACCATAATCCTGATGGGATGAATATGTACGGAATCGAAGTCATGGTGGGTCCTGAGTACCGCCGCATGAAAATTGGGCATCGTTTGTATGAAGCAAGAAAAGACTTAGCGAGAAGATTAAATTTAAAAAGCATCATCATTGGCGGACGCATTCCGAATTATCATAAATACCAAGAGGAAATGACGCCTCGCCAGTATGTGGAGCAGGTGATGCTTCACCAAATCTATGATCCCGTTTTATCTTTTCAGCTGTTAAATGAATTTAGTCTCATGCGGATCAATCCGAATTACCTGCCGGATGATAAAGCATCCAGCACATATGCGACGTTAATGGAATGGAACAATGTCGACTATCGCCCGCAATCGAAAAGATATTATAAATCGGCGTTCCCCGTTCGAATTTGTGTGATTCAATATGCGATGAAACAAATTCATTCCTTTGAGGAATTTATGAATCAGGTGGAGTATTATGTGGATGTCGCATCAGATGCATCAGCTGACTTTGCCGTATTCCCAGAAATTTTTACGACGCAGCTCATGTCTTATTTAGAAGAGCGTTCACCAAGTCTTGCCGTACAGCGGATTACGGAATATACCGAGGACTACATTAATTTGTTCACAGACCTTTCTGTGAAATATAACATTAATATCATCGGCGGGTCCCACTTTGTAGAAGAGGAAGGGAAAATCTACAATATCGCCTATTTATTTAGACGTGATGGAACGATTGAAAAGCAATATAAACTTCACATCACGCCGAATGAAAGAAAATGGTGGGGGATTTCAGCTGGTGACCAGGTCCGGGTATTTGATACAGACTGCGGCAAAATTGCGATCCAAATTTGCTACGATATTGAATTTCCTGAGCTTGCACGGATCGCGGCTGACAAAGGAGCGAAAATTATTTTCACTCCGTTCTGTACAGAAGACCGCCAAGGCTATTTAAGAGTACGTTACTGTGCACAGGCGAGAGCGGTTGAAAATCAGATTTATACCGTCATCTCGGGAACAGTTGGCAACCTTCCGCAAACCGAAAATATGGATGTTCAATATGCACAATCGGCTATATTTGCCCCATCAGACTTTGAATTTGCAAGAGATGGGATTGTAGGAGAGTGTAATCCAAACATTGAGATGGTTGTCGTTGGTGATGTCGATTTAGAAATTTTAAGAAGACAAAGGCAAGACGGGACCGTACGTCAGCTGAAAGACCGAAGAAGAGACGTGTACCATATTGAATATAAGAAATAATGAAAGGAAGCGCCTATTGTTGAGGCGCTTCTTTTTGATGACATTTTTTAAAGAGACAATGTGGCGCAATGAGCGATCGCTTTCACTGCTAAAAAAGGGACATCTGATTGGATAAGATTTTTTCGATTGACAAAGGGATGCTGGAGCAAAAGCAGAATATACTGAAAGGAGATCATGTGTTCAAAAAGGAGAGGAATATGGGGCGACAATCTAAACATCTGTATATCAATTTGCCGGTAAAGCACGTGAAGGAATCTATCGCTTTTTTTGAGCAGCTGGGTTTTGACTTTGAGCAGCAGTTCACGAATGATCAGGCGGCCTGTTTGGTCATTGATGACACGATCACCGTCATGCTGTTATCTCTTAGGCATTTTCAATCCATCTCAGAGAAACAATTAGTGGACGCAAAAGAGGCATCAGAGGTGATTATCTCTATTCGTGTCAATTCACGAGAAGAGGTCGATGAGCTTGTCGAGCAGGCAATGGCAGCAGGCGGTTCACCGTTTAAGGAGAAGCAGGATCATGAGTTCATGTATGGATGGAGCTTTCAGGATCTTGATGGTCATTTGTGGGAAGTGTTTTATATGGATGAGGAAAGAAGCGGCCTTTCATAAGGGTGCTTCTTTTTTATTGTTTATCAGTGGTATGATAATGAGGAAGCAGAAGGAATCTGGAATTCAACTAGAGAAAAGTAGGTGCAGCATGGAGTTTTTACTTGTCTTACTGCCAGTGTTCGGCATATTTCTGATTGGGTATATCGGACAGAAGGCGATTGGTTTTGACATACATACGCTCTCATCAATGTCTTTATATTTAATGTCACCATTTCTTGCGTTTGAAACCTTTTATCAAAACAAAGTGTCGATGGACTATGTGTATTTATCCATTTTTGTTGTCGGGCTTTGTCTTGCACTTATTTTATGTGTCTTTATATTATCTCGTATTTATGGTTATTCGAATGAAACGTATTGTGCCATGATTCTGTCGTCATCCTTTATGAACAATGGAAACTACGGCACGCCCGTTGTGCTGCTTGTCTTCGGAGCAGCAGGTTTGGATATTGCGATCGTGTTGATGGTGCTGCAGCAGCTTGTCATGAGTACAATCGGCATGTATTATGCAGCAAAGGGCGGAGAGGATGCGGGAGATGGAAAGGTCGTGCTGAAAAAAGTGCTTCGTATGCCGGTTGCTTACGGGGCGCTCATCGGTCTATTATTTCAGCTGATTGACCTTTCATTACCTAAAGAGCTGATGACGGGTATTCAGCTTGTAGGGAATGCTGCCATACCGACGATTATGCTTATTTTAGGTATGCAGCTTGCCGTGATCTCTTTTAAGCAAGTGGATTATCGAAATATTTCTTATGCTGTATTGCTGAAGCTGTTTATCTCCCCACTCATCGCATTTGGCTTTACGGTTATTTTACCGGTAGATGATATGGTGAAACAAATTATGATCTTAGTGGCAGCCATGCCGACAGCAGCAAATACCACGCTGATGGCTGTACAATTTCGAACGAAGCCTGAGTTTGTCTCAAGCACGACATTTCTCAGTACAATCTTAAGTATCGTGACATTACCAGTTTTATTATGGATTTTATCCATGCACCCTCTGGGATAGGGGATAGGCGGCAAACAAAGGGGGACATATGAATGAATGTAGATGTTCATTTCCAAGTGAGTGACGTGTTGAAAACGAAGCATTTTGCGCATGCAAAAGTGTTAGCAGGGGAAAAAGGATTGTTTCGGCAGGTCAAATGGATCCATGTGTTAGAAGTGCCTGATGTAGAGGATTTGTTAAATGGAGGCGAGCTTATATTAACGACAGCCGCAGGCTTCCATGATCAACTGGATGTGTTTCAAGCGTTTTTACGGCAGCTGATTGATTCAGGGGCAGCCGGCTTGTGTATTGAATTTGTGCCGTTAAGATTCGATGTGCCGGAAGAATTGCTGATCTATGCAGAAGAAAGAGATTTTCCGCTTATTCTGTTTACAAAAGAAGTGAAGTTCGTCAACATCACGCAGCATCTTCATACGATGATGATCGAGCGTCAGTATCAAATGATGGCAGATTTAGAAGCACTATCATCAAAGCTGAATGAGCTTTTACTGACCCCGCATCCGCAGATGGATATTTTGGATCAAGTGTATCAGCACGTAAGGGGGATTCTTTTACTCCTCCCTGTTCAGGGCGAGCCGATTATTTTATGTGATTCTTCCAAACCAACCGAAGAACTGGTCATGAATTATTTACAGTTTGCTTCCGTGCCAAAAGGATACGAAGTGACGCAAAAACAAGTGCTTGCACTCAAACAAACATTTGCAGATCTTGTGCTCATTCATCAAGCGGACACACTCTCTGAATTTGAACTGCTCGTGATGGATAAAGGAGCGAATGCTCTTGCCCAGCAAACATTAAGAGAGCTTTATACAGAAGAGCTGAAGAAAACAAAAGAGAATGAATGGCTGCAAAAATGGTTCCAAGAAGAGCATACAGAACGAGAGATCATAGAGCACCTTGAAGAAACAGAAGGGTTGAAAAAGCCAACTGGCTGCGTAGTCTTGCTCTTTCAAAAACATCATCAAATCGAAGAAATCGCAGGGAATCTTTACTTTCTTGTATCTTGCCGCTCCATTTTTCAGCGTGCGGGTTTCTATCTGATTGCATATGAGCATCAAGGACAAACCTTGTTTATTTTATTAAACACGAGAAAGAAAGAGGACTGGAAAGAGCGTGCAGAAAAGGCTGCAAACGACATCAAACAATTGTATGACCGGGAGCAGCCCCGAGGGGCCGAGATCAATTTTGGTATCGGTCAATATTGTGAACAGTTTCAGCACATGAGAAAAAGCTTTCAAGCAGCCAAAGAAGTGCTGCATTTAAAAAAAGTGATGCCTCAGCGGGTGGAAAGTCCATTTTACCAAGATCTACATATGCTTCGTCTCATGCCTATGATGAAGGAAAGCGGTCTGCTTGAATGCATGGTGAAAGAGTATTTAGAGCCCGTGATTGTATACGATAATCAAAATAGCGGGAGACTCTATCAAACGCTGAATATCTTTTTACAGACAAACGGTTCTAAAAAAGAAACCGCAAGCCAGCTCTATATTGTTAGGCAAACCCTTTATCATAGACTGGATAAACTGCATGCCTTACTTGGTGAGGATATGATGCAAGCGCCGAAACGCCAGGCACTTGAATTTGCGATTCTTGCTTATGAATTCCTGCAAGGAAATCGACGTTAGCGGAGTGTGTTCAATTTGCCAAGGCATCAAGAAAAGTGTCTTATGATGGTGTTCAATCAGTTGACGATCTGTCTAATGTAATCGGCCTGCCCCCTTTTTTATAATGAAAGAAACTGTCAAGTTCCAGTTTCATATGCCTCACGTTTCATCCATATAATGAATGGAGAGGCAATGTGCTGCTTGAACTGGTCTAAGCTTCTTTAATGATGAAAACGGATACATGGGGGCGGGAAGATGAAAATACATGAGCAGGCGCAAAATCTTCAGGCGAAAGATGATCAGTTGATCTGGCATCATATGAAAGGGACAAACAAGGAAAATGAAAGTATGGTTATTCACGAGGCAGAAGGCGCATGGGTGACAGATATTCATGGAAATCGCTATTTAGACGGGATGTCAGGTCTTTGGTGTGTAAATGCCGGATATGGCCGCAAAGAGCTTGCAGAAGCGGCGTATAAGCAATTAAAGACAATGCCTTACTATCCACTTACACAAAGCCACGTGCCGGCGATTCAGCTGGCTGAAAAGCTAAATGAGTGGCTTGGCGGGGACTATGTCATCTTCTTTTCTAACAGCGGTTCTGAAGCCAATGAAGCCGCATTTAAAATTGTCAAACAATATCATGCGCAAAAAGGAGAGAGTACAAGGACAAAGTTCATCTCCCGGTACCGGTCGTATCACGGCAATACAGCAGCTGCTCTTGCCGCAACCGGTCAAGCGCAGCGTAAATATAAATATGAACCATTAGGCCAGGGCTTTATCCACGTTGCACCTCCTGATGTGTATCGTCATCCTGAAGACCAAGAGAATTTGGCGAGTGCTGCGGCGATTGATCAGGCTATGACGTGGGAACTAAGCGAGACCATTGCTGGGGTCATTATGGAGCCGATCATTACGGGCGGAGGTATCTTAATGCCGCCAAAAGGGTATTTGAAGAAGGTCAAAGACATCTGTGAAGCTCATGGGGCGCTTCTTATCGTAGATGAAGTCATCTGCGGCTTTGGCCGGACAGGGAAGCGGTTTGGTTTTATGCATGAGGAAGTAAAACCGGATATTATCACCATGGCAAAAGGGATTACAAGCGGCTATTTACCGCTTTCTGCAACGTGCGTGAAACGAGAAATCTATGAAGCTTATGCAGGGGAAGATACGTATGACCGGCTGCGCCATGTGAATACATTTGGCGGTCACCCTGCTTCCTGTGCGGTGGCACTTGCCAACCTAGAGATTATGGAAAACGAGCAATTAGTGGAACGGTCAGATGCGCTCGGGCGAGATATGCTTGAACGTTTGCAAGAGTTAAAAGAGCACCCATTTGTCGGAGATGTCAGAGGAAAAGGCTTGCTGTTTGGCATTGAGCTTGTTCAGGATCAGCAGTCCAAAAAACCAGCTGAGCTACATGTTGTCGGTCAATTGATCGCAGAATGTAAAAAACGCGGGCTGATCATCGGGAAAAATGGTGATACAGTTGCCGGCTATAATAACGTTGCCCAGCTTGCACCGCCGCTTAATATCACAGATGATGACGCTTCATTTATCATCAATACCTTAAAAGAAAGCATGGCACAGCTATAGCAGAGAGACTTCTCTGCTTTTTTCTATGGAATAAAAGCATGCTTTTCAGCATTTTGAGCTAGGTCTATGAAGATGATGTGAGGTGAAATCGGTATTGGACACACTAGGTGTATTGAAAAATAGAAGAGTTTCTATTACTGTTAGGAGAAGACTGATCCAATACACTTTTGAAGGAGACGGCATATGAGTTTTCATGATCAACCTATTCTACCTGCTGTTCGCAATATGAAGCAATTTGAGGAATTTTTAAAAAGTCCATTTACATATGGTGTCTTACTTGATGTTCACTTAGGCCGGCTAAAGGGCATCATGAATGAGGCAAATGCTCATCACAAAAAAATGTTTGTCCATGTCGATCTCATTCACGGGATTAAACATGATGAGTATGGAACGGAATTTATTTGTCAGGAAATGAAGCCAGCAGGAATTATTTCTACTAGGTCTTCTGTCATAGTAAAAGCTAAGCAAAAAAAGGTATATGCCATTCAGCGAATGTTTTTACTTGATACGAGTGCCATGGAAAAAAGCATGGAGTTCGTCGGGAAACATCGTCCAGATTTTATTGAAGTGTTGCCGGGAGTCGTACCAGATTTAATTACAGAAGTGCGCGAGCGAGCTGGGATCCCAATATTTGCAGGCGGATTTATCCGTACAAAAGAAGATGTAGAAAGAGCGCTTGAAGCAGGGGCTACAGCTGTGACGACCTCGAATACCACCCTTTGGAAAGCGTTCCAAAAGTGAAAAAGAGAAAATGTGAATATTTATTGACAACGTTTTCAACCTCTGATACTATTGCACTAAGTTAATATCATGTGATGGAGAAACGGAGATCCACAACAGCGCTTTACTAGGTGACAAATGACCCTGATGTAAAGTATGTTTGTTGTGGATCTTTTTCTTTATCTTTTCTACACATTCATAGGGGATGGCAACTGAACCAGAGGAGGAATTTTTCATGACACCATTTTGGGGAGAAGTCGTAGGTACAATGCTGCTCATCATTTTTGGAGGCGGTGTGTGTGCGGCAGTTAATTTAAAGAAATCGCTCGCATATCAATCCGGATGGATTGTAATCGCTTTCGGATGGGGATTTGCAGTGGCCATTGCAGCTTATGCAACGGGTGGAATCAGCGGAGCGCATTTAAATCCCGCACTAACAATTGGGCTTGCGCTAGAAGGAAGTTTTCCTTGGGCTGATGTTCCAATGTATATTATTGGTCAAATGCTTGGCGCATTAATAGGGGCTATTATCGTCTTTTTACATTACTTACCGCACTGGAAAGCAACTGATGATCCAGGTGCAAAGCTAGGTGTATTCTCAACTGGTCCTGCGATTCCGCATACTTTTGCAAACGTACTTAGTGAAGTCATCGGTACATTTGTATTGGTTCTAGGAATCTTAGCGATTGGTGCAAATAAATTTGCAGACGGAGTCAATCCGCTGATTGTTGGTTTCTTAATTGTTGCAATTGGTCTTTCTTTAGGTGGAACAACTGGTTATGCAATTAACCCTGCACGTGATTTAGGTCCGAGAATTGCACATGCGATCCTGCCGATTCCAGGGAAAGGCCCATCGAATTGGAAGTATGCTTGGGTGCCAGTTATTGGTCCAATTTTAGGCGGCGCATTTGGCGGTGTTTTCTACAATGCAGCTTTTAAAGCGAACGTCACTCCAGCCTTTTGGATTGTAAGCGTTATTTTAGTTGTGGTATTGTTAGGACTCTATGTCTCTACGAAAAACCAAACAAATGCTGTAAATGAAAGTATGTAAGGGGAGGAAAACATCATGACAAAAGAAAAATATATTCTTGCATTAGATCAAGGGACCACAAGCTCAAGAGCAATCTTATTTGATCAAGAAGGCAAAATTGCACATACAGCTCAGAAGGAATTTAATCAATATTTTCCGAACCCAGGCTGGGTAGAACACAATGCAAATGAAATTTGGAGCTCTGTTCTATCGGTCATTTCAACAGCTTTAATTGAATCAGGAATTGAAGCAGACCAAATCGCTGGTATCGGAATTACGAACCAGCGTGAGACAGCTGTTGTTTGGGATAAACATACAGGCGCACCTATTTACAATGCAATTGTTTGGCAGTCAAGACAAACGTCTGGCATTTGTGAAGATTTAAAAGCGCAAGGACACAATGAAACGTTTAGAAATAAAACAGGTCTTCTCATCGATGCTTATTTCTCAGGTACAAAGGTCAAATGGATTTTAGACAATGTAGAAGGTGCCCGTGAGAAAGCAGAAAATGGCGACTTACTGTTTGGCACAATCGATACTTGGCTTATTTGGAAGATGACAGGCGGTAAATCACACGTCACAGATTATTCCAATGCGTCAAGAACGTTAATGTTCAACATTTACGATCTGAAATGGGATGAAGAATTACTTGATATCCTTGGCGTACCTGCATCTATGCTTCCGGAGGTGAAACCATCTTCACACATTTATGGTGAAACAACAGACTATCACTTCTTCGGCAGAAATATTCCGATTGCAGGAGCGGCGGGAGATCAGCAGGCTGCTTTATTCGGTCAGGCTTGCTTTGAAGAAGGAATGGCGAAGAACACATATGGTACAGGATGTTTCATGTTGATGAATACAGGGGAAAAAGCCATTAAGTCGGATCATGGTTTATTAACGACGATTGCATGGGGCATTGACGGCAAAGTTGAATATGCTTTAGAAGGAAGTATTTTCGTTGCTGGCTCAGCGATTCAGTGGCTGCGTGACGGACTGAGAATGTTTAAAGACTCGAAAGACAGCGAAACATATGCAGAGCGCGTTGAGTCAACAGAGGGCGTATATGTCGTTCCGGCATTCGTTGGTCTAGGCACACCATACTGGGATAGTGATGTCAGAGGCGCTGTTTTCGGGTTAACACGCGGTACTTCTAAAGAGCACTTTGTCCGAGCAACGTTAGAATCACTTGCTTATCAAACGAAAGATGTGTTAGATGCGATGGAAAAGGATTCAAACATTTCATTAAAAACATTGCGCGTTGATGGCGGAGCTGTGAAGAATGATTTCTTAATGGGCTTCCAAAGTGATCTGTTGGATGTGCCTGTAGAGCGTCCAGAAATTAATGAAACGACGGCACTCGGTGCGGCCTATCTTGCGGGAATAGCAGTTGGCTTCTGGAACGACCGTTCAGACATTGCAAAACAATGGAACCTTGACAAGCGCTTTGACCCTAAGATGGAAGAGGACAGCCGTGACTCGTTATACAGCGGGTGGAAAAAGGCTGTAAAAGCAGCTCAAGCTTTCAAATAAACCAAAAGTATGGTATACTTCAAGTAAGTTAATAGAACGGTTGGAGAACTGGAGAGACCGCAGGCACCGAAGTGTAGAAATACGCTTTGGGTGTTTGCGGTCTCTTTTTCTTTACCGTACAACATGGGAGGAACAAGAGATGACTTTTTCTAGCTTAGAAAGGGAACAAATGCTGCAGGAAATGACAAAAAAACCATATGATGTGTTTATCATTGGCGGGGGTATTACAGGCGCTGGTACAGCACTTGATGCGTCTTCACGCGGGATGCGCGTTGGTCTTGCAGAAATGCAGGATTTCGCAGCAGGTACGTCTAGCCGCTCAACGAAACTAGTGCACGGTGGACTTCGTTATTTAAAACAATTCGAAGTGAAGATGGTCGCAGAGGTCGGTAAAGAGCGTGCCATTGTATACGAAAACGGTCCGCATGTGACAACACCAGAATGGATGCTTCTTCCGATGCATAAAGGCGGGACATTCGGTAAGTTTTCAACATCCATTGGGCTTAGAGTGTATGACTTTTTAGCTGGTGTAAAGCATAGCGAACGCAGAAGCATGCTAAGTGCGAAGGAAACACTTGCAAAAGAACCGCTTGTTAAAAAGGACGGCTTAAAAGGCGGCGGCTACTATGTTGAATACCGTACAGATGATGCACGCCTGACAATCGAAGTCATGAAAGAGGCTGTGAAATTCGGGGCAGAAGCAGTCAACTATGCGAAAGTAAAAGAATTTATTTATGATAAAGGCAAAGTTGTCGGTGTTGTCATTGAAGATGTCATGACGCAGAAAACCTACGATGTGTATGCGAAGAAAATCGTCAATGCGACAGGTCCATGGGTCGATCAGCTAAGAGACAAAGATCACTCAAAAGAAGGGAAGCACTTACAGCATACAAAAGGTATTCACTTAGTATTCGACCAATCAGTCTTCCCATTAAAACAAGCGATCTACTTTGACACACCTGATAAACGTATGGTTTTTGCGATTCCAAGAGAAGGCAAAACGTACGTAGGAACAACAGATACAGTGTACAAAAAGCAGCTGGAACATCCGCGTATGACAAAAGCAGATCGTGATTATGTCATCAAAGCGATTCAATACATGTTCCCTGATCTCAATATTACAGAAAAAGATGTTGAATCTAACTGGGCTGGTCTTCGTCCACTCATTCATGAAGAGGGCAAAGACCCTTCAGAAATTTCTCGTAAGGATGAAGTATGGACATCATCTTCAGGCTTAATTACCATTGCTGGCGGTAAATTAACAGGCTACCGCAAAATGGCTGAGCACATTGTGAATCTCGTACGTGATGGACTGAAAGAAGAAACGGGCAAAGACTTCGGGCCATGTAAAACAAAGCATATGCCAATTTCAGGCGGTCATGTAGGCGGGTCTAAAAATATGGCATCCTTTGTCCAAGCGAAAACAGCAGAAGGAGTATCTGTTGGTTTAACAGAACCGATTGCTCAAAAACTCGCTGAAAAATATGGCTCAAACGTCAGCAGTCTCTTCAAGCGTGTAGAGCAGCTTCAAGGTGAAGCAGACAAACGAAACATTCCAGCGTATGTACTGGCAGAGCTTGTCTATGCAATCGAAGAAGAATTAGCTGTTACCCCTGTTGATTTCTTCTTAAGAAGAACAGGAAGCCTATTATTTAATATCAACTGGGCGAAAAAATATGCACAGCCTGTCGTTGACTATATGGCAGAGCGTTTTGGCTGGGATGAAGCAGCAAAACAGAAACATCAAACAGAATTAGATCAACTATTCCATGAAGCAGTTGTACCACTTGATGCTGAATAAAAGAAAAGCCGATCATGTATCGGCTTTTTTATTTGTTCAGCATTTTCTTCATCTCTCAATGATATAGCATGACATAAAGGATGATTCCATATAAAATAACAGTAGATGTATTTTATTGATGATAAGAGCTGGGAGGACGACCATGAGTTGGAAGACGAATTATGAGCGATGGATCAATGAGAAGCACCTGGATACTGAGCTAAGGGAAAGGCTGGAGGCACATCAAGATGATCAATTAGCACTTGAAGACTGTTTCTACAAAAACCTTGAGTTCGGCACTGGAGGAATGCGCGGAGAGATTGGTGCCGGCACGAACCGAATGAATGTGTACACGGTTCGTAAAGCATCTGCAGGCCTTGCTGCGTATATTGCGAAACATGGAGAGGATGCAAAAAGAAGAGGCGTCGCCATTGCATATGATTCACGCCATAAATCGCCTGAATTTGCGATGGAAGCAGCCAAAACTCTTGCTTCACAGGGCATTCAAACATACGTATTTGACGAACTGCGTCCAACACCGGAGCTCTCCTTTGCTGTTCGAGAGCTGAATGCATTTGCTGGGATTGTCGTAACAGCAAGTCATAATCCACCAGAATATAATGGCTATAAAGTATATGGAGAAGACGGCGGACAGCTGCCTCCACTTCAAGCAGATCAAGTCATTCAAGAAGTAGATGCAATAGAAAATGAACTGTCGATTTCAGTTGATTCAGAAGAAACGTTAAAACAACAAGGGCTGATCAAGATGATCGGAGAAGAAATCGATCATGCGTATATTGAAAAATTAAAAACCATCAGTGTCCACCCTGAGCTGGCAGGTGAGGTCGATGTCAAAGTCGTTTTTACCCCGCTTCATGGTACGGCCAACCAGCCTGTCCGAAAAGGGCTTCAGGCTTTAGGCTATCAGCATGTGACCGTTGTGCCTGAACAGGAAAAACCAGATCCGCAATTTTCAACAGTGACATCGCCAAATCCAGAGGAGCATGCAGCATTTGAGTATGCCATCAAGCTTGGCGAAAAGCAGAATGCTGATATCCTCATTGCAACAGACCCAGATGCGGATAGGTTAGGCATTGCGGTCAGAGATCATGATGGAGAGTTTACCGTCTTAACAGGCAACCAAACAGGAGCCCTGCTGCTCCATTATTTATTGTCTGAAAAACAAAAGCTTGGTCAGCTGCCGCCTCGTCCCGTTGTGATGAAAACGATTGTCACAAGTGAGCTTGGGCGTGCTGTTGCTTCAGCATTTGGTGCCCATACGATTGACACGCTTACTGGTTTTAAATTTATTGGAGAAAAAATCAAGCAATTCGAAGAGAGCGGAGAATACACGTTTCAATTCGGGTACGAAGAAAGCTATGGCTATTTGATCGGTGACTTTGCCCGAGATAAAGATGCGGTGCAAGCGGCGCTGTTAGCTGTCGAAGTCGCTGCTTTCTATAAAAAACAAGGCAAGTCCTTGTACGACGCGCTTGTCGATATGTTCAAGGAGTTTGGATTTTACCGGGAAGGGTTAAAGTCGTTAACCTTAAAAGGAAAAGAAGGAGCAGAGCAAATTTCAGCGATCCTTCATACCTTTAGAACAAATCCACCAGCTGCTATCGCGGGTCAGCGCATCACTGTCATCGAGGATTACCAATCAAGTCAAAGACACCTCGTTGCCGAAAAGAAAGAAGAAACCATTCACCTGCCAGCTTCAAACGTGCTGAAATATTTCCTTGAGGATGGCTCGTGGTTCTGCTTAAGACCTTCCGGCACTGAGCCTAAAGTGAAATTTTATATTGCAGTCAAAGGTACATCTTTAACAGATAGCGAAGAAAAGCTGAAGCATCTGTCAGAAGAAGTGATGAAAGTCGTTTATGAGATTGTGGAAGAAACAGCTAAATAAACAAACAAGGCCATCGTGTGAATGCATGATGGCTTTTTCTCAGTCAAAAGGATGAGAAAAAATCATCCTTTTAGCGAAAGAACCGGCAGAATGCTCATGATATAATGAGCGTAATGAAAAGAGAAGGCAGCAAATGCCGGGGGTAAACAGTATGGGAGAATATCAAGAGAAGGTTGAAACATTAAAAACGTTAAAAGAAATTGCTGAAAAGCTAAATGAAGGCACGGAAATGAAAGATACGCTTCATGAAGTGCTCCATATGCTGATGGATGTCACAGGCTTTCATTCAGCATGGATTTATTTTATAGAAAAAGACGGTTCGTACGAATTGATGGCAGAGGTCTCCTTACCCGAAGCGCTGGCAAAGCATCAAAAACAGCTCATGTGCCAAAACGATTGCTATTGCATCAATCGATACACAAAAGGTTCACTTCAATCTGCCACAAACATTATGAATTGTAAACGCATCGAAACGGCGATGAAAAAGCAGCTTGGGGATACTGAAGGAATTACGCATCATGCGACGGTTCCCCTCAAAGCATGTAAGCGTACGTTCGGATTATTGAATGTGGCGGCAAAAGGAAAAGTCACATTTACGCAAGAAGAATTGAACTTGCTTGAAAGCATTGCGCTTCAAATTGGTACCGCCATTCAACGGATGAAGCTTGTGCAAAACGAACATCAACATGCTCTTTTGGAAGAAAGAAACCGGCTTGCACAGGACTTACATGATTCCGTCAACCAGATGCTATTTTCAGTCAGTCTGACTGCTAAAGCTGCCCGTCAAATGACTAATGATCAGAATCTAGGGGAAATGATTGATTTTATTCAGCATTTGTCACAAGATGCACTGGTTGAAATGCGGTCACTCATTTGGCAGCTAAGGCCAAGAGGACTTGAAAAAGGATTCACTACAGGAATTCAAGAGTATGCAAAGCTTTTAGGATTACGCTGTACATTATCGTTATCAGGCTGTATGGAGATGGATCATTCGCAGCATGAAACGTTGTTTCGGGTATGCCAAGAAGCGCTGAATAATTGTCAAAAACATGCGGGAGTAGAGGAAGTCAAGGTCCAGCTTGAACAATCAAAAGACACGTTTGAGATGAAAATTATCGACCGCGGAAAAGGGTTTCAGTATGACGAGCAAATGAGCCTCCCTTCACTTGGTCTGAAAGGCATGTCTGACCGTATCAAAAGAGCTGGTGGAACATTTTGTATAGAGTCTGAGCTCGGTAAAGGAACCACCATTCAAGTGAAGGTGCCATTTTCTCAAGAAAGGAAGGGGTCGTCATGAGAGTCGTGATTGCAGATGATCATCATATTGTGAGAAAAGGGCTTGTGTTTTTCTTGCAGACACAGCCTGACGTCGAAATCGTTGGTGAGGCTTATAATGGAGAAGAAGCATTAGAAGTTGTCAGACAAACGCGGCCTGACATCGTTCTAATGGATCTATCGATGCCTGTGATGAATGGTATTGAAGCTACGAAACAAATGATGCTGGAAATGCCCGATACCCGCATTGTGATTCTGACAAGCTATGCGGATAAAGATTATGTTATTCCCGCTATTCAAGCAGGGGCAAAAGCCTATCAGCTCAAGGATGTAGCGCCAGAAAAGCTCCTTACGACAATGATTGACGTACAAAAGGGCACCTATCAATTAGATGCTCATATCACCAACTTTCTTGTGCAGCATTTGACTGAGCCAAAAGAGCAAAAATGGAAGTTAATGAAAGAGCTGACCAATAGAGAGCGAGATGTCTTATTCGAAATTGCAAAGGGGAAAAGCAATAAAGAAATTGCCTCATCACTGTTTATTTCTGAAAAGACTGTCAAAACACACGTATCCCATGTATTATCAAAACTAGAGCTGGCAGATCGTACACAAGCGGCTCTGTATGCAGTGGATTATCAAAAAAATCAGCCGAAAGAGCTGCTATGACAGAAGGGAATTTAGTCGTTATGCTAAAACTTTTAAGCGCACATTCAATTCAATGAATTGAATAAAAAAGAGCACAGATGTTGGTTTATTTGACGTGCCCTTTTGTGTAAAAAGAGAAGCATGTCCAGTCTAATTTCTAATAATGAAACGATAAAAGGCTTGATGAGTATATGCTCATCAAGTCTTTTTTTATTTTGAGGGAGGTGATGAACCGGCTGACTAAAGGTGAATTTAAAAAAGGAGGGAACAAAGTGGAGACATATGAATTAGTGAATGGTTATCGCCATGATGACAAATTGAAAGAAAGCTTTAATGCGTTAGCGATCAATACATTTGATTTGGATTTTAGTGACTGGTATAAAAGAGGGTACTGGGATGAAAAATATATTCCTTATTCCTTTGTCCATCACGGGAAAGTGATCTCAAACGCTTCCGTCTACCTCATGTCACTGATCATTGATGGCCAAACGTATCGAGCTGTTCAAATTGGCACGGTGATGACGGATCAAGCCTACCGCCATAAAGGATTAGCGACAAAGTTAATGCAGCATATTATGGATACGTACGAAAATGACTATGATATGATTTTTCTTTTTGCCAATGAAACTGTACTGGATTTTTATCCAAGATTCGGCTTTACCCGTTACCACGAAAGCGAATTTAGTCTAAATATCGGCAAAAGCGCCATTCAAATGAAAAAGGACATGCGCAAAAAGCAGCTGACGTTGGAACATGACCTGCCATTACTTGAACAGTTCGCAGAAAAACGTCAAACGGGATCAATGAAATTAGATGCTGAAGACCATGGTAGCTTATTGATGTTTTATTTTACATTCGTTTGGCCGGATGCCATTTTCTATATTGAAGCGTTGGATACCATTGTCCTGATGAATGAAGAAAATGAAACCATACATGTCTTTGATATCATTTCTCTCCAGCCGCAAAATATAGAGGAAGTTGTTGCACATATTGTGAATGAAACGACGGAAAAAGTGATATTCTATTTTACACCTGATACGTCAATTGACGGCTTACATGTGGTTATGGCGCCAAATGACGAGGATGCGCTGTTTATTTATACAAAAAAAGAATGGGTAAAAGACCACTTTATGCTTCCAATCACTGCGCACTGCTAAGTGTATGTAAAAAGGCTGATAATCAGCCTTTTTCTTTATGTGTACATCGGTTGTGAATAAACTTCAGAAGCAGCAGCCTCTGAAGCATGGTCAATGTACTGCAGGAGCCCATATAAACATTTTTCAACATCAGCATCGTTCCGGTTAAATTGATACGCGTGTAAGAAATGCTCAATACGTTTCGAGAGCAAGTCATCTTGCGTACGTACCATAAGAATAAGTAAATTATCCCATTGCGAGCGATGCGTATAATAAAGTGCTTTATCATAATCCGCCACATTCATCAAACCTTCTCCTTTCCCTTGAGAAGTCCTCATTAGTTTGCTCGGAACATATCGACATTTTCAGGGGAAAAGTTGGTGTCCGCATTAATCATGTACCGGGAATTTTAGGCTGAATAAATGCTTCATGTATGAAAAAGGATCGACCAGCAAAACATAAACAAAATATACATGAAAGTGAGATCAATGATATTATGCAGCCGAAATGGTGGATGCCTTTTGCAGCAGGAATGGTTTTGTATGGCATTTTCATGATCCATCCTGCAGCAAATGCAGCGATGCAGCCTGTTGAAAATTGGGAAAGACTTGCGTACACAGCGTTGCAAGAGGAATATGAAGGCGCCGCTTTAAACGATTATCAATATATTGGGCGTACACAAGTAAATGAAGATCAGACAAAAGATGTGTTTCGCGTCACCGTGAAGGAAGGCTCAACGCTTTTTGCCGCACATGCAGAAATCTATTTTCACCCGGTGACCGGTCATTTGATTAGTATTAACGTATTCCGGCTATAAAAAAAGCACCTCTAATAAAGAGGTGCTCATTACGGATCAATTATTTCATGCTTCCTTGAAGGTATGAGCGAATATCCACACCAAGTGAATCGGCTAATCGTTGTCCGTAGTCTTCGTCTGCACGATAGAAGTTGCAGATCGCAAGTAATTTTGTTTTGTCATTTACATCTTTCAGGTCAGCTGTTAGGTTTTTGATCAATGCTTGCTTCTCTTCTTCAGAGTAGCTTCGATATTTTTCCCCAGCTTGTTTGAAATCGTTCGGTTTTTCAATTTTTTGTCTCACCATACGGTCACCGTGAAGAACTTGCTCACTTTCTTTGTAGTGAGGATTTTCTTTTGGCTGATCATCGTAACGGTTTGGTTCATAGTTAATATGACCGCTTGGACGAGTCGTTGTCATAAAGCCATCCTGCTGATTATTGTGTACTGGTGCATAAGGACAGTTCACCGGAATGCGCATGTAGTTTGCACCAAGACGATGACGCTGCGTATCAGGATATGAGAACAGACGGCCTTGAAGCAGTTTATCTTCTGATGCTTCGATTCCTGGAACAAGTGCACTTGGCGTGAAAGCAGATTGCTCTGTTTCAGCAAAGAAGTTCTCAGGATTGCGGTTGAGTGTCATGCGTCCTACTTTTTGAAGCGGATAATCTTCCTCGCTCCATGTCTTTGTTGGATCACATGGATCATAGTCAAGGTCATCATAATCGCTAAGCGGCATCAGCTGGACATATAAGTCCCATGCTGGGTAATGGCCATTTTCAATGCGGTCATATAAGTCTCTTGTCGCATGCTGGAAATCATTCGCTTGGATTTCTGCTGCTTCTTCCATAGATAAATTGCGAATACCTTCTGAAGGTCTCCAGTGATATTTCACATATTTTGTTTCTCCATATTTGTTGACCCATCTAAATGTATGCACACCAGAACCGCGCATTTCAGCGTAACTCGCAGGGATTCCTTCATCAGAGAAGAGCCATGTGAGCATATGAGTGGATTCAGGTGTTAAGGTCATAAAATCCCAATAACGGTCAGGATCTTGGATATTGGTTACAGGATCTGGCTTGAGAGAGTGAACCATATCAGGGAATTTCAATGCATCACGTATAAAGAAGATCGGCAAGTTGTTACCAACTAGATCATAGTTACCTTCTTCTGTGTAAAATTTGACAGCAAAGCCGCGCGGGTCACGCAATGTTTCAGGTGAACCTTTAGGATGAATAACTGTTGAGAAGCGAACAAAAACGTCTGTCTGTTTTCCTTCTTCACTTAAGAAGTCAGCTTTTGTATGTTTCTCCATGCTATTTTCAACTTCAAACACACCATAAGCGCCGGCGCCTCTTGCATGAACGACACGCTCTGGAATACGTTCACGATCGAAGTGTGCAAGTTTTTCAATCAAATGGTAATCATCAAGAAATGTAGGTCCGCGGTGACCAGCTGTTCTTGAGTTTTGGTTATCGCCAACAGGCACGCCTTGATTCGTTGTCAAATTTTTATGATTTGAATTTGTCATTCTTTTCTCCTCCTGTAAACAAAAAAATGATTTCTAGTAATCTATATACCCTAATTATATTAAATCAAACCTGATAGTCAATATTTATTTATAATAATTTTAAATTAATTATTATTACAAGAAGGTAAAGAAAAAGACGAAAGAAAAGAATTCTTTCGCCTAAAGGAGGAGCTCTCTAAGAGCATCTTTGTTTTGAGTTAAATCTTTTAATGTGTATTGATCAAGAACGCGTAAGTAAGCAGTAAGTGCTTCATGAAGTACATGCTTTAATGAACAAATCGGAGAGATGATACAGCTGTTTTTCTTTGAATCAAAGCATTCAACCATGACTAAATCATCCTCAGTATAACGGACAACTTCTCCAATATTAATGCTTTCTGGGCTTTTCCCAAGCCTAATCCCGCCATTTCTTCCACGGATCGTTTCCACATACCCGCGTTTTCCAAGATGATAAATCACCTTAGTCAGATGATTTTTAGAAATGCCATAAACATCGGCGATCTGCTGAATATTTGACAGTTCATTGTTTTCTCTTGATGCTAAATAAATGAGTACTCTTAATGAGAAATCTGTATAATTCGTTAGTTTCATTTTGACGACCTCTAAACCTGATAGAGTTTTGTATCATCGTAACACATTTTAGACAAAAACTGTTCGAGAAAGTGTTAAATGTGACAACATTTAAAACATGTATTATAAATATTGCTTTTATAAGCTGTCATCCATTACGATAAAGATGTATTTAAAATACATCTTTTTGAAAGAAGGAATGACGATGTTATCTAAAGATCAAATGAATGCCATTAAACAATCAGCCCCTCTATTAAAAGCTGAGGGAACCAAACTTGTGACTGTTTTTTATCAAAATATGATTCGGCAGCACCCAGAACTACTCAATCAATTTAATAAAACAAACCTCATGAACGGAAGTCAGCCAGAGGCGCTTGCTGCGACACTATATCAAGCAGCACTGCACATCGATCGATTAGAAGAATTACTTCCTGCGGTCAAACAGATTGCCCATAAGCATGTCAGTGTGATGGTCAAAAAAGAGCAATATCCAATCGTCGGATATCACCTCATTGAAGCGATGAAAGAAGTGTTTGGTTTAACGGAAAAAGATGACACGCTTTTAGCTTGGAAGGCCGCATATGACATTATTGCAAATATTTTTATCACGATTGAAGCAGAAATGATGGAGGAGAATGTAAAGCAAACTGGCGGATGGGCAGATGTGAAGCCGTTTGTGATTAAGAAAAAGGTACAGGAATCTCCATCGCTGATCTCCTTTTACTTAGTACCAGAAGATGAATCAGAGCTGCCAATGTATGAAGCAGGCCAATATGTTACGGTACAGGCAGATATGCCGGGTGAAGCTTATATGTGCAGCAGACAATATAGCTTATCAGATCAGCATCATCCTTCTTATTACCGCATTACAGTAAAGCGTGATGGTCATGTGTCTACATTTTTGCATGATGAAATGGAAGAAGGGGACGTTCTTCAAGTGAGTATGCCGCAGGGAATGTTCTGTTTGCAAGAAGACACTAAAGAGCCTGTTTATTTTATTAGTGCTGGTTCTGGTGTCACACCAATGATCGGTTTAATGAAAACAGCAGCGCAAAACAGCCAGCCGTTTACAATGATTCATGCAGATCGATTAGAGGATGTAACTGCTTTTGAAAATGAATTTGAAAGCGTTCTAGCTGCAGCTTCTCATGGTCGCATCATCTTATGTAATGAACAATTTGTACAGCCTGGTAAGGGTGAGCTTGTTGAAAAGGCAGCTTCCCGCATTGACCGTCCATTCCTTCAATCAGTGATTGGAGAAGGGAAAGGCCAATTTTATCTATGCGGTTCCCCGGTGTTTACACAGGAGATGATTCATATACTAAAAGAGCTGGGAATTCCAGAACAGAATATTCATTTCGAGTCATTCGGCGGGCAATCCACGAAAGAAATGGAAGTCGTCTAAACGAATGGCGGAACATCATGTTTTTTTAGGTGCGCTCATATAGTAGGGATAAGTCCGATGAGGAGGGATGGTTTCCTTGAGCGTATCTGAAAAACGTCTTTTACAAAGAGCCATTGATGAAATTACAGAAATTGCAGATGGATTTGGTCTAGATTTTTATCCGATGAGGTATGAAATCTGTCCCGCGGAAATTATTTATACGTTCGGTGCATACGGAATGCCAACACGATTCAGCCACTGGAGCTTTGGGAAGCAATTTCATAAAATGAAGCTTCATTATGATTTAGGGTTAAGCAAAATTTATGAGCTGGTCATCAATTCAAATCCTTGCTACGCCTTTCTACTTGATAACAACACGCTTGTTCAAAATAAATTAATTGTGGCTCATGTACTGGCACACTGTGATTTCTTCAAAAATAATTGCCGTTTCCAAAACACAAAACGAGACATGGTAGAAAGCATGTCAGCAGCGGCAGAGCGGATCAAAGAATATGAGCATCTTCATGGAACAAAAGAAGTGGAATCCTTTTTAGACGCCGTATTGGCTCTACAGGAGCATATTGATCCGTCTCTTGTTCGTTCAAAACTAAGCTGGAATATGGACGATGAAGAAGAATGTGAAGATGATAAACCAAAACGTCAGACGCCGTATGATGATTTGTGGGGAATGGATGAGCCGAAGACGCATGAGAAAAAGAAAATCGTCAAGCAATTTCCACCAAAGCCAGAAAAAGATATTTTGCTCTTTATTGAGGCGCACTCCCGGGAGCTAGAGCCGTGGCAGCGGGACGTCCTCACCATGCTGAGGGAGGAAATGCTCTATTTTTGGCCGCAGCTGGAAACAAAGATTATGAATGAAGGCTGGGCATCGTATTGGCATCAGCGGATTATGCGTGAGCTTGATTTAGATTCAAGTGAATCGATTGAGTTTGCCAAATTAAATGCAGGAGTGGTGCAGCCATCTAAAACAGGCATCAATCCTTACTATTTAGGTCTGAAGATTTTTGAAGATATCGAAGAGCGCTATGACAACCCATGTGAAGAATTAAAAAAAGCAGGGGTGACAGAAGGATCGGGCCGCAGCAAAATGTTTGAAGTCAGGGAAATTGAATCAGATATTTCCTTTATTCGAAATTACTTAACAAAAGACCTTGTGATGAGAGAAGATTTGTACTTGTTTCAAAAACAAGGGAGAGACTATAAAGTCATCGATAAAGAATGGAAGGCTGTTCGTGATCAGCTAGTCAGCATGAGGGTCAATGGCGGCTTTCCTTATTTGACCGTGATGGATGGCGACTATTTAAAAAACAATGAACTCTATATTAAACATTGGTATGAAGGCATTGAACTAGATCTGAAATACTTAGAAAAAGTACTCCCTTATTTGCATCAGCTATGGGGAAGAAGTGTGCATATCGAATCAGTTCTTGAAGGAAAAGAAGTCATGTTTTCGTATGATGGAAAAGGGGTTCATAGGAAATATCTCGCTTAAAAAAGACCAAAAAAAGATGTCTCTTAGCAGACATCTTTTTTTGCCCGTTTTATTGGTTTTTCAGCAGTTTGAAAATGTGTTTTGCTTGATCGGTGTTTTCCATCAGACCTTTTAGCTTTTGGCTTGTTGGGCCATATGCAAAGAATGGAACTTCATCACCCGTATGACCTGATGTTGTCCAGCCTGTATGTGATCTCATGTTGATCACTTCTTCAATCGCATCATCAATTTTAACAGCATCCTTTGTTTCAGAAGCCTTTTGAATGGAGGCTATTTCTTCTTTTGTAAATTCAAGATCGATATATTGTTTCAGCGCTGATTCAACAGGCATGCCGCTGACAATTTTGTTTGCAATAAAGTCAGGCGTCTTTTTCGCTGCTTTTACCGGTTTGTAATCCCAGCTGCCCGAGCCGTCTGCTCCGAAGGAAAGTCCGCCAGTTGAATGATCGGCAGTGGTGATGACTAACGTATTTTTATCCTTTTTTGCAAAACGAATGGCTTCTTCAAATGCTTTTTCAAAATCCTTCATTTCACTCATTGCACTGACAATATCATGATCATGTCCAGCCCAGTCAATTTGGCTGCCTTCAACCATAAGGAAAAATCCTTTTTTGTTTTTAGACAGCTGTTTAATGGCTGAGGACGTCATGTCTTGCAGGGAAGGGGTCTTTTTATCACGATCAATCGCTTTATCAAGACCACCGTCAGCAAAAATGCCTAGCACCTTTTGATTTTTGTTTTTTTGTAAGGCATCTTTATTGGTGACATAATCATATCCGGCTTGCTTGAATTCTTTCGTCAAATCACGATCCTTCCGGACAAAATCGACAAGACCTCCGCCAAGCATGACATCGACTGTATGCTGTTTTCCGATTTTTTCATCGAAGAAATCATCAGCGATGGCTGCTGTGTTTTTTCTCGATACATCGTGAGCCGCATACGCAGCAGGAGTGGCATTTGTTAATTCAGAGGTCACGACAAGACCTGTAGATTTTCCCTTCCGTTTTGCTTCTTCTAGAACTGTTTTTAATTTTTTGCCGTTTTTATTTACACCGATCGCATTGTTGTAAGTCTTTTTACCAGTTGCCATAGCTGTACCAGCTGCGGCAGAATCGGTGATATTGCTTTTAGAGTCGTTAGGGTATGTTTTGTGCATGCCAGTGAGGTAAGGGTCAAACGCTGTTTGTTTTGAAAGGTCTCCGTTGTGTTTAAATGAACGGTAAGTTGAAAGATAAGGTGTTCCCATGCCATCCCCGATCAGCACGATCACATTTTGCACGTCATTTTTTGGCTTCTTTTTAGCCTCTGCTTTGTCAGCCTGTCCAAATTCAATCCCTGAAAAAATGCCAATCGATAGCACAGATGCTGCCGCTACTGCAGCGATTTTCGTTTTCGAGCTTTTCAACACACTCATTCATTTTGCCTCCTCATTGTTTATGTATCGCTCTTACGTTTACAATGGTAGAGCAGAATTGTGGATTCCCATTTACAGGATCGTAAAGTTCACTTTAAAATTGTAAAGGTCCACTTTACATAGAATGGACCAAAAAGAGAAATGAATGTATCATTTATCCATGACAAGATGCGTTTATTTTGTCATGATTGTGTAATGAAAATGAAATATAAAGAACCCTAAAAAAAAATAAATTTTGCCGAATTAATAAGCATAATGTCGTAGGAAGTCAAGACTATTTCTTCTGGTATTTGATCCTTATAATAGTAAGTAGATAAAATTCGGATCACGATAGATACATACAGGAGGAACAAATGAAAAAACAATTGATCACAGCTGCAAGTGCAGTTCTACTTGGGACGACATTATTTGCCGGAGCTGCCTCAGCACAATCAGTAAAAGTTCAAAAAGGTGACTCTCTTTCTGTTCTAGCGAAAAAATACAAAACAAGTGTGAGCAAGATTAAATCAGATAATAAGCTGAAATCTAACACGATTTATGTTGGACAAACTTTAAAAGTAAATGGTACTTCCTCAAAAAAAACTACGAAAACATCAAAAACAACAACAAAAGTAAAAGCGGCGTCAGCGACAGCTACTCATAAAGTTGTTAAAGGTGATACATTATCTAAAATCGGCAAAAAGTACGGCATGACTGTAAAAGAGCTGAAATCGTTAAATAAACTCAAAACAAACCTGATCAAAATTGGGCAAAAGCTAAAGGTCAAAAAGACATCTAAAAAAGTGAAGACAACACCTGTTAAAGAAAAAACAGTTTCTGCTTCTTCTTTAAACACGTCTAAGCTTGTAGCAGATGCTAAAGCGCACAATGGCACACCATATAGATGGGGTGGAACGACACCAAAAGGCTTTGATTGCAGCGGATTTATGTGGTATATCATTAACAAACAAAAAAAGATTTCAAGACAAACAACTGAAGGTTTCTGGGGATCAATGAAAAGCGTATCAACACCAAAGGTTGGCGATTTTGTGTTCTTTACAACATATAAATCGGGTCCATCTCACATGGGTGTCTACATTGGGAACAACAAGTTTATTCATGCTGCTTCTGATGGTGTGACGATCAGTAATATGAATTCAAGCTACTGGAAGCCGATTTACCTTGGAGCGAAAACATTTGTGAACTAATTTATTCTAAGAGACTGCTTATGAAGCAGTCTTTTTTTATTTGCGCTGTAGACTTACCGTTGGGTATATTTAAGAAAACACCAAAAAGCCAGTGCTGCTTGGCGTTAGTCAAGTAACACTGGCTATTCATCTAATGAGATTTAAAAACCTAATTGAAGATCGACATCGATCGATACGATGGTGTAGACACAAACAATAACAAAGATATTCAGTACGACACCAAGGAACCCTGGGCCCGTACGGCCTTTTTTAATGAACAGTTCAATAATGCCAAATGGAACTGCGGCCATTGCAAAAGGAAGCATCTGAAAAGAATAAAATGTCACGTTGCTGATAATGGCGAGGTTCAGCATGAGCAGGGATAATATCGCTGTACCGACGGAAATCCAGCCAAATACATTATGCTCTTTAAAAATTCTTACCAATTCCATAATTCCACCTCGCTCACTTTTGCCGTTTTAATGCGTTTTGTCTTCACAAATTTCTCGATTTCTTTCGAAGGACCTGTGATCACAGAGCCATAAATCGTGACACCATTTTGGTTGATATAGCGTATTCGGTTTGACAGATCCAGTTCAGGTCTGCCAGAGATCGTTTTTGCCCAGGTTGGGTGCTGATCGACATAAGCAAGGGCATCTTTAAATTGATCTACCTCTGTTTTTGATGTGTGCTGAAGCTCTTTTAAGAATTCAGAGTCTTTCCCAGGGAAGCCGATTGGCCGCTGATTCCCGCTTAATGAATCCTCTGTTTTAATCGCATTCCAGAGCACTTTCATATCATATTTTTTAGCAAAGGAATAAACGTCTTTTGGTGTATAAGCTTTGTCATAGGATACATACACTTCACTGACTGTTCCTTCAGGAAGCTTGTCTAAAGTAGTGAGTGTTTGTTTTTTTGATGCATCTGGCTGCGCCGAAGGATGGGTAAAGAAATCCTCCGTATCGCGTGCGCTGTCACCATAATAAGAGATGGTAGGCTGCTTTAATTTATCGAAAAACATCTCGATTTGTTCACTGCCAATGGCTTCTGTTTTATTGCCAATTTGTTTTTGCAGCTTCAATTCGGTGTTCATCCCAAAAAGCTTGACTTGGCCTTTTAAATCCTTCATATCAATCGCCACGTTTGGTTTCGTCAAAGCGACGGTGACAGCGGCTGTTTCCATGAAGTGATTCCCTTTGCTCTCTGCTCCGCCAACACCGTAGTATAGATAACTTCCTAATGTACAAAGCGGTAAAATAATGAGTGTCGATATGACAGCAAGCACGGAAATACGTAAATAAGACTTTCTTTTTCCGTATTGTAAGATGGCTTTTTGCTTTTCAGGACTGATGGAAAAATCTGTCCAATCCGAGTCGTTCAGTTCCTGACTTAAGCGTTTTTCGTTTTCTTCAAGTTCTTCTTCAAACGCCATCATTTCTTCCTCGTTCATCTCACCATTATTATATTGTTCCCATCGCTTGTTAAACTCTTCATTCATCATTAACACCTCTGTTGTAAAGTGCTTTTAGGCGCTGCCTTGCACGAAATAAAACACTTTTAAAATTTGCTTCAGTAATATTCATGACCTTGGATGCTTCCTTGTAGTTCAGTTCTTTTAAATAATACAATGTCAACGCTTCCTTGTAGTTATCTGGAAGCTGCTCCAAATACATGTTGAGGACTTCTTTTATTTCAACCTGTTCAGCAGGGCTTTGTACAGACGTTTGTAAAAGGCCGCCAATTAGATCATCCGATATGGTCACTTCTTTTTTATGTTTCCTGACATAATCAATAAAAGCATTTCGTGCCACCTGAAATAACCAAGGTTTCACTTTGCTATGGTCGTAGGAATGAATATGTATATAAGCACGCATAAAGGTTTCCTGCAATAAGTCTTCTGCCAAATGTTTGTCTTTTGTCATGGAGAGCAGAAACCTGTAAACATCGTTCATATACATTTGATAAATTTCATCGATCGTCACTGATTTTTCTCCCCTCTATGTTATACACGCATAAGAAAGGCATAAAGTTGCACGAAACTTCTCAATACCGTACATTACTCATCTCTTTCGCCGAATCAAAATCATTTCTCCTTATCATAGCGAAATTTACGCCATTTATAAAGCATTTTCAATAGAACAAATCAGGAAAAAACCTTAAAAAACGACAAAATTGGACACAATTCCTCTTCTATTCTCTCCTAAAACCATGGACCTGGATACAGAAAGAACGGTGATTCTTAACGAAAAATGATGTGATGGTTTGGCTGTTTCATGAAATTTTTAGTACCAGGTAATAAAAAATTTGTTATAATAGAAACAAATCCTTCATTCTTCAAACAAAGGAAGTGCACTATGTATAAATTTTCAGGCTATACCATCAAAGTATTATTTTCTCTCCGAGGCGGAATCAAAGTATATCAAAAAGAGAATCTGCCAACGGATCGGGGGTTTGTCATTGCATGTACACATGAGGGTTTTGTGGATGTTCTTGCATTAGGCGCAGGGATTCTTCCGTTTGAGATCCACTACATGTCGAAAAAAGAATTGTTTGCAAATAAATGGATCGGTGGATTTTTAAAGAAGATTCATGCCTTTCCAGTTGATCGAGAGAATCCTGGGCCAAGCAGTATTAAAACGCCCATTAAATTATTAAAAGAGGGGAAGATCGTTGGGATTTTTCCAAGCGGAACACGTACAACAGAGGATGTACCTTTAAAAAGAGGTGCGGTCACCATTGCCCAGCTCGGTAAAGCGCCAATCGTTCCAGCAGCGTACAAAGGACCGTCCAATGCGAAAAGTCTTTTCAAAAAGGGGAAAATGCGCTTAATTATCGGTGAACCGATTGAGCAGTCAGAATTTGAGCATCTGCCGCCAAAAGAACGGTTAGGTGCCATGACGGAAGTATTAAACACGAGAATTAAAGAACTTGAAGCTCAATTAATGGAAAAGGCATAAGAAAAACGACCGCTTGCTTTGGCAAGGGTCGTTTTTTTCTTAAGAAGCGCCTTCTTCAGCGGCTTCTGCTAATTGTTCATTTAACTTTTTGACTTCGATATATACCACATGGTGTCCATCGACTTCATTAATGATAAATTCATAGCCTTGTTCACGAATGGTGTCATTTTTCTCAACTTCATATTTCTGTGTAAGGAACCATCCGCCGATCGTATCGACCTCTTCGTTATCAAGCTGCGTACCTAAGAGCAGGTTGACTTGGTCAACTAGAACCTTTCCATCAAAGATGTAATGGTCTTCTCCAAGTTTACGCACTTCGTTGATTTCATCAATATCGAATTCATCACGAATTTCACCGACGATTTCTTCAAGGATGTCTTCTACAGTCACAAGACCTGCTGTACCGCCGTATTCATCTGATAAAATCGCCATGTGTACACGTTCACGCTGCATTTTGAGCAATAAATCATGTACAGGAACTGTTTCAATCACATGAATAATCGGGTTGACAAACTTTTCGATTGTATCACTTGTAGAACACTCACCGCTAATGCAGGCAGTGAGAACCTCTTTAATGTTCAGAACACCAATCATGTTATCTTTATCGCCATCTTCAATTGGATAACGTGTATATTTTTCTACCTTGGTCACCTTCAGCATTTCCTCAATGGTAATATCATGAGGGAAGCTGACAACTTCGGTACGAGGAATCATAATTTCTTTCGCCAGACGGTCATCAAATTCAAAAATTTTATTTACATATTTGAATTCAGACTGGTTAATTTCGCCGCTTTTATAGCTCTCTGATAAAATAATCCGCAATTCTTCTTCAGAGTGCGCCATGTCATGCTCAGAAACTTGCTGAAGACCGAACGCTTTTGTTAACAAACGAGCAGATCCATTTAATACCCAGATAAACGGGAACATCACTTTGTAAAAAATCATAAGCGGTCTAGCAAAAAGAAGAGATACTTGCTCCGCCTTTTGAATGGCGAGTGTTTTTGGTGCAAGTTCTCCAACCACAACGTGTAAAAACGTCATAATACTAAACGCAATAATAAAAGTGACAATAGAACTAGCTGATTGAGGAATGGACAGCTCTACAAATAGTGGAGCAAGCATGTGTGCAATTGTTTCTTCCCCTAACCAACCAATACCAAGGGCGGTAATGGTAATACCGAGCTGACAGGCCGACAGATACTCATCAAGGTGAGTCGTGACATGCTTGACAGCAACTGCTGTTTTATTACCTTCTGCGATTAACTGATCAATTCTTGAGCTTCTTAAGCGAATGATCGCAAACTCTGATGCTACGAAAAATGCGGTTAAAGCTATAAGCAAAGCAACTATAAGTAAATTAACTATGTCCAATTAAGGCCTTCGTTCTGACTTTGAGAACGAAGGTAACACCTCCTGTTTAGTAAAAATTTTAACTTAACAGCAGTAAAAATGATTGGACAGCCGTCATCTTTTCAGGTGTAAGCTGCTCTTTTAATTTTTCACGTTGTTCTGGCTGAAGCTGCTTACAACGTACCAAAATGCGGTCCATATGCTCGTTCATCCGATCGATATCAGAGGTTAAATGGACAAGTTCATCAGGATCTTCCTTTTGAGAAGGGAATTGTTCATCTAATCTGGATTTGATGTCAGAAAGAGCCAATCTCTGCTGTTTGCAAAGAACGATTAATTGTAATCGTTTTAAAGCATGTTCATCGTAATAACGATAATTTGAGCAAGATCTAACAGGCGCAAGCAAACCTAGATTTGTATAATAATCTACAGTTCGTTTCGTCACCTGTGCAATCTGTGCTAGTTCACCAATACGATACTTTTTCTCAGCCCCATCTGAACATCTCCTCCTAACCGTCACGTTATAGTTTATGAAAATAGTTTAATATAATTCGAGTCTGAAATACAAGTTAATTGTTCATATTTCCTGCCGATATGAACATTAGAGAGGGATTTCTCAGTCTAGATTGTCCTGTCAAATTTAACATGGTGATACAGGAATTTTCAGATTATTTATGGTAAGATAAAATGAATACCGTTTCATATATATGTAGAGAGGCGGATTTATACGTGAACCGGAGGTGGTTAAGTGGGGCCCTCAATGTAGTCTTATTTAATCAGTTAACCGTTTTGCAAAATATAACATCATCAATCAGGAGGTGACTCCTTGTTCTTCTAAGAAAGAGCAAGGTTAAATGGACGATATTGTTAATCTGAGTATAGTCGGTGTTTTGATTGCTTTAACAGCTTTCTTTGTTGCATCTGAATTTGCCATAGTAAAGGTGAGAAGTTCAAGAATTAATCAACTTGTTGCCGAAGGGTCCAAAAAGGCCATCGTGGCGAAAAAGGTGACATCAAGGCTAGATGAATATTTGTCAGCCTGTCAGCTCGGTATTACAGTGACATCCCTTGGTTTAGGGTGGATTGGTAAGCCGGCTGTAAAAGAACTTTTGGTTCGAGGTTTTGGTTTGACAAACATTCCTGATTCAGCAATCAGCCTGATCTCAGCAACACTTGCGTTCTCTATTATTACCTTTTTGCATGTAGTCGTCGGTGAGCTTGCACCAAAAACGCTTGCGATTCAAAAGGCGGAAAAAATGACGCTCTGGCTGTCAGGCCCGCTGCATGCATTTTATATCCTGATGTTCCCTTTCATTTATGTGTTAAACGGGTCAGCCCGTGTTCTAACCAAAATGATGGGCATCGATATGGGGTCTGAAAAAGAACATTCCCATTCTGAAGAGGAATTGAAGATTTTATTATCTGAGAGCTTAAAAAATGGGGAAATCAACCCATCAGAATATAATTATATGAACAAGATTTTCGACTTTGATAATCGAATTGCCAGAGAGATCATGGTACCGCGGAGAGAAATTTGTGCCATTCCAGAAGATATGCCGCTAGATGATATCCTCTCCATCATGACGCAGGAAAAGTATACACGCTTTCCCGTGTTTTCAGGGGATAAAGACCATGTCATCGGCATGCTGAACAAAAAGCAGCTCTTTGCAGATCTTGTGTATCAAGGAGAAAAAGATCAACTGAAGATTCAAGATTATATATATCCAGTGATTGAGGTCATTGACACGATTCCTATTCAGGAGCTTCTCGTCAAGATGCAGCGCGATAGAATGCATTTGGCGATTTTAACCGACGAATATGGCGGAACGTCTGGACTTGTCACAACAGAAGATATTTTAGAAGAGATTGTTGGAGATATTCGAGATGAATTCGATGAAGATGAGCAGCCGGTTATTCAAAAAAGAGCCGATCATCATTATGTTTTAGATGGCAAAGTAAGATTAGATGAAGTTCAAGATTTGATCGAAATGTCATATCATGATGAAGAAATTGATACAATAGGCGGGTTAATCTTAAAAGAGAATATTGATATCCGAGAAGGACAATCCATTTATCTTGATGATATTCGGATGAAGGTCTTGGAGATGGATGGACGCTATGTTAAAAAGATCGACCTGAAGAAAGGCGTCATATCATCAGAAAAAGGAAATGCACGCACTGGGCTTGATATAAAAGAGCCGCTGTTAGTAAATGAAATGACCTTGAGCGAAAAATAAGCTCAAGGTTTTTTTAGGTATTTAGTCTCTTTTTACGAATGTTTGTTCGAGTTATAATAAGAACAAATGTTCGATAGAGGGGGATGGACATGCTTTGGTATGAAACAGCAAGTATCACAGAGAAAAAAACCTCAATGAAACGTATTGAGTTTCATTTGAAGAATTTCAAAAATTACCAGGCAGCGATTTTAAATATCGAAAGACAGCTTGAAAAAAGAAGCCCGCATCATCTGGATCACATGACACGGAAGAAGTTAGAAGAGCAAAAAAATCAGTATGAACTCATCGTTGCATGTATTAAAACAGCATTAAAAGAGTTGGATGAAATAGAGCAGCAGCTCATCGATTACAAATATTTTCGAGATTGGCGGATGGCCAAATGTGCGATGGAAATCGGCTACAGTGAAAAAACACTCTTTTTAATGAAGCGCCAGCTCATGGATCAACTGCTCATCAGCTTAGCCGCCATTACCAATATTTAAAAAAGGTGATGTCCTATTTGATAGAACGCAGCAAAGAGACAGAAAGACCCGATGATCGTCATCAATAAGTAGACAGCAAGTTTTCCGATTTGCCGCTGCTCTAGCATGGTCGCAGACTCTACACTAAACGTAGAGAATGTTGTAAAGCCACCGAAAAAACCTGTTCCAATGATCATAAGCAGCGGATGATTGGCAGTCACGGCACCTGTCAGTATACCTAAACCGGCAGCACCTAATAAGTTGATGAGAATAATACTATACGGGAAACGAGCATGAGACTTGGTTTTCTGTATTAATTGGCTAATGAAAAAACGAAGGGCGCTGCCAATCCCGCCGGCAACAGCTGTATATAAAACGATCATTTATCTGCCTCCTCTCTGCTGCTTATTTTGATGAAAGAGCCGCTGAGCAAGCATCAGTCCACATAAGGCAGCGGCTACTCCGGCAATGACTGAGAGCAGGATGTAGATCACACTTGAGGTGAATTGCCCAGTCTGTAATAAAAGAACCGTTTCTTTAGAAAAAGTGGACATTGTCGTAAAACCTCCGCAAAATCCTGTTCCGATCAAAGCGGCAAGATATTTTTTTCCCTTCTGGAACATAAAATATCCTGTTGAAAAACCAAGAAGCAGACTGCCTGTTACGTTTTCGATTAGCGTTGCATAAGGGAATGTTTGGCTGACAATCGATTGGCTTAGTTCATATCTGCAAAGTGTCCCAAGCAGTCCGCCTATAAATACAGCAAGATACGCTTTCATTTACATCATTTCTCCTTTAGAAAAAATGGCGGGTGATCCGTCACCACTCCATCAACGGGATATTTTTTGATCCGATCGGCTGTTTTTTGGTCTTTCACAGTCCATATAAACACATCCATCCCGAATGAGTGGATGCGGTCTATCCACCATCTGTTGATCAGCGTTTTCTTCATATTAAGACAATCAGCAAACGAGCTGTATGCAGTTAACTTTCTTTTCGCCAGTTTATATGCAGTAGGCTTTATAATCAAAGCTGTTCGAAGAGAAGGGGCGAAAGCTTTGATTCTTTGAAGTGCATGATCATCAAAAGATTGAATCATGATATGACGAGAATAGGCAAACCGATTGATGATGTCGACAACTGCCTTTTCAATTCCTATCTGCCGTCTTGGGTGTTTGATCTCGATCAATATCCCGATCCGCTGACTGTATCTCTCAAGAACTTCTTGTAATGTTGGAATTCGTTCATTCGTGTACTGCTGGTCAAACCAGCTTCCTGCGTCCAGTTTTTTCAGCTGATCAAGTGTATAGCTTTTGACTAAACCGTTTCCGTTCGTCGTTCGGTCAACTGTATCATCATGGATCACGACTACGTGCTGATCCAATGTGAGCTGTACATCTAATTCAATATAATCTGCACCCTGCTGAACAGCTAAATCAAACGCGGCAATTGTATTTTCTGGGGCAGCACTTGATGACCCTCTATGCGCGATAATATACACATGCTCCAGCTCCCTGACATAAGTTCTGGTCTTATCATATCAAATGCTTTACCGTTTTTCCTTCTTTACTATATGGAGGGAAGAAGAGCTGTATGTAATGGTGAATCGCATTGCTAAGAAAGTATGATGATTCAAATGTGAAAAGTTGCAGGAATATCCCAAGCCATGATTGAGTAAATCTGAAGTACATCAATTTTTCTTCGATCAATTTTGTCCAAATCGTCAGCGTTCGCCAAAATATTAGTGCTTTCGTCATGTTGACTGAAAATTCTGATGTTTTATAATGATGAAAAGGAGGCGAGATGATTGGGTAAAGGGAGAATTAGAGTGGAAGAACGTATTAAGGCCGAAACGGATGCTGAAATGTTTAAAGCGACTCTCCTTGATCAGGCTCAGAAGAAAAAGTAGTTTGCTGCCCGTCGATATGTCTCTAGCCAAAATTTCATAATTGAACATCATGCCTCGGGACTGGTCCCGAGGCTTTTTATATAGAGGTCAGACATTTATGAGAGGACATAAACGAAGGTTATATTATAAACTAGAGAGGATTGTTTTAAAGGAGAGAGACAAACATGATTACACAAAAATGGATGGATACATATTTTACAGTAGATGTTGCGATCCAAATCGGTATTAGCCTTTGTATTTTATTGCTTTTTTTATTGCTTCGGAAAGTATTTACGAAGTACTTATTTCATCTTCTCTTTAGGCTGACCAATCGGTCTAAAACGGAGGTCATTAACCAAATTGTTGTGGCTTTCGAAAAGCCAGCCAGACTGTTTTTTGTCGCACTTGGGTTATATTTTGCGTTAAGACAGGCACCATACTTTGAGCATCATATGGATGTCATCGTCAAATTATATAGATCCTCCATTATATTGATGCTGACATGGGGGCTTTGTAATTTAACCGCAGCTTCTTCTTTCTTATTTCAAAAAGTAAATTCGAAATTTGAATTGGAAATGGATGATATTTTAGCACCGTTTTTATCAAAGGTACTTCGCTTCATTATCATTGCACTAAGTATTAGTGTCATTGCACAAGAATTTAATTATGATGTAAATGGACTTGTGGCAGGTCTTGGTCTAGGTGGTCTAGCCTTTGCGCTTGCTGCCCAGGATACGGTGGCGAACTTTTTTGGAGGGATCGTCATCATTACAGAGAAGCCTTTTACAATGGGTGACTTTGTGGAGACGCCAAGTGTTCTTGGAACTGTCGAGGACATTACATTTCGAAGCACAAAGTTTAGAACACCTGCTGAAGCTGTTGTGACAGTTCCGAATTCTACGCTTTCAAAGGAACCTATCACGAACTGGACGAGAATGAATAAACGCCAAATTACGTTTTCCGTACGTGTATCCTATAATACACCAAAGGAAAATCTTGACCGATGCATCAAACGTCTCAAACAAATGCTTTATGAACATGATGGGGTGCACAAGGAGACGATCATGGTAAATCTCGATGTACTGGCAGACAGTTATTTGAATTTATTTTTCAACTTTTACACAAACACGACGGCCTGGGCTGAAAACCTTGATATTAAACAGGACATTAACTACCGTATCATGGATATCTTCCATCAAGAAGGTGTAGAATTTGCCTTCCCTGGACAGACCATTTATATGAAACAAAAAGGCGAAAAACAGCTGGGTGAATAAAGGAGGAATGGTGAGTGGATCAAACAAAGGTGGCAGCGCTAAGCGAGAAATTAACGCAGGCTTCACATATTATGGTACTTTCAGGTGCGGGTATGAGCACGGAATCAGGTATCCCCGATTTTAGATCAACGGGCGGCTTATGGACTGAAGACACCGCCCGCATGGAGGCGATGAGCCGGTCCTACTTTTTATCACACCCTCAGCAATTCTGGCCGAAATTCAAGGAATTGTTTCAGATGAAAATGAGCGGAGAGTACGAGCCCAATAGTGGACATACCTTTTTAGCCAGCCTTGAGAAACAAGGAAAACATGTGGATATTTTCACCCAAAATATTGATGGCTTGCATAAAAAAGCAGGAAGCCAGCATGTATATGAACTCCACGGCTCCATTCAAACAGCTACTTGCCCATCGTGTCATGCGACATATGAACTGCCTTATTTATTACAAGAAGAAGTGCCTGTATGTCTAAAGGTTTCCTCAGACGGACGGACATGTGGGCGTGTGCTGAAAACAGATGTTGTCCTTTTTGGAGACAGGATCAAACATTTTGATCAAGTAGAGAAATCACTTCAGCGAGCGGACCTTCTGCTCGTCATGGGGACTTCCCTAGAAGTGGCGCCAGCAAGATATATTCCAGAAGATGCCGCTCAAAATCCTTCCATCTTCAAGGTGATGATGAATTTGAGTGAAACAGAATACGATCCACTGTTTGATCTTGTCTTTCATGAGCGAATTGGCGATCTCGTGAAAGCTTTATAAATCATCAAAGACCCCGCATCCAAAAAAGGTGCGGGGTCTTTCTTTATTGTTGCAGCGGCTTCATCGATTCATCAAGGACTTCAAATGTATAGCCCTTCGCTTTTAGCTGTGTGATTAAACTGTTTAAGTATTTTGCTGTCGCTGGCTGATCGTGCATTAAGATGATTTTTGGTTCTTTTGGATGTTTTGTCTCAAGCACTTGCAGCTGATTTAATACCTCTGGTACATATTTTGAGCTTTTATATTTCCAGTCAAGACTGTCAATTGTCCAATCCCAGTATACAAAGCCTTTTTGTTTTAAACGTGCCTTTTGCTGATCCGTTAAATTTGGGGCGCTGCCATAAGGTGTTCTCACAAGATGTGTATACTCACCTGTGACAGAAGCCAAAATGCGCTGATCTTCCTTCATCTCATTGACGGGAGAATCACTTTTTTGATAAAAGCGTTTCACATCATGTGTGATACCATGAAGCCCTAACTGATGACCTTCTTGATGAAGTCTTTTCACAGCTGCCGGGTGTTCCTTAATCTGCGGCCCAAGCATAAAGAATGTGGCCTTTACTTGATGCGCTTTGAGCACATCTAAAAGCTGATTTGATGTCGCTGACGGACCATCATCAAAGGTTAAAAAGATCGTTTGATCCGTTACATGTTTGTTTGGGTTGATCTTAAAATGTGCATCTAATGTTTTCGTAGAATCATCTTTTGCTTTCAGACTTGCGCTTGTGTCTCGGAATTGACTGCTCGCAGACATTTTAGCCGGCTGATCTGCTGCCTGCATATTGGTTTTAGATATATCCCAAATAAAAAAGAGGATCAGTGACAGAATCACTAAACCAATCGCCTTTGAGAGCAGCATCGTGTTTGAAGGTGTCTGTTTTTTCGTAACCCGTTGCATTACAATCGCTCCAATAAATCAAAAATTTGTGTCGAATCATGTAGTAGATTCTGTCTTTTTCCGCTGTTTTTTGTCGTGCTCATATCGATTAAGTATACAGGAAAAAAGAGCCTATGAATATAGAAGATGCTAAAAAATTGGAATCTTTTTGGTTATGAGTCTATGTTTGTTACAATAAAAAGTTGACCATTTATCATGATGTGAAATAATTCTGAATAATCATTGAAACGTACTCATTTATCCGCTAAGATAGCATCAGACTCAACCATTAATGCGAAGCGAAGGGGAGATTCCGTATGAAAGTATTGTATAATGGCGATTTCATTGAAAAAAAGGATGCACATGTTGATATTGAAGACAGAGGCTATCAATTTGGTGACGGCGTCTATGAGGTCATCCGTGTATACAATGGGACTTTGTTTACATTAAAAGAGCATACAGAGCGTCTGTTCAAGAGTGCAAAAGAAATCGGCATTCATCTTCAAGGTGCAGTATCAGATATGGAAGAAAAGTTAAAACAGCTCGTCGCCCACAACCAATTAACAGATGGAGGTGTGTATATTCAAGTCACGCGGGGCGTCGCACCTCGTAAACATCAATATGGCGATTCTCTCACTCCTCAAATCACAGCATATACGTTCCAGGTGAAAAAGCCTGTTCATGAGCAGACAGCTGGTGCAAAGGCCATATTATCTGAGGACCTTCGCTGGTTAAGATGTGATATTAAAAGCTTAAATCTCTTATATAACGTCATGGAAAAGCAGAAGGCATCTGAAGCTGGTGCATTTGAAGCCATTCTCATTAGAGATGGTTTTGTGACTGAGGGAACCTCCTCGAATGTATATGCCGTCATTGATGGCGTGATTCGCACACATCCAGCAAACAATCTTATTCTAAACGGTATTACCCGTAGAAAGCTTCTTGAGGTATGTAAAGAAGAGGGATGCAGTGTTGAAGAAACTTGTATAAGTAAAGAAGAGCTGCTGCGCGCGCAGGAAATCTTCATCAGCTCGACGACGGCTGAAGTCATTCCGATTGTTGAAATTGATGGCCAGCCAGTAGGGGAAGGCGTTCCAGGAGAGTTGACAAAGCGTGTACAGGAAGGCTTCCAGCAAAAAATTAAACATGAAAGTGAAGCATCTATTTCTTCATAAATAAAGAGAGGCTGTAAACCAATGTTTACAGCCTTTTGTGATTCTTTTATTTTACAATAAGCACAGGTATATCTGATTTTGATGATAACTTTTCACTTACACTGCCAAAGAGCATTTTTTTCAATCTGCTTTGGTCACGTGCTCCCATGACGATGAGGTCTGCTGATATGTCTTCAGCATATTCGATAATCGCTTCCGCTGGTTCCCCCTCAACAATTTCAATGGCAGCTTCAAACTGCTCCTCATTTAAAAGCATTCTTGCTTCTGCAACGACTTCTTCTGTATGATCTTCAAAAATCAAGGGACTTTGCTGTTCATCATGAGGTACATACACAGGGGGTGTTTGAAGGTCTGCCATGCCGCCGCCGATATAAGCTCCGCCAGTCATTGGGCGTGGTGCATCAAACACCTGTCTGCTTGATTTGCCATCATGTGCATAGGCAACAGTCAGCTTGGCATTCAAGGTTTTGGCTAGAGCGATTGCCTTTTTTAATGCTTTCTTACTGTCTTCATGTCCATCAAACGCAACGACCATCCGATCAGCTTGAAACAATGTCCTCATTCCTTTCAAAAGGAGTCTTTACACTCATGGTATACCCGTTATCTGAAAAAGATACACATGAAGGCGGTGAACTTTTTGTTAGAAAATTTCATTTATTGAAAAATATTTATTGACAAAATGGTGACAGCCACTATAAGATAAAAAAAGATTCAAGAGCCAAAAGGAGGAAATGTCATGTGCAACATTGGAAGAATGAAATCAAACTGCATGAATGGGTTGATTCACGTGACAATTACACCTTCATTGGTCATTGAAAAGGGACTCGTATGTTCCAATTGATCGGATGAATCAAGGCGTATGTTGCGTATTTGTCAACATGCGCCTTTTTACATGACTAAAAGAGGCGTACCAGACAGCTGGTTGCCTCTTTTTTTGTTGTATTCATTTCGCATTTCGAAATAAAGGGATGGAGATCAACAAGTAAATGAAGAGGAGTGAAAGCATGTGAACATGCCAAAAGCAAGACAAATGACAAAAACCAAAAAAACGAAACAAGGTGACAGCCAGGAAAATCTAGAAAGCGGCTAGCTTTAAAAGGAGAGACAAACATGTTTTCAGTATTTGCGAAATTAGGCTGGTTCTTCAAACAAGAGTGGAGGCGTTATACGATCGCCATTACGCTTCTGCTCATTGTGAATGTGCTTGAAATGCTGCCGCCAAGATATCTTGGGCAGGCAGTTGATGACATTCGTTCTGGTCAATTTACAACATCCAGTATTGTGTTTTATGTAACCATTTTTTGCTTGCTAGGTGTCGTCGTCTATACGCTGACATATTTTTGGATGTATCAGTTATTTGGCGGCGCAAATGTCATGGAGCGTGTGATGCGCGGGAAGCTCATGCGTCACTTACTTAAGATGACACCCACCTTTTATGAAAAGAAAAAAACCGGTAATTTAATGGCATTAGGTACAAACGATTTAAATGCTGTGGCTTTAACGACAGGTTTTGGCGTTCTGACATTGGTTGATTCCACTGCTTATATGCTGATGATCTTCTTTACGATGGGGCTGACGATTAGCTGGAAATTAACCTTAATGGCGATCATCCCTATGCCGCTGATGGCGCTCTTGATTGCGTATTATGGCAGCAAGATTCATGATCGCTTTACAGTTGCTCAAGATGCATTTGGTGATATGAACGATCGCGTCCTTGAATCAGTCGCAGGTGTCCGGGTTATTCGGTCTTTTGTACAGGAGAAACAAGATGTCGAACGCTTTCGCCAAATGACAGATGATGTATTTCAAAAAAATATGAGAGTGGCGATCATTGATTCATTGTTTGAGCCGACAGTGAAATTACTTGTCGGTGTCAGCTACTTAATTGGAATCGGCTACGGAGCCTATCTTGTGTTCCAAAGTGATTTAACCATTGGTGAGCTTGTCGCATTTAACGTCTATCTTGGAATGATGATCTGGCCAATGTTTGCGATAGGCGAATTGATTAATATTATGCAAAGGGGAAATGCGTCGTTAGACCGGTTGAATCATACACTCAGCTACAAGCCGGATGTCACAGACGCTTCTCAGCCAAAAACGTTACAAGAGCCTGGCGATATTCAGTTTGACCGCGTGACATTCAGGTATCCAACTTCCCCTAAAGATAATTTAATTGATGTGTCCTTTACGGTTCGAAAAGGGCAGACAATCGGAATTACAGGCAAAACAGGAAGCGGTAAAACGACTATCGTAAAACAGCTTCTGCGCCAGTATCCAACAGGTGATGGTCAAATCCTGCTATCAGGAGTCCCAATCCAAGAGATCGAATTGGATCAGCTATTTCAATGGATCGGATACGTACCGCAGGATCATATCCTTTTTTCAAAAAGTGTAGAAGAGAATATGCGCTTTGGTCATCGGGACGCAAAACAAAATGAATTAGCACAAGCGATCAAAGATGCTTACTTTGAAAAAGATTTACGTCTTTTGCCAGAGGGTCTCGAAACCATGGTGGGGGAAAAAGGTGTGGCACTGTCAGGTGGACAAAAGCAGCGAATTTCCATTGCACGCGCTTTATTAATAGACCCCGACATTTTGATACTGGATGACTCGCTTTCTGCGGTAGATGCAAAAACAGAAACCGCTATTTTAGAAAATTTAAGGCAAAATCGTCATGGGAAAACGACGTTTATTACGACTCATCGTCTATCAGCTGTTGAGCATGCGGATCTCATACTTGTCATGGAAGAAGGACGCATTGTCCAAAAGGGCACCCACGAAGAGCTCATTCAGCAAGATGGGTGGTACAAAGAACAATTTCTGCGTCAGCAGCTGACAAACCAGCTGGAAGGAGGGGATGAGGCATGACAACAGGAAGAAGACTCCTTGCCTACGCACTCCTTTATAAGAAAGTACTGTCTGTTGCCTTGATCTTTCTCATCATTGCAGTAGGTGCTGAACTGACAGGACCATTTATTGGGAAGAAAATGATTGATGATCATATTTTAGGTGTAGAAAAACCATATGTCGAGGTCAATGAAAAAACAGACAAAACCGTTTATTACCAGGGAAATAACTATATACGAAGCGATCGATTAGACAGTGATATGAAATCCGGAAAACAAATCAATGTGGTGCAAGTCGGATTCGGTTACTATTTTGTAAATGAGCCGATTCGTTTTGATGGAAACCGAAAGATATCCGGAGATCAGCTTACCATTGAAAATGGGAACGAGCGCGAGACATATCAAGTACAGCGTTTATCAAAAGAGGAAATTTTCTCTTTTTATGAGCCGGAAATCAGTGGTTTGGTGCAGCTTGTTCTATTTTATCTAGGGCTTCTCGTCATTGCGATTTTCTTTCAGTATGCGCAGCATTATCTGCTACAGCGGATAGCCAATCGAATTATTCAAAAAATGAGGGTTGATGTATTTGAGCATATTCAAACGTTGCCTATCCGGTATTTTGATAATTTACCGGCTGGAAAGGTCGTAGCGAGGATTACCAATGACACAGAAACCATTCGTGATTTATATGTGACAGTCCTCGCTAATTTCGTGACGAGTGCTATTTACATGATTGGAATTTATATTGCCATGTTTTTATTAAATGTGAAGCTGGCACTCATTTGTTTGGTGGCGGTACCGATTATTTTCCTATGGTCAATGACCTACAGAAAGTTTGCATCAGTGTACAACCACCGCATTCGTTCGATCATTAGTGACATCAATGCCAAGCTAAATGAAGCCATTCAAGGGATGACCATTATTCAAGCGTTTCGTCATGAAAAAGTGACGAAAGAGGAATTTGATGAACTGAACAACAATCACTTTCGATATCAGCGAAAGATGCTGCATTTAAATTCACTTCTGTCGCATAACTTGGTTAACCTGCTTCGGAATTTAGCATATGTGGCACTCATTTGGTATTTTGGCGGTGCGTCCTTAAGTGCGACGGGCATTGTGTCAATTGGTGTGCTCTATGCGTTTGTCGATTATTTAAATCGATTATTTCAGCCGATTACAGGCATTGTGAACCAGTTCTCGAGATTGGAATTAGCAAGGGTTTCATCGGAAAGGGTTTTCCGATTATTGGATGAGCCAGGAACAACAGTGGAAGAACCTGTTCAAAAGAAAATGGAGGGACACGTTCAGTTCCAAGATGTCACCTTTGCTTATAATGAAGGAAATAATGTATTAAAGAACATTACGTTCGAGGCCAAAAAAGGCCAAACAGTTGCACTTGTGGGGCATACCGGTTCTGGGAAAAGCTCGATCATGAACTTGCTGCTGCGTTTTTATGACATTCAGCAAGGAGACATTCTCATAGATGGGGAAAGCATTTATCACCAGTCACGCCAAACGTTGCGTAAACAAATGGGCATTGTGCTTCAAGACCCGTATTTATTTTCCGGAACGATTGCATCCAATGTCAGCTTAGGAAATGAAGACATTAAAAGAGAAACGATTGAATCATCATTAAAGCAAGTAGGCGCAGTAGAGTTATTGAAGCACCTGCCAAAAGGATTTGATGAACCAGTCGTTGAAAAGGGAAGTACTCTTTCCTCAGGAGAACGTCAGTTAATCTCATTTGCCCGTGCATTAGCGTACGATCCAGCGATCTTAATTTTAGATGAAGCCACCGCAAACATTGATACAGAAACAGAAGCGATCATTCAGCGGGCGCTTGATGTCGTCAAAGAAGGACGAACGACTTTTGTCATTGCTCACCGATTATCCACCATTAAGAAAGCCGATATGATTTTGGTATTAGAAAAAGGTGAAATTGTCGAGCGAGGCAGTCATGATCAACTCATGCAGCAAGAAGGGCTGTATGCGCAAATGTACGAACTGCAAAAGGGTGCTGTTGCAAACAGCTGATGAATAACAAAAAAGAGCCTATTCACTTTGAATGAGGCTCTTTTTATTTGCATAAAAAGTCGAGGATTCGTTTTTGACCTCGACCTTTACTAGTTATATCGTTTACACGAGCTGCATCATCAGTAGGCAATGCCGACGCGTTGATGTACAAATTCCTTCGAATTTAACTGCTGATATAAAAAGTGTGCGGTATCTTCAACTGAAATTTTCTTTCCATCTATAGGGAGAAAATCTTTCTCATAGCGATATGACCGTGTCACTTCTCCATCTGGTAAATAGGTTGGACAAATAATGGTCCAATCTAGATCAGTCGATTGAAGGATTTCAAACGCTTTGGCATGCTCTTTAGCTGCTCGGGAAGTAGTCCGCCTTGATTCATTTGTTTCAAAACGGTAAAGCTCCGGCTGCTGCCTTGCCTTTAAAATACCTGCCGTACCAATTGTAATAATTCTTGAAGTATTTGATTGCTTCATGGCTTGTACGATATGCTCCATTGAAACAGATAATGTATCATCACCATCTGTTGATAGACAGCTCACAACAATATCTGCTCCTTTGATCGTCTCAAGCACATCTTCTCGATTTCTTGAATTGCCGGTGACTTGAAACATACCCGCAAGCATTTCTTCTCGGTTTGTCCGAATCAATGAACGAACTATGTAACGATCATCTACTTGAACGAAACGAAGAAATGCTTGTCCTACACGTCCATGAGCACCGAAAAGAGCTATTTTCATCTGTTCGATCCCTCCACTACATACTATAAGTGAAAAGAACCCAAAATGGTACAACTTTTATGTGATGCTTTTTTTATAAAGGTGAAAGGACCGAATACTATGAGCATATTCACATAATAGAGAGATCCCTACAAATTGTAGAAGTTCAAAGTTCATACCGGAAATAATGTCCATGAAGATCCGCTCCTTTCTACTACATGATATGAGCTGGAAAGGAGATTGGTGAGGGATAAAAATAAAAAAAGAAGACACCTTAAGAGGTGCCTTCTATGATCCAAATATGAAATTAAGCTTGTGTTCCACCCATGTGTTGTTGAGCGTAAGATACAAGACGCTTAGTGATTTCTCCACCAACTGATCCGTTAGCGCGAGATGTTGTTTCTGCACCAAGGTTTACACCGAATTCAGAAGCGATTTCGTACTTCATTTGGTCGATTGCTTGCTCTGCTCCAGGAACTAGTAATTGATTTGAACTATTAGAATTTGCCATGATGTGAATCTCCTTTTTGTATATGATTTGGTTTTTGGTTGGGTTTGCTGGAATCGCACCAGCGAAATGAGCAAGTCATTTGCCACTTGGCGAAACCCAATGCAGTAACTGCTTTGTACTAAGTATTATGGTGATTTCTGAAAAAAACATACGAGAAAAGAACATGGTAAATGTTGTTCAACATGCAAAAAAACCATCACTCAATCATGAGTGATGGTGCTGCTTAGATCTCTTTAATCAGCAGAGCGAATGCGAAGTTCTGTATCCGAATCAAAGAAGTGGGCCTTGTTCATATCAATAGCAAGAGGGATAGACTGTCCAGCCTGAACATCAGTACGAGAATCAACACGTGCAATAAAAGACTGACCATCGAGAGAAGAGTAAAGCATCGTTTCTGCTCCCATTAATTCAGCAACTTCTACACTGGCATCGATCTTTGTGCCCTCAGATGCCTCTATAAACACGGGTTCATCATGAAAATCTTCTGGTCTGATACCAAGGATGATATCTTTTCCGATATAACCTTGGCTGCGTAATACCTTCATCTTTCCTTCTGGTACACGAATATGCGTTTTTCCAACTGCAATAGCACCGTCAGAGAGTTTTCCTGTGAAAAAATTCATCGCAGGAGAGCCAATGAATCCGCCTACAAATACATTCTCTGGATTTTCATATACATCCTTCGGCGCTCCAACCTGCTGAATAAAGCCATCTTTCATCACAACAAGGCGAGTAGCCATTGTCATAGCTTCAGTCTGATCATGTGTGACATAGATAAATGTCGTTTGCAGACGCTGATGAAGCTTAGATATTTCAGCACGCATCTGAACGCGAAGTTTTGCATCTAAATTAGAAAGCGGCTCATCCAAAAGAAAGACCTTTGCATCACGCACAATTGCTCTCCCAAGTGCAACGCGTTGTCTTTGACCGCCAGACAGAGCTTTTGGTTTTCTGTCTAAATATTGCTCAAGCCCCAATATTTTCGCAGCATTTCGAACCCGCTCATCAATTTCTGATTTCGGGAACTTCCGCAGCTTTAATCCAAAAGCCATATTATCGTATACATTCATGTGAGGGTACAAAGCATAGTTTTGGAAAACCATTGCGATATCCCGGTCTTTTGGTGCTACATCATTCATCCGTTTTCCGTCTAACAGAAAATCCCCTTGTGAAATCTCTTCAAGTCCTGCAATCATGCGAAGGGTTGTTGATTTTCCGCACCCAGATGGACCAACAAACACAATAAATTCTTTATCTTCTATATGTAGATTAAAGTTGTCTACTGCTGTTACCTTGTTATCATACACTTTATAAATTTGATTGAGCATCATTTCAGCCATAGATGATAACCTCCCCATCCTCTTATTGAAAGCGCTTTACTTGTAAATAAAGTGTATAAAATGGGGAAGCGTCTGTAAATGGACAACGTGCACAACATCTCATTTTCACTTTTGGGCAGGATGCTCATGTCATTGATTGTTATGAAAGGTCGAGAAGATTCATCATAAAATAAACAGCAGATGCTTCTGGAAAATGCCGTATATCGATTCCTGTGCGCTCAATAAATTTATCGATTCGATATTGAAGGCTGTTTCTGTGAACATATAAAGCTTTTGCTGCCTTGGATGCATTTAAGTTACATTGCATATAGGTCATGAGGGTGCGGTAAACGTCCCGATCAAAGACCGCCTCTTTAAAAGCATCTGAAATAGCATGAGAGAGCGCGGATTCATCATAACGTATGAGTGATGGCAGACATTCATAAAATGTGGAAATCCCTGATCTAAGCTTGCCTCGCTGCACATGGTCCAAGAAAAGCTGCTGTTCATTTAACAATTTCTTCTGTAAATGTTCATTTGGCAAATGGAGCTGTCCTTGTAAAAAGACTGAGTCTGTTAAAAAGTCACTTGTAATGGCTAGAGACAAATCGTTTAGCAGATCTAATTGACCATTTTCTGATGTAGCGTTTGTTTGAATCAGCATCGCTGTATCAGCGCCTGTCCAAATGAAATGAGTATGTTCGAGGCTGTGAACCACAGCCTCTTTTATTTGCTGCCTTTGTTCTGCTTGATGGGACATTTTAAAATAATATACACGGACGGGGTGCTGAACGGTTAGTGGTTTGTTATCAAAAAGATAGCTGTACCATTTTTGTTCATCCTCAGTCTGCTTTGTATGAGAAAGATCAATTGGTGTAAGGAAAGTATTGAGAAGAAGTGTTTCTCTCGCTGTAAGCTCTGATTTGTCTACTCCAAATAATTCGCCTTCGTCTGTTTGATACCAAAGAATTTGATGATCATTTGTAGGTGAGCTGATGATATACTCTCCGTAAACAAGCTTTAATTTTTCTAACATGGCGAAGCTCCTTAAACAGTTTAATCATAGACATGGAATAGCATTAATTCGTGGATTTCTTCTTTTAAGGTTGGTTCGACTTCATGAGGTGGAAGCTGAGAGCCCCATTCAATATCACCTGTTTTGTGGTAGATGCCTTCGTAGTGCGCACCATTGTGAAAAAAGGATATTTTCCAGCCTGGCAACTGTGCTTTCTTAAAGAGAGGTTTCCATTGAAAATGAGAAATCATATCATCATTGCCTCCTTGCTTTTATTGATGAAACAATAAATAAACACGACAATACGGAAACAACCTTGAACTTGATTTTATTGTATCTCATCTGATGAAAAGAGCATAGGAAAAGCATAGATTTCATAACACCATCAATTTAAAACGAAAAACAGTTAGTAGACGTTCGTGTGGTCTGTAGTTGTTGAGGTCGTTCGTGAAAGATAAGATGCATAATCCATGATTCTTTTCCCAATCAGCCTTTCTGAGTTTCGCAATGAAACATGCTGGAAAATCTCGCGGCCAGGGCGAGAATTGGCTTCAAACATCCAGATAGCTCCTGTCTGATCAATGCCTAAATCAAAACCGATTTCACCAATATGGCCGGACATTTTTTCATCTATCACCTGACTAAGCGTGATGGCAGTATAAGAAAGCTGCTCTAAAGTTTTCAAACGCTTCTTCTTTTCTGGAAAAACATCATAAAGTGTTTTTACTAAGCCACCATGTAAATGGTGAGTCGTTACTGTGTGATTGCCAGAGACTTTTGCTGCTGCTGCCGTGACTGTCCAATGGCCGTACTTATTTTTATTCGTATGAACTCTGAAATCCATTGGTTGATTGTCTATTTGAAGAAGTGCAATGCCTTGTTGAGCCATAAAGTCTTGAATTGCGTGATCTTTCCGGAGCTTGGTCACGAAATGCTCTATTGAGTCATATGGAACAGCGCTTCCGTGATTTGAGCATACAGTGATTCCATGAGCCGTCTTCTTTAATTGATAAATACCGTCGCCGTGACTTCCGTTCGATGGTTTTACGTATATGACCTGATGTAGATGGAGGAGTGTTTCTATTTTATTTAGAGCGTCCACCGGATCCAATTGTATGGAATGTGGAAGAAAAGGACATGTTTTTTCATCTGTTAACAGTTGTTCATGAATATCCCATTTATTGAAAAAATAAGGGTTGAACCAAGGAATATCATAGTCTTGTGTGAGTTTACGCTTTGTTTCTTGAATGAATGCCGACTGAGCAGCCTTTCTATTTGGAAGACGGTCGTAAATGACTGACGGCAGGGGCATCTGTTTTTTAACCCATGTTTGCTGTTGGTACAACAATCCTTCTACTATTCCTTTATCCCAATCAATAGAATGTGTACCAAAAAGGTAGGCAAATCCAGCATGCTGCCTGAAAGAGTGCAGCAGTTTGATAAAAAAGTCTGATCTCGTTCCTAGTGGCTGCGTGCTTTGCCCAAAACCTGCTGTGAAAATGCCAAGCAGCGGCCCTATAAACAGTGTATGATCAACGGCGATTACATCAGCTTTTGATTGATAAGGAATTAGTAAATTTCTATATAGATTTTCTGATAATAAAATTTTATTTGGATGTTGATGATAGGAAACGGTGAAGTCATCTACTAAACGGGATCCTAAAGCAAGAGAATAGATCGCATCCTGCTGTTTAAAATGGGCGGGAAGATGAACTGTTTTTTCACTTGTGAGATGAGGGGCGATGAAGAAGCGATTTTTGTTCATAAGAAACCTCCTTCGGTTGAGACGTCATCGATTGAGCATGTGCAAGAATGGTACGAATCAATTGATCTTCCTTGTCAGGATAAGCTTTTAAAAAAGCGGATCGCCCTGGCTTTGATCTTATATTTGATATGAAAAGCCTGCCTTCACTTGTATGGAGTAAGTCTACAGCGAATTCAAAGCAAGGGGAGAAGGTTTTATCTATATATGCTGGGAGAGATGCTTGAATGGATGCAATATCATCTAAAAGAAGCTCTTTGATGTGCGGCTGCAATGTGTTTAGATAGTGATCAAAGCCTATCATGGGAGCTGATTTTTGTGTAATGTTTAAATGACTATTTTCTGTAGGTGATTTTGTGTGAATCCCTATGCGACTCCATTGATTTTGTGAATCTTTCATAAGGAAAATCCTTATTTCATTGAATAAAAAGTCTTTTTGATCACTCGTCTGAAAAAATTGAAGGAAATATCGGCCTACGTACTTTTTGCACCAGCGCTCTATATCTGATGGACGCGAAAATGTGATGACTTGCTCGGGACTTAGCTGAACAGTGAAAGTGTTGTCTTTTAAGAAAATGAAGTAAGTAGATGCTGCATGCTGTTGAGAGAGCGGCTGCATTTTACAATAACCGTCTTTCCTTACCATGTTGAGAAGTTCTGATGGCTCTTTTAATAATGAGCAGACAGGTAAATATGGCTGTAAAGAAGGGAGAAGACGGAGCTGCTCAAATAGCATCATTTTATTTGAAATACCTGTATTCAAAAAATCTGTTTTCGGATACTTTTTCAGCCATTCCATGATTGGTTTTGCTTTTTTAGATTGTGCGTCATGCTTGTAAAGGCATCGATCGTAAATCAAGTCAGGAATCTCAAATTCTGCTGCGGCAAATCCTTGACCATTCGTATAAGTTTGACCTTGTATCAAATTTGAAGCCGGCTTTAAATCAAATGGTGTAAAACGAACAACCTTTAAACCATAAGAAGGGGCAGCTTTGGCTAACCCACGAGTGAATGCCTCTTCATACTTTGAAGAAAGGCTCACAATACCTAATGTTGATGTCATTAAAAAAACACCTTCTTTTCAACTTCTTTTTTTACCAGCACAAAAACACTTTTTCATGATTTTACATAAAGATTGCGCTCCTTTATCATTACGACAGATCGATTGATCATATGTCTAGCAACATGCTTCATTTGCTTGGGGACTTGACAACAACTATAATACGTATAGATTAAACCAATAAACATCGGGTGTTGTTTGAAAGGTAGATGACGACTTTGAATATATTCACAACGTTTATCTTTATGATTGTTATAGGCGCAGTCATAGGAGCAGCGACAAACCATCTTGCAATTAAAATGCTTTTTCGCCCTTATAAGCCGTATTACTTATTCGGGAAACAGCTTCCTTTTACACCAGGGCTCATTCCTAAAAGAAGAGACGAAGTAGCCAAGCAGGTTGGTGTCATGGTTATGGAGCATTTGCTCACGCCAGAAGGAATTCAAAAGCGATTTGAATCATCGGAGGCAAAGCAAGAGATCTTGCATACAGTCCATCGATATATTGACAAAGGCGCTGAAATGGAGATAACAGTGCTATCTTTGCTTGAAAGAGTCGGCGTATCACAGGCTGACGTCAAAGCAGATGAATGGATCCATCAGTGGTCTGATCAGAAGCTCAATTCACTGCTTGAAAAATATAATGAGCAAACTTTATCTGAATTGCTTCCGCTAGATGTGGAAAACAAAATATCTTCAAAAATTCCAGATGCAGCTGATTATATTTTAAAGAGGGGCATTCATTATTTTGAAAGCGAGGAAGGTAAAGCAAGGCTTGGTAATATGATTGATGATTTCTTAAAGGAACGAGGCATGCTTGGCAGTATGGTTCAAATGTTTCTAGGGAATTCAAGCTTAATTGATCGGGTACATCCTGAAATCATCAAATTTTTAAGAAACGCAGAAACAAAAAGATTTTTATCAGATTTGCTTGTTCAAGAATGGGACAAGGTGAAGCAGTTTTCTCTTCAGGAGCTAGATGAAAAATGGAATGTGAAGGAGCTTGCTTATAGTGTGAAAAAGCAATTGCTTTCACACTTCTCTACAAAGCTGATATTAGACAAGCCAGTTGGATATTATGTCAGTGCAGTAGCGCTTGATCTCAAAACACACTTTGCACCAGTGCTTGTCGACAAGGGGATTAAAGCAGCATCGAATGCTTTAGAGGGACTGCTCGCAAAGCTCAAATTTGAAGATATCATTCGTGAGCAGATTGAACATTTTCCGCTTAAAAAAATGGAGGAGCTTGTGGTTAGCATTTCCAACAATGAACTTAAAATGATCACGTTTTTAGGCGGTTTTTTAGGCGGATTAATCGGCGCAATTCAAGCAATCTTTGTCACGCTATTTTAAGACAAGCTAGAGAAATTTTGATGAATTCATTGTATATATGTGAAACGAAAGCCATAGTTTGTTATAGTGGAGTGGTGTCCGCCGATCATATCGGTGATAACGGATAGAAAGGAGACATAACATGTCTGTAAATGTTTATGATGTTGCATATGACCTTGAAAAAGCTCTGCGTCATAGCGAAGAATATTCAACTTTAAAAAATCTTTATGATGAGGTAAACGCGGATGAGTCCTCTAAAAGAATGTTCGAGAACTTCCGAGACATTCAAGTAAACCTTCAACAAAAACAAATGACTGGTCAAGAGATCACACAAGAAGAAGTGGAGCAAGCTCAAAAAACAGTGGCACTTGTTCAACAGCACGATAAAATCTCTCAGTTGATGGAAGCAGAACAACGTGTGAGTGTTCTCATCGGAGAATTAAATAAAGTGATCATGAAGCCTCTTGAAGAGCTTTATGGGAATCCAGAAGAAAATGAATGAAAAGGGCGATGATATTCGCCCTTTTTTTATTTCACATGTTCCCTGTCCAACTTTTCAAAAAAAGGTTGTCTAAGCTCATAAATTCTGCGATAATACTTATATTGAAAGTGCTTTCAAATGAGCGCTCTCATGGGACAATTGGGTGCGTTTCACTTGGGATTTACGGCGATTAGCCAAACGAGAGAGAAGCGCTTCTGGGAGAAACGCAAAGCATAAGGGGATCTGATATAAGCAATGCTTTGGTGTGTGAAAGATAAGGGGATCATGGGGAGCTTCATCACCTCATTGTGACGCATCCAAACCATACATAAAAAAAAAGCCTAGGGGTAGGCTTTTTTTATTTACAAAAGATTCATAACACAGAGCTCTTTCAACTGCATGTTCTAAAGCACCAAGCTAGGGCATATCCTCATCGTAAGTACAGTCATCAAGAAGGGGGATGCCTCAGTGTCAAAAAAACTACTTGCACTCAATATAGATGGAACGTTACTTCGTTCCAATGGAAAAATCCATTCCGCTACAAAAGAAGCTGTGGAATACGTGAAGAAAAAAGGGGTTTACGTGACGCTTGTCACCAACCGGCATTTTCGTTCCGCACAAAAAATTGCCAAGGCGTTGAAGATTCCAACTTCAACCCTTGTGACGCATAGTGGTGCATTTATCGCGAATAAACTCGATGAGCCGCTTCATGTGAAGAAATTAACGGAAGAAAAAACATTTAATCTTGTGCAAATTCTTGAAAGCTTTGATTGTAATGTTCGCTTACTGCATGAAAAATTCTCAATTGGCAACCGGAAAAAAACGCAGTCACAGCTGATGGGAAAGACGTTGATTCATCCGTCTGATCCAATTTTCTATCCTGTGCAATTTGTTGAATCGCTAAGTGATATGCTGATGGATGAACCGGTCAGTACACCGGTGATTGAAGTATATTCAACCGCAGAGCTTCAGCCTGAAATTCACCGAACCATTCAACAAGCTTTTCCATCTGTCGATCTCATTCGGATCAGTGATGAGAAAATGAATATTGTATGCAAAGGCGTATCGAAAGAAGCGGGGCTTTCTCTTTTGACCTCAGCATTAGGTTTGACTTTAGAAGATACTGTGGTCATTGGACAGGGGACAGATGACATCCCAATGCTCGAATTGGCTGGCTTAGGCGTTGCAATGGGAAATGCCCCTCATTCTGTTAAGCGTAAAGCCGATTGGGTGACACGTTCGCAAGATGAACAGGGAGTCGCTTATATGATCAAAGAATACTTTAGAATGCAGCAAAGAGAAGGATTTTTACATCAATTCGATATTAAACGATAATATAGACGAAGGCCCTGTCAATCAAGAAATGGCAGGGCCTTCAACTGTTCCAGTCATTGCTTTTCCTACATAGATTTTGTAAAATGAAACAAGTTTGAAGATAAAGGTGATACGATGCGAATTTTAATTAAAGGGCTGTCAGATGAACGATTTCATCGCCCGCTTGTCAATATAGCCAATTTATTTGAAGAAGATAGTGAAGTGCTGTTTGATACAGGTGAATTGGAAGATGGCTTAACCATGGTGTTTAGCTGGAAAGAAGAAAATGGAACGGTGGAAGCATCTGGCCATATCGCTGGATCAGACATCACTAGTCGTTTTTCGCGAGACGTCCCAGAGGGCTTGAATGACAAGGAGCGCTGGAAACAAATCAAAAACACAGTGCTGTCTGTTTATTTACATCTGCTTCAGGAGCACACAGGAATGACGCAAAAGTGGGGGATTCTCACAGGGATACGTCCTACAAAATTACTCCATAAGATGCTGAGAGAAGGAATGACAAAGGAAGGTGCGCATGCCGCACTAAAGCGTGATTATTTGATTCATGATGAAAAAATCGATTTGATGCAGGAGATTGTCGACCGTCAGCTTCAAGCGATTCCTGACCTGTATGACCTTCAGCAGGAAGTAAGTATTTATATTGGTATTCCTTTCTGCCCAACAAAATGCGCTTATTGCACGTTCCCTGCTTATGCGATTAAAGGACAAGCTGGAAGAGTGGGAACATTTTTGTTTGGTCTGCATTATGAGATGCAAAAAATCGGTACTTGGCTAAAAGAACATGGTATCAAAGTGACGACTGTTTATTTTGGCGGGGGTACGCCGACGAGTATCACTGCGGAAGAAATGGATTTGCTGTATGAAGAAATGTATCGCTCGTTCCCTGATGTGAAACATATACGGGAAGTGACTGTCGAAGCAGGGCGTCCTGATACGATTTCGCCTGATAAGCTAGAAGTGCTAAACCAATATCATATTGACCGGATTAGCATCAATCCACAATCGTATGAGAATGAAACACTGAAAGCCATTGGCCGGCACCATAGTGTAGAAGAAACGATTGAAAAGTATCACTTATCAAGACAGTATGGCATGAATAATATTAATATGGACTTAATTATTGGTTTGCCGGGAGAAGGGCTAAAGGAATTCCAGCATTCCTTGCAGCAGACTGAAGAACTTAAGCCTGAATCTTTAACCGTGCATACGCTCTCCTTTAAAAGAGCTTCTGAGATGACGCGCAATAAGGACAAATATCAAGTAGCAGACCGAGAAGAAATCACACGTATGATGGATGAAGCGGTCGCTTGGACGAAAGCACATGACTATCATCCCTATTATTTATATAGACAAAAAAACATCTTAGGGAACCTTGAAAATGTCGGGTATTCATTGGATGGGCAGGAAAGTTTGTATAATATCATTATTATGGAAGAAGTGCAGACAATTATAGGGATTGGATGCGGTGCTGCTAGTAAATTCATTGATCCGCGTTCAGGAAAAATTACGCAGTACGCCAATCCAAAAGATCCAAAATCGTATAATGACCGCTATGAACACTATACCGAAGAGAAAATTGAATTTCTTGAGTCATTATTTGTTCCTCACGTTTAAACACTGCGGTGACGCAGTGTTTTTTTCATTTGTAAAAGGGTATATAAGTGATAAAAAGTTAAAGCAGGTGTACATATGATTGATGTGATCGGAATTGGGATTGGGCCCGCCAATTTAGGTTTGGCGGCTTTGTTAGAGGAGTATGAAGATGTTTCATGCTGTTTTTTTGAACAGGAGTCCGAGTTTGCGTGGCATCCTGGTATGCTGATCAAAGGAACGGATTTACAAGTCTCCTTTTTAGCTGATCTTGTGACGATGGCGAATCCAAGGAGCAGGTATACATTTTTAAATTATTTACATGAATCAAATAGACTTCACCGGTTCTATACATTTGAACAGTTTGACATTCCGCGAAGAGAATTCAATGAGTATTTATCATGGGTCGCAGGTGAATTAGATAGCTGTCAATTTGGGATGAAGGTAGAGGAAGTGACGGACTGCCAAGGTGGTTATCTTGTGAAAGTCCGGCGATTGAAGGATGGATCGCTCTCTGAGTATCGGGCAAAGCATGTCGTGCTTGGAACAGGGAGCAAACCGATGATTCCTGTCGATGTGCCTGATGCTGCACTGCCATATGTGACACATAGCAGCCGTTATTTAGACCAGCAGGAAGAACTTCATGAAGCTGAGTCGGTGACGGTGATTGGCTCTGGGCAGAGTGCAGCCGAAATCTTCTTAGACCTGCTTCAGCATCAAAAGAAAGGACAGCAGCTTTCGTGGTTTACGCGATCTAGTGAATTTAGAGAGCTGGAGACGGCAGAGCTTGGCCAGGAGCTATTTACACCGAAGTACGTCGAATATTTCCATTCGCTTCCTTATGAAGAACGAATGAACACATTGCCTAGGCTGACTGGATTAAGAAATGGTATAGATGCATCGACGCTCTCGCGTATTTATCAGGAATTGTATCATCGGTCTGTTACAGGTGAAGAGCCATCTGTGGTGATTCAGCCAATGACCGAGCTTGAAGCGATTCAGGTGGAGGAGAATCAGTCCCTGAAGCTGCACCTAAAGCAGTGGCAGCTAAAGAAAGAAAAGAGCATAACAGCTGATCGTGCCCTATTGGCTACAGGGTACACTCCGAATATCCCGGCGTGGTTTAGTGCGTATGAACCTTTAATTGAATGGGAAAGTGAAGAGCATTTTAAAGTGACAGAAGACTTCAGGCTTGTGTTCAAAGACAAGCGTCCGCATCATTTCTTTACATTTACGAACTTAGATCACTCTCATGGAACAGCGGCGACCAATTTAAAACTATCCATCTACCGCAATCAGAAAGTGATTCAAACCATTCGCGGGGTCAAAGAAGCGCCAGTCAAGCAAGAAACAGCCTTTCAGCAATTTGAATAAGAGATAAAAAGGGCCCAAGTATAGGGCCCTTTTTCATTAGATTGTCGTTTCTTTTTTCACTTTTGGTTTTTCTGTTTGCCATTTGAACATTTTGTTCAGAATTTGATAAATTCGCTTAGATTCCTTCGTCACAAGCGGTCCTAAAATCGCAAGGATTAAGACGTACAATGCAGCAAATGGCTTCAAGGTAGCGGCAAGTCCGCCCGCAATACCGAGCTCGGCTACAATGATTGAAAACTCTCCTCGTGATACGATGGTTAATCCAATATTAGAAGAGGCTTTATGAGAAAATCCAGCTCTTCTTCCAGCGAACATTCCAGCAGTGAAGTTCCCAATGAAGGTGAGAATCACAGCGCCGATCGCAAGCCAGAAGGCATCACCTAATGTAAATGGATCAATGCTGAGACCGAAGCTGAAGAAGAACATGGCCCCGAAGAAATCTCTAAATGGAACCACAAGATGTTCGATGCGGTCAGAGTGCTCTGTTTCTGAGAAAACAAGACCAAGTAAGAGTGCCCCAATGGCCTCTGCTACATGGATTGTCTCTGAGAAACCAGCGACAAAGAATAAAGCCGCAAAAATCACAATGATGAACACTTCGTTCGAACGGATATCGAACAACTTGTTTAATCGTTTTGGCAGCTTACGTGCGATGATAAAGAAAAGCATCATATAACCAAAAGCAATGAAAATGGATAATAAGGCACCGCTAACCGTTGTGGCATCTCCAAGGACAAGACCAGATACGACGGATAAATAAACAGCGAGGAAAATATCCTCAAACATAATGATCCCAAGAATTAACTCAGTTTCAGGGTTCGCAGTCCGTTTCAAATCAACAAGGACTTTGGCCACAATGGCACTGGATGAAATCGTGATAACTCCTGCCATAATGAGAACCTCAAGGAACCCAAACCCTGTGATAAAACCGTAAAGCAGTCCTAAGCTGAAGTTAATCAAAATATAAATAGATCCGCCGACAGCAATGGATTTGCCCGATTTAATAAGCTTTCCGACAGAGAACTCAAGTCCAAGATAGAAAAGAAGGAACAAGACGCCCATTCTGCCAAAAAACGAAATAATTTCGGTGCTTTCGATAAATTTTAGATCAATGATCCCGATGGTTGGAGCATGCGGCCCAACGATCATACCGAGGACAATGAGAAAAGGGATGATAGAGAATTTCATTTTATTGGCGATTAAGCTGGCGATGGCGATGAGAATCAGCGCCGTCCCAACTTCAAAGACTAAATGATCCATTCATCACTCTCCCCCTCTAGAAAGAAAATCACGTATCAATCGCTTTAAGTGTTTTCTTTCGCCTGAAATGACCATCGTATCATTTGCTTCAATAATCGAATCGGCACCAGGGTTCAGTAATTTTTCATTTGTATGTTTAATGATCGCAATGACGGTGACTTCATAGTTTTGTCGCACATCTAAATCACCGAGTGTATGTCCAACCGCTTTTGCGCCTTTTTCCACCTTAAACCATTCAATCATCAAGTCATTGAAGGCCATTTCAATGGTTTCAAGTGCCTGCGGTTTATACACCATGCCGCCGATAATCGCAGCGATTTGCCTTGATTCAGTATCATCGAGAGAAATGGTGGACAGCACTTCATCTGGATCATCATCGTCAAAACGATAAATCTCCCGTCTGCCATCATCATGAATCACTATCGTCATTTTTTCTCTATTTCTCGTTTCAATTTCAAATTTCTTTCCGATCCCAGGAAGATCATTTTCTTTAATATTCATTTTATCCCTCCGAATATGATAGGTTGTGTTTTTCATATAGTAATACGGATGAAATAAAATGAATCAGTAGAGGTAATTTGATTGACACATAATGGGGATCGCACACTTCATTTCCAAAAAACATAGATCAATGGATAACGCAGCTGATGGAGCAGGCTTGAGTAGAAAAACCTTTGAATCAGCCAGTGATAATCTGTTCTTTAACAGAATAGAGAAGGCATGTTTTTTTGAAAATGGAGGTGTCTTCACAGCTTGAATTTCTTCATCGTAGATGGATGGAGAAATAAGACTAGGTGCACTCGCTTCTGCCTGTGGAGCAAAAACGACATTTGAAAAAGGAGAAAACATGACGATGAAACTAACCAATATGAATATGGAACACCTTATCAATCATCCTCCCCCTTTCAAAATCATTTCTTTCTTCATTTACTATATAAAAATATATTTCTTGTTTCAACAATTATGCTTATTTTAGTATCAATTGATCTTGAAATTTTTCATGCAGAGGAAAAGGAATTATTCGGGTTGAAATGGAATTAAGTCATGAGTTTAAAAGAAAAGGGGGATGGATGATGACATATATCAATTGTCAGTTAAACGGGGATATTTTTGAAATCGTTTTCAACAGGCCTGATGCTTATAATTCATTTCATGTGGACATGTTTGCTGAATTCAAAGAGGCATGTGATGCAGCGGAAGAAAGCAGTGCAAAAGTCGTTGTGATCAAGGGAGCGGGGAAAGGGTTTTCTGCAGGCGGAGATATTGGCATGATGCTTAAGCAGGAAAGTGAAGAAGATTTCCATCGTGTGATGGATTTGATCGAGGGAATTACACTTTCTCTAGCCGGTATGAAAAAAGTGACGATTGCCCTTGTCCACGGGTCAGCGGCAGGCCTTGCTTTTAGCTTTGCTTTAAGCTGTGACTACTTGTTTATGCATCAGGATGCACAGCTCGCCATGAATTTTAATGGAGTAGGATTAATTCCAGATGGCGGAGGGCATTTTTTTCTCACAAAAAGAGTCAGTGAACAAACCGCGAAACAATTGATTTGGAGCGGACAAAAGCTGCCGGCTGAAGAAGCGTTAAAACTGCGCCTTGCAGACGGGGTGTTTCAGGATGAAGTCGATGCGTATCAAAAAGTATGTGTGAAGCCGTTTATGAACATGCCGCTTCAAGCATTTGTCGAAACAAAGCTGATCTATTTTCAGCAGTCAGAACCTGAGCTGCTAGCCGTTCTTCAAAAGGAGAGGGCAGCACAGGCAAGACTGAGGCAAAGTCATGATCATAAGGAAGGCATTCAGGCCTTTTTAGAAAAAAGACGACCTGTGTTTCAGAACGTATAAACGAATGTGAGACCGGCGAATGCCGGTTTTTTTAACGTTCAAATAAAAGAAGCTTGCCTGCATCATCAACGAGCCGGTGGGAATGCTTCGTGTATTGCTGTTCGATTAAGCGATGGCGCCCTAATTCCTTTGCCTTTTCATCACTATCCGTTGTGATTTTTTCATTTAATAAGGTCTCACCCGACCGGTCAAATACAGTTAAAAAGTATGTCTTCTCCATTCCTCATCTCCCTTTCCTCTGCTTTTCTATGTAATTAAACAATGAATAAGACAAAACCTCTTTTTTAACTGTTAAAAATGTGTTTTTTAGAATGAAAGCGATAGAACGTGCATTCGTAAAAATGGCATGATAAAATATGGACAATGACAGTATCGGACAAGGAGATAGACGTTTGACTAAGCTTACCTTTATTCATGCCGCAGATTTACATTTAGACAGTCCATTTGCAGGAATGTCGAATATCCCTAGCTTACCATTTAAGCGGCTCAAAGAAAGTACATTTCAAAGTGCGAAGAATATGTTTGATCTCGCCATTGCTCGATCAGTAGACTTTGTGCTGCTGAGCGGAGATTTATTTGACGAATCAAATCGCAGTCTGAAAGCACAGCTGTTTTTAAGAAATCAGTTTCTAAGACTGCAAACTCAAGGGATTGACGTCTTTATTATTTATGGTAATCATGATCATTTAGGCGGTGAATGGACACCGATTGAGTGGCCTGAGAATGTGCACGTTTTTTCAAGCAGTACACCAAGTGAGCAATCCTACTATAGAGGGGGGCAGCTTGTTGCAAGTATTTATGGGTTTAGCTACAAAGAGCGGGCTGTCTATGAAAATATGACATCTCATTATGTCAAAACGACAGATGCTGCCTATCACATTGCGATGCTTCACGGTACATTAGCCGGACAAGAAGGGCATGATGCGTATGCACCATTTCAGCTTGAGCAGCTTCTTTCACGGGATTTCGATTATTGGGCGCTTGGACATATACATAAGAGAGCCCTTCTGCATGAAGACCCGTTGATTATTTACCCTGGTAACATGCAGGGCAGACATATAAAAGAAACAGGAGAGAAAGGCTGTTACGTTATTCAACTCTCCGAGGATTCTGAGACAGCGGAATTTATTAGCTGTGCGGATGTGATGTTTGAGACACTTGCAATAGACATGACAGAAACGGTTCATATGACGGATCTTGTGACACTTGTGGATAGCAAAATCAGTGAGCTGAAAGAGGAGGGCGTCCCTCATTTTGTGAAAATTGAATTGACGGGTGATGCTCCTCCTTACTTTGAGCGTACTCAGCTTGAGGTTCTTGAGGAGCTGTTGACCGTTCTTCATGAACAGGAAGAAGATGAAGAGGTATTCGTTTGGGTGATATCGATTGACTGCCGAACAAACGAGGATGTGATCTATTTAGAAGATTCTTTTTTGAAGGAACTCACTGCTGAAATTTCACAGTTTGAGGCATATGAAGAGCTGTTATCACCGATCAAGCGTCACCCAACCTATAGAAAATCAGGAAAAGCTCTCACAAAAGAGGATGAAGTGGATATAAAAGAAGAAGCACAAAGGCTGCTGACAGAACAGCTAAAGCAATTATGAGAAAAGGAGAGGCACAATGAAAATACGTTCACTCCATATCGCCCATTTCGGGAAATTTTCAAATCGGACCTTTCACTTTTCTGATGACGGTTTTCAGCTAGTTTACGGCCTGAATGAATCGGGGAAAACGACATTGAAAACGTTTATTGAATCGATGTTATTTGGTTTTCCGAAAAACAAGATGTACAAGACGAAACAGGGTTCTTTTTATGGTGGTTCCCTCACTTGCCAAGATGACGAGTTAGGCGTTATTCATATTGAAAGAACGTCCGATCGAGGTGGTCAAGCGCAGGTGTTTTTACCGAATGGTGAAGTGAAAGACGAAGTTTTTCTACAGACACTTTTAAAGGGAACGGATCGCAGGTTATATCAATCAATCTATTCATTTGATGTGTTTGGACTGCAAAATGTCCAAGCCTTAAACCAGGACCAAATAGGCGAATTTCTACTTTTCTCAAGTTTATTTGGCTCGGATGCAGCCACCAAGATGGATAGCAGGCTGCTAAAGCAGCAGGAGCAGCTGTTTAAACCAAATGGACGCAAGCCGGAATTAAATCAGCAGCTTGATCGTTTAAAAGAGCTGACAGGTCAGCTGAAACAAGCCAAATTGGTAGAAGGCCGTTATACCGAAAAGAAACGGGAGCAATCTGAATTAACGGAGACGATCGAAATGCTTCAAAATGAAATGAAGCAAGCTGAGGAACACATTCAGAAACTGGCTGAATCCATTCAAGTTTATCCCATGATCGAGAGAAAAGTGGAATTAAAAAAGGGATTAGCCCGCTATCCAGACCGAGTCAAACGTTTTAGAGCAGAAACAGAGCATGAGCTGGATAAACTAGAATCACACCTTCACCCGAAAAAGGCTCAATTGACTGCACTGAAGCAGAAGTTAGACCATTTGCAAACCTCACTTGTACAAGTTCAACCGCTCTATGACAAGGATACCATAATGGAGATGAAACGAGTCGTAGATGAAGCATCTGATGCTGAGCTTGTGAAAAAGCGCATAGCAGAGTGTCGAGCAAACCGTGATTCATTGAAACAAAAAATAGACGAAGCGGTAGCAAAGCTAAAGTGGGAGTACCCGATAAAGTTCGAACAAATCGACGATTCGCTTGAATTTGAGTGGGAATTAAAGGAGACTGTCACTCAATACGTTCGTCTCATGGATAGAAAAGCGCAGTTAGATGAACGATTTGATCACGCAAGACATGAGCTGGACGAAGCAGAAGCCGCTCTAAAAGGATTAAAGGAACAGCAAGTCAGACAGCACGGAGCAGAAGACGATGCGAAGGGGACAAGATCGAAAAAGAAACCGATTCATTCCCGGGCGTTGTTATTCCGAGGCTTGATCGCATTTGATGTGGTGCTTCTGCTTGTTCTATTCTTTTTAACAGAGTGGTGGATCACGCTCTTGTTTGCGGGATTTTCTGTTTTTCTCTTCTTTCTCATTTACCCATTCAGTCAAATGAGCCCGATGAAACAAAGAAGCGGCGAAGGGGCCTTTGATTCATTTCAAGTGCAGGCAGCTTCAGCTGAAACACTTATGAGGCAGAAGGAGCTTCTGTACGAAAGAATCATCCGGCAATATGAAGACTGGGAGCTAGAGCTGGAACCTGTCCAGCAGCAAGTAGAGGAAAAGAAGAGACAGCTTGGCTTGTCGTCTGAGCTTACTTTCCTAGTAGAGGCCTTCCATATCCTAAAACAATTAAAAATGAATACAGCGGCATATGAGGAGCTTCATCGTGAAATAGGCGTGCTTTCCGATCAGCAATCGATTTATGAGCGCAGGGTTTCAGCGTTAAGGAGTATCCTTCAAAAAAAGGAAGGAACCATTCAGGAGAATATCTCAGCTTTTCAAGAGATATTGAAAGATGAGGCGAGAAGAGAAAAAGAACGCCAGACATTGTACGTATCCATTCAACATGCGATCCAGCAGCTCACGACACTAGAAGGGGAAATTCAATATTACGAAAAACAAACTGACGAGCTTTTTCGTCAAGTAGAAGCAGAGTCCAAAGAAGATTACCAAGTGCTTTCTCATCTATCTAAAGAATACCGGGAACGGCTTTCCCATTTGCAGCAGCTGAATCAAGAGCTTCATAGAAGCGGTTGTTTTGATGAGGAGGAATGGATTGTTCGCAAAGGATTACCTCTCCTTGAAGAGGAGTGTGCAGAAGCAAAGCAGCACCTTCATGACGTTCAATTGAATGCGGAGAATATGGAAAAACGTTTAGCAGAACTAGCGGTGGAAATCCGGCAAATAGAAGCTTCTGGAACGGTGTCTGATTTGACTCATCAGCTTGCCGCAGAGCAGGAGCATGCGAAGCACCTCGCAAAAAAATGGGCGGCAATTCAGCTTGTCCGCTCCGTCATACGAGAAAAATTGAATGAGCATAAAGAAACAAGGCTGCCTGCATTGCTTCAAACAGCCTCAAGTTTTATTCAGCCGTTAACAAATGATCGTTATGAAGCGATTTTATTTTCACCTGAAGATGACTTGCTGATGGTGAAAAGAATGGATGGACGAATATTCCGTCCAGAGGAGCTTTCACAGGCAACGTGTGAACAGATCTATCTGGCGATTCGTTTTGCGCTCGCTTTGTCTCATCAGCAAGATTGTCAGCTTCCGTTTATGATGGATGACAGCTTCGTTCATTTCGATCACGTTCGTCTAGGAAGAGTGCTGGAGATGATGAACGAGCTCACACGTTTTGAAACACAGCTGTTTTATTTCACCTGTCATGAGCATATGAAGCAAGCAGCAGAAGATGGACAGATTACGAGTTTAGCAGTTGAATGATTGACAAATAATGACTTATGTTATACTTATATGAGCAGAAACATGGAAGGAGCTTTTATTGAATGGCTAAAGGGATCATGACCTATGATGTCGGCGAACAAGTTGACCTGCATTTATTAATTAAATCATCTACTAAAGGGATTGCGAGTAATGGCAAACCATTTTTAACGTTAATTCTTCAAGATCAAAGTGGAGATATTGAGGCGAAACTATGGGATGCAAAGCAGAATGATGAACAAACCTATGCCGCGCAAACCATTGTGAAGGTAGTAGGCGATATTCATCATTATCGCGGGAGGAATCAGCTGAAACTTAGGAATATACGCCCTGTTGCTGAAAATGAGCAAATTCGAATTGATGATTTTCTCGAAACAGCTCCTATTCCAAAACATGATATGATGGATACGATTATGCAATATATCTTTGATATGAAAAACCCTAATATACAGCGTGTTACAAGGCATTTGCTGAAAAAATATGGACAGGAATTCGCTGACTATCCAGCAGCGACAAAAAACCATCACGAATTTGTCTCTGGTCTTGCTTATCACGTGGTGTCCATGCTGCATTTGGCTAAATCAATTGTTGACCTATATCCATCATTAGATCGAGATCTTTTATATTCAGGCATCATTCTTCATGATTTAGGGAAAGTCAAAGAGCTTTCGGGCCCAGTCTCAACCACCTATACGGTGGAAGGGAATTTAATTGGTCATATTTCGATTATGGTGACAGAAATTGCGAAAGCTGCAGAAGAGCTTGGCATTGATTCAGAAGAAATTCTGATTTTACAGCACTTAGTACTGAGTCATCACGGAAAAGGAGAGTGGGGCAGCCCGAAACCACCAATGGTGAAGGAAGCCGAAATACTCCACTATATTGATAATTTAGATGCGAAGATGAATATGATGGATCGTGCGCTTGAGCATGTGAAGCCAGGAGAATATACAGAACGTATTTTTGCGCTAGAGAATCGTTCATTTTATAAACCAACCTTTCATCACGAATAACCATGTCAAAACGTCCGTTTATTGCGGGCGTTTTTTTCATAACTTGTCTTCTTTTCGCATAAGCATGTAACACAAAGGAAGAGAGAGCTGTTCTGAAAAAAGGAGGCGATGAAAAAATGTTGTTTTTTCCATGGTGGGTGTATGCATGTATCATTGGCATTATTTTCTGTGCGTATAAATTAATGACAACGGCCAAAGAGGAGCAAGAGATTGATCAATCCTTTATTGAAAAGGAAGGAGAAATTTTTATCGAGCGAATGGAACAAGAAAGAGAGCGTAGACGTCAGGATCAGCAAGTGAAAAGATCACATGATACGGCGGCACATGAAGACTCGATTGCTTAATCAGGTCATATAAAAACCCCTCTGCACGAGCACGGCAGAGGGGTTTTTTGTGATTACTGGTTTTGTTGAGGTTGTTGATTTTGTGCGGGTTGTTGAGACTTTTCTTTGAATGTGTTTTCAAGTTCTTTATCTTTTACTTTCACATCGGCATCTTTCACCAATTTGTTTAAGATCGTTTGGATTTCATTTGTGTCTGCTTGTTTTTGATTAAGCAGTTCTTTTTTCAAGTCTGCTTTCATGTCATCGTATTTACCGCGTTCTTCGGTCTTTTTAATGATATGGTAGCCGAATTGTGATTTCACTGGTTTGCTGATTTCATTCACTTTTAGTTTGAAAGCAGCTTTACTGAAGTTCTCGTCCATTTGGCCTTCTTTTGCGAACCAGCCTACATCGCCGCCTTGTGCTGCTGAAGCGGTATCAGTTGAATATTCAGACACAACGGCATCCCATTTTTCACCTTTATCTAATTTCTTTTCCACTTCGTCAGCTGTTTTCTTATCAGCTACTAAAATGTGGCTTGCGCGGATTTTCCCTTTTAGGTCATCGTAATACGCTTTTACTTCTTTATCAGTGATTTTGATGTTAGCTTTGGCAGCCTTTTGAGTCAGCAGCTCATATTTCACTTGATCTTTGATGTAATCTTTTCCGAATTCATCTTGAAGTTGTTTTAAACGATCTTCACCAAGTGTCTTTTTATATTCTTCCATTTTCTTATCAATTTCTTTATCAGATACTTTGTATTTGTCAGCAAGAACCTTTTGTTGAACAAGTAGATTTAAAGCATCTCCACCTGCTTGTTTCTTAAGAGTTGTATAAAGCTCTTCTTTTGTGACATCTCCTGATTTTGTTGTTGCGATGACATCTTTATCATCGCTACTGCATGCGCCAAGAGTTAAAACACTAACTGCTGTTACAGCTGCTAAAGCCATTTTTTTCATTCAAAAAACACTCCTAATCTTTCCAATTTATTTATCATTGCTTGTATCATAACATATTGTGACACGCTGTAAAAAGAAATGCAAATGGGAGGGCATTCGTCTAGTCAAAAATTTGCGCGCGACATACACATATAGTGATCACAAAAAGGAGGCTGAATTATATGGGAGCAGGATATTCTAATGGGTTTGCTTTATTGGTCGTGCTATTCATTTTGCTGATCATCGTTGGTGCAGCATATCTTTACTAATTAAATCGCTGTGACAGAAAGGAGCCGTCCTGCCATGCGTGCGGGCGGTTCTTTTTTCAAACGATGACAGGTGCCTAAACGTTTTCATTTTTTTTGCATACACTGAGCTTAGAACAGAGCAAGAACTGGCAGGAGGTGTTTTTACATGGGAGGAGAAGTCTTTGCTGGCGGTTTTGCACTAGTCGTCGTGTTATTCATCTTATTGATCATTATCGGTGCATCTTGGATTTGCTAATCAATCAATATACACAAAAAGCTGCCCTCAAACTGGCAGCTTTTGCTTTGATCTTAAATAGAAATGGTAATTTCAACAAATGATGAGATCAGTAAGATCAGTATCGATACATTGATAAAGCGAAACACCTTATCTTGCCGTTCTTCAGGAATCTCTCTGACAAGGCATAATGTATTAGTAAGCCTGTTTATTGAATACACAATAAACGCGGCAAAGACGATGAAGTAAAATAAAACTATCGGAGATCCCCCCTCTCTATGCTATTCCCATACTACATTACCAAATTTTTTATGAAAAAGATAGAAGTTGGCTTTAAAAACCTCATGATGAGGAAGTTTGGTCAACTAAAATATCAAACTCGTCTTGGGCTTGATCGATGATGCAGGATTTAGGTGCTTTGAGCAGTTTCCATGCAAATAAAAAGTCAGGCAAACAATAGCCTGCATGAATACTTGCGATGATGATAAAATAGTGTGCATACATTGGAAACGCCACGCCTAACACAAAGTAAAGCAGTGAAATCAAACAAAATGGACTGAGAAGTGAATAAAGCATTACTTTCTTTGGCACACGCTTCCAGCAATTTCGTTTAAATAGCGTCATTTTTTTCTTGTTTTTCATCACTGGGATCAAGTGAACCACACGGTGGACAAGCAATGTCACAAGTAAAAGCACAGCAAAAAGCGGTGCGTTGTGGCTGCTTAGTCTCGTTTCAGGATGAGTCAGTTGAAAACATAAAAAAGCCATAATGAAAAAAAGTATAGCAAGACTTATGGCTGAAATCAGCAGTCTCGTATAACCATAATCCTTTTCAAGATTAATGGTCTTCCAACAATTCATTTTTCATCCTTCCAATCTTAAAAAACTAATTGAATATCTCAAGATAATTTACTCTTCCTGAGGATAAAAATCAATGGTTTTGGTGAAAAAAAATAAAATGTTGCCTTCATATGGAATAAAGAGAGGAAACTTTGGGTTTTTCAAGAAAAAAAGACAGAAGAGGGAGGTTCGTCTCTTTCGTCAATGAGTAATTTCGGCTAAAATAGAAAGACTAAGAGAAAGAGGGAACGTACATGAGTATTGAGGAACGAATGAGCCAGCTCGAATATTATATGGAACTTTTGCTGACGGCGACCGATATGAGCCGTTATCCATATTATGCATTATTGATCAGGCAGCGGGTATCGAAAGAAGAGGCGAAGGAAATTGAGCGTATTTGTGCTGAGCTTTCAGAGGAAATGGACAAGCAAAAAGCACAAGGCTACGTCATGTTTGACGATATGCTTGCGCTTTTTGCAGGACAGTTAATTGAAAAGCTGGATGTGCATGAGACGATATTTGCATTGCATGATCAAGGGCTGTTTCAGCCGTTAATGGATGAATTTATAAAGATCATTAAACAATTTGATTTGCTTTAGCCGCTTTTTCTGCTGCATCAGCTGAGTCTTCAAGTTCCTCAGGCTTTTTCGTGACTTTTCCTCGCTCATTCAAAAAGTCCTTCTCAATGTTTGAAAACGATTTCTCAAAAATCTCCATGAAATCCTCACCATAGATGTTTCGGATAATACACATCATTTCTAAAATCTCAGGGAACTTTCCGTAAATGTCATGAAGCGGCTGTGCGCCTTTGACAATACCAGTTCGTGCCGGGTCATAATCTTCAAGTAGTTTATGGAATGTCTCTTCGCCTTTTGGCGTTAGCTCAATATACGTATTGCGTTTATCGTTTAACTTTTTAGAAAATTTTAAAAATCCTCGTTCCTCCAGTTTCTTGGAGAAGTTAAACGCCGTTGATACATGCATGACGCCAAACTTTGCAATTTCTGATATTGAAGCTCCTTTTAATTGATACGCAATCCACAAAATATGATGTTCATTGATATTTAGGTTATACGGTTTGATCCACTGCTGCCAGTCCTTTTCAATGGATTTCCAAAGAGCTTTGCTCAATTGGGCCATTCTTTGACTGAATAAAAGTGCTTCTTTTACATCGAAAGGCTGTTCCGAATGATTCATCCATTTCACCTACTTCTCTTTTTCTTGTAATTCTATTATGCCAATAAAATAAAGATTAATAAAGCTGAAAATTCAAGAATTTTTAAAACTCATGAAAAACATTGACAAAATAACCTTTTTTCAACAAAAAAAGTGCGGGATACGCACCCCGCACACTTTTGTAAACGAATATTTTTTCGTGAGTATATTAGTTTTGTAAGGTTTTCTCCAGTTGTTTGAGCTTTTCCTCAATTTCCTGAATTTCCTTTTGCAAGTCCTGCTGGTGAGGTTTGATTTCTTCGCGCCATTGCTGAATCGATGCTTGTAATTCAGTTCCGACTTCTTTAATGACCTCTGCGCTTTCTTTTGCTGTTTCAACAATTTGCTCTTTTAAAGCTTGTCCATCTCTTTTTAATCTTGTCAGCGTATCTTCGAATTTGTCATAGCCGTCTTTCATCTTTCCGCGCACATCTCTGCCAGAAGAGGGAGTCGTCAGGAGCACTGCCGCACCTCCGAGGAGACCGCCTACAAATAATCCTGTTAATAAAGAACGTCCACTAGCCATTCAAATCACCTCTAGTCAAATTTTACACATTCGCATGTTCTCTCTGAGCTGACGATCAGCTTCATTGAACTTCCATACATAGCTTGCTTTATTTTAGCATACTTTTGAAGAAAAGGGAGGGGAGAAGGTTGTCTGTCTTTCTGTTCGTTTTTACGTGTATCGGTGTCGTTTTTACAGGTGGTTCTATTCATTATGCAAGACAGCTGGGGTATGCAGGGTCTTATCCGCCAAAACATGTATTAAAGCAAAAAGCACTTGTGTGTGCGGCAGGTGCAGGGATTTCGCTCCTCATTTTGCTGCTGACCCTTTTTCTTTTATAAAAGCATGAAAAAACCTCTTCATCTATTATGAAGAGGTTCGATTATTCGTTAAGCAACTTCTATCATTCTTGCACGCCTTAGAATGGACTGAGCAATTGGGAAGACAAATACCATGGCAATGGTATTAATCACGGCTGCTGGAAGGACAACGCCCACAAGAAGTGCCGGTAATGCAGCTGGCAGTCCAGTAATCAGTAAAGCGGCAGATAGGAAAATCACGCCGGATACGATGGTTCCAATCGCAGTTAACACAGCGGTCAGCACCACTTTGTTCTTTATCTTCAAGCAAGATAAGAAAAGGGCTAGGAAGATAAAGGCTGTCACTGGTTTATCAATCATATTTGGAATTTGTCCGCCTGGGAAACCCGTTGTTAATGCAGAAATGACGCCAGTCACTAGGGCAATAACCACTACATGCTGTACCTTTGGGAAAAGGATGATGCTTAAAAACATCATGACCAGCATCATATCAGGTTTCATTCCGAAAAAGATGGGCGGGAAAATCGTATGCAAAACAGCTCCCATTGCTGCAAGCAATGACATAATCACTAATTCTTTTGTTTTCATTTCTATGCTCTCCTCTGCTAAGCTCTTAGGACTCTTCAATAATATGGCTCATCATTTATTGCAAGAGTCATCACTTTATATTTCTCGTTATTATAACAAATTTATTTCTCTATAGAAAAGCTTTTTTACTCATTTTCTTGCTGGAACTTTTTCATAAAGTCCGCAAGCTTTTGGCATTCTTCAATCGATACCGCATTGTAAATAGATGCTCTGCATCCACCGACAGAACGGTGACCGGCAAGTCCAACCATTTGTTCCTGCTTTGCTTTCTCTACAAAGGAAGCAGTGAGCGCATCATCACGAAGGGTAAACGTGACATTCATATGCGAACGGCTGTCAGTGCGTGCGTGTCCTTTGTAAAAACCGCCGCTTTGATCAATTGTGTCGTAGAGAATGCCTGCTTTTTGTTCATTGCGTTTTTCCGCTGCTTCTACGCCGCCAGCCTGTTTGACATGCTCAAGGACAAGAGACAGCATATAAATCGCAAAAGTCGGTGGTGTGTGATAAAGAGAGTTGGCTTTTGCGTGTGTTGAATATTTTAATATTTTCGGTGTGCTGCTTTTCTCTTTCTCTAATAAACGTTTGCGCGCGATCACAATCGTGATACCAGAAGGCCCTAAGTTTTTTTGTGCCCCAGCATAAATGAAATCAAATTGAGAAACATCGATTTTTTTGCTGAGAATATCACTGGACATATCTGCAATAAGCGGTAATGATGTACCAGGGAACGTTTTCCACTGAGTGCCGAAGATCGTATTGTTTGATGTGATGTGTAAATAAGCGCCATCTGTTAAACCGGAGGCATCTACTTCTGGAATATACGAGTAGTTGTCGTCTTCACTTGAAGCAAACACAGATGTTTCACCAAACCCTTGTGCTTCTGATAATGCTTTTTCTGACCAAGCGCCTGTTTGAATGAAATGAGCCGTTTCGCCTTCATGTAAGAAGTTCATAGGAATCATCGCAAATTGAAGACTAGCTCCGCCCTGTAAAAAGAGGACTTCGTAATCTTCAGGAATGTCCATCAGTTCCACCAACAGTGCTTTTGCCTTATTGTGGACTTCTTCATATTCACCGCTGCGATGAGACAGCTCCATCACAGACATCCCAGTTTGTTTAAAATCAACAAGTTCTTCCTGTGCTTTTTGAAGCACTTCTAGCGGCAGTGCCGCCGGACCAGCATTAAAATTCGTCGTTCGCTTCATCACAATCTCTCCCTATTTCTCGCGTTAATGGATCAAAAGATAAAACCATCCTATCACAAATTTGAAGCAATTGGACGAAAAATTTGAATCGTTTTAAATATCTTACTATTAAGAGTTGAAAGCGATAAAAAGGGGCAGAAATAAGAAAAACCTCATCTATTAAGATGAGGTAAGCCGCGTGTGGATGGCAGAAGAAATATCTTTTAAATCCTCTGACGTGTATTGCTCTTGATGTGATTTCCATACAGCACCAAAGCCATCGCCTTTTCCGTAGCGCGGAATGATATGCATATGGTAATGGAACACAGATTGTCCGGCTTTTTCGCCGTTGTTGTTTAGAAGGTTTAACCCAATTGGTTCAAATTCCTGTTTGATTGCTCTTGCAATTTTCGGAATCGCTTGGAAGTAGTGATTAGACACTTCTGGTGTCATCTCGTAGATATTTTCTTTATGTATTTTCGGGATTACAAGGGTATGTCCTTTTGTTACTTGGCTAATATCTAGAAAAGCCAATACATGCTCGTCTTCATATACTTTTGCACATGGAATGTCTCCATCAATAATCTTGCAAAAAATACAATCGCTCACGTCATGTCACTCCTCATTCATTTTCCTTCATCGTATCACAAAAAGAAGCAAAAAAGAAAACAGGACAAGCGAACTCCTTTGGTCGCTCATCCTGCTCCTGCAGAAGAAATGCTGATGCTTTCATTCGATATGCCTTTTGAATTCTCTATTTACTGAAATAAAGAATTCGTATGCCTGCTATTTCTGCCGTAAACACCTCATTTGACGTTTTGGTTTGTCGTATACATATTGTATAGGACACAAAAATCAAGAATCAGTGAAGCAAAACAGAAGCTAAGGTTTTTAGATGAAAAACCAACTTGTCATGCGGTTCTTTGCCTTTAACAAACACCTCATTTACTTATTGGTCATCAAGTTCATTTCTTCTACATACATTATGATGACCAAAGTGCCTATTTTTTATTCATGCCGCGATTAAGGTAAACATTTCAAATTACCTTTCGTTTTTGTTACTATAAAGAAAAAAGAAAGAAAGGAACGAATTCATGTCCCTTCTCACTGTAAAAGATGTAACGGGTGGATATACGAAGAATCCCGTTCTAAAAAATATCTCATTTGAATTAGAAAGAAATCAAATCGTCGGTCTCATCGGCTTAAACGGGGCGGGGAAAAGCACAACCATTCGCCATATCATCGGGCTCATGAAACCGCATAAAGGTGTCATTGAATTGAATGGACGAACTCTTCAAGACGATCAAGAGGCGTATCGTTCGCAATTTACGTTTATTCCAGAAACACCTGTATTATATGAAGAATTAACCTTAAAAGAGCATTTAGAGCTGACAGCGATGGCTTACGGTCTGTCAAAGGAACAATTAGATGAACGTCTGCCGTCATTGCTGAAAGAATTTCGAATGGAGAAACGTTTGAAATGGTTCCCTGCTCATTTTTCAAAAGGAATGAAACAGAAGGTCATGATTATGTGTGCATTCCTTGTTGAACCAGAACTGTATATCATCGATGAACCGTTTTTAGGGCTTGATCCTCTTGCGATTAATGCACTTCTTGAACGGATGAATGCTGCGAAGAAAAACGGCGCAAGTGTCCTGATGTCGACGCATATTTTGGCGACAGCTGAGCGCTATTGTGATTCCTTTATTATTTTGCACGAAGGGGAAATCAGAGCGAAAGGAACACTGACAGAGCTGAGAGAACAGTTCAATATGAGAGATGCGACACTCGATGATCTTTATTTGGAATTAACAAAGGAAGAAAGCTATGAGTAAAATGACGCAAACCATTTGGAAATCCCGATTAGAGGAACACATGCAAGATACAAGAAAATATTTAAAATACATGTTCAATGATCATCTTGTCATTGTGCTCATTTTTTTCCTTGCAGGCGGAGCGAGCTGGTATAGTAACTGGCTCAAACAGATTCCGGCTCACTTCCCATCCTACTGGGTCATGGCAGTTGTTTTTTCATTGGTGCTGACAAGCTCTTACGTGCGTACGTTGATCAAAGAAGCAGATCTCGTGTTTTTGCTTCCCTTGGAAGGGAAGATGGAGCCTTATTTAAAACAAGCTTTTAATTTTAGCTTCATTTCCCAGCTGTTTCCTCTTATTGCCGTATCCATTGTTGCACTTCCGCTTTATTCTGCGGTGTCTTCAGGCGGCCTCAAGATGTATGTGCTGATATTGGCGCAAATGATTTTGATCAAGGGTGTGAATACAGCAATTCAATGGAGGATCACTTATTTTCAAGGAAAACAGATCAGATGGCTTGATGCAGTCCTTCGTTTTCTATTGAATATGATTTTGGTATATACCGTTTTACAGGCATCCTATGCAATCGCAATCGTTTTTTATCTGATCTATGGTGTCTATCTCGTTTACTTAACCAATGCAGTAAAAAAACAGCCTTTTCAATGGGAATTGCATATTTCTGACGAATTAAAACGAAAACAGCGCTTTTATCGTCTGGCAAACTTATTTACAGATGTGCCTCATTTAAAGAAACAGGTGAAAAGAAGAGCATACATGGACTGGCTCTTGCAGTTTGTTCCGTATGACCAGCGTAAAACTTTTTCTTACATGTATGTGAGGGCGTTTTTACGTTCAAATGACTATTTTGGTCTCGTGTTTAGGCTAACCGCCGTGTTTGTGCTGATTATTTTGTATACAGGTGCAGCAGGCTGGGTGGGTGCGCTGCTTGTCTTGTTCACCGTGTTTATCACAGGTGTACAGCTTGTGCCGTTAACGAAGCACTTTTCCCATCTTTCATTACAGGCACTTTATCCAGTTGCTCAGCAAGAAAAGGATCGGAGCTTTTTTGTTCTCGTTCGTAATGTGCTTATTATTCAATCGATATTGCTGAGCTGTGCAGTACTCCCGGCAGGAGGATGGCAGGGAAGTGGACTTGCCCTTCTGATTTCGCTGGCATTTGTACTTGTCCTCTTCAAGCCTTACGTACTCAGTCGATTAAAAAAGATGAGATAAGCGGAGATATGTTTCTGACAGCAAGCGTATGATGACATCAAGGAGGGGTCCGGATGAATGCAGCTGAACGGGAGTTGTATGAAGAAGCCATTTTTTTTCAAACGCGTTTTTTAAGAAAACCTTCGAAGATCGAACGGTTTTCAAAAGGAGTTCAGCAGCAGGTGAACCGCCGAATCCCTGCTCGATTTCATCAAGTCATCACAAGTGCGGTCAAAACAATGGTTGAATCCACCGTATCAGGATCGCACTTCACTTCATTTTCGGTGATTGATGAGCAATTATCTATCATCGAGCGAAATGAACTGGCAAAGGAGAAAGTGAAGTACTATCAAAAGGCAGCTGCGATCGAAGGAATTGGAACAGGTGCAGGTGGTATATTGCTCGGTATGGCAGACTTTCCGCTGCTGCTTAGCATTAAGATGAAATGTCTTTATGAGCTGGCATGTATTTATGGCTTTGATTTGTCTCAAAAAGAAGAAAGACTCTTTTTGCTCTGTATATTTCAACTCGCCTTTTCCGGCAGTGCACATCGTCAAAAAATGATGAACATCATAGATGATTGGGAAACGAGCTGCGAGGAAATGGATTGGTACAGCTTTCAGCAGGAGTATCGAGATTACATTGACCTAGTGAAGCTATTTCAATTAATGCCGATCGTCGGAGCCGCTGTTGGCGGTGTGGCAAATCATCAGCTGACAGGACAGCTTGGAGATGTCGCTCGTCATGTGTTTCACTTACGAGTGTTGAAAGAAATGAAATAGAAAAGCCGCTGGCGACAGCGGCATCAGCGTGTAGACAAACCCTCGCATTCGTTGTCAGGGCTGCGTTCCGGTGCTCACGAATGTTCAATTCGCTCCGCTCCGGTACTCGTCCTTCCTAGACTTCAAAGGTTTTCTATCACACTGAAAAGAAGACAAAGGGCTAAAATAAAAATCATTTTAGCCCTTTGTCAATAATCTAAAGCCGCTGGCGACAGCGGCTTTTTTTCATTCATCGTAGGAAAGGACGGCACGGGCGAGTACCTTTGCTGCGACAGGCATTGCTTTTTCGTTGATATCAAATTTTGGGTGATGATGGGGATACACGTCTTGGCTGTTTTCAGGCATGGCGCCTGTGTAAAAGAAGGTACCAGGGACATGCTGAAGGTAGTAAGCAAAATCTTCTCCACCCATTTGGGTTTCCGCTTCTTTTACTTCTGTGACACCTTCTGTCTGTTTTGCGATGTCAGCAATATATTCAGTCGGCTTTGGATGATTTTTAACAGCAGGATATCCTCTCACATATTCATATGTGTAGTCGGCATCATGCATGTCGCACACCCCTTTCACGACCTGTTCAATTTCTCGTTCGATGGTGTGTCGTGCACTTTCTTCAAAGGATCGTGCAGTACCAGTTAAAACAGCTGAATCTGCAATGACGTTAAAAGCATTCTCTGCCACAAAACCTCCAACAGATACAACAGCAGAATCAACTGGATTGACTTTACGGGCAACGACTTGCTGCAGGTTTGCGACGATTTGTGAACCGATGAGTACGGCATCTTTCGTTAAGTGAGGCTGTGCGCCGTGTCCGCCTTTCCCCTGAACTCGAATAGAGAAGCGGTCGGCGGCTGCCATAAAGTTCCCGCTTTTATAAAGAACGGTGCCACAAGGCTCTGGAGACCAAAGGTGCGTACCGAATATGACATCGACACCGTCTAAGCAGCCGTCTTCAATCATTGGTTTTGCACCGCCTGGCGCATATTCTTCTGCGTGCTGATGAATGAGGACGATTTTCCCTTTTAATTGATCGCGGTGCTCATTCAAGATTTTCGCTAAGACAAGTAGTGTCGCTGTGTGCCCATCGTGCCCGCATGCATGCATCACACCTGGCTTTGTTGATTTGTAAGGCACTTCCTTTTCATCATGGATGGGAAGTGCATCAAAATCAGCCCTGAGGGCAATCGTCGGCCCCGGAGAAGCTCCTTCGATAAAGGCGAGTACACCATGGCCGCCCACCTGTGTACGTGTTGGTATATGTAATGTGTCATAGTAGTTGGCGATGAAAGCGGCTGTTTCTTCTTCCTGGAAAGAAAGTTCAGGATTCATGTGGAGATGGCGTCTAATTTCAACCATTTCCTTATAATGTTCATCAAGACGTTCATTAATGCTTTTTTGTAAAGTGGATATTGTCATTGAGTCGAAAACCTCCTTCATGCTCTTTTACTGATTGTATGGTAATTGTTAGAATCTTTCAACAGAAGAGGATTTCGCATGCTGCATCAAAAGGTCATTTTACATAAAAGTCGAAGTTGATATGAAGCGGGGAAAGGGAGGAATCGTGTTGGGAAGCTGTCCAAATTGTTCAAAAGCATTTTCTTTCGTTGAAAAGTTTCAATTATCACATACGAAAATGATGATGTGTCCAAGCTGTCGTCATCAAGTCAAAGAAACCTTTGTCTCCAAGATGAGTTTTTTCATGATCTGCTTGATTCCGCTATTGGTGATGCTCATTCAATTGAAAGGTGCTTCACCTATGTTGAAGTGGCCGATCTTATTAGGATGGATACTATTGAATTTTTATGTGCTTCAGCCGATCATTCATCGGTACGAGCTGACATCACGACGATAAAATGAAAAGCCCAGCTATTGGGCTTTTTTTCATGAAAAAAAGAAGTGCTGCTTTCAGCACTTCCTTAATTGTCTGTAACGGCATGATAGGATGTGAGAAAAGCAGGACGAGAGAAGATGGAGCCAGTATCCTCGTTTGGCTGAAAGAACGCTTCTGATTCTTGAAAGTCTTCAAATAAGTCCTCTGATTCCCAAAGTGTCATAATCAAATACACTTCTTCATCTTTTTTCGGTCTTAACACTCGAAGAGCCTGGAAGCCCCGCTGATGTTCCGAGATGTTCGTCTTCTTCTGAAAAGTAGATTCAAAAAGTGCTCTGCTTTCAAGCTTCACAGGGATATGATTCAAGGTGACGAAGCCAGATTGGACTAGCTCACCTTTCGCATAAATCACATCATAGGCATGAGGGGCTTTAAAAACAGTCTCGCCCTCCGTCTCATGGAAAAGAGCTGCTTGTTCTTTTCCGACCATATAAAGCAGATTTTCCTGATCGTGTTTCTTTGTGATTTTATGCAAGAAATCTGCTGTTCCATATGTGATATAGACATTCATCTAAACCGCCTCCTGCTTGATAGTATAACAAAAGAATGATATATAATTCTTTGGTAGTCAATCCATAAAACATATTATGAAGCAATACATCCCATACTATCCGTATAAAGGAATGAGGTGACCTAATTTGAAGAAAAAGAAGATAATCATTCCATTAGTCATTGCAGGAAGTACCATCGTACTTTCATTTATTGGCTATCTGACCATTTTATTTTTAGGACATTATGTCATAGATGAAAAGAAGCTTGTTTTTCACGCTTCATCCCAAATCATTGATCAGAATGGAAAAGAACTTACAAGTATGTATTCAGAAAATCGGGACCCTGTCTCATTAAAGGAGGTACCTGATAAAGTAGCGAAAGCTTTTGTGGCTGTCGAGGACAAACGATTTTATGAGCATCATGGTATTGATGCACAGTCAATTTCAAGGGCGGTTTATCGAGATATATTAGCAGGAGGAAAGGTAGAGGGCGGCAGTACAATCACTCAGCAGCTCGCAAAAAATATTTTTCTCACAAATGACAAAACCTTTCTTCGAAAAACAAAAGAAGTCATTATTGCCATTAATTTAGAAAGAGATTATTCAAAGGATAAACTGCTCGAGATGTATCTGAATCAGCTTTACTTCGGTCATGGCGTCTACGGTATTCAGGCAGCAGCCAATTATTACTTTAGTAAAGATGTGAAAGATTTAACTGTCAGCGAAGGGGCTACACTCGCTGCGATGCCAAAAGCGCCGTCTACTTACTCGCCTGTTTTACACCCTGATAAAAATAAACAAAGGCGGGACACCATCCTTAATTTAATGAATGAGCAAGGATATTTATCATCAACAGAAACAGTAGAAGCAAAAGGGAGAACACTAGGCATTCATTTGAAAAAGAAATCAGAAACGCCTTGGGTCGACAGCTATGTCGATCTCATCATTAAGGAGGCAGAATCAGAGTATGCCATTTCACATGAGCAATTGCTTCAAGGTGGTTATACCATTACAGTTCCGATCGATATGAATCTGCAAAAGGTCGCTTACGATGCGATGAAAAACAACCGTTATTTCCCGGGAAAAAGCGGTTCTCCTGAAAGCAGTGCCATCTTTATTGATAATGAGTCTGGCGGAGTAAAAGCAGCGATTGGAGGACGAGAATATCAAGCGAGGGGCTATAACAGGGTGACCGCTGTTAGACAGCCTGGATCTGTTTTCAAGCCGATCGCGGTATATGGTCCGGCAATGCAGGAGAAAAAATTCCGACCTTATTCCCTGCTTGAAGACAAAGAAAAAAGCTATGACGGCTATTCACCAAAGAATTACGATGGGCAGTATGAAGGCAGGGTCACAATGGTGGATGCGCTCATGAAAAGTAAGAATACAGCTGCGGTGTGGACATTAAGCGAGCTTGGTATTGATACCTCGAAATCATATCTCGAGAAAATGGGAATGGAGATTTCGGATAAAGGACTTGCCATGGCACTTGGCGGCTTAGAAAAAGGGGTTTCTCCACTTCAAATCGCTGGAGCTTTCCACACATTTGCAAATGAAGGCGTATATAAAAAGCCTTTCTTCATTCAAAAAATCACCAATGATGAAGGAGAAACGGTAGAGAAGAATCGCAGTAAGCCAGAACGAGTGTTTAGCGTGCAGAATGCTTGGAATATGACAAGAATGCTGCAGCAAGTCGTCAAAGGCGGAACAGCCCAGAGCGGTTCATATGCTGGAGATTTAGCAGGTAAAACAGGCACGACCACATATTCAGGTGTGAAAGGTGCAACAAAAGATGCTTGGTTTGCCGGCTATACGCCTAGTACAACGGGTGCGATCTGGATGGGGTATGACACAACCGATAACAGTCACTATTTAACTGGCGGCAGTCAATACCCAGTGCAGCTGTTTAAAGATATTTTAACGACAGCCCAAATCACCAATGAAACGTTTGAAAAACCAGAGGGAATTAAAGAACTTCAATCGCCAATCCATTTAGAGGGACTTTCAGGATTTGAAGCCCGCTATGCGTTTAAAATCAAAGGATTGTTTACATTAGAGCTTTCTTGGGACAAGCAGGAGGATAAACGGGTTGAATACCGTATTTATGAGAAGAGAAATGGAAACGAGACGCTGATCGATTCAGTGACAGGCGTGGGCAGCTACACAATGCCGTATGCCAACGTGTTTTCAGATGCGGAGTATAAGGTTGTTCCATATAATACCCAAACGCAAGAAGAAGGAGAAGGCAGTCCGTATGTCAAGCCAGAGGCTTTTGGACGTTAATATTCGGCGAATTTTTGAACATTGAGCCGCTTTAGTATACCGTGCCTTGAAAAAGCGGTATAGTAAAAGCAGTGTTTGAGCCTTATACAAAGAGCGTGTAAGGCGAAAGGTGGAATGAAAGGTAATGGGAAAAACGAAGGCTTTTAATGACACGTTCTTAAAGGCGTGCAAAGGGGAAAAAACAGACCATGTACCAGTTTGGTATATGAGACAGGCAGGACGCTCACAGCCTGAATATCGTGCCCTTAAAGAAAAATACGGGCTATTTGAAATTACGCATCAGCCAGAGTTATGTGCTTATGTAACAAGACTTCCTGTAGAACAATATGGTGTAGATGCCGCTATTTTATATAAAGATATTATGACCCCGCTTCCGGCTATTGGAGTGGACGTTGAAATTAAAAATGGAATTGGACCTGTGATTGATTCACCGATTCGGACAAAAGCAGATATTGAACGTCTTGGGGAGCTTCATCCTGAAGAAGACCTGCCATATGTGCTTGATACCATTCAGCTTTTAACGAAGGAGCAGCTGAATGTACCGCTCATTGGTTTTGCCGGTGCACCATTTACGATGGCAAGCTATATGATTGAAGGCGGCCCATCTAAAAACTATCATAAAACAAAAGCGCTGATGTACAGTGAGCCTGAGACATGGATGCTGCTCATGAACAAATTAGCTGATATGACGATCACGTACATACGTGCGCAGGTAAAAGCAGGGATCAGTGCGTTTCAAATCTTTGACTCATGGGTTGGTGCTTTAAATGCAGCAGATTACCGGACATTCATTAAACCTGTCATGCAGCGAATTTTCACAGAGTTGAAGAGTGAAAATGTACCAATGATCATGTACGGAGTTGGGGCAAGCCATCTGGTGAAAGATTGGCATGACCTGCCGCTAGATGTCGTTGGACTGGATTGGCGTATGAGTGTAGACGAGGCTCGAAAAGAAGGGCTCACAAAAACGTTACAAGGGAATCTTGATCCAACGATCTTACTTTCTCCTTGGGAAGTCATTGAAGAGAGAGCAAAAGATATTTTAGATCAAGGGATGAAATCAGATCACTTCATCTTTAACTTAGGTCATGGGGTATTTCCAGATGTTTCACCAGATACGTTAAAGAAGCTGACCGATTTTATTCACGACTATTCAGCTAAACATAAAAAAACATCCATCTAAACTATTTCAAATGATCTGAAGGAGTGTTGGTTGTGGAGAAAAAGAAAATGGGGCTTCTTGTCATGGCATATGGCACCCCATATAAAGAAGAAGACATTGAGCGTTATTATACACATATTCGTAGAGGCAGAAAGCCGGAGCCAGAAATGCTGCAAGATTTAAAGGATCGCTACAAGGCAATCGGCGGTATTTCTCCTTTATCAAAAATTACAGAGCAGCAGGCAAATGGTTTGTGTGAGCACTTGAATGACATTCAAGACGACATTGAATTTCATGTCTACATTGGCTTAAAACATATCGAGCCTTTCATTGAGGATGCAGTTGCTGAAATGCACAAGGACGGCATTACAGAAGCTGTGAGTATCGTTCTTGCGCCGCATTTCTCAACCTTTAGTGTGAAATCGTATAACAAACGTGCACAAGATGAGGCAGACAAGCTGGGCAATTTACAGATTACGTCTGTTGAAAGCTGGTACGATGAGCCGAAGTTTGTGGACTATTGGGTGAAACAAGTGAAGGATACGTATGCATCAATGAGTCAAGAGGAACGAGATTCCGCGGTACTTATTGTGTCTGCACACAGTCTGCCTGAAAAAATTATTGCAGCAGGAGATCCATATCCTGATCAGCTCGCACAATCGGCCAAAATGATTGCGGAAGGTGCGGGAATTGAACACTATGAAATTGGCTGGCAAAGTGAAGGCAACACGCCGGATCCATGGCTTGGACCAGACGTGCAAGACTTAACGCGGGATTTATTTGAACAAAAAGGCTATCAAACATTCGTGTATGTGCCTGTTGGTTTTGTCGCTGACCATCTTGAAGTGTTATACGACAACGATTATGAATGTAAAGTCGTGACAGATGAAATTGGTGCAGCCTACTATCGTCCAGAAATGCCAAATGCGAAACCAGCATTTATTGATGCTCTGGCAACAGTCGTATTAAAGAAGCTTGACGAAAGCAAGTAATCATATAAAAGAAGGCGATCCTATGTATGACAATCAAAAACACCTTGTCATCATTGGCGGTGGCATCACTGGTTTAGCCGCCGCCTTCTATTTGGAAAAGGAAGTCGAAGAAAAAGGTCTTCCGATTCAAATATCTCTTATTGAAGCGAGCCCTAGGCTAGGTGGAAAAATCCAAACATTATATAAAGACGGCTACATCATCGAACGTGGACCTGATTCATTTTTAGAAAGAAAAGTCAGTGGACCGCAGCTGGCTAAGGATGTCGGTCTGTCCGATCAGCTCGTCAATAATGAAACTGGGCAAGCGTATGTACTAGTCAACGAAACCCTTCATCCGATGCCAAAGGGTGCTGTGATGGGTATTCCAACTCAAATCAGCCCATTTATTACAACTGGTCTTTTTTCAGTTGCGGGAAAAGCGAGAGCGGCGATGGATTTCGTGTTGCCAAAAAGCAAGCAGACCGAAGATCAGTCGCTTGGTGAATTTTTTAGAAGACGTGTGGGTGATGAGGTCGTTGAGAATTTAATCGAGCCGCTTCTATCAGGCATTTACGCAGGGGATATTGACCGCCTGAGCTTAATGTCCACCTTCCCGCAATTTTATCAAACAGAACAGCAGCATCGCAGTTTGATTCTTGGGATGAAAAAATCACAGCAGCATGCGAAAGCACAGCAAGTGACTGCGAAAAAACAAGGACAGTTCCAAACGATCAATCAAGGACTGCAGTCGCTTGTGGAAGCAGTAGAAAGTAAGCTCAAGCTGACAACGGTGTATAAAGGGACAAAAGTGAAGCAGATTGAAAAAACAGAGGGAGGCTATGGTGTGCAATTAGACAGCGGTCAAACGCTTTTTGCCGATTCAACCATTGTCACGACTCCGCATCAATCGATCTATTCCATGTTTCCTAAAGAAGCAGGGCTTGAGTATTTGCATGACATGACCTCTACTTCTGTTGCAACGGTAGCACTCGGTTTTAAAGAAGAGGATGTTCATAATGAATATGACGGCACTGGTTTTGTCATCTCAAGAAACAGTGATTTCTCTATTACGGCCTGTACATGGACAAACAAAAAATGGCCGCATACAGCTCCGAAAGGAAAAACGCTATTGCGTGCGTATGTCGGAAAAGCTGGCGACGAATCGATTGTCGAGCAGTCAGACAGTCAAATCGTCAGCATCGTGCTTGAAGATTTAAAGAGAATCATGGATATTAAAGCAGATCCAGAATTGACGACAGTGACTCGCTGGAAGACCAGTATGCCGCAATATCACGTCGGTCATCAAAAAGCTATTTCGAACATGCGAGAAACGTTTAAGCAATCATATCCTGGTGTTTATATCACAGGTGCTGCTTTTGAAGGTGTTGGAATCCCTGATTGTATTGATCAAGGAAAAGCCGCCATCTCAGAAGCTGTATCGTATCTATTTTCATAAAAAACAACTCCCTTTTCTGTCATGGAAAGGGAGTTTTTCATGTTCGAATCATTCGAAAAGAGTTGGGAATCATAAATGTGAACAAAGTTGTTGCATCCGGGGAAAGGGATATGGTATATTACTTTCTGTACTTAATGACCAAAACGTTCAAATAGTCATTTCGGGAGTGAGATCATGAGTGTTGATAGGAGACAAATGATTTTAGATGGTGCGACGAAGGCATTTACTCAATTCGGGTATAAAGCGACCACAATGGACCTCGTGGCGAAGCTTGCCAACGTCGGGAAAGGAACCATTTATACATTTTTCAAAAACAAAGAAGAGTTGTTCGATGAAATTTTCACATCCCTTTTACTAGAGATGAGGAAAATTGCGGATGAGGCGATTGATGAGAAGAATAGTTTCTCTGAAAACCTTCACTTAGCACTCTTTGCAATTTTAGAATTTCGAAAAAACCACCAGCTCACAATTAAGATTTTTCAGGAAAATGCGGAGCTTGGCACGTCAGCGGTCAAGGAAATGATCGAAAAGATGGAGCAGATGATCATTCGCTATATCAAAATGAAAGTACAAGAAGCGATGGATAAAGGCGACATTAAGCCTTGTGATCCTGAATTGACTGCATTTGTGATGGTGAAACTATATATTGCACTGATTTTTGATTGGGAAAAGCGATACGAGCCTTTAACAAAAGAAGAGGTAGCCGAATCGCTGGAGCTTTATGTCTTAAAAGGACTATCTGCAACAACATAATTTTTTTTGAGTTCATATGACCAAATTTTATATTTAGTCATTCATCTATGGGAGGAAAACAGCAATGAATTTAATTCGGAATCAATGGAAAGACATTGTAACGAGCAAAAAACTACTGATCCCGATTTTAGCTGTCTTATTTATTCCGCTGATTTACAGTGGTGTATTTTTAAAAGCATATTGGGATCCATATGGTACAGTTGATCAACTGCCTGTAGCGGTTGTCAACTTGGATGAAGGCAGTCATTATGACGGGAAAACCCTTCATGTCGGCGATGATTTAGTGAAGGAATTAAAGAAAAACGATAATTTCAAATGGAATTTTGTCGATAGTGAAGAAAAGGCCGTAAAGGGATTAAATAACGAGGATTATTATCTCGTTGTGGAAATACCAAAAGACTTCTCGAAAAATGCAAGTACAGTGTTAGATAAACATCCGAAAAAATCGAATCTGAAATATTATACGAATCCAGGCGCAAACTATGCGGCGTCACAAATTGCGAATAATGCCATTATCAAATTAAAAGATTCGGTTTCAAAGGAAGTCACAAAAAATTACGCCGAGGTCATCTTTGATAACTTCAAAACGATTGCAAAAGGATTAGATCAAGCAAGCGATGGCGCGAAGAAAATTGATGACGGAACAAAAAGCGCAAAAGATGGCAGTACAAAGTTAAAAGACAACTTAGCCAAATTGGCTGAAGGTACGTTAACCTATAGCGAAGGTGTTCATCAGTTCGCAGGGAAAATGGGTGAACTGAACACAGGCATACAGTCTCTAGACAGTGGGCTCGGTCAGCTCTTAACAGGCTATCAAACCATTGATCAGAAATTTGGAGATCTTGGTACAGGAATTGATACATTAACCGAAGGATTAAACACAAGCAAAGAAGGACATCAGCAACTCGCTTCTAAAATGCCGCAATTCACAGCAGGCATTGAGCAGTTAAACAACAAAGCACAATCCTTTTCAGAAAAAATTGCAGCAGTAGAAAAAGTCTTATCGTCACCAGAATTAGCGAATCTTGAAAAGATGGCGCCTAAACTCGATCAGGTGAAAAAAGACGCAAAAACGTTCAGTACAAAACTTGCTTCATTAAAAGAAGCATTATCAAATCGAGATGCTAAAGTAAAAAGCATTATCCAAAACAGCTCCATGACAGATGAAGAGAAAAAGGCGGCAATGGATCAGCTGAACAGTCTGCCTAAAATCGAACTGCCTGATCTGTCTGGACTCGAACAAAGCTTAGCGGCCTTGCAGGAACTGCCTGATGCAAGTGAGGTACAGTCTGCGGTTGCATCTGCAAAAGCTCAGCTGCAGCAAGTCAAACAGCTGCCAAAGAAAACAGAACAGCTGTACACGTCTACAGTCGCGATACAAAATGCGATCGACCAAATGACATCTGGTACGAATAAATTATATCAAGGTGCATTGAAGCTTCAAACAGGTCAAGGCCAATTACAAGATGGCCTGCAAACAGCAAATGGAAAGCTTGATACGGCGAAAAGCGGAGCGGATAAGCTTGCAAATGGATCAAGCCAGCTTAGCGCAGCGTTAAATAAGCTGGAAAGTGGTTCAACAAATATCCAAAGCAATACATCTAAGCTTGCCGAAGGCTCAAAATCGCTTGATAAAGGATTGGGAGATTTAAAGAGCGGTACAGGTAAGCTGTCCAATAAATTGAAAAGCGCCGCTGATGAAACAGGGGAAATTGATGCAAATCAAGACAATTACAATATGATTGCAAGCCCTGTTAAAACAGAGAATGATACAGCGAAAAAGATTGATAATTATGGAACAGGGCTCACGCCTTATATTTTATCCATGGGACTCTTTGTTGGGGCTCTGATGCTCACCGTTGTATTCCCAATGAAAGACCCTGCTGGACGCCCTAGAAATGCGTTTGAATGGTTTGTCAGCAAATATAGCGTGCTTCTGCTTGTCGGTATCCTGCAAGCAGTCATTGCAAGTACGATGCTCATCTTTGGGCTTGGTCTTGAGGTGGAAAGCCTCTGGCGCTTCTATCTCTTTGCAATCATCGTCAGTCTGACATTCTTAGCGATCATTCAGCTGCTAGCGACAACAATGGGGAACCCAGGACGCTTCATTGCCGTCATTATCTTAGTTCTTCAGCTCGCAGCAAGTGCTGGTACATTCCCGCTTGAGCTTGTTCCTAAATTCTTCCAAGTCATTCATAGTCTGCTTCCAATGACGTATACAATCAATGGATTTAGAACGATCATTGCAAGCGGTGATGACAGCTATTTATGGCACCAAGCAGCGATTCTTGGAACAGTTGCGATCATCATGATGGCGGCAACAACAGCTTACTTTGCTTGGAACGTAAGAAAAATGAAACAAGACGAAGCTTAATCAAGAAATCCTTTCTCTTTATAGAGGAAGGATTTTTGATTTGAAATTAGACATCTTGAACCCGAAGCGATATATTTTAAGAAGAGATGCTATAAAAGGCATACATGGAAGGAATTGTTTTCAGACAAAGGAGGAAATGCCGAATGACAACTGAAGTAAACGAAACCGTTCAGCTGATTCAAAAGCTCGTATCGATCCCAAGTCCGTCAGGGAATACAGAAAAGGTGATTGGCTTTGTTGAACGCTTTTTACAGGATGTAAATATTGAGACAAAACGAAATCGAAAGGGCGGCTTAATTGCCACTATTAAAGGAACCGATGATAAGGAACACCGCATGCTGACAGCACATGTCGATACGCTTGGTGCGATGGTAAAGGAGATTAAATCAAATGGACGGCTTCGTCTTGCACTCATTGGAGGCTTTCAGTATAACTCAATCGAAGGTGAATACTGTGAAATTGAAACCGCTTCAGGCCATACATACACAGGAACCATTCTCATGCATCAAACGTCAGTTCATGTCTATGCGGATGCGGGAAAAGCAAAACGAAACCAAGAGAATATGGAGATCCGACTCGATGAAAAGGTGCAAAATGCAGACGATGTCAAAGCACTTGGCATTCAAGTAGGGGACTTTATCTCATTTGATCCTAGAGTGGAAGTGACGTCTTCAGGTTTTATTAAATCAAGACACCTTGATGACAAGGCAAGTGTGGCGCTCTTGCTGCGACTCATCCACCGCATTCAAAAGGAAAACATCACATTGCCGCATACGACGCACTTCTTAATTTCCAATAATGAAGAGATTGGCTACGGTGGAAATTCCAATATTCCAGAAGAAACGGTGGAATACCTCGCTGTCGATATGGGAGCTATCGGCGATGGTCAATCAACAGATGAATACAGTGTGTCTATTTGTGTGAAGGACTCAAGCGGTCCTTATCATTTTGGATTACGCAAGCATTTAGCCGCATTAGCAGAGGAGAACAATATTGATTACCGTCTAGATATTTACCCTTATTACGGCTCTGATGCATCAGCAGCCATTAGAGCAGGATATGATATCATTCATGGACTGATTGGTCCTGGCATAGATTCCTCGCATGCATTTGAACGAACACATGAAGATTCTCTCGTCCATACAGCGAATCTCCTTTATCACTATGTTCAATCAGAATTAATCACGAAAAAAGAACCCCGATAGATGGGGTTCTTTTTCGTTAGCTTGAAAGCTGTGTCGGTTCAGGTACTTCTTGTCCAGTCATCACGCGATGTCCTTTTTCAGGGTCATATTGTCCTTCCCATTTAGACATCACAACAGCTGCAAGTGCATTTCCTGTTAAGTTAACAACTGTTCGCGCCATATCCATGATACGATCCACACCTGCAATAAATGCAAGACCTTCAGCAGGTACACCGATCGTTCCTAATGTTGCGAGTAATACAACAAAGGAAGTGCCAGGAACGGCAGCCATTCCTTTAGATGTCACCATCAGTACAAGAACAAGTGTGAGCTGCTGGACGATCGTGAGGTCAATGCCATATACCTGTGCAAGGAAAAGCGCAGCAATAGCTTGATACAGTACGGAGCCGTCTAGGTTAAACGTATAACCGATTGGGATAACGAAAGAAACAATTCCCTTCGGACATCCAATGCGTTCCATTTTATCCATGACTCTTGGTAAAACTGTTTCAGAGCTGGATGTACTAAAGGCAAGAAGCATTTCGTCTTTCATGTAAGCAAGAAATCTGAAAATATTGACGCCAATCATCTTTCCAATAATTCCGAATACAACGATAAGGAAGAGAGCGAGCGCAAAATAAACAAGACCTACAAGCTTACCTAATGAAATAAGAGATTCAAGACCAAATTTTGATACAGTCACACCAATGAGTGCGAAGACACCAAATGGTGCAGCTTTCATCACAACATTGACGACATGGAACATGGCGTGTGATACACCTTCGAAGAAGGCGAGCACTGGTTTGCCGCGTTCACCAATGGCTGAAACGCCAAGAGCAAATAACACAGTGAAGAAAATAATCGCAAGCAAATCACCTTCCGCCAATGATTGGAAGAAGTTCGTTGGAACGATATGAAGGAACGTATCAGCAACTGATTTGCTGCTTTGCTCTTTTTCCGTTTCAACATACTGGCTAATATCTTGTTTTTCCGTATTTCCAAAGTCAACGCCTGCACCAGGTTGAACAAAGTTTGCAAGCGCAAGACCAAGAATAATCGCAAATGTTGTGATAATTTCAAAATAAAGAATAGTTCTAAAACCAAGTTTCCCTACTTTTTTACCATCACCGGCACCTGCAACACCTAAAATTAAGCTAGATACGACAATTGGTATAACAATCATCTTAATGAGTCTTAAGAAGAAGTCTCCAATTGGTTTTAAATAAGTCTCAACGCCTGGGTTACCGAAAAAGATTGCCCCAACAACGACACCGAGAATAAGACCGATTAGGATTTGTGTAGCTAATCCAAATTTTAATTTTTTCATAGATTTCCTCCCTAACATATTCATTAAAGGAATATTCCCATCATATTAAGTTTTAATATATGAATTAAAGTATAACTAAAATTAAAGAGGCTCGTCCACGATTAAATTATATTAAGAAAATACAAAATTGTTTGAAAAAATGAACATTTAGAACCTCCTTTATTGATTCAAGTCAATAAAAAGTGTCTTCAGAACTAAAACTCATCATATGAAAATACTAAAAAACCCTTTTAGGACAAGGGTTTTACCTTTTTACCTATTTTTTAGAAAAAATAAAAAGCACTTTTGACTCCAACTGACGATGGAGGAAAAAAGTGCTTTTTAATTCAATTTTTTACCTTATTTAAGATAACTTACTTGTGAGCATTCCTCACATTCATTACCGTAACACTCGTGTTGTTCCATTAAATCATTTCCACATTTTGTGCATTTCTTTGAGGGCAAATTTCTAAAAAACTCAGTGATTTTTCCTAGCATTTGTCATCCTCCAATACATTTTGTTGCTATTATTGTATTATAACAGATTGATAATTGTCAATCTGTTTTGCAACAATAGGCAAGAAGAATGCTTTTTTCATGAAAAATGGGTATATTGTAAGAAGGGGATTTTTAGAAAAGGAGGGAAAAATGACGATGAAATTAACTGTCATTGGATGCTGCGGAGGGTTTCCGGCCGCTGGTAAAGCGACGTCAGGGTACCTTTTTGAATCAGATGGATTTCGTCTGCTTGTAGACTGCGGGAGCGGTGTTCTTTCCAAACTGCAGCAATACATGGATATAGAAGAACTAGATGCTGTTCTCCTTTCTCATTATCACCACGATCATATTGCGGATATCGGACCACTCCAATATGCGAAGCTAGTGGGATATCATTTAGGAAAAAGCAGCGGTCCGCTTCCGATCTATGGACATACGGGTGATCAAAAAGCATTTGGGCGACTTGCGGATGATGTACATACTAAGGCAGAGGCTTATCAGCCAGAAGAGGGTATTCAAATTGGTCCATTTCAAATTGATTTTTTGAAAACGGTTCATCCGGCAGAATGCTATGCTATGAGAATTCAGGCAGGGGATGCTGTGGTGGTGTATACAGCAGACTCAAGTTATCAGGACGCATTTATCCCATTTAGCAAGGATGCAGATCTACTGATTGCTGAAAGCAATTTTTATGCTGGACAGGACGGATCGGGTGCAGGACATATGAACAGTACAGAGGCGGGCAAGCTTGCAAGGGAAGCAAATGTTGGGGAACTCATCATCACGCATTTGCCCCATTTTGGTCGTCATAAAGACCTAGTCAATGAAGCACAGGCGTTATATACTGGCAATATACAGCTTGCCCATTCAGGGCTTAGATGGAACAAGGAAGGAAGATAGAGATGCTGTTTATCGATAACGAACAACATTATGATCCAATGATTAATTTGGCAATAGAAGAGTATTGCTTAAAATATTTAGATCCTGATGAAACGTATTTGCTGTTTTACATCAATCAGCCGTCGATTATTATTGGAAAGAACCAAAATACAATAGAAGAAATCAATACGAAGTATGTGGAAGACAACGGCATCAAAGTTGTCCGCCGCCTGTCCGGTGGTGGTGCAGTTTACCATGACAAAGGAAACTTAAACTTCAGTTTTATCACAAAAGATGATGGGGACAGCTTCCATAACTTCAAAAAGTTCACCGAGCCAGTCATCAAAGCGCTTGAAAAGCTTGGTGTCAAAGCGGAATTAAGCGGGAGAAATGACATTATGGCAGATGGACGAAAAATTTCTGGAAATGCCCAGTTCGCTACAAGAGGACGTATTTTCAGCCATGGCACGCTGCTATTTGATTCAGAAATCGAACATGTCGTTTCGGCTTTAAATGTGAAAAAAGAAAAGATTGAATCAAAAGGCATTAAATCCATTAGAAGCAGGGTTGCCAATATTAGTGAATTGATGGATCAAAAGATGACAACAGAAGAATTTAGAAAAATTCTTTTAAGCTACATTTTCGATACGAATGGGGATGTCCCTCAATATCAGTTGACTGAGAAGGATTGGGAAAAGATTCACGAGATTTCTCGGGATCGATATCAAAAATGGGAATGGAACTACGGCCGTTCACCGAAATTTAATTTACAGCATTCTAAAAGATTCCCAGCAGGCTCCATTGATCTTCGATTAGAAGTGAAAAAAGGCATCATCCAAGACTGCAAAATCTTTGGTGATTTCTTTGGTGTAGGGGATATTGCTGATATTGAAAAAAGACTCATTGGGCAGCAATATGATCGCAAAACGATCAGCGACGTATTAGAAGATATGGATATGCGCCACTACTTCGGCAACGTATCAAAAGAGGATTTTCTTGATTTGATTTATTAAAAGGGACAAGCACGGCTAGAGATAGCGGTGCTTTTTTGATTGAAAGAAATGAAAGCGATTCACATTTGATCTTGTGGATTTTTTCGATTGTCTATTATAATAGAAAGGAGGAATGTTTGGCCATAAAATGAATGGCTATTCATTCATTAATGACGTGTAAGGGGTGGGAGAATGGATTTGATCAAAAATCTAGAGCAGACGGCGATGACGAAAGGAGAAAATATCGCACTGATCTTTGAAGGAAATAAGTGGACCTATCGAGAGCTGATGACAAGTATCGAGCGATTTGCAGATGGATTAGTCAACGAAGGGTTTCAAGCTGGGGACCATATCGCGCTTATTTTAGGAAATTCACCGCATTTTGTCATTTCTTTTTTTGGTGCCTTAAAGGCAGGACTTGTCGTAGTACCAGTCAATCCAACATACACGCCTAGTGAAATTGGCTATATGCTGATTACAGGTGATGTAAAAGGCATTGTTGCCCCTGAACAGCTACTGCCAGTGTACGAGCAGGTGTACGAACAGCTTCCGTCTATTGAACGAGTGATTATTTGTGCAGAAAATGAATCTGCATGCAGATCAAGTTTTAAGGAAGTATCTGATCGTCTTGTCTTCTTTGGAAAGCTTGTGTCTGGTCATGCGAAAGAGAACGTGCATCCTTCTATTCATCAGGATGATACGGCAGTTATTCTATTTACATCTGGCACGACAGGAAAACCAAAGGGTGCGATGCTGACTCATTTCAACCTTTATTCAAATGCCAGAGACGTCGCTGAGTACCTATCCATTGATGAAAAGGACAAGGTCATCGCCGCTTTGCCGATGTTCCACGTATTTTGTTTAACGGTTTGTATGAATGCACCATTGATTCATGGCGCGACCATTTATGTCATGCCGCATTTCAGCCCATCGGAGCTTTTGCGTATGATGGAAAAAGAGAAGCCAACGTTATTTGTTGGTGTTCCCACTATGTATAACTATTTGTACTGCCAGGAAGGGCACGAGGAAGCGATGTCCTCAGTGAGGATTTGTATATCTGGCGGTGCCTCAATGCCTGTTGCCTTACTTCACGGTTTTGAGAAAAAATTTGGTGTCACGGTGCTGGAGGGCTACGGATTATCAGAGGCTTCCCCAGTAACTGCATTCAATCCTCTTGATGGAAAAAGAAAACCCGGTTCAGTTGGGACCGACATTATGAATGTGAAGAATAAGATCGTGAATGAACTGGGAGAAGAAGTCGGTCCAAATGAAGTCGGAGAGCTGATAGCAAAAGGACCAAACATTATGAAAGGCTACTATCAAATGCCAGAAGATACTGAAGCTGCACTAAGAGGCGGCTGGCTGTATACCGGTGATTTAGCGAGAAGAGATGAAGAAGGATACATTTATATTGTCGATCGGAAAAAGGATATGATTCTCGTTGGCGGGTATAATGTTTATCCAAGAGAAGTAGAAGAAGTGCTTTATCAACATGAAGCTGTAGCAGAAGCCGTCGTCATCGGTGTGCCAGATCCGAACACCGGAGAAGCTGTCGTCTGTTACATTTCCCCTAAGAAACATGCTCACATCAATCAAGAAGACATCATCACACATTGTTCACGCTTTTTAGCGAAATATAAGCAGCCCCAAACGATCCATTTCATAGATGATATTCCAAAGAACACAACAGGTAAAATTTTAAGAAGAGCACTAAAGGAAAAGTATCAAGCAGAAGAAAGTAAATAAAAAAAGGGAGTCTCTTATGAGGAGGCTCCCTCAGCGTTTAGACAAACCCTCGCATTCAGGTCTGAAAAGGTTTTCTATCACGCTGAAAAGAAGACAAAGGGCTAAAATAAAATTTTAGCTCTTTTGAATCGCTTCTTTTAGCTGTTTCTGAAAAGAATTAGACTGTTTTTGATTCAGTTCATAATAAGTCCCATCTACTAAAAAAACGACCTGTGATCGGCTCGTCCAGAGCTGAAAGGTTGTGCCGTTTGTTCGGCCGTACATCACCTTGGCGATATAATCTGGTTCCTTTAAATTTTTCTTAAGATGATTGCTTGTTTGTTTGCCTTTGTTTAATTCTTCTATTAAATCTTCTGCTGTGTCCTTATCATCTATTTCATAAGAAGTGGACTCGTTTGCAGGTGAAAGCAGCAATTTTTCTGCTCGATTCTCATCAAAGATTTCGCTCGTCCGGCTGAACACATAAAAGAAGGTAATGAGTAAAAGTCCAAAGATCACAACTCCTGCAAGGATTTTCTTCATTTTAATCCTCCAACTCTCTGTTTTATATGTAGCATCTCCGATTTTCGAGTAGCATAATCATTTTTTTCGCGAAAGCTTTTTCAGATGGGGCATGCTATGATGGAGCCACATGAGACAGGTTCTAAACAAAAAAATGGTTGATTAGAATAGAGAGAGGGATGGAAAGGAGGCTGACCAGTGCGAGTACGTAAATGGGTAGCTCTTGCAACGGTAGCTTACATATTGTACGGTCTTTTTATTTATTCTTATTTGTTTCTATTTGGGGATTCATCGGTTCCTGAAAGTGTAAAAGGAACAAGTGCAGATCCGCATACCTTTATGACAAGCCATGAACTTGTCATCAGCGAGAATTTCTCGAACATACGTAATCTGCTGTATTTCATGACAATTCCATTAGATTGGTATGTTTTTTTTCTTCTGCTCATTTCAAGGTTTTCACGAAAAATAGCAGACTGGAGCCTGGCAGCAGCTCGTTTCACATTTTTAAGCAAACTTGTATATGTGTTTGTGTTGTCGCTTTTGACAATGCTGATTTCATTGCCCATTAAGTGGATTGGCTATCAGCTGTCTTTGCACTACGGAGTATCTGCTCAAAGTACGGCAAGCTGGTTTAAAGATCAAATACTGGATTTCTGGATTCAATATCCACTTCTTGCCCTATGTGCTATTGTATTCTTTTGGCTCATTCAAAAAAGAAGAAAGCGTTGGTGGCTGTATGCTTGGTGTTTGACAGTCCCCTTCACGCTATTTCTCTTCTTTATACAGCCGGTCGTCATTGATCCGTTATATAACAATTTTTATCCACTAAAGGATCAAGCTCTTGAGAACAAGATCTTAACGCTTGCAGACAAAGCACATATCCCGGCAGATCATGTATATGAGGTCAATATGTCTGAGAAAACGAATACAATGAATGCTTATGTCACAGGGATTGGTGAAAATAAGCGTATTGTGTTATGGGATACGACACTGCAAAAGCTGAAAGATCGCGAAATTTTATTTATTATGGCACATGAAATGGGACATTACGTCATGAAGCATGTCTATATAGGATTAGCAGGATATCTAGTGCTGTCACTTGCCGGATTTTTTGCGATTGACCGTCTCTATTTTTATTTTTATCAAAAGGGAGCAGTTCCATTTCGGCTGAGGGTGTCAAACGACATCGCTGCTCTTCCGCTTCTTCTCATTATCGTATCGATGCTGTCATTTGCAACTTCACCTTTTACAAATGCAGTTTCAAGACATCAAGAACGAGCAGCTGACGAATATGCGGTAAACCTGACAAAAGACGGAGAGGCAGGGGTGACGTCTTTTCAAAAGCTTGCAAAATCAGGGCTGTCTCAGGTGAATCCACCGCTTTTAGTGAAGGTCTTCCGCTATGGACACCCAACCATGATGGAGAGAATCATGGAGATGGAAAATGCAGCGGAAAAAGAGGAAACGTCGAGGAAGCAATAAATAAAAAAACCGGCTGGATCAGCCGGATTTTTTTCGCGCTTGTTTAGTTAGAAGCTGCTTGAGCGTTGATTAACCCTTTTCCGTAATAGAAGGAGTTACCAAGCGGTGTTGCCGTGTTTTCTAAGCGCTGGCGAACCTGTGAATTTGATAGGTTCGGATTTTTAGAAAGAATAAGCGCTGCTGCTCCTGCTACATGAGGAGACGCCATAGAAGTTCCAGTATAAGATGTGTATCCACTGCTTGGTACTGTACTTAAAATAGAAGTACCAGGTGCAGAAACATCTAATTCAGGACCTGCGCTGGAAGACGAGTTTCTGACATTGCTGCTGTTTACATTGGCAACGGCAATTGTAGAATCATATTTTGCTGGATAGCCAACTGTACTTGTAGAGCCAGTGGAACCTGAATTACCTGCGGCCGCCACAACAACGACTCCGCGGTTATTTGCTGTATCAACGGCATTTTTAAGCGCTGTTGAACCGTTTGGTCCACCTAAGCTCATATTGATGACATCCATGTTATTGGCTACAGCCCATTCAATACCGCTAATGATCCAGCTGTATTGTCCGTCGCCATTGCGGTCTAATACTTTAACAGCATATAGGGAAGCACTTGGAGCGACCCCAAGAACACCAATTGTGTTATCAAGGGCAGCAATGGTTCCGGCTACGTGAGTTCCATGTGATTGAAAGTCTTGGGTGGCATTTGGCTCTGAAGGGACGAAGCTGGCACCGCCTGCAACATTTAAGTCAGGATGTGCAGCGTGGATTCCAGTATCAAGGACAGCTACTTTGACATTAGCACCTTTATAACCTTGAGCGTGTACAGCTGGAGCTTTGATTTGAGGGATTCCATAAGGGACGGTTTGTGCATATGCTTCTGCTTTGTGGTCTTCTTCTACGTAAGCAATGCTAGGGTCATGTTCAAGTTTTTTTGCGGCTTGTTCGGACATCTTTACTTGTGCGGCATTAATAAGACGATATTGCTTTTCTAGTTTTCCGCCATTTTGAGTGACGGCTTGTTTCTTAGAGCTGTTTGTGGTGGCAGAGGCTTTAAAGCCAACAATATAGCTCTTTTCACTATCTGACTTTGAGACCGTCTCGGCATTTGCCATGGAGCCTCCAAACCCTGCTGAAAACAGAAGAGGGACAGCCAATAAAACACTTGTCATCACATTTTTCTTTTTCACGCACAATCCACATCCCTTTTTTCTTATTTCAGAATAATCATTCGTAGTCTATAAGAATGATTCGTTTGATTATTCTGTATATTCAGTTTAAGGGAAGTAGGCAAATAAGAGTAGACCCGAATTTTTGTGAAAGTCCTAGCGAAAATTGGGGAATTAAGTCACTTGGAAACGTTGGGAAAATATGTTTGTTCTACTGTTTCAGCGGTTATCTATTAAAAAGGAAGTGTGCTTTTTTTCTTATGATCCATTTTCGGACAAATATTCGATACCCGAAAATCCTTAAAATAGGTAGAAACGTCTAGCATCTATTTCGAATTTCGATATAAAAAAATATTATTTTTTTTGTTTTTGTCATTTAAAAAGAAGAACCTGTTACAATAACAGGTTCTTTAAGAAGGGGAGGATTGAGTTAAATGGCTGACCACGTTGTAATCAAGGACCTTCCATTCACCATCTTTCCATTCCACATAATTTAAGCAAGCATTGACAAGTCTCGTGTTCTCTAGACCCAGATGTTCATCCGCTAAGGTGGTAAGTAAAGCATGGATAGCAGCGCCGTGTGCCACGATCAGGACTTGTTGATTTGGATAGGCTGCTCTGACTTTCTCAATGCCTTCTACCATTCGATCTTGAATCGCCTCAAGCGGCTCCATGTTTGGATACTGTTTATCTGGAAACAGCTTTTGGCGCTCCTCAAACGACATGCCTTCAGCGTCACCATAATCACGTTCAATGAAATCATCCATGATGACAAGAGGCGCATCTACATGTTTTAAAATCAAGTGAGCCGTTTCTTTTGCCCTTGTGAGTGGACTGGAAATGACAACATCCCAATGGACATTCTTTAAGTAAAGTCCCGTTTGTTCAGCCTGCCATTTACCAGTGTCGTTTAAAGGGATATCTGTTCGTCCTTGAATTCGTTTCGCTGCATTCCAATCTGTTTCCCCGTGTCTGACTAGGCAAATTGTTGTCAAGCAAATCCCGCCTTTTCTATCTTTTCTTCTATTATACTAAAGCAGAAGAAAAAAGACTGGATCAGCGATTTGTGAGACTTGTTAAGGATTCGACTGAGCTGGCAACTTGGGACACCGTTTGTTTGACTTCCTTCAATTCGTTAAGGAAGGTTTGAAGGTCGATTTCAATTTTTCCATTTTGGTTTTTACTTAAGTTCATGCTGCTGACGATATCATCGAAGAGCGAATTGATTTGAGTCATTTTTTCTTTACTGTCTGTCACGAGTAAATTCACGTCCCCAATGTGCTGAGACACAATGGAGATTTGTGAATTGGTATTGTTGACGAGTTCAGACACGGTTGAAACCGTTTTCTTTGTGTCCTCTGACAATTTACGAACCTCGTTTGCGACGACAGCAAAGCCTTTACCATGTTCACCAGCTCGTGCAGATTCGATTGAGGCATTTAAAGATAACAAATTCGTCTGCTCTGCAATGCCTGTGACAATCCCAAAGATTTGTTCAATCTGTTTGGCGATTTCTTCTAAACGCTTAATTTCTGTTTCAATCTTTGTCATGCTGCCATCAATTTGGTTCATTTGTGTTTGTTGAATTTCTAATTCTTTTTTACCGCCGATCGATTTTTCCTCGACCTGTGCTGAAATTTGCGTTCCAGCTTGCGACATGTCCGCCATCTCATCAGATTTTGATACAAGCTTGTCCACTGCATTTGTTGTGTTTGAGAAGAGAGAAGCAAGCGAATTTGATGTTTCTGTGATTTTTGTATGAAGCTCCTGCTGCTGCTGTTCTGCTTCATCACGAATTTTAGAATATTCATTTTGGAATGTATCCAGGACAAGCTGCTGCTCTAAATTTAAGATTTTCGTCGTCGCTTTGACTGCTGTCTGATATTCTTTGAAATCTTGGATATGCTGAGCAAATAAATCCATAATCGATAGCAGAAGATCCTGGAATGCTGCCATATACCATTTAGGCTGGAGGCCAATCCGTAAATGAACTTGCGCAATTTTAATTCGTTTTGCCAGATAGGCTTCATCAACCACACCTGCAAACATTTCACTAATATGAATGCGGAGTGTTTTTTTCAAACGTTCGACAGAACTATTATCTTGAATGATATGCATCAAGGAAGATTCGACTTCTAAATTTTTATAAAATTTATCAACGATATGTGCAATATCCTCCTGAACAATTGGATTGAGCTGTTTTAGAATAAAGAGGTCATGCTGCGTCAGGTCTATCATTTTGATTTGTTTCGCGATATCCGTATTGTTTAAAAAGTTGATTCGTTTTATCCCATCATCCTGCTGTGTGAAAAAAGCAGTGTTTTTTCTTTTCGTCTCTTTTTTAAATAACAATGTTTTGGTCCCCCCATAATCATCACAAATTATCAGACTTTATATTATTTATCGGATAATATTGGATTTTTTAAAGGGAAACAGTAAAATTTTACTGTTCTTTATAAGACCTTTTTAGTGGTTTCTTTGCTGGGCCTTCTACTACCTCTCCAGTAATGGAAAAACGTGAACCGTGACACGGGCAATCCCAAGTGCGGTCGCTATTATTCCAAGCGACTTCACAGCCCAGGTGAGTACACGTTGTATCCACAAGAAAGATATTCCCGTCCTCTGATTTAAAGGCGCCGCATTTTTTATGTTCGTAAGATACAATGCCGCCTTCGCCTGGCTTTAAATCATCAATTGTTTGATCGGTTCGTTTTAATTTACCACTGATCAGCTTGGCAGCGACATTGCTGTTTTCTTTAATAAAATCTTTGACGAAAGAGTCAGAAACAGGTCTTGATGGCGTAAAAATCGATTCGTATGGATTCGATTTTCCCTCAATCAAATCACCGATAAGAGTGGCTGCGACATGGCTTGTCGTCATGCCCCATTTTCTAAAACCGGTCGCAACGAAGATATTTTGGTGGTGTTTGGTCAGGCGGCCAATGTAAGGGATTTGATCCATTGTGACCATATCGTGTGTCGACCAGCGATACAGCACCTCTTCAATTCCAAGGGTGGCGTCTCCAAACCTTTCTAATCCTTCATAGTGAGCAGATTCAACCCCGCCTTGTCCAGTTTTATGGCCTTCTCCTCCGATGAGAACCACTTCCTCACCATGCCATTCTGCGGTTCTTAAAGAATGAGCAGGCTGGTCGATTCCTAAATACATCCCGTCTGGAAGCGGCTTCGTTGTTTTGGCTGCTACCACATAAGATTGTTCTGGGTGAATTCGTGTGAAATAAAGTCCTTTCCCGTCATAAAAAGGGAAGTGCGAACAGGAAATGATATAGCGTCCTGTCAGGTGATGTCCGTCTTGTGTGACGACAGCAGGCCGGTTTCCTTCTTTCACGTCAACAGCAGTTGTCTGTTCATAAATACGTACACCTCGCTCTAGGAGCTGGTCGATTAGTGCATTTAGATAATGAAGGGGATGAAACTGTGCCTGCTGCGTCATTGCTAGGGCAGCTTTGATGTCAGCATCAAAAGGAAGCGCTGTTTTCCATTCTCGGTCAATCCCAAGCTGTTTGTAGGCATCTAATTCCTTCTTTAACTTTTTTACACCGCTTTCTTCCTTTGTATAAAGGTAAGCATCTTTTATCTCTAGCTGACAATCGATGTCGTACTCTTTGACACGAGCTTGAATCAGCTCTTTTGCTTTCTCGTTTGCTTCTACATACAATCGAGCTTTGGGCATGCCAATTTGCTGAATCAGCTCATGGTAGTACACATCGTGCTGTGAGGTAATCTTAGCTGTCGTATGTCCGGTCGTACCTTGCAGCAGTTGATCGGCATCAATGAGGATGACATCCAGCCCGCGCTCTGTCATTTCAAACGCAGTAGCGATACCGGTAATACCGCCGCCAACAATGATGACATCTGCTGTGAGATCCTCATGTTTTGCAGGAAAAGAATGCTTCTGGCTTTCTGCTATCCATAACGATTTTGCCTGTTCCGATCCTTTATGTTCTTGTTTCATGTTGTCGCCTCCAGTTAGTGACTTGTTGTGTATAATTTTTCCACAATAATGAAAATCATACATTTGAAAGGAAACAAGTTCGACATACATAAAAAAATAACCAACACATAAAAATAAACAAGATAAAAGGAAGGAGTGGACAGACGTGTCAACAAAGCAGCCGAAGAAAACATTGCCGCCTCAGCATCAAAATGAACGTCCAGGTCTGGAATATAAAATGAACCCTAGACCTGTTTTTGATCGAGAGGTGCCGGATAAAAAGTTAGCAGGGAAAACAGCCATTGTGACAGGTGGAGACAGCGGGATCGGAAGAGCAGTCTCGGTCTTGTTTGCGAAGGAAGGAGCCAATGTCGCCATTGTTTACTTGAGTGAACACCGCGATGCAGAGGAAACGAAGGACTATATTGAAAAGGCGGGAGGCCGCGCCATTTTAATTGCAGGTGATTTAGGAGATGAGGCGTTTTCAAACGAGGTCGTCAAAAAAACGAAGGATGCTTTTGGTTCCATCGAGATTTTGGTGAACAACGCCGGGGAACAGCATCCGCAAAAAAGCATTGAACAGATTACCTCGCATCAGCTTCTTCGAACATTTCAAACGAATATTTTTGCCATGTTTTATTTAACAAAAGCGGTTCTTCCTCATTTAAAGAAAGGAAGCAGTATCATTAATACCACATCTGTTACAGCCTATAAAGGGCATGAAACCTTGATCGACTATTCATCTACAAAAGGGGCAGTCGTGACATTTACGAGATCATTATCTTTATCGCTCATTAAACAGGGGATCAGAGTGAATGGGGTAGCCCCAGGGCCTATTTGGACACCGCTCATTCCATCGACCTTTACGGAAAAGGAAGTCTCAGAATTTGGCGGAGATGTTCCAATGGAACGTCCTGGTGAGCCAGTAGAGCTTGCGCCGAGCTATTTGTTTTTAGCGAGCGAAGACTCCTCTTATATGAATGGACAAATCCTGCATGTAAATGGCGGAACCATTTTAAATGGATAAACAAAAAACTTGCGGTAAAGAGACGAGTTGCTGTCTCTTTGCCGCAAGTAAAATCATCATGATTGATGTAAGCAGTGTTCTGCATATTGAGCTGACAGGTCGTTGAATCGCTTTACATCACGCTGATCCAGCGCCTTATCAATCTCTTCTCTAAGGAAGGTTAAGCGCTGTTTATAAAGCGCCTCATCTAAAACCATTTGAATATAGATGTCTAAAATAGTGACGCCGTTTTCTTCGGTTTTTTGGGTGTTGCGGGACTTCATGAGCTCAGCATACGTTTTTTTCTCTTTCATAAAGAATCCCCCCGATGCCTTTTTTATAGTATATGGATTGGCGGAGAAAAAATCAACAAGAATTTATAATTTTTAGACAATTTATTTTTGAGCGAAATCGACATCTCTTGTCCGATCGACAGGATGTGATATATCATTAAAAAAGGCTTTTCGATAGATCGAATGGACTAAAAAATACGATAAAAAGATGATTTTTAATAAATTTTGAAAAAATCCTGTCGTTTCTTATATGTTGGTGATAGATTAATAGTATCTAAAATAACCAAAAATTAACACAGGAGGAAATGAAGTGTCAGGAATTAGTGAAACACCTTTAGATTCATACGTCATTAATCAAACAACAATGGCGGTCCTTCCGGTTGAAGAAGGAAAAAGAGTATATTCAAAAGTCATAGAAAGAGAGACAAGCTTTTACGTTGAATTAAAGCCCCTGCAAATTATTGAACGCAGTTGCAGATTCTTCGGCTCAAGCTATGCGGGCAGAAAAGCGGGAACATATGAAGTAACAGGAATATCTCACAAGCCTCCGTTAAGGAATAAAAGGCTCGATATATAAGGGATTGGGGGCACAAATGAAAATTTTTGATGCCCTTTTGATGCCAAAACAATTTCAAACGGTTCTCATAAGGTCTCCAAACATCTTTGAAGCCTCTTTTTTCCTATCACTGGTAATGTGTAAATAAACTAATCGTGTTATTTTATCTTCAGTATGTCCTAAACGGGCCATAATTCTATGAAGATCTACACCGGCTTCTGCAAGCAGCGAAGTATGCGTGTGTCTAAGAGAATGCGGTGTTAATTTTTTTTTAATACCTGACTTTTTCAAAACAGTATTGAAACGATGTTCAATCGTTTTGACAAATGGGGGATAACCATAATACTTTGTTCTCTTCATTCTCCCGAAAATAAAGTTACCATCGAACCATTCATCTTTAATCGCAATTTTAACTGCATTTTGATTAGCCTTGTGAGTTTTTAAAATTGAAATTACTTCCGGTTCTATATCAATAACCCTAATGGAACCTTTTGTTTTTGGAGTTAAAATTTCAAATTCTTTAGTATTGTCCTTATCATTAAAATATGTTTTTGTGATACTGATACTGTTGTTTTCAAAATCCACATCACTCCATTTAAGTGCTGCTAATTCACCAACCCTCATGCCTGTCCAAGCCAATAGGAAGAACATTGTGAAATATTCATGATCGAAATCTCTATTAGCTGTGTCCAGAAAAGTTTTGAGTTCAGTTTTTTCAAAGTATTTATCTTCGATTGATTGGTTTTCTAACTCCTCAACGGTTTTAATGTCTTTAGGTAATTGAGCGAATTCTGTCGGATCATCTAAAATGATTTTTTGTTGTCTAGCCCTCCTGAAAACCATTTTAGCTACAGAGTGTATGTTGCTAATATTTCCTTTTGATAATTCTCCTCCTTCTTTTAATTTCACTAACATTTTTTGATAGTCCTTATCAGTTATTTCTTTAACTCTTTTATGACCAAGGTGTTTATTTAGGTGTTTAATTTCTTTTTTCCTAGTTCGTAAAGTGCTGTTTTTAACTCCAGACAGTTTGTATACTGAGTGCCATTCGTCGCAAAGCTCTTTGAAAGTTATTTTGTTCTTCATATCGAGTTTAACTTTACCAAGAATATACTCCATTTCAGCAGCAGCTTGTTTGGCATCTTTTTCTCTCAAAAAACCACGCTTTGGTATCCGTTGTCTTTTACCTGTTTTGGGGTCAATTCCATTTTCAATGACATACATCCATCGGATGCCTTTTTTTGTTTCATACTTTTGAATACTTGCCATGTTAAAAATCCTCCTCAATTAATTTGTTTTAAGGAATTCTCATATAAAGCAAAAGCAAAGCTTTTCCTTCTAAACATTTCTAAGCGCGCAGCGGCAAAAGAATAAGTCACATTAAAGGTGTCTCCAATTAGCTTTATCGCTTCAGATTGCAAAGAAGGCAGGTTCAATTTTTGAAGCATAAAGGAGGGCACACAGAAATGATACATAAAACTATTAGCCTGATATTCTTGCAATTCTCGAAAGAGCTTGTGCATATCAAACTGGTTGCCATAGTGCTTAATTACATGACACAGTTCGTGACCAAATTCTTCCCATTGTTGTTTTTTGTTTAAACGTTTATCAATGACCATGCTGTACGAGCCATTCACACAGAAAACGATGCTAGGCCTTCTTTCAAAGTGAAGCCATATTTTTAGTGAAGCTGCCATAAGTTCCATGTCAATTGATTCTGGCGTAAGCATGTTTATTTTTGTGTATATTTTCTTCACTTCTTCTTCTAAATGAGATAGTCCTTTCATCTAATCACCCCTAAAATAAGAATGTATGTTCTGTTTTTATTTGAAAAGAAAAGCCCTTTAATAGGCTAATCTTCAATTTCAGGTGCTTTTGCAACCAATTTTGCTTTACTTATTTCATTTATCTTATTTGAAGGGAAACCAGGTATAGCTAATTCAATACTTGTTTCCTTTTTCGGGAGAATTTCTGTTTCATCATTTGAACTCAGAAACATTACACCTAGAAATTTATCCTCCTTTGAATATAGGGCTGCTGCTACTTCTAATGCAGAAGCATTTTTATTTGTATTGTTTTTTAATAATCCAGTAACCTTTACATCTCCGCCCCAGTTGTCACTCGTTATTACCTTTTCTTTTGATGGAATCAAATTAATCATATTATTTTTTACAGTGACAGGTGAAACCTCAATTTTAATGTCATCTAAATTTTCCATTTCTTCAGTTGCATCATCTTTTATTCCTAAATAAGAAGTTTCTCCTGGTTCTATAATAGATGGGGAAATGTTTGTGTATAGTTGGTTAGCCTTCGTAACCCCTAAGACTTCTTTTTCTTTATTTAAATATGTAATTTTTGTGTTCGTTACATCTACTGTAGTGTTTCCAGTGTTTTTTATAACTGCATATGTGTTTATTTGAGTTAAGCCACCGATAGAATCGTCTGTCCATATGTATGCTGCTTTATCAGCAACTTTAGTCTTAACGATCTCTTTTTTCTCATTTGTTTCTTCTTTTGTTTTTTTGCTAGTCTCCCCGGATGTAGATGAGTTACCACAAGCAACTAATAGAAATGATAGAAAAAGTACAGAAAGAACGGTTGAGATATTTTTCATATTAAATTCCCCTTAAAGTTTATTATGAGTGATCTTTATCTCTCTTTAGAGATCACATAACCTCATTCAATAATTCAACAAAAAACGAAAATATTAACATTCTAAGGTGTGGTTTCAACTGTAAAAATTACAGCACAACCCTCAGTTGAGAAAGAAATGATTGTAGACTCTACTGTAATTTTTACAGTTGAATGATCGTTCAATTGTAGGTATTACTGTAAAAATTACAGCAGAACCTTCAGCATTAATTAAACAAAACTAAACAAAGAAATATAAACAAAAGAATAATTAATATATTTGTTTAGTTTTTTGGTTTACGATCTTTCATCTGCTCTTTCTGTTTTATGTAATTGATGAAATTAATCGTTTCTTGTCTAGCTTCTTTGGAAAAGTTGGAAACTTCATTGAAAGCGATTTGCAAATCAGAATCATATACATTATGACTCGAAGCAATATTTTCAGTTCTACCAAGAAGAAAATCTGTTGTTGTATTTAATACATCAGCTAAATCTTTAAGCATGACATTTGAAGGTGTACTATGTCCGTTTTCATAATTGCTTATAGTTCCTTTTGTTGTTTTAAGACGTTTAGCTAGTTCTTCCTGTGTTAATCCTTTATCTTTTCTGACACTCTTTATTCTTTTAGAGAGCATGACAGTCCCCTTCAACTAATAAGCATCTATGGATATTGCAATGGTTTTGTTTAATTTTATTTTTTTTTAAAAGTGCGGCCGCTTTTCTTTTCTTTTTCTTTAATGTAATTGATAAAGTCTATAGTTTGTTTTCTAGCTTCTTCAGAAAAATCAGAAGCATCTTTGAAAGCAATTTGTAAATCCGGGTCATCAATTTCATTAATAGTCTCATTTTCATCAAATGACGGATTATTTGTTCTTCCTAGTAAGTAATCAGCTGTAGTTTGTAAAACACCCGCTAAATCAGAAAGCATCTCAGTAGATGGTGTACTATATCCAGTCTCATAGTTTGAGATAGTAGTCTTTTTTGTATTAACTTTTTCTGCTAACTGGGTTTGAGTTAAACCTAGTTGAATTCTTCGCTTCTTTATTCGTTCAGGTAGCATACCCACCACACCTATCTATCATAATAGTTCAAATATATTGTACATGAATATAGTGGAAAATAAACATAAGTCCAAGAAAATCAAACTTAACCATTGACATCCAAGTTGTTTGGATATAAACTGATGTTAATAATCCAACTTACTTGGACGATAGGGGGTGACTTAATGAAGAATCAAAACTTAATTTTGGCAAGGAAAGCTAAGGGATATACACAAGATGAACTCGCACTAATTTTGGAATGTCAAAAGACAACTATTAGCAATTGGGAGAATGGTGTATCAAATCCAACATTACCATTAGCTTTCAAATTGTCTGAGGTACTTGGATGCGATATAAATAATCTTTTTTTAAATCTTAGAGTCCAAGAATCTCAGACAAACACAGCGTAATTCAAAATGAAAGGAGCAAGAACATGGAAAAAAGCAACGTAAGTCTTCACGTAACAAATCAACATGAATTGAAAGAGCTGCTCGATAAGGCTGGGTACCAAATCGAACAACTCAAACAAACACTTAGTCAAATTGAATCATTTACACCTAATGTGAAAATTGATTAAAAACCAAGCTTTCTAGCCACATACTCAGTACCAGCTGTATTAAGCATTTCTCTCCATGAACTGAATTTAGTGTTATTTAAAACATAATCATCTAATTCATTTTCAGGTATTTGATCTAAGTTTTCATGCTTTGAGAAAACCTCTCCACTTTCAAATTCATTGTAGGATGAAAAATTAGTGTTTTTTCTCAAAAAAGCATCTGTAAACAACTCTTCAAAAGGAACTTCGTTAGATCCTTGAAGATCATCAGCAGCCTTAGACATTTTTTCGAGTTGTTTTTCAAATTCTTTAAACCCCTTGATTTCCATATGTTTCACCACCTTTCAGAGATAATATCGGCTGAAAGGTAGAAAAATCCAATAGGAGGTTATGACATGCCACAGACAGTAATCACTTTTGACGAAATGACAGCCACCGTGTTTCAAGATCAAATGCAAAAGTTGTTTCAGGCAGCTTATGAAAAAGGCGTTGAAGACGGAATGAATAAAAACTCGTACCCGCCTTTACTGACAAACCAGCATTTACAAGAAATCTTTTCAGCTTCAAGAAGCCCTGTATGGAAAATCACATCAAGGCCTGATTTTCCAAAATTCAATGAAATTAGCGGTCGTTACCCAAGAGATCTAGTGTTTCGATGGATTGAACAAAATTCCTCATACATTCAGGAGGTAACAGCATGAACAACCCACAGTTATTCAAAAATGAAATGTTTGAAGTATCAGTAAAAATCGAAGGTGATCTAATCATTTTTGATGCTGAACAAGTTGCGAAATCTCTAGGGTTTATCCAAGAGAAAAATAACAAACAGTACATTCGATGGGAGCGAGTGAATGAATACCTTCCGAAAAATTCCCCAGAAGTGGGGAGAGGTGATTTCATTCCTGAACCACTTGTGTACAAGCTGGCATTTAAAGCATCTAACGAAGTTGCAGAACAATTTCAAGATTGGCTAGCAATTGAAGTCATACCTTCAATTAGAAAAAATGGTCACTTTGGTGTTCCTAAACCTTTAACCGAAAGAGAGCAGAGAATAGAGTCTCTTAAACTCTTATTAGAAACATCACAACGGCAGGATGAAATGAATAAAAAAATCAGCACTCATGAAAAGAAAATCCTTGAATTGAACACCAAAGTGGATGAGCAGATCACAATTGATCATGGTGAACAAAGACGTATTCAAAAAGCGGTCGCTACTAGAATTTACAGTTTCACAGATGACAAAAACGAAAGAAATCGACTTTTCAAAGAGCTTTATCGTGAGATCAAAGATCGCTTCGGTGTATCAAGTTACAAAGATGTAAAACGAAAAGACATGCAAGCTGCCGTGAATTACATCGTTAACTGGGTTCCACGCAGGGTTTCCTAGATCCTGCCGTGTCCCTTCATTAATAAATTTTACCAATAAAAATCGAATAAAGAAGGATGGGAACAAATGCAGAACAGCCCGTATAATCAGCGGAATTTACCTGAAATCATGAGGAGAGTAAGGAAAGAAGCCGGATATTCACAGTATCAGCTAGGCAAATTAATTGGAGGGCGTGATCAGCGTAATGTATCAGACATTGAAAATGGTTATGTCAGACCTACACCTGAATTGTGCATCAACTGGTTCAAAGCTTGTGGAGCATATGAACACATTGACCTTGTTCATTTCATTTTCAAGCTTCATCCAATGGCAGCCGCTCCAATTAATCCCGCCTTGAATGATTGCGCTCATAAGGCCCTGATCAACTTGGTGCAGGAAATGAAAGACGCACAAAAGGCTATCGGTGAGCTTGCCGAATGGTTGAACAATACCCGCCCGGGAAAACATGGGGAGCTTCCGATGCAAGCGATAAAACAGATTTATGATCTGACGCAGGCAAACAAAACGCTCATGTACTCAATGGCTCGTGAGTTTGACTTGAAGATACAAGACCTGACGGAAAAATGGTCGAAAAAAGCCATTGTCGCAGAGGTAGCAATGCACAAAAGGCAAGATAGGGAGGCAGTTCTAGCATGAGCATGATTGAAAAACAGTTTTTGAAAGAAGATTTATCGAAAGCAAAAGCCAAAATTGATTCCATAAACCAGCTTTTACACCTTGCTCACCAAGCACTAACAGATGGTGATTATGACGAACTAGCAAGTCTAGGTGGAAGCGTTGAAATCATTAGTGAGGATCTAATGAGGATGGGAAACAAGGGTCTTTTAATTAATAAAGCCAAGGAAATCCAACAGAAATATGGTGTGCGTCTTGAGCTTGTCAAACGCAACGAAGGGACTGAAACCATTGAATATTGAGCATCCGATGGTAACGCAGATTAATAGTTTTGGTTATCCAAAGAGTCATTGGAAAGATGAACATGAAAGAGACGGATATGAAGAGGAAGACGATGAAGACAAATAAAAAAACCCGCTTGGCATAGCGAGTTTTAAGGTGTACTGCTTCGATTAGGTACCGACAGTATACCAAGAAAACACATGAAAATCAATGACGGAGGTATACATGATGGAATTATCAAAAAATCATCTGCAAATAATGAAAGACATTGGAGAAGGCGCAACAATTTGGGGTTTCATGGAAGCTCACTTATTAAGAGAGGTTCAAGCGTTTGATCCATCATTTGTTAAATTGGTGCCGCTTGACGAACTGGAGCAATATGATCCGAGCATTGCTGGATTAACAGGAGCAGACCAGCTTCCTTATTTCGGAGCTGTTCTGACAAGTGATGGTTTTGCCTACCTTGATAGAAACAAAAACAAACTATCTGAGGAAGGTGATTCAGATGAGTAAATATCAAATCAGCTTTGACCATCGCCGTGAAGCGCAGGAGCGTTTAGAGCAAGCAGGCGGTTGGATCGACTACAAAAAGGGACAACCTGTGTTCAACTTTCCGAACGCTCAAGCAAAACAAAAATACATTCAATTGGGGCAGGCGGCTTATCGCAGAAAGGTGGAAATGTAATGAATGGTTTAACCAATATTGATTACTCAACATATATGCCACAAGGAAATGCAGCACCTTCCGTCACAACAGAAGCAATGGTGAGCAGGCAGGCGCAAGAGGTTCAGGCGGCGATGGTGATAGCAAAAAAATTTCCGAGAGACGTCTATGCTGCATTTGAGCGAATTAAGAAAGCATGTGAAAGAAAGCTGTTAGCTGAGAGTGCTGTTTACGAATACCCAAAAGGTGGATCGAAAATTTCGGGTCCTTCTATCCGGCTTGCTGAGGCTTTGGCTCAGAACTGGGGGAATATTGATTACGGGATAATTGAGCTAGAACAAAAAGCGGGTGAATCGTCAGTAATGGCGTATGCGTGGGATCTTGAGACAAATACACGACAAACAAAAATATTCACGGTAAAACATGAACGGAAAGCTAAGGGAACCGTAACTAAGTTGAATGATTCGAGAGATATTTATGAGCTTGTGGCTAATCTAGGGGCACGCCGTGTTCGTGCCTGCATTCTTGGAGTAATACCAGGAGACATTGTAGATGCCGCTGTTGATATGTGTCAAAAAACATTGATTAACGGACATAAGGAGCCGTTAGAGGACCGTTTGAGAAACGCCTTATCAGCTTTTAAAACTGAATTTGGTGTTACTAAAGAAATGATCGAAGAATATGTAGGGAGCAACTTGGATGCTTTTACTGAGCAAGATTATCTCAAGATTGGTCGTATTTACACTTCCTTACGTGATGGTATGGCAAAGAAAGAAGATTACTTCAATGTGAAGGTTAGCAGTGCCACCAAGTCAAAGGCAGAAGAAGATTTCCAAAAACAGAAGGAACAAAAAGAAAGCAATAAAAAGGCGGGTGATCCTGTAAATGGGGATTCCGGTGATCAATCAAGATAACTATTACTCTAATGAGATAGATAAAGTCTACATGTCTAATTCTCAATATAAAAGTTTCTTAGAGTGTGAGGCGGCTACGATTGCAAAGATTAACGGAGAATGGAAGCCGCCGTCCTCTGAGGCTCTTCTATTCGGACAGTATGTTCATGCTTGGTTAGAAGGTGAAAAGGCATTCGATTCCTTCAAAATGAATACACCATCATTATTCACTCAAAAGGGCCAGCTGTACAAGCAATATCAATTAGCTGATCTCATGATTGAATCAATTCAAAACGATGATCTGTGTATGTTTGTTCTTCAAGGAGAGAAAGAAGTCGTTGTTACTGGTGAATTGTTTGGTGTTCCGTGGAAAGGCAAGCTCGATGTCTACAACCCAAATGGAGGACGTTTCGCAGATTTAAAGACAACACGTTCCCTTCGTGAAAAAGTTTGGGATCAAGAACTAGGCTATTGTTCATTTGTAGAGGCTTACGGATATATAGGACAAATGGCAATTTATGCAGAGTTAGAAAGGCAAATGTTTAAAAGGGATGAATGGCTTGAGCCTCTTATTGTTGCCATTTCAAAAGAAGATCCACCAGACAAAGCCGTTATCAACATAGACAATTCCAGAATGGAAGTCGAGCTTGAAGATATTGAAAAGCATATGGAGCGAATCATTCAAGTGAAACATGGCGGTGAGCCGCCAAACCGGTGCGGAAAATGTAAGTATTGTCGTTCCACAAATCAATTAAACAGGATCATTCATTTTTCGGAGCTGATCGGTTGATGGAAAAGGATTTTTTGATAAAGGTCCCTATCCCTTATGCTTACTTGTCTTTATCAGAATCAAGCAAAGATCAAGCCAGTTTGTTTAGGTCATATGTAAAAGACTTCATTAAGAGAAACGAAACTGGGCTTACTTATATCAAAATTAGCGGTATGTATGCCCTATGTAAGTTGAAAGGGCGTGAATAGATGAATTACCTGAAAGAAATAAACGGCTTCATGAGGTGGCTTGAAACAACAGAACTAAAACCTACCACTCAAGCATTGTGGTTTCATCTGATGGATATTAACAACAATTGTGCGTGGAAAGATTGGTTCACGGTGTCTAACAGTCGTCTTTATTCACGGTTAGGAGTCGCCGAAAAGACCATGATAGATCACAGGAAACTATTGATAAAACATGGCCGGATTGAATACAAGCCTAAAGGTAAATCAGCGGGCAGTTATCGCATCATAAGTTTAGAGAATACAACAAGCATTACTCCGACACCTGATGAAGAACCTAAAAAGCCAAAAGAAGAAAAACCAACAAGACAGGAGGACAAGCAACCTATGAACGCATTTGAATTTTACGAGAGCCATTTCGGCGGAACACTAAACAGTTTTATAAGTCAGCAAATAGGTGATCTGATAGATGATTTTGGAGAAGAAAACGTGATTAAAGCAATGGAGGTCACTTTGAAAAACGGCGTTCAGAACATCAAATATGTTCAGCGGGTCCTTTCAAATCAGCGGGCACAAGAAGGAGTGAAGAAAGATGCAGAGTATGGGCGATACCTTAAAGTCGTTGGAGAAAGCCAATCCAAATCTAGCGCAGAAGTTGAAAGACTCGAAGCGCTTGCCCGTGAAAAGGGCCTCTCAGGAAAGATACGAGACACTCACTGTGATTTCTGAACAACATTGCATGTATGGGAAATGCGATGGGTCGGGGTTGGTATGGATTATTGATCATGAGCAAAACAAAGAATTTATGGAAGAGTGCCCATGCAAAGAAGTAAAAAAGCTCTCAAATAGACTTATGAGCGCAAGACTACCGGAAGAGTTCAAAGACGCTTCTCTAAACTCTTTTGATATCAATGTTTATGACAAACCCGAATCAAAAGAGCGAGCAGCCAATGCGAAAAGAGTTGCAAAAAACTATGTTTTGAAATTTGAAAAAATGAGGGATCTAGGAAAAGGCTTGTATTTCTTTAGTAAGGAGAAAGGGAGCGGGAAGACAAGGCTTGCTGCCAGTATTCTTCATGCGATAACCAAAACACATGACAAGGTATACGACAAAGAAACTCAAACGTACAAACCACTTAAAATCATCTATTCGTCTACAGCTGATCTAATCGGAGAAATAAAGAGCACGTTTGATAGCGAATCAAAAGTGAAGAGTACCGACATTATGGATGCTGTCAAGACAGCGGATCTTGTTGTCCTAGATGATATTGGAGTGGAAAAGGTAACTGATTTTGTTGAAGAAACATTCACACGTATTCTTGATTACCGACTTCAAAACAAGAAACCTACGATCCTTACAAGCAATTTAAGTATAGATGATCTTGACACAGTCTATAAAAGCGGTCGGATCAGTAGCAGGATTGAAAAACTAGCGTTCCCTGTGATTATGCCAAATGAAAAGATTCGGAAAAAGATAGCGCAAAAAGAAAATGAAGAACTGCTTTTGGAATTATACGAATAAAGGAGAATGTCAGATGTGCAACACATGCAATGGCGAGAAAGTCGTCATAAACGAAAATACATTCATGGTGGGCTTCTTCCCTTGTCCTGATTGTAACACCACAGGACGCAAACAGAGCCTAAAGCCAGTCATCGAAATGTTAGATCAAATGCTTGCTAAAGCGGAAGCACTTGAAGGAAAGACAGCATGAAGGCGATGGCAGCACTAATTACTATCGCTTTCACAGCTAGATTGAGAGAGAGGAAGCTCCTGCAATGGCTGCGGGATGACGGGAGGTAGACATGACAATAGCATTCACAGTTTATGGCGAGCCAGTAGCACAAGGGAGACCAAGAGCGTCTACAAGGAATACTGGAAAAAGAAAAATCGTTATGCATGATCCACAGAAATCAAAAGATTTTAAGCATTACGTGGCTTTAGTTGCTTCACAACATAAACCAAATCAACTCATAGCGGGGCCTGTCTCAATGGATATCAGAGTATTCAGACCAATGACAAAGAAGATTTCAGATTCTAAGAAGCAAAAAGCATGTGCTGAAAAAGGAATTTTAAGGCCCACAACAAAGCCGGATGTTGATAACTATTCAAAAGGCATTAAAGACGCATTAAACAATCTAATTTACAAGGATGATAGTCAAGTAGTGGAATTGAAAGTCTGTAAGTTCTACAGCGAAAATCCAAGAGTCGAAATTATCATTACTGAATTGAAGAACTGAAAAGGAGGGCGTGAAGAAGAAATGAACGAGAAGCCTAACAACCCATATGCTGCGGGTCCGGTCATCGAGTGGAAGATGACTAAAGAGGAGCTAGAGGCGTATCTAGCCAAGCACCCGATTGTCTATCGAGAAGAACTAAAACCGTCACCAACGTTCCAGATGGATAAATGGGCATAAAAAAACACCGAAGCCGCTGCTCCAGTGCTAATTAAATCTGACACTTTAATTATAACACATGGGGGCATGAAGCGGATGAAACCAACTGAAATTAAAGACTTTGATACAACCATTCAAAGCGCAATAGAACCCGGTAAGGTCCGCATTATAGTAATAGACGGCAATGAGGGAACAGTCCATATTACTGACGCACCTGAACACGGAAAAACAATCATTCAAACTGCTAAAGGTCACTTTGCAAGAGTTGACCATGAAATAGGATACAAGATCAAATGACTTGGAGGAATTGCAATGTTATCAAAAGATCAATTAAGCGTTGAGGCCCTTTTGCATGAGGTCGAATGTTTAAAAAGAGAAATAGAGAAAAAGAATCAGCAGATCGACGGATTCTCAAAGCTTTTCTTAAACGAACTGAATTGGGAGCAGCGACATTTCGATAGAACTAAAGATGAGTTTCACAGAGGCGGATTAGCAGCCATGAAAAACATCGAGAAGCAATATGAATTTGCTTTTATGAAGCGATTGGACGGTGAAAAAGTATGAGTCTTCCAGTTGCAAAAGTCGAGTTAACTAAAGAACAAGCCAAGGCAGTAGAAGCAGGCGTGAAATATTACGAATCACACGGGATGGAACGTGGCGTTAGATTAAATAGATTGTTTGTATTTGAACACTGGCTAGTAAAAAGAGGCGACACACCACCGTGGGAACTATTATTCACACCTTTAAATGATGTTGATCCGCATGACTTAATGAGTGCTTTAACAAATGGCTATGTGGTGAAGGAGGAGCAACGATGAGTCTACCAAAACACATTGAACTGTCACAAGCGGTCAAAGCCTGCAAACATCAAGCGATCACGATTCAGGATGCTGCTGTCCATCTTAAAGTGCCGGAAAACGTTGTACCAATGCTGGTGCGTGAAAATGATGACCTTGTTATAGAGGGCAACGTGGTCATGGCAAAGCGTGAGTCAAACGGGCCTGTCATTTTCACCTTGATTGGTTTCATGGCGATTATAACGATCGCTGGATTACTAGGAAATTAAACGCCTAGCGGCTTAGGAGGAATTATCGTGAGAATAGGCAGCATGTCAACATATGAAAGTAAACCATGTGCATTATGCAATAGAAAAACTACCAGCTATAAAATCTATGAACAATCAAATATGCAATTAAGAATTCCTCTTTGCGACACAGATGAAAGAACATGCTTTGACAAAGTGGACGTTAAAGATACAGCGACACTCTTCTTAAAAGTTATCAAAAAGGATATTCAGGAGGACGCGAAATGAACGAAAATAACCCGATTATCTCATCTGTAATTACAAAGCTGCACAAGCAGCAGGAAAAAGGCCTGAAAAAGTACGGGATGGAGGTTGAAACCTCTTCCCACGACTTAAAAGGATGGTTGCGACATGCGCAGGAAGAAGCAATTGATTTTGCGACATACCTTGAAACGGCCATTCAGTTGCTAGAAGAACAAGTTAAAAGCAAAGAAATGGACACTCATGAATTAATTATGAAGCTACGAGAAAGACATCAATTGGAGATTTACACTGTAAATGAACAATGGTGCGTACACCTATTTCAACTTGATATTTGTCCAAATGACATCGGAATTTCCTGTGACTTTGAAACAAATGGAGAGAGTCTAACCAAGGTACTTACAGAAGCGTTGGAATGGTCTTCTGAAAGACAATAGAAAAGGGGAATGAAGATGAAATTTTACGAGGTGCATGAGCCATATTACGCATTGATTAAAGCGCGCAATATCGAACGTGCAATGGAGATTTACAATAATGACGTTACTGGTGATGAAGAGAAAGAACTTGCGGAAAGTATCAAAGAAGTAACGGCGCTATATGCAGCAACAAAGTATAGTCGCTGTACTGGAGAAGATAACAAAACAGTTCCAATTGAAGAAGTCCTTGAAGATTTAACGAACGAAAAAGAAATGAGATTGGCAATAGACGGAAGATTGATATGAAAATAAAAAAGAGGGTAGATTCCCTCTTTCATAGCAACAATTATAAATTTTCTGTCCAGCAGCGTTCATATAAACCATACCAAGTACCTTTCCAAGATCTTGCACCTTTTAAGTACCAATTATTGGTTCCGTCGTTATAGATTGCTGGGATTGCATTTCTTGAAGTGTATGGGCCAGCTTCAGTCGAGGTACAAACTTTCCATTCTTGATTAGGGCTAGCAGCTTCTGCTTGAGCAGTAAAAAAAGCAGATGAAGAAACTAGCAAAGCGAGTGATAGAACTGAACTTGCAATTACTTTTTTAATTCTCATAGTTTGACTCTCCTTTTAGTTTGGGATAATAGTCTTGCAAGTTTAATAATACTATATATTCAAAAATAATCCATGTAAAAAATTTTTTAACTTATATGGGAATAAATATTGGAGGTTTCTGTATGAAAAAACTACTAATCACACTAACTATTATTATTGCGGCGGTGCTTTATGCGCCGTCTGCTCAAGCGGTATGGTCAAACTGGCAAACCGAGGGGTTCGGGCACCAAGCACGAGTCTTTACCGATGACACCAATTACTATGCAGGAGCGAAAACGGTCGATTGGAGAGCGGAAAAGAAGGGATCGAGCACGCTTTATTACACCGCTGGCGTATATAAAAAGAGGTCCAATGGTGGTTTGACTGATACTAATCTAGTGCAAAGGGGCAGCTTCAAAGCGTCAACGCCTCTAAAGTCGTTTAGTGTTAAAGAAATTCGCAAGCGTACCGGAAAAGGAACATATGTTATCCAGCTGGACTGCTATACGGATTCAGCTAAGAAAAAATATATCGGGACCTTTGAATCCTTGAAATTCAATATTCGATAGGAGGTAGCGGAATGGACATTGATCCAAGACAAGCATTCAGAGCTTTCATGAAATACCAACTAGAAAACGGCGAGGGAATAACTGAATTAGGACTAAACGAAGAAGACATTGAGAAGTTTATATGTGGTGTAGAAGACGACATGCTTTTTCACTCTACGTTAGATGGTTTTTTGAAAGAGTACATTGAAGATTTTGGAGAGAATTACGGAATCAGCATTCCATTAGAAGAATAAATCATACGACATAGATCGGTGCAAAATTGCCCTGGTCTATGTCTTTCATTGTTTATAGGAGGAGGTTGAGAAACATGGGAGCTGAACAATTGTGTTTACTGCCAGGGATCGATGAGAAACAAGTCCGGAATGCTCTGATAAAGGAGCTGAAGGTTTATAGAGCTCTCAAGGTGAAGGAAGAAAACAGAAAGGAACAAGAGGCAAACGGTGCAACAGGCCTTTTTCCTTCTCTCAGGAATCAGGAAGTTTTAAATGAACTGAAGGTACGGCAGATAGAAAGGGCGTTAAAAAATAGTTTAGACGAAATTGAACAAGATATTATCAGGATGAAATATCTTACATCACGATTCGTAAAAGATTTAGAAATAAGCGAAGAATTGGGATTGAAAAAGGACCGGTACTATAGGTTGAAAAAGCAAGCCACATTTAACCTCTCAACAGCACTGGGCATAATTTAATACAAAAAACACCAAATCCTATTAGTTAAGAAATATTTAAGATTTAATAGTTACTATCTTTAATTAGTGACAAAACAATAAAATGGAGGATTAATTGAAATGAGAAAAAAATTTATTAATTTAGTTGGCTTTGCTGCGGTAATGGCTGTTATTTTAACAGGTTGTTCGCAGTCAAAAAGCTCAGACGGTGTGAAAGCAAAAGCAGAAAAAGTCTCAGCTGAAAACGAAAAAAATAAAGGAAATGTGTATGTTGAAAGTGAATTTGCTCCATTAAAACGTGTCGTTATGTCTCAATCTGAAGTCTATTTTCCAGAAGATAGCGGCTCAAACATGATGGAAGATATGAACGATATTCAAATCAAAATGGAAAAAGAACGTGATGAGTTTAAGAAAATACTCCAGAAATACGATGTAGACATCCAAATGCCACGCCTTTTAACGGAGGATGAAAAGAAATTAGGTATAGCTGAAAATGGTATAACTGGTGGAGCTGGTGCTACGAATTTCTTTGTTAGAGATCCATTCTTTACAATTGGAGATCACATAATCGAAGGATCGTTTTTATCAACTTACCGCAGACTTGAAGTGCTTCCAGCAAGGGATATCCTTTTAAAAGAGGTAAAAGCGAACAAAAATCCATATGTTGCTGTTCCACAGCCCGATGTTTCAAAAGGCATAAATTCCAAGAATGGTCCATTTTTAGAGGGTGGAGATATTCTTGTGTACGGGAAAACAATTTTTGTTGGGAACTCTGGTCAAGCATCTAATAAAGAAGGAATCGATTGGCTCCGTAATTATTTAACACCAGATGGTTATAAAGTAGTTGAAGTAAAACTCGAAAAAAATACACTTCATCTAGATTGTGCTATTAGTTTTGTCCGAGACGGACTGATGATTGTGAATGAAGATTCACTACCAAACGGGATTCCAGATGAATTAAAGGATTGGGATAAAATAAAAGTAAGTTACAAAGATGCGCAAGATTTGGCCATAAATGGTTTACCTATTGATGAAAAAGTATATGTAACGGATTCTGCATATAAAAATACGATTGGAAAAGAACTAGAAAAAAGAAATATCAAGGTGGAATATGTAGATTTTAAAATAACAAGAAGCTATGGTGGCGCTTTCCGATGTACTACTCAACCATTACTCCGTAAATAAACTAGAGACGAAACATCCTTGTTAAGGATGTTTTTTTATTTAAATAAGAAAAAGCCGACAAAATGGGGGATAAAAAGGGGACCTTTTTTCCTGTGTGGATCATCGTATGATAGAGACAAGCAAAACGAACGTGAAAATTTTGTCCAAGACGGAGAGCCTGCGGACACTGATCAACACCTTTAAAGGGTGCTGGTTGGTGTCCGTTTTCTTTTTGTCGGAAAGGAGCGGTCATGAAGAAGGAAAAGCCGAAAAAACGACCGCAGGAGCTTACAGAAAGAGAGATAAAAGCAAAACATGCAAAGACTGAGAAGAGCCAAAGGCGGGGCGTACAAGCGTAAATAACGGGAGGGAATATATATGACAGATCAAATGATTGCTTGGAAGGTAGAAGAATGGATTAGAGACTATGAATTTATGTTACGAGAGATCGACAGGCTCACAAGGCTCCTGAATCGTGTTGAATTTGCAGGAGGTCAAAAGCTAACAGCAACATATGGTGATGAAGCTGCAATGCCTAAAGGATCAGCAGGAATAAGCCAAGCTGAACTAAGACATCTTGACCGCAGAGAAAAGCGACTGCTCAAATACGAAGCTATTGCTAATTTCCTTAATAAAGCCGTGGACCAAATGCAAGAGGAAAGACATTTAATCGTGTATGACTGCATGATGACTGGAATGAGTTACACCGCTATATCTGATCATCTTGAATGCTCAAGAGACACCATTAGAAAAATCAAAACTGAAATAATCGGCAACATCGTCAAAGAAGTCAAGAAAGTCAATTTTCTTCAACATTTGAAATCACTTAAAACCGCAGTGTAAACTTGAAGGCAGGACGGGGAGGCATAATTTCCCGTGTCTCCACAAATTAATATATTTTCACTTGCACTTGCTCTTGCGAGCTTGGGATTCGTTCGACAAATTTCGTAGACTCCTCAACTTTATCAATCTTATCCGATAATAATATTGAGGAGTGAAGGAAATTGAGTAAAAAGAAGAAAACCACAACTAATAATAAACAAAAGAACGAACAATTAAAGGAATTAGAAGATGTGATCTACACATATCCAGAGAAAGATTTAGTTTCTTATTTTAAAAAGATATTCATACACGGTAATACGAAGGAGCATTATCAAAAGAACTTGTCTTTACTTCGCAGCCTAGATATGGATTCCATAGATTTTGCAATTGCTAGATTTTATCATTTGGATAACAGTTTAGATCCTGTTAGAAGAAACTTAATGGCAGTGATTCCTTTATTCGTTGCATATCTTACGGCTGTATTTAATGTTAATGTAATTAAAATTTTAGGTTTTTTGCTTGTGACTATATCGGTTCTAATTGTACTAATACTATTAGATAAAGACAGAAAGAATAGAATTATTACAGGTTACATGTTAAAAACATTTGAGCAAGTAAAGGCGAGAAAAGAAAAAGATGAAAAGTGATTTTTGTTCGACAAATTCTGCGAATAGTTCCATATACTTACTTTCTGCCGATATTAAGGGTGGGAGGTGAAAAAATGGAATATGTTGAAATTTTTAAAAATCATTTTCAAAACTTCATAACAGACACAAATTATGACTATTATGAGATTATGGCTAAAGGAGTTTATGAATTTATTGAGGGAGATGAAATTAAATTTATTTATTCTAAAAACCCCTTCGATATCAATAGTGCCGAACATTATTTCTTCTTAGAATCGGGTTTACTCATTGCCAAACAAAAAGAGGAACGATTCGCTTTGGATTTCTATAAGAGTAGGATTGTTAATAAAAATCTTACTTTTAGTGGAAGAAGAGAAGCTAATTTGACTTTCACTTTTGAGAACGGTGAAGAGATTGAATTTGATGCAAAAGACTGTAATGAAGCTCATGAATTCAACTATGCTAAATCAATCAAAGATCTTTACAAACTAATTTAAGCACCCGTTTTGGGGTGCTTTTTTTGTTCCCTGTAAACTGCTTCCGGTGAACCTTTACACCAAGCATCGGCTTAAAGGTAGAGTGCGGCGGCAGTTTAGAGGAAATAAAAATCCCAAAACAACACGAATCAGAAGGAGGCGGCAGGTGAATGTAGATGGAATCCAAGCACATTCAGGCGGAGAAAGATTACGTCAAAGGCATGAAATACAAGGACCTTGCCGAGAAATACGGGGTGTCGATCAACACCATAAAATCGTGGAAAAAGCGGCATGGTTGGGAAAGGAAAAAGGGTGCACCCAAAGAAAAAAGTGTGCACACAAAAAAAGGTGGGCAACCTGGGAACAAAAACGCTATCGGAAATAGCGGCGGTGCTCCTGCAAGAAACCAAAACGCAAAGACGCACGGCTTTTATTCAAAGCACATGCCAGCAGAAGCGTTTGAGATCATGCAGGACATTCAGGAGTTTTCACCCGTTGACCTGCTGTGGGAGCAAATACAAATTCAGTTCACCGCTATTGTAAGAGCGCAGAAGATCATGTTTGTTGAAAGTAAGAATGATACTACAAAAGTTGTGTCAAAAATAAAAGGTGATCTTAGCGTAGATGAAACAGGGAATCTTACTAATATGCATTATGTGGAAGAGTTACAACATGACATACAATTTGCTTGGGATAAACAAGCTGCTTTCCTAAACGCTCAATCTAGGGCAATGGGCGAGCTGAGAAGCTTGATAAAGCAGTTTGACAACATAGCCCATGAGACAGACGAAAGACGGCTTAAACTGGAGCAGATGCGCTTGAACATCGAGAAGACTAAGAAGGCCATTGATGGCGGTAGCGAAAGCAGCGGGGAAAACAAAATTGCTTCAATGCTTCAAAAGATGGTGATTGAACATGGAATTGAATAAAAAACAAAAAGAGGTATGGGACAGCTTCGTAAAAGAGCGTCCTAAAATCCTTTTGTGTAGCGGAGCAAAGAGAGCAGGGAAAACATTCGTGCTTCTTTTAGCATTCCTTGCTCACATTAGTAAATATCAAAACAAGGGTCTTTCGTTTATTATCGGTGGTGCTACTCAAGCAGCCATCAAGCGTAACGTATTGAATGACCTTGAATTGATATTAGAGAAAGAGCTTAAACTAGACAAAGCAAATGCCATTGAGATATTCGGCAACCGGGTCTACTGTTTCGATGGTGCCAATGTGGATGCTTGGAAAAAAGCAAGGGGTTTTACATCAGCTGGCGCATTTTTAAACGAAGCAACCGCTCTTCATGATTCATTCGTGAAGGAAGTTATATCCCGTTGCTCCTACAAGGGCGCAATGGTCTTGATGGATACAAACCCTGAAAACCCAATGCACACCGTAAAAAAGGATTACATCGACAAAGACGGGCAAAGGTTAAAGAGTGGCCGTCTTAACATCAGGGCTTTTCACTTTTCTTTGTTTGATAATAACTTTCTTGATCCTGAATATGTTGAAAGTATAGTGGCATCGACACCGAGCGGCATGTTTACAGACAGGGATATTCACGGGTATTGGGTTGCGCCAGAAGGCGTGATATACAAAGATTTCAACAAAGATGTGCATTACATCAAGTCAGATCAATTAGAGAACGTCAACTTTGTAAAATACTTCGCTGGCGTTGACTGGGGGTATGAGCATTTTGGTTCCATCGTCGTTATTGGAGAGGATGATAAACAAAATTATTATCTCTTGGAAGAGCATGCAGCGCAGCATGAAGAAATAGATTATTGGGTCAAAGTGGCGAAAGATATAAAAGAGCGTTACGGCGGCATGAATTTTTATTGCGATACCGCTCGGCCAGAACATGTTGTTAGATTCAGGCGTGAAAGGTTAAGAGCCTTGAATGCTGATAAGGCTGTAGTGTCTGGTATAGAAGAGGTGGCAGGCTTGTTCAAGAAGAACAGGCTTTTTGTCGTTGAGGACAAAGTAGAGCGGTTCAAACAAGAAATATTCATGTATGTGTGGAATCAAAAGACGGGTGATCCAGTTAAAGAATGGGACGATGTGCTTGATTCAGTGCGTTATGCCCTTTATACACATAATAAACCGATGAGGCGTAAAGGAAAGAGGTGAGCAAATGAATGAATTTGTACAGTATTTAAGAGAAAACAAGATTAACAGCAAAGTCATTGAAGCGATTATAAATTCTCATAAAACACAGCGAGAGAAAATGATCAATCAGTACGAGAGATATAAAGCGTCCATTGAGGGCGTGCCGATTCTCCAAAGGGACGCTTTTACCATTGAACATCAAGAGGACTTTGAAACAGGGGCAATCCTCCGAATAGATGATCGAGTAAACAACCGCTTAAACAATGGTTTTGATAGTGAGATTGTTGATACAAAAGTGGGTTATATGTTTGGTCATCCAATCACTTACGAGGTGGATAAGAACCAAGTAAGTGAATCAGGGGCTTTAGTCGAAGTGATCAATAGATTTAATCTGCTAAATACTATCGAGGATGCTGATAGTGAACTGGGTAAGAAAGCGGCCATCTGTGGGTATGCCGCTCGCTTGGCTTATGTTGACACAGCGGGAGAAGTTAGGACCGTGAATATTGATCCGTGGGAAGCGGTCATTATTGGTAGCGGCAATGACATTACTGAACCTGAATTTGCTCTTCGATATTATGAGGTGACAACCTGGATAGATGGAAAGCAGATCAAAAGAGAAAAAGCAGAGTTTTACGACTCTTCTTACGTTTACTATTTTGAGAAGCTTGAGAATGGATGGCAAGAAATTGAAGTTAAAAACCACTTATTTGACCACTGTCCTTTATTCGGTTTGCCGAACAATGATGAGTTTATGGGTGATGCTGAAAAGGTCCTCTCTCTTATTGATGCTTATGACCGCACATTATCAGATGCATCAAATGAAATTGAGCAGTTGCGACTTGCTTACATGATCTTTAAAGGTGCTGGTGCTGATGAGGAAACGCTTGAGAAGCTAAAGAAACATGGGGTCTTTGAGCTGTTCGGTGATAACGATGACGTGAAGTTTTTAACAAAAGATATAAACGACACAATGATTGAAAATCACTTGAATCGGTTAGAAGAAAACATTATGCGCTTCTCTAAGTCGGTTAACTTCTCAGATGAAGCGTTTGGCGGCAATCTAACAGGCGTTGCAATGCGGTACAAGCTTATGGCATTAGAAAACAAATGTATTACGATGGAGCGTAAAATGACTGCTGCTTTGAGATACCAATACAAGTTGCTGTGTTCAGCTTGGTCACGAAAAAACGCCGCTATTAGTAATGATGATTATTTGAAAGTATGGTTCACGTTCACACGTAACCTTCCTGCGAATATCGCAGAAGAAGCTGAAACCACGGCAAAACTTAAAGGGCTTGTAAGCGAAGAAACAAGGCTGTCACTTCTTACGTTTGTTGATGATGTTCAATATGAAATCGAAAGAATGAATGACGTGAAAGTAGATTCAATCTACAGCTTGGACGAAGATGAAGAGCTAGACAATCGACCTGCCGGAAGTCGTGAAAAGACGGAAAACTTAGACGTGTAGGCTCGTACTACATGGCTTGGAGGATGAAATAATGAATATTGAAGAAATTAAGCAGTTTCTTGAACAAAATAAAGAAAATGAAGAAGTAAAAGCGTTTGTAGGTGAACTATCAGCCGTGTCAGCGGACAAGGTGAAAGGATTCCTAGAAACAGAAGAAGGAAAGAAGCTCTTGCAGCCTCGATTGGATTCCCATTTCACTAAAGGTCTAGCGACTTGGAAAGAGAACAACCTTGAAAAAATCGTTGAGGAAGAGGTTTCAAAAAGGAATCCTTCCAAAACACCTGAACAACTTGAAGTAGAAAAGCTCAGAAAAGAAATTGAAGCAGAAAAAGCAGCACGAAATAGAGAAACTTTAGTCAATAAAGCCCTTAAAGCAGCTGATGAAAAGAAGTTGCCAAAGGACGTTATTGACTTTTTTATTGGAGAAAACGAAGATTCTACACTGGAAAATCTAAGCAAGCTTGAAGAATCATTCAATGCTGCCGTGCAAGCTGCTGTAGATGTGAAATTCAAAGAATCGGGCCGCGAAATTGAACGAGGTAATGGTGCAGGTAATTCTACTGGAAACATTGATATTAGAACAATTGCTCAAGAAGCAAACATTAGAAAATAGGGGGAAATAATTATGGTAATGCTACAAGACGCAAAGACAGGGGCGGTCCCGAAAGAAACGGGGACATTAGTATTAAGAGACTTTTTGACACAATCAGCAGTGACACAGCTGGCGCAATATGAAGAAATGACCAAGCCTAAAAAAGAGTTTACTTATTTAGCTTCTGGACCTGGGGCTTACTGGGTTGGTGAAGGCGAAAGAATTAAAACGGATGGTGCGACATGGTTGAATGCAGAGATGGTATCTAAAAAACTAGGCGTTATCATTCCTGTTTCAAAGGAGTTTTTACGTTATTCTGTGCCGGATTTCTTCGCAGAAATGCAGCCAGCAATTGCAGAAGCTTTCGCTATTAAATTTGACCAAGCTGCTTTATTTGGTATTGGCTCTCCATTTGGTGCAGGTGTATCCGTCATGGAGAGAATTGAATCTAAAGGAAATAAAATTGAATTAGATTCTTTGGGAGGCTTGTATGACGAGCTAAACGCAGTGATGGCGCTCTTAGAAGAATCTGATAAAGACGCAAATGGATTTACAACAACAAAACGCTTTAAACAAAAACTGCGTGGTGCAAAAGATGAAAATGGCTTGCCGATTTTTAATGATCCAAAGGGTGGTGCCACATCTGAGGCTCTAGGTCTACCAATCGGCTATGTTAGTTCTAAGTCTTGGAAATATGATAAAGCTTCTTTGTTTGCTGGTGATTGGAGCATGGCTAGATACGGTATCCCACAAGGAATGGAATACAAAATCAGTGAAGATGCTACGCTTGAAGGTACTCTTGATAAAGATGGCAAACCGATTAGCTTATTTGAGCAAGATTTAGTGGCTTTACGTGTTACTCAACAAGTTGGCTTTATGACTCTTAATGATGATGCATTTGCTGCTATCACACCAAAAGGAGCTGCTGGAGAGTAATGAAAATTAAAAAAGGTAAGCATTCACTTGATGTCACTGAAAGAGCCTTTGAAATCATCTACAAAGAATTAGGATATAAGCTCGACAAAAAGGGCGAGAAGCAGGAACAAGATGAAGTTGAAGAAGTTCCTGAACTAGTAGAAGAATAAGGGGGATGACGGTGGATAAAGGGAAATTTTTAAACGAGCTTTTGAAGCCGTTGGACCTTAAAGAACGAGGGGCCATGAGAAGGTTAAAAAAGCTGTATCGTGAAGCCTCAAAGGAATTTATGAGTTCTCTTACTGATCTGTACGAGAAATTAGATCAAGGTGAAGACCTTTCATATGCTGACATTAATCAATTCGATGATATTGAAGCCTTGAAGTCTCAAATACTTGCTTTGGCATCCAAACTAGATACCCGTTCTCAAAGAGAAATCATAAGGCTCTTAGAAGATACTTATGATTTCTCTTATGACTGGATGGCATCCGTTGTCGAAGCAATGATTGATCAAAAGCTGAAAAACGCCACACCATCTTTGCCTAGAATGGTAGAAGAGACTCGTAAGAACACTGTATATGGACTCAAGCTAACGCAAGCATTGGAAAAGCATCGTGCAATGATTGTGAAGGACATAAACGAAGCAATAGAAAGAGGCTTCATCGAACGTGAACGCTTTTCTGATATTGCTAGACGTGTGAGAAATGCTTTTGATAGCTCTTACTATAGATCAACCGTTATCGCTCGTACAGAAGCTCACAGAGTGCGTGAAAAGGCTACTCACAATAAAGCTGAAGAGTTTGAGCAACAAGGCATCATTATGGAAAAGGTATGGAACAACGTTAATGATGGGCGGGTCCGACAAACTCGGAAGGCAAATCATAAAGCGTTACAAGGTCAGCGTAGAAAGGTCAATGAACATTTTGATTTAGGAAATGGTGTCACAGCAGTTGCGCCCGGACAATCAGGCAGCGCAGCCAATGACATACATTGCCGCTGCTTTCTAACATATGAAGTAGTGGGATTGAGGGGTGAATAATGGATTTAATAGAATTGAAAACCCGTTTAGAGATCCCTTTAGATGATGAGTCACAGGATGAAAAGCTGAAACTGGAATTGCAAGACGGCATTGAATACGTAAAAGAGTATTGCAACAACCCCTTTTTAAACAAAGAGGGGTTACTAGAGTTGCCTTCACCAGTCAAAAAAGGAATTGCCATGATGATTAAAATTGACCGCTCGAATGAGGTAGGTGTTTCCTCCGAATCTATCGGCGGCATGAGCAAGACATACACAAGTGATTACACACGTTACGAGGCTGTGTATAAGCTGTGGAGAAAATACAGGAAAGTTAAGTTCCGCCCGTTGAGGTGATGATATGGGGCGCATAAAGATCAAAGACAAAAATCGTATTCCGAAAGTGGTAAACGCACTTGGAAATGGCGAGAGAAAAGCAAGAGTGGGCGTTCTTGGAACAGGAAAAGAAGCTATGATTGCAGCTGTGCATGAATTTGGTACACGTATCACAGTGACACCTAAGATGCGTGCATATCTTCATTCTCAAGGTCTGCATTTGCGGAAAGATACCACTCACGTTGTGATTCCCGAACGATCCTTTATTAGATCGGGATGGGATGAAAACGAGCGTGAAATTCTACGGAAGCTGGACAGATTTTTGCTTGAAGCTGTCCAAAAAGGAATCAGCACTCGAAACGTCATGAACTCTATCGGTCTTGAGACAAAGGGGAAAATACAAAAATATGCCCGTGATCTGAAGTCACCAGCAAACCAGCCATTTACCACTCAACAAAAAGGATCATCAAATCCACTTGTTGATACAGGTGAGCTGATTGGTTCCATTGATTATGAGGTGCAGTGATGAGCCAATTCAATTTCATGAAACTCATAGGCAAATATAGTGTGACTTTTGACCTCGTTGTGCAGAGTGAAGGAGATTATGACGATCTCGGGCGATGGCAAGACGGTGAAGCCGTAACCACAATGCAAAAAGGGGCACTTGTTGTTCTACCTAGTCAATTAATCTATCAATCAGGTGGCCGTTTAACGACACTTGACCGCCAACTTTATATCAGCAAATCTGTGGAGATCCCTTTGAAATCTAAAGTGATTTATAAGGGAACCACATACCATGTTGAATCTATGAACCCTTTCGAGGATTACGCAGACTTCAATAGTTACATCTTAAAGGCGGTGAGCAGCTTTGATTGATTACGAATCCATTATAAGCACGGTGATTGGTGTCATTAGAGATAGTACCGGTCACAAAGTGATTATGGAAAATGGAACAGGGAAGCAGCCTGCTTATCCTTTTTGCACATATACCGTTACTTCCCCATATCTTCCCCAGCACCGGGGAATTATTGAGGGAGATGCAATCACTGAGGATGTAGATATTTTCTTTTCGTTCACTTGGATTTCCGATGATGCTATTGAAGTGATTTCATTAACACAACAGACTGCTACGCTTTTGAGAACAATGAAGGCGAAGCAGGTTCTTTATGATAAGGGAATCGCGTTTATTAAAGCGGAGGGAACAGGTAACAGAGATACATTTCTATCTATTGAAAATGAGCGACGTCATGGCTTTGATGCACGGTTCAGAATACAAGTAACGCATAACGGGGCAGAGTCAGAGTATTTTGATTCCGTCACCATAAATAACGAGAATATAGGAGGGTAATTACATGCCTTTATCAGACGTAAAAGTCAAAATTGATATTTTAAAGCCCACAACGCTTGTAGGTCTTGGTATTCCGCTTATCTTGGTTAAAAACACAAGCGCAACTGAGAGTGTTTACCGAGAATACGGGTCACTAGAGTCCTTAAAACAGAACTACGGTGAAAGCACAGCTACTTACAAAAAGGCGGCGGCTATCTTTGCACAAGGTGACAACGCACCAAATAAGGTTGCTGTGGCTTCATTTGGGCACGAAGTTGAGACAGGAGATACAGAGAACCCTAAACAGGTTTTTAGCGTTAGAAACGCATTAGAAGAGTATTTTGACAAAGACTTTCATTTTGTATTGCTGGCTGCTGTTAACGCAGAGGATCGTCTTGAGGCGTCTAAATTCTTTGAAGAAAAATCTTACAAGTTTATAGTGCTGAAAGTCGCGTCATTCGAGGAATTGGAGCAATACACAGGAAAAGATCGGACCATTGTATTCCATCATCCGCTTGTTGATGAGGAGCCGGACGCCGCACTTATCGGTGCCATTGCAAACAAGCCTGTCGGTTCTGTTACGTGGAAGTTTAAAAATCTTGTTGGTGTCACACCGCAAGATTTCAAAGTCGATACATTGGAAAACATCCACAAGGCGGGTGCCATTGCATTTGTAACTAAAGCTGGCCGCAATCAAACAAGCGAGGGTATTACAGGTTCGGGTGAATTTATTGACGTGCTGCACGGCAAAGATTGGGTCAAGCTTAACATCGAGACTTCAATTCAAACCGCTCTAAGCACTACTGATAAAATCCCTTACACAAATGAAGGGTTCGCTTTACTAGAATCACAAATTATCAATGTTTTGGAAACAGCTTTTACAAACGGCATCATTGCACCAGACGAGGACGGACAGCCTGTCTATTCTGTTCAGTCTAAAGGAAGAAGCGAGATGACAGACGAAAACCGCAAAAACCGTGTGTATGACGGCTTATCGTTTAGATTTGAGCTTGCTGGAGCGGTTCACACAGCAGAAATCACAGGGGAAATCATTATTTAAAGGGGGCTTAATTAATGGCATACACATATAATCCGATGGACGTCACCATAACGGTGGCCGGTAAAATTGTAACAGGATTTTCAGAAGGCACTATGGTTTCTGCATCTAAGGATGAAGATAATTTTCAAACGAAAATGAGTGCTAAAGGCGAAGCAAGTATGGCTATTACCAACAATCGACTTGGCACAATCACTTTAACGTTGTCACAAGGTTCACCATTCGTTGCATTACTCAACCAGTACGCAAATAACGGTAAACAATTTCCTATCTGGATCAAGAATAATGGAGAGGTAAAAGAAACGTTCGGCGGGACCAAAGCTGCTGTTAAAAAGAACGCTGATGCAGAGTATTCAGACGAAATCGGAGATAGAGAGTTTGAAATTCAAGTCTTTGATTACACAGTGAAATAATGGCTCGAAAAAAGAAAACGAACACACGAAAGCAGTCTGAAAAGGCTGCTTTTATTCATATGAACAAACCACTAAAGGAGAGAAAACCGATGGCAAAATTAGGCGAATCAAAAGAAGTAACAGTAAAAGGCGTAAAGTATACACTTGTTCACCCAGGAGTAAGAAAGGTAGTTCAATTGCAATCATCTGTAGCTGCTGGTGATGGCTCTATTAACTTAGATGCCTTGTATGACGGTTACATGAAACATGTAATTCACAGTCCTAAAGTAGATTGGTCTCATTGGGATGAGCAAGGATTGAAGGCCTTGCAGGAGGTCATGAACGAATGTGACACGTTTCTTACAGCGGAAGACGAAGAACAAGAACCACTACAAGAACAAAGCAAAGAATGAGTGGGACATGTGGCGGCTAGTGATGGAGCGAGTGATCAGTTTTGACGTTGCTAGATATATGACACCTGACGAGATTGCTGAAGCTAATGCCGCCCTTGATCTTTATATTGATGCGAAGAACAAAGCAAATCAGAAAGGAGGTAAATAGATGTCTCAACCTTTGCGGACCACCGCGATTGAACTGAAACTCATTGCTAACTCGAAACCATTGCAACAAATGAATACTCAAGTAAATAGTATGCTTAGTAGTATTCAGGGAGCAGATCGACCAATTCAAGCGATGAGTAATGGTCTTAACAATACTAGTCAGATTGCAGCTGGAGCAACTAGACAACTAAGACTGGCAAATGGACAAGTGGTAAACCTTTCCCGCGGAATGAGAACAGCGGGTCAAAGTGTCAGCTCAACAAATACCAATATCAACACAGCAAGCCAAAGTATTATGCGTTTTAATAGATCGACTGATACAAGCGCAAGAACCATTCGGGTGGCAAATAGTCAATTGTCCGCAATGAGAAATAGAATTGCAGAGGCTACAACAAATACAACTTCTTTTACGCAACAAGTGAACCATATGGGCGGCCAAGTGGGTGGACAGTTCCAACAGATGACACAAAGTGCATCGAGGTTAGGCGGAGTTTTTGGAAGAATGCCCTCATCAGTTAGCTCTATGTCTAGAAGTATTGCAAACAGTGTTAAAACTGGAATTACAGCTCCATTCAGAGAAGCTAAAACAGCAGTACAAGGCTATGCAGGAGCGTTAGGGCTGTTATCAGGAGGAGCTCTAGCCGCAACAGGTATGGGGCGTTTATCTGCTATTGAAAATGCTAATGTGTCCCTTGAAGTTATGATGGGGAGCACCAAGAAAGCAGGTGCCTTCTTAGAAGATGTATTAGCATTTGCTAGAACTACGCCGTTTGCTTTCCCAGACCTTGCTGAGACTTCCAGAAATCTTATTGCTTTCGGAATGGAATCAAAGAAGGTAGTACCAACATTAAAAGCTATTGGTGACGCTGCTGCTGGAACGGGTAAGGGAGCAGAAGGTTTACGGCAAATTTCCAGCGCGTTTGGAGACATGCAAATTAGTAGTACCTTGTCCTTAGAACCAGTACGTCGCCTAGAATCAGCAGGTGTCCCTGCATTGAAAATTTTGGCGAATGAAGCAGGTGTGTCCGCTGATGTCTTTGCCAAGTATATATCTAAGGGAACTATTGATGCACAGGAATCAATAGATATTTTAGTAAAAGGGATGCAAAAAGGAACAAAGGGTACAGCAGGTGAAACGGCAGCCATGGCTGGCTTGATGGAACGAATGAAAAGCACATGGGTTGGATCTGTTGATAGTATGAAATCATCTATCAGTTCAACAATGGCAAAAATCATGGAGCCTGCAAAGCCTCATATTCAAGCTGCAATGGGGTGGTTTTCTAATCAGTTTAGTAAATTGCCTGATGTGATTTTCGGCATTGGCAAAGTAATGAAACCTACTTTTAACACTATAGGAAATGTTTTCACCAAAGTAACAAAAGGGGCAGGCATAGCTAAACAGGCAATTACCGGTATATTCGGTGTTTTTCAAGGAAAAGGAACTGCTGAAAGGCTGGAAGGTTATGGGGTACTATCGAAATTTTTTCCACCGGATGCAGTTGATATGATTGTAGGAGTAACGGATAAAGTGAAAGGTGTTTTTGATACAGTAAAATCTTCTGTGTCTACCATAACACCATATGTGCAGTCGTTTATAAATAGCTTTATCTCAACTATGAAAAATATGTTGCCTGTGTTTAATACAATTTTCAGCGGAATTATGTCGGCTGTTCAGTTTATAGCTCCTTACATAGGGCAGGCCTTGGGCGGTGTGTTCAAATTCTTGTCCTCAATAGGTAAACAGGTAGCAGGATTTTGGAAAGAAAACGGATCACAGATCGTGAAAGCATTACAAAATGTTTTTAGCGTGTTGCAAAAGGTATTTGTATTTTTAATGCCTTTGATTCTTTATATCGTTAAATCAGTTTGGGGAAATATTAAGGGCGTTATAACCGGTGCACTTAATATCATCATGGGCGTCGTTAAAATTTTTACAGGTTTATTCACAGGCGACTTTGGCAAGATGTGGGAAGGTGTTAAGCAACTCTTTTTCGGTGCTATTGAATTTATATGGAATGGCATTCAACTGCTTTTCATAGGTCGCTTGTTAAAAGGCGTTTTAGGATTGGCTAATGGTGTAAGAGCGCTCGTATCCGGCATGTGGACTAGTGTTAAAAGCTTTTTCGTCAATGGTGCAACACACGCATCAAATTCTGTTATTAATATGGGGAAATTCATATTCAAGGGTTGGAACTATATTAAGACAACTGTTGGAAACTTTGCTAAAGGAATTTGGACAACAGTTAAAAATCGCTTTGACCAGATGGTTCAAATGGCTAGAGATCTACCGAAAAAGATTGGCGATGCCTTTAAAAACATGAAGAAGTTTGCAGTTTCAGGCGTTAAAAGTTTAGGAAATGCGTTGGCCGGAACCTTAGCCACAGTAGTAAATGGGGTTACCGGTGGAATCAATTGGGTTTTAGATAAGATTGGTATAAAAGGCGCCAAAATTCCTGAGTGGAATCCACCTAAATATGCTAATGGTACAAATGGTCATCCGGGTGGCCCTGCGATTTTAGGTGACGGCGGAGGGCCTGAATTATATAAAACTCCATCTGGTCATGTCGGACTATCTCCGGGTACTGATACATTAATGAACTTGCCAAAAGGAACTCAGGTATTATCACATAAACAAACGCTTGAAACACTTGGGAATATCCCGATGTATGGTGATGGAACAGAGGGGAATAAAAAGGGCTCTGGTTGGATCGAAAATATTAGTGGTGCTGGTGGCAAAATTGTTGAGGGAGCAAAAAACGTTGTTGGTAAAGTCAAAAACGCCGCTTTTGATGTGTGGGACTACATCTCTAATCCTACTAAGCTTATGAACAAAGCCTTTGAAATGTTTGGGGTGAAAACACCATCAATGCCAGGAGGTTTTGGTGATATAGCAAAGGGTCTATTCACTAAAGTAAAAGATGGAGCAATGAGCTGGGGAAAGAAAAAGATTGAGAGCTTTGGCGGCATGTTTGGAGGCGGTGGATCTACTGCCGTTAAAAAATGGGTTGCTCAAGCCATTTCAATTAAAGGAATCAGCCCTAGTTACGCTGGTGCTTTACAGACGATCGCCATGAAAGAGTCGGGTGGAAATCCCAATGTAGTCAACAGGTGGGATAGCAACTGGAAAGCAGGACACCCGTCACAAGGGCTTATGCAGTTTATCCCCTCAACATTTGCCGCTCACAAAGAACCGGGTTACGGCAATATTAAAAACCCAGTTCATCAAATCATAGCGGCGATTAACTATCTTAATAGACGTTATGGCGGCATCTATAACCATCCGGGCTTAAAATCAATGGCGCGCGGTGGTCCATATAAGGGATATGCAAAAGGTGGCCGTATCATTGGTGATCAATGGGCAATGGTTGGAGAGCAGGGTCCAGAGCTTATGCATTTGTCGGGTGGATCAACAATTTATAACAACCGTAGAACAAACAGCATGTTAAGTGACGCAGCTTACACACCTTCATCTAGTTCGACAACATATTCTAATTCTTCAAACAGCAATAGTTTTTCACCGACAGTTTATGTCCAAGTTTCTGGAGGTACTTCAACAGGCAGTGAGAGCATTAAACTAGCGGTTCAAGAAGCACTTAAAGAAACGTGGGAGAAACTGAATCCAATGTATGCGCCAGAGGGGGAATATTGATGGCGAAGCTAGGGAAAATCAAGATCGTTAACGAAAAGGAGTCGGATGCTCCTGAAGTAGAAGTGACGTCATACCCTGTTGAAAAAGGCATTCCCATAACTGATCATGTGCAACGAAAACCCGAAATCACTTCAATTTCGGGTTTTTTGCTTGGCAAAAATCCAAACAAAGACTTTGATTATCTAAAAAAGCAGATGTATACGGGCAAACTATTGAATTACACAGGTAGAAAGGTAGCGAAAAACGTTGTCATTACCAATCTATCTCGAGATATTGGTGAGTACAAAAATGGCTTTGCTATCTCAGTTGAGTTACAAGAAATCCGTATTGCAAAAAGTCCTTTTGTGAAAAAGAAAGTGAAATCATCTGGGAAAAAGAAGAAATCAAATACAAAGAAGAAAAGCGCCGTCTATCACAAAGTGAAGAAAGGCGAAACATACAGCCACATGAGAATGTGGTACGGTACGAGCCTATCACAGCTTAGAAAATGGAATAAGTACCCTGACCGCCGCATTCCTATAGGGGTCAAATTACGGGTGAAGTAGGAGGAGCAAAATGGCAACGAGAGACTATATTCCGATTGATATAGAAGACATTCCGCAGCAGTTTGAAATTGATCTAGCTGACAGCACATTTGTTTTTCAAATCAACTATAACGAAACGGATGACAGCTATTCTATCGACCTGTATGACATGGACATGGATCCAATTGTCTTAGGAGAGAAAATGATATTAAATGTGCCGTTATGGGATGACATTATAGATGATCGCTTGCCAGCTCCTTCAATTATCCCGATGGATGAATCAAATACAGAAACGCGTATTTCATCGGTAAACTTTATGAAAACCACGTTTCTGTATATTGACGATGTAGCGGAAGAGGGTGAAGAAGATGGCGACGAATAATAACAAATTGTTATTCGGTCGTATTGTTAAGGTGACGATTGATAGCGGGTCTTATAAAGGAACCTTCGATTATAAAGATTTAGAAGTGAGGTTTGAAGTTCCGTTCGATGATGACGCCAAGCCAAATGAAACAAAGGTCGAAATTTTTAACCTAAGTAGCAGCACAATCAACAAGATCAAAAAAGGCGCTACTATGACCGTTCAGGCGGGGTATAAAAGCGACTTTGGGGTATTAGCCATCGGAAAGGTTACGAAGGTACTGACGAAGCGTACAGGGGTCGATAAAATCACTTCGGTTTATATGAAAGAAGGCGACGATTACTCTCATATTAAAGTTGATCAAAATACCGCTGATGCTCCTGTGAAATATTATGCCAACAAGCGGTACAAGCTGAAGAAACCATTGAAGGTTGAAACAAAAAAAGTGGTCAAATTGAAATCGGGTAAGACATCTGTCCGCAAAAGCACACGAACGATTAAATACAAAACAGTTCGTGAGGCGAAATACAGAAAACAATCCATGAAAATCACATTCAAAAAAGGAACAACAGCCCGCACGATTATAAAGCGTTTAATCCGCATTCTTGATATAAAACTTGCGAAGCTGTCTTTGCCTAGAAACAAGGTATACAAAAAAGGCTACACCGTAACTGGGTCAATAGAAAAAAAGCTAGAAGAAGTTGTGCATGATTGTGGTGCTTCTTTGTATTACAGGCGAGGCCGTCTTGTTATCAGATCCATTACAGAAGGGGATGATGAGCGGTTTGAGTTAAAAGAATCAACAGGTTTGCTTGATTCTCCTGAAGCGTTTGAGGATGAAAAGCTTAAAGGGTATTCTGTTAAATGCTTATTGCAACATCGCATAACTACCGCTTCAATTATTATCATAAAGAGCAAAACAGCCAATGGAAAGTACCGTGTTAAAAAAGGTAAGCATGTTTTTGACGGAAATGATTTTTACACAGAAGCGGATGTGATCTAATGGCAGCAGATACGAATTTTTTCGATAATCTTGTAAAAGGTATCAAGCACTCTATTCATGTTTGCGCTCCGGGTAAGGTCGTTTCTTACGATGCTGCCAGTCATACGGCAGATATAAAACCGCTCTTTATGACAGCTGACGATGATACATTATACGAGCAACCATTGATACAAGATGTTCTTGTTCTCAAGCATGTCGAAGCAGATATGAAGGTTGGAGCGATGGTGTTTCTATCATTTGCAGATAGGGCGCTTGATAATTTAACAAACAAACCTTTTGACCCTGATAGTACCCGTACACACGATATAACCGATGCTGTAGTGATTGGAGTGTATGAGTTATGAAGACTTTAAAACTGGTTAATGGTGATCTTAATTTCAAAGATGGGGAACTAGAAATGATCGAAGGCGATGAAGAGCTTGCTCAAGCTGTTGAAATGGTCTTGAAAACAAGTTTAGGAGAGTTTGAACTAGATGAGTTTTTAGGAGTCGAACGTGAAAATCTTCTCGGTAAAAATCTTGATGAGGAAGAAGCACAATATGACATTATCGAAGCTATTTCACAAGAAGAACGCATTGCCACAGTAGAAGACATAGAATTTCAGTTTGATCGAAAAGCACGCTCCAGTCGTATCAAACTGAAATTAATAAAAGAAGAAGACGGCCAAGAATTGGTGTTAGGAGGTGTTGACGTTGTTGAATGAAAACGGCTTCCAGCGAAAAACATATTCAGACATTGTAGACGAAATGGAAGATAAGGCAAAGGAACAGTTCGGGGAGGATGTAAATACATCAAGTCGGACACCTCTTGGAATCATTTTTAGGATCATTGCATGGTTTATTGCAGGTGTTTGGGACATTGCTGAAAGAGTATACAACAGCGGCTTTGTTAGTAAGTCTGAGGGAGTGCAGCTTGATAGATTAGGCAATAACAACGGGATCACAAGAGAGCCGGCAAGCGAATCATACGCCACTCTCGAAATCACTGGTGAACCTGGTCACATTATTGAAGAAGAAACCCAGTTTGCAACAGAATCAGATATTTACTTTGAGGTACTTGAAGAAGCAACAATTGATACCAATGGAAAAGCTTTAGTGGATGTCATATCAGTCGATAAGGGCGCAATGAACAATGTGGCAGCTGATACAATTACCGTGCAAGCTGAACCAACGGAAAATATCACGTCTGTGACCAATCCAGCAGCCGCTGCTGGCGGTTCCGATATTGAAATAGATTCGGAGTATCGTGCACGAATTAAAAGATCAGTAGAAGGTAGTTCAGCATCTACACACAGTGGGATCATTGCGGCACTTATAAAAACAACTGGAGTAAGGTCAGCGAACGTTGTTATGAATAACACAATGGAAGTAGATGCTGACGGGAACCCACCTAAAAGTATTCATGCTTATGTGCTTGGAGGTATAAAAGAAGATGTAGCTGATTCGCTTTTTAATAGTGTAGCGGCAGGCATAGAAACAGTAGGCAATCAATCTGTTGTCATTACTGATCTAAGCGGCATTGATCATACAGTCAATTTTGATTTCGCTCAAGAGGTGAAAATCTATGTCCACCTTGAATTAAAGACAAATGCATCATTCCCCATTGATGGGGATGATCTGATCAAGAATAATGTTGTATATAAAATTGGTGGCGTGGACAAATCAGGGTCTTCATTCACCGGATCTCAAATGGGTGACGATGTTATTTTATCTCAACTATATAATGCTGTGTATCAAGTGGCTGGTGTTGATGATGTTGTGATCAAGATTGGGAAAACTCGTGATACACTCGGACAATCGAACATAGAGATTGAGCCTAAACAAGTGGCGCAAGTTCTCTTCTCGGAAATTGAGGTGGTACATTTATGATTAAGGACTTAATCAGTAAGCTGACCGATGCTTTTCAGAAAGATGAGAAAAGCAACATCGGAAAGCTTTTTTTAATTGTAGATGAACAACTGACCGCAGCAAGGAAGACACTAACCACTGCTGAAAAATGGCGTGATATAGATAACGCAAAAGGGCGCGGCCTTGATTTAATAGGTGATAACGTTGCTCAAAATAGAGGTAGAGCCACAGACGAAATATATCGGGTTCTGATTCGTGGTAAAGTAGCACGGAATATTTCAGATGGAACAACAAACCGCATTATAGAAGCTCTTGCGAAAACTTTGAATTGTGCTTATGAAGAGATAAATATCTACACTGTGAAAGAAGATAATGAAGATGAACCAGCTGCAATCATTGTGAAAAAGGCACCGCTTGAAGCACTTAATAAAGTTGGTATGTCAGCCACGCAATTTTCATCTATTGTGCAAAAAACTGTAGCAGCTGGTGTGCGGGTGGCCTATATCAATCTTAATGGGACGTTTAGTTTTTCATCTATTCCTGATGAAATCGAGACAAGCCAATTCGGGTTTTCATCTGATGGAACAGACGGTGGCACATTAGGTGGCATCTTTGAACCAGAGGATGATTATCCACTACCAATCTAATAAGGAGGGAAAGCATGGCTTTTACAAAAGAAATACCACAATGGGACAACGCAGGTCAAAAGCCTCCACAAAGTAAAATTAGTGAGGGATTTAAACCAATGGACCATCCGCCTGCCGATTGGTTCAACTGGTACATGAATGGCACCTATGAGGCTTTAAATGAGTTGCAAAGTGAAGCAGCAACAACAACTGAAGTTACAGCAGGTTTAAAGGTTTTATCGAATGATATAGCTGCACATTCTAACGCCAAAAATAATCCCCATGCTGTCACGAAATCACAAGTCGGGTTAGATAATGTCGAAAATATTAAGCAGGCTTCAAAAATTGATTTTGATAATCATGTTGGCGATAAAAAATTACACACTTCTGAAGTTGAAAAAAACAAATGGAATAATGGTCAGTTATATAGGCTTACTCCAAACGATGGTAGAGTTGCAAGGGTTCCAAATGGTACCGATATATTCAAATTACCGACAGGTCCATACATGGGAGCTCAACTCCTTAATGCTCCAGTAGAAAATGATACAAGCTTTTATTACGTTGATGTTTTTGAAACAGCCTATGAACAAAATGAAGTAGTTTATAAACGTATCGTAGCAACTAGGTCATTTGATAACATCACTTGGATCGGTACGTTCCATGCTCAAGGTTTTAAAGGGTGGGAGAGGATTATAACCAGCGGAGATGCAAAACTCGACTGGAAGTTTCCGACGATCAGGAACGGGTGGAAAACTTATAAATCTGAGGTCAATAATGATTATCGGGTAAGAGTTGCGAAAGATGCTTTGGGCATAGTTCATGTTACAGGGGCCATTGCAGGTGGCACATTGGGAGAAGTCCCTGCGTTTACATTACCGGAGGGATGTGAGCCACCTTTCCCTCTTTATAATGTTGGTATCGCTTCTAGTACCGGTGGTTTTAAGGGGCCGCAGTTTAGTCGTCAGTATATCGCAACAGATGGCCGATTTTGTATACAAGATACCACGAGTAATAAAGACTTCATCGTGGTGAATTGTCTGTTTAAAGCAAAGGAGTGAACCGTATGAAACCTATATATGCATTTGATAAAAACAACAAGTATGTACCTGGTGGGGATAAAGAAATACCCGATGGCGCTGAGATTCCAGAGGGGTTTACAGACGTTCAACCGCAAGAAGGGTTGTACATCGCGAAATACAATCCCACAAGCAAGACATGGAGCGAGTCGGCAAACCAGGAATACATTGATAGCTTACAAACAGAGCAACCGCCGTATGATATTGATTTACTAAAACAGCAAAATGCGGTTTTAACAAAACAATTGAGCCAGCTTTCAAAGGAAGCAGCTGCAGCCAAACTGCGTGAAGCACAAATGGCGAAACAATTGGCTCAACTCATGACAGAGATTCAGCAATTAAAGGGTGGTGAAAAATCATGATATATCCAACAGTTGCGGATATAAAGCAGTTCTGGGACTGGAAGTGTTATGGCCCAGAGGATATTGCCTTTTATGTAGAAATCGGTTGGATTAACAAAGAAGACTATCAAGAAATAACGGGAGAACAGTACGAAGCCTAAAGGGGCTTTTTATTTTGCCTTCTTTAAGGGGGGTGATCTAGTGAGGGAGTAGGTGAGTGAAATGGAAATGGATTTGGCGCAATACTTGATGACGCAAGGACCCTTTGCGGTTCTTTTTTGTTGGGTGCTGTTTTACGTATTAAACACAACAAAGGAACGAGAAAACAAGCTCAATGAACAAATCGAAGCGCAAAATGATGTGTTAGCAAAGTTTAGTGAGAAGTACGACGTTGTCATTGATAAGCTCGATAAAATCGAAAGAAATTTAAAATAAAAGAAATGAGGAATTTAATATGAAAAACTTCGACAAAGGCACTGTGATCCGTACAGTGCTTCTTTTAATTGCTTTTATTAATCAAACGCTTGTGATGTTTGGAAAGCCGGTATTACCAATTACAGATGATCAGGTAACAACCCTCGCTGATTCATTATATTTGGCTGGATCAACGGCATTTTTGCTTATAACAACAATTGTCGCATGGTTTAAAAATAACTATGTTACCGAAAAAGGAAAAAAACAAAAAGAAATTCTGAAACAAAAAGGACTCTCAAAATAAACGGCTGCCATTAGGCGGCTTTTTTGTTTTTAAAAAAAGAATACAGAGGAGAATGAACATGGCTGAAAAAATTGGATTGCAAACTCTTATAGATCGTTCCATTAGAAATATGGGTGCTGGCATCAACAGTGTTGTAAAAGAAAGCGCAATTGAAATGATCAAGCAAGCTTATAAAGAAGGTATCTATGTACAGATTACTTCTGGCTACCGTTCGTTTGCAGAACAAAATAAGCTTTACGCTAAAGGTCGTACCGCTCCTGGGAAGATTGTCACCAACGCTAAAGGTGGTCAATCAAATCACAACTATGGTTTAGCGATTGATTACGTTCTATTAAGTGCGGATGGAAAAAAAGCGCTTTGGACAGTAAACGAGAAATGGCGCCGAGTAGCGCAAATCGGTAAATCACTAGGGTTTTCATGGGGGGGAGACTGGAAGAGCTTTAAAGATTACCCACACCTTGAAATGATGGGCGGTTTGACTTTATCACAGCTTCAAGCGGGTAAGCGTCCTGTCTTGGTGTCATTTTTATCAAATAAAGTTTCTGCAAAACCAATCAAGACAACGCCAGTTAAATCATCGCCATCAAAAAGCACAACTAAGCCGAAAACACCTTCTAAAAAGACATACAACCTGCCTGCTGGCATTTTAAAAGTTACAAAGCCTCTTACAAAGGGAACAGGAGTAAAAGCCGTACAGGAAGCGTTAGCCGCTCTTTTCTTCTATCCTGAAAAGGGAGCAAAAAACAACGGCGTTGATGGCTATTACGGATCGAAAACAGCGGATGCAGTGAAACGGTTCCAGCTTATGCATGGGCTTGTTGCTGACGGCATTTATGGACCGAAAACAAAGAAAGCAATTGAAAAAGCATTGAAATAAAAGCGAAAAAACCTCTCTAAAAGGGAGGTCTTTTTTTATCTAAACTATAGACATTAGTCTATAGTTATAGTATAATAAATATAGGAGGTGAGGAAATGCTAGACAACATGATAAAAGTCCTTCAAATCATCTTTTACGTTGCATCTATAGCGTGGATTGCCCAACAATCACACGACGCAAACAAAGATAATAAGAAGGACTAACAGTGGGGAAGCGAGTTAATCGCTCGCTTCTCAATATAATTATAACCAGTCTAGCATATAATATGAACCAAAAACAATTGATCTTCTTTATGATCCTCTTGAGCGCAGCTTCAATTGTAACACGTTCAATATGGACAAATACTTTCACAACGGTAATCATGGCCGCTTTAATACTTGCAACGCTTTTTGTAATCATCAAAGATGCAGTAAGGAGAAGATAACATGGAATATCATTTGAAAAACCGGCAGCAGGTTGAGGACTTCATTCAAAAAGAGGTCCTCACCTCATCTGAAGCACAGGAGATTTTAAATGTTAACAAGCAGCGCATGAGTAAATTGCATACAGATGGTCGAGTAAGCCCGATAAAAAAAGTGGGTAAAACTGTTTTATTCTTAAAATCAGATATTGAGCAGTTGAAGAAAGATTTAGAAGAAGGGCGGAAGAAATACCGCCCTTATGAAAGTTGAACAGGATCGTCTTACAAAATCACTAGTTGGTAAGAGAGCATAAAATCAATTACCAACACTATATATAGACGTAAAAATATTTATTTGTATTTCATTAGCATATATTGATTTGTGATGATTTTTCAAGTCTATAAATCAATATATAGATTATTTTTAGATTTAAAATCAATATATAGATTTTTGTTTAATATTGTAGTTTAAAACATTTGTTCTCAAATATCAAGTGAAAACGTTGAAAAAATATAACAATTGTTCTATTATTAGAATATAAGCACTGATATAAGAACAATTTGCTTAGTCTAATTAACACCTTTATGAATAAGATACTCAAAAAGAGGGAAACTGAATTCTAAAGGTGGTGTGCGTTATGGCTAAGATTTATTCTTTCCAGAAAAGAGGGAAAAATATGCTAACTGTTGAGGCTAAATCTTCAGTATCCACAATTGATAATGTCGCTAAAGCATTTTTATCTTTTGATTCTATGACACATAAAAAATTACAAAAATTATGTTATTACGCATATGCTTGGCATTTGACTCTTTATAAACAACCTTTATTTGAAGAAAAATTCCAAGCATGGATACATGGGCCAGTTGCTCCAACACTGTATAGACAATACAGAGAATATGGTTGGAAAGACATTCCGAAATTGGAAGATGTCAAAAGTGATACTCTTCATGGAAGTCCTAACGAAATAGTAACAATGGTGTTTAATTCTTATGGACACTTGGATGGTGACGAACTCGAATATTTGACACATACTGAAAGTCCTTGGTTAGAAGCCAGAAAAGGTTTAGAACCAGACTCTATTTCTCAAAACGAATTGGACGATACTACAATAATCAACTACTATACAGAAGTTTTTGAGAATGGACAAAATGACTAATCCGAACCCTTTAAAAAGAGGAATCCCTTTTCAGCAAAAGCCGAAAGGGAAGAAAAATAGTACACCTATTATTTCAGAAGAAGAAAAAAAGAAAATACAAGACGGACTAAAAAGACATGTTGTTTTTTCTTGGAAATACTTTGATAAAGATCACAAAGTATATAATTGTGGAGGCATTGAAATGCCTTGGATTATGAGTTTGGTAGAAACCTTTAAAAATATTTCTTCGCTTGAACTTAAAGATTTAAGAGCAGTTGAGGGTCAGCGTGGTGGATTGAGATTTCATCAAATTCGGTGGGGGAAAGTTCAAGAGGAAAAATTTAATTTCAACGAGGAATTTTTTGAACAAATTAGAGATAATTGTTATCAATTAAGTTTATCCACTGCAAAAGGAAGATTTCATGGTTTTCTGATTGATAATATATTCTTCATAGTTTGGTTGGACCCTCATCATCAATTAGAACTAATGAAAGATCATGGTGGCGTCAAAACATTCGATTTTCCTAAAAACGAGAACGACATTCTTCGAGATAGAATTGAATTTTTAGAGCAAGAACTTGAAACAGCTAACTCTTTATTAGAGGAAGCTGCACAATGATTTTGTTAAAAGTTGTCCTATACCAGGATGGCTTTTTTATTTAAACCGCCATTCCTTTTTCTCTTTATCCCACGTCAATTCATTACGAGACATAAGGTTCCTAACTGCCTTGCGGATCGCCGCCTCATCTTTACCTGTTTTTCTTTTAAGGTCATCCATTGTGGGGTTATTGCGTAAACGATTCATATTATAAATGATTCGATAAATTTTCCTTTCGAGATCAGTCATTAAATCACCTCGAAATTATTTTATAAGAATGTTTGTTCGGTGTCTAAAGGTTATGTATAATATAGAATATACGGTTTAACCTGCGGAAACAGGTATAATAAAAATTAGTATATTTCAATGATTAACTTCTACTTATATTACTCACACTTGGCTGTCCTCATGGATGGCTTTTTTGATGCCATTTTGATGCCTAAACCAAAAAACACTCAAAAACTAACAAGAACATATGATCGTTTTTGAGTGTTGATAGGGTATTTGATGAAAGGAGAAAAATGATCAAAATCACCTAAAAACATCCCAATGGTATATCTCACAAGCCTCCAATTGTGATTGACTCATCCAATCATTTGTATTTCTTCCCAACCTATTCATCCAACCGTCCTCAGTGCGGCTGGATCTCCCACAAATACATTCATACCTTCCAGGAATCATCCCTCGGAGACACGGTGGTCATCTTTACAAATGAGCAAACCGTCGAACTCGATGTCTCATATAAATCATTTGAGAGTCAGGTGCACAGAACAGCGTATCTCCGAACGAAATTTCAAGATCGCCTTGATGGAGGTCTTCCTAAAAAACAAGAATTTATGCTGTATCCAAAGGAACAACAGCTCAACCTTGTATACGATTTTATATTAAGGGAGCTTCGGAACAGATATTAACTAAAACCAGCGGCAGGACAGCCGCTGGACTCCTTATGAAGCGAGGGTTTAGCATATCGTCTTTCTTTCTCGAAGAAAAAAACATTGATAATTATATAAAAAATTATATAATTAAACTATAACGTATAAAAATTTATATAACGAGCAGCAGTGAAAGGGGATATGATAATGACTTATGATGAACTAGATACACCGGCGCTATTAATTGATAAACGGGTAATGATGGAGAATCTAGCTGCTATGCAGCAGTATGCGGACCGTCAGCAAGTCAAACTGCGTCCTCATACGAAAACACATAAAACACCTAGTCTTGCGAAGGTGCAGGAGGAGATGGGCGCATCTGGCTTAACTGTAGCGAAAGTAGGAGAAGCGGAAGTAATGGCGGCGCATGGGCTGACAGATATCTTTATCGCCAATCAAATTGTAGGCGAGACAAAGCTCAAGCGAATTCGAAAGCTGGCAGAGTCGATACAAATTTCATTTGGAATAGATTGTGTAGTGCATGTGCATCAAATTGAACATGTCTTTCGTGGAGCAGAGAAAAAAGCGGAGGTTCTAATTGAGATAGAAGTTGGAGAAGAAAGATCTGGTGTCATTGAAGAGAGTGATTTCCGTCAAATCTTGCAGGCGATTCAAACATGTGACTTCGTTCATTTAAAGGGGATTTTTTCTCATGATGGACATACATATAAGGCGGAAAGTAAAGCGCATTGTCACACATTATACGAAGACGCTGTGAATCGCACGCTTCAGTTTGCACAGATTGCGAAAGAAACAGGCATGCTGCTAGAGGTAGTGAGCATAGGATCAACACCGCCGTTCTTATTTCAATTTGATATTCCAAAGGGAGTCACCGAAATCAGACCAGGCACTTACATCTTCATGGATGCCTCTCAATCCAATGTGATCGGCACTTTTTCACATTGTGCGGCAGCTGTGCTGACGACGGTGATCAGTAAGCCAACAAAGGCCCGTGTCATTACAGATGTTGGAGCCAAAGGGCTCACGGCTCAAACCCGTACAAAAGGGCTGACGAAAACAAAAGGACTAGGCAAAGTAAAAGACTATGATGATGTATTTGTTTCAAGTGTATTTGATGAGCATGCCATCATCTATCACGAAGGCTTCCGTCAGACTGTCCAGATCGGTGAGAAGGTGCAAATCATTCCAAATCATATTTGTCCCGCTGTCAATCTCCATGAAAAAGCATATCTCATTCAAGATGGTGAAGTAGTCGAAGAGCTTGAGATTGCTTGTAAAGGTAAACTTCAATAAATCAACAGGATGTATAATTTAAGACTTGGAAAATACAAGGCGACTTCGTTTGGCATCATCATGATGACACGAACGAAGTATTTCTTTTCATTAGAAAACATCCACCATGAACTTATTGAAACCAAATCCATATATCCAGTCGTCTATTAAGTGTATCGGTAGACTGTCAACCAAATGACAGGAAAATGTGGATCCTTAGACGTATTTTCATCCATTTACTCATAAATCGCAGAAGTGACACGAGCCGTCTGTTACAATAAAAGAAATCATTTCTTGCAAAGTGTTCGTATGTGGTAAAGGATACTCCTATTTTGACCGATATGAACGAATGGGAATAAGAAATGGAGGCTCTGTATGAAAAAACAATCGCATTTGATGCTGCTATTCACCTTGACAGTGATATTACTAGCAGCCTGTCAGCAAGCAGGTCAATCGCCTTCAAAACAAGACACAAAAGAAGCTGCGTATGAACAATGGGTTCAGCGTTATATGGATGAGTTAAATGAAGCTTATGAAAACATGACCGACCAATTTATTTCAGATGGACATGGAAAGATCCAAGTAAATAAAAAATTGAAAAAAGCGACGAAAGCCTTTGATCGTGTGATTCAAAAGGGGCTTGCTCATCAAGAAGTTCCAGCCGCTTATCAAAAGGCGGATCAACAATTAAAGACAGGTCTTCATTCATTTGAAAAAGGAATCGGTCAGGTGGAGCAGCTATTAAAGCACCCAGGTCAAGAAAAGCTGTTTATTTCCGCTACCCATCATCTGCAAGATGGATTGCAGCAGACAGCTGCATTTATTGAAGAAGTAGGCCGCATTCAGCAATCAACGTAAAAAAGCTTGGAAGGCGGACTTCCAGGCTTTTTTTACATATAAAGTATTTGCTTTAAGCGGCGGACACCCTCTTGAATCATGTTTTCGTCCGTACAGGCGAAGCCTAGCAGTAATCCCTTTCGATTGCTCTCAAAACAATAAGGACTTAATGGATAAATGCCAACGCCCGCTGCTTTGGCTGCTTCAATACTGCCTTTTTCGTCAAAGTCTGGCGCTCCTTCTAAAAAGACATGAAGACCCGTATCGGTTCCATAGATATGAAAGTGCTTGTCAAAGTGTTGTGTCAAAAGGGCATCCATCATAGCAGCCTGTCTTTTTTTATACAGCTGTCTCATTCGCCTGACATATCGCGTGAATTCTCCTTCTCTGAAAAAAGAAGCGAGTGTGATCTGTTCCATAATGGGCAGCTGTCTTTGAATGAGTGATTGCAGGGAAGCGATTTCTTTTATGACCGCTTTGGAGCCGATAATGGCAGCAAGGCGGATGCCGGGTGTCAGCACCTTGGAGAAGCTTAAGATGTAAATCACATGGTCGGGTGCTTCTGAAAATAATGAAGGAAGCGGTCCGCCATGATAACGATAATCTCCATCAAAATCATCCTCTAGTATATAAGACTGATGGCTGACAGCAAATTTCAGCAGCTGCTGCCTTCTGTTGACACTCATACATACACCGGTTGGACGCTGATGGGAGGGCGTCACCGCAATCAGCTTTGTTTGCCGTGGCAATGTATTCACCATGATTCCTTCTTCATCGACGGGTGCGGGATAAATGTTCATTTCACGATGCATAAATGAAAGCCTTGCCCCAGGAAAGCCTGGATCTTCAACAGCTACTGTATCTCCTTTTTTAAGCAATACCTGTGAAATCAAATCAATGGCTTGCTGCGTGCCACCTGTTAACACCATTTGATCTTCTTCTACATCGATTCCGCGTTCTACAGATAAGTATTGGCGTATTTCTGCACGTACTTCCCATAATCCGTGCGGGGAGGAATAGCCCCAATCTTTCATATCTAATCGCTGTAATGCTTTCGTGAGCGACCGTTTCCATATATTTTGAAAATGTTCATCGATGGCTGGCTCCTGATGTCGAAAATCAATATCGAGTTTCTCATGAAATTGATTGGCCGACAGCCAGTGGTCCATTTGTTTCTCCGCCTCTTGAAAGTGTGGTCTTACCGGAAGAGGGAAAGGCGGCTCACTTTGATGGGGAGTGGAGGCTGCATAGTGGTCACTCGAAATGACCTTTGTACCGCCTCTTCTAGATGTGCTGACATATCCTCTTGCCAGCAGTTCATCATAGGCAAGCTGTATAGTTGATCTTGATACATTGAGCTCCTGTGCTAATACCCGTGTTGGTGTTAACTGATCGTCAGGATTCAGTTTTTGTGAATGAATTTGTTGAATGATCCCAGTCACGATTTGCTGCCAGAGCGGGGTTGTACTTGAGCGGTCTAAATAAATATACATCGGACACCTTCTCTCATTGTCACATATAACTTGATGATGACACGGAATTATGGAGTGGTCAATAGCATCATTTTTGGATATAGGAAGTAAGCCAAAAGGTGTGTACACTGTTCTCATATGCTTATGACATAGAGGAGAGAGTCAAATGATCCCTGCATCTAAAGAAGAAACAGCACACCTATCCATCATTCCATTTATATTCGTTTTATTTGGTCTTTTTATGATTACGACCGCAGTGAATCTGCAAGTGCCCCTTTATACGTTGTATGCGGAACAAGCAGGGTACGGAAAGGCGGATACAGCACTTGTATTTGCTGCATATGTCTTCGGACTGATTCCAGTCTTGCTTTTTCTTGGTGGCATATCTGATCGGGCTGGACGCAAACCGGTTTTATTGGTCGCGCTAAGCTTTTCGTTATGTGCTACCCTATTGATGATCGTGCACCCTACCATACAAATGCTCTTTGCAGCCCGGCTGCTGCAAGGGGTGGGGCTTGGTCTGAGTGTTGGCACATGCACCGCTTATTTGATTGCTTTATATCCAGAAAAATCAAGCTGGATTCCAACTTTTATTGCGTTATGCAGTTCGGTTGGCTTTGGGGGCGGTGCTCTTTTTACGGCACTGCTTTCTTTTCAGCGTATGTCGCTTGCGCCTCTTAGCTATTGGATTGTGCTGGGCCTTTTAATCCTAACCATCGTGGGTGTCTTCTTTTTCGTTCCGCCTGTACAAGGAGATTCAGGTAAACCGATGATGAACATGCCAACATTTCCAAAAGGAACAATGCCGGCGAATGCAGCGATTGCCATCGCGTGGTCGGTGTGCGGCCTCGTCATTTCGGTTTTGCCAGCACAGCTTAAATTGAATGGATATGAATTATGGGTAGGGCCGGCACTCTTTTTGATTAATATGGCAGGTGTCCTGATGCAGCCTTTTGTTCGCAAGATGAATAGCACAGTAGCGCTCTTTGCCGGGTTTATCTGTCTTCCATGCGGATACGGCCTTTTGCTATTTGGAGCAAATAGCGGGTCCATCTTTCTTGTGCTTGCCGGAACGATGCTTGCGGGTACTGCCTGCTATGGATTTACTTATTTAGGTGGTCTTCAGCTTATTGTCGAACGGGGGAAAAAGGAGGCAGCTAGAGCCGTTGCAGGGTTTTACTTGTTTGCCTATTTAGGCCTGGGTATTCCGAGTGTTTTTATCGGTCTTTTTGCTGATCTGTACGGGACCCAGATGGTGTTAACCGTCTTTTTCTTGGTCGTTTTGGCTGCTTGTCTCATCCTTTTGATCTCAAGTGTCAGACAGAAACAAAAGTGAGGAGTCCCGCTTTCTCTTTTTCCTTCTGTTCGTTTAAAATAAAGGCATGAGAGGGGAAGATGACATGAAAAAAGTGCAGCTGGACGGCGCATCGTGCAGGTCGCAAGAAGAGCTTCATGACCAACTAAAAACAGTTTTACACCTTCCTGACTATTACGGGAAAAATCTTGATGCCCTATGGGACTGTTTGACAGGAGAAGTAAATCTTCCAATAGAGCTGACATGGGTAAATTTTGAAACGAGCAAAGACGCTCTTGGCGAGTATGCAGAAAGCGTAAGGCAGTTATTTCAAGAAGCAGAAGAGGAATTGAAAGGACAATTTCAAGTGAGCATTCAATAATGGTGAAAAAGCAGCCGCTGCCGCAGGCTGTTTTTTCATGAGTTTCCGTCTTTCTCAATCTGCTATTGAATATTTTACTAGATATGATAATATATGAACTGTCGCTTAATTGATAATGATAATCATTTTTAGCGGAAAGAGCTTGATAGAAAGAGAGAAACCAGTATGAAGTTGTATCAATTAAGTTTATTATTTGTATGTTTGGCATGTGTATCACTGTTTGTCGGTGTACAGGATCTGTCCATTTTACAGATGTTTCATTTAACAGATGAACAATTACATACGTTAGTTTCAAGTCGCATCCCGCGTCTCATGAGTATTGTGCTTGCTGGCATGAGCCTTAGTTTATGCGGCTTTATTATGCAAAGCATGACGAGGAATAAATTTGTTTCACCAACCACTGCAGGAACGATGGATTGGGCGAAGCTTGGTATTTTAGCAGCAATGCTTGTTTTTACACATGCGAGCCCGCTCATGAAAATGGGAATCGCGTTTCTATTTACTTTAGCTGGGAATCTTCTTTTCTTAAAAATCCTGCGGCATATTAAGGTGAACGATACGATCTATGTACCGTTAGTCGGCTTAATGTTTGGCGGGATTGTCAGTTCAATATCTACGTTTATAGCCTATAAATATGATCTGATCCAAAACGTATCTGCATGGCTTCAAGGGGATTTTTCTCTTATTGTTCAGGGGCGTTATGAACTGCTCTATGTGAGTGTTCCACTATTGATCATCGCGTATTTATATGCTGACCGCTTTACAGTGGCGGGTATGGGTGAGAGCTTTGCCATCAACTTAGGTTTAACGTATAAACGTGTGATGGCGGTTGGTTTGGTGATCGTTTCGATGATTACATCTGTCACCATATTAACTGTCGGAATGTTGCCATTCCTAGGCTTAATCATTCCGAATATTGTATCGATCTACCGCGGCGATCACTTGAAAAAGAGCCTTCCGCATACAGCCTTACTAGGAGCCATTTTTGTTCTGATTTGTGATGTGCTCGGAAGGGTGATCATTTATCCATATGAAATTTCAGTTGGGCTCATGGTAGGCATCGTCGGAAGTGCGATCTTCCTGTACATGTTATTAAGGAGGAAACGCTATGCATAAGAAACGTACATTATGCCTGATTGCAGCCATTGCAGCCGTGCTGATCGTGATTTTCATTACCTTTCAAATGGGGTACTGGCCGTACACAGTGCCAAGTCGTTTAAAGAAAGTGCTGGCGATGACATTGACGGGAGGCGCGATTGCCTTTTCATCTGTTGTCTTCCAAACCTTGACCAACAATCGAATCTTAACGCCGAGCATACTAGGTTTAGACGCACTGTACTTGTTTTTGCAAACAGCGATTATTTATCTGTTTGGCTCGACCAATTTTATGATCGTCAATAAAAACCTGAATTTTTTCCTTTGCGTTGGGCTGATGATTCTATTTTCTGTGCTGTTATATACGGTGATGTTCAAACGCAAAAATAAACACATTTTCTTGCTTCTGCTTGTTGGTATTGTCTTTGGGACATTGTTCAAAAGCCTTTCTTCTTTTATGGAAATGCTGATTGATCCAAATGAATACCAGGTCGTACAAGATAAATCCTTTGCAAGCTTTAATCACATGAACACAGATATCTTACTCATTGCTTCTGTTTTATTTGCGGCGCTGTGCCTTTACATTTGGACATTCCGCTCCAAATTAGATGTCATGTCACTTGGGAAGGAGCATGCGGTGAATCTGGGAATTGACTATGACAGCATCACAAAAAAGATGCTGATCGTGATAGCCGTTCTTGTGTCCATCGCAACAGCACTTGTCGGACCGATTACGTTCCTTGGCTTACTCGTCGTGAACGTCGCACGAGAGCTCTTTCGGACGTACCGGCATACATACTTGCTGCTAGGCTCTTTTTTCATCAGTGTGATTGCCCTTGTAGGCGGGGAGTTTCTTGTAGAAAAGGTATTTACTTTTCAAACGCCGCTGAGTGTCCTGATTGATTTAGTAGGCGGATTGTATTTTATTTACTTACTTTTAAAGGAGAGTCGTTCATGGTCGTAATGAAGGGAGTCAGTAAGACATATAACGGAAAAACAGTGCTTCACAAAACAACTGTCAGTGTGAAAAAAGGACAGCTGACCTCTCTCATTGGTCCAAATGGTGCGGGTAAGAGCACGCTTTTGTCCATCATGAGCCGCTTGATTCAGCCAGACACAGGTGCAGCTTATTTACAGGACAAACCATATAGCGCGTATCCTCCGCAGGAGCTAGCGAAAAAGATGAGCATTTTAAAGCAGGCCAATCACATGAGTGTGCGCCTGACCGTACGGGAGCTTGTCAGCTTTGGCCGTTTTCCTTACTCACAGGGCCAGCTGACAAAAGAAGATGAGAAGATGATCGATGTGTCTCTTCAATACATGAGGCTTGCCGATATCCAGCATCAATATGTAGATGAACTGAGCGGCGGACAAAGGCAAAGAGCCTTTATTGCGATGGTGCTGGCTCAGGATACGGATTATATTTTCTTAGATGAGCCTTTAAACAACTTGGATATGAATCATTCTGTTGAGATGATGAAGCTATTTAAGCAGCTCGTCAAAGATCTTGGGAAAACAATTGTTGTGGTTCTCCATGATATTAACTTTGCATCTGTGTATTCCGATCATATCGTCGCTTTAAAAGATGGACAGGTGATCAAAGAAGGCGGAGTAGAAGAAGTGATTCAAACAGATGCACTTGAACAAATTTATGACATGCGCATACCGATTGAAGTCATTCACGGTGAGCGTATTTGCTTATATTTTTCTTGAAAAAATGAAGAGGTGATCAAGTATGAAAAAATGGATTTGGATGATGACTGTATTAACAGCGATTGTTGTACTCGCTGCCTGCGGGAACCAAGGAAAAACAGAAGGAACAAAAGAGGAAACCGTCACGGTAAAAGACATGCTCAATAAAGACGGCGTGAAGATCAAGAAAAACCCGAAAAAAGTCGTCGTGTTTGATATGGGAAGTCTTGATACGCTGGACAAACTAGGTGTGGATGTGACAGCTTTACCAAAACAAGTCGTGCCTAAATATTTATCCAAATATGAAGGTGACAAATATGAGAATGTCGGCGGTTTAAAAGAGCCGAACTTCGAAAAAATTGCAGAGTTAGATCCTGATTTGATCATTATCCAGAACCGTCAATCAGATGCATTCGATGAATTTTCTAAAATTGCTCCTACGATTTTGATGGATGTAGACACTGCCAACTATATGGAATCATTTAAAAAGAATGCCACGACGTTAGGGGAAATTTTTGATAAGGAAGACGAAGTCAAAAAAGAACTAGCAGCCATTGATCAAAAAGTAGATGCATTAAAGAAACAGGCAAAAGAGTTGAAACAGAATGGTTTAATGATCATGGCCAACGACAGTAAAATGACAGCCTTTGGTGCTAAGTCAAGATACGGACTCATCCATGATGTGTTTGGTATCACGCCGGCAGATCAAAAGCTTGAGCCATCTGACAAACACGGACAAAGCATTTCATATGAGTACATGGTCAAAACGAATCCGGATTACTTATTTGTCATTGATCGAGGCGCAGCGATCGGAGAAGAAACTTCTGCGAAACAGCTTGTTGAAAATGATTATGTGAAATCAGTCAAAGCGGTCAAAAACAACCATGTGGTGTATTTGAACTCTGACATGTGGTATTTATCTGGCGGCGGCCTTGAATCATTGACTGCCATGATTGATGAAGTAAAACAAGGAATTGACCAAAAATAATGGAAGAAAAGCTGCTCATACTGAGTGGCTTTTTTATTGTATTCATAAAAATATGTTGCGTGCAGGAAACTTTCATCAAAATATGTTATAGTGGAACCTACATTGATAGACTAAGATAGAGTGAGGGTTCGGAAAGGATGAAGGAAAAAACAAGATCAAAAAGAAGGCTGAGACCTTGGGTGAAAGCCGTGCTGTTTATCATGGCTTTTGTCATGGTGATGGCAGTGTCCGTGACAGGATATGCTTACTATAAAATTTCAAAAGCGTCGGATAAGGCGCAAGTGTCATTAGAAAGAGGAGACACCTCGCAAAAGCGTGTGAAAGCTTTTGATCCAGGAAAAGACAGCTTCTCGGTGCTCTTGCTTGGAATTGACAGCCGTCCAGGTGAAACGGTAGACGAAGCAAGAAGTGATGCGGTCTTACTGGCGGCGGTGAACCGAACAGAGAAAACCATCAAGCTCCTCAGTATTCCTCGTGATTCTTATGTTGATATACCGGGAAGAGGATATGATAAAATCGCCCACGCCCATGCGTTTGGGAGTGCAGATTTGTCAGTCAAAACGGTCGAAAACTTGCTGAACATTCCTGTAGATTATGTGATTTCAGGGAACTTTAAGGCGTTTCAAGACATTGTGGATGAGTTAAATGGAATTGACGTCACGATTGAAGATGAAGGTATCGCAAAACAAATGGAAAAGGATTCAAAGGGAAAAGTTCATGTGCAGACAGGCGCCCATACATTAAATGGTGAAGAAGCATTAGCCTTTGTGAGAACGAGAAAGGCAGACAGTGACCTCATGCGCGGAAAGCGCCAAATGGAAGCACTTCAAGCCATCTTTGAAAAATCTAAATCCATTTCTTCGATCCCGTCATATGACAACATCATTGATACACTTGGTGATAATGTTTCAACCAATCTGTCCATGAAGCAGTTTATCGGTCTTTTCCCGTTATTGAGCTCATTGAAATCAGTGGATACCATTCAGCTGAAGGGCCATGATTATCAGCCTGGGAATGTGTATTACTTTGAGTTAGATGGCGCTGGATTAGACGAAGTGAGAACAGAGCTGAGAGAACAGCTTGAATTATCATAAATAAGTAGGAGCCTGCCGCTGTGGCAGGCTTTTTGCTTTGAATGGGTAAGCGCGACAATGAAGCAAATTCAGTTCGCTTGATGAAGAAAATACTGAGTCAGCAGTTCCTCTACCCGGTGGCGTATACGTGGATTAAAGTATTTATGCTTTTCTTCATAGCCATCTATGATAAATAGATAAGTTGTAAATCCTTCATCGTGTTCAATTTGCTGTACCTTCATTTTTTCTTTACGTAAATGCTGCTTCAGTTCATAAAGTGCTTTCTGTGCTTCCTTTAAGGCAGAGGTCACAAGCTGAATGTATGGTTCATTTAGTTTAAATGTTTGATGTTGTTTTAAGTGAGTCAAATCACGATTGAGGATGGAGATGACCATTGGAAGAAAGATGGCCTGTTCCATCATCTGAAGCTGTATTCTTGATAGTCTCGTCATGTCCAAGCCTGCTTTCTTTATTTATGGAACACCTGTTCTTATTTATTATATCGGATGAGTCAACCAATCTCAAGGGGGCAGGGGGGATTCATTTGTATATTTTTATGTTTTCCATGTAAAATGAAAAGTAGACAAACCTTGAAGGAGTCAAAGAAGTTGACATCATTTCTTTCCCTATTTACTCATGAAAATATCACATCATTTTTTGAAAGCTACAAGGCCTTTGGACCGATTGTGGCCATATTGCTACCCTTAATAGAAGCATTTCTTCCGTTTTTACCACTCGTTGCGTTTGCTGTAGCGAATGCAAATGCATTTGGCCTTTGGGAAGGCTTTTTATTGACCTGGATTGGCGCAAGTGCAGGGTCTATTCTTGTCTTTTTGCTGATCAGAAAATTTGGACAGATGAGAATGCTCAACTTTATCAGTAGGCATCCTTCCATTAAAAAATTGATGCTTTGGGTGGAGAAGCGAGGGTTTGGTCCGTTATTTATTTTACTTTGCTTTCCTTTCACGCCCTCTGCTGCTGTCAATGTTGTAGCGGGTTTATCAAGAATTAGCTTTTGGCAATTCTCATTAGCTGCTTTATCTGGCAAGTGTGTCATGCTTTTTATCATTAGTTTTATTGGCTATGATCTTTCTGCTTTAGTTAAGAATCCGTTAAGAAGTGTTTTTGCGGTTCTAGTTATCGCGTTATTATGGTATGTTGGAAAGAGAGTAGAAAATAGGTTGAACATTCGAATGAGCAAGCGTGAGGACAAAGGAGGCTCTTAATGAAAAAGAAGCCATTGCTATGGTTGATGATTATTACAGGCATCGTCTTATTGTTCCAAGTAAAGAATTTCATGTTTGTCACGTACAAAGTAGAAGGGGTTAGTATGGACCCAACTTTTACAGATGGAACAGAATTATTAATCAATAAGTTCTCGCCAAAACTCACGAAAATTAGCCGGTTTGATTATGTGTTATTTCACGGACCTAAAAATCAAATCTTGATCAAACGGGTCATTGGACTCCCAGGAGAAACGATCAAGTATGAAGATGATCAGTTATTTGTCGATGGTGAAAAAAAGAAGGAACCTTATTTAAAAGAGCAGAAAAAACATAAAATGGGGAACGTCCTGACAGGAGATTTTCAGCTGAAAGCCATCACAGGAGACGATAAAATCAAAAACAATCATTACTTTGTGGTTGGAGATAACCGAATACATAGCTTTGACAGCCGGCATTTTGGCACCATTTCAAAGGATCAAGTCGTCGGTGTCAAAAGGAATACCAGCGAATAAAAAAGGCGCTCTGCATATGCAAAGCGTCTCTTTTTTATTTTGCGGCTTTATAATCAGGCTGCCTTTTTGCCCAGACATGATGTAAGAACCGGAAAAACGGTGGCAGCATTGCAATGACGAGAATAATTCTGACGACTTGTACAGCCACAACAAAGGTAGAATCCTCGTGAAGTGTGACCGCTGTTGTTGCCATCTCTGCAATACCGCCAGGCGAAAAGGCAAGAATGGCTGTAATGACAGAAATGCCTGTAATCTCAGCAATGGCAATAGAGCTGAGGACAGTCGCAGCAATTAGCCCGGCTGAGCTGACGACAGCCACAATGAGAGTGTTTTTTAGTCCAACAAACATCTGTTTATTCATTTTTGATCCGATGGTTGCACCTAGAAATACTTGAGACGCAATGTTCGCTTGTGCCGGCCAATAAGGAATCAAATCATAACCTATGAGTGCGCCCGCACCAACTTGAAGAGCTGCGACGCCTAGCATGCTGCCGATCAGCCAAGGGGCAGGGAAATGAAGACGAACTGCCAGGCGTGACATGAGCCAGGCACCTAAAATAAGTGCAGCGGTCCAAGAGATGTTTGACAGGGTGAAAACGCCCGAAGAGAAGGCACTTCCTTGCGTAGCTACAACCGCATCCGCTTCGTTTTTTGTATTTAAATAAAACACTGTAAAAGGGATAGTGAGTACAACCATTAATACACGTATCGTTTGCACGAGACTCACAACAGCTGTATTTGCTCCCACCTCTTGGGCAATCCCCGGCATAGCGGATAAACCGCCGGGGGCAGTTCCGACAAAGCTTGTCAGCATATCTGTTTTGCTCAGCTTCCATAAGACAAAGCCTGAGAGCATCGCCAGTAGAATAGAAAAGACGAGCATGAAACTCACAGGGAGCCAATTTTCAGCGAAAATGTGAAGGACCTTCATATTCATTTTCTGTCCGAGTTCGATTCCGAGAATGAATTGACCAAGGAGCAGCCATCTGCTGTGAATACGTAAGGTGCTGGTTCCTTTACGCTGAAACAGGGTGGGGCGGCGCATGGCAATAAAAGCTGCTGTGATTAATGTACCAACCATCCAGCCAATAGACATTCCTGTTAAAGACAAAAGAAATCCACCTAAACCGCTTATCGCAATCAGAATGAGATCGGTTCGAAGGCTGTTTCCTTGTTTCATCACATGTAAACCTTCTTCCTATATGTTTGTTCAGTAAGTGAAATGTTGTTATCTTCACTATAATACAAAAGTCTCTATAAATAAAATACGATTTTTTTTACCATTTTCATAAGATTATCTTATCAATAAATGGTTAGCAAATTCTTATAAAGAAAGAAATAATTTTTACCAAAAGCAAAGTCAATATACAACGATTTTCCCCTATTTATCTTATCAGTTGACTATCATTTTCAATTACACTACAATGCTTAGTGTGGGGTGATAACATGAAAATTCCTTCTTTTAAATATAATGAAAAGGGATTGAATCGTTTTTTTGGTCCTTTAGAGGGAAGAATTATGGAGATCCTTTATCAAGGTGAGGATATGCCGATTAAAGAGGTGCAGCAGAAGCTGTCAGATGAAAAGCCGATTAATTTCAACACGGTGATGACTGTGCTGAACCGCTTAACCGAAAAAGGAATTGTGGAGAAAAAAACAAAAGGGCGCTCATCTATTTATAATCCCATTTTAACAAAAGAAGAATTTCTAAATGAGCAAACAAAATGGATTACGCAAGGATTGATGGACGATTTCGGTCCATTGGCAGTGAATCATATGGTGGATGCGATTGAAAGTGCTGATCCTGAATTACTCAAAGTTCTAGAAGCAAGGCTAGCATCTAAAAAAGAGGAGCAGCAAAATGAATAAAATGAAGTCGAGTCTGCTGTTTTTAGGCGGTATATTGATTGGTTTAGCCATTTTTTATCAGATGGGGTATTACGTGCTTTCAAGCTTTTTTGGCTGGAACCAAGCATATAACCTGATCCATGTATGCCAGTCCGTGCTCGAATTTTATGGATTCACTCCTTTAAAGTATTTTCTAGATGCCTTAGTCCTCTACACATTGGGATTTGCAATTTTCTATATGGCAAAGCAAATCAGCAAGTACATTCAATTCAAACGACATATGATGTTGGCAGTCGAACAACAGTCAACCGAATCTCTGTCAGAGAAATATCAAAACGATATCATTGTGTTTCACTGTCAAGAACCGCTTGCCTTTGCAATGGGGATGCTTCACCCAAAGGTTTATTTATCAACAGCCCTCATGGACATGCTGGATAAAGAGGAAATTGACGCTGTTGTTCATCATGAATTGCATCACAAATACAGCTATGATCCCTTAAAAGCTTTCATGTTCTCAATGCTCACAAAAGTCATTTGGTACATTCCAGTGTTAAAGCATATGAGACAAAGCTACTCTGTTTTTCGCGAAGTGATTGCAGATGACTATGCCATTCAGCAGACAGGTACTGAGCTTGGAGTAGGGCAGGCCCTTTTGAAACTGATTAAAAAGAAAACCCAGTTTCAAAAACAAACAAAGTTTGCGGTGTCCTTTGGAGATCGGGCATTGAATTTAAGAATACAAAAAATCTTAAATCCAACTTACAATATTCCTTTTAATGTACCAATTATTCCAATTGTCACATCAGCCATTCTGATGGTGGTCTTAATGATTATGCTCAACTTAAATTACTAATTTTTTTTACTTATTAACATTACATTATGTAGTGTAAAAACAGGAGGAATTCACTATATGAAAACGAATCAAGAAATAGGAACACTTTTTGTACGCGTTATTTTAGGTATTATTTTCTTTTTACATGGACTTCAGGCATATCAAGGAGGACTGGGAGGAACAGCAGCATTCTTTGGGCAAATCGGTTTACCCGAATTTATGGCCTATATTGTCAAGACAATTGAGCTAGTCGGGGGTATCGCTTTGATTTTAGGTCTAGGAACACGTATTTTCGCAGCATTATTTTTACCAATTATGGCTGTAGCGATTATTACTGTTGGTTTTTCTAAAGGATTTGTTGGCGGTTATGAATTTGAACTTTCGCTGCTCGTCATGGCGCTTTATTTAACACTTAGCGGCAGTAAGCTGTTGTCAATTGATGGGGTTCTCAAGCATCAGCAGCAAAGCAATGAAGCAAAATTTCATTAAAAGATCGTGAAAAAACTCCTTCTGCATTTGTGGCAGAGGAGTTTTTTTAATGGTCAAATTCTCATTTTCTCGTTTGAAAATGAGGAAGGGATGTGAGACTTTGCTGCATTTAGCGCTAACTTTGACATATTGAAGGAACGAAAAATCGATTTCATTTTTTGACGGAACATACGATCTCCTATTAAAATAGGACTATCTAAGACACATGGTGCGTTAAAAGGTATAAAAACCATACAGCATGCTGCTGTTCATCTTGAGCGATACGTTTCATTAGCTCTTTTGTTCCTTGGTCACGGACATAGTCTGATACGCTTAAGTAAAAATCGACCGTTTTTTGTTCATCTTTAAAGGCAAACATAAGTCCTTCTCTGAATTGTTCTGGACAAGGTTCTGTTACGCTTGGTTTGTGGTTTCTACCTGTTAAAGAATAATATAGCTTTGAAAATAGTTGATAGTGTCTGACTTCATCCTGACGTATTTCTTGAATGACCTTTTTCGCCTCAGGGTTTTTTGCTTTTTGGGCAAGTTTTTCGTAGCATTGGATCGCAGAATATTCACCATTGATCGCCTTCTCAAGGTCTGAAATGATCCTTGTGTTTTGGCGCATGTCATATGGCGAGTAGTCATAGTAATCGTAATACATGATATTGCCAGCCTCCTTTTTGTTCATGATGGTTTATGATATGAAAAGAGTGAGGAAAGGTGCCTATGTTATTTCAATCAGATAGGAGAACGGGAACGTGATAGGAAAATAGCTATTTCCCTTTATTTTCGCTAGAATATGAGTACATAAGAAAGGTGTTGTGGAACGTGGAGATTCAGTTTTTAGCAGGCAGATCGGGGAGTGGAAAAACGACTGCAATCTTAGAGGAAATCAAAGAACAGCTTCGGCTTGATCCGTTGGGTCCGCCAATCATTTTTTTAGTCCCGGATCAAATGACATTTTTAATGGAATATGAGCTTGCAAAAACGTCTGAAGCTGGCGGAATGATCAGGGCCAAAGTATTTAGTTTCACACGTCTTGCTTGGTCTATTTTACAGCAGACTGGCGGAGCGAACCGGCAATTTGTGACAAGCACAGGAATTCAAATGCTTTTAAGAAAAGTGATTGAAGAGCAGAAAGAAAAGTTTAAAGTGTTCAAAAAAGCGAGTGATAAGCCGGGATTTGTGGAGCAAATTGAAAAGACGATGGCTGAATTCAAAAGGTATTGTATGTTGCCGGAGGATATTGAAAAAATTTCAATGTCGAGCATGTATTCAGAGTATACAGAAGAAAGACGGGCAGCCGAAAAATTGCATGATCTGCATGTTCTTTATCAGCAGATGGAGCAGCATTTACAAGATGAATATGTGCACTCAGAAGACTATTTGACACTTCTCACGCAGCAAATTCCTTCATCTGAAGAAATAAAAGGAGCACACATTTATATAGATGGTTTTTATCAATTTACACCGCAGCAGCTTCTTGTCATTGAACAGCTCCTGCTGCATGCAGCAAAAATAACTGCTGCTTTCACAGTGGATCGCTCCTATCATGATAGGCAGCCAAATGAACTTGATTTATTTCGTATGACAGGGAAAACGTATTTCCAGCTCTATCAGCTTGCTAGAGAGTGCGGAGCTGACATTTCTGAAAACGTTTTGGAAAGAAATAAACGACACATTTATACACCAGATCTTGCTTATTTAGAACACCAATATGAGCAGAGACCAGTGCAGCCATATCAGGAAAACACCCCTCATCTCACAGTGTCTAAAAGTGCAAATAAACGAGCTGAAATTGAGGGTGTAGCGAGAGATATACTTGATTTAGTGAGAGAAAAAGGACTTAGATTGAGAGATATCTCGATTGTTGCACGACATGTAGACGACTATAAAGACACATTAAAAGAGGTTTTTCGAGATTACGATATTCCTTTTTTTATTGATGGAAATGAATCGATGCAGTATCATCCGCTCATTGAATTGATTCGTTCGAGCTTGGATGTCATAAAGGGAAACTGGCGGTATGAAGCGGTATTTCGCTGCGTGAAAACAGAGTTCTTATTTCCGCTTGAACTCGCTAAGAACAAAGCGAGAGAGCAGGCAGATCAGCTCGAAAACTATTGTATTGCTTATGGTGTAAAAGGAGAACGCTGGACAAACGGTTCCCGGTTTCATTACAGGCGCTTCCAATCATTAGATGAGGATTTTGGACAAACAGATCAAGAAATTGAAATGGAACAAATGCTAAATGACGTCAAAGAATGGATCGTGCCCCCGCTTTACCAGTTGCAGAAAAGGCTCAAAAAAGCGCAAAAGGTAAAAGACATGGTAGAGGCTGTCTATGTCTTTTTAGAAGAGATACAAGTACCAGATAAGCTTGAAAAAGCGAGGCTTGACGCTGAAGAAGCAGGTAGATTAGCTGAAGCAATGCAGCACGGACAAGTATGGGATGCGGTTATTCAATTAATGGATGAATTTGTTGAAATGCTAGGTGAAGAAGAGCTCTCATTTCCTTTATTCCAACAAATGATGGATACAGGATTAGCTTCTCTAAAATTCGCTTTGATTCCGCCTTCACTCGACCAAGTATTTATTGGAAGTATGGATTTATCGAGAATGTATCAAGTGAAGTGTACGTTTATCGTTGGTGTAAATGATGGCGTTATTCCCGCACGCCCCTCTGATGAGAGTGTATTGTCTGAGGATGACCGTGAATGGTTAAAACGAGCAGGAGCAGAGCTGGCAGAGACAGGAAAGGAACGGCTGCTAGATGAGCAATTTTTAATTTACCAAGCGTTATCGAGTCCATCACGTCATTTGTATCTATCCTATTCGGCTGCTGATGCAGAAGGACGTTCTCTTTTGCCTTCGACACTTATCAAGTATTGCCAAGAGCTTATGCCAAATCACCAGCAGGCTCTTTATGTGTTAGATCCAGAACAACTGGATGACGAGGAGCAATTAAAATTTGTAGCGAATGAGCATGTTTCGTTATCGTATACCGTTTCACAGTTGCAGCAATGGCTCAATCAATATCCCATTAGTGGTGTATGGTGGAGTGTCTATAACTACTTAATGACATCTCCTCATCGGGATGTATCAAAAAACATCATGTCAAGTTTGTTTTTTACAAATCGAGCGAAGCCATTAAAGCCTAATGTCACAAAAGAGCTTTATGGTGATCATATTCAGGGCAGTGTTTCAAGAATGGAGAAATTCAATGCGTGTGCATTTTCTCACTTTGCTTCCCATGGGTTAAAACTAAAGGATCGACAATTTTACAAATTGGAAGCACCTGATATCGGCCAGTTGTTCCACTCGGCTTTAAAACATATTTCAGATACGCTTGTTGAACAAAAAAAGGATTGGAAAAACCTAACGAAGGAAGATTGTGTCACTTATTCAAAACATGCGATTGAACAGCTTGCTCCGCGTCTTCAAAAGGAAATTCTATTAAGCTCTAATCGGCATGCTTATATTAAAGAAAAGCTCCAGAAAATCTTGATTCGAGTCTCTTCTATATTAAGTGAACATGCCAAAGTGAGTGGATTTTCTCCAGTAGGGTTAGAGTTAGGTTTTGGGGGGCAAGGGCCATTGCCGCCGTTTACTTTTCAATTAAAGAATGGCTGCACGATGGAGCTTGTCGGAAGAATTGACCGGGTAGATAAAGCAGAAGGTTCAAAAGGGCTGCTCTTGAGAATAGTCGACTACAAATCCAGTGAGAAAGGTCTTGACTTAGCAGAAGTATACTATGGGCTGGCCTTGCAAATGCTCACTTACTTAGACCTGACCATTACGTATTCGAAAGAGTGGCTCGGGGTTGAAGCGACGCCTGCTGGCATTTTATATTTCCATATCCATGATCCGCTTATTCAAGCACCTATTCCGCTTGCAGAGGATGACATTGAGCAGGAAATATTCAAGAAATTTAAAATGAAGGGTTTATTGCTTGAAGATGTAGAAGCAGTAAAGCTCATGGATCAAACGCTTGATTCAGGTAGATCACAAGTCATTCAAGCCGGCTTGAAAAAGGATGGGTCTTTCCGTTCTGACTCTGCAGTTTTAAGTGAAGATCATTTCCATATACTCACACAACACGTTCGGCGCACATTTGAAGAAGCAGGCGAAAGAATTACAAATGGAGAGGTCGCAATTAATCCATATAAATTGAAGGATCAAACACCTTGCCGCTTTTGTTCATTCAAGTCTATTTGCCAATTCGATGAATCAATAGAGGATAATGATTTTAGGGTGCTCACCTCTGAGAAAGATGATGTTGTGATAGACCGGATCAAAAAAGAAGGGGATCAGTATGCAAATACCAAAACCGAATAACAGTACGTGGACGGATGACCAATGGGAAGCCATCGTTTCAGAAGGACAAGATATCTTGGTTGCGGCGGCGGCAGGGTCAGGAAAAACAGCTGTTTTGGTTGAACGGCTGATTCGAAAAATGACCCGGCCTGAACATCCAGTTGATGTGGACCGTCTGCTCGTTGTGACTTTCACAAATGCATCTGCGGCAGAGATGAAGCATCGGATTACAGAAGCACTTGAAAAAGAATTAGCCAAAAACCCTGGGTCCCTTCATATGAGAAGGCAGCTGTCCCTCATGAATCGTGCCAATATTTCTACCTTGCACTCCTTTTGCTTGCAGGTTTTGCGCACCTTTTACTATGAAATTGATCTTGACCCAGGCTTTCGTTTGGCAGATCAAACAGAAGGAGAATTATTAGGAGATGAAGTGTTAGATGAACTGTTCGAGGATGAATATAAGGCTGGAAAGCCATCATTCTTTGAACTGGTTGATCGTTACACTTCTGACCGCCATGACTTAGATTTGCAATGGCTTGTGAAGAGAATTTATGAGTTTTCTAGGTCTCATCCTTTACCTGAGCAATGGATGAGGGCATTCCTTTCACTTTATGATGTAGATGCACAAACAAAAGTAGAAGAATTACCGTTTTATCCATATATCAAAGAAGATCTTTCTCTCGTTCTCCGGAGCTGCCAGGAGCTGCTTGAACGAGCTCTTTCGCTATCAAAAGAGCCGGGCGGCCCAGCACCGAGAGCAGCGAATTTTATAGATGATTTAGAGCAAGTCAATGAATTAATCTGTCATCAAGATGATTTTGAGGAGCTTTACGAGCTTTTGCCGAACGTCAATTTTAAAAGGCTCAAAACGTGCAAAGGGGATGAATATGACCCTGTTTTGTTAGAAAAGGCCACAGATGCACGTAATCAAGCAAAAAAACAACTAGAAAAGCTAAAAGATGAATACTTTATGCGCAGTCCTGCCCAGCATTTAAAAAGCTTAGCTGAAATGAAGCCAGTTGTGGAGACGCTTGTAGAGCTTGTGATCCAATTTGGTGTGCGTTTCGAGAGAGCGAAGCAGGAAAAGTCAATTGTCGACTTTTCGGATTTAGAGCACTATTGCTTACGCATTTTAGCGGAGCAGGATGCAGAAGGACATTTGATCGAAACAGAAGCTGCCAAGTACTATCAACAGCAGTTTGAAGAAGTGCTCGTTGATGAATACCAGGATACAAACCTCGTACAAGAAACGATTTTAAAGCTTGTGTCTAAAGGGGAACATTCTGCAGAGGGCAATCTGTTTATGGTTGGTGATGTAAAGCAGTCCATTTATCGTTTTAGACTGGCTGAGCCCATGCTCTTTTTAAACAAATATAAACACTTTCAACCAGACGGCAAAGAAACAGGGAAGAGAATTGATTTAAATAAAAACTTCCGAAGCCGTTCAGATGTTTTAGATAGTACGAACTTTTTGTTCAAGCAGCTGATGGGGGAAACAGTTGGAGAAATTGAATATGATGAACAAGCTGAATTAAAGCTTGGAGCGAGTTATCCAGAAAGCAAAGATACAACGACAGAAATGCTCCTTGTCCACTTAGATCAGCAGGAAGCAGAAACCGGCGAAGAGCGAGAAGAACTTGAGACCGTCCAATTTGAAGCGAGAATCATTGCTAAAAAAATAAGAGAATTGGTGGAGCAGCCATTTCAAGTGTACGATGCAAAACAGCAAATGACCCGTAACTTGCAGTATCGTGACATTGTCATTTTGCTTCGGTCTATGCCGTGGGCCCCGCAAATGATGGAAGAATTAAAGAAGCAGGGAATCCCAGTATATGCGAATCTTTCCTCTGGTTATTTTGAAGCAACAGAGGTGTCTGTCATTCTTTCTTTGTTAAAAGTCATTGATAATCCATATCAGGATATTCCGCTTGCAGCTGTTTTAAGATCACCTATTGTTCATTTAGATGAAAATGAAATGGCACTTATTCGAACGAGTGATAAAAAAGGCACTTATTATGATGCTGTAAAGGCATTCATGAGTGTGACGCATTCTGATCACCCTACATGCAAAAAATTAGAGCGATTTTTCCAATTGCTGCGTAAGTGGCGTGATTTCTCCATCAATCATTCGGTGGCAGAATTAATTTGGGAAGTATACCGAGATACGCAGTATCTTGATTATGTTGGCGGGATGCCTGGAGGTAAGCAGCGGCAGGCGAATCTTCGTGCCCTTTATGATCGAGCCAAGCAATATGAAAAAGCTGCCTTTAGAGGGCTATTTCGATTCCTTCGTTTTATTGAAAGAATGCAGGAGCGTGGAGATGATCTTGGTGCGGCAAAAACGTTCAGTGAAACAGAGGACGTTGTGCGCATGATGACGATCCACAGCAGTAAAGGATTAGAATTTCCAGTCGTCTTTACTGCAGGACTCGGCAGGAACTTTAATATGATGGACTTAAACCAGTCCTACTTACTTGATAAAGAGCTAGGCTTTGGAAGCAAGTATATCCATCCAGAGCTGAGAATTAGTTATGCGACATTACCGCTTGTGGCGATGAAAAAAAAGATGAGAAAAGAGTTATTATCTGAAGAGCTGAGGGTCTTATATGTGGCGCTCACAAGGGCTAAGGAAAAATTATTTCTGGTCGGCTCTGTCAAAAATCAGGTGAAAGCATTAAGCAAATGGCAAAATGCCGCGACTGGAGAAGAGTGGCTGCTCCCTGATTTTGAACGTTATCAATCGAAAACATACTTAGATTTTATTGGCCCTGCCCTTATCCGTCATCAAGCGATGTCATCTGTTTTAGAAGAAACAGGCGATGTTGTTCTTTCGCATCCGTCTACATTCACTATCTCGTTTACGCAAGCTTCTGATCTTCTAAAGGAAGATATGTCACTTGAAAAGAAGCAGCAAGACGAGGTAGTACAAGCATTGATGGATGGTCTGCCTGTTGAAGGATATGGTGATGCTGATGAGAAGGTGGCAGAGAGACTTTCATGGAAATATCCATATCTAGCGGCCTCGCAAGTCGGCACAAAGCAGTCTGTTTCCGAGATAAAAAGGATGAAAGAAATACAGGATGAGTACAGTGTTCCTTCTTCTATTCGAAAAGCTCGTGCAACATTGTATGACCGGCCGGCTTTCATGAAGAAAAAAACACTCACTGCCGCAGAACAAGGCACCGCAATGCATACAGTCATGCAGCATATCACGCTTCCTTCTGAGGAGCCCTATGATGAATCACGTATAAGGCACCTGCTCAAATCCTTACAGCAGCGAGACTTGCTAACAGATGAGCAAGTCCAGTCAATTGATCAAGAAGGAATTGCTGCTTTCTTCTCTACTTCAATTGGTCAAAAACTGCTGAAAGCGGACTGGGTAAAACGAGAGGTATCATTTAGTATGGTGTTACCTGTTAAAGAGGTATACAGTCATATTGATACTGAGGGAGAGCCTGTTCTGATTCAAGGAATGATTGACTGTTTATTTGAAACAGATGGAAAGCTATTTTTACTAGATTATAAAACGGATAGAGTGCAAGGCAGATATACAGGTGGACTTGACGCTGCTGAACCTATCTTGAAAAAGCGCTATGAAACCCAAATAGCGTTATATGCAAAAGCAGTAGAGCGTTTGACAAACAGAACATTAGAGGAGAAAATTCTCTATTTCTTCGATGGGAATTTAGAAATCTCTTTATAAATGTATCGGAATGAGAGGTGAATCACATGAGGATTCTGCATACAGCGGATTGGCATTTAGGGAAAACCCTTGAAGGTCGAAGCCGGCTTGATGAGCAAGCACAGTTTTTAGATGAACTGTATCAAATCGTGAAAGACGAACACATTGATGTCATTGTGATGGCCGGTGATGCCTTTGATACAGTGAATCCGCCTGCTAGAGCAGAGCAGCTTTTTTATGAAAGTCTATCTGCCTTATCTGATAAAGGAAAACGGCAGGTAGTGGTCATCTCAGGCAATCACGATAATCCGGATCGCTTATCAGCCGCATCTCCTTTAACAAATGATCAGGGTATTCATTTAATTGGATATCCGACAAATGACATCATCCGTGTCGATGTTCCTTCTTCGAGTGAACGTTTATCCATTGCAGCACTCGCTTATCCGTCTGAGGCTAGACTAAATGAGGTGCTGGCTGAAACATTTGAAGAGAAAGTGCTTCGTGATCATTACAATTTAAAAATTCAACAAGCGTTTCAACATTTAAGTACTCAATTCCAGCCGGATACAGTTAATATTGCAACAAGCCACATTTATGTGGCAGGAGGAAGTCAAACAGATTCAGAAAGACCGATTGAAGTAGGCGGCGCATATACCGTTGCGGCTGAAAGCCTGCCAGAAGCAGCTTGCTATGTTGCACTTGGTCATTTGCACCGCCCGCAAACGATCAAACGTGCCAAAACGATTGCCCGGTATTCTGGATCACCTCTTGCTTATAGCTTTTCTGAATCAGGCTATGCCAAATCAGTCACAATTGTAGAGGCAAAACCTAATGAAAAGGCAAGCTGGAAAGAAGTGTTTTTATCAAGCGGAAAACCACTTGTGAAATGGAAGGCGACTGAGGGACTGAGTCAAGTGCACGAGTGGCTGGATGAAAAACGTGATCTTCAGGCGTGGATTGATTTAGAGATTCATTTAACAGACCAGCTCTCTATTGAAGAGATTCATCAGCTCCGTAAGCAGCATAGTGGGTTTGTTCACATTCGACCAAAGTTCAAAGAACTACAGCAAATAGAAGAGCAAAAGCAAGTGGAAAAGCTCTCAATCGAAGAGCGGTTCGTGAAATTTTATGAGCGCCAGACAGGTGGCGGTCTACCCGATGAAAAAACAGTCAAACTGTTTTTAGAGCTAGCCAATGAAATGCAAGAGGAGGAAGCGACTTGAAGCCGATTACGCTGACCATTAAAGGACTTCATAGCTTCAGAGAAGAACAAACAATTGACTTTAGCTCATTATGTGGTGCAGGTGTGTTTGGCATATTTGGACCGACAGGAAGTGGAAAGTCGTCCATATTAGACGCCATGACCCTGGCACTCTATGGCAAAGTGGAACGTGCGTTAAATAATACACATGGTATTTTGAACCAAGCGGAAGAAAAGCTGTCGGTTTCCTTTACATTTGCTTTGCAAAAGGAACACCATATTTCTTATAAAGTTGAACGTGCTTTCAAACGAGCGGATGAAATGAAAGTCAGAACGACATTATGCCGCCTGATTGAAATCGGTGATACGCAGACCGTTCTCGCAGATAAAGCGAGTGAGGTCAATCGTAAAGTAGAAGAATTACTCGGATTAACCATTGATGATTTTACGCGAGCGGTTGTCTTACCTCAAGGGAAATTTGCAGAATTTCTCTCCCTAAAAGGGGCAGACAGACGTCAAATGCTTCAGCGGTTGTTTAACTTGGAAAAGTATGGGGATCAGCTCGTCAAGCGTTTGCGTGCAAAAGCTCAGAATCAATATGGGCAAAAAAATGAACTGCTGGCTGAACTGAATGGTTTAGGGGAAGCTGGCCCAGAGGCGCTGGCAAAAGCAAAGGAAGCAGCAGAGCAGGCAAAAGCCATTTTTCATGAGAAAAAACAAGCGCGGGACGAAGCGTTCACTGCTTTTACAAAGGCGCAAGCGATCTGGCAGTATCAAAAGGAACAAGAAGCTTATGAGACTGAACAAAACAAACTGAATCTACTGGCACCATCAATGGAAGAGAAAAAGGCCAAGCTCAATATCGCAGAGCAGGCAGAGGCGCTAAAGCCCTATGCGGATGCATTAACAAAGGCTGAAAAACAGCTTTCTCAAGCATCAAAGGAGAAGCAGGAAGCAGAAAAGCAGCTGCTGCATCAACGAACGATCTATGATCAAATGACGCATGAGTATGAGCAAGCCCGGCAAAAGAAAATAGAGACTGAGCCAGAACTTCTCCAAAAGAAAGAGCAGCTGATTCATCTAAAGGAAATTGAACGAAAAAAAGAGACAGCTTTTCAGGAAAAGACAGGAATAGAACAGCAAAAAAATGAAAAAACGCAGCAATTCATACAAAAGAAAAAAGAAGCGGACAATCTTCAATCTCTATTAGAGCGTGCACTGACGAAACAAACACAGCTGAAGCATGAGCTGGAGCAGTTACAAGTCTCAGTAAAAGAACGGAAAAGTGTACAGGATGCTTTACGTTTAAGTGAAAATGTTGAAAGAATAAACCGCAGCATTCAAAAAGAAAAGCAAAAGCTGGAGGAGCTCAAAAAGCGAGCCTCACAGACTTCAGAAGCATATGAAAAGCTTCAAAAACAGCAAAACGACCATCATGAAAAAATAGACCAATCGTTTCAAGCAATTGAACACCTCTATTTTTATGTATGTGAATTCGAACGAGCTCTAACAGAATGGAGTAAAAAAGAACAACATCAGAAGCTCGAAAAATTAAAACAGCGTGATGTTGTAAGGGCGGCTGAATTAAGAAAAGAATTAGCGGCAGAGCTAGTAGATGGTGAGCCATGTCCGGTTTGTGGATCAATTCATCATGATCCAAAGGCTTTGGAATCCAATGACCATGAAGAAACCGTGGCACAAGTCGATGAAGTCATTCAACGGATGGACAAAGAGCTCAAGCAGGCAGAGGAGTATGCGAGAGACATGTATGCCGCAAAGCAGCTCCTCGAAACGAATGCCAATCAATTAGTGAAACAATTCGCTTTCTTATCTCAGAAAGCCCCGGGAGCAGAAGTAGCTGCAGCAGTAGAAACCGTACAAAATCCGCAGTCTTTGCAGGATCTGATGCAAGAATGGAGAGGCATAAAGCAGGATATTCAAGAAGTTGAACGTAAACGAGCTCGTTTAATGGATGAAACGCATAATCAAGCAGCAGAGATGAGCAAGATGAAAGAGCAAATGACTTTTGAACAGCAGCGCATCGAAGAATTAGAGGTGCTGATCAAAGAGCTTCAATCTGAGCTTTCAGAGCAAACGACTCAATTTGAACAGGCCTTCCCTCATTTTACATTGAATCAAGTACAAGAGCTGCAAAAGCAAATCGATGAAAAGGACCAACAAGCGGAAGGCTATAAAGAACGTATTGAGAAAAGCATTTCGTTTTTGGAAGAAAAACAGCTAGCAAAAGAGCAGCTGCAGACAGCGATATACAATGTCGAGAAAGAACTTGATAAACTAGCGCATCAGCTAGAAAGTCAGCATCAGCTTATCCATCAATATGAAACAGATTTAGGCCGATATCCATTAAAAGCTGCCTCTATTTCTGATGAACTTATTGAGGTTGAACATACTCTTGCTCTTCTTAATGAAAAAGAACAGCAATCGTACAAGCAATTGCAGCACGCGCAGCAGTTGTTTAGTGAGGCGCAAAGCCATTTTTCAAGCAGTGAGCGTCAGCTTCAAGAGGCGAACCGGCGAAAACAAGAAGCAGAAGCAGCATGGGAAAAAGAAACAGAATCCTCTCCTTTTCATATGCCGCAGGAAATTGAGTCTGCTTCAATGGAACAGGCAGTACGTCAATCGGTCAAACAGGAAATGGAGGAATTTGAGGATAAAAGAAAGGAATGTGCCGCAAACTTAAAGCGAATTTCTGAATTACTGAAAGAAGAGTCACTGGATGAAAAGCAGTGGACTGACATTCAGCACAGAAAAGATGCAGCTGAAAAAGCATTGGAAGAAGCGACAGCAATGAGTGGGTCCGCACATGAACACCTGCGTGTGATTGAAGAAAATCATCAGCGCTTTGCAAGTATTCACGAACGCTTGGAAGCACTGCAGCAAGAAATTGATCGCCTCGATAAACTGCAAACCGTTTTTAAAGGGAATACGTTTGTTGAATTTTTAGCAGAAGAACAGCTGGAAAGTGTCAGTCGTGATGCATCCGCCCGCTTGGGTATGTTGACGAGACAAAGATATGCGATTGAGGTCGACTCAGAAGGCGGCTTTGTTATGCGTGATGATGCAAATGGTGGTGTCAGGCGTCCTGTGTCCAGCTTGTCCGGCGGGGAAACCTTCCTGACATCGCTGGCGCTTGCCCTTGCTCTTTCTGCACAAATTCAGCTGAGAGGTGAATTCCCGCTGCAATTCTTTTTCCTTGATGAAGGATTCGGTACGCTCGATCAAGACTTGCTTGATACGGTCATTACCGCATTAGAGAAACTGCAGTCTCACAATTTAGCAGTTGGTGTGATTAGCCACGTGGAAGAATTGAAAATGAGACTGCCGAAGAAACTGATTGTCCATCCAGCAGATCCAAGCGGGAAAGGGACAACGGTCTCAATGGAATTAATGTAATTGTTGAGGTGATGACAGGGTGGCAAAGCAAACCATTGGATTATGTGAGCTGTGCGGAAGACAAAATGTCCTGCTCACAGAACACCACTTAACACCAAGAGAAGAAGGTGGGGCTTTTTTAGCGACTGCCTTCCTGTGTATCCCCTGCCATAAACAAGTGCATGCACTCTTTACAAACCAGGAGCTTGCCGCACGCTTGAACACACTTGATGCACTAAGGCAGGATGAAAAGCTTGCTTCGTACATCAAATGGATTCGAAAACAGCCGGCAAGCAAGCTGGTTAAAACAAAAAAATCGAGACAACGCAGAAAAAAATAAGCATAAAAAGCGCTCCTCTAAATGAAATGACTGTAGAGGAGCTGCTTTATGCATTGCCTACCATATTCTGATCATTTAAGTCAGGATCCACATAGTTGGTGGCGCTAATGCCATTATTTAATATCAAGAAATCTCCGGTATTTCCCGCTCCAGAGCCTAAAGCAGATTTTGACGAACTTTTAGGCGACAGGTAGAATGAGTCACCGACGTTTACGACGCCTCCAGAAATAGAGTTAATGTAAATGGGTCCGACAATTGCTGGCATAATCGACATCCTTTATTCGAAGTCATATCACCATCATATGCGTAGGTAGGTCCATTTGTGAGTTTGGCGGACTTTCGTCGTTGCTAAATAACTCTCGAATATGCTTCACTCTTGCAACGCCATTCACTCCACACGTAGAGCCAATTTGAAACACAGAGGAGGAAGACACCCCTTCTACATGTATTGAAGACACTTTAATCACAGGCTTTTCATGGTAAAATGCTGTTCTGACGGATCGTTCCGGCAGCATCAATGGAATAGGCTCATAATACACTTCAAATTCTTTCGCATTTAAGTTTTCTGCTTCATTGCCATAAAACAAACTAATGGTTCGTTGAACAGCTAACACCTTAACCTTCGGGCATAGCTCCTGCGTATCACCGATTTGAACAACACTTGAAATCCCCACAGAATTCACCTTCGTGAAACTCACTTGAGATGTGCGCTTTATCATTATCGAGGTGCCAGAGGAACAAACGGGCCAATGATAAGAGATTCTGGCGGTGTATCAAAAATGGAGGATAATTGTACATGATCTGTGTCCCCGATGATAAATAGGGAAGAGGACGAAACCCCAACTACTTTAATGCATCCGGTCTCGATGTTGCGGTTGACGACTGTGAAATTCATCCGTTTTCCTCTCCTTTCGTTTCATTTGGAATATGGGCTAAGAAATGCTCAATCGCTCGTTTGACATCATGCTTCACATATTCAGCAATTTGCTCTGAACGCTGCAGCGGGGTCATATCTTCCCGGTGCGGGAGCTGTCCTGCATAGTATTTGATTCTGCTGTCAATTTGCTTGCGAATGTCCTCAATGATGTGGTGTTTGTTGCTCTCATCAAGAGACCCTTCATATCGCTGCTCTAGCTCTTCAAGAAGTTCTGGCGCTTCTTCATTTAAGAATGCGTCGACAAGCTGGCGTGTTTGATTGAAAAATTGATCAGCCATTTCTTGCTGCATCATTCCAATACCCGGGGTTGTTGTTTGGCCCACTTCAAAGTTTTGAACACTGTTTGGATCAGATGGATTGAGGCCGATATTCAGTGTACCTTCAAGCCGCTCGATTTTCAGTTGATCAAATTGATAATCAATCCGTTCAATCGTCGTTGTCGGTTTATCTTTGATCATTTGCATTTCCTGCTGAAGCTCGTTAAGCCTTTTTTCAAGCATCATAATTTGTTGTGTTTGCTTTTGAATGATGCCATGCACCTGTGAAGCGTTGCTTTGATAATCATACATTGACATACACCTCCGGGGATAGCAGATGAACTTAAGTTGTTGGTGACTGAAGCGGTACAAAAGGTGTTGTGATTGCGCCTTGGGATTCTTCAATTCCTTGTGTGCCTGCTGCGGCAGGTGCTGCTTCTACGTAGCTGCCCGTGTTATACAGATTAGAAAGAGCTTTAATTGAACCAGCGCTCCCAATTTGCAGCACAGAGGAGTTACTGACAGACTCTACACGCAAATAATTAATTTGTATCGCTTGATTAATATAGAAGTTCAACGGATTCTCACTCCTTACAAGTTACCAACAAGCGGTTGATCAATGACATCACTGTCGTACGTATTTGTCACACTTTTATAGTTGCTAATGCGCAATTGATCACCAGTGTTAAAACTGCCTGCGCCAGCAAACGTTTTAACCTGACTATTTGGAGAAATGGTGATGCAGTCTCCAACATGAACGACTCCGCTCGTTCCGACGGCATTTACTTTAAAGGCTCCAACAATAGCCGGCATAGCGGTGCACATCCTTTATAAAAATAAGGCACTTTGTTTTTGGGCGTTTCACCATAGCTTATGATGGGTCTTTTAATGTGTGATTGTCTTTTTGAAAGCTTTTGATGAGAGGAATTAGGTGTATGGTTTACCCTTTTTTAGAGCATTCATTCGAGGTGTATTTGATGCCTTTATTTAAGAGTGTATCAAGCTCTTGACTGCACCTGATGGTTTCTTCGGCATTCATCCCGAATTTTTTTGCTGTCTCAATTAAATGTAATCTTTTTTGTTCAATTTCATAATTGATCATAACGGACGCCAACTCTCACATTTTTTATATAATAGAAGGATATGGTTAGTATACCCTATTTTTCTATAAAAAAAGCTGTTTCGTCAATATGAGTAATAAAGTGACAAAATTCGAAAGCGTCCTTACTTGCCATCTATCTCTTTTCTTATTTCAGCCTGTAAATAACGTCGTCTTTTGTTGATATACTGCCGGATGACCTCTCGTTCTGATTGTAGGATGTCTTTTCGATCTCTCGTATAAGGATCATCTCCAATTCGGTTCTCGATAGAGGCATGCCATTTCTCGATGATTGGACAAAGCCGGTCTTCTAAAAAATGTGTATCGAGTACATGCTGAAAAAGCGTGTAATAGGATCTCTTAAAAGAAGGGATATCTAGTAACCTAGCAGTTAAAGTATTAAAGCCGTTTACTGGAATATAATCAAATGCCATTTCTTCTCCATGAATGTCACGGCCCCATGTCGCATCATAATCCCAAGGAAGTACTTGAAATTTTCCTTGTTCATTCACATAAAGAGCGTAGTTATGGACAAAGCCGTCAAAGTTTTGTGTGCACACGACACCAATGAGCCAGCGGAAATACTGTGTTACATCTAGGTATTGCTCAATTTTTTCTGCAAATATGTCATCTTTCGCTGTGTTGAGAAAGTAAATAAATTCACTCAGCTGCTGATCGTGTTGAGAAGTCCCCGTTTTTTTCTCGTACCCGAGGAGGAGGTGTTTTTTTGGCTTTTTATCAAACGAACTCAAAAGGGAGAAGTTGGCATCGTCATCGACTGCATAATAAATGCCGCCTCCTGAAAGCTGCCTTTTCTGAAAAAAGTGCTCATCAACAGATTCTATTTTTAAATAAATGCCTTCTTTTCTTCCGTTTATAGTGAGAAACACATGAGACGCAGCCGGGCTTAGCACCCCTATCTGCTCGAAGAAATAAAAGGACAGTCTGTTTCGGATAAACGAGGGGTCATTGTATTCTGCATTTAAATGAAAGATAGATTCGCCTTGTCTTTGCTTTGGCTTTCGATATTCAATTTGATAGGACTTTTTTTTCAGCTTTCTAATGTGAGACCCGCGGTATGAAGCATAAATGTGTGATTTGGTCTGGCCGGTTTTCAAAATGGCCTCAACAGGTTCATCGTTCCATATGTCTTTTCTTAATTCAATCAAGTCCTTTGGATGAATCCAAATATCTATTTGCTTTAAAGGTTCTGTGGTCATGCGTTCATCAGCCTCCTATGCTCTTCTTTACGATATGAAAATGGAGGAATGTCCTGTACCCGCTTTTAGGTATTCATGGAGTTTTAAAAGAAAGGGGCATCCGCCAAGAACACTTGTCTACCAAGTCTCGTAACATAAAGCAGAGAAGATAAACAGTTTGATCTGTTTGTTTTGTCAAAGTATAGACTGGGAGGGGAATCGTTCGTGAGCACATTTGATCATTCACATATTGAACATGCAGTGGATTCACTTCGAAGTGAAGGACGTGATCATCACTTAGACCGTGAACCAGAATCGAGACGCTCGCACAAGTCAGCTCGTTCTCGCCATTCAAATCGCCGTCATTGGTTCTTTGGTGGAGGCGGATGCCGTAAATCACATCGCAGTAAAAAAAGCTGTAAGAGCTATCGTTCGAAAAAAAGTCGCTGTTCAAAGAAAAGCGTGAAAAGTGAGAAACCATGCAAAAGTAAAAAGTCGTGCAAAAGCAAGAAATCTTGCAGAAGCAAAAAGAGTGAGCCGAAAAAATCATGCCGCAGCAAACACAGATCCCATCATAAGAAAAGCTGCCGTAAGTCACATCGCAGCCATCGTTCTAAAAGATCTCATCACCACAGAAGCTGCCATCGATCTAAACGTTCTCATCACCATAGACGCAGCCGCTCTTGCAAAAGATGTGGAAAGAAAAAGCATCATTCCCACAGCAGAGGAAATGTTGATCGCAAATGGGACCAAGGGAACATGTGGGAGTATCGCCGCTACCGCTAAACATCAGATCATCTTTTTTGAAACCCTTTTTAAAAGAGAGTATGATAAAAAAGGGTTTTTTTTATTTCATAGAGAAATAAAATGAGACATCATCACTTAGCGAAATGAAGATTGTGAGGGGAAGACATGAAGTTTTTTACAGGTGAGATACATAGCAGAATGTTTATTGGGGTAGTCATTGATGATGAATGGGTCATGGACGTCAAAAAGGCAGAAGCCAAATTATTTGAGCTTGAGACACTGCCAAACTCTTTAGCTGAATGTATTCATATGGGGGACAAGTTTGTTGAGCATGTCAAACAGCTCCTTGACTGGGCTGAGAAAAAAGAAGAAGACCGCGGTTCTTATGTATATCCGCTTTCGGAAGTGAAACTCCATGCGCCGATTCCAAAGCCAGCTAAAAACATCATGTGTGTTGGAAAGAATTATCAAGATCATGTCATGGAGATGGGAAGTGCAGCGGATCTTCCTAAAGATGTGATGATCTTTACAAAGGCACCTACTTCAGTCGTTGGACATGAAGCGGATATTCTCCTTCATGAAGATGTGACCAGTGAGCTGGACTATGAAGGGGAGCTTGCGATCGTGATGGGCAAATCAGGGAAGAATATTGCACCTGAAGAGGTCCGCGATTATCTATTCGGTTACACCATTTTAAATGACGTAACGGCAAGAGATTTGCAGAAAAAACACAAACAATTTTTCATAGGTAAAAGCTTAGATACAACCTGCCCGATAGGACCTTATATTGTGCATAAGTCAGTGGTCGAGGATCATGGTGCGCTCCATGTGGAAACAAAGGTAAACGGAGAGGTTCGCCAGTCTGCCAGTACAGAATTAATGATTTTCTCCATCGAGAATATTGTTTCTACTCTTTCAAAAGGGATGACACTAGAAGCTGGTGACATCATTGCAACGGGAACACCTTCTGGGGTTGGCAAAGGCTTTGAACCGCCTAAGTTCTTAGCTTCAGGGGATCGAATTGACATCACGATTGAGCCGATTGGAACGCTATCGAATCGCGTCAAATAAAGAGTGCGATGACACAGGATTGTCGCTTTGTGTTCGACTTATTTCGTGGTACGATGAGAAGGTAATTGTTCTGATAAAGGGGGAAATAACAGATGGGAACGCATTTACATATTACAGCATGGGTGCTAGGGATTATTTTATTCTTCGTTGCCTTTGCTCTAGCAGGTAAAAACGACAAAGGTGCTAAAATTGTGCACATGATTGTCAGACTATTGTACTTGATCATTATCGCAACAGGCGTAGAGCTGTATGTTCGCACAGGAATGAAAATTCCAGGTTTCGGTGGCGAGTATATCGGTAAAATGATTCTCGGTATCCTTGTGATCGGCTTCATGGAAATGGTTCTTGTACGCAAGAAAAAAGGAAAATCGGTGACTGGTGTATTGATTGGTTTTATCGTGTTCGCGATTGTGACCATTCTTCTCGGTTTACGTCTGCCGATCGGTTTCCATATCTTTTAACATAAAAAGGGCATTGCTTATACGAAGCAGTGTCCTTTTTATATGCCATCAAATTGCGAAACCGACCGGTAACCGTCAGAAGTGGTCCATTCAAAACGAATTTGACCTGCGACGGAGTCATGGTGACATTGAAGGGCAAGTGATTGTGAATCTGTCGAAAACTGAAAGAAAGAAACTCGTTGAAAAGAATGAAAGGAGGAGAAAACACAATCGTAGACGGAAAAACCAAGCTGCTCTACCTGTGCAATGATTTCATAAAAAACGTTTTCAGGAACGAACATCAGTAGGTCAAGCCATCCTTTCGCAAGTGATGCCGTATATTGAATCACTTCACCGCCTTGTACTTCTACTAGCTGCCCACTTTCATGAAGTATCATGGACCCGAGCAGTTCCCCTTTGGTCCACCTGCCATTTTCCTTCAAACAGATCATCGTGCTTTGAAGACTTTCTGGCAGCATGATGTCTCCTTCTTCATCTTCAATCAGACAATACCCGTTTTCAATCAGTAAATACCCGCTGCACCATCTTCGACTGCAGCGTTCAAGCTGCTTCATTCGTTTTTCCATTTGCAAAAGCTCCTTTCCTCTTTCTTTTCTTACCAAATCATGCTTGTCCTATACGCCCGAGAAAAAAAGGACAAATCAACTATCAAGGAGACGATGCATAAACTAAGAAAGGCTGAATGAGAACACTTGAGGAAAAACGGATGGGAGCTGATGATGATGTGTGGAATAACAGGCTGGGCAGACTTTAAAAAGCAGCTCATCCAACAGGATCATGTAATCAATCAAATGACAGATACATTATCTAAAAGAGGGCCAGACGATACAAATACGTGGAAAAGTGAGCACGTTCTATTTGGGCATAAAAGGTTAGCGGTTGTAGATGTAGAAGGCGGAAAACAGCCGATGACATATACACATCAAAACCATGCTTATACCGTTGTATACAATGGAGAGCTCTATAACACAGAAGATATAAGAAAAGAATTGTTAAAAAGGGGCCATCGCTTTCTTGGACATTCTGATACAGAGGTTCTTCTTCACGCCTACACAGAATGGAAGGAAGAGTGTGTGACCCATTTTAATGGTATTTTTGCATTTGTGATCTGGGATAGTGAGCGTGAATTATTATTTGCAGGGAGAGACCGGCTCGGCGTCAAGCCATTTTTCTATACAGAACGTCATCATTCCTTTTTATTTGGTTCGGAAATCAAAGCGCTACTTGCTCACCCTGATATGAAAGCAAAAGTCGATCATGAAGGATTATCGGAGATCTTTGGTTTAGGACCGTCTAGAACACCAGGGCAAGGAGTGTTTAAAGGGGTAAAAGAGCTGAGACCTGCTCATGCTTTGACTTTTTCAAAAGACGGACTGCGTGTGTGGAGATACTGGAATGTCAAAAGCAAGGCGCATACGGACTCACTTGATGACACCGCCCAGCACGTCAAGCATCTCTTTACAGATGCCGTCACAAGACAGCTCGTTTCTGATGTGCCTGTTTGTACATTTTTATCGGGTGGCGTCGATTCGAGTGCCATTACCGCCATTGCCGCTAAGCACTTTGAGAAAATAGGGAAAGCACCGCTTCATACGTATTCGGTTGACTACGAAGGAAATGATCAATTCTTTGAAGCAAGTCAATTCCAGCCGAATGCTGACGGTCCATGGATTGACCGCATGACCAAGGCGTTTCAAACGAATCATCACAGCTGCGTCATTGGACAAAAGGAGCTGGCTGCTTATTTGAAGGAAGCGGTTGAGGTCCGAGACTTACCGGGTATGGCAGATATTGATTCTTCTTTGCTTTGGTTCTGCCGAGAAATTAAAAAGGACTTTGTTGTCGGTTTGTCAGGTGAATGTGCGGATGAAATTTTTGGAGGTTATCCTTGGTTCCATGCGGCAAATGAAACGAATGGTTTTCCTTGGATGAGATCGACGGAAGCCAGAACGCAGCTCTTACAAGATTCGTGGCAAAAGAAGCTGTCACTAAGAGAATATGCACAAAGCAAATATGAAGAAACCGTGGCTGAAACGCCTCTTTTAGATGGAGAAACTGGAGTGGATAAAGCCCGAAGAGAACTTTTTTACTTAAATATGGTCTGGTTTATGACAACGCTGCTAGATCGAAAAGACCGAATGAGTATGGGGGCGAGTCTTGAGGTACGAGTGCCATTTGCAGACCATCGCCTTGTCGAATATGTGTGGAATATTCCTTGGGAAATGAAAATGCATGGAAATCGTGAAAAAGGGGTTTTACGAAAAGCATTAGAGGGAATTTTACCGAATGAAGTGCTTTATCGCAAGAAGAGTCCTTATCCGAAAACACATCATCCAGCCTATACCCAGGCTGTGAAAGAGATGTTAACAGATTGCCTTGCGCAAAAAGATTCTGTCCTTCACGAATTTCTAGATGCACATCAATTAAACCAGCTGATTGAAACGGAAGGAGCCTCCTTTCAAGTGCCTTGGTATGGCCAGCTCATGAAGGGCCCGCAGTTAATCGCTCATCTGGCGCAGATTCATCATTGGTTTGAAACGTATCGAATTGATATAGAAGCGTAATAAAGGGTCGGCTTTCTTACATTTGTTGAAGGGAAGCCGGCTTTTTTAATACATAGCATGAGACGAATAGAGCACATCAAAAGTTGATCTAATCTTTCTAATTTGTATAATTAACTTAAAGTGAATTAATTTGGAGGAAAAAGGATAATGAAAATCATTGTGATCGGAGCAGGACCAGGGGGACTTGCGGCAGCTATGATGCTTCAAAGCAAAGGACATGATGTTCAGGTATACGAAAAACAGCCCTTTGTTGGCGGACGTAACTCTAAGTTTCAACTCGGTGATTTCACGTTTGATACGGGTCCTACCTTTCTCAGCATGATTCATATTGCAGAGGAGTTGTTCACCTTTGCTGGTAAAAATCTTTATGACTATATTGATGTGATCGAATTAAAAGAAATGTATAGATTGATTTTTCAAGACGATCAGCTAGATATGATTCGAGATCGTGATGAAATGTATAGACGGTTAGAAGCCTTTGCACCTGGTGAGGGCGAAGGGTATTTACGATTTATGAACGATACAAAGCGCAAAATGGATCAGCTTACACCTATTTTACAAAGTAAAATGGATCGTTTTCATCACTATTTGCGTCCAAAGGTGCTCAAAGCACTTCCGCAGCTTTCATTGAATAAGAGTTTATATGATGTGCTGTCAGATTATTTCTCAAATGAATCAGTGAAATATGCGTTTACATTTCAATCAAAGTATTTAGGCATGTCACCGTGGGAGTGCCCTGGTGCTTTCTCCATTCTATCGTTTATGGAACATGACACAGGTGTTTTCCATCCGAAGGGCGGGGTCAATCAGCTGTCAGAAGCGATGGCAAAAGCAGCGGTTGAAGCTGGAGCGACGATTCATCTGTCAGCTGGCGTCGAAAAATTGCTGACGGAAGGCAGGAAAGTAAAAGGCATTCGCTTAGAATCTGGGGAAGAAATACAGGCAGATGAGGTTGTCGTAAATGGAGACTTTGCACATGTGATGACAAAGCTTGTAGAGCCAGGACTTTTAAAGAAATATAGCGAGAAAAAATTAAAAAAGAAAAAATTCTCATGCTCCACCTTTATGCTTTATTTAGGATTAGATACCATGTATGAGGAGCCGCATCATACCATCGTATTTTCCGATGATTATGCTCAATTTGTCAAAGGCATAACGAAAACGTATGAGCTGCCAGATGATCCTTCTATTTATATTCAAAATGCAAGTGTCACAGATGACTCGCTTGCGCCAAAAGGAAAGTCAGCTCTTTATGTGCTGGCACCTGTTGCCAACAATCAAAGCGGTATTGACTGGGAAGCGCATCAAGATGAATTTAGAGAACTTGTGCTGGACACACTTGAGCGAAAAACCGGTTTTAAGAATGTGAGACAGCATATAGAAGTCGAACGGATGATCACACCGAAGCAATGGGAGGAAGACCTTTACGTATACGAAGGAGCTACATTTAACCTTGGCCACCAGCTGACGCAGATGATGGTCCTAAGGCCGCACAATGAATTTGATGAATTGGACCATTGCTGGCTCGTAGGAGGAGGGACGCACCCAGGAAGCGGGCTGCCGACCATTTTAGAATCAGCACGTATCACGACAAATGCGATTCTTTCAAAAGAGAAACATACGCACAAAACATTGCCGCACCAAGAAAAGGGGAGTGCCTCATGAAAAAACATATATTGATTGCAGGTGGCGGGATTGGCGGGATGATCTCAGCACTTTATTTAAAAAAAGCTGGACATGATGTCACGCTTGTCGAAAAAAATGAGCGACTTGGCGGAAGACTTGCTTTTGTACGTGAGAAAGGATATAAAGTAGATGAAGGTCCGACCATTGTCCTACTTCCTGATATGTTAAAAGGTATTTTACATGAGGTTGGAATGGACGAAGCATCTCTTGATCTTTTGCAGCTTGATCCGCTGTATACGATTCAATATCAAGATGGAACCTCCTACACGAAGTACTCTGATGCATTTCGTCAGCTAGAGGAAATCAGACGTGTATTTCCAAAGGAAGATCAAGGATTTCTAAGGTTTATGGAAGAAATGACAGACCGTTTTCAAGAAGGGCAGCAAGCCTTTCTAGAGAAATCATTTCATGAAAAACGTACATTTTTTACAAAAGCAAACATGAAGATTTTAATGAAATTAAAGGCGTATCGAACGGTTCAAAGTGCTCTGAAAAAGTATTTCTCAGACGAACGCCTGCGAGATGCATACGCACTGCAAACCCTCTATGTCGGAGGGAACCCGTATGAAGCATCTGCTATTTATTCGCTCGTTTCATATAGTGAGCACGCACATGGAATCTACTATTTAAAAGGCGGCTATGCGAGCTTAGTAGATATACTGGAGAGGCAGCTCATAAAAATGGGTGTGCATGTAAGAAAAAATGAAGAAGTCACGGAGCTAGAGTTTGAGGGGAAACGCGTGGTTAGAGCAAAAGTCAGTGACGACCGTATAGCAGCTGATGCATTTGTGATCAACGGAGATTATCCAGCTGCGTTAAAACAGCTTGGTTTAGACGAACAAGATCGGCGTAAATACGTGCCGTCTTCTGGCTGTGTGATGGTGTATCTAGGGTTAAACAAGATGTACCATGATGCGCCTGTTCACCAATTTTTTATGGGAGAACACTTTGATCAGCATATGAAAGAGGTTTTTCAAACGAAGACGATCCCTCAAGATCCGTCGTTTTATACGTTTAATCCATCGATCATTGATCCATCTCTTGCCCCGGCAGGCTGTAGTGTTTTATATATGCTGATTCCCGTTCCCTCAGGAGATCATATCAACTGGGAAGAGGAGACAGATTTTGTAGAGAAAATGGTGGATCGTCTTGAGAAAAGAGGCTTTCCAAGATTGCGAGAGTCGATTGTCTGGGAAAAAATCAGAACACCAAATGATTCCTTGCGAGAAGGATTGTTTGAAGGCGGCAGCTTTGGACTTGCGCCTAACTTGTTTCAATCAGGTGTGTTCCGCCCGCAAGTGAAGGTAGCTGAGACGGGCAATCTTTATGCAGTAGGTGCTTCCATCCATCCTGGGGGCGGAGTGCCGATCGTGATGCAAAGTGCGAAGCTGATGGCTTCTGTGCTGTTAAAAGATTTGAATGACAGAAAGGAAGTGAAGCTAAGTGGTTGATGTACAAACAGCATTGAAATTATGTGAGGAGACGATTCAAACCCATTCTAAAACGTTTTACCGTGCCTTTTCCATGCTGCCTAAAAAGAAAAGACAGGCCGTCTGGGCTGTGTATTCCTTTTGCCGGAGAGCAGATGATATTGTAGATGAGTCCCCCTCGCCAAAAGAGGAGCTTGCATCCTTTCGAGAGACGTTTGATCGATTTTTACATGGTGAGGTAGATCGGAATGATCCGATGTGGGTGGCGCTAGAACATACATTTCAAGAGTTTCGTATGGATGAAGCCCCGTTCCGTGACTTGCTCCAAGGTCAAGAGATGGATTTAGAGCAGCATCGGTATGAAACGTTAGATGAACTGCTCATCTATTCCTACCATGTGGCTAGTACCGTTGGGCTTATGCTGCTTCCCATTATTGCACCGCGTAAAAAAGAACAGCTGAAAGAAGCAGCCATTTCATTAGGGATTGGCTTGCAGCTGACCAACATCCTTCGTGACATCGGCGAGGATAAGGCTGAAAGAGACCGCATTTATTTGCCAAAGCAAGTCATGGATCAATTCGGATATACAGAGCAAGAATTGCAAGAAGGCATTGTCAATCAAGCATTTCAGCACGTATGGGAGTACATTGCCTTTGAGGCAGAGGCATACTACGAGGAGTTTTTTGACCATCTTCATGAATTCCCGCTTTATTCACGTATATCAGTGAAAGCAGCTGCTCATTTTTATAAAGCCATTTTAGATAAAACAAGAGAAAATGAATACCGCGTGTTTACACAGCGATCATTTATTTCAAAGCAGGAAAAAGAACTTATTTTAGAAGATATTACGTAAAAAAGGACTGCACCCGCAGTCCTTTTTATGTGGAAGAAAAGCGATACTCTGTCCATACCCTTGAACGCCACCGCCTATACATAAAGATGCCTCTTACCCATTCATCCACGATAAAAGAAATCCAAACTCCAATGAGACCCATCTCAAGCTGAATGCCTAAAAAGTAAGCGATCGGAAGCCCAATGCCCCACATTGAAATCATCGCCATATACACTGGAAACTTCGCGTCACCAGCAGCCCGCAAGGAATTAATAATGACCATATTAAAAGAACGGCCCGGCTCCAAAATAATTGTTAATAGGAGGAGTGTGGCGGCGATTTGAATGATCTCGCTGTTGCTAGTGAAGAAAGCAAGCAAATGCGTCGATGATAAAGATAAAGCAGTGGAAGAAAGAAGGGAGATGCCAATGGCCCAGTATAAGCTTTTCATGCATCTGTGATAGGCAGCATCGAATTCCTTCGCCCCAATATGGCGCCCGATTAAAATTTGTGTCCCTTGGCTAATGGCTGCACCAAATAGCATAATGAACATCATTAAATTTTGAGTATAGACCTTTGCTGCTAATGCCTGCGTCCCCATAAACGTAATAAACAGTGTAATGATCATTTGAGAGCCGTTATAAGAAAGCTGCTCTCCAGCAGAAGGAATCCCGATTTTCAGAAGCTTTTTTAAATGTGTCCGCTGGATGTGAAACATCTTCTTCAGTGAAAAGCGTAATCCAATTCGGCGGCGTACAATGAGGATCATTGCCATTAATCCGATCAACCGAGCAAGTGAGGTAGAAAAAGCGACCCCCATCACACCTAATACGGGGAAGCCAAACGGACCGAAAATGACCAGATAGTTACCGGCAACGTTTAGCAAGTTCATTCCGATGGTGACATACATCGTATCTCTTGTATATCCATAGCTTTTTAAAATAGCACTATACGTCATAATGAGCGCTTGAATAAAAGAAAGCAGTCCGACAATTTGTAAAAATACCGCCGCATCCGGCATGAGCTCACTTGATAGGCCCATCAGGTGTAAAATGGGAACAGCTAATACAAACATGAGAAGACTAATGACAAAGCTAATCAAGAAGTTGGTTCCTAGTGAGACATAGGCGACTTGAGTCGCTTCCTGCCTGCGGCTAGCTCCTAAAAGCTGCGCAATCACAATCGTCGTTCCAGTTGTAATGAAACTGAACATGACAATCAATAAATTCAGGAGCTGGTTGCTTACACCAACTGCGGCAACACTATTATCGGAATATTGACTGAGCATGAGGGTATCCGCGCTTCCCATGAGCATATATAAAGAGATTTCAATAAAAATAGGCCAAGTTAATGCAAATAATGAAGGATGGGTTTTCTTACCCCTAGCTTGAACCTTTTGAATTGGCAGTGATTGAGGTTTCATCAATCAACCTCCTTTCGTATAAATCCGATTTATAGTGTACCTTGCATCGACTATAATAAGAAGAGATGAAACCGAAACTTATTGGAGAAATCCGACTTCATAAGGGGATGAATATGAATCGATTTATTACATTTACTGTACCGCCGTTCCCGGTTTATATTGCTTCAGGCAAAGGTGTATTTCATCAAGGAGAAAGACATATCTCTAGAACCTTCACTGTGTTTGATCTTCTTTATGTCACAAAGGGGGAACTATGGATCACAGAAGACAGAGAGGCTCATCACGTAAAAGAAGGAGAATATATCATTCTCTCACCTGGCTTGTCTCATGGGGGACACCTGCCATGCGAAGAAGAAACTCACTATGAGTGGCTGCATTTTTCAATTGATCCATTTGAGTTGACGAATCGGCTGAGAGAACACTGGTTTGATATGAAACAAAATCAAGCCACCTTTGAAAAGCCGGCAACATATGAATTTAGCCTGCCTCGTATAGGAAAAGTGAAAGGAAGAAATGTGTTCGAAAAACATCTTTCAGCAATGCGTGCACTAAATGATGACGCGTCTGAACTGCCGCTGAAAAAGCAGCTTCAGTTTGAGGAAATGCTCATTCATTTACAAAAAGAAGCATTTCATATTCCAAGTGCAAAGGAGAATGTCGCCTCAGAAGTGGTTCATTATCTTGAGCGTCACTTTATGAAGAAACTACAAATGGAAGAGCTTGCAGAGAAGCTGCATTATCATCCTGATTACATGACAAGGTGCATGCAGACGGTATATGGACTGACGCCAAACCAATACATCAATCGTCTCAAGGTCGAAAAAGCCAAAAGCATGCTTGCCTCAACGAATGATAAAATCGCAGCTATTGCTGATCACGTAGGCATTGACGACCCTACTTATTTTTCTAAACTGTTTCGGCAAAACGAAGGCATGACGCCTATCGAGTACCGTCATCTAGCAAAAAGAACGACAAAGTAAAGGAACGTGAACAGATGAAAAGGGAAAAGGAAGAGCATGTGAGCATACAAGCATTAAACGAAGCCGATTTAGAGATGGTATGGCATTTAAAATTCAAAGCACCAGATCAGTCCTATCGAAAGTGGAATGCCCCATATTTTTATGAACACGAAATCCCGCTTGCTGCATTTAAAAAACGATACTTACAGGACACATCCATTCCGCCAAAGCTATATGGCATTGAAATAGACGGCGAAATCAAAGGCACCGTGTCATATTATTGGGAGAATGAACGTACACGGTGGCTTGAATGCGGCATTCTCATTTATGACTCGCGCTTTTGGAGCGGTGGCGTTGGGACAAAGGCGTTAAGTCTATGGACTGATGAGTTATTTACACACATTGATATCCCTCGAATTGGTCTTACCACATGGTCGGGAAATGAACGGATGATGCGGTGCGCAGAGAAATGCGGATTTGTCCTTGAGGGGAGACTGCGAAAGGTCCGTTACTATCAAGGAGAATATTATGATTCGATGCGCTATGGGATGCTGAGAGAGGAATGGAAAAGCCTCCCGCGACATGCTACTTAACAATGATGAATCGTTTTAGGACAAAAGGGTCGAATGTTTGAATAAACTGAAGAAGAAGGGGGGCTAAAAAGCATAATAGAGAACATGTAATTTACATAAGGAGGAGTTTGAACGTGAGAATTACGGGGTTATTCGTTTCACTTGCTGTTGCCATTTATTTATGGTTTGATGCGCCAAAGCATGATAAAGACAAATGGCTGTGGGCCATTTTAGGTGTCCTATTTAGTACCATCGTTCTCGGTATTTATTTGATCAAGACAGAGAGGAAGGGACTTGGCTGGACCATTCTCATTTTAACGATCTTGTTTTATCTCATGCTGCTCATCTCTGTTTTGATCGGTATCATTCTTTTTTATCAGGTGAGTCCTTCATGAAGAAGGGCTTTTTTCTTTTACCTTTTGCGCAGGCACACCTGCAATAACAATCTTCTCCTCGTGAAAAGAACGGTTTACAACAGCATTTGCTCCGATTGAAATATGATTTGCAATATAGATGTCCCCAAACAGCTTAGCACCAGGGCCAATCCATACATGATCCCCAATGGTTGGCACATCCTTTTCATGATGGTTCTGACCAATATTCACCCCTTGATGAATATCACAAAATGCCCCAATTTTTGCATGCTTGTTCACAATTAAGAGACCCGTATGATTGATTCTAAGGCCAGGGCCGAAGACACCAATCGGAATATCAAAGCCAAGCTGCATGCCTTTCTTTTTATGTAAATAGCGATAAAACCATTTGCGAAGTGTAGCGCCGCTATTAGAATAGTATTCATATTTTCGTAAAATCCTTTGATATTTCCATATATCATCCCCAAACCACTTAGGTCTTTTGCGCTTAATGGCTAATGCTTTCTTATCCTGTGCCAAGTAGTGGTGAAGATCGTGCTTCGTTAAAATCATCAGATCCCTCTCCATTCCCTTTTGTTTCAGAGAAATTATACCATTATAACCATTTATATCAATATAGAGAGGCGTTTATTTCTTTCTTTTTCTACATCACTTTCATCCAGTTTCCTGTATAAAATAAGAGCTTCGTCATGAGTAGAACAAAAGAACCAGGAAGAATGATTTGTAATTTTTTCTACACCATTCCGTCTCATCCGTTTGATCTTCTTATGGCAGTAGAGGTTTGTAAAAATTACACGAAAATACTCGCTAAAAAGAGAATATAGCATTCATATGCTTTTCGAATCATCTTTTTGAATACAATTGACTTTCATATCTCACATCCTCTAGGCTAGTAAATGAAAATGATAATCTTTATCAATTGGAGGAGTGTTTTATTATGTCCATCAAAACCGTTTCTAAAAATCAGCAATTTTTAGAGCAGCAAAGTCAAAGAGAATCTAATGCAAGGTCTTACCCGAGACGGTTCCCATTAGCCATGCAAAAAGCCGAGGGTATGATCGTGACAGATGCGGATGGCAGAGAGTTTTATGACTGCCTGGCAGGCGCAGGAACACTTGCACTTGGTCACAATCATCCAGTTGTTATAGAAGCTATTGAACGTATGCTTCATGAAAAAAGACCGTTGCATACGCTGGACATAACCTCAGAAATTAAAGAAGAATTTGTGAATGAAATCTTTTCTCACTTGCCAGAAGAGTTTGCAAAAAGAGCCAAAATTCAATTTTGTGGGCCAACTGGTGGTGACGCCATAGAAGCAGCTATTAAATTAGTCAAGACAGCGACAGGTAATCGTTCCATTCTTTCATTCCACGGTGCGTATCACGGTGCGACACATGGCACGATGTCATTAAGCGGGAATTTATCTCCAAAGGAAAGAGTGCAAGGGTTAATACCTGATGTTCATTTTATGCCTTACCCATATGAATATCGCTGCCCATTTGGAATTGGAGGGAAGGATTCGCACCGCATTTCAAGTTCGTATATTGAGCGCGTATTAAATGATCCTGAAAGTGGTATTCTTCCGCCAGCAGGTATGATCTTTGAAGCAGTGCAGGGCGAGGGAGGCTCCATTCCAGCATCTATTGAATGGATGAAGGAAATGAGAAGAATCACAAAAGAAAAAGGGATTCCGCTCATTATTGATGAGGTTCAATCAGGCATCGGCCGAACAGGTAAGATGTTTGCCTTTGAACATGCAGGAATTGTACCTGACGTCATTGTGCTGTCAAAAGCCATTGGTGGAAGCCTGCCGCTTTCAGTTGTGATTTATGATAAAGATTTAGATCAATGGAATCCAGGTGCACACATCGGGACATTTAGAGGGAATCAAATGGCGATGGCTGCAGGAACCGCTACGCTTAAATTTATAAAAGAAACCAACCTGCTTGATCATGTAGAACAGTTAGGAAATCGTATGCAGGCTCACCTAAAAGACATCCAAAAACAAGTACCTGCTCTCGGTGATGTTCGAGGAAGAGGTTTAATGATTGGCGTTGAAGTAGTCAATCCAAATGAGAAACAGGATGTGGACGGAAGCTATCCAGCGAATTCAGAGCTGGCCAGTCTTATTCAAAAGAATTGCTTCGATAAAGGCTTAATTGTGGAGACAGGAGGCCGTTTCGGAAGTGTGATTCGATTCCTGCCGCCACTCATTATGACAGAAGAACAGCTTGAAAAAGTCATCGCTATTTTTAAAGAGGCCGTGTACGATGCAATCAACTAAAGCTTCTGTGGATTCATTATTTATGAATCAAAGCCAGCTTGGAAGAGAGTCCTTCCAAGCGGCTCTTCATACATCTATCGACAGCTTACTGGAGCAATGGCAAAAAGACACAGGACCATACAGCGGAATATTGCCTGGGAAATTAGCGGCTAGTGTCGAATCGTTATTCCGATTTCAACCGTTTGGAGAATCAATTGAATCTGTCTTTCAAGATATAAAAGAACATCTTTTGCCGCATTTGATTGATGTATCGCATCCTAAATGCTTGGCACATCTGCATTGTCCGCCGCTCATTCCTGCACTTGCCGCAGAGGTGATGGTGAGTTCCATTAACCAATCAATGGATTCCTTTGATCAAAGCGGTATTGCTTCTTTGGTTGAGGAGGAAATCCTCAAGTGGCTATGTGCAAAGTTTTCTTATGGCGGCTTAGCAGATGGGACATTTACAAGCGGTGGAACCCAATCTAACTATATGGGGCTGCTTCTGGCGAGAGATGCCTTTTGTGAAAACACATGGCAGTGGAATGTTCAGCAGAAAGGCTTACCAAGTGAAGCTCACCGCATGAGAATTCTTTGCTCTAAAAATGCTCATTTTACGGTGAAAAAATCTGCATCCCAGCTCGGTTTAGGGGAGCAGGCTGTTGTACTGGTCGAGACGGATGAGCATCACCGAATGGACCTCAATGATTTGAAAAAGAAGATGGTTGAATTAAAGGATCAGAACCTGCTTCCTTTTGCGGTAGTAGCGACTTGCGGGACAACTGATTTTGGAAGTATTGACCCGGTTCGAGATGTGTATGACATCGTCAAACCAGACGGTCTGTGGATTCACGCAGATGCTGCCTACGGCGGAGCACTTGTATTAAGCGAAACCTACCGAAGTAAATTAGCCGGTATGGAGCTTGCTGATTCAATCACGATCGACTTTCATAAGCAATTTTATCAGCCGATTTCTTGCGGGGCATTTTTGCTGAAGGATAAAAGACATTTTGGTTTGATCGATTATCATGCAGATTATCTTAATCCAAAGGAAGATGAACTAGATGGTATTCTACATCTCGTCAATAAATCTATCCAAACGACGCGCCGGTTTGATGCTCTGAAGTTACTTCTCTCTCTTCGTCTAATTGGAGAAGAAGGATTTGGTGACATCATTGACCATACCATTCATTTTGCGAAGGATGTGGCCGCGCTTATTGAGAGAAATGATCACCTTGAAGTAATCAATCCTGAGCCAGAAATCAATGCGATTGTGTTCCGATTTAAGGATGAGCACCGAACAGATGACATCAATAAAATCATTCATCGGACATTGTTCAAAACGGGAACTGCTGTCATTGCGAAAACAGTGGTTGATGGCCGAACATGCTTAAAATTCACTTTGTTAAATCCGAGAACGACAATCACACATATTGAGGAAATCCTTTCTGACATCGTTGATATCGGGATCGCTCATATTCAATCCGGGAGGGTACTACGTTGAGTCAATATAAACAAATGGCTGAAAATGCAACTATGCAAAGCTTTTTAAACTGTTTTTTACGCGAAACAGGAATCGATCGATCTGCAAAAAAAGAGACGAGAGCAGATGGCTCGCTTGTATTCATCGCAAAACTAGCAAAGCAAGATCTAGAGCTTGTGATTCCGATCCGATATGTTTCATCTGTTGGCCGCCATCTCTTTGATTTTCCGATTCGCTTCCGTCCGCAAGGCAGTGAACAAGAGGGCGCAATCGCCGATTACACGACACTTGTTGCTCTATGTTCAAAGGAGCTTCTCATTGAATATGGCCGCACAGATGCAGAGGATGAATTCATGCTTCGCATCATTTTAAGCTGCCGAAATATTGAACGATTCTTAAAGGAGCGAGAAAGTGATCGAGCAGCTCTTTCTGAAGCCGATTTTGAGTATATCGAGGCTGAGCAGTCACTTCTTCTTGGACATTTAACGCATCCCACTCCAAAAAGCAGACAAGGGATGACGGAGGAGGAAGAGGCGGTCTATTCTCCTGAGCTGAAAGGGGCTTTCCAGCTTCATTACTTTAAAGCGCACCATTCGATTGTGCTTCAGGATTCGTCTATTGCACAGTCTGCGGCAAGCCTCATGTTAGAAGAGCTCTTGCGCCAGGTACCAGAAGAAACAGAGAGACTGAATACGTTAACAGAAAGCGGAGAATATGTGCTCATTCCGATTCACCCGCTGCAAGTCAAAGTGGTCATGGAGAAAGCGTTCGTCCAGCGTTATATAGAGGAAGGGAAACTGACTTATTTAGGACCGCTGGGGTCTGAATACACAGCGACCTCATCCTTTAGAACTGTCTATCAAAAAGATTCTGCTTACATGCTCAAATTCTCTGTTCCTGTGAAAATTACAAACTCCTTACGTGTCAATAAACAAAAGGAACTGGATCGCGGAGTTGAGATGTCTCGCATTTTAAAAACAGAATTAGGCATTTCTTTATACGATAAATTCTCTGGATTCCGGGTCATTGAAGATCCTGCCTATTTATCCATTCAAGGAGAAGAGGCGGAATCTGGCTTTGAAGTAGTCATTCGTCAAAACCCATTTTTGCATCGTGAAAAAGGGGCAAGCTTAATTGCTGGATTATGTCAGGATCATGCGTTTGGTGGAAAATCGCGATTAGCAGGGATCATTCATGACCTTGCAGACGCAGAAGGCCGATCAACAGATGCTGTGAGCCAAGATTGGTTTAAGCAATATTTAACCATTTCGTTAGAACCGATGCTCTGGCTGTTTGAAACATATGGTCTTGCACTGGAAGCCCATCAGCAAAATGCTGTTGTGCAAATGAAGGCTGGTTACCCGGACACCTTCTATTATCGTGACAACCAAGGCTACTATTATAGTGAATCGAAAAAGGATAAACTCGCAAACCTTGTCCAAAACTTGAGCGTGAGAAGTGAAACCATTTGTGCAGATGATGTAGCCGTTGAGAGACTGCGTTATTATTTCTTCTTTAATCATTTATTTGGTCTCATTAACGGCTTTGGCACAGAAGGACTGGCAAAGGAAGAAGACTTGCTGGCACTCGTGAGAGACACATTGCTCGCTCATGAGGAAACATACGGGGCATCTGAACTGACAAACAGCCTTCTCCGCTCAAAGGAACTGCCTTCAAAAGCGAATTTGCTAACACGGTTTGAAGATATGGATGAGCTGACAGGATCTCTGGAAACACAGTCTCGTTACACAGCTGTCTTGAATCCGCTCTTTTTACATAAGGAGGCGCTGATTGGATGAGGCATCGTATTAGGTTTATTCGCGCTGAATATGAAAGGGATGTCCGGCTTGTCCACAAGTGGATGCAAGAAGAGTATGTTCACCCATTTTGGCATTTGAATATTCCGTTTCCTGCTTTTGAAAAGCATTTTTATCAGGCGATTCATGATCCGCATCAAACTCTTTATTTAGGAACAATTGATGGGACGCCAATGAGTTATTTTGAGGCATACAACGTCAAAGGTGACGTCATTGAATCCTACTATCAGCCTTCTCCGCATGATCAAGGAATCCATCTATTAATAGGGGAGCCGGATTATGTGGGAAAAGGATTTGCGGCCCCGCTGCTTCAGGCAATGACAGCCTTTCAATTTGAGCAGAACAAACGAACAGAAAAAATCGTCGCTGAGCCGGATATTCGCAATGAAAAAATGATCCATGTATTTGAAAAATGCGGATTTGAACGTGTAAAACCAGTCAATTTACCCGATAAAACAGGTCTTTTGATGTTTTGTGATAGAGAACGATTCGAAAGGAAGTATAACCATGACGCGGTTCAACAAGCAAAATAATGTAGTGGATGTAATTGGAATCGGCATTGGACCGTTTAACCTGGGACTTGCCGCATTATCTGAAGAGGTAAATGAAATCGACGCTTTGTTTTTTGAAAGAAGTGAAGCCTTTCATTGGCACCCAGGTATGCTCATTGAAGGGACGACACTGCAAGTCCCCTTTTTAGCGGACCTTGTCAGCATGGCAGATGTGAAAAGCAAATATAGCTTTCTTAACTATTTGCAGGAGCAAAACCGTTTGTATTCATTTTACTTTCTAGAGGATTTTCATATCCCGCGCAAGGAATATAGTCATTATTGCCGCTGGGTCGCAGATCAGTTAGACTCTTGCCGATTTGGCATGAACGTCGAATCTGTCTCATTGATTGAGAAAGCAGGAGAAAAGCGATATGAAGTGCATGTCCGTCATGTGAATGATCAAACCGTAGAGGTATTTGAAAGTAAGCATCTCGTCTTAGGAATTGGTACACAGCCGGCGATACCAGCATCGCTCCAGCCAGCTTTAGGAGAGAAAGTTTTTCACTCTGCTGACTATTTAAAACGAAAGAAAGAAGGCTGTTTTAAAGGGAAATCTGTGACAGTTATCGGCTCTGGCCAAAGTGCGGCAGAAGTGTTTTATGATATTTTATCAGATGATGAGGCAAAGGATATTCACTGGTTCACACGCTCTAAAGGATTTTTCCCAATGGAATATTCAAACCTTGGTCTTGAATATTTCTCTCCAGATTATATTGATTTCTTTTATGAGCTTCCGCAAACAAAAAAGGATGCTTTGTTAAAGCAGCAAGACTTGCTGTATAAAGGCATCAGCTCTGCAATGATCCGTGATATTTACCATTTGCTTTATGAACGTTCTGCCTGCGGAGAGCAGTTGAACACAGTGCTTCAAGCGATGACAGAGGTCAACTTGATTGAGGAAACAGCGGACGGCTTGTCCCTTTCATGCATGCAATGGGTCAAAGAGGACACCTTTACCCATGAGACCGATATTGTTGTGCTGGCGACTGGCTATCAATCGGTACTGCCGCCGTTTATCAACCCAATTTCTCATCACATTCAATGGGACGATCAAGGACGGTTCCAGGTCGAACGTGAATATCGCTTGAAAACTAATACAATGGGTGAAAATGATATTTTTGTGCAAAATGCTGAGCTTCATACACATGGGGTCGGCGCTCCGGATTTAGGGCTTGGCGCTTACCGAAACAGTGTGATTATCAATGAACTTGCTCGTCAAACCGTGTATCCACTTTATCAAAAGCACGTCTTCCAGACATTTGGTACACACAAGAACGTCAACACATTTGAAGAAATCAAAGGTTAAGGAGGATGAAGCGATGAGTGTACAAGATGAATTGAAAAAAGCGGTGAATCCTGCTGCTTGGAAAAAGGCAAACCAGCGAATGGTGGCAAAAATGCTGTCTGAATACATGTATGAGGACATGCTTCATCCCGTGCAGCTAGATCGTAAGGATGGCATCGCTCAGTATGAATTAATCATTCACGAACATAAGAAATATCGCTATCTCGCAAAAACTCGTTTGTTTGATAGTTTTGATACAATCGCTGAATCAATCGAGTGCTGTCAAGACGGAAAATGGTCAAAGGATGTCAGTGCGATTGTGTTTTTACTAGACATTCAGCCGCTCATTCCAATGTCTTCTGATACAACAGGCCATCTTATCAAAGAGCTTCATCATACCCTGTTAGCAGATGTACATTTGCTGTCGAAAAAAGCACTTCGTGCGGATGAACTGACAGATACAGATTACGCTTGGATTGAAGGAGAGATGACAGGCCATCCTTGGATTGTGTATAACAAAGGACGAATTGGGTTCAGTTACGATGACTACCTAGCCTATGCACCTGAAAGGCAAGAAAGTGTGCAGCTGTCTTGGATTGCTGTTCACAGGGACCTTGCGACATTCCATGCGGTCGATCATGAAGATTATGAGCAGGTGATCGCCAAAGAATTAGATGAAGTCACGATCCGTCAATTTCACCGCGTGTTAAAGGATGAAGGATTGAATGCAGCTGATTATTATTTGATGCCTGTTCATAAGTGGCAGTGGACGCATATGATTATTCAGCATTTCCCGGAAGATTTGGCCTTGCGCCGGATTGTGTATGTAGGAGAGGGACTGGATCAATATATCCCGCAGCAGTCCATCAGAACCTTTACAAACATCTCAAATAAAGGCAAGCATCATATTAAACTGCCAATGAGTATTTTAAATACACTCGTGTACCGGGGACTTCCGTCAGAACGGACAGTCATTGCCCCTCGTATTACAGCGCATATTAAAGGGATTGCGGATCAAGACTCATTTTTATCGGATGTCTGCCGCGTGATTTTACCTGGTGAGAATGCAAGTATCAATGTCGATCATCCTTACTACAGCAAACTGCCTGGTGCGCCGTATCAATATCTTGAGATGCTCGGTGTGATTTTTAGAGAAAGCATTTACACGTATTTAGATGAAGGAGAGAGCCCTGTTACACTTGCAGCACTCACTTATGAGGATCATGAAGGTGAGCCATATGTGAAACAGCTGATTGAAAAATCTGGTCTCTCAGCAAAGGAATGGATGGCGAAATTTTTCCATGTTGTGATGCCGCCGCTGCTGCACTTCATGTATCAATATGGCACCGTCTTTTCACCACACGGGCAAAATACGATTCTTGTGTTAAAAGATCATCAGCCGCATCGTTTGGCGATCAAAGATTTCGTTGATGATGTGAATATTAGTGATCAGCCGCTGCCTGAATTGGCTTCACTAGGAGAAGATTTAAAAGAAGTGCTGCGGAGTGAGCCGCCGGAAGGGTTAGTGCAGTTTATCTTTACAGGACTGTTTATTTGTAACCTGCGTTACGTTTCAAACGTGTTAGACAATCATCAGCTGTTAGATGAAACGACACTTTGGCGCTTGCTTGCAGAAGAAATTCAGCATTATCAAAAGCAATTCCCGCAGCTGAAGGACCGTTTTGAACTATTTGATCTATTCCAGCCGAAGCTGACAAAGCTGTGCTTAAATCGTAATCGAATGATTGATTATGGGTACGGAGATGGAGATGACCGCCCGCATGCGTCAGAGCATGGGAAGGTCAAAAATGCACTCGCTCATGTTCTTTCGTCCGCCTGTGAGAAGTAATAGAAAAGCTGTAGACATCAACTGTCTACAGCTTTTTATTTTTTTACGAAAATGCTTGAGAGGCAAGGAAATAAAGAAGTGCGGGATCATTCTGCTTTTCTTTTCCGCGAATCATCATAAAATGCGCTTTGTTTGTTTTCGTAAAACCTGCTTCAACAAGTGATTCATGGAGGCGCTCAGCTGTTTCCTTCTGCATATCTAAACGAATCGCACCAGAATAAGACGAGATGAGCGAACGGATCATAGAGAGAGCTGTAAGTTCATCATTTGCTGTAAGCGGTCCAATCATTAAATTGGCAGGCGTTTCAACGCCAAATGCAAAGCCAGTTGTTTCGTGATGTTCATTCTTTGCAATGATACGCCGTGCTGCCCGGTTCATCCGGTTTTTTAAAAAGCTTGATCGATTTGTACCTGCGCCTTTTTCATCAAGTGCTTCAATGGACGGAAGGTGCGTTTCATCGGCAGGAGACAGGTGAATGTCATCTGACACACGAAGCGCCTCTGGGTTCGGTTTTTGCGCTTTGTAAGTATGAATGTAACCAGCCGTGTGAAACCCGATTTTTTCGTAAACAGGCCGCCCTTGGACAGTAGCGGTTAAAACGACAGGAATGCTTTGGCTTTGATCTAGCAGGGTGTCAATCATTTTCCGTGCAAGACCTAATCCGCGATGTGTCTCAGATACAATGACTGCCCCAATTGACGCCGCTTGATCATATTGGAAAAGTCCTGCACATGAGATGACTTGTCCGTCCGTTGTTGAAAAACCTGTGAAATATCCATTTGTTAAAAGAGATGTGAGTTCTTCCGCATTGTAATCAGGCCAGTCTACCTCTTGAGACAATGCGATGAGATCTGGTATGTCATCAATTGTTAATGCTCGTTGAACAACGTTTGTCATGACACGCAACTCCTTCTTAGCTGAATTCATTTATATGTATCGTACCATAAGAAGCATAGTGTAAAAATTGGTGTTTTCAATCAAAAAAGAACCTCCAATTCCGGAGGTCCTGCATTAATGAACATTAAAATATCGAGCTTCAGGATGAGAAACGACGATCGCTGAAACAGATGCTTCAGGTTCCATCATGAACCCTTCTGTCAGATGGATGCCAATTTTTTCAGGCTGAAGCAGCTTGAACAGCTTTTCTTGGTCTTCAAGATTTGGACAAGCGGGATAACCAAAGGAATAGCGCTGCCCTTGATATTTTGCCTGAAATCGTTTTTCCATTGTGAAATCGACTGGGTCAGGGAAGCCCCATTTGTCACGAATCACTTGGTGGGTTCTTTCGGCTAATCCTTCTGCAAGCTCAAGCGCCAGAGCTTGGACCGCATGCATTTTTAAATAATCTCCTTCTTGCTTAAATTGCTGCGCAACTTCACGTATACGCGCACCAGCTGTGACGGCAAATAAGGCAATATAATCCTTCTCGTTTTCGCCGCTTTTCCGCACATAATCAGAAATAGAGCGGTACGGAAGCTTCTCCTGTCTTGGGAATTGGAACGTTTCAAGGATGCGGTCAGGCGCTGCGGGATCATAAATACGCAGATCATTTCCGTTTGAACTGGCAGGGAAAAATTGATAAACAAATGCAGGCGCAAACCAGTTTTTCTCTCTGCCTTCGTTTAGAAGGTCTGTGACAAGCTGCTTTAATTCCAATGCTTTTTGATGCTGGTTAGCTAACAATGTTTTGACCTTTCCTTTTAATCCAAGGTGGTGACCAATGAGCATTTGTTCATTCACATAAGGCATAATGTGATGCAAATCGATGTCCCGCACATAATGACGTGCCGTATTCTCTGGTGTGAAAATAGGTGCCTGCGGGAGCGCCGCACGTTTTTCTAGTAATTCAATGACAGCTTGTGGCTGCTTTGCTTCTTTCTCTTTAAAAGGAGCCGCTGGCTCTTCTCCGGACATTGTTTGAAACTGAAGAGGATTCGCTTTTAATTCATTGGCTAAAGATAAGCCGTCCATCGCATCTTTTGCATAAAGAACCGGTCCGTCATAATGAGGCGAAATCTTCATTTTCGTAAATTTCCGAGAAAGTGCAGCGCCGCCGACCAAAATGGGAACGGAAATATTCGCTTTTTGTAAATCCTGAGCGGTGAGTACCATTTGCTGAGCTGATTTCACAAGCAATCCTGATAATCCAATCATATCTGGTTTTTCCTTTTGCACAGCTTCGATCAATGTTTGAGGTGTCACCTTGATGCCGAGATCGACCACTTGAAAGCCATTATTGCTCAAAATGATGTCGACAAGGTTTTTCCCGATATCATGGACATCTCCTTTTACAGTTGCAAGTAGAATCTTACCTTTCCCGCTTGCATGCTGCTTTTCCATATATTGCTCGAGATACGATACAGATGCCTTCATGACCTCTGCCGATTGAAGCACTTCCGCCACAATCAGCTCGTTTTGATTAAAAAGACGTCCAACCTCAGCCATTCCCTGCATTAACGGACCATTGATGATATGAAGTGGTGATTCAAATTGCTCTAGAGCAAGGGATAAATCATCGATAAGTCCTTCTTTTGTTCCTTCGACGACGTAGAGTGCCAGCCTTTCATCAAGTGATAAAGAGACCTTTGGTTTTTTCTCCGTTTTCTTTTTGCCTCGGTAAAATTGGGTGAATTCAGCAAGGGTTTGATCATTTGTTTCATAGAGCAGCGTTTCAGCCAGCTTGATTTCTTCCTTTGGAATAGAAGCGAAACGTTCAAGCTTTTCCGTATTCACGATGGCGTAGTCAAGTCCTGCTTGGACGCAGTGATACAAGTAGACGGCATTCAAGATTTCTCTGCCAAGAGGCGGGAGTCCGAAAGACACGTTGCTGATGCCTAAAATCGTCAGGCACTCAGGCAGATTTTCCTTGATCATTTTGATGCCTTTGATCGTTTCTTCGGCAGCGCCAATATACTGCTCATCTCCAGTGCCTACTGGAAAGACAAGTGGATCAAAAATGATGTCACTTGCGGGAATTCCATATTTCTTCGTTAATAGATCATGAGAGCGTACGGCAATCTCGAGCTTTCGTTCTGCTGTTACGGCCATCCCTGTTTCATCGATCGTGCCGACAACAAGTGCACCGCCGTACAGCTTCACAAGAGGGAGAATTTCTTCAAACCGTTCTTCGCCATCCTCAAGGTTAATGGAATTGATGATGGCTTTCCCTTGGGAATACGTGAGCGCCTTTTCAATCACGTGTTTATCTGTTGAATCAATGACAAAAGGGGCTTTGACTTTTTTCATGGCCTCTTGTAAAAAGCCTTCCATGTCAGCTGCCTCGTCACGGTCTGGATCAGCGAGACACACATCAATCACGTGAGCGCCGTTTTTTACCTGTGCGCGAGCAATTTCTGACGCTTCTTCAAATTTTTGTTCCGCAATGAGTCGTTTGAACTTGCGTGAACCAATAACATTGGTCCGTTCTCCTACAAAAAGAGGACGCATTGATTCCTCATACATAAGGGGCTCAATTCCTGATACGGTATGCTGAGACGATTCATGCGCGATGTGACGCGGCTGAATCGTGCGTACTTCATCTGACAAAGCTTGAATATGTGCAGGTGTTGTTCCGCAGCAGCCGCCAACAATATTTAACCAGCCCTCCTTCGCAAAAGCGGCGATTTTTTTAGCAAGAGAAACAGGGGATTCGTGATATTGACCTTCTTCATCTGGAAGACCAGCATTTGGATAGCAGCTAACCGCTGACTTGGCGATGGAGGAGAGCGTGCGGATATGGTCTGTCATAAATTCAGGACCAGTTGCACAGTTAAGGCCGACACTAATTGGTTTCATATGCTCAAGAGAGATATAAAAGGCTTCAATGTCTTGACCAGCTAGGGTAGTGCCCATTGGTTCAATTGTACCTGATACCATGAGTGGTAATTGAATGCCTGCCTGCTGAAAGGCTTCCTGAATGCCTTTGAATCCAGCTTTTACATTCAGCATGTCTTGGCTTGTTTCTAAAAGAAGGGCATCACATTTGCCATCAATCAGGGCGCGGGCCTGCTCTTTGTAGTTGGCGACGAGTTCATCGAAGGTTGTGCCGCCTGTCACAGATAATGTTTTTGTTGTGGGTCCCATTGCGCCTACAACAAATCGAGGCTGCTCCGGCGTGGAGTAACGGTCAGCTTCGTCCTTTGCCAGCTGGGCAGCCCGTACATTGAGTTCATAGGCAAGGTGGCCAAGCCCGTATTCATCAAGGACGAGCTTTGTAGCCCCGAATGTATTTGTTTCAATGAGATCGGCACTTGCTTCAAGGTATTCCCTATGAATCGCGCGGATGATGTGAGGGGCTGTTACATTCAAATACTCGTTACAGCCCTCATACTCTTCTCCGCCAAAGTCTTCTGCTGTGAGATTGGCATTTTGAATCATGGTCCCCATTGCACCATCAAGGACGAGGATGCGTTTCTTTAGCTGTTCAGTGATAGTTGACATGGATGTTTGACTCCTTTTCTTTCTGATGAATGTAGGTGGTCAGTTCTGCTGTTAAATCTGATCGAAGGAAAGGGGTAATTAAATAAATGCCATTAAACAATTCACAGGCTGTATCTAATAAAGAGCGGGCAATCGCTAAGCCTTCTGCTCGCTGCTTTTCCTTATCCTCGCCAGCCTTGGCCATAATGTCACGAATGGAATCAGATAATTTGATGCCTGGAATTTCATGATGAATAAACTCTGCATTTCGGCTGCTTGTTAACGGCATAATGCCAATATAAATCGGTTTATCCAAATGACGGCTCTCCTCATGAATTTTCACAAGCTGTTCCTCAGAATAAACAGGCTGTGAAACAAAATAATCAGCGCCGTATTCGATTTTTTTCTCAAGACGTTTGACCGCTTTATCAATGTGACGAACATTCGGGTTAAACGCGCCAGCTACTGAAAAATTGGTCTTTTTACCAAGCGGCTTCCCTGAGAAAGAAAGACCTTCGTTAAACTGCTTGATCAGCCGGATCAAATCAAAGGAGGTTAAATCGTAAACCGACGTTGCACCTGGGAAATCTCCAATCTTAGATGGATCGCCTGTAATGGCTAAAATATCAGTTAAACCAAGCGTGTCGAGACCCATCAAATGGGATTGAAGCCCAATCAAATTACGATCACGGCACGTAATATGGACAAGTGAACGCATATCAAGCTGCTGTTTCAATAATGCGCCGCAAGCCACATTGCTAATGCGCGGGGTCGCAAGAGAATTATCAGCTAATGTCAAGGCATCAATGCCTGCATTCTTTAATTCATTTGCAGCGACGAGAAATTTTTCGAAGTTCAGCTTCTTCGGCGGATCAAGTTCTACAATAATCGTCCGTTTTTCCGCAGCGAGCTCATCAAGACCTGGTTCAGTCCGCTGATCTTGAATCGAAATGATTTCTTCTTTTAATACTTTCACTTCTTTTTCAGTGATCGGCGCTAAATCCTTGACCGCTTCAGCCATTGCGTGAATATGCTGAGGTGTTGTTCCGCAGCAGCCGCCGATAATACGTGCGCCTTGATTTCTAAACTCAAGTGCACTTTTTCGAAAATAATCGTTATCTGTATCATAGACGAGTCTGCCTTCTTCAAGAGAGGGAAGACTGCTGTTAGGATAGACTGATAAATGGGAATTTTCTAAAATCGGTACGCCTTCGAGTGCCTGAATCATATGATAAGGGCCCAGCCTGCAGTTGATGCCGACGACATCTGCGCCAAGAGAGGACAATTCAGATAAACCATCCTTGAGCGGGGTTCCATCCTGCAAAACACCTTGTTCATGCATGGAGACGTTCATGACAATCGGGAGAGGCGTTTCTTTGCGTGCAATTTGGAGAACGGCCTTCGCTTCTTCCATGTCATAGTACGTTTCTAGCAATAATCCGTCAGGCTGTTCATTTAATAGAATGTACAGCTGCTCTCTAAAGCTTCGTTTAATTTCTTCAATAGAGTAGGCATTTTTGTTAAATGTTCGAATGCCGCCGATCGTTCCGAGTACATAAGCGGAGCCTGCGGCTGCTTTTGCGATTTGTACGGCCTTTGTATTGATGCGCTTTGTTTCTTCCTCTAAGCCGTAGCGGGATAGTTTAATATAATTCGCACCGTACGTATTTGTTTGGATGATGTCAGCACCAGCCTGCACATATGCCTCATGCACGCGCTTTACTTCCTCTTCTTTCGATAAATTTAATTCTTCAAAGCAGCGGTCAATGCCGTAAGAGTATAAAAGTGTTCCCATTGCACCGTCAGCAATCAGTACGCGGTTTTGTAAGTCTTGTAATAGGCCCATTGGTTTCCTCCTTATTTCTATGTAACAAAAAAAGCCTTCTGATAAGAAGAAGACTTTTTGGCTGTATCGTAATTCTTCTCCTTATCTTCCAAGCAGTTGCTTGCTGGATTTAGCACCTTGGTCATAGAAAATATATTTCTACTACACCGGTTGCTGAGGCTTCACAGGGCCAGTCCCTCTGCCTCTCTTGATAAGAAAGTGATATGAACATGTCAATGAATTGAACTTCCATCAACTGTATCGAAAAAATCGAAAATAATCAATGGAAAATTTGAAATTTATCGAAAATTTATAAATTGAACATCAATTGGCAAATCTGCCTTGCGCATAAGAGAAATAACCTCTTGTAAATCATCTTTATTTTTCCCTGTTACACGCACTTGGTCATCTTGAAACTGTGACTTCACTTTGATGACGGATTGCTTAATGAGTGCATTGATCTTTTTGGCGTTGTCTTGATCAATCCCGCTGATCAGCTTCGCGCGCTGGCGTACTGTTCCGCCAAGGGCATGCTCGGTTTTTCCGTAGTCGATGTTTTTAGTTGGAACATCTCGTTTGATCAGCTTTGTCACAAGCACATCTTTTAGCTGCTCCAGCTTGAAGTCATCATCAGAGATGAGAACGAGCTCTTCTTTTTCAAGAGAAATATCACTTTTACTTCCTTTAAAATCATAACGGTTTTTAATTTCTTTCAGCGCTGCTTGAACAGCGTTTTGCACCTCTGGCAGTTCAACCTTCGATACAATGTCAAATGAGCTTTCTTTTGCCATAACACATGACCTCCATGTATAGATATTGCGTCTATTTTATCATGCAAATAGGAGAAGAAGAAACTTTATCGAAGAGACGAGACAAAGAGTTCAGCCGGCAGCAGTATAAATCGTATCCGGTTTGTCCACTTTAGCTAACAGAACTAGAGATGTTCATGCGGGGAGAAGTATAGTAGAATAAAGTGAATCAAAAGATGAACGAACGCTCTTTTATGGGCAGATAGGAAGGAAGAGAACATGAGACCAGGTGAGCAACTGACCTTGCAAATAGAGAACGAGATGGAATACGGCTACTTTTTGACAGATGGTGAAGATTCGGTCCTCTTGCACCGCAGTGAGATGACAGAGGATATTGGTGACCGAGATGAAGTAGAGGTCTACTTATATGTAGATCATGAAGAAAGACTGGCTGCCACGATGAAAATACCTACAATCAATGCGCATACATATGGCTGGGTAGAAGTCGTAGACGTGGTAGAAGACATGGGCGCATTTGTCGATGTCGGGCTGTCAAAGGATGCACTTGTTGCAACAGAACACCTCCCGCCTTTTGAGGAAGCATGGCCAAAAAAAGGAGACAAACTCTACTGCATGCTGAAAGTCACAAGCTACGGCAGAATGTTTGCAAAGCCAGCCACTGAAGATGTGATCAGTGAATTGTTTACTGAGGCACCTGAAACCTTAATGAACAAAGAAATCACTGGAACCATTTATCGCTTAATTGCGACAGGCTCCTTTATGCTGACAGATACAGGCGTGCGAGGGTTTATCCACCGCACGGAACGAAAGGAAGAACCAAGATTAGGATCGACCGTGACAGGACGCGTCATTGCCGTGAAAGAGGATGGAACCGTGAACGTTTCTCTGCTCCCTAGAAAACAGGAAGCGTTATCTGTCGATGCAGAAGAAATCTTAACCTATATGAGAACGAGAAATGGTGCTATGCCTTATGGGGACAAAAGTGATCCAGAAGACATCCGTGAACGATTCCAAATGAGCAAGGCAGCCTTTAAACGAGCATTAGGCCATTTGATGAAAAATGACTTAGTTTACCAAAAAGAGGGCTGGACATACGAGAAAAAATGAGCAGCGTGAAATCCAAACCCTGACTTCAAGGGTTTTCATATCACACTGAAATGAAGACAAAGGGATAAAATCATCATGATTTTATCCCTTTTTTTATATTTGTTATAAATAATGGGTTTTTTCAGTGAAAAAAGTCATGAAAAAAGCTGAAAAACCTTCACTTAATCATTGAAACAACGCCTCTCAAATCCGATAAGAAAGGAGTAAGGATGATAAAAGGAGTGTGTGTGTGGATGAAAGTGAAAATTTCATTGCTTCTGGTGGCAGCCCTGCTTATGGTGCTCGCCGCATGCAGCAATCAGCAAGGTAAACCACCGGCATCAAATGCGAAGCATATTGGCGTTATGCTCACAGATGATGGTCTTGGTGATCAATCATTTAATGATTCATCATTTAAAGGATTAGAAAAAGCACGTGATGACCTTGGGATTGAATTTGATTATAGAGAAATTGCAGAAACCGATACATATGAAAAAGGACTGACCGAGCTTGTAAAAGATGGCAATGACCTCGTCATCGGAGTAGGCTTCAGTATGCAAGAAGATTTAGAAAAAGTCGCAAAGAAATATCCGAAGAAGCAGTTCCTTCTCATCGATGCCGTATCTGAGCTGAAAAATGTGACCTCCGTGACGTTTAAAGAAGAGCAAGGCAGCTATTTAGCGGGCGCACTTGCTGCCATGACAACGAAAAGTGATGTCATTGGATTTGTTGGCGGTGTCGATGCGGATTTGATCCATCGTTTTGAAAAAGGGTTCCAAAAAGGCGCCAAATCAGTAAATCCGAACATCAAGATCTTATCCACCTATGCTAATACGTTTAGTGATGCGGGCAAAGGCAGTAAAATAGCCAAAGGCATGATCAAAAAGAAAGCAGACGTTTTATATGCCGCAGCTGGCTATACAGGTGTCGGTGTATTAAAAGAAGCGCAAGCGCAGGGCAAATATGCCATTGGTGTAGATAGTGATCAGTACTACACCGCTGAAAAAGCGGTAATTTCGTCCATGGTAAAAAAAGTCGATGAAGTGGTCTATCAATTCAGCGAACAGCTCGTCAAGAACAATCAAATCAAAAATGGGCATGTTATCTACGACTTAAGCAATGACGGAATCGATATGGCAAGAATTCGGGTGATGAAGAATGCTGAGACATTGACCAAAAAAGTAAATGAACTGAAGCAGAAACTTCTAAAAGAAGAGGGGGACGCATCATGAGCTTGCGCATCAAAATTTTACTCAACTCACTCGTCTCACTTCTTTTAGCAGTTGGCGTAATCGCCTTTATCATTGTCAGTATGACAAAGATCCAATCATCAAATGAAACAGAAGTTCAAACCTTATTAAACGTTCAAAAAACAAAAGCAAGCTTTGAAAGCGTCGAACAAGCCATGACCAATTATTCAATGACACTTTCTGATGAACAGCTAGAGGTTGTTCAAACCGATATTTCTACAGCAAAAAAACAGCTGCAAACGTTAAACAAACATGCAGGAAATATCAACAAAGATGCATTAACAAGGTTAAATGCAAAATATGACACGTGGACCAAGGAAGCAAATAATGCCATTGGTGAAAAAAACGCATCGGATGCAAGACGGGTCGCTGCAAGAATTGATGGTGTTTTAAACGACGTCCATACAATGAATAAAAGAGCAGAAGAAGCGTATAAACAAAATCAAGAGAATACATCTGATAATGTGCAATGGATCATCACCAGTGCACTCGTTGCAGCCCTTACGCTGATTGTCATTGCTGTCTTTTTAAATATTGGGTTAACAAGATCCATCGTGACCCCTATCAAATCACTATCCTACCGAGCGAAGCAGATCGCAGAAGGCAACCTTGCTGTCGAGCGGATGCACATTCAGCGCAAGGATGAAATCGGCGGCTTGAATGAATCCTTTAATCAAATGACAGATCAGCTGATTAGTCTGATTAAAGAAATCAGCAATGTCTCAAGTCAAGTAGAGACATTCTCGATCCAGTTAGATGATGAAAACAAAAAGCTGATGGAATCTGCAAATCAAGTATCTGTCTCGACAGACGAAATGGCAAATGGGTCACAAGCCATTTCAGAGGATCTCCAGCATGGCGTCAGTTTGATTGAAAAGATGGATCAGCATGGACGTAAAAATTCCGAACGTTCACAAACAGTCATCCAAAGTACTGAGGATGCCATAGAAGCAGTGGAAAGTGGAAAGCACACGTTAACAGAAACAAAAACGGCGATTGAAAAAAATACACATGCCACAAGGCAAATCGAGCAGTCAGCAGGAGAATTCACGCAATACGCCAGCGGCATCTCGGCCATGGCCAAAACTGTTTCTGACATTGCGGATCAGACAAACTTACTTTCGCTAAATGCGGCGATTGAAGCGGCAAGAGCAGGTGAAGCTGGAAAAGGCTTTGCTGTTGTTGCAGATGAAATTCGTAAGCTTGCCGATGAATCATCTAACGCTACAAGACAAATCTTTGATATGGTCAGTCATATTGAAAGAGGCATTCAATCCATTAGTCAAACTGTCAAAGAAGGAGTCAAGCTTTCACTTCAACAGCAGGATGCGATGGACAAAACCTCACACTCCTTTGAAGATATAGAAACAAAAGCGCAGCACATTAAACAAGAAATGGCTGTCTTAAATGACCAAATTGTTCAATCAACAGAGCTTGGCGGACAAGTGCTGAACTCGATTGAAAATATTAGTGCGGTTGTAGAAGAAACAGCAGCTGGCAGCGAAGAAATTTCTGCCTCTGCCAATGAACAGCTGCAATCATTCCATCAAATGAACAAACAGGTAGAAGAACTGATGAGTATGACGGCAAGGTTAAATGAAACCGTCCATCGGTTTAAACTTTCATAAGTCATAAGAAAAGCACCCTTCCCGTGATGTGTCAGGGAAGGGTGCTTTTTATGATGGTTTGCCTGTAAAGAAGATTGCAAGCGTGCCTGGGCCTGAATGGGACCCAACAGCCGCGCCGACAATCTGAATATCAATTTCTTTTGGATGAAATTCGGCTTCAATCAATTGTCTCATGTCTTCTGCAAGTGCAGGATCATCACCATGACTAATGCCCACAGTTTGATTTGGCCAATCCGTTCCACGTTCTTTCATCAGTTCAATAATGCGTTTCAACAGCTTTTTACGTCCGCGGATTTTCTCAAGTGGTATGAGCTTTCCATCCTCGACGTGTAAAATGGGCTTAATGCTTAATAAACCGCCAACAAATGCGGACGCTTTACTGATTCTTCCGCCTCTTGCTAAATACGATAAATCGTCTACAGTAAAAATATGTTGTAAAGATTCGCAAAAATGCTTTACAGACGTTTCAATTTCTTGTATTGTATTTCCGTCAATGGCAAGTGATTGAGCGTGTTTGACTGCAAGCCCATAGCCAAGTGAAGCACATTTAGAATCAATGATTCGCAAATCAAAATCAGGGTATTCTTCCTTCACTTCGTTTGCCATCATCACAGCTGTTTGGTATGTACCGGAAAGCTCTGATGAAAAGGCAACATAGATTGCAGATGTATGGGTTTGTGCGAGAGAAACAAAGGCTTCTTTGATTCGGTTTGGGGAAGCTTGTGACGTCTTTGGGCTGGCACCTTGTCTCATCGCATCAAATACTTGTTTTGGTTCAATGGTGATCAAATCTTCAAATTCCTGCTCGCCAAGTAACACACGCAGCGGAATGAGCGTCATGTTATGTTCATCATAATAAGAAAGAGGCAGATCAGCAGCACTGTCTGCTATGATATGAACAGTCATCAAAATCCCTTCTTTCTAAAAATATCAGCCATATTTTACATCTTTTTAGCCTAACTATATCACAGAAATCATCTTTTCGTGTTCAAATTCTAAATTTTAGGGAAAACCATAGAGAGAATGGTAAGTGGAGGAATGACAATATGTTCATTGGAGAAGCAAAAAAACTCATTGTCGTCGTCATTGGTGCACTGCTCAATGCGATTGGACTGAACTTATTCTTAATCCCAGCTGATGTATACGCGAGCGGGTTTACAGGGGTGGCCCAGCTGTTATCCAGCTTAATGGATCAATATGCGCCATTTTATATATCAACAGGGATCCTATTATTTATTTTAAATATTCCAGTCGGCATTTTAGGCTGGATGAAAGTTGGCCGTTCCTTTACGTTATACAGCATCATCAGTGTTGCACTGACGACCATTTTCCTCGGCATCTTACCGGAAACGAGTGTTTCACAGGATATATTACTAAATGCTGTGTTTGGCGGCGTCATATCTGCACTCGGGATTGGGATCACCCTCAAATACGGGGCATCAACAGGCGGGCTCGACATCCTTGCCATGATCTTAGCGAAGTGGAAGGATAAACCAGTCGGCACATATTTCTTCATTTTAAATGGAATCATCATCTTTACAGCAGGATTATTACAAGGTTGGGAGAAAGCATTATATACCCTTGTCACATTATATGTGACCACAAGGGTCATTGATGCCATCCATACAAGACATGAGAAGCTGACCGCGATGATTGTGACGAAGAAAGCTGATGAAATCAAAGAAGCCATTTATGGAAAAATGGTTAGGGGCATTACGACTGTACCTGCAAAAGGAGCTTTTACCAACGAGCAAAAAGAAATGATGGTGATCGTCATTACAAGGTATGAGCTGTATGAACTTGAACAAATTATTAAAGAAGTCGATCCAAAAGCCTTTACAAATATTGTGCAAACAACCAATATTCTTGGATTTTTCAGACGAGATTAAAAGGTGGGTAGTAAATGAAAAAAGGGTTGGTGCTTCTTCTCGTTTTATTGATTTTAGCCGCTTGTGGACAACAAAAAAAGGATGAACCAGACAAGGAGGTATCCGGTCAAATGGGAGAAAAAACAGTTGTACTCACAGTAGACCCCGTCCAGAAAGGTTCTTCGGTTCAATTTAACATGTCGCTGAAAAATGAATCAGATCGAGATATTGAATTTACTTTTAACACAAGCCAGAAATTCGAGCTCAGTGTGTATGACGAAAACGGAAATGAACAATACCGCTATTCGAAAGACCGTATGTTCACACAGGCCATCCAATCATTTGTGCTGAAGAAAGGCGAAGCCTATGATTTTCAAGATACGTGGTCAAACGGTGTCAAGCCGGGAACGTATGAAGCGGTCGTCACATTTAAAGGAAAAGCAGAAGGGCTGAAGCAAATCACGGAAAAGAAAACGCTCCAAGTGAAATAAGTGCTTCCTGCTTCATGAGAATCAGAAAAAGCTGTCCAATGGTGGACAGCTTTTTTTATGTTAGAGATCATCGAGCAAGTCTTGGAAGGTATGCAGCTGGTTTCTTTCTGCATCTGTCGAATTGGCAAATGCAGAAGATACGGCATTTTTGGCTCGTTTGACCGCCTGTTGACGCTCTAACCCAGATGAAAATGAAGAAGTAAGGGCTTCTTCAGTAAATGATTTGGCTTGATCAAAAAGTTCGTTTCTCACAATGAACCTCCAGAAGCATCAGTCTTCATATTTCCCCTGTCCGCCGCCGCTTCTTCAAGTGTCGAACGATAAGGAAAACGTGCGTCATGCAGACTGACTGAATCTTTACCTTGTTGTATAAAGCGTTTCGATTTGCTTCTTTTACCCATTCGGAATCCGCCCCTTTACACAAGCTGACAGGACAACCTGTCTAACGGTAGTATGCCCGCTTCCTTCGGTTATGTATGAATGGAAAAATTAAAGCGAGAAGTAATTCGTTAGAAACTTTGCAATCCCATCTTGTTCGTTCGTATCAGTGACTTCATTTGAAACACGTTTCACCGCATCGATTCCATTGCCCATTGCCACTCCGCATCCAGCAAATTCAAGCATTTCTAAATCATTGTCTTCATCTCCGAATGCCACAATCCGCTCCTGTGGAACGCCGTAATAATCACTGATCTTTTGCAGTCCAACGGCCTTGTTCATGCCTGTTTTAATGATTTCAATCACGTGCCACGGAGCAGCCCATCGCCGGTGATCAATCACTTCTGCATGAACATCTGATAAATAGCTTCGAATGGCTCCGACATCCTCTTCTTTTGCATGGATTAACACGCTCGTCACATTTTCTCCAAGGTTGTCTCGAAGGTCTCCCACGGTGACTTTATTTGCATTCATATTAAATATATCAATGAGCTTCTCATCATGGTAATGGAAATACAAATCGTCTAACACTTCAGCTAGCACATTGTGCACTTTATACTCCTCACTAATGTCTACAAGCTGTTTAACGACTTGGAGATCAAGTGACGTATGAAATCTGCCCCATTTTTCATCAAGAGGATGATGGACAAACGCTCCATTAAAATTCACAATGGGTGAATCAAGCTGTAATTGCTGATAATAAGGAGAGCTGGAACGAAATGGCCGGCCGGTTGAAATACAGACATGATGCCCGCTGTCTTTCACTTTTTGAATGACGTCAAGCGTGTGTGTAGAGATGGTTTTATCATCTTTTAATAACGTGCCATCCAGGTCAAGTGCGATTAGATAAGGTTTAGTCTCCATAAAATCTCCTTTGATCTGTAAGTGATAGGAGGCAGTTCGTGCGGCGCCTCTATCTATAGTGTATCTTTATCACATCTTTGTTGTCTACATGTTAAAATAAACAAAGACGGGAATGATAAAGGAGGATTCATAGGCTGTGATCACCATTGATGAGCAAACTGAACACGATATTCCATTTTTACATATCGTAAAAGCTGAAAATAAAGACAAACCGCTTCCGCTTGTATTTTTCATACACGGATTTACAAGTGCACGTGAGCACAACTTACACTTCGCCTTTCATTTGGCGGAAAAAGGCATGAGAGTGATCTTGCCTGACTGTGCTTATCATGGTGTAAGATCAGAAAACCTCAGCTTAGAGGAACTGGCATCAAAGTTCTGGGAAATTGTCCTGAACGAAATACGTGAAATCGATATACTCAAAACATACTTTCAAGAAAAACAATTGATTGAAGCCGATCTGATAGGTGTTGCGGGTACTTCCATGGGCGGCATCACCACCTTTGGTGCACTGGCCAAGCATGATTGGATTAAAGCAGCAGTCAGCTTGATGGGCAGTCCGAAATATACGACATTTCTACAAGCACAAATCATGGACATGCGGCACAAAGGGTTGATGAAAGAGATTACAGACGAAGAGGTTCATCAGCAATTAGACGCCCTGCGCCCTTATGATTTAACGCTGCAAACGGATCGATTAAACAAAAGACCACTGTTATTCTGGCATGCAGAAAACGATCCAGTTGTCCCTTACCGGCATGCAAAGGCTCTTTATGACGAGTTAGCAGCAACCCAATATAAAGAAGACCCGCACCTGATTCGTTTTATCACAGACGGACAAGCTGGCCATAAGGTCTCAAGACAAGCAATGTTTGAAACGATTGACTGGTTTGTGACACATCTGAAAAGCACAAACGTTTAGTCAAAGGAAAAAGTACGTTATACTAATGGAAAAGGAGTGGATATCATGGATGAAGCATTGAAAGAAAATATTTTAGGCGCCCTAGAACAGGTGATTGACCCTGAGCTGAATGTCGACATCGTCAACCTTGGACTTGTCTATGATGTCGATCTTGATGAGAATGGAAAAGCGGATATCACGATGACCTTAACATCAATGGGGTGTCCCCTTGCACCAGTTATCGTGGATGAAGTGAAAAAAGCATTAAGTGATCTTCCAGAAGTGAAAGAAACAGAAGTTCACATCGTATGGAATCCGCCTTGGACACGAGACAAAATGTCAAGATACGCAAAAATTGCGCTCGGTATTCAATAAGCAAAAATGAAAATGCCTGGTATGAGTTGAACTCATGCCAGGTTTTTTTTATGAAAAAATAAGGTGGAGGAAGAGAACGTATTGATATAATGGGTGTAATATAACAGATCGGAGCCTCATAATGAAACGAAAATGGTTATGGATTGTTCTTTTAGTGGGATACGCTGCTGCATTTTTTGCATCAATCACCATTCGTGAGGAGCAAGCACACAAAAGCCAAGATCTTGAAGCCTTTACAGATGTCAGTCATCTTATGCCTGTCAAAATAAAAAAAGTCGTTCAAGGAAAAGAAATAGACACTTTAAAAGAAGTATTAAAAGAAGCGAAAGCAAAAAACCTGCCGATATCCATTGCAGGGAAACAGCATAGCATGGGTGGCCACACGTATTATGAAAATGGCATCGTGCTTGATATGACCAAATTCCGTCAGATTTTAGCATTTGATGAAAAAAAGAAAACCATCCGTGTCCAAAGCGGCGCTACATGGGATGATATACAAACTTATGTGAACCCCTACGGTCTTGCCGTGAAGGTCATGCAATCACAGAATATCTTCACGATTGGCGGTTCTCTCAGTGCAAACGCACACGGACGTGACATTCGCTACGGATCACTCATTGACACGGTTCGTTCCTTTAGGCTGCTAAAGGCAGATGGGGAGATCGTTACAGTGAAGCCAGGCGATGATTTGTTTACAGCCGTGATTGGCGGATATGGTTTGTTCGGCGTGATTTTAGATGTTGAGCTTTCGCTAACGAGAGATGAATTATACAAAATGGAGACAACCTCTCTTGATTATCGTGAATACACCGATTATTTTCAAAAGCATGTCAAACACAATAAAGAAGTACGCATGCATCTCGCAAGAATCTCAACAGCGAAAACAAACTTTTTGAAGGAGATGTATGTAACGAACTATTCCCTCTCAACTCATCAAGAGCTCGAACCATACCGAGAGCTAAAGGAAGATCAGCTCGTCATGCCATTGAAATTTATGCTCGGCCTTTCAAGAAGATTTGATATGGGGAAAGATCTGCTCTGGAATTTGCAAAAAAAGTATTTCCAAAGTCAAAATGATCAGCTGATCACAAGAAACAATGTGATGCGTTCAGATTCTGCTTTTTTAGAATATGAAAATGAGTCAGACACAGATGTGCTTCAGGAATATTTCGTCCCAGTTGACCGCTTTCGTGCGTATATCGATGAAATGAGAGACTTTTTACAACAGGAAGAATTGAATTTAATGAACATCACGATACGCTACGTACAAAAAAATGAAAAAGCGGATCTCTCATATGCGAAAGAAGATATGTTTGCCCTTGTTCTTTTAGTGAATTGTGGTTTTGAGAAAGAAGAGAAGGCAGAAGCAGAGCGGATCATCCGGCAAATGACAGATATCACGCTGCGGCACCATGGAAGCTATTACTTACCGTACATGCCTTATCAAACGAAGGCACAAATGAAGCGGGCGTATCCTAAAACCGATGTATTCTTCCAAAAGAAAAAGCAAGCAGATCCAGATGGCAGGTTTATCAATTACTTTTATGAAAGGTACAATACACAATGAATGCAAAAGCAATGAAATGGTTCGTCTACTCACAAAGCCTGCTGTTTTTCGCCAGCAGTTTGATTTTCCCTTTTTACATTCTTTTTATTAAAAATGTTGGTTCAAGCTATTCACAGTTTGGTCTTGCCTATGGCCTCTTTGGTTTAAGCGGAGCGTTTATTCATTTACTCTTAGGGAAACTACCCGAAACTACTGACAGGCGTCTCTTTTTAATCATTCATTCGTTCGGTATGGCGTTTCTTTTACTGCTATTTCCGCATATAACAGAAGTGGAGCAAGTGTATATGATTCAGCTTGCACTTGGTGCGTTAGGCGGCTTTCAAAAACACGGGGAGAAACTGCTCGTCACGGAACTGACAACAGGTAATAAAAGAATGAAGGAGGTTGGCCACTATCATTTTTGGACAGCTCTTTTTTCATCCATCGCGATTATGCTTGGCGGTCTGTTTGCTGATTTCTTTACCGTTCATTTCATTTTTTATGCAAGCTCCATATTATATTTATGCAGTGCGCTCATGGTCATCTATATCAAAAACGAAAGATAAATCCGCATGTCTCATGAAGATATGCGGATTTTTTGTTGAAAAAAAATGAAAACAAATATTAAATATACAATTGAATTAATTTTTATACATGTTATAATGTTAAATAATTTCACAAAGATCAAGAGGGTGTATTGACGTTGAAAATAGGTATTATAGGTGCTACAGGGTACGGTGGTGCGGAATTGGTTCGTATCTTCAAGCATCATCCACATGTGGAGGAATGTATATTGTATTCATCAAGTGGTGATGGGCAATTATACAGTCAATCTTATCCGCATCTGACAACTATTACTGATCAAACATTAAAAGCCATTGATCCAGCTTCCATTGTGCGAGAAACAGATGCTGTGTTTTTAGCGACACCAGCAGGCGTATCAAGTGAACTTTCGCCGAAGCTCATGAATCAAGGAGTGCCCATTATTGATTTATCAGGTGATTTGCGCATTCAAGATGGCGCAACCTATGAAGCTTGGTATAAACGAAGGGCAGCTGATCAAGCATCTGTTCAACAAGCTGTGTACGGATTATCTGAATTAAATCGTGAAACAATTGAGCAGGCTGAAGTTATTGCAAACCCAGGGTGCTTTCCTACCGCAGTTCTTCTCGGTTTAGCACCGCTGATGAAACAGAATCTAATCGATGAATCTATGATCATAATAGATGCAAAAACAGGCGTGTCCGGTGCAGGACGATCTGCCTCACTTGGAACACATTTTTCAGAGCTAAACGACAATTTCAAAATTTATAAGGTAAATGAACATCAACATACACCTGAAATAGAGCAAATATTAAGAGAATGGAATCCGCAAACGGCGAACATCACATTTTCAACGCATCTTGTCCCGATGACAAGGGGGATTATGGCGACGATGTATACACAGCTGAAATCAGATATCACAAAAGAGGAATTGATGAAGCATATGAAAGGCTTTTATGAAGATTCCTATTTTGTCAGAGTGAGAGATCACGGCGTGTATCCGCAAACAAGGGAAGTCTACGGCAGTAATTTCTGTGACATTGGCTTTCATTTAGATGAACGTACAGGCAGACTCACGATTGTGTCTGTGATCGACAATCTCATGAAAGGCGCAGCCGGCCAAGCGGTTCAAAACTTCAACATCATCAAAGGCTTAGATGAAGAGGCGGGCCTCACAATGACACCTCTCTATCCATAAGAACAGGGGAGACAACAAACATGATCGAATTGAATGAAAAAAGCATTGTAAAAATAGACGGTGACGTATCATCACCAAAAGGCTTTGAAGCAAAGGGGATTCATATTGGATTACGCTATTCAAAAAAAGACCTTGGACTGATTGTCAGTGAGGTGCCGGCAGCGAGTGCAGCGGTATATACACAAAGTCACTTTCAAGCTGCACCTCTACAAGTCACTCACAAAAGCTTAAAAAAGACTGGGCAATTAAAAGGTGTCATTGTCAATAGTGCCATCGCCAATGCATGTACTGGTGAGCAAGGTTTGAAGGACGCATACGAAATGCAGGCAGCCTGCGCAGATATGTTAGGGGTAGAACCTGATTACATTGCTGTTTCTTCTACTGGTGTCATTGGAGAGTGTCTCGATATGGATAAAGTCAAAAAAGGCATCTCGCAGCTGAAAGAAGCAAAAGCAGGAAATGGTCATTTTGAAGAGGCAATCTTAACAACAGATACAGTCATTAAAAATACAACATACACCCTGACGATAAACGGCAAAGAGATTCTGATTGCAGGTGCAGCAAAGGGCTCTGGCATGATTCATCCGAACATGGCAACGATGCTTGGCTTCGTGACAACGGATGCAAATGTCGAACAGGAAGCCCTGCAAAACGCACTTCGTGACATTACCGATGTGACCTTTAATCAAATTACCGTCGATGGGGAAACATCGACAAACGATATGGTACTCGTAATGGCAAATGGCATGGCAGAAAATGAAGCACTCAATGAAAAGCATCCAGAATGGCCATTGTTCAAAGAAGGATTAAAGCTAGCTTGTGAGGATCTTGCCAAAGAGATTGCAAGAGACGGAGAAGGTGCAACGAAATTAATTGAAGCGCAAGTTGCTGGCGCCAAAAATAATTTAGAAGCCGGCATCATAGCGAAGAAAATCGTTGGTTCAAGTCTCGTGAAAACAGCCGTCTACGGCACCGACGCCAACTGGGGGCGAATCGTTGGAGCCATTGGTCATAGTGCAGCTTCCGTCACACCACAAGAGGTAGAAGTTTATTTAGGCGGACAATGTCTGTTTAAACATAATGAACCGCAGCCATTCTCAGAAGAGGAAGCAAAAGCGTATCTAGAGCAGGATGAGATCACGATTTTGATTCAAATGAATGAGGGAAATGGTAAAGCAGCAGCATGGGGCTGTGACCTTACCTATGATTATGTGAAAATTAACGCGAGCTATCGCACATAATGAAGGAGATAGACATGGATAAAACGATCGTATTTAAGTGTGGAGGCAGTGTCATTCGAGAACTTTCAGATACCTTTTATGAAAATGTCCGCTCACTTCAAGCTGCTGGATTTAAGCTGGCTATCGTCCATGGTGGAGGTCCTGAAATCACTAGCATGCTGCAAAAATTAGAAGTGAAAACAGAATTTGTTGACGGGCAGCGCAAAACAACGAAGCCTGTGTTAGAGGTAGCCGAAATGGTCCTCTCGGGAACGGTCAATAAATACTTTGTGTCAGAGCTCGCAAAGCATGATATCTCATCTGTCGGCGTGTCTGGGAAAGATGGGCAGATGCTTGTCGCGGATTTCCTCGATCAAGACGTGTACGGATACGTTGGTGAAATCAAAGAAGTCCATCCAGAGATGGCAGAAGCATTAATGGAAAAACAATTTATTCCTGTGATTGCACCGCTGTCTATGACAGAAGAATGCCAAACGTTAAACGTAAACGCTGATTTAGCAGCATCAGCTGTCGCAGGAGCCATGAAAGCTGATAAGCTCATGTTTGTCACAGATGTGGAAGGCATTTTAAAAAATGGTGAATTATTAGATGTCGTCACCGAACAAGAAGCCCTTTCACTCATTGATGAAGGCATTATTTCCGGGGGAATGATTCCAAAAGTGCAATCCGCTTTGAGTGCTTTATCAGGAGATGTGGATGAAGTCATGATCGTGAATGGCAAAGGCAGTATCTTTACAGGGGAAACCTTTAAAGGAACAAGAATTGTGAAACAAAAGGAGGCGGTCCTGTGAGTCATCTCTTTCAAACGTATGGACGGTGGAATGTTGAAATTAAAGAGGCAGCAGGTTCTTGGGCAGTCGATACAAATGGAAAAAAATACTTAGACTTTATACAAGGCATTGCGGTTACAAATCTAGGCCACAATCACCCAAAGGTCAATCAAGCCATCAAGAAGCAGCTTGATCACGTCTGGCATGTATCGAATCTATTTGAAAATGGACTGCAGGAAAAAGCAGCAGAAAAGCTTGCGGCAAACAGTTCAGGAGACCTCGTGTTTTTCTGCAATAGCGGAGCTGAGGCAAATGAAGGTGCGATCAAATTAGCGCGTAAAGCAACAGGGAAAACAAATATCGTGACATTTTTGCACTCTTTTCATGGGCGCACGTATGCTGGTATGGCTGCTACAGGTCAAGATAAAATTAAAACTGGCTTTGGCCCTATGCTGGAAGGCTTTCATTATGTACCGTTTAATGACCCAGACGCTATTGCCACGTGTGAAGTCGATGATGTGGCAGCGGTGATGCTTGAGGTTGTGCAAGGAGAAGGTGGAGTAAATCCAGCGACAGCAGAATTTCTAGAAGCCGTTCAAGCGTTTTGCCAAAAGCATGAAGCACTGCTGATCGTAGACGAAATTCAAACGGGTATTGGACGTACAGGAACAGCGTTTGCATACGAACAAACGGGACTTGATCCTGATATTATCTCTTCTGCTAAAGGCTTAGGAAACGGCTTCCCAGTCGGTGCGGTCATAGGGAAAAAGGCTTTAGGAGATGCATTCTCACCAGGTTCACACGGAACAACCTTTGGTGGCAACATGCTTGCCATGGCCGCAGTGAATGCAACACTCGATGTCATTTTCAAAGAAGAGTTTCTTTCAGAAGTCAAAGAAAAAGGCGCTTATCTGTTAGAAAAGCTGCAAGATCTGAAACAACTGAATATTGTAAAAGAAGTACGCGGAAAAGGATTGATGGCAGGGATTGAATGTCATCAGCCAGTCGGTGATTATATCACAGCTCTTAGAGAACAAGGGTTGCTGGTACTTCCAGCTGGTCCAAATGTGATTCGGTTATTACCTCCGCTGAATGTAGAAAAAGCAGAAATAGATCATGCAATAGAAGCGATTACTCAGGTTTTAGCAAATGAAGCAGTGACGGTATAAATTTTTTTACACCAAAACGCATAAAAATGCATTTATATTACTAATTATTCAATTTGGGGTGACACAAACATGAAAGGTTATTTAAATTTAGAAGATGGAGCCTCTTTTGAAGGAGATCTGACAGGAGAAGCTGGCATGACAGGTGAAGTGGTTTTCTTTACAGGGATGACAGGTTACCAAGAGGTGCTCACAGATCCTTCTTATAAGGGACAAATCATTGTTTTCACATATCCACTCATCGGAAATTACGGTATTAATCATGAAGACTTTGAGAGCAAAAAACCACAAGTGAAAGCTGTCGTTGTGTATGAAGCAGCTGATCATTTCTCTCATCATCTTGCAGCGGTTAGCTTAAAAGATTATTTACAGAAGTGGAACATTCCGCTTCTGACGCATACAGATACACGTGCAGTCGTGCAAAACATCCGGGCTAATGGGACGATGAACGCTGTGATCAGTGTAGACGAAAACGAAACACCGCCGGTCATGAAACAAGACAATGTGGTCGCACAGGTGACAGAGGACGAGATCTACACACAAGGCAGCGGCGAGGAACATGTAGCGCTCATTGATTTTGGCTTTAAAAAATCAATTGCAGATTCGCTTGAAGCGCGCGGCTGTAAAGTAACCGTCATTCCGTACAAACAGCTGGAAAAGGTGTTTGAGATCAAGCCAGATGCGATTCTGCTGTCAAATGGACCTGGTGATCCCAAAACAATGAAGCCATATTTAAAAATCATTCATGACCTCATGATGACCTTCCCGACACTTGGAATCTGCTTAGGTCATCAATTAATCGCTCTCGCACTTGGCGGGGATACGTATAAGCTTCCATTTGGCCACCGCGGGGCGAATCACCCTGTACAAGATACAGAATCCAAACGTGTTTTCATGACAAGTCAGAATCACAGCTATGTGGTGAATGAAAAAAGCATGAATGACAAAGAAGTGGACGTGAAATTCCTTCATGTCAATGATGGATCTGTAGAAGGTTTCATTCATAAAGAGAAGCTAATTATGTCAGTTCAATTTCATCCAGAAGCACACCCAGGTCCTGCTGAAAGTGAATGGGTATTCGATGATTTTATTGAGAAAGTGAAACAAGCAAGGAGAGAAGTTGCACATGCCTAAAGATCAAAGCATACAAACCATTCTAGTCATCGGGTCTGGTCCAATCATCATTGGTCAGGCAGCAGAATTTGATTACTCAGGAACACAAGGATGTATGGCCTTAAAAGAAGAGGGCTACAAAGTCATTTTAGTGAATAACAACCCAGCAACCATTATGACAGACGAATCATTTGCTGATGAAATCTATTTTGAACCGCTTTCAGTTGATTCAGTGACAAGAATCATCGAAAAGGAAAAACCAGATGGTCTTTTAGCCAACCTTGGCGGACAGACCGCTTTAAACCTTGCTGTCGAGCTAGAAAAAGCCGGTGTGCTGAAGAAGCATGGGGTAACCCTGCTCGGAACGTCAGTTGAAACAATTGAAAACGGTGAAGATCGAGAGAAATTCCGTGCTCTCATGAAGCAGTTGAACGAACCTGTGCCAGATAGTGAAATTGTGGATAATGCGAAAGATGCCCTTCAATTTGCAAAAGAAGTAGGCTTCCCAGTCATCCTAAGACCAGCATACACACTTGGCGGAAAGGGCGGCGGAATTGCTTTAACAGAAGAAGCGTTTAAACCGCTCATTGAAGGAGCCCTTTTAGCGAGCCCGATTCATCAGTGTTTAGTTGAAAAAAGCATCGCTGGCTTTAAAGAAGTCGAATATGAGGTCATGAGAGACCGTCAAAATACGTGTATTACGGTTTGTAATATGGAAAATATCGATCCAGTTGGTGTGCATACAGGAGACTCGATTGTCGTTGCACCTTCCCAAACATTAACAGACCAGGATTATCAAATGCTTCGTTCAGCGAGCCTGAAAATCATTTCAGCACTGGATGTAGTCGGCGGATGCAACATCCAATTCGCCCTTGATCCACTCAGTAAAGAATACTTTGTCATTGAGGTGAATCCACGGGTCAGCCGTTCATCTGCTCTTGCCTCAAAAGCAACAGGCTATCCAATTGCTAAAATGGCGGCAAAGCTTGCGGTAGGCTACACACTAGACGAACTCAAAAACCCGCTCACAGGCACAACTTATGCTAGTTTCGAGCCGGCACTCGATTATGTCGTCGTGAAATTCCCACGCTGGCCGTTTGATAAATTTAAACAGGCAGATCGTCAATTAGGAACAAAAATGAAGGCGACTGGCGAAGTCATGGCGATTGACCGTAATTTAGAGTCAGCCATTCAAAAAGCCGTCGCCTCCCTTGAAATCAAAACAAAGGGCTTCCATCTGCCAGAATTGAAAGACCAATCGACTGAACAACTATTTGAACTGATCAAAACACCAGACGATCGACGTTTCTTCGCTGTCATGGAGCTTCTTTCAAGACAAGAAACGGTCGAAACGATTCATCAAGCGACGAAAATTGATCTATTCTTCTTACATGTGTTCAAGAATATGATCATTCTCGAACAGGAATTGAAGAACCATGAGGGAACGCTCTCAAAAGACACCTTGAAAAAGGTAAAGGAAAAGGGCTTCCTTGATGAAACGATTGCTCTTCTTACAGGCCACAGTGAAGAGGCCATTAGACAGCTTCGTCAAGAATATGACATTACGGCTTCATTTAAAATTGTCGACACATGTGCGGCAGAATTTGATGCAAAAACGAACTACTTCTATTCCACATACTTTGGCAAAAGTGATGGAGAGCATCAGGAGAAAACAAAGCAACGTGCACTCATCATTGGCTCTGGTCCGATTCGAATTGGGCAGGGAGTCGAGTTTGACTATAGTGCAGTTCATGGCGTTCTTACCCTGCAAAAGCTTGGCTTTGAAACCATCATGATGAACAACAATCCAGAGACGGTCAGTACGGATTATGAGATCGCAGATCGTTTATATTTTGAACCCATTACATTAGAGCACATCTTAAACGTTGTCGAAGCAGAAAAAATTGATTTCGTCATCGTCCAATTTGGCGGACAGACTGCCATCAATGTAGCAGAAGGCTTAGAAAAAGCCGGTGTCACGTTGTTAGGTACATCCTTTGACACGCTAGATGCGCTCGAAGATCGTGATTTGTTCTATCAGCTTCTTGATGAACTGAATCTTCCTCATGCAGAAGGAAATACGGCTGACTCAAAAGAAGAAGCACTCGCACATGCCAGAATCATTGGTTACCCTGTGTTAATTCGCCCATCGTATGTCATTGGCGGAATGGGGATGATCGTTGTCCAGTCAGAAGCACATTTGACATCATTGCTTGATCAGCCAGATCATTTGCCGTACCCGATCTTAATTGATGAGTATGTCACTGGAAAAGAAGTTGAAGTGGATCTGATTTCTGACGGAAAAACGACCTTCATTCCAACGATCGTGGAGCATATAGAGAAAGCGGGCGTCCATTCAGGTGACAGCTTTGCCATTTTACCAAGTGTCTCCATCAGCGAAGACATCAAACAGCAGGTGCATACTGCGTCCGAACAAATAGCGAAGAAATTAGCGTTTAAGGGCATTATGAATATCCAATTTGTGATCAAAGGGGATCAGGCGCTTGTACTAGAGGTAAATCCGCGGGCAAGCCGGACGGTTCCAGTCGTCAGCAAAGTAATGGGCATTGACATGATTCCGCTTGCGACTCAATTATTAGCGGGTGCGACGCTTGAAGAACTGAACCCTGTAACGAAAAACAAAGGGGGAACAGCGGTCAAATTCCCAGTCTTCTCATCACATGCCATTCAAGATATTGACTTAAAGCTGACACCTGAAATGAAAGCGACAGGAGAAGGAATGTGTGTAGGCAAGAACGCCGAAAGCGCCTTGAAAAAAGTGTTTGCGTCAATCTGGCATCAGAAAGGCAGCCTCTTTATAAAAGGCAGTGAACAATTGGTAGATAAAGCGAAACATGCAGGCTTTGACGTCTGGACGGACAGCTTTGAAACTTGGCTGCAAAACGAAGATAAGTCGCTTCATATCCATTTAGGGGAAGATGAAGAGGCAAAAGAGCAGCGTGTAAAAGCACTCACACATGGCGTCCAAGTTCTAACCGAAGATGAAACAGCTCAAGCATTCCTGCAAGGGAAAAATGGAGATGTATCACCAGTATCGCTCAAAGAATTATATAAAAAGGAAGTGACGGCATGAGTCAAGTCGACGTGCAACCGGCATTATACGGAAAAGACTTTTTATCGTTAAAAGATTTCTCAATCAATGACATTGCTTATTTAATTGAAAAAGCGGAAGAAATGAAACAAAATCCCTATCAGGATTTATTCAAAGGGAAAACGTTAGCGATGATCTTTGAAAAATCGTCAACTAGAACCCGTGTATCGTTTGAAGCGGGAATGACGCAGCTAGGAGGACATGCGCTCTTCCTCAGCTCAAATGATTTGCAAATTGGCAGAGGAGAAACGATCAGTGATACGGCACAAGTGCTGTCTGGCTATGTAGATGGCATTATGATTCGGACCTTTGAACATGAGAAGGTCGAGGAGCTAGCACAATACGCGTCTATTCCTGTCATCAATGGACTGACTGACTACTCCCATCCATGTCAGGCACTTGCTGATTTATTGACAATCAAAGAAGTAAAAGGAACATTAAAAGGAATCAAAGTAGCCTATATTGGTGACGGAAATAACGTGGCTCACTCCTTGATGGTTGGCTGTGCGCAGCTAGGCTGTGACATTGCTGTTGCATCACCAGAAGGCTATGAACCGCTCCAAGAAGTAACAGACACGGCACGTGAGTTTGCAAAACAATCAGGCGCAGAAGTCATCGTTACGACAGACCCTGTCGCTGCTGTTCAAGATGCAGATGTCATTTATTCCGATGTGTTTACAAGCATGGGGCAGGAAGAAGAAACAGAGAAACGTCTTGCTGAATTTAAAGAATATCAAGTCAATGACGAACTAATGAGTTATGCAGCAAAGGATTATATTTTCCTTCATTGTCTCCCGGCACACCGCGGAGAAGAAGTGACAGCAGACATTATTGACGGGCCGCACTCAAAAGTTTTTCAGCAGGCAGAAAACCGTTTGCATGTACAAAAAGCGTTAATCAAAGAGCTCATGTATCAACAAACCAATTAAATGAAAAGTGTCCCTGACTCGTAGGAGCAGGGACTTTTTGCATAAAGGATTGGAGAGGCAAGTGACGGGACATAATAACATCATCGAGAAAGGAGGATGGGAATGGGTCAGAAGCATCAATTTAAATCAGGGAATAAAGCACCGAATAATGGTGTGTATATCGAGATCGGTGAAACCGGCAGTATGGTGAAAGATCCTTTAAAGATTAAGCTTCAAGCAGGCGACGTCTTTCCGGATAACTCGAACCATAATCGTGTTTGGACCTACCAAAGAAAGCCATAAGCAATTGACTAAGAGTCAGAAGGAATAAGTCTTTAGAGGCATGTGTCATGCCTCTTTTTTCTTTATAATAAAAATCAATTAAGTTCCAATTTTCAAAAAACAGTATAAAAAAAAGAAAATTTAAGGTAAAATATGTAATTGGAATATATTGTTGAAAGGATTTGTGTGATGGAAAAGACGAATCTCAGTGAAAGTGTTTGGAATAAACGCTTCACCTCATTATTCATATCAAGACTGATTAAAAACACAGGAGAAAGTTTTGCTTTTACATCCGTCCTTTGGCTATTGATTTTGAGAGGGGATGGAGCACTCGGTACAGGACTTCTCCTAGCAGTAACCGTTCTTCCTTCATCTTTGTTAGCCCCAATACTAGGACCTCTTATGAAAAAGCACCATTTGTCTAAATGGATGTTCGCTTCAGACGTCGTTCGAGCAACAATTGTACTCATTATTCCGCTTCTGCATTTTTCGCATCTATTGCCTTTATGGTTATTGATCTCATTAATGGTTATTCAATCGGCAACAGGTGCAGCATATAATCCAGCCTCTGTGGCCATTTTACCGCAGATTGTTCCGAAGCATCTGATTCAAAAAGCAAATGCCATCCTGCAATCTTCTTTTGAGATTGTCGCACTTGCAGCAGTCATGGTGGCTGGTCTCTTGGTCAAATTAATCGGACCTGCAGATACCCTACTCATCACCACTGCCTTATTCATCATATCCGGCCTGTTTATTATCGGCGTCAAACTAAAGAAAACCGATGAAGAAAAAGCAGCAGGCATTAAACAAGCAAAGAATACATATTTGTATAACTTAAAAAGAGGTTTTCTCGTCGTCAAAAATCATCACATTTTATTTGCACTGACGCTGTATTGTATTTTAATGAATGTCGCCGCAGCACCGTGGCAGGCACTATCTGCTGTATACGTAGCAGAAGCACTGCAAAGCGATTCCATGGTGTATTCCATTTTAAGAGGTGTTGCCGCAGTCGGCGCGTTTATGATGGGCTTTGCTCTAGCGAAAGTGAAAATTAAGAGATTTGGTTTGTTCTTTATTGTCGCTGGTATGATTGAAGGAGCTGCGTTCTTTATCACAGGGATGAGTACATGGCTGCCGGTCGTTCTACTTGCATCCTTTATATTCGGTGCCGCCGTTAGTGCGATCAATGTACCGGAAATGGTCATTATTCAAACGTCTGTCGACCAAGACGATCAGCCGCAAGTATACGCCGTGATCAATGCTTCATCAAATGTTTTTCTCCCGCTTGCAGCTGTCGTATCAGGTGTTCTGGCAGAAAGGTTTGGAGCAGGACCTGTCATTGCTGGCGGTGGGGTCCTTGAAATTTTATCTGGTATCGCGATCTTCCTGTTTACAGGGCTTGCGAAAAGCCATTTGACAGCAGACAAACAGAAGTCCGAAACCGTCGAGGTGTAATCGATAAAAAAACCCCCTGTGGCTGCAGGGGGTTTTAGCGTACCGCTTTTCAATCAAAAAGAAAAAGAGCTAAAATCAACATCATTTTAGCTCTTCCTCAGCAATCAAGTCTTACGTATTAAGAGTGTTTTGTTGAACTTTCCGTTTCTTTCATTGGACTTACTTCAGCAAAGATGAATAAAATAACCGTAAACACCACTGCAAGAATAGAAGTCAAAGTAAAGTCATAAGCAGCGCCATTCATCGAGGCAACGATGTAACCAGCCATATGTGTCAGCAGAAAAGTCCAAATGAGGGTGATAATATAATGCATAATCCCACCGTCCTTTATGTAACAATCTATTGATTATCATACCATAGATACGAGTGAGGGGAAAAGACTGTTTTAGCCTTTATGTGACCATTTTAAGACCTTCTGCTATAAAAATAAAAAGAATTCTTCTCTCTTTAGGGGATTTCCTTATTCCTACAAGAGTTGTTGTTCATATCATAGAAAGCAGAATCACTGAAAGGAGGCTGGCCATATGGGTGTAAGCGAACGGTTTTTCCAGCTTGGTTCCCAGTGGAACGTCATTCACCTTCCTCAAAAACCAAATGGCTTTGGCATTCTTATCCTCGGTGACCGAAATCACTTTGTGCAGGAAAATACATCATTCTGGATTCAGCACTATGGAAGAAACCAGCTTTTAACTGCCTTAAAGGATGAAGGATATACATTGTTTAATAGTCATCTTCATGGGAATCACTGGGGATGCGAAGATGCTGTTTTTAGTGCAAAGCAGCTCGTTCATCACACATTAAAACAAGAAATATTAAACCGGGAAATTCATGTGCTGGCAGAGGGGATGGGCGCACTCGTTGCCATGAGCCTTGCTGAAGAGATGCCAGAAGTGCTAAGGTCCATTGCGCTCGTGAATCCATGTCTGCATCTCTATGCACAACGAGAAAGAGAAAAGGAACACAAATTCTTTTATAAACAGCTGATCAAAGAATTAGCGAAAAGCTACGGCTGCTCTGAAAAGGAAGCGGAAACGTACCCGCTCCCTGCTTGCCCTGTTCATTCTGCTCATGTACCGATTCACATATGGCAAAGACTAAACGGCGCACCGTATGCATATGAACTGCATGCAAAGCCTTTTATAGATCAGCATATGAAGAATCCAGAGCATTGTCAGATCGATCTCACCTTGCATATGTTTGATCATCCGAGAAGAATCTTTCAATCCATTCACAAGTTTTATAAATCGCATGAAAGAGAATTGTGATGAATAGGATGATAACAGCCCTTCATGGAAAGGGCTCTTCTTTTTATTCGATAAGCTAAAAAAGGGGACATGAACATGGAAACAGGACTGATCATAGGGGCAGATGAATTTTTTGGTCTAGCGCTGTGTGAATATATGATGAAAGAGGGCATTCAAGTGGATATCACATGTCCTCATGATCATACAGAAGAGCAAAAGATGTTATTAGAAGAGCGAATGATGTGGCTCGGCAGAAATGATCTCTTCCGTGTCATTGACCTTCAGGATGGAAAAGACACGTATGACCTCATCTTTATTCAATCAGAGGAATCAGATAAACGACACAAAGACATGAAAGCGAAGCATGGCATGTACCGGGTTCTTTACGAAAAACCCGAAGACGAATCGTCCAATCAGAATGTGCCGGCTGTTATTCTCCCTCGCATGTTCGGACCATGGGCACTTAATAAAGAAAGAACTAAGCGTGATGAAGCATTTTTTGTAGAAGATGTGGTAAGGGATTTGTTCAAGTGGGCATCGGGCACTGAACAAAGACAGGAAACACATGAATTGAAGGTAGAAAGACAAACGGATGACAAACAAGCAGAAGAAATGATGGTAGAATGGAAAAGACAAAACTCAACATTTTTCGACAAAAAGCAAGAATGATCTTCCATCTTATCTTTTTTCAGTATAAAATAAACCTATATTTAACATACAGGTTCATGCCTGCATGTGGCAAAGGGAGTTGAACATGGCATGAAGTATCAGCGGCTTGTCATGATCTTTTCGTTCCTTCTCCTATTATCTGCCTGCTCACAGGCACCTTTAAAAGGACAGATTGAGAAGGTGGGTTTACTCGTCCCCGATACAATTAATGATCAAGTTTGGGGAACGAAAGGTTATAAAGGCTTATTAAATATTCAATCAACATTTGGTGTAGATGTTTATTATAAGGAAGGAATGGTCGACAAAGAGAAAATCGTTGATGCCATTGAAGAATTTCACAAAAAAGGAGTCAATTTGATTATTGGCCATGGCAATGAATACAGCGAAATTTTCAACTTAATTAGTGAAGATTATCCGAAAACACAATTTATCACGGTAAATGGAAACAAGCCTCAGGCGGATAATGTCGCGAATGTGACGTTTAAAGGTGAAGCGATGGGCTTTTTCGGAGGCATGACAGCAGCACATATGTCAAAATCAAAAAAGATTGGTATTCTTGCTACATATGATTGGCAAAGCGAAGTAGATGGCTTTATCAAAGGTGCAAAATATCAAGATGAACATGTACAAGTGCTTGCCGAGTTTGTCGAAAACTGGGATGATGCGGACAAAGCCGTGGAGCTCTATCAAAAATTGAAAAAGCAGGGCGTAGATGTTGTATATCCAGCAGGCGATGGTTATAATATCCCTGTCATTGAACAAATCAAAGCCGATAATTTATCAGCGATCGGATATGTCACTGATCAATCCAACCTCGGCAGTCATACCGTCTTAACAAGCACAGTCCAGCATGTGGATAAAGCGTACACTATTATTGCGAAGAAATTTAATGAAGGCAAGCTAAACGAACAAGGTGACTACTCCTTTGATTTTAAAGAAGGAGTGATCGAAATGGGGAAATTTAGTTCCACCATTGACCGTGCTTTTGTGAAAGATATTGAAAGTGATATTGCGACTTACAAAAAAACTGGCAAACTGCCAAATGAAAAGTGAGGATACGACGATGCAGCACGAAAAATCGATGGAGTTTTTACAAATTGCCATGAAGTATTTTCCGCAGGCAAAAGAAGAATTAGATAAAGCGGGTATTCAGCTTGAGCCCGAAGCTCTTCAGCCGCTTTTATCATTGTTTACATCTGTCATGCAAGAGGCATATGAGCTTGGGAAAGCAGATGCAGAATCAGAAAAAGCCACAGAATAGTGGCTTTTTTTATGATAATTTTTTCTTGAAGGCACTAATCATAGGGCCAACATCTTTAAACACAGGCTTCAGTTCATCGATGGAGTTCATAATGTTCCCAATTTGATTCATGACATGCATGTAATCAATTGAGTCTTCACTTGGAGATGTCTCCTCACGTTCCTCCTTTGCTTCTGTCTTGCTTTTCTCCTTTTCAAGCGGCTGGCCAAACATCATAGCCGAAAAAATATCTTTTTGCGCCATATCACATGCTCCTTTCTACTATCGGTATATCAATAATCTATGAAAAAAGTGAGAGGAAAGGTTAGACGTTTGTATTGCCAAGGAGAAAAAAATAAGGTAAAATTAGTACCAGATACTAATATAAGATCACAATATCACATGCTCGTATGAGTAAAAGGAGTCTTATTCAATGAATGCTGGAATTATTGGCCTTGGCCGCTATATACCTGAAAAAGTGTTAACAAATCTTGATTTAGAAAAAATGGTTGAAACTTCTGACGAATGGATTCGTACTAGAACAGGTATAGAAGAAAGAAGAATTGCTTCTGATGATGTCAATACATCTCATATGGCGCTTGCTGCTGCAAAAAAAGCATTAGCTGACGCAGATGTGGCTGCAGAAGATATCGATATGATTCTTGTGGCGACAGTCACGCCAGATCAAGCATTTCCGACAGTCGCTTGTATGATTCAAGAGCAGCTCGGTGCACATAAAGCATGTGCAATGGATATTAGCGCTGCGTGTGCTGGCTTTATGTATGGGCTTGTTACTGGAAAACAATTTATCGAATCAGGTACGTTCAAGCACGTGCTCGTCGTTGGCGTTGAAAAGCTTTCTCGCATTACCGACTGGGATGACCGCAATACAGCTGTTCTGTTTGGAGATGGAGCAGGTGCTGCTGTGTTAGGAGAGGTCAGCGAAGGGAAAGGAATTCTCTCATTTGAGCTTGGAGCCGATGGAAGAGGCGGGAAGCACTTGTACTTAGATGAAAAAGATCATACAATCATGAATGGACGAGAAGTATTTAAATTTGCTGTAAGACAAATGGGCGAGTCAAGCGTAAACGTCATCGAAAAAGCTGGACTATCAAAAGAAGACGTTGACTTCTTGATTCCGCATCAAGCAAATATTCGCATTATGGAAGCAGCCCGCGAACGCCTAGAGCTGCCAGTTGAAAAAATGTCGAAGACGGTCCATAAGTATGGAAACACATCAGCAGCATCTATTCCAATTTCACTATGTGAAGAAATCGAAGCCGGAAAAATTCATGACGGCGATGTGATTGTAATGGTTGGTTTTGGTGGCGGATTAACGTGGGGCGCAATCGCTATGCGATGGGGCCGATAAAAGAGTGAGGTGCACAAATTAATGGATAAAAAACGAGTAGTTGTTACAGGATTAGGTGCTTTGACACCTCTTGGCAACGATGTAGAGTCAACATGGAAAAATGCTGTAGCAGGTGTATCAGGAGTTGGACCAATCACACGTGTCGATTCAAGTGAATATACCGCAAAAGTAGCAGCAGAACTAAAAGATTTTAACATTGAAGATTACATGGAGAAAAAAGAAGCACGAAAAATGGCACGCTTCACGCAATATGCAGTCGTTGCTGCTCAAAAGGCGCTAGAAGATTCACGTCTTGAAATCACAGATGAAATCGCACCGCGTGTTGGTGTATGGGTTGGGTCTGGTATTGGCGGACTTGAAACATTTGAAGAGCAGTTTGAAGTGTATTCAAATAAAGGAGCAAGACGCGTAAGCCCATTCTTCGTTCCAATGATGATTCCAGATATGGCAACAGGCCAAATTTCAATTGCACTTGGCGCAAAAGGGGTTAACTCTTGTACAGTGACAGCATGTGCAACAGGGACAAACTCAATTGGTGATGCATTTAAAGTCATTCAGCGCGGAGATGCAGATGCGATGATCACAGGCGGAACAGAAGCGCCGTTAACAAAAATGTCATTTGCTGGTTTCTGTGCGAACAAAGCTCTTTCGACAAATCCTGATCCAGAGACAGCAAGCCGTCCATTTGACAAAAACCGTGACGGATTTGTTATGGGAGAGGGTGCAGGGATTGTCGTTCTTGAAGAACTCGAGCATGCGTTAAAACGCGGTGCGACAATTTATGCAGAAATTGTTGGATATGGTTCAACTGGAGATGCGTATCATATTACAGCGCCGGCTCCAAACGGAGAAGGCGGCGTCCGCGCAATGAAAGAAGCGATTCGAGATGCTGGTTTGTCTGTGGAAGAAATTGATTATATCAATGCCCACGGAACAAGCACACCTTACAATGATAAATTTGAAACAATGGCCATTAAAGAAGTGTTCGGAGAGCATGCGAATCAGCTTGCCATCAGTTCGACAAAATCAATGACAGGTCACTTACTTGGCGCAGCAGGCGGAGTAGAAGCTATTTTCTCTGTTCTTGCGATTAAAGACAGCGTCATTCCTCCAACCATTAACCTTGAAACACCGGATGAAGAATGTGATCTTGATTATGTGGCAAAAGAAGCACGTTCAAAAGAAGTACAAGTGGCTCTAAGTAACTCACTTGGCTTTGGCGGACATAATGCGACAATTATCTTTAAAAAATACGAAGCGTAATATTTCCTAAGAAGGCGGCGATCTATAAACAGATCGCCGCTTTTTTGCATATGATGAAAATGGAGGTGTTTAGCGGTATGGGTCTAGTCAATACACAATATCTCATTCATCAATCATCATCATTTCAGGAGCTGGCATCGCGCTTTATTCCTTATTTTAAAGGGGCAGAGGAAAAAGAATGGTCCTCTATTCTCTCCCACCTGCAGCATCACGGAATGATTCGGTCTTTTAGATCATGCAAAGACATGATCGACAAGCTCAAAGAAAAAGGGTACTTCCAGCTCGTCATGAAAGAATACCAAACGCTGCAAAAGCAGTGGAAAGGCCCTGACATTCCTGTCTTTATTTTGCCAGTCAATGAGAGCAGCAAAGAAATTAGAGAACAATTTTATTATCAATCCGGCATGGCATTTGACGACAAGGTCTTTCTCTTTTTGTCGCCAAATACTCCGAAAGAACGTATCGGTACATTGCTGACTCATGAATATCACCATGTATGCAGGTTGCATTTTCTCACGAAAGAAGAAAAAGATTTTACATTCCTTGATACAATCATGATGGAGGGGCTCGCTGAATATGCTGTGTATCATAGATACGGAGAAAGCTATACAGCCAAATGGACCACTCTCTATGACGAAACGCAGCTTCAGCACTTGTATAAGAAATGGGTATCCAGTCATCTTGATCAAAAAGTGCAGGACGACGAAAGACTGATACAGAACCTCCTTTATGGAAAAGGGAACTACCCCAAAATGCTTGGTTACGCCACCGGGTTTTATATCGTGAAAAAGTATTTCAGTGAGCACCGAATCAGCGAGGAGTCTATGATTGCAGAGCCGTCCGAAACTTTTTTAAAGGCGGTAGACTCATAAAGTGAATGATTGACATAAAAAGAGACATATTACAAATTTACTAAATTCTCCTTGATTTCGTCATAACAATGTAATAATATACAAATATAAATTTTGATAATTCTTTTTATTCAAAAAAGACAGAATTTTTTATTCATTTCTATTGTCTATGGAGAAAGGGGCGAATGAATGACCAAGCTGCTCGAAGTGCAAAACTTAAAAACATATTTTTTTCGAAAAAAAGAACCGATACCTGCTGTTGATGGCGTTGATTTCAGCATCAACAGAGGAGAAACTGTCGCGTTAGTCGGTGAGTCTGGATCTGGTAAAAGCATTACGTCCTTATCCATTATGGGGTTGATAAACGGCACTGGTGGAAAAATTATGGACGGTTCCATCAAGCTTGATGGAAAGGACCTAGTTACATATGGTGAAAAGGAATTATGCAGCATTCGTGGTAATGATGTATCTATGATCTTTCAGGAACCCATGACCTCACTTAATCCCGTCCTAACCATCGGGGAACAAATAACAGAAATCCTCATCTATCACAAAAAACTTTCAAAAAAAGAAGCGACGAAAAAAGCGATTGATCTGCTGAAGATTGTTGGTTTTTCCAGACCGGAACAAATCATCAAAGATTACCCGCACCGTTTATCAGGCGGCATGCGGCAAAGAGTGATGATTGCCATTGCGCTAAGCTGCGATCCGAAGCTTCTCATTGCAGATGAACCGACAACTGCCCTAGATGTAACGATTCAAGCCCAGGTGCTCACATTGATGAAAGATTTATGCACGACATTTGGTACATCTATTCTTCTCATTACTCATGATCTAGGTGTCGTGTCTGAAGTGGCAGATCGAGTCATTGTCATGTACTGCGGACAGGTTGTTGAAAATGGGACCGCCGAAGAATTATTTGATCAACCGCTTCATCCTTACACAGAAGGGCTGCTTGAATCGATTCCTGTCATTGACGGAGACATACAGCCGTTAAGGGCGATAAAAGGGAATGTCCCTGCGCCAGATCAGCTTCCAGCCGGCTGCCGCTTTGCTCCTAGATGCCCGCAAGTGAAGGAGCGCTGCCTAGGAGAGCTGCCTAAGCTGAGGACATTTGAGAATGGCAGAAGCGTCAGATGCTTCTTATATGAGGAGGCAGACCATACATGACCCTTGCTCAAAATCAACCACAGCCAACAGATCTAACAGAGAAAGAAACCATCCTTGAACTGAAACAGATCCGAAAACATTTTCCGATTAAAGCGGGCGTCTTTCAGAAGAAAGTCGGTGCAGTCAAAGCTGTTGACGGCATAGACTTGAAGATTTATAAAGGTGAAACGTTAGGCATTGTTGGGGAGTCAGGGTGCGGTAAATCTACACTAGGCCGGACAATGATTCGCTTATATCAGCCAACTGACGGTCAAATCTTTTTTAAAGGGCAAGATATCTCCCGCGTATCAGAATCAAAGCTAAGACAATCAACACGAAAAAACATCCAAATGGTTTTTCAAGATCCCTTTGCATCACTCAACCCTAGAAAAACACTTCGAAGCATCATCAAAGAACCCTACAAAACACATCACTTATATTCCTTAAAAGAAAGAAATGAAAAAGTAGAACAGCTTTTATCAAAGGTGGGCCTTCATCCAAGCTTTGCAAATCGCTACCCTCACGAATTTTCTGGCGGGCAGAGGCAGCGAATCGGCATCGCTCGTGCGCTTGCCATGAATCCCGAAATGATCATCGCAGATGAGCCGGTATCAGCACTTGATGTATCCATTCAGGCGCAGGTGATTAATCTGATGGAGGAGCTTCAGGAGGAATTTGACCTGACATATCTATTTATCTCTCACGATTTAAGTGTGGTCAGGCACATTAGTGATAGAGTCGGCGTGATGTATCTGGGCAAAATGATGGAGCTTGCCGATAAGCACAGCCTGTATGATGAACCGCTCCATCCATATACACAGGCACTGCTTTCTTCTGTTCCTGTTACCCGTAAAAAGGGTCAGATTAAAAGAGAACGTATCATGCTTCAAGGCGATCTGCCAAGTCCTGCGAATCCGCCAAAAGGCTGCGTATTTCACACAAGATGCCCGCATGCGAAGGAAATCTGTAAAGAAAAAATACCAGCATTTCAGGAATTAAAAACAAACCACTTCGTTGCCTGCCACCTCTACGACGCTTAATCAGCTTGGAAGATCTCATCTTTGAGAGGGGGGATGAAGCGGCATCTGTCGTCATTTCTAAAAAAGGATAGGGGGAATTGTATATGAAAGGTAGAAATAGAAAACCCATTTTGGTCAGTTTACTGCTGATCTTTACACTCATGCTTGCGGCTTGCTCTAGTGGAAATAAAACATCTGGAGACAGTGAAAAGAAATCAACTGGAAAACCTGTACAAGGCGGAGACCTTGTCATCGGTTCAATTGCAGAGCCTACGTTATTTAACTCGCTGTATTCAACAGACGTGGCAAGCTCTGATATTGAGGAAAGAATCTACAGCTTCTTACTTCAAACTGACGGAAAGCTGAACCCTCAGCTATCGCTGGCAGAGGATATTAAAGAATCTGATGACGGCAAGCAGTTTGATGTGACCATTAAAAAAGGCGTAAAGTTTCATGATGGTGAAGAACTGACGGCTGATGATGTTGTGTTTACATACAGCATTCCGATCAATAAGGACTACAATGGAGAGCGCGGATCAGGCTTTGAAGTATTAGATTCCGTTAAAAAGACAGGGGATTACTCAATCGAATTCAAGCTCAATAAAAAAGATCCCTATTTCTATAATGTCACATTAGGAAGCTATGGCATTTTGCCTAAGCATATTTTAGGTGATGTGCCTGTAAAGGATCTCGGTGAAAATGAATTTAACCGAAAAAATCCAATTGGTTCAGGTCCATTTAAATTTGCCGAGTGGAAAGAAGGAGACTACGTTAAACTAGAAGCCTTTGACGATTATTGGGATGGACGTCCATACCTTGATACCGTCACGATTAAAACCATTCCTGATCAGAATGCAGCGATTGCCCAGCTGTCAGCAGGCGATATTGATTTCTTTGCTGTACCGGGAGCAGAGCTGCAAACAGCTGAAAAAGTCAGCAACATTAAAATTGAATCTGATCTAGGGCTCAATTATTCATACATTGGCTGGAACCAGAAAAATGATCTCTTTAAAAGTAAAAAGGTCCGCCAAGCGCTGACACATGCCATTGATCGTCAAACGATTGTCGATCAAGTGTTAGACGGAGACGGCAAAGTAGCCAACATTCCAGAAAGTCCGCTGTCATGGAACTATCCGAAGAATGATCGTGTTCCAGTATTTGAGTTTGATCAAGAAAAAGCGAAAAAGATACTGAAAGAAGAGGGCTGGGAGGATACAGATGGAGATGGCTATCTTGATAAGAACGGCAAAAAATTCTCCTTTGTCATAAAGACCAACCAAGGAAACAAAGTCCGTGAAGACATCGCTGTCGTTGTCCAGCAGCAGCTCAAAGAAATTGGTGTTGAAGCGAAGCCGCAAATTGTGGAATTCAGTGCACTCATTGAGCAGACGACACCGCCTAAGTGGGATTACGATGCGCTGCTGCTCGGCTGGAGCCTTGCCACATTCCCTGATCAATTCAGCATCTTCCACTCAAGCCAGTCAGAAAAAGGCTTGAATAACATCTGGTATAAAAATGAAGAGGTCGATAAGCTGTTAGTGGATGCTAAGAACTTAAGCGATCGAAAAGAATATTCAAAGGCATATGAAAAAATTTATGAACTGATCGCAGAAGATCAGCCATATACGTTCCTTTATTATGCCAACTCACATCGCGCGATGCCATCTAATCTCCAAGGCTACTCTTACCACCCGAAAGATGAGTATTACAAAATCGAGAAATGGTGGATTGAACAGTAGGCTGTTAGTGAAGAGGGGGGGTCTCCCCTTTCAGCGTGAAGACAAACCCTTCTATTCGGCGTCAGTCCGGCGCGCTGGTGCTCACGATGATTTCATTCACCAAGCACCAGTTAGATTTTAAGGGTTCTCATATCACGCTGCAATGAAGACAGAGGGCTAAAATAAAGACTATTTTAGCCCTTTTTCATCACAGTATGGCGATCCGATGAAAAAGGAGTTGTGCATATGGTTACATATATCATTAGAAGGACACTGCTTTCCATTCCCATCTTATTTGGGATTACTATTTTGTCCTTCGCCATTATGAAAGCAGCACCAGGCGATCCAATGTCACTCATGATGGACCCGACCATTAGTGCCGCAGACCGGGAAGCCTTTATTGATAAGTACGGCTTGAACGATCCTGAATATGTGCAATATATGAAATGGCTTGGCAATATGCTTCAAGGTGACTTTGGCACTTCCATTGTTAAAAAGGGAACGCCCGTGGCTGATTTGATTTTTGCCCGGCTGCCAAATACCCTCATCCTCATGATCTTTTCTACATTAGTCGCACTGATTATCGCCATCCCATTTGGTGTTCTTTCAGCAAAACGTCCATATACAAAGCTTGACTATGGCATTACGGTTACATCTTTTATCGGACTGGCTATTCCGAACTTTTGGTTTGGACTCATTCTGATTATGGTTTTATCTGTGAATCTAGGATGGTTCCCGACAGGCGGTGTTTCTACCTTAAATGCCGATTTTAATGTGTTTGACCGGCTCCATCACATCATTTTACCAGCCTTTGTTTTAGCAACTGCTGATATGGCAGGGCTCACCCGGTACACAAGGTCGAGTATGCTTGATGTCATGAGGCAGGATTATATTCGCACCGCAAGAGCGAAAGGCTTTCGAGAAAACAAAGTCATTTTCAAGCACGGGTTAAGAAACGGTCTTATGCCTGTCATTACGATTTTCGGATTGATGGTTCCATCCTTTATTGGCGGCGCAGTCGTGGTGGAACAAATTTTCACTTGGCCAGGGCTTGGAAAGCTGTTCATCGATTCTGCCTTTTCGAGAGATTATCCGGTCATTATGGCGATGACTGTTATTTCCGCAGTGCTCGTGGTGGTTGGAAATTTAATAGCGGATATTCTATATGCGATCGTTGATCCGCGTATTGAATATTAGAAGGGAGCTGAAGCACAATTGGCACAGCCTAATATGGGAACACCTCCTGTTGATCTCAAATTAAAAGAGGGTCTTCCGCCAAAGCCAGAGACGATGCTGCGTTTATTTTGTGAGAAATTTTTCAAAAATAAACTGGCGGTTGCCGGCTCCGTGATCTTATTGGTCATTATCTTTTCAGCCATTTTCGCTCCAGTGATTGCCCCTTATGCACCAGAGCAGCAAGATTTATTGAAGCGGCTCCAGCCGCCAAGTGCTGAGCATTTGATGGGAACTGACAAGTTTGGCCGAGATATTTTCTCAAGGGTGCTTTATGGAGCGAGGGTCTCTCTGCTAGTTGGCTTCGTCTCAGTGGTCGGGGCGATCACCATTGGCACCGTCGTTGGAGCGGTAGCAGGGTATTTCAAAGGATTTGTTGATTCTATCTTAATGAGATTTGTTGATGTGGTATTGTCGATTCCTGACATTTTTCTATTGATCACGCTTGTCACCATTTTCAAACCGGGCATTGATAAATTGATATTAATCTTTGCTTTGACCGGCTGGACCACAACCGCGAGACTGATCCGCAGTGAATTCTTATCACTACGAACAAGAGAATTCGTACTTGCGGCGAGAACCATTGGAACGAAAAACCATGTCATCATCTTTTCGCATATTTTACCGAACTGTATCGGTCCTATTATCGTGTCAGCTACACTTAAAGTAGGTTCCGTCATTTTAGCCGAATCAACGCTGAGCTATCTAGGGTTTGGCATACAGCCGCCAACAGCAAGCTGGGGCAACATGCTGCAAGATGCACAAAACTTCTCGATTATGGTGCAAGCGTGGTGGTATCCGCTCTTCCCAGGTTTACTGATATTGCTGACCGTTTTATGCTTTAATTTCTTAGGAGATGGGCTGAGAGATGCGCTTGATCCTAAAAAGCTAAAGTAATGCCTCATTTTTTATGACAAGATGAAAGGGACTCTGCGACACGCACTTTGTTTTCTTTATAAAATAAAAAAATGCACGCCATCATTCGCTCCGCTTGAAGTTTTGATAAAGTTGGAATAATTTCTCTATCCCTTGCCCATACTGTGGACAACAGTTTTTAAAAAGTGAGGGATTGGTTATGTTATTTCTTCATGACGTATGGGTGAATTGGTTTGAAGGGGAAGAAAATGGCTACAATGTGTGTCATTTTCATGAGTGGCGCAAAGAGGACAGTGTTGAGCTGTTAGATCAAGTGCCTTTACTCAAGGTGCAGAGTCCTTTGTTTGATTACATAGAGAATGATCTTTCAGAGCTGCCGAAGACGCTGCTAGAATCTGTATTTGAGAAATCATATATTCGAAAAAATCATGAACGGCGTAAATTAGAGTATTGCTTTGTGGTCACGGACGGTATCCGGATTATTGCTGTGGATACGATTGGGTATTCCATTCCTGTGAGGAAAAGCCGCTTAATCCCAAGGCAGGAGCAATTGGTGTATGAGATGGTGAAAGATGTGAAGGCTGAGGAATATGAATTTTCTCTGGATAGTCTTGAGTCGGCGAAGGAGTATCATATTTTGTCTTTGCCGCCGCAGCACATCAGCGGATTAACGAGAAAAGAAAGACAGTTGAAGCAGCTAATGTTTATGGCGCTCGATCAATTAAAAGGTCTTCAAAACAGAGCAGAAATTGCGTATTGGTATACGGAATGGAACCCGCGCATGTACAATCAAATCAAACGAATGTCATTCGAAGAGATTTGGAACATGCTTTACAATGAAACCATTGATGGATGGTCAGAGAATCATTTAGCATTTTGTGAAAAAATGATTAAGGGACAGCCGTTTTTTGAAAAGCTTTGGGAAATGGAAAACGAATCAAAAGTGAATTAGAAAAAGCTTGCAGCGTGATGTGCTGCAAGCTTTTTTTATTTCCGTTTTCTGCCAAGACCCATCGCATTCTCCATTTTTTTCAGCATTTTGTTTGCTGCGCGGTTTGCTTTTTCAGCACCTTCGTCAAGAATGCGGTCAAGCTCGTCTGACTCAATGAGTTCATAGTACCGATCTTGTATTGGTTTTAAAGCATCAACGACTACGTTCGCAAGATCTCCTTTAAACTCACCATACCCTTTGCCTTCGTACTTTTGTTCCAGCTCTGAAATCGATACGTTACCTAATACAGAATAAATCGTCAGCAAGTTGGCAATACCAGGCTTGTTCTCTTTGTCGTATTTGACGATGCCTTCTGAATCCGTCACAGCACTTTTGATTTTCTTTTCTAGCTGCTTTGGTTCATCTAATAAGGTAATGAAGGATTTTTGGTTCGGATCGGATTTGCTCATCTTTTTCGTTGGATCTGTTAAAGACATAATCCGAGCGCCTTCTTTTGGAATTTTCACTTCAGGTACAGTGAAGATGTCATTGTATTTTCGATTAAAACGTTCAGCAAGCGTTCTAGTCAATTCAAGATGCTGCTTTTGGTCTTCTCCGACAGGGACTAAATCAGTACCGTATAATAAGATATCGCCAGCCATTAATGGGGGATACGTTAATAGGCCTGAAACAACCGCTTCCTTACCAGCGGATTTATCCTTAAATTGGGTCATTCTTTCTAATTCCCCAATATAAGCAACACATTGCAGCATCCATCCTGCCTGGGCGTGAGCAGGTACCTCTGATTGGATAAACAATGTTGCCTTCTCTGGATCAAGTCCAACTGCTAAATAAAGAGCTGCTAAGCTTCTAATATTTTGGCGAAGAGCTAGCCGGTCCTGACTCACTGTAATCGCATGTTGATCGACTACACAAAAATAGCCATGATAATCATGCTGCAAATCGACAAATTGCTTCATTGCTCCAATATAGTTCCCTAAAGTCACAGAACCGCTCGGCTGAATGCCAGAAAAAATTGTCTTCTTTGTCATACTAAAACCTCTTTTCTTCAATATAAAAAGGCCCACCCGTCACTTTTCAACAGAAAAGGGACGAATGAACCGTGGTACCACCCTTGTTATTTCACAAAGAAATCACTCAAGACGTTGATATCGGAGACTGCTCCGTCTAAGCCTACTTACTTCTAAAAGTGTTCGGTTAGCTGCTCCAAAGCCCATTCCATACATGCCATTATCTGCTCCCACCAGCCGCAGACTCTCTGTAAATGGTGAATATATGTACTCTTCTTTTTCATCGCAACAGTATGTCTATCTATTATAAAGGATGACCATAAAAAAGTCACGAAGCCCTCATGTGACCTTCTCATCATGCCGTTTGACACTTAAAATTTTAGATAAAAAACCAACTATCTGTCAGAATTTTTTAAAAAAGGATGATTAATTATATGTATAAAACATTATTCCTGCTGAATTTGTTAAATTATTTTAATCAATTTACGCTTTAATTTGTTGAAGTGATTGAGACTTTAGTTTATAAAAATCCCTCTTTATCCCCATTTACGTTTTTTTAAAATATATGAAATTGATATTGCAATAAATTATTCTATTCATTATAATTAATTTGTTCACACGTTTGTGCTAGGCTCTTTACATAGTGAAAATTCAGAAAAAACAAAAGAAATAGAAAGTAAGCTATTTAGGGACTTTTTTACGCTATTTCTTAAATCTGAATCTCATCTTCTATCGAGACCTTTGAACTAAAACATATTATAAGGGGGAATACAGTTGAAAAAGCGTTGGTCTGTTGTTACTTTAATGCTTATTTTCACACTTGTATTAAGCGCTTGTGGTTTCAGCGGAAACAAATCAGGCGACAGCACGAGCAGTTCTGGAGAGGCTAAAACAACATTAAATGTGAATATCTCCACTGAGCCTTTTTCTCTACATCCGGGATTGGCAAATGATTCAACTTCAGGAAGTGTCATCCGTCAGACTTTTGAGGGATTAACAAGAATTAACGCTGAAGGTAAGCCAGAAAATGCAATGGCTTCTGATATCAAAACAAGTGCTGATGGTAAAACATACACATTCACACTTCGTGATGCAAAATGGTCTAATGGTGACCCTGTCACAGCTAAAGATTTCGAATATGCTTGGAAATGGGCATTAGATCCTAAAAATGAATCTCAATATGCTTACCAGCTTTACTATATTAAAGGTGCTGAAGCAGCGAACAAAGGGAAAGCGAAAGTTGCTGATGTTGGCATTAAAGCTAAAGACGACAAAACGCTTGTAGTTGAGCTAGAGAACCCAACACCGTTCTTTACTGAACTAACTGCATTCTATACGTATATGCCAGTCAACAAAAAAGTGGCTGAAAAGAATAAAAACTGGTTCACAAATGCTGGTGAAAACTACGTATCTAACGGACCATTCGTTCTTTCTAAATGGAAACATGGCGGTTCTATCACGCTTGAAAAGAACAATGAATACTGGGATAAAGATACTGTGAAATTGAAAAAGATCAACATGTCTATGATCAAAGATACAAACACTGAGCTTAGCATGTTCAAAAAAGGCGAGCTTGACTGGGCTGGTTCACCAACTGGAAGCCTTCCAACTGAGTCTTTAAAAACATTGAAAAAAGAAGGCGGTCTTAAAATCCAAACGATCGCAGGTATCTATAACTACAAATTCAACACAGAAGTAAAACCTTTAAACAATGCAAACATCCGTAAGGCCCTTGCATACTCAATCAACCGTCAAGCGATCGTTGACAAAATTACGCAAGGTGAGCAAGTGCCAGCTATGGCAATCGTTCCTCCAACAATGGAAGGATTCACTGATAACAAAACTGGCTACTTCAAAGATCACGATGTAGCAACTGCGAAAGAATTTCTTGAAAAAGGTGTGAAAGAATTAGGTTATAAGTCAGTTTCTGATCTTCCAGCATTGAAACTTTCTTACAACACAGATGAAGGCCACCAAAAGATTGCACAAGCAATTCAAGAAATGTGGAAGAAAGACTTAGGCGTGAAAGTTGAACTTGATAACTCTGAGTGGAACGTATACATCGACAAGATCCACAGCGGAGATTACCAAATCGGACGTATGGGCTGGTTAGGTGACTTCAACGATCCAGTGAACTTCCTTGAGCTTTACAAAGATAAAGACGGTGGAAACAACGACACTGGATGGGAAAGCAAAGAGTACAAACAATTGTTGAATGATTCTGCGAAAGAAACAGATAAAACGAAACGTGAAGAAATGCTGAAAAAAGCAGAAGAAATCATCATCAACGATATGCCTATAGCACCAATTTACTTCTACACTCAGCTTTGGGTACAAGATCCAAAACTAAAAGGTGTGGTTGTATCTGGACTAGGTGATGTTCAATACAAATGGGCACATTTCGAAAAGTAAGAATTATAGTGTAAGAGATCTACGGCAAGGATCTTAAGGTATATGGAGGATGTCTCTCCATATACCTTTCTTGCTGATTAGAGAAAATGTTGTAAAATCATGGAGGTGCAATTCCGTTGCTTAAATATATCGGTAAGCGATTAATATATATTTTAATCACACTGTTTGTTATTGTAACTGCAACTTTCTTTCTCATGCAGGCAGCACCGGGTGGTCCATTCTCTGGTGAGAAGAAACTTCCTGCTGAAATTGAAGCAAACCTAAACGAGCACTACGGGTTGGACAAGCCCTTATTTGTTCAATATGTAAACTACTTAGGTTCAGTTGCAAAATTAGATTTTGGTCCCTCATTTAAATATAAAGGACAAACTGTAAATGACTTAATCAGTTCTGGATTCCCCGTTTCCTTTACCCTCGGAATTGAGGCAATTCTCCTCGCATTAGCATTTGGTGTATTGTTTGGGGTCCTTGCAGCGCTCTATCATAACAAGTGGCAGGACTATACGATTGCCATTTTAACGATCTTTGGAATTTCAGTTCCAAGTTTCATTTTAGCTGCGCTGCTACAATATGTATTTGCATCTGAGGCAAGCGTTTTAGCGATTTTCCCAGTTGCAGGATGGGAGTCTTGGGCCAGCACCGTACTACCTTCTATTGCACTTTCCTTCATGCCTATGGCATTTATCGCTAGACTTGCACGGTCAAGTATGCTTGAAGTTCTAAACAGTGATTACATTAGAACGGCTAGAGCGAAAGGATTAACGAAATCAGCTGTGACGATTAAACACGCAATTCGAAACGCATTGTTACCTGTCATTACATATATGGGACCAATGGCTGCTTCAGTGTTAACAGGTAGTTTTGTCGTGGAGAAGATTTTCGGTATTCCTGGATTAGGCTCTCACTTTGTCACAAGTATTACAAACCGTGATTACACCGTCATCATGGGTGTCACAGTCTTCTACAGTATTATTCTATTAATCAGTATTCTAGTCGTTGACGTCCTCTACGGTATTATCGATCCTAGAATTAAACTGACGAAGGCGAAGAAAGGGGTCTAACACATGGAAGAGATGAGAAAAGATTTATTTGTTCCTGCGACAGCTGACGCAGCAGAATCTGAAAAAATTTCTAAACCTAGTCTATCTTTATGGAAGGATGCTATGCTTCGCTTCCGTGCAAATAAACTTGCAATGGTTGGTCTTTCAATCATTTTTATTATTGTGATGCTGGCCATCTTTGTTCCGATTTTTTCTAAATATGATTACTCGACGACCGATTTACTGAATGCAGACCAGCCACCTTCAAAAGAGCACTGGTTCGGTACAGATGATTTAGGACGTGACATGTTTGTCCGTACATGGGTCGGGGCAAGAATTTCGATCTTCATCGGTCTTGCTGCAGCGGTCCTTGACGTGATCATCGGTATTATCTGGGGAAGTATTGCTGCGTTCAAAGGCGGCCGTACAGATGAAGTCATGATGCGTATCGCAGACGTTTTATGGGCAATTCCAACACTATTAATGGTTATCTTAATGATGGTTGTTCTGCCAAAAGGATTATTAACAATTATCCTCGCCATGACAGTCGTAGGCTGGATAAACATGGCACGTATCGTTCGGGGACAGGTTCTACAATTAAAGAGTCAAGAGTACGTTCTTGCTGCACAAACATTAGGTGCGAAAACATCTAGACTTTTATTTAAACACTTAATTCCAAACTCAATGGGACCAATTCTTGTCACAATGACACTCACCATTCCTTCAGCTATTTTCACGGAGGCATTCTTAAGCTATCTAGGACTTGGTGTACCGGCTCCATTAGCGAGCTGGGGAACAATGGCGTCTGACGGAATTCCGGCCATGACGTACTATCCTTGGAGATTATGGTTCCCAGCCGCATTTATCTGTATAACAATGTTTGGTTTTAACGTGGTTGGAGACGGACTAAGAGACGCTTTAGATCCGAAGTTGCGTAAATAAGGAGTGATTAGGATGGAACGTGAACGTATTCTAGAGGTGAAAGACCTTGCAATCTCATTTAAAACATATGGTGGAGAGGTTCAAGCCATTCGTGGTGTGAACTTTCACTTAAATAAAGGCGAGACACTTGCTATTGTAGGTGAATCTGGCTCTGGTAAAAGTGTGACATCACAGGCCATCATGAGATTAATACCGATGCCGCCGGGTTATTTCAAGCGCGGACAGATCCTGTTTGATGGGCAAGATATCGTCAAGAAAACAGAAAAACAAATGCAAACCATTCGAGGAAAAGACATCTCAATGATCTTCCAGGATCCGATGACTTCTTTGAATCCAACGATGAAAGTCGGGAAGCAAATTACAGAAGTACTGTTCAAGCACGAACAAATTTCAAAAGAAGCGGCTGAAAAAAGAGCCATTGAATTACTGGAGCTTGTTGGAATTGCAATGCCTGAAAAAAGAATCAAGCAATACCCGCACGAATTTAGTGGCGGGATGAGACAAAGGGTTGTCATCGCGATGGCGCTCGCAGCAGATCCAAAGCTATTGATTGCCGATGAGCCGACGACAGCACTAGATGTAACGATTCAGGCGCAAATTTTAGAATTAATGAAAGAAATTCAGCAAAAGGTTGAAACATCTATTATCTTTATTACGCATGATCTAGGTGTTGTCGCCAACGTCGCTGATCGTGTAGCCGTTATGTATGCAGGACAGATTGTGGAGACAGGGACTGTTGATGAAATTTTCTACAATCCAAAACATCCATATACGTGGGGACTTTTAGCATCAATGCCGAGCCTTGACACAGATGGCGGAGATGAAGGGAAGCTGACTGCAATCCCAGGAACACCGCCAGATCTGACAAACCCGCCGAAAGGAGATGCATTTGCACTCCGAAGCGATTATGCAATGAAAATTGACTTTGAACAAGAACCGCCAATGTTCAAAGTATCAGATACGCATTATGTGAAATCATGGCTACTTCATCCAAATGCACCTAAAGTTGAACCGCCTGCTTCTGTAAAGGCGAGAATGCGTGAACTAGAAGGTAGCTACGAAAAACCTGTATTAGTAAAAGAGGGTGAATAGCATGGCAGAAAAACTGTTAGAAATCAAAAATTTGAAGCAACATTTCCATACAGCAAGAGGGACTGTGAAAGCAGTTGACGGAGTTTCATTTGATATTTATAAAGGTGAAACACTTGGCCTTGTAGGGGAGTCTGGTTGTGGTAAATCCACTACGGGCCGCTCCATCATTAGACTTTATGATGCGACAGATGGTGAGGTTCTTTATAAAGGGGAAAGTGTACACGGGAAGAAATCAAGACAAAAAATGCTTGAGTTCAACCGTCAAATGCAGATGATCTTCCAAGATCCATATGCCTCACTCAACCCTAGAATGACAGTCCTTGATATCATTGCAGAAGGCATCGACATTCATGGCCTAGCAAAAACAAAGCAAGCACGTAAAGAGCGTGTGTACCAATTACTTGAAACTGTTGGCTTGAACAAAGAGCATGCAAACAGATACCCGCATGAATTCTCAGGTGGTCAAAGGCAGCGTATCGGAATTGCCCGTGCATTAGCAGTTGAACCAGATTTCATCATCGCCGATGAACCAATCTCTGCATTAGATGTGTCGATCCAAGCACAGGTCGTCAACTTAATGAAAGAACTTCAAGAAGAAAAAGGATTAACGTACTTATTCATTGCCCATGACCTGTCTATGGTAAAATACATCAGCGATCGTATTGGCGTGATGTATTTCGGAAAATTGGTTGAGCTGGCACCAGCGAATGAATTATACGAAAATCCGCTTCATCCATATACAAAATCATTACTATCTGCGATTCCGCTCCCAGATCCAGATTATGAGCGTAACCGCAAACGAATAAAGTATGATCCATCTGTTCACAAAGGAACGAACACCGAGTTCCGTGAAGTGAAGCCAGGTCACTTTGTGAGCTGCACAGAGGAAGAATTCAAAGAGCTTCAAGCTAAACAATCATAAGAAGAAAGAAGCGCTGCTATGTCAGTGCTTCTTTTTTTATTTTACAAAAAAATAAGATGATGGTAATTTCTAGATAACAACAAGCAGGTTCTAGGAGGAAATCAGATGTCCATATGGAAGACGTTTCGCTACTCATTATTTCACTTTCTAATTGTATTCATGCTTTTTTCAACGTCTTTTTTGAGGAAACCAAATGGGGGACAGTGGATGCTCGTGTTTATGGTGCTCATTGGCATTGTGTCTTTTTCGGTGGAATATATGCTTAACCGAAAGACAAGCAATCAGAAGCAAGAAGCACGGCGCATGAAGTATCTTTATTTCATTATGTTTCAAATAGCGATGACACTTATCCTCTTTGTTTGTTTTCAACTACTCATAGACCGTTCGATATAAAACTTTTTTCTGTTGTTTGAAAAAAAGTGAAACTAGTGAAGACTTTGCTGCGTCTTACTAGTACAGGCGTTTAAATAATAGGAAATCGGGAATATCTAAGGAAGTGGTTCTTAACGATATCATAAGGAGCGGATCCATGAATTGGTATGAAAAGCTCAGTGAATACTTCCCGATAGAAGAAATGAAGTCAAAAGAGCATATGGAAGCTTTATTAAAGGAAAGAAGTGATGTTTATCATAAGGAGGAAGGACCTCATCATGTGATGATGTACGCCGAATTTGATTCTTTCATCTTTATTGATTATTTATTTGTTTCCAGAGATGCAAGAGGTGAAGGCCTCGGATCAAAGCTCATTCATAAGCTGAAGGAAAAAAAGAAACCGATCTTGCTTGAGGTCGAGCCTGTAGATGAAGATGATGCAGATACTGCAAAACGCCTAAAGTTTTACCAAAGAGAGCACTTCAAGCACGCAGAATCAATCGGTTATAAACGCAGGTCACTTGCAACAAATGAAGTGAACCGCATGGAAATCCTTTATTGGTCGCCTCTTACAGATAATGAGGAAGAAATGATGGAGGCTATGAGGAAGACCTATGAACGAATCCATACGTATAAAGATGAAGAATGGTATGGGCAGTCGTATGAGGATGTTGATGATGTATTGAAGGTCATTGAAAATAGAAAACAAAAAAATATTTTCGATCATCTCGACTAAATGAGAATGTTCAGACATCAAACGGCACCACAAAATGAATGAAATTGTCTAGTTTTTGTCACAAAAATTGCAAGAAAATCTGTTCACACTTACTTTTTTATAGTATAATCACTATAAAGATTACTTATTTAGAACAATTTTAATTTAAGAATACAGATCAATATTCATTCTACAAATTGAGGAGTGAAGATTTATGGTAACATTATACACATCACCAAGCTGTACATCATGTAGAAAAGCAAGAGCGTGGTTAGAAGAGCACAATATCCCGTATCAAGAGAGAAACATCTTTTCTGAGCCTCTTTCAATCGATGAAATCAAAGAAATTCTTCGAATGACTGAAGACGGTACAGATGAAATTATCTCAACACGTTCAAAAGTATTCCAAAAGCTAAATGTGAATGTTGAGACAATGCCTCTTCAACAATTGTATAAACTGATCAATGAGCATCCAGGTCTTTTAAGACGTCCAATCATCTTGGATGAAAAAAGACTACAAGTTGGCTACAATGAAGATGAAATTAGACGTTTCCTTCCAAGAACGGTTCGTACATTCCAACTAAGAGAAGCTCAGCGACTTGCTAACTAATTGAAAAACGAAAAGCTGCCGATCATTTGGCAGCTTTTTTTATTTGTTTTCAGCTGTTTGTTCGTAAAATAAGCTGGCTAAAATGACCATTACAACCGTTAAAAACGGGAGCATGAATTCAAGAGTCGCATGCTGAGCCATAAATTCATTCAATTTCACATCACGAACAATCATTTCACCGCCAGTAAAAGCCAAAAGAGCACTTCCTCCGTATAAAAGAAACGGGAATTTGGTTAAAGCGGCATGAATTAGCTTACTTCCCCAAATAATAATCGGTACTGAAATCATAAGGCCGAAAGCGGTCAGCAGCATGTTGCCTTTTGCCGCACCTGCAACTGCAATCACATTATCAAGTGACATAAAGAGATCTGCAATCACAATGGTCTGAACCGCACGCCAAAGGGAGCCGCTGCTTTTAATGCGAATCGATTCTTTCTTTTGTTCAATTAACAAATTGTATCCTATATAAAGGAGAAAAAGCCCGCCGATAAATTGCAAATAAGGGATGGTCAATAAATAAACTGCGGCACCTGTCATCGTAATTCTCATCAGCACTGCCAAAAGTGTACCGATCCATATGGCTTTATTGCGTTTGTCATTTGATAAGCTGCGGCTAGCCATCGCAATGATCAACGCGTTATCTCCGCCTAAAATCAGATCTATGCCAATAATCATCAGTAAGGATATGATCCACTCTGTTTCCATCCATTTCACCTCATGTCTAATAGAGCTCGTACAACCAATATATGAGGACAATTCAAATATATGTTTCTGTAAGTTTTCTCTGCAAAAAATGCGTTTTTATTTCTTTTATTCATGTTTTATCATAAAATAGACAGTACGAAGCAATACCTCAATTCTTTAAAAGGTTAACATGTAGACGGAACGGGTAAAGTGTAGTAAAGTACTATTAATTGGGAGCTTGTATGTCCCTTCAACATCTTATATAGAAGGGAAGGTTGGCAAAATGGAAATCGAAAGAATTAATGAACATACAGTGAAATTTTATATTTCCTACGGTGATATTGAAGACCGCGGATTTGACCGTGAAGAAATTTGGTATAATCGTGAACGCAGTGAAGAGCTGTTTTGGGAAGTAATGGACGAAGTGCACGAAGAAGAAGAATTTGCAGTTGAGGGACCTCTTTGGATTCAAGTGCAGGCACTTGACAAAGGTCTTGAAATTGTCGTGACGAAAGCCCAACTTTCTAAAGATGGACAAAAGCTCGAATTGCCGATTCCAGAAGATAAAAAAGATCAAACAGATGAAGAAAGTCTAGACGCACTGCTTGATGATTTTCAAAAAGAAGAGCAGGATCAAGAAGACCATAATGAGAAGGACAAAAAACTTCAACTTCAATTTGTGTTGAAAATGGATGACTTTGAAGATTTGATTGCACTTTCTCAATTAAATATGCAGGATTTTACCACAAGTTTATATTCGTTTGAAAACCGTTATTATCTATATGTTGACTTCCACGAGGATTTGTCAGATGAGCAAGTGGAGAATAAGCTCAGCATTTTGCTTGAATATGCTCATGAATCAGTGGTCAGCATTTACAGACTGAAAGAATACGGTCAGCTGATTATCGAAGGAAATGCCCTTGAAACGATTCAACAGCACTTCTCGTAACCAACAAAAGTCGATTTCTATAGAGGAATCGGCTTTTTTATCTGAATGAATAGGTAAATAAAGAGATCGGCAAGGAGAAAATGAAATGAGAAATTTAGTCAAAGTTCTATTTTTTCTTATCATTACGATAGGTGCTTATTTAGTCATTCAATTAATTGCTGGTGATTTAGCGGTAAGTGTATTAAGTTCTGTCAGTGTTCTATTCACTTTATCGATTATCTTCATCGGGTTTGTCATATTCTTGGAGAACCGGAATCCATCTCAAACAATAACGTGGCTTGTCCTGCTTGGCAGCTTTCCGTTATTCGGCTTTCTGTTCTATATTTTCTTTGGACGCAATATCAAAAAACGCAGGCTGTTTGAAAAGAAAGCCATTCTAGATGAACAGTTAATCCAGGAAGATGAGCATATTCATAGAGAAGCGATTGAGAAAATGACGCATATGGGTGATCATCAGCAGCTCTTATTTAAGCTGGCCCACAGACTCGGACATACCCCTATTACGTATCGCACGTCCTCTAAAGTCCTGACGAATGGAGAAGAAACATTCTCTCATATTTTTGAAGAAATCAAAAAGGCGACACATCACATTCATTTAGAATATTATATTCTCCGCCACGATGACCTTGGACAAGAATTAAAAGATATTCTCATTGATAAAGCGAAAAATGGCGTGATTGTCCGCTTTTTATATGACGATGTAGGAAGCTTAAAGCTCTCTCGTCAATATATTGCTGACCTCGAAAAGGCCGGCGTTCAGATCGTTCCATTTTTACCTGTGAGACTACCCCTGTTAAATAATAAAATCAATTTCCGAAATCACCGAAAAATTGTCGTGATTGATGGAGAAGCCGGATTTGTCGGCGGGCTGAACATTGGAGACGAATATATGGGCAGAAGCAGACAATATGGATTTTGGCGTGACACGCATTTGATGATTAAGGGGGAAGCTGTTCGTGACCTGCAGCAGATTTTCATGCAGGATTGGTACTATATGACGAATGAAAGATGCGCAGGTGTGGACTACTTCAAAGATTTCAGCCACCTTGAGAGCACAACAGAAGGCGTACAAATGATTGCTGGCGGTCCTGATAAACAGTGGGAGGTCATTAAAAATCTCTTTTTCTCCATGATTATCTCTGCCAAAAAGTCTATTTGGATCGCTTCACCGTATTTTGTGCCGGATGATGATATTTTGTCTGCATTAAAAATTGCTGCATTAAGCGGAGTAGACGTACGGATTATTGCTCCGAAGAATCCAGATAAACGGATCGTCTTCCATGCGTCCCGTTCATACTTCCCAGAGCTTTTAGAAGCAGGAGCAAAGGTGTATGAGTATGATCAAGGCTTTATGCATAGTAAATTTATCATTGTGGACAGCGAGCTGGCTTCGATAGGAACGGCCAACATGGATATGAGAAGCTTTCATTTGAATTTTGAAGTGAATGCCTTCCTATATAAAACGAAAAGCACAGAGAAGCTCGTGAACGACTTCTTAGGTGATTTAGAGCAGTCGCATGAAATTGTCCCAGAAGAATTTGCAAAGAGACCGTTAAGGGTAAGACTGTTTGAATCCACAGCAAGATTATTATCACCATTACTATAAAGATTGTATTTTCCCCCTTTTTATCAGGGGGTTTTTTCATTTTCCTCAGGAAAACATCAGTAAAATCATGTTTTGATATGATAAAAGTTCAATTTGCCTATTCGCTTCTTAATAGACGAACAAGCTATAATACGGTCATCAAAGAGTAAGGGGCGAGCAGAATGAATACAGCGATCATGGATAATGGAAAGCTTATTCGAATTACACATCATTTATCTAAAAACCGGCTGGAGCATGTAAGGACGACGTGCAAATTTTATTGTCCTGATTGCAGGGAAGAGGTGCAATTAAAGCTTGGTGAACAACGTGTGTATCATTTTGCACATAAACAGCTGACAGCATGTCCACTAGCCTCAAGCGAAACGGCTTATCATCAGGCGGGGAAAGAAGCCATCATGAATTGGCTTCAGCGGCTGGGACATAAACCGGTGCTTGAAAAGTATGTGTCAAAGGTTCATCAGCGTCCTGACGTGGCCGTCTCTATTGGAGGAACAAGTTATGCAATAGAATATCAATGCTCAAATATTTCACGGCAAGAGCTGCGCAAAAGAACAGCAGGGCTCCGTGAAGCGGGGCTCATCCCTATATGGCTAATAGGGGCAAATCGTTTAAAGCGAATATCTGCCCAGCTCTTTTCCTTCTCCTCCATTCATTGGGGAATGTTAAGGGAATCACAGAAAGGGAGTCTGATTTTTTACTGTCCGCTCCAGAATAGATTCATCCATCTTGCTCAACTTCTCGTATTTCAACCAACGAAAATATGTGCCGCCATGACTGTCAGACCGCCAACAGCATACCGCGAACTTTCGGCGCTCCTATCTCCGCCCTCAAGCAAGCGTCCAGTCTACAAGCAATGGCTTAGATGCATACGGCAATTTAGGCAGCGGCCTCCCCGCATTTTATCAAATGAAAGCAAGCGGTTGAGAGACATTTTCTATGAGCATCATCAAATGGCTTTCCCTTTTCTGCCAACTGAATTATTTATCCCGCTGAAAGAAACGTATATTTTTACAAGTCCTGTTTATGTCTGGCAGGGGTGTCTGTATGATTGGATGATGAGGAAAAAAGGAAGCAGTCCAGTAACGGTTCAACTGCTGATGAAAGAAATCAAGCGGTGTGTCCAGATGAAAGAAGTAAAGCTCCGATACGGTGATGTTTCAATAGAAGAAATACAAGAGGTCATCACTGCATATGTTAAGGCGCTTGTCAGACAAGGGTTTTTACACATGACGAAAAAGGGTAATTATGAAGTAGCGTCGAATCAAATGCCGATACGAACAGTAGATGAAGCGTTCAAACGAGATGCTTTCTTATTTCGTTAGCATGTTTCATGCCCACTTTGATCATGATAAGAAAAAGGTGGTGCTGCGATTGAATAGAAAGAAACGCTTTTTTCTCATTTTTTTAGTCTGTTTGGTATTTTTTTCTGCATATGATTTGACAAATATAGTTCAAAACAAAGAAGATAAATACAACACCAATTTCTTTCACTTTCCGAAAGGTTGGTTCAACACAACTTATGCAAGGGGGATTCATATGACTTCACAAAGCAAAAATAACCATTTACCAGACAGAAGCGAAGTAAAAGAAGAAAACAAATGGCGTCTTGAAGATATTTTCGAAAGCGTTGATGCATGGAACAAGGAATTCGAAGCTGTCAAAAAAGAAATTCCTAAGCTAGCCCAATTTAAAGGCAAGCTGGCCCATTCTGCTGATGTACTGTATGAAGCCCTAACCTTTCAGGATCAGCTTTCTGAAAAGCTTGGTAAGCTTTATACATATGCGCACATGAAATACGATGAGGATACAACTAACTCATCATTTCAAGCGCTGAATGATAAAGCATCGAATTTATTTACACAGCTCTCTAGTACTTCTGCTTATATTGTTCCAGAGATTTTATCGATTCAAGAAGATAAATTGCAGCAGTTTATTCTGGAAAAAGAAGAATTAAAACTGTATTCCCATGCTCTCGAAGAAATTAATAAAGAGCGTCCACATATTTTAAGTGAGGAGCAAGAAGCTTTATTAGCTGAGGTCTCTGAACCACTCTCAACTTCATCTACTACTTTTAGTATGTTTAACAATGCTGATATTTCGTTCCCTTCTGTAAAGGATGAAAATGGGGAAGAAAAGAAGATTACCCACGGCAACTTTATCACATTTTTAAACAGTGATGACCGTGAAGTGAGAAAGAATGCCTTTAAAGCTGTGTATAAAACGTATGATCAGTATAAAAACACGCTTGCTTCGACACTGAGCGGTTCGATTAAAAAGGATAATTTTTATGCAAAAGTACGAAATTATAACTCAGCAAGAGAAGCGGCACTATCTCGGAACAGTATTCCAGAAGAAGTATATGACAATCTGATTGATACAGTTCATCAATATTTACCGTTATTACACCGTTATATTGAATTGCGTAAAAAGGTATTAAAGCTTGATGAAGTGCACAATTATGACTTGTATACACCACTTGTAAAAGATGCTGGTATGAAGCTAACCTACGATGAAGCAAAAGATTATATGCTAAAAGGGTTAGCGCCATTAGGAGAAGAATATGTGTCCGTGTTAAAAGAGGGACTGAGCAATCGCTGGGTAGACGTTTATGAGAATAAAGGGAAACGCAGCGGTGCGTATTCATCTGGAAGCTATGGTACAAATCCATATATCCTCATGAACTGGCAAAATAATATTGATAATTTATTTACACTGGCTCATGAATTTGGGCACTCTGTCCACAGCTACTATACAAGAAAGCATCAGCCATATCCGTATGGAAACTATAGTATCTTTGTAGCTGAAGTGGCTTCTACGACAAACGAAGCGTTACTTGGCGAATACCTGCTGAATTATCTAGATGATAAAAAGCAGCGTTTGTATGTGCTAAATCACTTATTAGAAGGATTTAGAGGAACGGTATTCAGACAGACGATGTTTGCTGAGTTTGAGCATCTGATTCATGTGAAAGCACAAGAAGGAGAGGCTTTAACGCCGGAATTCATGACGAACCTTTATTACGACCTGAACAAGAAGTATTTTGGAGACGGCATGGTTGTGGATAAAGAAATCGGATTAGAATGGACGAGAATCCCTCACTTCTATTACAACTATTATGTCTATCAATATGCAACAGGCTATAGTGCTGCACAGGCATTAAGCAAGCAAATATTAGAAGAAGGAAAACCTGCGGTGGAGCGCTACACAGACTTCCTTAAAGCAGGAAGCTCTGATTATCCAATCAATGTGTTGAAAAAAGCAGGTGTTGATATGGCTTCCAAAGAACCAATCAAAGCAGCATGTCAATTGTTCGAAGAAAAGCTGAAAGAAATGGAAGAGCTCATCTCTAAAACGGGTGAGTGATGAAAAGACTTCTGTCAGACGCGTGAGTGCAAACTCATCTTTTGACAGGAGTTTTTTTCTCATAAAAAAAGACCTCTTCGCATGTAGAGGCCGTTCCTTATCATCAACCTTTAAATCCCTTAAAGGTCTTCCGGTGGTTCATTCGATAAAGTGTAAAAAGAATAGAAGCAAATAAGAGTGGGGATGTTAGATAAAGAGGAAGCATTTTCATTAAGCCTAATATATTTAAAAAGAAACATAAGCCAATGGAAACAAGTCCAATGGTTGTGCTGCGCATGCAGATCCCTCCATTTTTTCGTTACTTTCACTATATGAAAGTGACAACCCTCTTATGTTTTGTGACAAAAATATGAACATATAGTATATCTGTTGTCATAAGTCGACAAAATTTGATATACTACAGATGTGAAATTAATCACATACAAACATTACCCCTTTGTTTGACCGTGAAAAATTTCTCCCATCCCCTTTGTTGTCGTTAAGACATAGTGAAACCGCGCTTATCCCGGCGCGGTTTCTTCGTGCTTAAAAATAGAACGGGTGTTCCTTTTTAGGGTAAAGAAAAAACATGGGTCAGCACCCATGTTCATTCTCACAGCGGTAGAGATCAAGATCTGAATGATGATCATCTACTTTATAGCGCCAAAACATTTCTTGATGTACTTGTACACGTTCTACCTTTTTAGCGAAAGCCAGCTTTTTCATTTCTCGTTCAACTTCTTCAAGTGTCAGGTCATAAACGACAGCAATCTCTTTTGCAGATGCAAATTGAAAGTAAGCAATAAACCATTCAATTGGAGGCCGTTCTGAAGGTGTTGGTTTTTCACCAATCATTTCAAAAAGGATTTCCTCGTATACATCATAAGAGTACGCACCTGAAATTTTTAATCCTTCATCCCCGTTTACTGTATTAAAAAAGGCAAAGGTCGGAAGCTCAGATACGTCCATTTCAGCTGCAATTTTCATATCACATTGTAGTGCTTTAACAGCACTTTGAGAATGAATATCGCGCTGGAATTCCTCGATGTCCAGTCCAGCACTTTTTGCATTTTCTAGCAGCACATGTTCACTTGTCACATCTTGCTGATGGCAAAAAAGTGATTCTTGAATGAGACGCAGAAACTTCATTCCGCATTTTCTGCCTTGAAGCTCAGCCGCTTTTAATGCAAGCGAGGCGAGGTAGGGTGAAGTCACAATTTGTTCGGACAGCATTTGTTCTTTTTTGGTCTGAGTTTTGGTAGCAAATTTCCCCCATGCTTCGGTCAGTAAATGCTTTTTTCGTTTTCGATTCAATGCATTAATACTAGAACTTGTCACCGTTCGTAAAGTGAAAAAACGGCCGTACTTCATTTTCAATTTTTTAATGGATGGCTCTAATAACCAGCAGTCTGGACTTAGAGGGTCAATGAATACATAGATTTCAATCGGCTTTTGAGGATGTCCGTGACAGTGTGAGAAATATTGATCGTGCGTATTGCAGCTCAAGATCGTCCATCCTTTTCAGGTGTTTGATTGACCATATGACGAGCCGTTAGAGAAAGCCGCTCAAATAAAAAGTCACGAATATCGCCGGTTAATCCTACTTGATCCATCGCATCCTTCATGCATTCAAGCCATGCGTCAGCCCGCTCCTCAGTAATCGGAAAAGGGAGATGTCTCGCCCGCAGCATAGGGTGGCCATGCTCCTCTGTATAAAGCGGGGGTCCGCCTAAATATTGAGTTAAAAACTGTTTTTGTTTTCTTGCTGTTTCTTTTAAGTCATCCGGGAAAATAGGATGAAGCAAAGGATGACACTTTACATTTTCATAAAAAGTATCAACAAGTTGCGATAGAAGTTCCTCTCCAACCGCTTCGTAAGGTGCGTTAAACGATTGTACCATGTTGACTACTCCTTTTACTCGTAGTTAATAGGATGAAGCGCCCTATTGTGAATTCATTTATTTCAAAAGTGATATTCAGTTTGTTCTATTTTATTGTTTCTATTCTTGTATACTTATTTTAACAACCTCAACTCAATTCCACAAACAAACCGCTTTGGTCTATTGGAAATAAGGGGAGAGGCGGGTTCCGTGATCAATTGACCATATCATAACACATTCAGTCAAAAAAGGGTGAAAAGCGACATACAAAAAACCGAAGAGGTTATTCTCTTCGGTTTAAGCGAAATATTGTGCTGTGATTTTCTTTACATAATTTTGTGTTTCTTTAAATGGTGGAATGCCACCGTATTTATCAACATTTCCTGAGCCTGCATTATAAGCAGCTAAGGCGAGTGAGACATTTCCATTATATTTCTGAAGCATTTGTTTTATATACTTCGTACCGCCTTCGATGTTTTGGGCCGCATCAAAGGCATTATTCACACCAAGTGACTTAGCAGTAGATGGCATAAGCTGCATGAGGCCAAGTGCTCCTGCATGACTGACCGCATTCGTACGATAGCCGGATTCTTGCTTGATGACCGCATGAATCAGCTTCTCTGGAACGCCATGCTTTTGAGCCATTTGTGACACGATTTGATTAATTTCTTTTGATGATGAGCCGTTTGAAACAGCCTTTTGAAGCGGCGGCGTGTAGCTGTTGTTTAAGACATTCCCAATGCCGTTCGCTGTATTCAATTGAGCGTCATTCGCATATGAAGATGGAGATTGAAGCTGCTCACTGCCAGCGATAGCAGACAAGTATGGGTTTGTACGCGCGTATTGCGTGTTCGGAGCCGTTGATGGGTCCGTTCCCATAAACGCAGAAATAGAAAGCGGCAGGCGTGATAATTCTGATCCGCCGCCTAAAAAATCTTGCAGCAGCGACTGAAATGAAGCTTGTGCATTCGATTCTTGGCCGGCCGGTATTTGTGTTTGTCCAGGGTCTGATTGTAACGTTTTAAGCGCTTGAAGCTGCATAAAGGATTGAAGTTGATTGACGTTCATCATGTTCCTCCTTCAAGGAATTCATCTATTCTGTGTTTTCATTTTCTCTTCATAAAAACGTACGACTTTGTTTTTCGTGTTTCGTACAGGGATTTGGAATTTTTGGAGCAATGCGGAGAATGCGGCTTGTCCGATTTCCAGGTCGCTCACTTCAAATTCAAGTTCATAGTCCTCTACTGTTAAATATCGGCTGTGATCCAAAACAATTAAGCCTTCTTTGATCTTTTTTTCAGCTCTTGATGTTTCAAGTGAACCAAAATACACAATTTGATCCTTTTGAATGTTCAGATGGTCTAACCTGTCAGCTACTTCACCTTCTGGCAGCTGAAAATCGTCAAGGCTTGAAGGAGGAGCGATCGTTTGGTGGGTTTCGAGCAAGCCTATTTCGTGTGGTTCCTTTAACGTGAGAACCCACTGACCGTCTTTTTCTCTCATTCTTAGTGCAGCGAATTGAGATTTTATATCAAATTGAGGTGTATCAAAGTAATAGTTGGTTTGTGTGTGAAAATCCGAATCCTTCAATTGAAAATGTTGTTTCAGCTGTTCAAATTCTTCTTTCATTAACAATTGCTTTAGCTCTATTTCAATTTCCTGTGCCATTTTGACATCAACCTTTCATTTAGAAGAAATATGATTATTGTACATGAAGTGTGTTCATCATGTAAAAGGCTGTTTTTATCTCTTATTTCTCTTTCCACATGTGCCAAAATAAATGGAGAATCATGTGAAAGGATCATTTATAAGAAGAAAATAGGATTTTCTCAAAAAGTTCGGTTTATCAATATTGAACTTGATATGATAAAATAAAGCTGTACTTTGTTGTAAAGGAGATCATGATGCAAAACCGAATTGAAATCACAGAAGCAACTTTAAAAGAAGACAGGCTAATTTTGACGACCACGTCAGAAGAGCAAATCCAAAAAGCAAAAGCATCAGGACAAATGCTTGTTGATTCTGATCACTTTGCGTTCGTTTACATACTTGAAAACGAGGAGTCCTTTTCGTATCTTATCTTAGGGGAACATACATGGGCTCCAATAAAAGAAGCAATGAATCTTGACATCCCTGTCTATTTGGCAGCGGGAGAACATTCGTTAGAACTCATTCAGCTTCATCAAGAATTACATTATTTAATCGACAATATTAAAGACAATGCCAATTACGGAGATATGGAAGAGAAAGTGAAGAGCACATTCCTCTGAAATAATTAGGTATATGGAATTGGGGGAAGTTTCATGGACAAAAAACAATGGGATCAATTCCTCGCACCGTATAAACAAGCAGTCGAAGAATTAAAAGTGAAACTAAAGGGCATTCGAAAGCTGTATGAATTTGAGGATGACCATTCACCAGTAGAATTTGTCACAGGCCGAGTGAAACCTGTTGCCAGCATATTAGAAAAGGCAAAGCGTAAAAACATCCCGATGCATGAAATCGAAACGATGCAGGATATTGCTGGGCTTCGCATTATGTGCCAGTTTGTAGAAGACATACAAGTCGTGAAAAAAATGCTCCAGTCACGAAAAGACTTTGTGGTTGTTGATAAACGCGACTATATTGCAGAACATAAAGAAAGCGGATACCGTTCATACCACCTTGTTGTGTTATATCCGCTGCAAACGATCAACGGAGAGAAGCAGCTCCTCGTCGAAATCCAAATTCGTACACTTGCGATGAACTTTTGGGCGACCATTGAGCATTCTCTGAATTATAAATATAGCGGGAATATCCCGGAGAAAGTCAAGCTGCGCCTTCAAAGAGCTTCTGAGGCAGCATCTCTGCTTGATGATGAGATGTCTGAAATTAGAGGGGAAATTCAAGAAGCACAAGTGGCATTTTCCCGGAAAAAGAAAAACGATAGCTGAGCCTGAGCTTGATCAAATATGATGCTGCCCTCTCATAGCAGCAAGGTGGAAAAGGAGAAGAATTCATGAAATTTGCAGTTTCTTCGAAAGGGAATTCTGTATCTGACACACTCAAAAATAAAATTCAGACCTACTTATTGGATTTCGGGATGGAACTCAACGAAGAGGAACCGGATCTTGTCATTACGGTTGGTGGAGACGGCACCCTTCTTTATGCGTTTCACCGTTATAGCGACCGTCTGAATGAAACAGCTTTTGTCGGTGTTCATACAGGTCATCTTGGTTTTTATGCTGACTGGGTGCCAAGTGAAATTGAAAAACTCGTCTTAGCTATTGCGAAAACGCCCTATCACATTGTGGAATATCCGATCTTAGAAGTCATTGTCAGATACAACGACGGCGGCAGAGAAGAGAAATATTTAGCGATGAATGAATGTACCATTAAAAGTATGGAAGGGACGCTTGTGGCAGATGTTGAAATTAGGGGTCAGCTGTTTGAAACATTCAGAGGTGACGGTCTTTGTCTGTCTACACCGTCTGGCAGTACAGCCTATAATAAAGCACTTGGAGGCGCCATTATTCATCCTTCCATTAGAGCCATTCAGCTGGCAGAAATGGCTTCAATCAACAACAGAGTGTTTCGAACGGTCGGTTCACCGCTTATTTTGCCAGACCACCATACTTGTGTCATTAAACCGATGAATGATGTTGATTTTCAAGTAACCATTGATCATTTGACGCTGCTTCATAAGGACGTCAAATCCATTCAATGCCGGGTAGCCGACGAGAATGTCCGTTTTGCCCGATTTAGACCATTTCCGTTTTGGAAAAGGGTGCAAGATTCCTTTATCGGAAAAGGAGAATAAGAAAGAGGTCGTTCTCGCTGGAATACTTTACGCTAAATAAAACCATGACAGCCAAAGAAGAAGGGCTGCTTTTAAAGAATTATTTAATAGATCTTGGCATTTCAAAAAGAATGCTGGCGGATATTAAATTTGATGGCGGTGATCTCCTCATTAATGGAGAGCATGTGACTGTGAGATACAAGCTGCATAACGGAGACAGGCTCACCATTTTATTCCCAGAGGAAAAAGTGAGTGAAGGGCTGAAGCCTGCTCCAATTCCGCTTGATATTTTATTTGAGGATGAGCATGTCCTTGTGCTGAATAAAAAACCATATATCCCGTCCATTCCTTCTCGGGAACACCCAGAGCACAGTATTGCGAATGGATTGCTGCACCATTATGCAGAGCAGTCTGTTCGGCTGACGGTTCATTTGGTGAACCGCCTTGATCGTGATACATCGGGCGTCATGCTCGTGGCCAAGCATCGCTTTGCCCACAGCCTTTTATCAAAAGCGCAAAAAAGTGGAGCGGTCAAACGAACATACAGAGCGTTTACACATGGCATGATCTCGGAAAAGTATGGAACCATTCGTGCAAAAATTGCCCGAAAAGGAGATAGTATCATCGAGCGAATGGTCGATGATACTGGACAGGAAGCAGTGACGCATTTTACAGTGCGAGCGGTGGACGCTGAGTTGAACATGTCAGATGTGGCTCTATCACTTGAAACTGGGAGAACACATCAAATTCGTGTTCATATGAAGTATCTTGGTCACCCGCTCATCGGAGATACGCTATATGGCGGAACGAGTGAGCGGATGGACCGTCAGGCACTGCATAGTGAGACTCTTGTCTTTCCTCATCCGATGACTGGGGAGGAATTGACATTCTCGGCTCCGCTTCCTGAAGACATGAAATCATTGCTGCTTTAAATAGAGAAACCCGGCTACCTGCAAGCGCAGGACCGGGTTTTTTTATGATGTGAAATGCTGAAACCTTGAATCGTCATAAGGCATAGAGGAAGGAACAGAGACCGTTTCAAGCTCAGGATATGTGAGGGCAGACAGCCGGTGGCCAAATACGCAGCCTGTATCAATATTGACGGTTCTGCCAACGAAGCGGGGTTCTTTCACTGGTGTATGTCCGTATACAATCCACGGTTTTCCGCGATATTCCTTTGCCCAATCCTTCCGCACAGGTCGTCCATCTGGCCATGTTTCTCCTGTGACCGCGCCAAATAATAGATAGGATCGCATCTGTTTGTTCGGTTTTCTTCCAATGTCCTTTTCCTTCATCGCTGCGTGAGCAATAATCAGTTCATCAGGAATGAGTACATCGTAAAGCGGAGCCTTCTCAAATAGCTGCTTAAATTCATGTGACAATTTGGTTTGTTCATGAAGGGGCAGCTTTTTTATTTCGTTCACTGTGGTTTCGATGCCATGAAGTAATTTCACGGGATTTCCTTTCAAATAGCGATAAAGCTTAAAGCAATGGTTGCCAGGTACGTAGCGGATCGCGCCGTGTGCGTAGGCATGAATGACAAATCGCATCACATCTACTGACTGAGGGCCTCGATCTGTTAAATCACCGACAAGGGCTAGCGTTCTCTTATCAGGATGGACGGGTAATCCATGTTTGAGTTCGTATCCTAGTTTGTGTATGAGGGTAAGCAGCTCTTCGTAGCAGCCGTGGATATCTCCAATGATATCAAATTTCATAAGATTTCCTCCTGATCTTTCTCATCCATTCATCGGGGTTAAAGAAGTTTGAATTTTAGAACATATAACGAATGGCTTTCTTTTCATTTAGGCAATTGTTAGAATCAATGCTTTAACGTAAAACTTAAAAGATTAAACATCAATGTTAGGAGGCTTTAGCCAATGGAGCATACATCTGTTTCATCACTCGTTGTCGTTATTATTGTCGCCTTTTTCACCCCACTTTTATTGCACCGATTTAAGCTGACCATTCCGGTCGTTGTTGCTGAAATCATCATGGGGCTCATCATTGGAAAAAGCGGTCTTCAACTGGTAGTTGAACATGATGCATGGTTAGACACGTTATCCATGCTCGGTTTTATTTTTCTGATGTTTTTAAGTGGACTTGAAATAGATTTTTCTTCTTTTGAGTCAAAGAAGAAAGCACGAGAACTGCCAAATGGTCTAAAAGAACCAAATACGTTTAAGGCAGCCACGATTATTTTTGTTGGCGTATTTAGTATTTCTTTTATCCTGTCCTATGCGTTTGTCCTTGCAGGGTTTATCCAAAATGCCTTTTTAATGACGCTCATTATATCGACCATCTCATTAGGGGTAGTGGTTCCCACCTTAAAAGAGGAAAAGTTAATGCAGACGAATATCGGTCAAATCATCTTGCTTGTCGCCGTCATTGCTGATTTGGTGACGATGATTTTACTTGCTGTGTTTTCCTCCATTTATGGCGATGGTACAGGGAATATGTGGCTTCTGCTCTTATTATTTGCTGCGGGCATTCTGCTTTATTTATTTGGCCGCGTATTTAAGACAAAGTCGATTTTTCAGTCCATGTCAAAAGGGACCGTGCAAATTGGGACAAGGGCGATCTTTACTCTCATTATAGTCTTAGTTGCCTTATCTGAATCACTCGGTGCTGAAAATATTCTTGGGGCGTTTTTAGCGGGCGTACTTGTGTCCCTTCTTTCGCCGAATAAAGAGCTTGTCCAGCAGCTGGATTCATTTGGCTACGGATTTTTGATCCCCATCTTCTTTGTGATGGTCGGAGTGGATTTAAATATATGGGCACTGTTCAAGGACCCAACCATTATGATCATGATCCCGCTGCTGTTTATTGCATTACTGGTTAGTAAGCTCATCCCGATTCTTTATTTGAAAAAATGGTATGACATGAAAAAAGTGATCGGTTCTGGCTTTTTATTAACATCGACGTTATCACTCGTCATTGCAGCTGCGACGATAGGGGAGCGGCTCGGAGTCATTGACCATAAAATGTCTGGAGCGCTGATTCTAGTCGCGGTACTCACGAGTATTTTAACGCCTGTTTGGTTTAAAGCGCTGTTTAAAAAAGAACAAGCTGCGAGCCATAAAAAACGTGTGACCTTTATTGGTGCAAATCAGCTGACCTTACCTGTCACACTTGATTTACATCAGGATGAATATGATATTCGGATTTTACATGTCTTTCAAGAAAATAAAGAAGCGCTGCTTGCTGACTCCATCTTTGAAGTCGAATCGATTGAAGAGTACGACGATGAGACGCTGCGAAAGGCAGGCGTTGGCCAGGAGGATGTCCTCGTCGTCGCAACAGGCAGTGAGACGAAAAATAAGGAAATTGCTTTATTTGCAAAGGAAGAAGGAGCGAAACAAGTCATTGCTAGTGTCAACAAAGCTGAGACAGAGCTGACATTGAAGGAAGCAGGCATTGATACGTTTTCTAATTTCCTATCATCTAAAACGGTGCTAAGAGCCTTGATTGAAGCACCGGATGCGATTCGATTATTAACAAATGAGGATACTTCTTTGTATCAAATTCAAATGAACAATCATCGTTATCACAATGTCATGCTGAGGGAATTTCCGTTTACCGGTGATTTGGTCTTTGTCCGTATTTTCAGAGGGGTAGACAGCTTAGTACCACATGGAGATACCACGCTTAGAAGCGGCGACCGTGTGCTTGTGTCAGGCTCTCGTGAGTATGTGGCAGGACTAAGAGCCCAATTAGAGTAAGAATGAACCCTTGACCAATGAACAATTCCTGATTAAGATAGAAGTACAACATCATATATTTGATCCACTAGGGGAGTCCTTTAAAAGGGCTGAGATAAAAGTGTCGACTTTTAGACCCTCATTACCTGAACAGGTTCATACCTGCGTAGGGAAGTGGTGCGGTTTTTGACTATGCTTTTTACAAATTCCAAGCCACTTTCCACGCGGAAAGTGGCTTTTTTATATGGAAAAACAGGAGGAGAGAAACATGACGTTTTCAACTGAATGTAAAGAAGCAGCAGCAACATGGTGGAATGGAAGCTTCACACACCCATTTGTCAAAGGGATTGGAGATGGCACGCTTTCACTCGATCGTTTCACGTATTATGTGATGCAGGATTCATATTATTTAACTCATTTTGCAAAGGTGCAAGCATATGGCGCAGCGATTAGTGAGGACTTACATACGACGGGCAGAATGGCGTATCATGCGCAGGGTACGTATGAAGCAGAGCTGTCGCTGCATAGAAAGTTCACAGAGCTTTTGCAGATTTCAGATGAAGCCATCGAGAACTTTAAGCCTTCTCCGACTGCTTATGCGTATACCTCTCATATGTACCGATCTGTGAAAAGCGGGCGATTTGAAGAGATTTTAGCCGCATTATTGCCGTGCTACTGGCTATATTATGAGGTGGGTGAAAAGCTGAAACAAACCACACCTGACCATCCGATTTATCAGGAATGGATTTTGACATATGGAGGGGATTGGTTTAAGGAGCTCGTCTTTGAACAGGTCAACCGCTTTGATGAACTAGCCGAAAAAGCGTCAGAACAAGTACGGGCCAATATGAAAGAAAATTTTGTGATTTCAAGCTATTACGAGTACCATTTCTGGGAAATGGCGTATCAAAAAGAAACATGGCAAACAGCATGCTTAGATGGGGTTGGTGCAAATGGAACTCCACGCAGTGACAAATGATTCGCTTCCTGTGGATGAACTGATCAAACAAATAAAAGCCATCGCACCTGAAGTGGATTTTATTCATATCCGGGAACGGTCTAAAACAGCAAGTGAGCTTGTTGATCTCGTGAAAAGACTCTTTTTAGAAGGTGTACCGAAAGAGAAGCTCATCATCAACGACAGAGTAGACGTTGCACTGCTCACCAATATTCACCGGGTACATCTCCCAGGCCATAGCTTTTCGCCAAAAGAGCTGCGGCAAAAATTCCCTCACCTTCATGCGGGTGTCTCTGTTCATTCGATAGAAGAAGCGAAAGCAGCGGAGAAAAATGGAGCAGAGTATGTCATGTTTGGGCACGTATATGACACCACTTGTAAACCAGGACTTCAGGCAAGAGGCGTACAGCTTGTGAAAGAACTGACATCTTCACTGTCTATTCCAGTGGTGGCGATCGGTGGATTGACACCTGACCGCATTCCAGAATTGAAACACGCGAATGTGAAAGGGATTGCTGTCATGTCTGGGATTTTTACTCATCATCAGCCGCGCATGATGGCACAAGCATTTTCTAAACAGGTAAAGGGGCATCCTTATGAAGAAGCATTATGACGTTGCAATCATTGGTGGTGGAATCATAGGAATGTCCATTGCCTATCACCTTGCAAAAGCAGGAAAGCAGGTCGTCTTACTTGAGGCGAATGAGGTAGGGAAGCAAACGACAAGTGCGGCTGCTGGGATGCTCGGTGCACATGCTGAAGGAGAGGGTCATGAGAATATTTTTTTTCAAGCAGGCAGAGCAAGCCAGGCATTGTACGAGAAGTTAAAAGTCGATCTACAGCATGAATCTGGCATTGATATTCGGACATCAGCGGGCGGTATCATGAAGGTAGCTTTTACAGAAGAAGAGAAACAAGCACTTTGCCGGATGCAGCATTTGTCTACATTTGAGTGGCTTGACGCAAGCAGCGTAAAAAAATGCATGCCTCAAATGGCAGATAACATCTTAGGGGCAGGTTTGATTAAAGAGGATGTTCATGTCGAACCTTATGCGGTATGCCGGGCATTTTGGCAGGCGGCGGTAAGATTCGGGGCAGATGTGAAAGAATGTACACCCGTGATCGAAGTGAAGCGGGAGAAAGAAGCGTTAGCAATTAGAACAACGAAGGGAACATTCACATGTGATGATCTGACTGTAGCGAGTGGTGTATGGTCTGGCCGTTTTTTTGAAAAGCTTGGATTATCTCATTCTCTTTATCCAGTAAAAGGGGAGTGTGTGTCTGTATGGAATAATGGTCCAGCACTCGCGCACACCATTTACCATGATCATTGTTATATCGTTCAACGAGATAGCGGCAAACTGGTCGTTGGCGCAACGATGAAGCCAAACGAATGGCAGGCTGTTCCAACGCTTGGCGGCATCGAAGCTGTGATTCAAAAGGCGTCTCAGCTTATGCCTTCGATCAAGGAGATGCCGATTGATCAGTGCTGGGCTGGTCTTCGTCCGGCTACAACTGACCGGCATCCCTACATTGGAAGACATCCAGAAGATCAGCGTATTCTTTTTGCTGCAGGGCATTACAGAAATGGCATTTTACTTGCCCCGATTACTGGAGAGATCATTCGCGACCTGATATTAGGTGAACCGGTCAAAAAGGAATGGCTTCACGCGTTTCGTATTGGCCGAAAGGAGGCACTGTTTGTATGAAAATTCAATTGAATGGCAGAATCGTTGATTTCGATCAAGAGAATGGAACAATCTATGATCTGCTATCAGCCTATCAGCTTGAAAATCGAGTAGTGATCGTGGAAAAGAACCAAGAAATTATTGACAAAGAAGCGTTTCAACAAGTAAAAATTCAATCTAATGACACGATTGAAATCGTTCACTTTGTAGGAGGAGGATGACAACAATGCTGCACATTGGCGGAAAAACATTCACATCAAGATTATTACTTGGTACAGGGAAGTATCCATCATTTGAAGTTCAAAAAGAAGCCGTGAACGTATCAGAAGCAGAAATTTTAACCTTTGCTGTGAGAAGAATGAACATTTTCGAAGCATCTCAGCCTAATTTTTTGGAGCAGCTTGATTTATCAAAATATACGCTGCTTCCGAATACAGCTGGTGCAAGTACTGCGGAAGAGGCAGTTCGTATTGCTCGTTTAGCGAAGGCTTCTGGACTGTGTGACATGATCAAGGTAGAAGTCATTGGCTGCTCAAGGTCTCTTCTGCCAGATCCAGTCGAAACGTTAAAAGCATCGGAAATGCTACTCGAAGAAGGGTTTATCGTGCTGCCATATACATCTGATGATGTGGTGCTGGCGAGAAAATTAGAAGAGCTCGGTGTCCATGCTATCATGCCAGGGGCTTCTCCGATTGGTTCAGGCCAAGGCTTACTAAACCCTCTGAATCTCTCATTTATTATCGAGCAGGCGAAGGTACCGGTGATTATTGATGCTGGTGTAGGCTCTCCAAAGGATGCAGCTTATGCGATGGAGCTAGGGGCTGACGCTGTATTACTGAACACAGCTGTGTCTGGTGCAAAGGACCCTGTGAAAATGGCAAAAGCCATGAAACTGGCGATTGAATCAGGAAGACTAGGCTTCGAGGCAGGACGGATTCCTTTGAAAAACTATGGGACAGCAAGCAGTCCGCAGGAAGGAATGCCGGCATTTTGAGCACACGTTATTCGCGCCAAGAGCTCTTTCAGCCAATTGGCACAGAGGGGCAAAAGCGGTTAAAAGACTCAAAGGCTGTCATTATTGGTGCAGGGGCACTTGGAACAGCTAGTGCTGAAATGCTCGTTCGTGCTGGCGTTGGATCTGTCACCATTTTGGATCGAGATTATATTGAATGGAGCAACCTTCAGCGACAGCAGCTTTACACGGAGCAAGATGTGTATGATCGGCTGCCAAAGGCTGTGGCGGCTGAAAAAAGACTCAAGCAGGTGAACAGTGACGTACATGTCAAAGGAATTGTCATCGATGTGACCGCTCAACACATTGATGAACTTGTCAGCGGGGCTTCGATTATCGTGGATGCAGCGGATAATTTTGAGGTGAGGATGATTGCAAATGATGCTGCTGTCAAACATCAAATTCCGTTCCTTTACGGAGCCTGTGTAGCCAGCTATGGTATTCAATTCACTGTGATTCCTGGTGAGACGCCATGTTTACACTGCCTGTTTGAACATTTACCCGCACAAGGCATGACCTGTGATACAGCCGGTATCATTAGTCCAGTGGTGCAGCAGGTGGCGGCATATCAAGTGGCAGATGCCCTTAAATATTTAACAGGCCATCAAGTGACGCCAATTTTAAGATCCTTTGATTTATGGACCAATGAACGATCTGACATCCGATCAGCCAGTTCCTTAAAGAAGAAGCAATGTCCAAGCTGTGGGCTGAAGACATATCCTTTTCTCTCCTATGACAAGAGAGCGAAGGCAGATGTACTATGCGGCCGCAATACGGTACAAATCCGCAGTGCTGCTGAAATCCCGCCGCCATTACACGAAGTGGCTATTCGCTTAAAGAAAGCAGGAATGGATGTGCTTGAAAATCCGTATTTACTTTCTTGTCAAAAGGATGAATATAAGCTTGTTTTATTTAAAGATGGCAGAGCACTTGTACATGGTACAAATGATATGGCCAAAGCAAGAACCATTTATCATCAATGGATTGGCTAATGAGAGGTGTGATGAAATGACGATCAAAAAAGCATTCACAATCGCGGGTTCTGATTCGGGCGGCGGAGCTGGCATTCAGGCAGATTTGAAAACCTTTCAGGAGCTCGGTGTGTACGGAATGTCTGCGATCACAGCGATTACAGCACAAAACACACTTGGCGTTCACGGTATATACCCTCTTTCAATCGAGGCGTTAAAAAGTCAAATAGATGCAGTCGCAGAAGACTTGCTGCCAGATGCCGTCAAAACAGGAATGCTGTGGAGTGCCGAAATGATCAATACGGTTGCTGAAAAAACGGTTCAATATGAGATGAAGCTGATTGTCGATCCAGTCATGATCGCAAAGGGAGGGGCTTCTTTATTAAATGAAGATGCGGTCTCTGCGTTGAAAACACACTTGCTGCCTGTCAGCTATGCCGTAACGCCGAATCTTCCTGAGGCAGAAGTGCTGACAGGCATGCGCATTCAGACAAAAGAGGATCGCTATCTAGCAGCGGAACGTCTATATGAGCTTGGTACGAAACATGTCGTGATCAAAGGGGGACACGGCCCCTCTGGCGGTATGATAACAGATCTGTTGTATGATGGAAAAGGCTTTATAGAAGTCACAAACGAACATATTGATACCCCACATACACATGGCACAGGCTGCACGTTTGCAGCGGCATTAACAGCTGAAATTGCGAAAGGATACTCCATGAGAGAGGCTTTTGAAACAGCAGAAACCTTTGTCCATGAAGCCATCAAATTCCCTTTGAATATTGGAGCTGGACATGGACCTACCAACCATTTTGCTTATCAGCAAAACAGGCTCAAACGATAAGAGAATCGAACCGTCTTCACTTGCGAGGACGGTTTTTTGATGAAAAAGAAACTTTCTTTCAGCGGAAATTGTCATTCTCTCATGATCTGTGATAATATTATGATCAGGTACTAATACTATGTCTTGAAAAAATAGGAGGCTTTATTACATATGAACTTTTCTTTAGAAGGCCGTAATATCGTGGTGATGGGTGTTGCCAATAAACGAAGCATCGCTTGGGGAATTGCCCGCTCACTTCACGAAGCTGGAGCTCGTTTGATTTTTACTTATGTTGGAGATCGTCTTGCTGAATCTGTAAAAGAACTTGCAAGCACACTTGAGCGCAATGATTCAATCATTCTTCCATGTGACGTGACAAGTGACGAAGAGATTGAAAAATGTTTCGCTACAATTAAAGAAAAAGTACAAGTCATTCATGGCGTTGCGCATGCGATTGCATTTGCAAACAAAGAAGAGCTTGTCGGTGAATACTTAAACACGAACCGTGAAGGTTTCCTTTTGGCGCACAACATTAGTGCATACTCATTAACAGCTGTAGCAAAAGCAGCACGTCCATTGATGACAGAAGGTGGAAGCATCGTCACGCTTACATACCTAGGAGGAGAGCGTGTGGTATCTAACTACAACGTAATGGGTGTAGCGAAAGCAGCACTTGAAGCAAGTGTGAAATACTTAGCAGCTGATTTAGGCGCAGAAGGTATCCGTGTGAACAGTATTTCTGCTGGTCCAATTCGTACGCTGTCTGCAAAAGGCATCAGCGGCTTTAATACAATCCTGAAGGATATTGAAGAACGTGCACCGCTTCGCCGTACAACGACTCCTGAAGAAGTTGGCGATACAGCTCTATTCTTATTCAGTGATCTATCACGCGGCATGACAGGTGAGAATCTGCATGTTGATTCTGGCTTCCATATCATTGCCCGCTAAACGAATCATTGACTTGCAGCATACCAAAGATGGGTATGCTGTTTTTTTATTTTTCTTCTGATTTGAGACATCCGCTCATATATATAAGGAATGAATCATTCGGGAGGGATTAGTATGTCAAATAAAGGTGATGAGAACCAGAAGCCGCTTATGTATATTGTTCAGCCGAGCTATGATGAATCAATGCCGGCCATGCAAAATATCGTGAGAAAGCGAAAGAAATCAGAAAAACCGCAAGAAAGTCATCAGAGTGCAAAAGACGTGATCGAAGAAAGTACGCACGAGGAACCCGTGGCTCAAGAAATAGAGAAGAAAAAAGAAGTCGGGCCGCCTGAACTTCAGCAAGAACAAGACATCACACAAGAAGCAGAACTTGTACAAGAACAAGACATCACACAAGAAGCAGAACTTGCACAAGAACAAGACATCACACAAGAAGCAGAGCTTACACAAGAACAAGACATCACACAAGAACCAGAACTTATACAAGAACGAAAACCCCAGCGAAAAGAGGAAAAGCCGCCAGAAGGTGTATTTCATGAAACAAAAGAAGAACCTAGAAGAAAACGAGTGAAAAAGCCTTTAAGTCAGATGAGTATTGACGAAAAAGTCGATTTTCTCACAAGCCTGCCTCATAATATGCCAAGAGCCCTTTGCCTGATTGAAGCTGATGGTAAAACATATAGAGGAATTATCATGGATCGAAAAGAAGATCTAGTGGTCATTCGAACAGCGGGCGGGGGAAATCCAGTTGAATTAGCAATAGATGAAATTTCCTCGATTCATCCGCTTGGCTTTTAACGAATAAAAAAAGTCCCATAGAGGGACTTTTTTTGTTAGCAGTTACGGTTGATGAGTCGTGGATTTAAGCACTCGATTGCGCAGAAGCAGTCAAGATCTACTTCAATGCAATACTTCGATTTTTCTAATCGGAACACATCACATAAGGAATCTTTATCTGTAAAATCTAAAATATGACGGTCTTTGTCAAATGCAATAAGCAAGCTGAGTGTTGCGCAGTGATCACAGATGTGTTCGACTCTGAAAAATGCAGTGCTGAAGCAAGGACCTGCATCTACTTCTCCGACGTTTCCGAATGCGACGAATGGTTTTGATTTGGATGTAAAGAGAACAAACGGGACAGTGTCACCTAATGAATGGGATGTAGAAAGGAGATTGCTGTAACAGCTGGTCGGGCAATCTTCTTCGACGGCACTTTGTAAGTCGTTAATATTTTCAACAGCCTCTGCTACACAGCTCCATGAATGTTTGCGGCTCATATTCAACCCTCCTATACTAGGAAATTTGTTTGAGTGTTTGAGCACTGTCATCATCTACAAGCTTTTTTGTTTTGCCAGTTGATACATCTACTTTCAATCAATGCGGAAGCGGCAGCTCTTATGCTGACTGCTCCGCATGATTGGCTGTCATTCGTAAGGAAGGGGATGCTTTGACTCATGACAAGTTAGGTCAACGGACGATTGGTTTAGCCGTGGTGATGATGCTTTTTATCTTTCGATGGCATGACTCTGTCGACAAGCTCTGGGTTTAAACATTGGATCGCGCAGAAGCAGTTTAGATCAACCTCAATACAAAAGTCCGTTTTTTCTAGACCAAAGAAGTCAGGGTCACAAGGGTGACACACGCTTAGCGTATGTCCGTGTACATCAACAGGTCTTAATACAGATAACGTAGCACAGCAGTCGTGTAATTTTTCAACCCGGAAGAAAATGGATTCGAAGCATTGGCAATCGTCAACAAATCCTCCAATGTTTCCGAAAGTAGAAAACAATCCGCCCTTTTTATCAAAAATTAAAAACGGAATTGTATCTTTTCCAGAAACTGTCGGGCTTAATAAATTACTGTAGCAGCTCGTAGGACATTTATCTTCTACAGCTTCCTGCTCTGCTAAAATCTTTTCAACCGCATCGCATACACAGTTTTCATCATGTCGGCCATGGTGTTTTCCGCAGCTCATGGATTTCAGCTCCTTTAACAAGGTATTTGACTTTAGTCCTTAACAACATATGTATGCGCCCTCTAGTTGGTGTGGGTAAATGACTATTTATATTTGTTGTATTTTTATAAAAGGAAAAGCAGAGCTTTTCGCTCTGCTTTTGGACATTAGAGGATACCAATTGCAACGATTGTCGCAACAAGTGTTTGAGTAAGTGTTTGAATCGCGATCGAGATATCCGCATCGATTGTCGATACTGTAACGTTTCTTGAATTTTCGATGACAAGTTTCTGGCGGTTTGTTTGTTTGTGAGTAGCGGCTTGTAAAAGATCTTGTGTGACGCGGTCAGCCAGATCACCGTCTGCGATTGAGATATTTGTAATGGTGATGATCGCTGTTTGAACAGCTACTTGGATAGATGCTGCAACCTGTGCATCAACAGAAGAGACGTTAATGTCACAAGAGTCTCTGACGATAATGACTTCCTCAGATGTCTGCTTTGTAAAACTCAATTGATCAAAGTCTTGCAAGACATCTTCATCATCATAATAGTGGCCATCACAAACTGCTTTTCTTTCATAGTTGTAATCGCCGTGGTGTCCGTGGTGTCCGTGGTGTCCGTGGTGTGTACAGTTACGATCTAGAGCGACCCAAGAATATGGTTTAGAATCCATTTCTATTCCTCCTTCCGTTTACTTTATTAAATGCTGGAATGCGTGGTTTTGTCTCGGGCATTTACCCTAGCAGGCAACCCATTTTTATTTAATCGTTATTACGCTGCGCATCACGGCGCTGCTGAATACGATCTCGAAGTGAATTTCGTTTTGGACGTACTTTTGGTTCAGGCTGTACTTCTTCCGGATGTTTTGCTGCCTCAGCCTGCCTTTTTTTCTCCTGCTGCTGTTCTACGAAATCATTTGCTTTCTTTTGCAAGTCCTCCACTAATTTCAAAATCATTCTTCTTTGATCATCTGAGATATTTGCTTTCTGATCATCTGTGATATTGTTTTTGTTTAACACATCACTTACAAGAAGACTCGTTAATGGATCAACATCAGTATTGATTTGAAACTCCTTTTTTTCGTTCTCTTCAGCCACGATGATTTCACCTCTTTCATACGTCATGTTAGAAAAGAAAGGGTCAAAGAATGCCGGCTTCAACTAAGAGTACATTCAATGTTTGAGTGAGAATTTGGACGGAGTTCATAATGGATGCATCTGATAATGTAATCGTAATGTTATAGCAGTTGATGATTTGAATCACAGTTTTCTTTTGGACTGTCACTTGTTGTGTGGATAAAAGCTGATCTGTGATGTCTGCAGCCAATTCATCGTCTGGTACAAGAAGTTGAATTAAAAGAGTAATGATTGTCGTTACGGTCGCTTGAAGGGAGAGTGCAGCTGTTACATCTGTTTTATGAATTGTGACATTTTCGGAATCTTTGATCTCAATGAAATCATCATAATTGCTGATTAATTCGTTTAACAGTTGTGTGTATAATAAATCAGCACTTTCTTCAATAGACAATACTTTCACTCCTTTCTTATCTATACATTATTTAATGCAGCAGAGGCTCAAGGTGGAATCGGAAAGCGTGAAAAAGTACAACCCAATTTTATTTCCGCTCGATTCATCATGGCGGTCTTTCTTTTTGCATATATAAAGAAAGGACGCAAAAAAGAAGAAAAAAGGAGGTGGAGGCTCCTGAGTGGTGCTTTGTCATTTGTCGTGTTTGCCCTCGCATCCTTTAGACTGACGAGGCTGATTGTGATTGATACCATTACTGCTCCTTTCCGCCGTTTATTTCATGAAGAACAGGAAGAGGTCAATGAACAAGGTGAAGTGGAGACATATATCATCATTAAAGGTAAAGGGCTGCGGTCTTGGATAGGAGAGCTGTTAAGCTGTTATTGGTGTACTGGCATGTGGTGCACTGCTGCTTTACTTCTGATATACATACTATTTCCTGTCATCAGCATGTGGCTTAATTTACTATTAGCAATTGCCGCGGCAGCAGGCATTATTGAAGCGATCGTCTCAAAGCTGGTGAAATAAACAGGCATACTGATCAGACACGCTTTCAAAAAATGCATATACTATCATGGAATAGGAAAGGAAGGGTTGCGATGAAACCAACTGAAACACCGTCACATATGCTTCAAGGTTATCCAGCGCAGTCAAATCAACAATCTGTTTATACGAAGAAAATCAAAAAAGCAGATTGCGGTTGTGGAAAGAAAAAGAAACCTCAATAGAAGAAAAAACAAAAGCCGGATTTATCCGGTTTTTTTGTTGCCCTTTTTTTGAGTGATGCATATGTAAGAGAGAAGGGGTGACCAGAATGGATGCATTCGAACAATTAATCGGCTCCTTGTTCACTAAACCTCATGATGGAAAAGAACAAGCGCACGAAAAGGGTGAAATGGATCTAGCGGATAAAGCGAATGATCTTGAGCAGCACTTAAAGGTATTTGGCGAGAAGATGGATGCTTTTGCGAAAGAAACAGAAGCATTCATGATGCGTCATGGAGAGGCAGATTACGTCTTTAAACAGCAGAAATAAAAATTCCGCACTTTTTTATGTGATCGTCCAAACCATTTGTAGTATTTTTCATATTTTGTAAGGGAGAAGAGGAGGTGCTTATATATGAGTTGTTACGGTTACGGTGGCGGTTCTTGCGGCGGCTACGGCGGAGGTTATGGCGGCGGATATGGATCAACATTTGTTCTTGTCGTCGTGCTTTTCATCCTTCTAATCATCGTTGGTGCTTCTTTCTTTAACTAAACAGTAAGAAGGTGAGGGAAGCAATGGGGGAGCCTTTTGCTTTCCTTTCTCTTTGGGCAAACAAGGCTTTAGGATAGGCACATATCTCGCCTATTTTCATATAGTAAGGTGATTACTCCACAAAGAGGAGGCAAATGAATGGATAATAAATTCTTTAAAAGCGTTGAAAATAAAACGGGTGTGAATATGAATGATGTTTTTAAGCTTGCAGGTTCTTTGCAAAATGCCAACTTTAAAGATGAAGCAACGGTTCGAGGCGTCATTAAAAAAGTAGCGCAGCTTGCGAATAAGCGTGTACCTAAAGAAATGGAAGACAAAATCGTTCAATCGATTACAAGTGGAAAAGAAAAGCTTGATTTCAATACAATCGCTAAAATGATGAACAACAAAAAATAAACAACAGGCTCTCCGCTTAAAGGGGGGCCTGTTGTTTTTCTGTGAATAATTCTCGGTTTTTCTTTAGTAGGGGATACAAAAAGCGCGAGCGATGAGCGGTTTTTCCTCGCCTAAATGATGGAACAGATAGATAAAGAGATTGTTCAGCTCTTGTCATGGCCACGTATAATAAACGGCGTTCTTCTTCTAGGGCTTCTTCATCACCGTTTCTTAGTTCATCGAGTGAGAAATCATGAGGCAGTGCTCCGTCGACCACGCAAGTGATGTACACCGTTTGGAATTCAAGTCCCTTTGCGCGGTGAATCGTCATGAGCTGAACACCTGGTTCGTCTGTTTTTTCCTTTTCGGCAGATTTCATATGTTCGGCATGTGCGAGAAAGGCTTCAATCGTTTCAAAGCGTTTGGCGGCGGTTTTTACATCTCGTACATCATCCGCCCCTTTTTCAAGCACATTCGTATCGTTCACTCGTTTTTTTAAGTAATCACCAAGTCCCATCTTTTGTTCAATAAACGTCACAGCGTCAGACGGCTTTAACGTTCGTAACGTGCGGAACAGAGGAACAATGGATTGCAGCTTTTTCCGTTGAAACGGCTGAATATCTGTTAGTTTTCCGAGTGCGTCTACCATTGAACAATCTTCCGTGATGGTCAGTGCCTTCATCGTGTTCAAGGTCTGCTGCTTTAAAAAGAAAACCGGAAGCAGCTGTTTCATAGCAGCCACATCATCGGCATCCTGACTTAAAGAGAGAAAGGCGAGAAGAACCCGAACAATTCGTCTGCTGTAGAAGGCTTTGACACCAGCCTCCGTCTCATACGGAATCGCGGATTGATGCAGACGCTCATAAATCGCGCGGCCTCCTGTATTGGTGCGAAAGAGTACGCAGATATCATTCGGCTTTGCGCCGTTTTTAATTTTCTCCTGAATATCTGCCACGATCATGGTTGCTTCCTCTTCCTCGTCATATGGATAAAAGAGCGTAGGCGGGATTGTCTCCGCACGGACAGCTTTTAACGTTTTTTCATAACGATGTTGATTTTTCTTAATAATGGCATCCGCACTTGCGACAATCGTATGATGCGACCGGTAATTCGCATGTAAATGGACGATTTGAGCCGAAGGATAGTCCCGTTTGAATTCAAGAATGAAAGCAGGATTGCTGCCCCTAAAGGCATAAATGGCTTGATCATCATCACCTACACAAAATAGCTGCTCAGATTCTCCAGCTAAAAGCTGAATCAATTGATATTGAACTGGATTAATATCCTGAAATTCATCCACTAAAATATACTTGAACCGTTCTTGATATCGTTTCAGCAGTTCAGGCTGTTCTGTCAGCATGTGCAAGCAGGCGATTGCCATGTCATCAAAGTCAAATTGCTGATTGTCTCGTTTTTGCTGTTCATAAGATTGATAGATCGTCCACATGTGTTTTTCCTTTTCATCCTTCAAATCAGGAAGCTCGCCTGGTAAAAAAGCATTTTTCCAAAAGCCGATCGATTGCAGTACTTGATCGGTAGGGTAGTCTTTTTCATCAAGTCCTTCATTTATGATGGCTTTCCGAATGTACTGTTCCTTCTGCCAGTCAAACTTGATCAGGTGCTGGCCGTTCCATTTGCTTGCATCGTCATGAAGCAGCATTTTATAAAAAAGACTGTGGAAGGTGCCTGTCACCACTTGACTTGCTTGTGATGGGTGAAGCTGGTATTGCTTGCGCAGTCTTTCTTTCATTTCACTGCTAGCTTTTGTGGTGAAAGTCACGAGTAAGATATGGTGAGCAGGAATATGATGATGTGACATGAGATATGCCGCTCTAGCTGTCAAGACTCTTGTTTTTCCGCTGCCAGCGCCAGCCAGCACCAGCATTGGACCTTCTTTATGTGTGACAGCTTGAAGCTGCGGTGTGCTAAAGGTAATATGCGGAAAGAGCTCGATGGTATGTGCTTGTTCATTCTCTTCTAAATGTAACGCATCGCTAAATTGAATCGACCTTGGTTCCTGCCAGTCATATGATTCATTCGTTTGCGAGATGATCTGTTTACCTGTTGGAAAACGGAAGCCCCCAAGTTCTTTATAGGAAGCACTTTCCTCTTGCTCTGCATTTTTTTTCTGATCTTCTTGTTCTTCTGCTTGTTCACACATCTCTTGCTGCGTCATATGTTTATGAATAAAGGCAGGTTCTTCATGTATATTTAATCTGAAAAAGACTGGTTGTCCGCAATATGGGCAGGATAAGTGCCCTTTTTTTCCCTCGTCATGGAGGAATTGATAATGTTCTCTCGAATACGTATGTAATGAGATCGTTCGATCATGTCGTCGTGCGCATTTCAAAGCTAGTCCTCCAATAGTTAATCAATCTTAAAAAGAAACACATCTAATCATATCAAATGAGACGTGTTTCAAACAGTCATAATTAGGGAATAGTAGAGTAGAAGAGAAGCAAAGGAGGCGTTCTTGATGGGATATATAGCCCCGATTCAGCCGGATCTGTATTTTCAATATATCAATCGTCCTGCTCCTCAGGATAAAGAAGACTACGCGAAAGTAACAAAGGTTACTCGCACCTTTCATGACAAGGTATACAGAGAGCTGGAGAAAAAAGAGGACTTAGTGACAGAAGCAGAAACGAAAGTACAGCAAAAAAAGCGGGAACGTTTTGTACGAGATATGTTTATGGAAGAAGGCAAAGGCGTTCATATTAATGCGTATATATAAATGATTACGCTTTCTTCCCTTGACGAACGATGATAAAGAAAAGCCAGGGCATCATGGATGCTCTGGCTTTTTCTTTTGGTCAAACAGATAGTGTTTTTGTCATTTTGACATGTGTGATCCCTGCTTCTTCAAACGGTTCAGAAACGGCTTTGTAGCCTTTCTTTTCGTAGAAAGGAAGAGCTTGGACTTGTGCGTGCATAACCGCTTCCTTCGCTCCATTAGCAATGGCTTCTGTTTCCAGCGCTTCTAATAGTTTGTGGCCAAGGCCGAAAGCGCGCGCCTCTTTTAACACACAAATTCGTTCCAGCTTTGCCTTTGGCCCTTCAATGATCCGCAGTCTAGCGGCTGCTTGAGGCTTCATTTCATCATTATAAATGACAAAATGAATGGCCTCGTCCTCTAGTTCATCTATTTCAATCTCTAACGGGACTTCTTGTTCTTTTACGAACACTTCTTTTCGAACGTAGTATGCATCTTCTCGTTGTGTTTGTGCTGTTGCGATGACTGTTTTCAAATGTCTTTAACCCTCTTCTCCTAAAATAAATGTTTCATAGACGGTCCAAGATCCGTTCTCTAACTGATATAAAAGGTGGAATCGATCCACGGTTTCTTCATGGTCAATCTTTCTCAGCTTTAATGTACCAAGTACGTCTGAATGCTCATCATCTGATAGTTTTTGAGCTACTGTCACATGCGGAACAAAAGCATATTCAGGTGTGCCAGCAAGTGGATCTGCGTACAACCTTTCATTGAGCGCCATGATTTCCTCGTTCGGTTCTACTTTCATATAAATGACGTTGTTTACAGGAGCGAATGAACTGAATTTTTTAATACGTAACGTAATAGGAGAAGCATTTTTTGCATACTCTCTTAACGTTGAGACGACCTCAGCCGCTTCTAGATCCGTTAATTCAAAAGGTGTTCTTAATGTTAAATGAGGCGGTATAAGTGCATAGTTCGGATCATAACGCTTCCGGTAAGAGTTCGCAATATCTTGCAATTTTTTTGATGGAAATATAACAACTCCGTATTTCATCATGTTCCCTCCTGAATAAGAAAGTATTTATTATTGTTTATTATAACAAAATTCAGTTGATTAACGAATATGGGAGCATTTTTTTTAACGAAGGCGCAATGAGTGGCTGCCAAAACGTCCATTTATGATCCCCTTCGAATGTCTCAAATAAATAATCCGCACCTGACTGTTCAAGAAGCGCCTTTAAATCTTCATTCGGCTGAATAAAATCAAGCACTTGGCCATCTGTCGTTTTCACAGCCGTTTCTTCCAGCCCAATTTGATGGATAATGGCATAAGGGGAAAGGGCTGTCGACTGTTTAACGGCTTCTAGGACTGAATCATCAACGTAAGGAGACTGCAAAATCAGCCCGCCAAATAAAGAAGGATAATCAATCGCTGTCATAAGGGAAATCGTAGCACCTAGCGAATCACCAATAAACGTGCGTCCTGAGCCAATTTGATAGGTTGGATAGTGCGTATCAATATAAGGGACAAGTTCATTTGCTAAAAAGCGTTTATACGCTTCAAACTTTGTGCCATCTGGATGATACGTATTCCGTCTTTCCGAGACATTTTCATAAGGGACACCAATGATAATCGAGCGTTCCATTTCTTTGTTTTGCATCAATTCTTCCGCCTGTCTGCCTATTTTGCCTAAGCGGAAATAATCATGACCATCTTGGGTAATGATGACATGATATGTATAAAGGGGGGAGTAATTGACTGGCAAATAGATCAAAAGGGTCATATCCGCCCCAAGTTCTTTTGAATGTAAGGTTTCTTCTTGAATAATGCCTGTTTTCTTCACCATAATCCATTCCTCCAGCTAACCAATTTCATCACAAAGTGAAACGTTTCCATTCATTGTAACATGAAAAACAGCGTTGTTCCTATATGCTAACATGCAATCCATTCAGTTGACATCGAATCTGTTATAAAATACAGAAAATTTTAATTAATTGGTCCGATTCCTCTTGAAAAATGAGATTTAATGCGTTACAGTATTAAGAATTAGAACAGACAGACAACACATTCTTATCGTGAGAGGTGGAGGGACTGGCCCTTTGAAACCTCAGCAACCGGTATGCATCACTTCATGTGATGTACCAAGGTGCTAAATCCAGCAAGCAGCTTTTTTGCTTGGAAGATAAGAGGAAGCGATTAAAACCCCTTCTTCTTATGAAGAAGGGGTTTTCTGTTTTGAAATCAGATTTTTACTTAGGATGGTGTCAAATGACAGAACATGTGGAAACGACATTAGCGCAAATTGGAAACCGCAGCGAAGAGGCGACTGGCACGGTCAGTCCCCCCGTTTATCTTTCAACAGCATACAGACATAGAGGCATAGGGGAATCAACTGGATTTGATTACATTCGAACGAAAAACCCAACAAGGCAGCTTGTAGAGGATGCGATTGCTTCACTCGAAGAAGGGACGGCCGGCTTTGCCTTCAGTTCGGGAATGGCTGCGATCCAAACGATCATGGCATTATTTGAAAGCGGAGATGAACTCATCGTCTCATCAGACCTATATGGCGGTACATACCGTTTGTTTGAAAACGAATGGAAAAAGTACGGCTTACGTTTTCTTTACGATGATTTTTCAGATGAAGACTGTTTACGTTCTAAAATCACGCCAAACACAAAAGCGGTCTTTATTGAAACGCCGACAAATCCACTTATGCAGGAAGCGGATATTCAAAAAATAGCGAAGATTGCAAAAGAATATGGCGCTTTGGTCGTTGTCGATAACACCTTTTACACACCCGTTTTGCAAAAGCCGATTACACTTGGAGCGGACATTGTCATCCATAGCGCAACCAAATATTTAGGCGGACACAATGACGTCCTTGCCGGTCTTGTGGTGACAAAAGGAGAGCAGCTGTCTGAAGACATGTTCCAGCATCAAAACGCAATTGGAGCCGTTTTATCTCCGTTTGACTCATGGCTTTTAATGAGAGGAATGAAAACACTGGCTCTTAGAATGCGCCAGCACGAGGCAAATGCGAAGGAGCTGGCAGAGTTTTTAAAGAAACAGCCAGAAATTCAAGATGTCCTTTACCCAGGCAAGGGAGGAATGCTGTCATTCCGTGTAGCCAAGGAGGACTGGGTCAATCCATTTTTGAAGCAGCTGAAAACGATCTGTTTTGCTGAAAGTCTTGGCGGAATCGAAAGCTTTATTACGTATCCTGCAACGCAAACGCATATGGATATCCCAGAGGAGATTCGCATTGCAAATGGCGTTTGTAACAAACTGCTCCGTTTCTCCGTTGGCATTGAGCACGTAGATGACCTGAAAGCAGACCTGAAACAGGCACTATCACAAGTGAAAGAGGAGGTACACGCCAAATGACCACACACGATTGGACACTCGAAACCCAACTCGTTCATAATGCGTTTAAAACAGATCGTTCAACAGGTGCAGTCAGTGTGCCAATTCAGCATGCATCCACATTCCATCAAAGCAGCTTCGATGAATTTGGTCAATATGACTACTCAAGATCGGGGACTCCTACACGTCAAGCATTAGAGGATACGATTGCGGCGCTAGAAGGAGGAACAAGAGGGCTTGCTTTTGCATCAGGCATGGCAGCCATCTCAACTGCTTTTCTTCTATTATCAAAGGGCGATCATGTCCTTGTCACAAGAGATGTGTACGGTGGTACATTTCGAATGATCACCCAAGTTCTTTCGCGATTTGGCATCGAGCATACCTTTGTGGACATGACCGATTTGAATGAAGTCAAAAGAGGCATTCAATCGAATACAAAAGTCATTTACATGGAAACACCGTCAAACCCGACTCTAGGTATTACGGATATTGGGAGCGTCGTCCAGCTTGCCAAAGAACATGACTGTCTGACATTCTTAGATAATACATTTTTAACACCTGCTCTTCAGCGTCCGCTGGACCTTGGCGTTGACGTAGTCCTGCACAGCGCAACGAAATTTTTGAGCGGTCACAGTGATGTACTGTCAGGCTTAGCTGTCGTGAAAGACGAGAAGCTGGGAGAAGAACTCTATTCGCTGCAAAACTCCTTCGGCGCGGTGCTTGGCGTGCAGGATTGCTGGCTTGTGTTAAGAGGGTTAAAAACCCTTCAGGTCAGATTAGAAAAAGCAAGCCAAACGGCCTTCGAACTGGCCTCATTTCTCAAAGAGCATCCTGCGGTGAAAAAAGTGTACTATCCAGGCTTAGATGACCATCCAGGGGCGGACATTCAGCGAAAGCAGGCAAGCGGAGCAGGAGCTGTTCTTTCATTTGAATTAGAAAACCAAGCAGCTGTCAAAGAATTGGTGGATGCTGTCACATTACCTGTATTCGCCGTCAGCCTTGGCGCCGTCGAATCCATTCTGTCATACCCAGCCAAAATGTCACATGCCGCTATGCCAAAAGAAGAAAGAAAAAAAAGAGGGATTACAGATGGCCTGCTTCGATTAAGTGTAGGGGTCGAAAACGGAGAAGACCTCAAACGCGACTTCAAACAAGCACTAGACCAACTAAAGCCTGTTCTTGTCAACCAATCATAAAGGAGAGAAAAAAGCCGGTCCGGCTGCCGGCTTTTTGACCTTTTTTGAATAAAACCATTGACGACTGATCATGATGGTTATATAATAGAGACTGTCAGTAACAGAAAGCCCAGAACTGATACATAACCCGATTCCGTAGCTCAGCTGGGAGAGCGCTACCTTGACAGGGTAGAGGTCGCTGGTTCGAGCCCAGTCGGAATCATCGTTGAAACCCTTGTGTAGCAAGGGTTTTTTGTTATTTTGACAACGGATATTTGTTTTATTTCTTTTGAGAGGGGACGAATTGGGGACGAACTTTATCCACCAGATTGTTTCTCAGTATTTTTAGGATCAAAACGACTAAAGTGTTCGACTTACCATCTGGCATCGTTAAAGTGACCGAGCCTTTGACAAGGGGTGCTAGAGTAAAAGCTCTACAGGAAGCACTGTCTGCTGTATTTTTCTATCCTGAAAAGGAAGCCAAAAACAATGGGATAGACGGCTACTTTGGATCAAAAACAGAAAATGCGGTCCCAGCTCATGCATGGCTTAGCGCTGATGGTATCTATGGTCCGAAGACAAAAGCAGCTCTTCAAAAAGCATCGAAATAAGTAAATCCACTGTCCTTTATTGGATAGGGATTTTTTGTGTTTTAATAGGGAAAAAGTTGGTTATAAGGTTAGGTGAAACGTGATATGGTTGTAAAAAGAGGTAATATGATGACACTTAAAAAAGCGTTCAATATAGGTTATTTTGTTTTGCTTTTATCTTTTATTGTCGTATATTTCTTGCTTCCAGTCGATCAAATATTTACTGCAATCATCATCCTAACCGTACTATTTGGAGTATATCAATTTGTGATTTTCAAAAAACTAAAAGAACAAAAACAGCAATAAAAGACACCCTAGTCTGCATTAGAATGGGGCTATTTTTTTTCAACCAGTTCCACACATATACATTTTTCCTGGAGAACTTATTTCGTCCAGTTTTTTATTTTTACGTTTACTGTCCGAGAACATTTTTAAATGTCTCTTTCTCCATAAGTAACAAATGTCAGTGTCTGCACGTGTTCCCCAACGTGCGGAGAAGTAACCTGTTTTCATTTTCAATTGGATCATTACTTGAGCAGCGGCAGCAGCAATCCAGCCAACATAAGGAATATGGTTTGAAATTGCTGCTGCAATTACTCCCAGCTGCCTTTCCCTCTACTGTAACACGGTAATGATCATATTTGGACCACGCCCATTTCCCCTTTTGTTTTTGTGTTGTGAAATTATTATTCGCTAACTGTTCAAGAGAATTACTAACTTTATTCATTTGATTTTCTAATACAATGCTATTTGCAATCTTATTTACTTGTTCTTCAATTGCGGCTATTTCGTAAGATTTTAGTTAATTACTAGAAACAGAAATATTACCTGTCTCTTTGTTAGAGGTATAGGTGGTTGTTCCAAGTTCAGTTTTAAAAATTGTAGATTAATAGCTTTATGCACTTTTCGAATAAATTAAAAGAAGCCCTAATCTAGAAATAACAGAGGAAAGATAAACTGATAACGTTCAGGAGAATACACATTTGATAAAATATTTAGTGGAGGAGAGAAAGATATGAAGTCACTTTTACTAATTGGACAATCAAATATGGCGGGGCGCGGCTTCAAGCATGAAGTGCCTCCGATTTATAATGAAAGAATCATGATGCTGCGAAATGGTAGATGGCAAATGATGACTGAACCCATTCATTTTGATAGGCCGGTAGCTGGCGTAGGACTGGCGGCTTCCTTTGCGGAGGCTTGGTGCAAGGATCATGAAGGAGAGAAGATTGGTCTTATTCCATGTGCCGAAGGTGGCAGTTCCATTGATGAGTGGTCGCTAGACGGAGCATTATTTCGTCATGCAATAAATGAAGCTAAATTTGCAAAGGAAAATAGCGAATTGGTCGGGATATTATGGCATCAAGGAGAAAGTGACAGCCAAGATGGGAAATACAAAGAATACTATGAAAAAATACTAAGATTATTTCATGAACTAAGAACTGAATTATCTGTACCTAACATTCCGCTTTTAATAGGAGGTTTGGGCGATTACTTGGGAAAGGTGGCATTTGGCCCAGGGGGTGTGGAATATCAACGTATTAATGAGGAACTACAAAAATATGCACATCATAATGAAAATTGTTATTATGTTACTGCGAAAGGTCTTATATCTAACCCAGACGGAATTCACATCAATGCGATGTCCCAGAGAATATTTGGTATAAGGTACTATGAAGCATTTCGAAAAAAAGAACATATACATGAGCCATTACCAAATGAAAATGAGTTAGTCAATGAATGTCATAATAGAATGAATACCTCAGCGGAGAAAAAATACATAGCACTAGAAAAGTTCACGTTGGGCAAGATTACTTACGAAGAGTTGCTGGAGGCTTTATCGTAGGTTAAGCTTATGGTAGCCTTTGAATGAAACCGTTATAACTCATAGTTGTGATAGACAGAAACATAACATATCTCTTGAAAGGATGATTGTGGTGGTGAAAACAGATAAAGTCTCCTCCTGAATACATGAAATCACATTCAGGAGGAGATAAAAAATGTTTAAACAAATAGACGAAAATTACCCGCGAAAAGAGCACTTTCATCATTATATGACTCTAACCCGATGCTCATATAGCCTGGTGATCGATCTAGACATCACGACATTGTTTTCAATATTGAAAGAAAAAAAGTTAAAAGTATATCCTGTGCAAATTTATTTATTAGCAAGAGCTGTGCAAAAAATACCGGAGTTTCGAATGGATCAATTGAACGATGAACTTGGTTACTGGGAACTTCTCCATCCTAGTTATACGATTCTAAATAAAGAAACAAAGACATTTTCAAGTATTTGGACGCCTTATGACGAAAACTTTGCTCAGTTTTATAAAAGCTGTGTAGCGGACATTGAAACATTTAGCGAAAGCAGCAAACTATTTCCGAAACCTAATATGCCAGAAAACATGTTCAATATTTCAAGTCTGCCGTGGGTTGATTTTACTTCTTTTAACCTTAATGTATCTACAAATGAGACTTATTTACTGCCAATATTTACGATAGGCAAATTTAAAGTGGAAGAAGGAAAAGTCATTTTGCCCGTTGCGATTCAAGTACATCATGCTGTTTGTGATGGCTATCACGTCGGTCAATATGTGGAATATTTGAGGTGGCTTATAGAACATTGTGACGAGTGGTTAAATGATACAATGCAAATTACCTGAAGACAACAGGTACTCCCATGGAAATCTAGAAGATGAAGGCAGACTGAAATGAGTCTGCCTTTTTGTTTTGTGATGATCATGAAATGTGCCAAAGGTTTACGATGCTACATTTGTTCTTTTTGCGGTTTCTTTTCGGTGCTTTGTAAATTATTGTATGTGATAATAAATGTAATATAAGGGAGTCTAGTGGAAGGGGAATAAGGGATGGAGAAAGTTATTTCTTCACATGTAGGTGTGAAAATAAATGAATGGTATAAAATGATTCGGCAATTCAGTGTACCTGATGCAGAGATTTTGAAAGCTGAGGTAGAAAAAGAAATTGAATGGATGGAAGAGGATCAGGATTTACTGATTTATTATCAATTGATGTGCTTTCGCCACCAGCTTATGCTTGATTATATCAAACCTTCAGAGCAACGGTCTTTATCCATTGCAGACCTAGTGGATAAAATTGAAAATTCAAATCATAAATTATCCGGCATGTTGCATTATTATAACGCATTTTTTCATGGCATGTATGAGTTCAGTATAAAAGAATATGTACAGGCCATTCAATATTACAAGATCGCTGAGAGGCAGCTCGCACTGGTTGTAGATGATATTGAGCAAGCGGAGTTTCACTTCAAGGTGGCTGAAGCCTACTATATTATGAAACAAACGCATGTTTCTATGCATCACATCATAAAGGCGCTAGATATTTATAAAGAACATGAGCAGTATAAAGTTCGCCAAATTCAAAGTCTAATTGTCATTGCAGGAAATTATGATGATTTCAAAAGATATGAAAAGTCGTTGCAACACTCAAAAACTGCTTATTCAATTGCTGTGGGCGCAAACGATCAACGTTTAGTAGCAAAAACATTATTAAATATTGGTAATACATATGATAGGCAATCAAAATATACAGAGGCAATAAAGCATTATAGAGAAGTGTTAGATTTAATATCCTCAGAAAAAAATGACATAAAGCCAATCACTCTATTTAGTTTGTGTTGGTCGCTGTACAAGTCTAATCAAACTGATGAAGCAGATCTGCTAGTTGAAGATGGTCTTATGTATTCCTTAAAGGTAAATGATTCGCTAAGTGTGTTGTTATTTAAAGCATTAAAAGCGATTTATATGGATACTGATGAACAAGCGTTTAAAGAAGTGTTGGATATTTTTGAAGAAAAGAAACTACATGTCTATGTGGAAGCATTTGCTCAAAGTATCGGGTTATTTTATGAAAAAAAAGGGGACTTTGAAAAAGCTGCCGAATATTACAGAAAGGCTCTAAAGGCTCAAAATGATATTCAAAAAGGAGAATGTCTATATGATTATTAAAAGGGTACTATTCATATTAAGCATTGTATTATTGAGTGTATCAGCTGTAGAAACCTTGAAAACCATTGAAACAAAATCGATTCGAAATACAACAATGGAAGAACAACAAAAAACAAATCGAAACACGATTATGATCGACCAAAATGCAAAATCGCAAAACGTATAGGTGAAATGAAACAGACCTTAAGAGGTCTGTTTTCATTTTGGGAATGAATTCTTTTACGGATATCTTCTATCTAAATTAAACATGTGGATTTCCATTTGCTCTAAAGAAATAGTATGAACTGACCAATCTTCCCTTTGATTTATTGAAGATGCTAAATAAGCACCTTCCCAATCTGCATACTCGTCGAGTATAAGAAAAAACGCTTTTTTCATCACTTGCAGCTCCTTCAATTCGTTTTAAAATCAATCGCATCAAATGAGCGAATGAATAGTTGGTCAATATTATATTGAGATCAATAGATATGGAGAGGCATCCACTTTGAAATCATTCTGGGAAAAAGAAGAAGAGAGCCCTTTCACATTAGAAAAGATAGATGAGGAACAAATTCGTAAAATAGAGGCAACACTTGGCGTCACTTTACCTGATACATATAAAAAGCTCATTTTAGATTGGAACGGTGGTTTTACAGTTCGTAATGCTTTTCCAACCGAACGGCCAAATTCTTGGGCAGAGGATCATGTTCAATTTGACCATCTAAGAGGAATCGCAAAAGGTGTTGGAATTATGAACAGTCCCCAGTTAAGTGATGAATTGGATCTGCCTGAGGGACTTGTGATCATCAGCGGAGAAGAAGATACATGGATCGCAATGGATTATCGAAAAACGAAGGAACATCCTCCTATTCACTATTTCGATTTAGAGCTGGAAGTAGATTTTAAGCTGGCAGATACTTTCGATGATTTTATTGGGCAGTTATATACAGCTGAAGATGCGATGGTCGAAGTAGTAGAGATTGAGGAGGAAGCTTCGGATTTATATGTCAGTAAAGAAGAGCTTGAACACATATTTGATAGGCAGGACCTTCGTCAGCAGAATCTATTCAAAATGGCACATTATCCGATGGAAGAAACAGAAGAGATCGAATGGTTTTTCAATCGTATGAAACAATGCATCCAACAGATAAAAGATCAACATGTTTTGTATGAAGCAGCGACAACGATTCACTCCATCCTTCTGTTAAACCCGGATATGCCAAGGAATGACCGTATCAATCAAGAGTTGAAAGAAATAGCGGAGTTTCTAGAAAATAGTGGTGAGCCTAATACCGCTTTTTTGGGAGAAGACATTCATCCAGTGAAAAAACGATAGTGAAAGAATAAAAGCCCCTGAAAAGGGCTTTTAAAATGTAGTTTAAGACCTCTTTTTATTTAAAGTTTTCATGATGAATAATGCTATATATGAAGCAATGAATGAGCCTAAAGTGTAAACAACTGACCACCCTAAGAAAGAGCCATTAAAAAGTGTAAATGTCAGGATGAGCAAAATGATAAAGCTCACAACTGGCATGAAATAAACCTTTTGTACAAACAATGTGACGATAAAAGAAGCGATGATCGTACTTACTGGAAGCAAGCCGAATACGAATTCTAAATGAGTCATACCAATTCTCCCTTTAAATGACTTAGCTACATTTGATTTGTTCTAATTGCCTCTCATACACTCAAAATTCATAGTACATCGGGTTTTTGAGTTTAATAAATTTATTAGACAAAAGAATCAATAACCATATCATAACATAAGTAAATGCATTTATTACATTATATGTAATTTGATGGGAAGTCGGATGATTTTAAATCCTTTTTTTTGTAATCTTATTGAAAGTCATATTTAAATAAAGTATAGTAACTTTATATGACAAAGAGGAGGATGGTTAAAGATGATGCATGCAGGAAGATTACGCCAGCAAACTTTGAACAATCAATAATTTCATATGTTCAAAGGCTCTGTTTTCATCAAACAGAGTAAACGGGGTAGTCTGCACATTTTTAAACATCTTCAGCGGTCAAGTATGTAACTTTACTTGAAGACAGACAGATATCGTTTCTGTCTTTTTTTGTAATTTTTTATTGATATAAAGAGAGATATGAGTCTAGCCGTGTTTACTCTAGCCACAGATAGCAGCCTATTTGTGGTTTTTTTGATGATTTTCTTAACGCCTGTTGATCATGAATAAATGAGCAATTGGAGGAAAAGAATATGAATAGGCTAGATTTAAAGCAATTAGCCAATCATCACGGATTAGAGATTTTAGAGAATACCATCAAAATAAATGAATCAGGTGTTGATTTCCGTGTCGCACATGTCGAAGATTTACATGGTGATCAATGGATATTAAGAGTGCCTCGCAGACCTGAATCAATGAAACATACCTTACAAGAAAAAAAGACATTAGATCATATTAGTAAGCAGGTTCAATTTCAGGTCCCTCAGTGGTCTATCTTTACAGAAAGTCTGATTGCTTATAAACAATTAGAGGGGGTACCGGCGGCAAGTATTGATGTGGAGAAGCAATCATATGTGTGGAGTTTTGACCAAACGAATGTACCGCAAGCCTATTACGAATCATTAGGAAGAGTTTTAGCGAATGTACATTCCTTAGATCAACAGCCTTTTAAAACGCTCGGTGTGGAGATGCTCAGTGCTCATGAATTAAGAGAATCAATGAAACAGCGAATGGAACGTGTCAAATCGCAATACACCATTAACAGCGGTTTATGGGAGCGCTGGCAAGCATGGCTAGCAAAAGATTCTTTATGGCCGCCTTTCGTGGGGGTGAAGCATGGAGATTTACATCCTGGCCACATTCTGATTGATGAAAATCAATGTGTTACGGGTGTGATTGATTGGTCTGAAGTGGGGGTTGGTGATGTATCTGCAGACTTTTTGTCGCATCAACTTCTCTTTGGGAAAGAAGGATTAACAAAACTTATCCATGCGTATGAAAAAGCAGGCGGGAGAACTTGGCCAGGAATGGATGAACATATAATAGAACTTCTGACTACAAGTGCGATCACTGTGGCCGAGTACGCACAGAGATCAGGTTTGAAAGATATGCATGAAACTGCAGCATACATGTTGGCAAACGAAAGCTAATCAATCAGGACGAATCCAAAAAAAAGCCCCTAAAAAGGGCTTTTTTTAATCTAATTCATGAAAAAACTGTTTGAGTTGATCAATGAAAACGGATTTTGATTTTCCTTTTTTATAAATGAACTCGATATTGATATTGAAATTGATGGATGGATCGATTGAAATTTGTTTTAATGTTCCTTGTTCTACCTCATTTCTAACACAATGATGAGGAAGAAACGATAGTCCCATTCCTTAAAGCACTAAATTTTTTGCGGTTTCCATATAATCAACCTCAATGGAAATGTTCGGTGTGATGTTGTTTTTTTGAAATAATCGGTGGAGCATCAACCAATCAAATGATCCATAGTCAAAGAAAATAAAAGGCTGTTCTTCTAGTTCTTTCATATTGATGTTGTCATGGCTGGCGAGCGGGTGATGAGTTGGGACGAACAGCCCGATTGGATCGCTGAAAATAGGGATTGATTCAATTTGAGGATGTGTTTCAGTTCTGACAATCCCAAAGTCTACTTGGTTGTTAATCACTTTTTTGACAACATCCTTTGAATGTCCTGTTACGATTTTCACTTTCAGGTTTTCGTATTTTTCTTTTAGTGCGGGTAATATGTTAGGCAATAGATTATTGGAAATAGAGGATGCGCATCCAATCGTCAATTCATAAGGGATCATCGTTTGTTTGAGACTATGCTTTGCTTCTTGATAAGAATGGAGGATCTTTTTGGCATGCGGGTAAAACTGTTCACCTTTTTCCGTCAGAGATAGTTTATTTCTCTGTCTATCAAATAATTTCAGGTCTAATTCTTTTTCTAACGATTGAATACGTGCCGAAACAGAAGGCTGGGTTAAATACAGTGCTTCCGCAGCTTTATTGATACTGCCTAGCTGGCATACATAAATAAACACTTCTATATTCTCAATATTCATTTTATCCCCTTATATTACGTTCTTTAAATGTTTAGCTTTTCAAGCTCATACACTAATTTTACAGCTTCTTTCGCCAAAATGACAGTAGGGTCAATCACTTTCACATCTTTAGTTGACCTTAGTACTAAGGGGATTTCTGTACAGCCGGCAATGATGGCTTCTGCTCCTTGATTGATTAAAATTTCTGCAGCTAACGCCAATTCACTTTCGCCTTTACTTAATTTTCCTGCTTTCACCGCATATATCCCATTCATCACGTTTTTCTGAAGATTTTCACTAGGAATCATGACGTCAATCTTGTGATGAGCACAAGCCTTTTGATAGAGCTGGGTTTTTAATGTTCCATCAGTACATAGTAAGCCCACAGATGTATAGTGATGTTTGTTTAGATAATTTGCGGTTTCTAATGGCATATTCATAATAGGGATATGGGTGGAATGTTGTACGTTTTCTAAAAGAAGTGAGCGGTATTGCATGCAATGAGAATAAAGTCCGCTCTTGCACGTTCTAATCTCTTAGCTGATGCAATCATATAATCTGTAGGATCTTCGCTTTTCCCAAATATGGCATTGGTTCTATCAGGGATTTGAGGATAATTATCAGCAATCACATGGATATGATCCTGATCTTTTATCGCTGGTGTATGAGAAATGATTTTTTTCATCAGATCAATCGTTGCTAAAGGACTCATCCCGCCCATAATTCCGATCGTTGTAGACATATACGCCACCACATTTCTTTTTTTCTATTATAAAAAAAGAAAGCATGGTGAGCGTTATAGAAAAGTTCTATATGTATATAGAAGGTTTATCAAAAGCGTCTTTTAATAGCGCTTAGCGGCCCTCTCTGATTGAAATTGGCGAATAACAACCCGGTGTGTCCTTGTAAATATGCTGTTTGCACTCATGTTTTACCCTCATTTTTTAGTTTGTTTTTGATTTGAAAAAGTCTATCAGCCATTCAGATAGCTGCTGCTGTGCTTTACTGACAAATCGATCTGCATAATAAGTTAATTCCAAGTGACGAACAGGTGCTGGCTCAGCAATAGGAATCGAAACAATATTTGGCCACGTCGAATGGTATTGCAGCAACCCTCGCGGCTGAATGGTTGCACCGATCCCAGCTTCAACCAGCTGCAATAGCGAAGATGCGGACCCAACCTCCATGACAGTGTCCAATTCAACACCTTGTTCTTTACATACGTCATCTACTAGATCCCTTCCTAGATATCCCTTCGGATACATGACCAAAGTATGCTGCGTCAGCTCTTCCAATGTCACTTCACTCTTTTGGGCTAGATCACTTTCTGAATGAACAAATAATTCGTAGGGCTCACTTCCAAGTGGAATTAGAACGAGACGCTTATCCGCAGGCCCTCGCAGCCCGATGCCGAGATCCACTTTATGCGACAGTACTTCTTCACGAACGAAGATCGTTGAATATGCTTTCAGATTGGTTTCGGGATAAAGTGTTTTAAATTCTACAAATAGCGGAACAAGCTGAAAGTCAAGATCGGAGGGGAGTACTGCAAGTCGTACGGTTCCTCGTTTTTCAGATAACAGTTCTTTCATCGCATTTTTTGCATCTCTTTCAGCTTGAAGCATTTTCATACCATATTGATAAAGCAGAGAACCCGCTTCAGTTGCAACGACTTTTTTACCGATTCGATCAAAGAGCGGCATCCCAACTTCTGCTTCAAGCAGCCGGATCTGTTGGCTTAATGTAGGCTGTGATATCCCTAATTGCTCAGCAGCTTTTGTGAAATGTAAATGGTCGAATACAGCCATGAAATATGTAATATGACGAGTATCCATTTGTCATCCTTTCATAAATAATAGTTTTTTACTATCATCATAATACGAATTATTGTATTGATCAATGAATGCGGCAGATTTATACTCAAAGTAACTTCAACAAGATGAGAGAGGAAGAAGAGCATTGATGAAAAAAATATTTTATTTAACCGCTTTATTTTTAGCTGCACTAAACTTGCGCCCAATCATTACGTCCGTGGCTTCTATGATGAGTATGATCCAAACAGACCTTGCTGTCAGTGCACTGACAGCAAGTCTTCTAACTACTTTACCGGTCTTGTGCATGGGGGTCTTTGCACCTGTAGCAACTAAACTAAGCCGCCGTTTTGGTTTAGAGAGAACCCTCTTTTTCTCGATTCTTCTCATCACGATCGCTACTGGATTACGTGGGACGAGTCAAACGGTTGCCATCCTTCTCATCACTGCATTTGCAGGAGGAGTTGGAATTAGCTTTGCAGGACCATTGTTGTCTAGTTTTATCAAAAAGTATTTCCCGAAAAACCCGGGGATTGTGAGTGTCTATTCTATTTCGATGACGATTGGTGCAGCACTTGCTTCTGGCTTCACCATTCCGATATATCTTCGCAGTGAGCATAACCTTCCGCTCGCCTTGTCTTGCTGGGCGGTTTTAGGGATCATCGCATTGATCTTATGGCTAGGGCTGGCTCGGAAAAAACAACAGGCTGATCATGCAGTTTTACCGCTAAGGCTACCGCTGCGAAACAAAAAAGCCATTCAATTCACCTTGTTCTTTGGCTTTATGTCCAGTATGTTCTATTCGTTAACAGCATGGATTTCACCCATCGCCCTTAGTTTTGGAAATAGTCCACAGTATGCCGCCATGCTGCTAACGATATTTACACTGATTCAGATTCCGGTGGCACTACTCGTTCCAGGAGTCGTCACTCGCTTAGGAAAACCGAAATTATTTCTGATTTTATGCAGCGTGTCAGAGCTGATCGGCCTTATTTTCCTTCTACTTCCAATGCCTATTTTGCCAGCCGTCATTTTTCTAGGGATTGGGGCAGGTGGATTATTTCCTTTAGCACTTATGCTGCCCATTATTGAGACGCGTACACCGGAGGAGGCTGGTACATGGTCCGCTATGTCGCAGATGGGCGGATACATCATGGGCGGGTTTGGTCCGTTTTTCATTGGCTTGGTTTTCGATCTAAGCGGACATTTTCAAGCTTCCATTGTCGCAATGCTCGTCATTGTCTCATTGATGATTGGTGTTCAGTTATCAATGAAATTAGGTAGAAAAGAGGAAGAAGTGTCGAGTTAAATCATGCTGCTTCACATTTCAATCAAAACGGGGAGGTTTTATTGCTTAAGAAGGGGAGCCTGGGGAGAGATACTGGGTGCTTGTTTATGATGGAACGTAAGGAATGTCTTCATTTTTCGCAGCCGCTTTTATAGCTTTTCTTTATTGAGTTTGCGCAATAATGGAATATTTCACAAAATAATAGAGTCACCTAAAGGAGGCAAGTATTGTCTCTCTTTTGTTGTTTTAGGAGTAAACACCAGTGATACTTTCATTTAACCAGAAATGCTATTGCTTTTTTGCTCGATTAAGAGTTTGATTATAATAGAGACTGTAAAACAGAAGGCGATAGAATAATTCAGTATCATGAGCTCCAGTTATTTTTGCAAGATATGTTCCGAGAAAAATTTGCATAAAAGAACTAGAGGTGAATAATATGACAAGCTATGAGTCGAAAGACATTTTAAAGCAAGCAATCATGAAGACGTACAATCAATACGATGAAGAATTCAATATGATTCCAGAAGAAATGAAAGATGATCGAATAGAGGATGTAAGCCGAACTCCTGCAGAAAATTTGGCCTATCAAGTTGGTTGGACAACCCTGCTGCTTCAATGGGAGCAACACGAAACTGAAGGAAAGGTTGTCCATACGCCAGCAGAAGGTTATAAATGGAATCAGCTTGGCACATTATATTCTCTTTTTAATGAGAAGTATGCCTGCCAATCACTAGTCGCATTAAGAGCTCAGCTCAAACAGAATGTTTTAACTATTTGTGATATGTTGGATCGTATGAGTGAAGAAGAAGTGTTTGAACCTCATCAACGAAAATGGGCGGATGATGCGACAGCAAAGGCTGTTTGGCCAGTTTATAAATTTATTCATGTGAATACCGTTGCTCCTTTTAAAAATTTCCGTACTCAAATTCGTAAATGGAAACGATTAAAACAAGTATGACGTGAAGGATATACGATGTACATATTTCGTTAGAACTAAACTTGATTGTATCATCTTATTTTAGAGAGAACAGGGGGCGCTGATTCGAGCCCAGTTATTCCTTCTTATCAAAATTACGATCACTCACATGGCTTCTTTACAGGAGCTTTTTTTCTTATTTTTGCGGTTTCTTTTCGGTGTCGGACGATTCACAAAATGATAATATATGTCATTATAGGGAAAATAGAGGGAGGGGTAAGGACGGATGGAGAAAGTGCTTTCTTCTCACGTCGGCTTGAAAATCAATGAATGGTATTATCATATTCAAAGATTTAACGTACCGGACGCCGACGCATATAAAGAAGAAATCAAATCAATGCTTGATCATATGGAAGAGAATCAGGATTTATTATTGTATTTCTCACTTATGGAGTTCAGACATAAATTAATGCTTGATTACTTGAATCCTTTAGAAAATGGAAAAGAGCGGGCGAACTTTAGGGAACTCGCAATGAAGATCAAAAGGGATCAAGAGAAATTAACAGGATTGCTCGAGTATTACTTCAATTTTTTCTACGGCATGTACGAATTTGAAAACTACGAATACCTCAATGCGATTACCTTCTATAAGCGGGCAGAAAAAAAGCTGTCTCTTGTCAGCGACGATATTGAACGTGCCGAGTTCAATTACAAGATGGCAGAAATCTATTACCACATGAAACAAACCCATATGTCGATGCACCATATCGCACAGGCAATAGAATGTTATCGAGAAAAAGATACATACACAGTAAGAGAAATCCAATGTTCTTTTGTCATTGGATTAAACTATATAGATATGGGCTGCCCCGAAAAAGCAATACCCCATTTTCAACACGCACTAGAAAAAGCCGCCGACAACTCAACAAAACGATTAAAAGGATCAGCACTGTATAATTTAGGGTTGAGTTATTTTCATAACAAAGAATTAGCACAAGCGATTATTCACTTTAATGACTCGATTAGAGCATTTAGAGAGCAGGGATACGAGCATTTAAATAGAATCTTAGATCCGCTCATTATGTTGTCAAAAGCCTACTTCAAAATGAAAGAACAGGATTTAGGTACATACGCTTTAAATAACGGAATAGAACTATCTGAAAAGCTGAAAGATCATGTTCTATTATTGATATTCAAGTTTTTAAGATCCCTATACATTGACAACAATTTTGAGCAGTTGGAAAAAATAATGGAATTGTTAGAAATAAAGTCAATGTATCCTGACCTAGAAGATTTAGCAAAAGATGCTGCAAAATATTATAATGAGATGGGAGATAAAGACAATGCGATGCATTTCTATGAAAAGATTCTTTATTTCCAAACTCAAGTGAAGCGGGGGGACTGTCAGTATGAAATTTAAAACGTTATCAGTAGTATTCGTGATGATTAGTGTCATAAGTGTTGTTAGTTATTTTACGTCAGAAGTGACAGCAAGTCATGATGAAGCTAGGAGAGGTCATACTGCAAGTATTGGTTATACTGCTTAAGTAAAAAGCCCTTTAAGGGCTTTTTACTATAAAACGGAATATATGCTATGAATAAAGAATATTTTTTCCATAGAAAACATACTGAGGAGGAAGTAAAATGACAATGTTAAAATCAACATTATTTCGAAGGATTTTCATTATATTTTTTGCTTTAACCTTTATGATTAGTCTGTTCAATATGGCTGTGTTTCCAGGGACGCCAGCGTCTTATTATGTTGGCCTGATTTGTAAGATGTTGTTTATCAGTTTGTTAAATGGTCTATTTTTCGGAACAATTATCTATTTGATTGTCACCCTTCTCTTTGCTAAATCTTCAAAGGAAAATCAATAAACAAGTGAGCGGCTAAAGACCGTTCTTTTTTATTTTTAAAAATTGGACATGCTATTTTAAGAGAAAATGAGATGACTTAATTTATGATCTAAATCGCAATTCCTGTAAATGTTTTTCCATCATACATTCAATTATTTTTAATAACTTACTGCATTATATTTTAAAGGGTGTTACCGTTGGATGTAAGGAATGATTGGCCAATCTTCCAATAAGAGTTGGAGGGAAATCATGAATTGCAAAATTGAAATATTAAGCAATATGAAGATGGTGTATATGAGGAATATAGGACCGTATGGAAGCAAAATGAATATAGAAATGATGAAGCATTTTAAAAAATGGATCAATAAACATCAATTAAATGATGAATTAAAGAAACATGGCATATACGGGGTTCCTCAAGATGATCCTGCAAGGACTTTACCTGAAAAATGCAGATATGACCTCATGATCATGACAAATAGAGATTTCTCTAATGATCAAATGGTTCAGACTGGTCATTTTGAAGGGGGAAAGTATGCTGTTTTTACAATGAGGCATACAACTGAAAAAGTGAATTTGTTTTGGAGTCAATTACCTGACTATATTCAGAACAATCAATTGAACATGCGTCAGGCACCTACTATAGAGCGATATAGAGAAGAGGAAGGCGAAGATAAGGTGTGTGAATTCTTACTGCCTATCTTTTAGACACTTTATCGAAATTCAATGGGAAAGCAGACCTTTATGGTCTGTTTTTCTGCATATCAGATTTACATTCTTAAATCATCTTGCTTCAAATGCTATACTATGGCTAAACCATTCATGAAGGGGCATGATAGGAGGAGCATTGTGTGATATTCATCATAGGCATTGTCATTGCTTTTATGATTGCTATTTTAGGTTTTACTGTTTTTGTAGAAGTAGGAAATGGACTGGGAACGGCTCTCAGCATCATCGGAGGACTGGTCATTTTATTCATAGCCGGTAGATTACAAAGACGAAAAGAACAGAATGATCCCAACATATTATTAGATAAGATGATGATGTTTTTTCACGAAGATGGATTTCAGGCATCTACATATATCTTTTCAGAGCAAGTTGATAAGGGATTTGCGATTGATGATGAGTTAAATAAAATGCGCTTTATTGAACATCAACCTGGCGGATCATCTAGAAAATATAGATTTGCAGTCACTGAGCTTTCCTTGAAAGATTTGAAACAAGTTGAGATATTAGAAGATGGTGTGCCGATTATTGATTATTCAGCTGAGAGTGATGATAAAGAAGAGGTCTCGACGCTTGAATTAAGGTTAACAATGAATGACAATGACCAAGAATCATCCACGATTACAATCAACTTCCTGCAATTTGATGTGCCTGTTCGTAAGAGCAATGCTCAATACTTAACTGAACGGGAAAATTTGCATGAGATTTATCATGATATTGATGCAATGATGAAATCTGCGGATGAAATTGAATATCATCGCTCATAGAGAAGAAATCACAGTTGATGTGGTTTCTTTTTTTATGTGTAACAAGACAAAGCAGGTCCAGTCATTGTAGTTGAATGTTTTTCTCAAAAATGAATAAAGATAGACTAGACGCGAAAGCGAACATGGAGATAGAAAGAACTCTCATGTGATGAGGAGGAAAAATAAATGAAAAAGCTTTGTAGGGAAGTTTGGATCGAAGTCAACCTTGACGCGATTAAAAGAAATATCGGGGCCATTCAAGCGCATATTCCGAGGAAAAGTAAGATCATGGCTGTCGTGAAGGCGAATGCTTATGGACACGGTTCAGTGGAGGTAGCGCGGCAGGCACTGGAGAGCGGTGCGACGGAGCTCGCAGTTGCTAGCTTGGAAGAAGGCATTGTATTGAGGAGAGCAAAAATTGAAGCACCGATTCTGGTCCTTGGATTTACGCCGCTTGACTGTGTGAAAAGGGCTGCAGCCTGGAGAATTGACCTTTCAGGCCTTCGTGAAGACTGGATTGTTCAAGCAAATGAGATCTTAGCGGAAGAAGAAAGTCAGCGCCGGCTTGGGATTCATGTCAATGTCGACACAGGTATGGGGCGATTAGGTGTACGAACGAAGGAAGAGCTGTTAAGAGTGGTGGAAGCCCTTGAAAAGAGTGAAAACCTTAGATGGGACGGGATTTTTACGCATTTCTCCACTGCGGATGAGCCTGACCCTGATTTCACACTGCTTCAGCACAGCATTTTTATTGATTTTCTTCGTTTCTTAAAAAAACAAGGCATTACATTGCCTACGGTACATATGAACAATACAGCAGCTGCCATCGCGTTTCCTGAATTTAGTGCAGATATGATTCGGCTCGGCATCGGGCTATATGGACTGTACCCCTCGCAATACATTGAGAGTTTAGACGCTGTTAAGCTAGAGCCCGCTCTCAGTTTAAAAGCAAGGATTGCGTTCGTGAAAGAAATGGTGACAAAGCCAAGGACCGTCAGCTATGGTGCAACCTATGTAGCAAAACCTGATGAAGTTATAGCAACCATACCAATCGGTTATGCAGATGGGTACTCACGTGCTTTATCCAATAGAGGATTTATGCTTTTCCGCGGAAAACGAATGCCGATTGCTGGCCGAGTCACAATGGATATGACGATGATCAGTTTAGGAGAAATGAAAGCAAAGCAAGGAGAGGAAGTTGTCATTTACGGCCGTCAAAAAGGCGGAGAAATTTCTGTCGACGAAATCGCCGAAATGCTCAATACGATCAACTACGAAGTCATCGCCACCTTAAGCCGCCGCGTCCCAAGGTTTTATCGTCGAGGAGGGAAGATTATTAAAATATCGACACCGGTGATGTATGTGTGAGAGTAAATAACAGGTGCAATTTGAGGATATTTGTTCTGGTGTACAATGATAAAAATTAAATTTTATTACAAATATGTCGATAAAAGGAGGGATATTTAAGATATGGAGGAAAGAAACGATGAAAAAAGGTTTATTTTTAGTGCTTTTGACTATTTTTATGATGGTCACAATTCATCCGTTAAAAGCTCATGCAGCTGAGACAAATGGGTGGACGAAGCGAGCAGACTTACCGGAAGAGCGAATCGGAGCAAGTGTAGGAGTAGTTGACGGGAAAATATATGTATTCGGTGGAGCAAGTCAACAGTCTAAATTCAACAATTCAACATATATGTATGATCCTAAAATTGATTTGTGGTCAGAAAAAACAAGTATGCCTAGATTAAGAACAGGAGCTACCTACGCAACAGTAGGTAAAAAAATCTATGTCATTGGCGGCCTTACTGATACAACTAAAACAGTTCACAAAACCATCGATGTTTATGATACAGAACTAGATCAATGGACAGAAGAACCAATTAAGATGCCTGAGAAATTTATATATACATCATATATAACGGGTTCCTTAAGAGCAGTTACAGTTGGAGAAAAAATTTATATAGTAGCATCTTTATCAAGCTCTCAAGTAAATTTTTATTCCTATGATACGGTAAGTGGAGAGTGGGAAAGTTTAGATAATTCTCAATTAGCTTCTCGTCAGGGTAGAAGTATTTCAGAGATAAATGGAAAGTTATATATTGCTGGTGGTGAGGCTAACGTTAGCCGAGCGAATGATAAAGATATATTAGAATATGATATGACGCTAGGGAAGTGGCAACGGTTAAAGGATGTTCAGTTAAATTCTTTTGCATATGAAGCTGCTTATGCGACATACAATCATAAATTATTTTTGATTGGCGGTCAGCAAATTGGAGATAGATCAAGTAAGTTATTAAAACAAGTTCAGATATTTGATCCACAAACTAGACAAGTCCAAGATTCTTTATATGAAATTCCTGAAGGTAGAGTTGGATCTGTAGCAGTTATTACTGATGATCAATTATATGTCATTGGTGGAAGAGATTATGCTGAGTCAATTGGTAGTCATTCTGTCAAAAACACTTTTAAATCTGTTATCTCAATTCCATTAAAAGATCTGCAAAAAGTCACTAAGGATCAGGATGAAACAAAACCAGATGATGGTTCAGCAGAAGAACCAAAAGATCAGGATGGAACAAAGCCTGGTGATGGGTCAACAGAAGAACCGAAAGATCAGGATGGAACGAAGCCTGGTGATGGGTCAACCGAAGAACCAAAAGATCAGGATGGAACAAAGCCTGGTGATGGGTCAACCGAAGAACCAAAAGATCAGGATGGAACAAAGCCTGGTGATGGGTCAACCGAAGAACCGAAAGATCAGGATGGAACGAAGCCTGGTGATGGGTCAACCGAAGAACCAAAAGATCAGGATGGAACAAAACCTGGTGAAGAAGCAACAAAAGGTATACTTTCAATTACCATGATAAACGGGCTGCAAAAGGATTATTTGCTTTCAATGAAAGAAATCAACGATTTTCTAAACTGGTATAAAGAGAGAAGCTTTGGAATTGGTATGAACTTCTATGAAATCAATGATGAACATAATAAAGGACCATTCACTAGTAAGAAAGATTACGTGGTGTACCAAAATATCTTAATGTTTGATATCAAGCAATACTGATATTCATAAAATTGTAAAGCTGCTGATGATAGATCAGCAGCTTTTGTTTTTATAGGATTGTTAAAATTAGGATTAACGTCATGAGAAAAATGCGATATTTTTTTAAAAAACTGCTAAACATCCTATAACAACATCCGATAATAGAATTGTCAGGGTTGATAAGCCCTAGAATAAAGGACTTTTTTCAGACAAGGACGTCTGTCAGGTCCCACATACATGGAGGTAATAGGAAATGAGAATTAACCACAATATCGCAGCACTTAACACATTGAACCGTTTGTCTGCAAACAACGGTGCGAGCCAAAAGAACATGGAGAAACTTTCTTCTGGTCTTAAAATCAACCGTGCAGGAGATGACGCAGCAGGTCTTGCAATCTCTGAAAAAATGCGTGGACAAATCCGCGGATTAGAAATGGCTTCTAAAAACGCACAAGACGGTATCTCTCTTATCCAAACAGCTGAAGGTGCATTAACTGAAACACATGCAATCCTTCAACGTGTGCGTGAATTAACTGTTCAAGCAGGTAACACTGGTACACAAGATGATACAGACCTTGGTGCAATTCAAGAAGAAATCAAAGCTTTAGTTGAAGAAGTCGGTGGCGAAACTGGAAGTAAAGGTATTGCTGATCGTACTCAATTCAACGGTAAAGACCTTTTAGATGGTTCTTTTGCTAGTGGTACAGCTGATTTAGTATTCCAAATTGGAGCTAACGGTGGCCAACAACTGACTGTAAACATTGACAGCATGAAAGCAGCTGATTTAGGAAGTGCGACAGTTAAAATTAGTAATATTGATGTAACTAATTTTGCAACTACATCTTTTGATGACCAACTTGCTGGAATTGATGAAGCTATCAACCAAGTATCAGCTCAACGTTCTAAACTTGGTGCAGTACAAAACCGTCTAGAGCACACAATCAACAACCTGGGTGCTTCTGGTGAAAACTTAACAGCTGCTGAGTCTCGTATCCGTGACGTTGATATGGCGAAAGAAATGAGTGAGTTCACAAAGAACAACATTCTTTCTCAAGCTTCACAAGCAATGCTTGCACAAGCGAACCAACAGCCACAAAACGTACTTCAATTACTACGTTAATGAAGAGCCCCTTTTATGGGGCTTTTTTTTATGCTGTTTTTTTCTTCTCATTTTCTCCAGTCTTATGATTCTTAAATCCCTCTGATAAATCATGAAAAATGACCTTTAAATTTGGCATACTCTAGCGAAACGATCATAATGAATGAGACTTATTCCTTATTTATCCCTTTTTTGTTAAACAAATTCCATCAGTGTTCGATAAATGGATTGTAAGGCTTACAAAAAAATTCTAATTTAGAACTTTTGGACAAGGATGTTCAATTGGTTCAAACACATGGAGGTAATAGGAAATGAGAATTAACCACAATATCGCAGCACTTAACACATTGAATCGTTTGTCTGCAAACAATGGAGCAGGGCAAAAGAACATGGAGAAGCTGTCTTCTGGTCTTCGCATCAACCGTGCAGGAGATGACGCAGCAGGTCTAGCAATCTCTGAAAAAATGCGTGGACAAATCCGCGGATTAGAAATGGCATCTAAAAACGCACAAGATGGTATCTCTCTTATTCAAACAGCTGAAGGTGCATTAACAGAAACACATGCGATTCTTCAACGTATGCGTGAACTAACTGTTCAAGCGGGTAACGTTGGTACTCAACAAACAGAAGATTTAACAGCGATTCAAGAAGAACTCACTGCTTTGGTGGATGAAATTGATGGGATTTCACAGCGTACAGCATTTAACGGAAAGAATCTGTTGGATGGTAGCGTAGAAGATGGATTCCAATTTCAAATTGGCGCAAACATTGAGCAAAATATCAACGTACAGATCGGCAAAATGGACGCTGAAACCTTGACTGTCAAAGATATTAAAGTGAATGAAGATGGTTTTGACTTTGACGTCGAAGTAGCAAAAATTGATGAAGCAATCGGCGCAGTATCTAAACAACGTTCAGCACTTGGTGCAGTACAAAACCGTCTAGAGCATACAATCAACAACCTTGGTGCTTCTGCTGAAAACTTAACAGCTGCTGAGTCTCGTATTCGTGACGTGGACATGGCGAAAGAAATGAGTGAGTTCACAAAGAACAACATTCTTTCTCAAGCGTCTCAAGCGATGCTAGCTCAAGCAAACCAACAGCCGCAAAACGTACTTCAATTATTACGTTAATGAAAAAGCCCCATGAAGGGGCTTTTTTTGTTTCAATCTAATGAAAGTAAGTGCTGCAAACGAAAGTCAGGAACCGCTTCATGGAAAAAAGCTCGATTGTCTTCATCATCCTCTTTATCCCACTGACTCCACCATTCAGCAGTTTCTCCAGAGGCGTCGGATTGAATCATGTCATGCAGCTGTTCTAAGTTGATAACATTGATAAAACTTTTGCAGCGAGCATTCCCGTCATACCGCCGCCAATGGCGATCGCCTGCTCATATGTCATAGGTTGTCTCACAACATGCGCCTCCAATGAATATACAAAATGATTACATGACCATTTCATCATATGTTGATGCTTAAATTATAGCAAATTTGCGTTTTGTTGAATATAGAGAGGGAATCTCCTTCTTTTTACTCGTACATATGAGAAATAACTTTAAACATCATCATTATTTTTAAAAAATAACTATTATTTTAAGAAGGACTACCGATAAATAACATAAGGGGGTAGAGAAATTGGATATACTACAGAGTATTGTGACAGCAGCACCTTATATGATGCAGATTTTAAAAAATGAAGTGACGATGGGTATCATTGACCGAGAGAAATTTTTGCTGTATTTGCCATCGAAAGATGTTGATTTTCAAATTCGAGCTGGTGAACATATTAAAGCAGATGATCTGAATATGAAAAAAGCGCTGAGAGGTGAGACATCAAGTATGTTTGTACCTGAATCAGTGTATGGAGTACCATTAAATGCAATGGGATTGCCAATTTATGATGAAAATGGGCAAGTGATTGGTGCCCTCGCTTTAGGATTTCCGCTCAAAAATCAAATAGAGCTTGAAGCATATATGGAGTCATTAAATGACATCATTCAAAGTATTCAAGAAAAGGTGCACGTGGTGGCGGCACATTCAGAGGAGCTTTCTGCTACAAGTGAGGAGATGACCTTACAAACGCAGCAAACACTTGAAAGCTCGAAACAAACAGCCGATATTACAAAAATGATTAAAGGCATCTCGAAACAAACGAGTTTGCTAGGATTGAATGCGTCAATTGAAGCGGCCAGGGCAGGAAAAGAGGGAGCTGGTTTTAGTGTTGTAGCAAGTGAGGTTCAAAAGCTTTCAAGTGAAACTTCACGTGCAACAGAAAACATCGAAAGCTCATTGCAAGGGATTTCCTCCAATATACATACATTACTTGAGAGTATGGGCCATATGAAAGGTTCTTCATCTGAACAGGCTTTACTTGTGACGGAGTTTAGCGAAATTGTGGAACGATTGACGATCGTAAGTAAAGAAATGAAAGAATTCATGCAGCATGTGATGTCAACTTAAAAAACGAATCCAAGAGGGATTCGTCTTTTTGATGCGCTATTTTCTCTTGTTCTGATCAAAGCGATAATCATACGTGTCGCCCTTCACCACATTTAAAAACTCATGTCCAATTTGAACAAGCTGTCCGTTTTTCCATTTGATGAGAGGGTCTTTGTCAGGGTATTTCCAGTAAATCGTCTTCTTACGGTGGGTCAGTTTGTTTTCAATTTCTGCTCTAACTGCGTTTTCCTTTAGCTTTCCTCCGCTATGCTGATAGGTGTTGATGATGTACATTCCGTCAGGTGATGACATCGAGCGGATGAATGTTCCGTGAGACACGCCTTGAAGAGAGAAGCATTTCCAATAAATAATGCCAGCGAAGCTAAGGAGTAAGATGATAAGGATGAGGGTGGTTTTCTTTTTTAACATGAAAAATTCCTCCAGATGTAGATCACAATATTTCTAATTTATGAGAGAGAATACAAAAAGATTCATATAGTCCAAAAGTTCTATTCGTTTCAATTATCGGTCATTTTTTCTCAAAATTCAACAGAAAGCCGTAAATGTAAGGAAAATTTAAGGAAGAATTCAAGTGGTGTATTTGATTCGAAACCTCTTTACAAAAGAATAAGGGATCAGTAGACTTATGCTCATATAGAGAAATGGGGCAGATGACATGAGACAAATCATCGATACGTATCAAAGTTATGAAGAGCTTTCCGCTCATGAAAGAATAGGAATTGATTATCGAATTCTTCACGAGCGGAAAGGTGACCAGCTTCTGGTTTTGTCGCCTCATGCCGGAGGAATTGAATCCGGCGTGAGTGAGCTCATTCATGAAATATCTAGTGATTATTCTATGTATTTATTTGAAGGCCTTAAAGTAAAAGGCAATCATGTTCTTCATATTACAAGTACACGTTTTGATGAGCCGGTTTGCCTTTCACAGGTGCATACCCATCATTATACGTTTGCACTCCATGGTTACGGAGAAACAGAGGTGCTTCAAACGTTAGTGGGAGGTACGGACAGAGAAAGAGCGGCAGAAACTGTGAAACGTTTAACGCTAAATGGCTTTCACGCATTGCTTCTATCTGAATCTGATCGTTTTTCTGGAACACATCCTGATAATATTAATAACCAATGTCTGACGGGAAAAAGTGTACAACTTGAAATTAGTCAGGCGCAAAGAAGAGCATTTTTTCAAGACTTTAGGCGTCGCTACCGGCGTGATACACAAACTGAACAATTTTATCGGTACACAAATGTACTCAAACAAGTATTAGCCCTTTATGAATAAACTATTATCGTTTTATGTGATGATTTACGTTTGATAAACAGCTTCTTTTTCTGCGACCTTTTCTGCTTTCATTAAATAAGACGTAAACTCCTGTTGAAAGCGAATGCCTGCTTTTCGCTGTTCGAATAAGGCAAGCCGCTTTTCAGCAAAAGCTCTGGTGACGTGAAACGTTTGAGCAATATGCAAAATGGCTTGCTGCCGAAGGGTTGGAAGCTTCATTTGCAGCAGCATAAAGGTTGGAACACAAAAGTGATACATGAATTGTTTTGCCTGAAACTCCTGCAGTTCTCGAAAAAGTTTGTTCATTTTGAAATGATTGCCTGTATGCTTTAGCACATGACAAAGCTCGTGGGCAAAATCCTGCCATTGTTCTTCAGGTGATAGGGATCTGTTTAATATAATACTGTAAAGACCTTGATGTTGGATCATCATGCTGCCAGTCTCCTCGTAGTGGACCCATACATGAAATTCAGAAGCGATCCTTTGCATCTCTCTATAAGCGGGACCGCTTATTTGTAATTGAGCATATAACCGCTTAATATCTTCTTCTAAATGGGTTAAAAAACCAGTCATTTAAAAAACCTCCATACAAACGTATGTTCTATTTTTGGCGTAAAAGAAAAGCCCATATAGGACTAAATAGCTAATTGAGCTATTACTTACTTTTTATATCGGCTTATTTTTAACAATTTTAACATAAATTCAAGGAAAAATGGAAGTAATTCCTGTTTTTTTCTGTATTTTTGCACTTTCCACTACTAAAAAGAGTGATTGAATTCAAATTTTACCATAGTCTTCTCATGAAAACAAACAAGTATTGTCTTACGAACGCCACCGATTGATGAGAAAGATCAATTCAATCTAGCAAAAGGGAGTGCAGAACATGGTACAAATTTATCAAGATTTTATTCCAGTTGGAAACGGAAACCGCCCAGGATATGCGATGACACCAGAGTATGTGACGGTGCATAACACAGCAAACACGTCAAAGGGAGCGGATGCGAAAAGTCATGCGGCCTATGTAAAACGCCCAGCGACAGAGGTGAGCTGGCATTTTACAGTGGATGATCATGAAATCTTTCAGCATCTGCCGTTAAATGAAAATGGCTGGCATGCAGGGGATGGACATGGGAATGGTAACCGGAAGTCGATCGGAATTGAAATTTGTGAGAATGAAGATGGAAATTTTCAGCAAGCGGTCAAACATGCACAATGGCTTATTCAAAAGCTATTAAAAGAACATCACATTCCGCTAGCAAACGTGGTCACACATCAGTACTGGTCTGGAAAAGCATGTCCACGCCAGCTTCTTTCTACATGGGATGAATTTAAAAAAGGGATTGAAACGGCAGAAGATCCGGAGCCGGTCATCACGTATGTCGTGAAAAGCGGAGATACGTTAACGAGTATTGCGAAAGCTCATGGGGTCACAGTTCAAGATTTACAGAAGTGGAATGACATTAGTGATCCGAATAAGATTCAAATTGGACAGGTTCTCAAAATTTATCGTAACGATGCAAAGAGCACGTATGAGCTGCCAGATGGGGTTTTAAAGGTGACGTCTCCATTGACAAAGGGAGAGCACGTACGCCTCGTCCAACAGGCGCTTGCTACTGTTTATTTTTATCCTGATAAAGCAGCTGCAAATAAAGGAATAGACGGAGTTTACGGAGAAAAAACGGCGAACGCCGTAGCGCGTTTTCAGCTGGTAAATGGTCTGACAAGTGATGGGGTATACGGACCTAAAACGAAGGAAAAACTTCTGAAGCTGTTAAGTAAGTGAGTGTTTCTGTTTGTATGATTGGATGACTGCTTCACTTTGCTCATTTAATCGACGCATATAAGGCGACGACTTATATTCAGCAAACTGAACATATCTCAATTGTTTGATTTTCTTTTTCATTTATTGGCACCTCAATCGTTGCAACGTATAGATTATTGTATGCAAGTCTATGTAAAAATGGAAGCAGGACGCGGATTTTGTTCCGCGTCCTTTAGTGTAATCAAGCCCTTTTATTTTTATACTCATCCAAGAGCTGTTCATTCTTTTTGAAAATACGCTCTGTATGGGGGCTTACTTTGTAATCCGCCATACTGATATGGTGCTTTTTCTTTAAAATCTTAAAAGGGTTTTTCTTGCGATTGTTGTTATTCCCTTGAAGTGCGTGGTCCATCTTCATCACCTTCCTCTTCGTCAGGCAAGATTAGGTCATAAATTGTTGTAAGTGACGTCATTAATAAATAGTCGAACTCAGTGACAATGTCATCAGAGGTAAGCTTAATGACGAAGTGATCATCTGCTACAGAAAACGGGATGAGCACCAATTTGCCGAAATCATCGTAATAGACTTCCTGCCTGTCAAGCTTCGCCTGAATAAGAGCTCGCTGGTCAAGTGTCCGCAGCAGGTCATCTTTTTGTTCCTGCGTATCGTATGGACAAAGAACCGCTTGAATATTCATCTTGTCGGCAAAAGAATAAATGAGCCGTTCAATTCCCTCTATATATGCCTCTACACTTCCATAATATACATGGATCGGTTCGTTTTTCAATAGGTATTGGTACGTTTTTAGTTTGTTGAGGTAAGAATGAAGTAGATCGTTATTTTGTTCTAGGAGTTGGTGGGTGTCGGTTTCTAGTTCGTGATTTCCGAGTTTTTTAATATAGGAGCTGAGAAAGATGAATGCATCGGTTAATGCAAAAAAAACAGCAATAATCAAGTAGTGCATCCAATCGGTGAAGATTGAAGAAGGGTCATTTGTCCAGTACACAACAGCACCAGCTACATAAATCCAATACCACGTTTTTCGAATGGCAAACATCTTTTCTTTTACTTTTTGTTCAAAACGCCATACGGCAAATACATATACAGCAAGGGCACCTAGCAATAACCACACGGTCAATTGAAAAAATAATAGCATGTTCTTCTCTCCCATAGACAGATGGATACTTATTTATTTCTATGGATATGATTGGAAACCCTGCTTCATGAAAAAATGGCTTGTAGGAACAAGGTGTTGAAGTGTGCGGGCAAATAAAAAAAGACCTGTCAGACAGGTCTTTGATATTAGATAATCGCATTTAACACAAAGTATATAAGAGCCCCTAGAGTTCCTGAAATCGGTAATGTGATCACCCAAGTGACAAGCATGCGTTTTGCCGTACCCCAGTTTACTCCTTTTACTCTGTGTGCAGAACCTACACCTAGAATAGAAGATGAGATCACGTGAGTGGTACTAACAGGTAAGTGAATAAATGTCGCACCGAAGATAATCGCTGCACCCGTTAAATCGGCAGATACTCCGTTTACTGGACGAATTTTCATAATTTTACCGCCGACTGTTTTAATAATCTTCCAGCCGCCAATAGAAGTACCTAGTCCCATTGCAAGCGCACAAGAGAATTGTACCCAGAAAGGAATGTCGTCTGTTGTATGCAAATTACCTGCAATTAAAGCCATCGTAATAATTCCCATCGCTTTTTGCGCATCGTTTGTTCCGTGGGTATACGATTGCAGTGCAGCAGTTAAAATTTGAACACGTCGGAATTGTTTATTTGTTTTTGCGAGATTGTTGTTTCTGAATACAAATTTGATAATGGTATACACGATATATCCCAATACGAAAGCTAGGATAGGTGAAAGCAATAGTGCTTGAATGATTTTAATGAATCCCGAATAGTTTAAAGCGCCAAAACCAGCAGAGGCAATAACAGCTCCTGCAATTGATCCGATCAGTGCATGTGAAGAACTACTCGGAATCCCGTAATACCAAGTAAGCAAGTTCCAAGTAATGGCCGCAATTAAAGCAGCCAAAATGACAACAGAACCGTTTTGAAGTGTAAAAGGATCTGCGATGTCTTTTGTGATGGACTTTGCCACACCTGTAAATGTCATTGCTCCTAAGAAGTTCATGAACGCTGCCATAATAATAGCATGTCTAGGCTTTAACGCCTTTGTTGAAACCGAAGTGGCAATGGCATTTGCTGTATCGTGAAATCCGTTGATGAAATCAAAAGCAAGTGCACAAATGACAATAAATATGGTAAGGATGAGTAATGTGTCCATGTTTAACTAACCCCGTTACGCATTCTTCATAATGATTGTTTCTAGATTGTTGGCAACACTTTGACAGGAATCAGCGATTTCTTCAAGTGTTTCGTAAATTTCTTTGTATTGAATGACCTTGATTGGATCAGTTTCTTTTCCAAACAAGTTCTTTAGTGATTTACGATAAAGATTGTCACAATTATGCTCGATCTCTTTGATTTTGATTGCGTGTGGTTGAATATCTTTTAAGCGATTTTCAGCCAGTAAATCGATTGTAATTAAAATTTCCTTTGCACATTCTCTGATGTAGTGGCTGAATTTGTCGATATGTTCGTCAGAGCTTGTCATTGAATAAATTTCCATTGTCGCTGAAAAATGCTCAATTCCATCTAAAACATCGTCGAGGCTATTCGTCAATTGAAGAATGTCTTCACGTTCAATCGGTGTAATAAAGGCTTTGTTCAGCTCTTTAATCATAGTATGAACATGATTATCACCTTTTGTCTCATATTCCTTCAATGTGTCAGAAAATTCTTTCAGAGTGGTTTGATTTGTTACTTTATAGCTAACAAAATACTCAGCAGTTTCATCTAAATTTTTAGCAATTTCCGTTAACAAGACGGAAAACTTGTCTTTTTTCCTTTTTAACATGTAAAAACCCTCCATTGTATAAATGAGACAATGCACACATCAAATAATTATATATTCTTTTGTCGAAAAAAAACAGGTGTAGTCGAAAATTTCTTCACTTTTTCTATTTGATCTTATTCTGACCTAAAGATGTGTTCTCAACACACCTTTTTCAGAAAGGAGAAAAGAAATGAAAAAAGCGGTCCATTTTTGGCGCCGCTTAAAGCTTAAGAAGCTGAATAAATAAGTTTAAATCGCTCGCAAACAAGGAGCATGTCTTCTTTGAATTCTAATCCGTACGGTTTGAGTGCTTCTGTAAAAAATTCTTGATGGGCTCTGTACCAATAGTTATATGAAAGATCGCCTTCACCTTCTGCTTGTGCAAATGATTCTGGAACCTCATTCATTGGCATGACATCTACATGCGTGATCTCTATGATGGCTTTTGGTTCGTCATGGCTGTCCAAAATGACCGCATATTGTCCTGCCTTTGGAAGCGGCTCCTGTTCCTTTTCGTAAAAAAGGTGTCCAGAACAAGTCGCTGTTTTTTTCCCTTGCAGAACAAGGTCAAGCAATTGATCTGGGTCTGCTCCAAATGCCCAAGCGGAAACAGACGCGTCAATTGGTGCACTTTCTGATTTTTCTTCCCAATATGTTTCCCAAAATAAGGTGCTTTTCTGATTCATCATTCTTCCCCCTTTGTGATGTGTTTATTATACCGTGAAATCAAATACATGGAAGTATAGTGTCTTTATCCCTACTGAGTAAGTATGTCATATGTTTTGAAAATCCGCTTTATATTTGATGAATATAGGATGATAGAATGAAAAATTTAGAAATTTTAGAATAATCTATTGTATTCTGGTCAAGAAGTCGGTAAGGTCAAAGTAAGAATATGGAAGGGGTGTTGTGTATGAAACGCATTTCTCTAACTATTTTGTCCATATGTCTGTTGGTTTTCTCGTTTTTTCTGCCTGTCAGTCAGGTCACTGCAAACGAAACTCATGGGAATAAAGTAGCTGTTGGGAAGGATGGCATGGTGGCTACTGCCCATCCGCTCGCATCAGAAGTGGGTGCAGATGTATTAAAGAAAGGTGGAAACGCTGTTGACGCTGCTGTTGCCATCCAGTACGCACTGAATGTGACAGAGCCAATGATGTCTGGAATTGGCGGCGGAGGATTTATGATGGTTTATGATGGGAAGACTAAAGAAACATCCATCATCAATAGTCGAGAAAGAGCACCACAAGGCGCAACACCAGACATGTTTTTAACAGATGAGGGGGAAGTCATCCCGTTCGCTGAGCGATCCACACACGGTAATGCTGTTGGTGTTCCAGGGACTGTAAAAGGTCTTGAGGCGGCATTAGATAAGTGGGGGACCCGCTCGATGAAGGAATTGATTAAGCCTTCCATTCAGCTTGCAGAGGATGGATTTGAAATCGATTCTGTCCTGGCAAAAGCCATTGATGATCATCAAGGAAAATTGAAAAAAACGGCCGCAGCGCCAATCTTTCTTCCAGATGATCAGCCGCTCAAAGAAGGGGACCTCCTAGTTCAGCCAGGTCTTGCAAAAACATTTAAGCTCATTGCGAAAAAAGGAAGCAAAGCATTTTATGAAGGAAAAGTAGCAAAGGCACTTGCAAATACAGTCCAAGATTTTGGCGGAACGATGACAACTGATGACATTGATCGTTATGAGGTCAAGACTGACAAGCCTATCTGGGGAGACTATAAAGGATATCAGCTTGCAAGTATGCCTCCACCAAGCTCAGGCGGGGTGTTTATGCTGCAAATGCTCAAAATACTTGATCACTTTAACCTATCTCAATATGACCCCAAATCATTCGAAAAATATCAGCTGCTTGCTGAAACGATGCATCTCTCCTATGCTGACCGTGCTGCATATGCCGGCGACCCCGAATTCGTAGATGTTCCACTAAAAGGACTATTAGACGATGATTACATTTCAGAAAGAGCCTCTCTTATTGAATTAGATCAAATGAATCGTAACCCGAAAGAAGGAGATCCATGGGCGTATGAGGATGAAAAAACCCCATCCCCTATTGTCCCGCAGCCAGAAGATAAAACCATTGGTGAGACCACACATTTTACTGTTGCCGATCAGTGGGGAAATGTTGTGTCATTCACAACAACCATTGAACAGTTATTTGGTACAGGGATTCTCGTCCCGGAATATGGATTTTTCTTAAACAATGAACTAACAGATTTTGATGCAAGACCTGGCGGAGCAAATGAAGTTCAGCCGAATAAACGTCCATTATCCAGTATGACACCGACCATCATATTCAAAGATAACGAGCCTGTCATGACAGTAGGTTCACCGGGAGGAACGACCATCATTGCTTCTGTTTCACAAACCATATTGAATTTGCTTGAATATGACATGGAGCTTCAGGATGCAGTTGAAGAACCAAGGATTTATACAAACAGCCCAACTTCTTATCGTTATGAAGTAGGTGTCCCTCTCGATGTGAGAACAAAGCTTAATGATATGGGGCATCGTTTTGGCAACTCGCCTATTGATATAGGAAATGTTCAAGCTCTACTCATTGATCGAAAAGCAGGAACCTTTACTGGAGTGGCTGACTCCTCGAGAAACGGGACTGCTGTTGGCGTCAATTTAAAGCTCTCTGCCCAATAAGAACATTTCCCGGGAAAAGAAGCGCCTCTTATGGCGTTTCTTTTTTGTCTAAATATAAGGAAAACAGTAGAAAACTGAGAATAGTTTGAATCATACATAGCTGATCAGACAACCGAAGGCTCTTGGCCATTTGAAGTACAGGACTGTGATGTATTTCAATGGCTAAGGGCCTTTTTTGCGTATGAATGACAAGGTTGTTGCTGACATCAAAGAGCAAGTACATGAGCTTTTAGAGAGAGGAAGTCACATTTAATAAGAAGTAGAGCATAGTTGAAGAAAGATGCAAAAAAGACTGCATCTTTTTTTATAAAATTTTTCCTAGGAACATTGACTTATAATTTAGAATATTATAATATCTTTACAAAGGTAACAACATTGAACATTTTTCGGTAATTATATTTGTAAGCGCTTTATAAAAGGTTCTATTCCAAAATGTTCTTTCTTTTTGTTACATGTGTTCATATTTATGCCAAATGAAAGGGGTGGTTGTTTGAACAACTTGTTTGAGTTAGATGAACAGCTGATCAAGCTGCAGTACGATGCATCTTCGAGAGAGGAGGTGACCACATATTTAGCGGAGCGATTAGAAGCGGGAGGATATATTAAGTCGAGCTTTTTACCAGCGGTACTTGAAAGAGAAAAAACATATCCTACGGGCCTTCCACTTGCGACCTTTGGGGTAGCGATTCCACATACAGATCCTGAGCATGTGAACAAACCTGCGATTAGTGTAGCCACTTTAAAGGAACCTGTTATCTTTCACAAGATGGGGAGCCCTGATGAAACTGTGCTAGCCAAAATTGTGTTCGTCCTAGCAATCTCTGAACCTAGTAAGCAGCTCGTGATGTTAGAGAAGCTCATGACACTTTTTAGAAAAGAAGAGGTGATGACGAGGCTGTCTCACATGACATCGTATGAAGAAGCGGTTGCCGTGCTTGAGCAAGAATTAAACCAATAGCCTTTCACAAAAATAATGTAAGCGCTTTATTTGAGAAATCCAGGAGGTGGATGTATGATCAAGCAAGTTGTCGATTTTATATTAGACCTTGGGCCAACTATTATGCTTCCGATTATTATGACGATTTTCGGTATGATTTTAAGGCAAGGCTTTAAGAAATCCTTCCGAGCCGGTATTACGATCGGAATTGGATTTGTCGGCGTCAACCTTGTCATTAATTTGCTTGTGAGCGGCCTTGGGCCAGCAGCAAAAGCCATGGTTAATTCCCTTGGGCTAAAGCTCGATATTTTGGATGTTGGATGGCCGATTGGAGCTGCTATATCCTTTGGTACACCCGTTGCCCCTTTGATGATTCCTCTTGTGCTTTTGTTAAATGTCATCTTATTGTCCGTTAACTTTACGAAAACGCTGAATGTGGATATTTGGAACTTCTGGCATTTGATTTTCGCAGCCTCCGTGACTTACTACGCTTATCATAATATGTTCTTGGCCCTTGCTGTTGGTTTAATCGTCTCTGCTATCACGCTTAAATTAGCCGATTGGACGGCACCGACAATCGAACACCATTTTGGATTAAAAGGCGTATCGATGGCTCATGCTGAAACGGTCAACTTCGCGCCGCTTATGTATGCGTCCAACCGTATCATTGACAAGATCCCTGGCTTAAACAAAATTCATGCTGATCCAGAAACATTGAAGAAACGTTTTGGCATTTTTGGCGAACCGCTTGTGATGGGTCTCATACTTGGTATCATTATTGGTCTTCTAGGCGGCTATGATGCGAAAGGCGTCATGACGCTTGGTATTCAAATGGCAGCAGTTCTTGTACTAATGCCAAGAATGGTTGCGTTATTAATGGAAGGTCTTATTCCAATCTCTGAGGGCGCTCGTTCTTATATTCAAAAGCGTTTCCCTGGGAAAAATGTCTATATTGGTTTAGATACAGCGATTGTGATTGGTCATCCGGCGAATATGGCGGTAGCCCTTCTCATGGTGCCGATTACGATTTTACTTGCTGTCGTTCTGCCTTACAATGGCATGCTCCCGTTTGCAGACTTATCGGTTCTTCCATTTACAGTTGTTTGGGCAGTAGCAGCCGCTCGTGGAAATATTATTCGCGGTCTTATTAACAGCATTTTTACATTGATGATTGTCTTCTTTATCGCAACGAATCTCGCACCGCTTGCGACAACAATGGGGAAAGCAGTCGGCTTTGATTTCCCAGAAGGGGCCAACATGATTTCAGGTATTGACCTTGGTTCCCACGTCATTCCTTGGATCATGGTGAGACTTCTTGATCCGAGCAACCCGTACTTTATTGCAGCCATCATCTGTGCTCTGGCTTATGCGCTTCTATGGTACTGGGTGCGAAATGATATTAAAAAGCAGTATGCGAAAGAAATGGGCTTAGATCAGAAAGAACAATAAACGAGCTGGAGGGATTCTCATGGCAAAGAAAATATTGGTTTCATGCGGAACGGCAGTTGCCACATCGACGGTTGTTGCAAAGAAGGTCGAAGAGACGTTAAAGGAAAAAGGATATGATGTCGTGGTGGAACAGTGTAAGGCATCTGAAGTCCCGCAAAAAGCGGAGGGCGCCGATTTAATCGTGACGACCACGCCAGTGAGTGACACAAAAGGAACGCCTGTGATTCAAACATTATCCTTTTTAACCGGATTTGGCATTGAAGATGATATTGAAAAAATCATAGATCATATTAAGTAAACACTCATTCCATTGAGGAGCTTTCGCGGCTCCTTCCATTTACCTGAAAGGAGGACGTCTCATGCAGCATCATGCTTATAGCCGAACGTCTGCAGTGTTGTCTATTTTTCTTCCAGCCGTGCTCATCTGTCTGTTTTTCCTCTGGTCTCTTTATACGTTAATGTCAGCAGGACCTGAGCCGTTAGCTGTGTTAGGCGTTTATACGCTGCCTATCCTCATGCTTTCTAGTATTACTGGACTGAACCAGCCGACAAACGTCATCATTAGTGAAGATAAGCTGAAAATCGGAGCTTTTGGCAGATGGCACACATATGCGGTCTCTGATATTAAAGGAAAGCTTTTTATCAAGCCGTATCCTCATATCGGGAAAGTCTATGTCAGGGTGGGCCCATCGCGCATATTCGGAGGACGTTACTGGATATCCAGTGAGATGAGTGAGTACAAGCAGCTTGTGCAAACGTTGCAGGATTTTGCGAAGGGTGATGAAAAGGAGGATGCAGCTACATGAAATCAGCTGTCTTTTATTCTTCAGAGAACATTCGGTATGAGGAGCGGAACCGGCCTGCGATTGGTGATGATGAAGTGCTATTAAGAATGCGTGCCTGCGGCTTATGCGGCACGGATATTTACAAGGCAACACATGAGACGGTACCCTCTGGAACGGTGCTAGGGCACGAAATCGCTGGTGATATTGTTGAAACCGGAAAGCATGTGACAAATATCCGAACGGGAGACAGGGTTTATGTTGCGCACCATGTGCCTTGCTTTACCTGTGACTTTTGTCAAAAGGGATTTTATACAATGTGTCCGCAGTTTGCGGCCACTAATGTAGAGCCGGGCGGGTTTTCAGAGTATATCCGCGTACCTGCATTGCATGTCAAGCACACAATGGGCAAGCTCCCGAAGGACGTCTCATATGAGCAAGGGGCAATGGTGGAGCCAGTCGCCTGCTGTCTCCACGGGTTTGAACGAGCACCTGTTCATCCAGGAGATTCTGTGCTGATCCTTGGAGCAGGGCAAATTGGCTGTATCCAACTACAGCTCGCCAAACATTACTTGGCTGGAAAAGTGATGATAACGGATGTGAATGAGAACCGGCTGCTGCAAGCGAGAAATTTAGGTGCAGATGTTGCTTTTCATCCAGCCTCTGAGCCGGTGGAAGACCGGGTCATGAGAGAAACAAATGGAAAGGGAGCAGACCTCGTCATGATATCTGTTGGGAGCAGTGCACTTTTAAAAGAAGCGTTTCAAGCGGTAGCGAGAGGTGGAACGATTTTAGTGTTTGCTCATTTTCCAAAGGGAGACGTCTCCATTCCGGCTGATCGGTTTTTCCATGATGAAGTGAAAGTCGTAGGAGCCTATTCCTCGCATCCTTATCACTATCGTGAAGCCCTTGAGCTTCTAAGGGCAAAAGTAGTCAACACAGAAAATATGGTGACGCACCGTTATCCGTTAAGTCAGCTGCTTCAAGCGATAGAATGTGCAAGGCACCCTGAAGGAGAAAGTGTCAAAATCATGATGTATCCAGATGAATGAGAACATGGGAGATTGGAAGAGAAAGAGAAGTTCTTTAGAAAAGGGCTTGCCTTTCTCTTTTTTCTGACAAAAAATGAAAACGCTTAAAAATGAAAGAGAATTGCTTGACTTCAATGATACTTAAACGTATGATAATTACAAATGTAACATATAAGAACAAATGTAAAGGGGAGAGAAGAAATGCAAAAACAAATCACTTTGCCTGAACAGATTAGTCATGAGAGATTAGCAGATTTATATAAACAAATGTGGTTAGTGAGATATTTTGATGAAAAGGTCGATCAATTCTTTGCCAAAGGACTTATCCATGGAACCACTCACTTATGTGTCGGACAGGAAGCGTCAGCTGTTGGATCGATTGCCGTATTAAAGAATGAAGATAAGATCGTCAGCACACACCGTGGACATGGTCACTGTATTGCAAAAGGTGCAGAGGTCAATAAAATGATGGCAGAACTATTCGGACGTGAGACTGGCTATTGCAAAGGAAAAGGCGGCTCGATGCATATTGCTGATTTAGAAAAAGGGAACCTTGGCGCAAATGGAATCGTTGGCGGCGGTATCCCGCTGGCAACAGGCGCGGCACTTACATCTAAAATGAAACAGGAAGGCTTTGTTGTTCTTTGTTTCTTCGGAGATGGTGCCACAAATGAAGGCAGCTTTCACGAAGCGCTAAATCTTGCATCCATTTGGGATCTGCCTGTTGTGTTCATTTGTGAAAACAACCAGTACGGCATGTCTGGCCCTGTAAAAGAAATGATCAACATTGAAGACATTTCAACAAGAGCAGAAAGCTACGGAATACCAGGAAAATCGATTGATGGAAATGACATGGTCGAGATTATGAACACAGTAGATGAAGCAGTCAGACGCGCAAGAGCTGGAGAAGGTCCATCACTTATTGAAATGAAAACGTATCGCTGGAAGGGTCACTCTAAGAGTGATGCGAAAAAATACCGTACACGTGAAGAAGAAACAGAGTGGAGACAAAAAGACGGAATCAAACGCTTTAAGTCTCTCTTGATTGAACTGAATGTTTTGACAGAAGAGCAGGCAGCGGTTTTACAGGAAAAAGCGAAACAGGAAATTGAAGCGTCTGTTGAATTCGCCAAAAACAGTAAAGAACCGTCAATCGATACACTATTAGAGGATGTATACGCCTAATTAGGAGGGGAATCACGTGACAAAAACAACAGTGAGAGAGATTTCATATTTAGAAGCCGTTCGAGAGGCTATGAGTCAGGAAATGAGAGAGAACCAAGATGTATTCATTTTAGGTGAGGATATCGGCGTATATGGCGGCGCTTTTGGGGTCACGCGCGGCATGATTGAAGAATTCGGTCCAGAGCGTGTACGTAATACACCGATCTCAGAGGCAGCCATCGCAGGAGGCGCAGTCGGAGCGGCTTTGACCGGTATGCGTCCGATTTTAGAACTTCAATTCTCTGACTTTATTACAATCGCGATGGATCAGCTTGTAAACCAAGCGGCCAAAACACGATACATGTTTGGCGGAAAAGGAAAAGTGCCGCTCGTTGTGAGAACACCAGCAGGATCAGGGACGGGTGCCGCAGCGCAGCATTCACAAAGCTTAGAAGCGTGGATGGCTCATATTCCGGGACTAAAGGTGGTTCAGCCTTCAACAGCTTATGATGCCAAAGGACTTTTAAAAGCAGCAATGGATGATGACAACCCTGTCATTTTCTACGAGCATAAGCTTTTATATAAAACAATCGGCGAAGTGCCTGAAGAGCCTTATTCGATTCCTTTAGGGAAAGCTGATGTGAAAAGAAGCGGGAAGGACGTCACGATTGTAGCAACAGCGATTATGGTACACAAAGCGTTAGAAGCGGCGAAGGAACTAGAAGCAGAGGGAATCGATGTTGAAATCATTGATCCAAGAACACTCGTCCCATTAGATGAAGAAACCATAATCGAATCTGTGAAGAAAACAGGTAAATGTATCGTGGTTCATGAGGCGGTCAAACGAGGCGGCTACGGCGGAGAGATTGCAAGTATGATAGCGGAAAGTGAAGCGTTTGACTACTTAGATGCGCCGATTAAACGACTTGGCGGTCTTGCAGTCCCAATACCATACAACCCGACACTGGAAAAAGCGGTCATTCCACAAGTACCAGATATTATTGAAGCAGCAAAAGAGCTTGTACGCTCTTAAATAAAGGGGAGAAGATCATGCCAAAAGAGATATTTATGCCGAAGCTAAGCAGTACGATGGAGATCGGAACCTTGCTTCAATGGTTTAAAGAAGAAGGAGATTCGATTGAAATCGGTGAGCCTCTTTTTGAAATTATGACAGACAAGATCAACATCGAGGTGGAAGCCTATGATGACGGCATTTTTCTAAAGAAATACTACGAAGCTGATGATCAAATTCCAGTCAATGCTGTCATTGGATATATCGGAGAGGCAAATGAACAGGTACCAAGCGAGCCGCCAGCACAGGCAGATGAAGATTCCTCAAAAAGCGGCGAATCGTCTTCACCAGACACGGCTTCATCCAGTTCTACTGAAGCCCCAAAAACATCTGATGAAAAAGTACGTGCCACGCCCGCAGCGAGAAAAACGGCAAAGGATCATCATGTGGCGATTCAAGAGGTATCTGGCACAGGGCCAAAAGGCAGAGTCCAAAAGCGGGACGTCGAGGCAGTCGTTCATTCTAGCGAGAAAGACCAGCGCGTCTCACCTCTTGCAGAAAAAGTCGCTGCTCGTGAAGGAATCGATTTAGCAGCAGTTTCTGGATCTGGCGCTCATGGCAAAATCATGAAGAGTGATGTAAAAGCAGCAGCACAAACAGCAGAGGCTTCGCCTGTGAAAACACAAAAACTAGCTGGGATGAGAAAAGTGATTGCTGATCGCATGTCACAAAGTGCCTTTACAGCACCGCACGTCACATTAACAAGTGAAATTGATATGACGAAAGCGAAAGAAGTGCGTCAGCAGCTACTACCAGCGATTGAAAAAGAGACAGGCTACCGATTGTCGTTTACAGAAATCATCATTCATGCGGTCAGCCATGTACTCACGCGCCACCCGCATATCAATATGACATTTGAACAAAATGAGCTCCATTTCCATGAAGATGTACACATTGGTCTCGCTGTTGCGGTGAAAGACGGCTTGATGGTACCAGTCATTTCTCATGCGAATCAAAAAGGATTAAAACAACTGACAAAAGAAGCGAAAGAAATTGGCAAAAACGCACGTGATCAAAAACTGCTGCCAGACCAGCTGAAAGGGTCCACTTTTACGATTAGTAACTTAGGCATGTATGCCATTGATACTTTTACCCCGATTATTAATCAGCCGGAAGCGGCGATTTTAGGTGTAGGACGGATTCAAGATAAACCTGTTGCAGTGGATGGAGAAATTCAGGTGCGGCCAATGATGGGGGTCAGTTTATCGTTTGATCACCGAGTCGTAGATGGCGCACCAGCGGCTGCCTTTTTAACAGACCTTAAGAAAGTGCTTGAACAACCATTTGAATTGCTAATGTAGGAGATGAATCGGATGACGAAAACGTATGATCTGACAGTCATTGGCGGAGGGCCTGGCGGGTATACTGCCGCCCTTCAAGCAGCTGAGCGCGGACGGAAGGTTGCTTTGATTGAAGAGGATTTTTTAGGCGGTACTTGTTTAAATCGAGGCTGTATCCCTTCAAAGACCCTGCTGAAACATGCAGAAGTGATTGAATCCATTGAAAAGGCGAAAAGCTGGGGAATCGAAACAGGTGACATGATCCTTTCCTTCGATAAAATGAGAAAGCGCAAAGATGACGTCATTGAAAAGCTCAGAGGCGGAATCGCCTTTTTATTAAAGCAAGGAAAGATTGATGTGTATAATGGCAGAGGCACAGCTGTGACAAAGCATCGGATTGAGATTGAAAAACAAGGTGGATCACAATCGATTGAAACGAAAGAACTGATCATTGCCACCGGATCTACACCGGCCATTCCGCCAATACCGGGGCTTAGAGACATTCAATTTGATACAAGTGATACGATCTTTGACATCTCAGATATCCCAGCTTCTGTCGTCATCATTGGCGGAGGTGTCATTGGGCTTGAGCTTGCTTGTATTTTCCAGAGTCTTCAATCAAAAGTCACCATTATTGAAGCAGCACCGTCCATTATTCCGCAAGAGGATGAAGAAGCATCTAAGCTGCTAGAAAGAGAATTGAAGAAAAAGGGCATCCATATCGCGAAGAAAACCACTGTGACAGAGGTAACGGAAAGCGAAGGAGTCAAAGCGGTTCATGCAACAGATGATAAAGGGGAGACACACATCTTTACGGCGGAAAGACTGCTTGTCTGCGTTGGAAGAAGACCGAATGTATCAGCTGTTAGCCAGCTTGATCTTCAACTGGATGGTCCGTTTATCAAGGTGAATGATCAGATGCAGACAAGTGCTGAGGGTGTATATGCAGTTGGGGATGTCGCTGGCGGCTATCAGCTGGCTCATGCGGCGATGGCAGAGGCAGCCGTTGCAGTCAGCAATATTTGTGGTGAGCATGAAAAAATGAATGCTGATATTATGCCTAGATGTATTTATACATTACCAGAGGTAGCAAGTGTCGGTCTTACGGAGAAAGAGGCAAAAGCCAAAGGGCTTCACGTACAAACAGAACGATTTGATTTAGCGGCAAGCGGTAAAGCGCTAGCGGCAGGTGTTCAATCAGGCTTTATTAAATTGTTGTACGATACAGCATATGGTGAAGTGATCGGCGCGACGATGGTTGGTCCGCATGTCACAGAGATGATTTCAGAAGCTTCCTCCTTTATGTATTTAGAAGGAACAGCAGAAGAGATGGCGAAAATGATTCATCCGCATCCGACCATCTCAGAAGGTTTTTATGAAGCAGCTCTTGATATCGTGAGTAAGCTGAGAAAATAAATGCCAAACAAGGGATAGGGAGGAGATGCATGTGCACGTCCAGCTTCATCAGAAAGCGGCACTTGTGACAGGTAGCACAGATGGATTTGGAGAAGCCATCTGCCTGGCTTTAGCCCGGGCAGGTGCACATGTTTTTTTACACACATTTTATGATGAATCAAAGGCTAGATCCATTTATGAAGACATTCAAAAAATGGGCGGTCAGGCGAGTATCATCATGAACCCGCTAGAAACACCGCGTGATGCCACGCGTATGCTGAGGCAAGTGATCGATACATGCGGGAAACTAGATATTTTGGTCAATCAAGCAGCGCAAGGAGCGGAAGCGGAGCTTGATGCCGCTCACCCTGATAAATGGGTGGACGAAGTGGAATCAGCTGTGAATACTGTCTTTCTTTCCAGTCAAGCCGCCGTATGGCACATGGTGGACCAGAAGCAAGGCTGTATTATTAATATATCGTCATCAGGCAGTATTACAGGTGATGGCGGGATCTCACATGCTACATCGAATTCTATGCTGAATGCCATGACAAAAGGGCTGGCGCGAGAATTTAAAGACAAAGGTATCCGTGTGCTCGCCCTATTGCCGCCTCCTCTCCATTTGGTTTCTGACACAGAGCAAACCAAGGAGACTGTGGCCCATATGACGGTCTTTTTAAGTACATCATATGGCGCATTTACAGATGGTGCAGCGATTATGCTTGATGGGGGTGAGAGTGCTGGATAATGATCAAAAACCAGTTCTCATCGTTGGCGGTGCCCAAGGGATTGGAAAGGAAATTGCCGAGCGTTTTTTAAAAGAAGGATACAGAGTGGCTGTGTCCGATATAGATGAACAAGGACTTTCACTTTTAAAAAAACAGCACTCTGAGCTGCTGACATTTCAAGCTGACGTTTCATCGTGGGAAAGTGTTCAGCAGATGATCTCAGCAGCTGAAAGGGAGCTAGGCGGCATTGCTCATCTTGTGTATTCAGCAGGGATGACAAAATCACTTCCTTTTTTAGAAGTCGATTTTTCACTTTGGAAAAAGACACTGGCTGTGAACTTGTATGGTCTTTATTATTGCATCAAAGCGTCAGCACCTTATATATGTGAGCGGCAAGAAGGAAGCATTGTCATGATTGGATCAGGATCTGCTATAACTGGCTCAGGCGGCGGAATTCAGTATTACGCCTCAAAAGCAGGTGCTTTTGGCCTGATGCGTTCGCTTGTAAAGGAATTAGGGGCACACCAGGTGCGTATCAATGTGATTGCACCCCGTGTGATTGAATCTCAAATGCTTGATACGCTCTATCCTACTGAGGAGGAGAAAAAGCAGCTGCAATCGCTTATACCTGTTGGGAGATTAGGAAGACCTGAGGATATCGCAGGACTCACTTTATTTCTCACAAGTGACGAGGGAAGCTATTTGCACGGACAAATTATCCTGCTAGACGGCGGGAGAACGTATCAGCCAAAATATACGGAGGGAAAAAGAGCGAAGAGGTAATCGCTCTTTTTGTCATTTTCGTAACAATTGTTCCAATTAGAAACGAATGTTTGGTATACTGGGAATCATAGTATATTAAAAGGATGATGTCACATGCTGAATTGGGAAGAAAGACGACAGCTCGTCAAAGTTGCTCATCTTTATTATACAGACGGGTGGACGCAGCAGGAAATCGCAAAAAAGCTCAATGTCTCAAGACCAGTCATTTCAAAGCTCTTACAAAAAGCAAAAGATGTGGGAATCGTTGAGGTGTACATTAAGGACGAAAGTATTCATACGGTGGAGCTGGAAAAGCAGCTAGAAACAACATTTCAATTAACAGATGCTGTCGTTGTCCCAAGTGTCGGGACAATGTCTGAGATGGTGAAACGGGCAGTCGGTCAAGCAGGTGCCTATTATCTATCTAAAAACATGAAAGATGCGGAGAAAATCGGCATTTCATGGGGAACCACACTGGCTGAGCTTGTAAAGGAATACCCGTTTGAGCGAAGAAACGATGTGAAGGTCATTCCATTAGAGGGCGGAATGGGCAGGCAGGCAGTTGACATTCATGCCAATCAGCTGGCATATGAGCTGGCAAAGAAAATGAATGGCACGTGTTCCTATTTATATGCTCCGGCGATTTTAGAAACAGAAGAATTAAAAGAGCGGCTTATGGCAATGCAGGATATAGAAGCTGTGCTTGAAGAAGGTAGAAATGTAGATATTGCCCTCATCGGTATTGGCAACCCGCATAAAGGTTCAACGTTAAAAACAGTTGGTTACTTAAAGGAAGAGGATTTATCTGGTTTAAGGCAATCAGGGGCTGTTGGTGATATTGGCTTTCGTTTCTTTGACGGTCAAGGCAAACCTGTCCAAGATGAACTGAATCAAAAGGTCATTGGTTTATCACTGGAACAGTTAAAGAGCGTCAAAACGGTCATCGCTGTTGTAGAAGGAACCCATAAAGCTGAAAGTATTTTAGGGGCTTTAAATGGCGGCTTCATACAAGTGCTGGTGACAGACGAACTAACGGCGGCAGCCATTTTAAAGGAAGCTTCCGTCCAATAAACGGCTGATAGCAATCGAATTGTATAAAAAGAGCAACATCAAACGAGAAAGGAGCTGTGTATCTTGAAGAAAACCGAAATGGAAGCAAACCTACATTGTACTCGGTGCCAAGAAGAGACCCTCCACAGCATCGTTTATGTGAATGATCAGATGAAAAGCGTTGAGTGTACAGAGTGTCATCAGAAGATCAGTGTGCAAGTCGACATCATGAAGGAATTTTACAAAGAAGTATACGAAAAAATTGCGACAAAGCCGAAGCGGATGACGCAGGAATATAAGGCGAATTTGAATGGATTTATCTCAAGACTCCCAATCCGCGTGCTTAGTAAGCCATACCGGCTCATGAGATATTTAAACGAATCATACAAAGTGATCAAGCAATATAAAAAATAGCAGAGCGCTGTTTAGCGCTCTGCTTTTTTTTGTGCTTTTTTCATATAATAATAAATAGGCAGTCCAGCAATCCCGATCAGCATGGAGATTAGACAGCTTTTCCAGTCGGTGATCATGGTGCTGATTAAGACGAATAAAGAACCGATAATCGCAACGATCGGTGTGAGCGGGTAAAGTGGTACGCTATAAGCACGCTCCATTCCGCTATTTTGTTTTCTCAGCTTAAAGACTGCGAAAAAGGCCATGACATAAAAGATGTAGATCATGAAGATCGAAACCTCTGACAGCTTTTCTGGATTACTGACGATCATAAACACAATGGCGATCAAAATTTGCACAAATACAGCAATCCAAGGTGTTTTGAAGGTAGGGTGAATACGCGAAATCGCGTTTGCGAAAGGAATTTGCTTTCGTTCAGCCATCGCGAAAATCACACGTGGGAATGAAAGAACCTTTCCGTTCAAACAGCCAAAGATACTAATGATGATTCCGATACTAATGACCTTACCGCCGATTGGTCCAAAGAGCATTGTCGCAGCAGTACTTGTCGCATTTTCACCTAGCTGGACGATTTGATCTGCTGGTAACACGTGCAAAAGAGCGACATTAATAAAGAGATAACAAGCCGTGACGATTAAAATCCCGCCTGCCATTGCACGAGGAAGCAGCTTCTCTGGGTTTTTCATTTCACCGCCAAGTGCTGCAAGCAATATCCAGCCATCATAGGCAAACAACGTAGCCAAAATCGCTGCACCGAAGTTCATTTGAGCGATACTATCGTTGACAGCCATAAAGATATTTTCGTTTCCTTTCCATAAGCCAAACACAATAATAGCGGCAATCGGAACAAGCTTTCCGATGGTGGTCAGCCCTTGTACAAAACCGCCGTATTTCGTTCCCATAATATTGATCAAACATAAAAATAAAACAGTGATAATGCCAATTGTTGTCGACCATAAAGAAGAAAGAGAAAATAAATTGGCTAACAATGAACCAAAATAAAGACCGAGCGCACCAATGATGGCAGGTCCGTAAATGATAATCTGCACCCAGCCGCATAAGTAGCCCCAAAACTCACCGTACACTTCTTCAAGATAAGCGTACAATCCACCAGTCCGAGGGATTTGTGTGCCAATTTCAGCAACAGTCAGTCCGCCTGCAAGGGTTAAAATTCCACCTAGCAGCCAAGCAAATAAGGCGATGTCTGAGCTTCCTGAATAGGAAAGGACGTTGCCTGGCTTCATAAAGACGCCGGACCCGATAATGGTCCCGATGACAAGAGATAGGGCAAAAAATAAGCCGATGTCCTGTTTTAACGCTGGTTGTTCTTTGTTCATTACACACGACCTCCTGCATCACTTTCGTACGTTACTGTGACATGTATTTTGTTCATTGTAATACGATTTTAGGAAAACAAGAATTAAAAAAATTTTCTGATTTTCGCATTTGTATTTAAAAGTGTTCGTTTATTGGAGATATCAGGATGAACGTTGCTTAAAAAACGAACGATAAAAGATTATTTTTGATTTAATGTTAATTTTATCGTCAGAAACCGAACTTCTAGCCAAATGGTTGACTTTTCTTGAAAAATGACCTATTTTATTCATAAGGGTATTATCTTGAATTCGAGATATTTTGAAATAGGAGTGAACGTAATGAAAATCAATGGGATTCACCACGTATCTGCATTAACAGCCAATGCTCAAAAAAATGTTGATTTCTACCGCCAGATTCTTGGCTTAAAACTTGTAAAGAAAACTGTCAATCAGGATGACCCATCTATGTATCATTTGTTTTATGGAGATGAGGTTGCTTCACCGGGTACGGAGCTCACCTTCTTTGAAATTCCAATGCTTGCCCGTCGTTTGAAAGGAACAAACGCCATCACAAGCACAGGCCTTCTCGTTTCTTCTGAAGAAGCACTTTCATTTTGGGAAAAGCGGTTTGATGAGACAGGTGTGCAGCAAGAAACGGCTTCCTTGAGAGGCGGAAGACCTGCCTTGCGTTTTCAAGATCCAGAAGGGCAGCAGCTATTTTTAACAGTAGAACCGAACGCACAAGAAGCGGGCTCACCGCCAGTGCATGACGATATTCCGGCAGAGTTTGCAATTAGAGGCTTGGGTCCAGTTGAATTAACCGTTGCAGAAGCGGACAAAACGATCCGTGTTTTAACAGACATCCTTGGCTTCACTGAAAGAGCGCGTGAACAATCAAATGATGGTGAGATCGTGACCATTTTTGAGTCAGGAAATGGCGGTGCTGGAACAGAAATTCATGTGATCGAAAAAGCTGAAGGACCTTCTGAGCGTTCCGGCAGAGGAAGTGTGCATCACGTAGCTTTTCGCGTGGAAGATGCAGAGGAGCTGGAAAAATGGTATGACAAAATATCAAAAGCAGGCTTCACGAACTCTGGTGTTGTGGAACGTTTCTACTTTAAAGCCCTTTACTTTAGAGAGCCGAATGGTATCTTATTTGAAATTTCAACAGACGGCCCTGGGTTTACAGTCGATGAAGGGGTAGATGAGCTTGGTGATCAATTAGCCCTTCCGCCATTTCTAGAGCACAAACGAGCAGAAATAGAACAAAGATTAACGCCAATTCAGTCATCATAAAAAAGCAGCTCATTCATGAGCTGCTTTTTGCTTTAGGAACTTACCTGCTTAGATTCAGATTGTATTAATGTAACCTTCTTTGTTTCTTCTTTTCCGTTTCGAATGAGTGTGATGCTCACGGTGTCTCCTACTTTTGTATTCGTGTATAGCTCATGACGTAATTCACTTCCGGTTTTGATTTGTTTCCCATCGATGGCGGTAATGACATCCTCTGACTTAAAGCCAGCTTTGGCGGCAGGTGAGCCTGCGGCGATTTCTTTGACGTACACACCTTTATCCCGCTGACTATTTTTGAGCCCGAGTGTTTCTTTCTGATACACGTCCGGGACTTGTTCGAGATCCAGCATGCTGATGCCGATATATGGACGCTCAATCTTTCCTTTTGCGAGAAGCTGATCGGCGATTGGTTTGACATCATTGATTGGAAGTGCGAATCCAATGCCTTCAACACCTGTTTCAGATATTTTCATACTCGTGATCCCCACAACCTTTCCGTCTGTCGTAAGAAGCGGGCCGCCGCTATTACCTGGGTTAATGGCTGCATCTGTTTGAATGACATTAATGCTGCTTTCGCCTGCTGATGTGTTCATAGAGACTGTTCGGTCGACACCGCTGACAATTCCTTGGGTCACCGTTCTTGATAGATCTTCACCAAGCGGGTTTCCAATTGCGATGACGGTTTCCCCAGCACGCAGCGAGGAGGAATCGCCTAATGCCGCGACCTTTGTCACATGACTGCTGCTAATTTCTACAACCGCTAGGTCAGTCAGGGGGTCAGCTCCGACCAGTTTTCCTTCAACAGTTTTGCCATCGTGCAAGGAAACCATTAGTTTATTTGCCCCTTCAATGACGTGGTTGTTTGTTAAGACATAGGCTTTACTTCCGGATTTTTTAAAAATCACCCCTGAGCCTGTACCTGTTTTTTCCTCTTGACTGTTTTTGTTTTGCTGTGATTCATCACAAGGCGTATTGAAATCGCCAAAGCTCATGTCTGTTTGACTTTGCGCTTGGTAGTTTGTAATGCCGACAATGGCTGGTGATATATTTTCGACCATGCTTGAGATACTGCTCGATGAATGTGATGTTTGGACGGCGGTTGTTTTTGACGAATTGGCACTCGTATCATTTGTCGATACAGCTTCTGTTTTTGCTGCTGAATCGTTTGCTGTGTTGTCTGATGCGTGCTGGGCATATGGCGTAAGGACGTAGACACCTAATGCTAGCGTACCACCCACAATGCCGCTGACGAATGGCTTGAACCAGCCACTGGGCTTCTTCTTTTGTTTTTGTGGCTGTTCAATTGTTTGAAGTTCATGAGAAGGGTGTTTTTCATTTTTGTGATGTGTCATTCGAATCACTCTCTTTCTTCAATTTTTCATGTATGGTTCGAGGGATTTTACCTTATGTGGTGGATACTGACTATATCGTAAGAAAAAAGTGTGGGATAAAAATGAAAACATTGTGGGAAATTGTTAAAATAAGTAGTGAATCTAAGCAAAATAGAGGAGATTAAACTGTGGAGACAATTGGAATGATTGGATATGGAAGCATGGCTGATATGATGGTGCAAAAATGGCTGGAAAAAGAGGTACTCAATGCCCATCAAATCATGATCCATACAAGAAGTGAAACGGACCGCCTGCATCAGCTCAAAGACAAGCATCAAGAAATAAATATCTGCTCATTAGACGAACTTTCTGCCTCATGTGATGTACTTTTTGTCTGCGTGCCGCCGCTTGTTGTACTTGATGTGCTCGATCAACTGCCTTCAGCAGCCAAATCGGTACATATTGTGTCAGTAGCCGCGGCTGTGACGTTAGACAAGTTATCAAAGCATACGACTCAACCAGTTTCCAGATACATCCCAACGCTCACGTCAGCTGTTGGAACGGGCGTATCCCTCGTTGCGCATGGTGAAACCGCAGGTCAGGAAGAAAAGGCGCGTTTGCACCGTCTCCTTTCAGCTTTTAGCATCGTCCGTGAAGTAGAGGAAGACCGGTTTGATGCGGCGAGTAATTTGACGAGCTCTTCTCCTGGTTTTATCGCTGCTCTTTTTGAAGAAATGGCGAGAGCGGCTGTGAGAAATAGTGAGCTTTCCTTAGAGGAAGCGTATGAATTTTTAACGTATGCCCTCTTAGGCACAGGTCAAGTCCTTGTAGAACGCGGCCTCACCTTTGCTGAAACCGTCAATAGAGTGGCGACAAAAGGGGGCATTACAGGTGAAGGTGCTGAGGTCATTCAAAAGCAGGCACCTCAGATGTTTGATGATCTATTTACACAAACCATGAAGAAATATGAACAGCTGAAATCACAGATTAACGAAGCTGACAAACACCACTAAAGACATAGTTAGTGGTGTTTTATTTGTTAAAAAAATCCTTTGTCATACAGTCTTTTGACCTGTAATAACTGAGTCTAATTTCCTTATTTTCAGACATTGTATTGAAAAATCAATCAAGTAATCATATAATTTTTTAGAAAATTTAGAAAAATATACACAAATTTTAAGTTTAATTAAAGGGGGATGGGGATGAAACTCTATGTATCTGTTGATATGGAGGGGATTACTGGTCTAGCTGATCATACATTTGTCGATGCCCGTCAGCACAATTATGAACGGGGCAGAAAGATCATGACAGGTGAAGTGAATGCCTGTGTAGAGGCACTTCTTCAGCATGGCGCAACCGATATTTTGGTCAATGACAGTCATTCTAAAATGAATAATCTGTTGATCGAAGAGCTGCATGAAGAGGCTGCTCTTATATCTGGTGACGTCAAGCCTTATTCCATGGTGCAAGGATTAGATCAAACCTATGACGCTGCTGTTTTTTTAGGCTATCATGCGAGGGCATCTATGAAAGGCGTGATGTCTCACAGTATGATTTTTGGTGTCAGACATTTTTACATAAATGATCACCCAATTGGTGAAATGGGCTTTAATGCGTATGTTGCAGGCTACTATGGTGTGCCGGTGATTCTTGTTTGCGGAGATGACCAAGCAGCACTTGAAGCGGAAAAGCTGATGCCTGGTGTGAAAACAGTAGCAGTGAAAGAGACCATATCAAGGTCTGCTGTGAAATGTTTCACGCCTGCCAAAGTCAATCAACAAATCTCGCAGCAAGTGGAAGCCGCAATGAAACAGATTCATCACATCAAGCCGCTGACGCCTCCTGATCAGCCGCTGCTGAAGATTGAGTTTGCCAATTATGGACAAGCTGAATGGGCGAATTTAATGCCGGGTACTGCCATCATAGAAGGAACAACAACGGTGACGTATCAAGCAGAGAATATATTAGAAGCCTACCAAGCGATGCTTGTCATGACAGAGCTTGCCGCACGTACAACATTTTGTTAAGCGAGGGGGAGACGGCAGATGACCAGCTTTTTGCTCAAGCGTTTTATTGCGATGATTGCCACGATCTTAACGATTACGACTTTAACGTTTATTTTAATGAAGGTCATCCCAGGATCGCCCTTCAATGAAGAACGAAATACAAACGAAACCGTCCAGCGAAACCTCGAAAGCTACTATCACTTAGATGAACCACTGTATGTTCAATATGTCATCTATTTAAAATCCATCGTTACCTTTGATTTTGGTCCTTCCATTAAAAAGCCTTCAGAAAGTGTCAATGATCTATTGGCAAGAGGCTTCCCAGTCTCATTAGAACTTGGTCTTATCTCAATATTGATTGCTGTCATCTCCGGCATCCTGCTCGGGGTCATGGCTGCCCTCCGGCATAATGGCTTGATTGATTATATCGCCATGACCATTGCTGTTTTCGGTATATCCATTCCAAACTTTATCTTTGCTACCTTATTAATTCAGCAGCTTGCTGTGAATTTGAAACTCTTTCCTACAGCGATGTGGACAAGTCCGATGCACATGGTGCTGCCAACCATCGCTCTTGCTGTCGGTCCAATGGCCATTATTGCCCGGTTAACAAGATCGAGCATGATTGAAGTGCTGTCGCAGGACTATATTCGCACTGCCAAGGCAAAAGGACTTTCTCCCTTTAAAATTGTATTTAAACATGCGCTTCGAAATGCGCTTTTGCCCGTTGTGACCATTCTTGGGACACTTGTCGCAAGCATTTTAACAGGAAGTTTTGTCATTGAAAAAATATTTGCGATTCCTGGAATGGGAAAATACTTTGTCGAGAGTATTAACAACCGTGATTATCCTGTCATCATGGGGACCACTGTTTTTTACAGCATTATTTTAATCACACTTCTTTTCATTGTCGATGTGGCGTATCGCCTGCTTGATCCAAGGATTCAGCTGCATCAGAAAGGAGGAAAGGCATGAGTATACACCTACAGCAGGATCAACCGAATCCGCATCATGAAGTGCCAGACGAATGGTTTTCTCCGAGAGAGCAAAAGAAAACGGAGGCCCATGCCATTAAAAGACCCTCTCTTTCGTATTGGGCAGACACATGGAGACGGCTGAAGCAAAATAAGCTTGCGATGTTTAGTCTATCGGTACTGATTTTTCTTTTTATCATGGCGCTATTAGGCCCATTGCTTGCGCCTAATAGTGTGACAGAGCAACGTCTTTCGATGCAAAATCTGCCTCCATCAGCTGCTCACTGGTTCGGAACGGATGAGCTTGGACGAGATGTGTTTACGCGTACATGGTACGGGGCGCGTATTTCGTTATTCGTAGGCGTCATGGCAGCCCTTATTGATTTTGCCATCGGCGTGATTTATGGAGGAATTGCCGGTTATAAGGGCGGGAGATATGACCATGTCATGATGCGAATTGTCGAGGTGCTCTACGGTCTTCCTTATTTACTCGTTGTCATTTTATTAATGGTCCTGATGGGGCCAGGGCTTGTCACCATTATTGTAGCGCTCACTGTCACCGGATGGATTGGAATGGCAAGAATCGTAAGAGGTCAAGTTCTTCAGCTGAAAAGCCAGGAATATGTCCTTGCCTCAAAAACCTTTGGTGCAAAGAGCCTGCGTATCATTCGCCGCAACCTGCTGCCGAATACGATGGGGCCGATTATCGTTCAGATGACCTTGACTGTGCCGACCGCGATATTTGCTGAAGCGTTCTTAAGCTTTCTTGGTTTAGGCATTCAAGCACCGTTTGCAAGCTGGGGCGTGATGGCCAATGATGCGCTGCCGACAGTACTGTCAGATAACGGACATTGGTGGCGTTTATTTTTCCCTGCGTTTTTTATTTCACTCACGATGTTTTGCTTTAACAATTTAGGTGATGGCTTGCAAGATGCGCTTGATCCAAAGATGAAGAGGTGATGGCGCTTTGAAAAAAGTTCTACAAATCATCGATCTGCACGTCAGCTTTCGGACATATGGCGGCTCAGTTCGAGCGGTACGCGGAGTGAATGTGGATGTATATGAAAAAGAAACCCTTGCCATTGTGGGAGAATCAGGCTGCGGGAAAAGTGTGACTTCACAAAGCATTATGAGGCTGCTGCCAGCTTACAGCGCTCATGTCGATCAGGGAGAAATCTGGTTTGAAGACCGTAATTTGCTGTCATTATCTGAAAAAGAAATGCGCGCCATACGAGGTGTCGATATCTCGATGATCTTTCAAGATCCAATGACCGCACTGAACCCAACCTTGACAATAGGGGACCAGCTCATGGAGGCTGCAAAGGAGCATCAAAAGCTGACGAAAAAAGAAGTGAAAGAAGCCGCCATTCGGATGCTTGATTTGGTCGGCATTCCGCAGCCGAAGGAAAGGTTAAAGCAATACCCTCACCAGTTCAGCGGGGGAATGAGGCAGCGGCTCATGATTGCCATGGCACTGATTTGCGAGCCCAAAGTGCTGATTGCAGATGAACCGACGACCGCGCTGGATGTGACCATACAGGCACAAATATTAGAGCTGTTTAAAGAGATTCAGAGAAAAACAGGTGTCACCATTATTTTAATCACACATGATTTAGGGGTCGTAGCCCAAGTCGCAGACCGAGTGGCGGTCATGTACGGGGGGAAAATGGTGGAGGTCGGAACGAGGCGAGATATTTTTTACAGTCCGCAGCATCCTTATACAAAAGGACTTCTACAATCCGTTCCAAGACTTGATATGAAAGATGAACTCATTCCAATTGAAGGAAGCCCGCCTGATTTATTTGCTCCACCAAAGGGCTGTCCGTATACAGATCGCTGTCCGGCCGCCATGAAGGTGTGTGATCATATCATGCCGCATGAAACGCAGCGGTCACCTACCCATACAGTGCATTGCTGGCTCCAAGATGAGCGAGCGAATCAAACGGTTTTATCTTCAACACAAAGGGGGAGTTTTTGATGAGAAAAAAAGGGTGGATCATCAGTGTATGTTTGTTCACGATCATGCTGCTCGCAGGATGTACAGCCAATGAGCAAGCAGGGAAAGGATCATCAAGCAATAAAGGTGAAAAGAAAGTGTTAACCTTAAATAACGAAAATGAACCGACGTCGTTTGATCCGCCGATTGGTTTTAATAATGTATCGTGGCAAGGACTCAATAACTTAATGGAGGGATTAACAAGACTGAATGAAAAACACGAACCATCTCCTGCAATGGCGGAAAAATGGGAGATATCAGAGGATGGAAAAACGTACACGTTTCATTTAAGAGATGGCATCAAGTGGTCAAATGGTGATCCAGTGAAAGCGAGTGATTTTGAATATGCGTGGAAGCGGCTGCTTGATCCGAAAACAGGCTCTTCTGCATCGTTCTTAGCGTACATGATTGAAGGCGGAGAGGCATTTAACAGTGGAAAAGGCAAGAAAGAAGACGTGAAAGTCAGCGCTGTAAATGACAAAACGCTTAAGGTCACACTGGCTTATCCGCAGAAATCGTTCTTAAATATGACCGCAAACCCTGCCTTTTTCCCAGTCAATGAACAGGTAGCTAAGAAGGACCCAAATTGGGCAAAAGACGCCAAAACCTTTGTCGGAAATGGACCGTTCAAGCTGACAGAGTGGAAGCATGATGAGAGCTTCACAATGGAAAAAAGTGAGACGTATTGGGACAAAAAAACAGTCAAGCTGGATCAAGTGAAGTGGCTGATGATCAGTGATCGAAACACAGACTATCAAATGTATCAATCAGGAGATTTAGATACTGCCTTTGTTCCAGCAGAGCAAAGTGAAAATCTGCTGAAAAATAAAGATGTACAAATTGAAGACCAGGCTGGATTGTTCTTTTATCGTCTGAATGTGAACATAGAACCTTTTCAAAATAAGAACATTCGCAAAGCTTTTCAAATGGCGATCAACCCGCAAGATATTGTGGATTATGTGACGAAAAATGAAGAGAAGCCAGCACGCGCTTTCGTCTCGCCAGGCATCCTAGATTCAAAGGGTGAGGATTTCAGAGAAGCTGGCGGTGATCTTGTGAAGAATGATAAGAGTGAAGCTGCGAAGCTATTAGAAAAAGGGCTGAAAGAAGAGAACTATTCGAAACTGCCAGCCGTCACATTAACATATAGTACAAAGCCTGAGAACAAGAAAAAAGCGGAAGCCATCCAGCAGCAGCTGAAAGAAGCGTTAGGTGTAGATGTGAAGCTTGCAAACATGGAAGCCAATGTATTTGCAGAAGATCAAAAGGCGCTGAAATTCCAATTCTCACAAAGTTCATTTTTAGCAGACTATGCAGATCCGATCAACTTCCTAGAGAGCTTCCAAACAGGGAATGCCATGAACCGGACAGGATGGTCTAATGATACCTATGATCAGCTGATCAAAAAAGCGAGCCAGGAAGCAGACGAACAAAAGAGAAACAGCTTCCTTCATGATGCAGAGGCACTTCTCATTGAAGAAGCACCGATCATTCCGATTCATTTTTATAACCAAGTCCATTTACAAAAAGAAGGCGTGAAGGGAATTGTCCGCCACCCCGTTGGGTATATCGATTTGAAATGGGCACAGGTAGATGGAGAGTGATATTAGGATCAAAAGACGCTTTTAGATAAAAGCGTCTGTTCCTTTATTCGTTCATGTTATGAAGCAGAAGCCCATAGATTGAAAGAAACAAAGAGAAAGAGGGGATATGGCATGAGCCAGCTGCCAGTGGCACTTCAAACAGGGGATACGGTGGGGATTATTGCACCAGCAAGCCCGCCTGATGAGCTGAAATTAGCAAAAGGGATTGCCTTTTTAGAAAGCCTCGGGCTAAAGGTGAAAAAAGGAAAGTATATCGACTGCCGGTATGGGTATTTAGCAGGCTATGATCATGAAAGAGTGGAGGATCTTCATCGCATGTTTCAAGATCCAGAAGTGAAGGCGGTTATTTGTGCTTGCGGAGGATATGGGACTGGAAGACTTGCGGAAGTCATTGACTATGACCTGATTCGCCGGAATCCAAAAATCTTTTGGGGCTATAGTGATATTACGTTTTTACATACGGCCATCCAGCAGCAGACTGGTCTTGTGACCTTTCATGGTCCAATGCTTTCCTCTGATGTGGGACTTGAGGAGGTTCATCCTTATACGAAAGATACCTTTTTACAGCTGTTTGCACCGAAAGCCTTTACGTATGCGCACCACTTGTCACCCCTTCATACTTTCTATCCGGGCACCGCTTCAGGTGAGATTGTAGGAGGAAATCTTGCCCTCATCGTGACAACACTTGGTACACCTTTTGAAATCGATACGAAGGGAAAGCTTTTGTTCATTGAAGATATTGACGAAGAGCCCTATAAAATTGATCGAATGATGCAGCACCTCACATCTGCTGGGAAATTGGATGATGCGGCTGGATTCATCATTGGAGATTTTCATCAATGTGAGCCAAAAAAGAAAGATCAGTCCCTTACATTGAATCAAGTATGGGGCACCTATATTGTCCCGCAAAAGAAACCTGCACTTGGGGGCTTCCGGATCGGTCATTCTTCGCCGAACTTTGCTATTCCAATGGGCACGCAGGCTGCATTAGATGCGACAGGAAAAAAACTGCACATTTCTCCAGGCGTTGCAGCGAAAGAGGCGATCAAATGAAAATCGTCGATGTTCGTACATGCAGAATGAGTGTACCGCTAAAAAAGCCTTTCAAAACCGCTTTACGAACGGTGTATGACGCAGCATCTCTGATCGTTATCATCGCATATGATCAAGGTGACGTCAGCTACGGAGAAGCAGTCCCGACAACGGTGATTACAGGTGAAACGCTGGAAAGCATCGACTATGCCATATGCGAAGTGATCAGACCGATTTTGCTTGGAGCTTCCTTGTCAGAATATGAACAAATTTTTTCTCATATGAACCGAGTGCTCGCTTGCAACACAAGCGCAAAGGCAGCGGTTGACATGGCCATTTATGATGGCTTAGCGAAGCAGGCAGGACTTCCGCTTTATCAATACCTTGGCGGATATCGCAGTCAGCTTGAAACCGATTATACGGTCAGTGTAAACCGTCCGCTTGAGATGGCGGAAGATGCGAAGCAATACGCAGCTGAAGGCTTTCAGACGTTAAAGATCAAGGTAGGAAAAGATGACATAGATACGGATATTCAGCGTATCAAGCGAATTCGAGAAAAGGTCGGGCCGGATATTCAGATCAGACTCGATGCGAACCAAGGATGGACGTGGAAGGAAGCGATCATAGCCATTCGGAAAATGGAGGCGCTGAATATCGAACTAGTAGAGCAGCCGGTTCCGAAAGAAGATATCGAAGGCCTGCGCCGTGTGACAGAAGCAACAGATACATTGATTATGGCAGACGAAAGCATTTTCAGTTTTCATGATGCGATCAAGGTGCTTGAAACGAGAAGCTGTGATCTGATCAATTTAAAATTAATGAAATCAGGCGGCATAAAAGAAGCCCTAAAAATCAATGCTCTAGCAGAAGCATACGGCGTAAAGTGCATGGTTGGCAGTATGATTGAGTCAAAACTTGGCATTACAGCAGCCGCTCATCTCGCCGCCAGCCAGCCGAATATCACCCGCTATGATTTTGATGCCCCGCTGATGCTAAAAGAGGACATGGTAGACGGAGGAATCGTGTACAAAGGAAAAGATATCTTTTTCCCGCCGCATCATGGGTTAGGCATTCAAGGGGTGAAAGGAGTCTCATGATGATATTTGAATCAAAGGTTGCAGTTGCGAACGTATGGACAGCGCCGCAGTCACCGAGAGAAATCGATCAAAAGGTACTTCAGGGCTCCTTCAAAATCAAAGAGTGGATTGACAAGCAAACATATGAAGAAAAACTGGCTTTATGTGAAGAAAATCTGATCCAATCGCAAGTACTGCTCGGCGAACGAGTCATTGGATTAGAAGAGACAGACGGCTGGATGAAAGTCGTCATTCCGCAGCAGGCCAGCCGGAAACATCCGCAAGGCTATCCTGGCTATATACCTACGAACCATCTAAAGCAAGTGACAGAAGGAAGTGCGCCAGCTATATCTCATATCGTTTGTCAGAAAAAAGCCATGCTCTATCGAAATGGGCAAGCGGACATGAAAATTAGTTTTTTAACAGAGCTCGCAGCTGTAGAAGAAACGAGTGATTGCTTTCGCGTTGTCACACCAGCAGGGACGAGAAAAATCAATAAAGTAGATGTGCAGTCAGTTTCATCCATTTCTTCTATGACCGGCAAAGATGTTGTAGAGAAGGGAAAACAATTTATTGGTCTTTCGTATTTATGGGGCGGCATGAGCAGCTTTGGCTATGACTGTTCAGGCTTTGCTTACAGCATGTATAAAGCGTGCGGATATCTTTTGCCGAGGGACGCAAGTGACCAAGCAGTGCAAGGAACACCGGTCGCATCAAGCCATTTAGAACAAGGCGACTTATTGTTTTTTGCCAATGACAACGGAAAGGGAGCTGTCCGCCATGTTGGGATCTACGCAGGTGACGGTATGATGCTTCATTCGCCTAAAACCGGCAGAGAAATTGAACTTCTTTCCCTTTCTGGCACTTCATATGAAAAAGAATGGGCAGGTGCAAGACGGTATTTGCCAAGCGAGAGGAGGAATGGTCATGGCAGTTGAACCACTTTTACAAGTAAACAATCTCAAAAAACATTTTCATCTATCGAAAGGAAGAACGCTTAAAGCGCTAGACGGTGTCTCCTTTCAGCTGAAACAAGGCGAAACGTTTGGCCTTGTTGGCGAGTCTGGCTGCGGAAAATCCACACTTGGAAAAGTGCTTATGCGTCTTTATGAACCGACAGATGGGGAAGCCTTATATGAAGGGAAAAGTCTTCATCACCTTTCTAAAAAAGAATCATTTGATTTTAATCGGCAAATTCAAATGGTGTTTCAAGATCCGTATTCCTCCTTAAATCCGCGGCTGTCTGTAAAAGATATTATGCTGGAGCCAATGGAGATTCACAACCTTTACGGGAGTCAAAAGAAAAGAGTTGTCCGGGTGAAAGAACTACTTGAAGCTGTTGGACTTAGCTATGACTTTGCGACTCGCTATCCTCATGAATTCAGCGGAGGGCAGAGGCAGAGAATCGGTATTGCAAGAGCCCTCGCCTTAGCGCCGAAATTTATTGTGGCAGATGAGCCAATTTCTGCACTAGATGTCTCCGTTCAAGCGCAGGTTGTGAATTTGCTGAAGAAACTGCAAAAGGAGGAAGGGCTGACATTTCTCTTTATTGCGCATGACTTGTCGATGGTCAAATATATCAGCGACCGAATCGGTGTCATGTATTTAGGTCATCTCGTCGAATTGACCAGCAGTGATATGTTATATCAAACACCGCTGCACCCATATACACAAGCCTTGCTGTCAGCGATCCCCATTCCAGATCCTGACGTGGAGGACAAGCGCAAAAGGTTCATTTTAAAAGGAGAAATTCCAAGTCCAGTGAACCCGCCAAGCGGCTGTGTATTTCGAACAAGGTGTCCTGCAGCGATGGATGTGTGTGCTGAAAAAAAGCCAACATTACAAGCAGTAGAAGAAGGACATGATGTCGCCTGTCATTTATACGATCGAACATAAAAATAGACAGAAAAAAAGCCAGCAAGTAGACAAGCTGTTCTACACGCTGGCTTTTTTAGTGGATGAACGCCGAATCGGCAATGTGCAGCATCTAAAAGAGCCGCCAGATTTAATGATTTCTGAAAAATCCACTTCAATGACAGTGTACCCGTGAGCGGTTAATGCAGCATTTGTTTGTTGATTGATGGGCAAACTGATCACTTTTTTCTGTCCAAGGGATAAAACGTTTGGTCCGAGTGTGAATTGCTCTTGTTCGCTTATTTCAATTAGATGATAATGCATTTGAAGCAGGTGAAGATCCTCTTTTTTGAACGCTTCAGGATAAATCAATATCTCATCATGAGAGAGAATATTCATCACACAATCGAGATGCAAAATGTGAGGAGGAAGATGAATGGGAATGATGTCATGATCAGGCAGTCCTTTTTTGAGCTCATGGATAGCGGCTGGGTTTGTTCTCTTGCTCGTTCCGACAAATACGCGTGTTTGATCCACAAGTACATCGCCGCCTTCAATCGTTCCATTTGTCAGTGTGACAGTTTTCCAGCCTTTTCCCTGTGCCCACTCTTTTAATAATTGTTCTTCTCCTTGCCGAACTGGAGCGGCCATGCTTGAAACAAAGAGTGTATGTCCAATCGTAAACCCAATATCCCGAGTAAAGACTTGCTCAGGAAAGCGGTCATTTGCAGGAAGCATAATGGGGCGTACTTGATGGTCTTTTAGTGTTTGGATCAATTGCTTATGCTGAGCAATGGCTTTCATTTGAGAAATATTTTCTCTTGCAAAATGTTTTTGGGTTTCGTTGATGATCTGTTTGATTTCCATATAGATGGGACTGCATAAAAGGACTTCTTGTAAATCGTCATATTCACTCATGCATTGCGGCATTTTGTGTATTTGTTCTGCTCTCATAGAATCCATCAAATGGCCTCCTTGTTTGTTCATAGTTCTATTATTCCTCGTTCTAGTCATAGTTGAAACATTTCCGAAAGAAAATCTCTCACAAGAGACTAAAGCAAAAAGTTTAGACAAACCTAAAAGAATAGTGTTTAATAAAAGTCGTTCCGCATTCACGAAAACAGCAAGAAGGAGCTATGATGATGAGTGAAGAAAATTTCAAATACTGCAAGGAATCGAAAGTTGTCAAAACCAGCAGGGTATTCCCTCTCGATACGAATAACCACCAAACCTTATTTGGCGGGAAATTAATGAGTTATATAGATGACATTGCCTCCATCTCGGCAGCAAGACACAGCCGCAGTGAAACGGTCACGGCGTCGATGGATTCTGTTGACTTTTTAGAGCCGATTGGACAAAAAGAGTCAGTATGCTTGGAATCCTATGTGACGTGGGTCGGCACGTCTTCCATGGAAGTGTTCGTCAAAGTCATGAAAGAAAACTTGATGTCTGGAGAGCGCAGACTTGCAGCGACTTCATTTCTGACTTTTGTCTCGCTAGATGAAAACGGAAAGCCAAAACGAGTTCCACAAGTCGTACCGGAAACAGAGGAAGAAATCATGCTGCATCAAACAGCGAAGCAGCGGGCAGAAGAAAGAAAAAGCCGCCGAAAGCATAGCAAGGCACTGGCTGACGCACTTGGAACAGATAAACCATGGGCGTAAAAATCACCCTTTCAGCGGTGATTTTTTTCTAGGATAGTATCTTGCATGACAAGATAGTGTGTGGTAAGATGATGCTATCTTGTGATGCAAGGTACTGGAATCGGAGGAACAAAGATGACAACATCCACACAAATGTTAAAAGGAATTTTGGAAGGCTGCCTGCTATCGATTATTTCTGAGGGTGAGATTTATGGGTATGAAATGACAAAGAAGCTCGCGCATTACGGGTTTGATCAAATTAGTGAAGGAAGTATCTATCCGATCCTGCTGCGTATGCAAAAGGAACAGCTGGTGACTACTGTCACAAAAACATCAGCGAGCGGACCGAAAAGGAAATACTATACGCTCACACAAGCTGGAGAACAAGCGCTCACAGAGTTTATGACCCGCTGGAGTGAGCTTTCAAAAAATGTAAACCGCTTATTACAAAAAGGGAAGTGAGATTATGGTATCAAAAGAAACAAGACACATCCTACTAGAGCTGAAATTATATCTCATATCAAAGGGAAAAAATGTGGACGAAATTGATGAGCTGATGGATGAATTGACGACACACGCGGTAGAGGCTGAAAAAGATGGTAAAACAGGGGAGGCTGTGTTTGGCGGAGATCCGCGGAGCTATGCTGATGAACTCGCAAAAGAGCTGTCAGGACACCATAAAGACTGGGTTCCATTCATCAGTGCCTTCTTAATCGGGTCTCTCTTCTACATGATTTTATCAGATTCGATCAGTCAAAGCTTATCCTATTCTTGGTATGCATTGATTGGCTATCCGCTCGTTTTAGTGGCCAATGTCATCATGATCATTGTGATGTTTAGAGCGTCTGCCTTTCAGACAAGCCGCCGGGCATTTCTTTACTTTTGGATCTTAGGAATCTTTCAGCTGACCGCGATGGTCACAATCAAACTATTGGATCAAAAACTCGGCACACCATTACTTGTCCTGACTTCAGGTCAAAGATGGGGCGTCATCCTGCTTATGCTGCTATGTATCATTGTCTTTAATGCGATCATGAAGGCGAATGTTGTTTCATTGATACCAGTTATCTTCTTCGGACCGCAGCTCATATTCGAGTGGATTGGCTGGACATCACCAAGCGTGCTTTTCTTGCAAAGTCTATTATCTATTGTGATCTTAATCGGGCTGATGCTCATTATTTTACGCCGGACGAATAAGAAAAATGAAAATACATTGTAAAAAACAGAGCACATCTATAATCCTATAAGATGTGCTTTTCTTTTTCTAAAAAAATGTAGAAATGGTATCGTGTTTTTCATTACAATGGGAAGAGGACAAAAATGAAAAGGGGTTCTGTGCTTGGATATTTTATGGGGATATGTACTTGTGTTTGTATTGGCTGCTTTGCCTTTTTTTGAAGTGGTAGGTGTCGTTCCGTTGGCCATTTTAAGTGGCATGCATCCTGTACCGACTGCGGTCATTGGATTCATCGGCAATTTTTTTACCGTTTTCCTTCTCATTGTTTTCGTAGACCGCTTCAAAGCATGGCGGTTGAAGAGAAAAGAGGACAAAAGTGATGAAAAAGGAGAGAAAAAGCAGCTGCGGGCCAGAAGAATTTGGGAACGATATGGTCTCCCGGGATTAGCGCTCGTCGGACCTTTTATCATCGGCAGTCATCTAGCGGCATTTATGTGCATGAGCTTCGGGACGAAAAGAAAGCAAGTCGCAGTGTGGATGACAGTCAGTTTAATGATGTGGACAGCGCTGGCAGCTAGTTTAACCGGTGCGGGAATCCATTACTTTGCCCCAGATTCAAATGGATTGTTCGGAGATATTTTTAGTAAGTAAGTGAGGGGAGGATCATAAATGAAACTTCAAACACGGACAGTGCTTGAAACAGATCGGCTCAGGCTAAGAACGATGAATGAACATGATGCGCCATTTTTATATGATATGTTGTTCCAAGATGAAGAAGTGATGAAGTATTATCCTTCTTTGAAGGATGAGCAGCAGACGAAAGAGTGGATTGCATGGAATCAAAAGAATGACCGTATGTATCATACTTCCCTCTGGATCATTGAAGACAAAGAAACGAATGAACCACTTGGACAAAGCGGCATTGTTCTGCAAAACATTGAAGGACAAACCGAACTTGAAATCGGCTACATGCTAAAGAAAGAAGCGTGGGGAAATGGCTATGCTGCTGAAGCCGCAAAAGGCTGTCTCACCTATGGCTTTGATGAAATGAAAGTCAGACGAATGGTGAGCTTAATCCGCCCAGACAATGAAGCATCGGTAAAGGTCGCTTTAAAAATGGGCATGAAAAAAGAAAAAACCATTTCGAAATGGGACCAAATCATTGATGTCTACAGCATCACCCGCAACGAAGAAAACGGCTCGCTTACAAAATAAGCAGAGCCGTTTTTATTTTATATCCGCTGTTCTAGCTGAAGTAAATATTTCTTCCGTTCTATCCCGCCGCCGTAGCCGCCGAGCTCACCACTTGTTTGAATGACGCGGTGGCATGGAATGATGATCGCCAATTGATTGGCACCATTTGCATTCCCTACCGCCCGGACCAAATGCGGATCGCCCAGCATCACAGCAAGCTCGCGGTAAGAACTTGTTTCGCCTGATGGAATGCGTGTGAGCAGGTCCCACACCTTCATTTGAAAAGGGGTGCCATGTAAGGAAAGTGGTACCGAGAACTGCGTGAGTTTTTTCTCAAAATATAAGGTCAATTCCTTTGCTAATTGCTGATGGACGTTTGTTTCCCCGACTAAAATACGGGCTTGATGCTTTTTTCTCATGTTTTCAATTTCCTTTTCGAGTCCCCGCCTGTCCACAAATTCCAGTAAATACACATGCGTCGCATCTGTCACGCTGATCATCCGCCCGATCGGTGTAGAAATAAAATTAGCGTGGAGAATCTTGGTTTGCGTCTTTTTAGGGGGATTTCCCATAATTTTCGTAAATGCATCATTGAAGGCACTCGAAGATTCATAGCCCAAGGCGACCTGCTGATCAATCACTTTTTTTCCATTCAGAATTTCTTTAAAGGCAAGTCCCATTCGGCGTGATCTCGCATATTGAACAAAGGTCATGCCGTAGATTTCTTTGAATTTCCGCCGTGCCGTTGCAGAGTGAATCCCTAATTGATGAAAGTCTTCTTCTTTCCAGCGTTTTTCAGGATGTGTTTCAACTGCAGAAACGAGTGTTTTGACTTCTTCCGGAATGCTGTTAGGATATGTTAATGGTGTGCAGCGCTTGCACGGACGATATCCTGCAAGCAGTGCTTCTTCTGCTGTAAAGAAAAACTCACAGTTCTCATATTTTGGTTTTCTAGCGGTACATGTGGCATGGCAGAAGATACCAGTGGTCTTAATGCCGGCAAAGAATGTGCCGTCATATTGCGGGTTCTTGTCAACCAGTGCTTGATAAAATTCATGTTTCTGTTCGTCGGTTATCATCATACGATCCACCTCTTGGTTTCCTATAAAATGTGATTCAGCGTACTTTGGGCTGGTAAACAAAGCGTCATCTTGGATCGTTCATCACATCAATCTTATTTCATTATATCAGCGATGTGATCATTTCTCTGTCTATCATTTAGTATACGCCGGTCTCATATCATTTCTTTCGAAAAATGAACAAGTATATTTGAAGAGGGAGAGCAAACTGGTAGACCGGCATATCGGGGTGTGATAAGATTTTTAATACAGAATCTGCTCTAAGTCAGGTCTGTATATCATGAATTGGTTTTCTAGGGTTCCGTGCGCTGGTGCAGTCTGGTCCGAGAGAAAACACATAGGGTCTTAGAAGAGGCCATATGGACACGGAGGGATAAAAGCCCGGGAGATTTGATCAAACGATCGATTTCCAGGCTTTTTTTGTTGGTTGGAATCGTTCAGAAAGGAGAAGATCAGATGAAATGGGGAAATGTCTTTATTGCGGCCATCTTTGAGGTCGGCTGGGTGATGGGGCTGAAATATGCCCACTCGCTCATAGAATGGGGCGCAACCATCGTTTGTATTATCGTGAGCTTTTATTTACTCATGAAAGCAACAAGTGTACTGCCAGTTGGCACACTTTATGCCGTTTTTACCGGGCTTGGGACAGCAGGTACCGTCCTCATAGGCATGGTGCTTGGTGAGCCGGTTCAGCTTGTCAAACTGCTTTTGATTGTCATGCTTTTGTGCGGTGTATTAGGACTGAAGCTGACAACAGGTGAAAAGAAGGGAGAGGCTGAATCATGAGCTGGCTTTTACTCATTGGAGCAGGCATCTTAGAAATGCTTTGTGTGACCATGATGAATCAATTCCAAAAAGACCGGCATGTCAAATGGATTTTATTCATTGCAGCTGGCTTTTCGATGTCCTTTCTGATGCTGTCTCTTGCGATGAATACGATTCCGATGGGAACGGCGTACGCTATTTGGACTGGAATCGGAGCTGCTGGAGGCGCCATGGTCGGTATGCTGTTTTACGGAGAGTCGAAAGACGCAAAACGTATTTTCTTCATCGCCCTGATTTTATCTGCGGCAGTAGGATTGAAAATCATTGAATAAGAAAAGGCTGGCAGATAGATGCCAGCCTTTTGTTACATTGAATGATGATTGGAATCGTTTTCATTTTTGCGGTAAAGCTGGCTCGCAAGCAGAAAACACACACCAAATGTGAGAAAAGGAATGAGTCTTTCACCGGCTATAAAAAGGGAAATACCTGTGATCAGACAAACGATGCCGAGCCAAAAGCTCACTTTACCAAACAAGGTCATACTTTTCATCTCCATCACTCCTTTTATGATAAAAGGTCTATTCACATTATATCATGCCAGGTGCAGAATTGAATGAATATTCAATAAAAAACAGGACTCTACATTGCTTTTTCTCTTTCCAGTCCAGTATAATATTTCATTAGAATGAAAACGTAAATGAGGTCATGATACATGAGAACTTTGATAACAGAGAAACTTGAATTACACAGACAAAAGCATGAGCAAAAAGGAAGGTTGCTTGTCAGCTGTCCGGATCAGCCTGGAATTGTATCAGCTGTTTCTTCCTTTTTATTTGAGCACGGAGCGAATATCATTGAATCCAGCCAATACACAACAGATCATGAAAGCGGCCGGTTCTTTTTAAGAATTGAATTTGATTGGAAAGACATCTCGGCAAATATGGATCAGCTGAAGCATCAGTTTGAGCCAATTGCAGCATCATTTCAAATGACGTGGAGCATGTCGCGTGCAAGTGAGCTTAAAAAGCTGGCGATCTTTGTGTCAAAAGAGCTTCATTGTTTACATGAGCTGCTATGGGAATGGCAAAGTGGAAATGTCATGGCTGAAATTGCGGTCGTGATCAGCAATCATGAAACGGCAAAAGATACAGTAGAATCGCTTGGAATCCCGTTCCATTTTGTGAAGGCGAACAAAGACATTCGCAAAGAAGCGGAAAAACAGCAGCTCGCATTATTAGAAGAGTATGATATTGATGCCATTGTGCTTGCTAGATACATGCAAATTTTAACGCCTGAATTTATTGAACAGCACCCGAACAAAATCATTAATATTCATCATTCTTTTCTGCCAGCGTTTATTGGTGCAAATCCATATAAGCGGGCATATGAACGGGGAGTCAAATTAATTGGCGCGACTTCTCATTATGTGACCAATGATTTAGACGAAGGACCGATCATTGAACAGGATATTGAGCGTGTAGATCACCGGGATGATGCAGAAGCATTAAAAAATATTGGCCGAACAATTGAGCGGAGTGTGCTAGCACGTGCCGTCAAATGGCATCTAGAAGATCGAATAATTGTGCATGAGAATAAAACGATTGTATTTAATTGACGGCTTGACTTTTCCTGAGCAATTGGTGATAATATAAAAAAATTAACGAGCGTTGAAAAGGAATAGTAAGCAGGAACTGATGCGTAAAGAGAGCAAATGACATGCTGAAACATTTGCCGCAGACAGCTGCTGAACCTGCCCTTTGAGCCTTAGAGGAAAAATCTAAGCGCGTGCCTGGCGTTACAGGAGTTGAGTGGAATAAGCTAGATGTATGCTTATTCAATGAAGGTGGTACCACGGAAAATCCCTTTTCGTCCTTTAAACAAGGAGAAAAAGGGATTTTTTTGTGCCTAAAGGTATAGCGGAGGGAATCAATAATGAAAAAGCAAAGGATCGTCATCAAAATTGGCAGCAGTTCATTAACAGAGCAAAAAGGAGCCATTGATGAACAAAAAATGCAGGATCATGTGAAAGCGATAGCAAAACTGAAAGAGGCTGGGCATGAAATCATTTTAATTTCATCAGGAGCCGTTGCAGCAGGGTTTGGCAGCTTAGGGTATCCATCAAGACCTGTGACCTTAAAGGGGAAACAGGCAGCAGCTGCCGTTGGTCAAGGCTTGTTAATGCAGAAATATACAGAGCTATTTTCACAGTTTCACATGACACCTGCACAAATGCTTTTAACCCGTAATGACTTTTCAGATCGAACAAGATATCGAAATGCTTACGCAACGATGATGGAGCTGCTGGAAAGAAAAATTTTACCAATTATCAATGAAAACGATTCAGTTTCGATCGAGGAGCTTACCTTTGGGGATAATGACATGCTGTCAGCTCTTGTCAGTGGATTAATTCATGCAGACCAATTGATCATCTTAACAGACATAAATGGAATTTATAATGCAAATCCAAATGAGCATCCTGAGGCGAAGCGTTTTGATGTACTAACACACATTTCAGAAGAATTGTTTTCATATGCGAAGAGCACAGGCTCAAAGGTGGGAACAGGCGGGATGAAATCAAAGCTGTCTGCTGCACAAACGGCACTTTCACTAGGCGTGAAAGTCTTCATTGGCACAGGTACTGGTGAAGATAAGCTGCTTCATATTCTAGCGGGTCAAGGAGACGGAACGTATATCGGAGAACAGGACTTATCAGCGATCAACAACCGCCGTCAATGGATTCAATTCCATTCACCCGTTTCTGGCAAAATCATGATAGATGCAGGAGCAGAAGCGGCGATTTTGCATCATGGCAGAAGTCTTCTTCCAGCTGGCGTCATTGATGTCGCTGGTGACTTTTCTAAAGGAGAGGTCGTTGAAGTCGTCGGTCCGAACGGACTAGTAGGTAAAGGACAAACCTTGTACGCATCCGATGAGCTTCTCGGCATTAAAGGGATGCGAAGTGATGAGCTTTCAAATGAGAAGCCTGAGGTTATACACAGAGATCACTGGGTACAGCATGTACAAAACTGAGGAGGGAATACGATGAATGAAGTTCTTGAAAAAGCAAAAAAAGCAAGTACAGCCAAAGATCAGCTGCTGCTAAAAACGACGGAGCAAAAAAATGCAGCTTTACATGCCATCGCAACTGCACTTAAAGCATCTTCCGCTTATTTATTGGGGGAGAATAAAAAGGATGTTCAGGCTGCTGAGGAAAATCAGTTCACGCCTTCTGTTATTGACCGGATTACACTCACAGAAGAGAGAATTGACGCCATTGCAGACGCTACTCTTCAGCTGATTCACTTAAAAGACCCAATTGGTGAAACATTAGAAACCATTCAAAAAGAAAACGGTCTGTTCATCGAAAAGGTGCGTGTGCCTCTCGGAACGGTTGGAATGATTTATGAAGCAAGGCCAAACGTGACAGTAGATGCTGCCACCCTTTGCCTCAAAACTGGGAATGCTGTTATTCTTCGCGGGAGCTCCTCTGCCATTCATAGTAATAAAGCGATTGTCAAGGTGATCCATGAAGCGCTTCAGACAACGGATATTCCCGTAGACAGTGTGCAATTGATTGAAGATACAGGCCGTGAAACGGCGAAAACGCTGTTCACTTTAAATGAATATCTGGATGTCCTTATTCCGCGCGGCGGGAAAAATTTAATTGATCTTGTCGTGAGAGAGTCTACCGTGCCAGTGCTTGAGACAGGTGCAGGGAACTGTCATATCTATATTGATGAAACAGCGAAAAACGAAATGGCTGAGCAGATTGTGCTGAATGCTAAAACCCAAAGGCCATCTGTTTGCAATGCGATTGAGAGCATTGTCATTCATGAAACATGGGCAAAAACATATGGCGCTTCGTTATTTGAAGCCCTGCATGCAAATGGGGTAGAGATACGGGGCGATGAAGCCGTATGTGCCCTTGCGCCTAGTGCTTCATTAGCGACAAAAGAGGACTATGAAACAGAGTTTTTAGCGCCGATTGTCAGTATTAAAATCGTAGAGAGCATAGAAGAAGCGATTCAGCATATTCAAACGTATAGCTCCAAGCACTCTGAAGCGATCATTACGGAAAATGATCAGCATGCTTCACTTTTCTTAACAGCTGTCGACGCTGCCGCTGTCTATCATAATGCTTCTACTCGGTTCACAGATGGCTTTGAATTTGGCTACGGAGCAGAAATAGGGATTAGCACACAAAAACTGCATGCAAGAGGGCCGATGGGTCTGCCGGCTTTAACCTCTGAAAAATTTGTCATTCGTGGTCAAGGACAAATAAGAGAATAACGAATTCAAAAGAGAGTCTTGTGACAGCAGGCTCTCTTTTTCCTTTCATTTCATTTTTGTATTTCTTCGGTCAAGTATGATAAAATATGGTAATGTTTTATATTTTGAGAAGATTGGAGAAGGCAACGTATGGCGAAAATCATTCCCTCTTCGGATATTGGAGTGAAAATCAACAAGTGGTATGAATTAATCCGCAGATTTGATTCAGAACAAGCAGAACAATTAAAGCAGGAAATTCGCACCTCTCTTGATTCAATGGAAGAAGATCAGAATTTGCTTCTCTATTTTTCTTTAATGGAATTCAGGCATGAGGTCATGCTCGATTACTTAAAGCCATTAAAGGAAGGAAAGCTTCGCGCCAACTTTTCCGAGCTTTCGAAAGAAATAGATGAGCATCAAACACATGTCACAGGCATGCTTGAATACTACTATCATTTTTTCAGAGGCATGTATGAATTTGGCCGTAGGCAGTATATTGCTGCCATCTCGTCTTATCAAAAGGCAGAGCACAAGCTTTCTTTTGTGTCAGATGATATTGAACGTGCGGAATTTCATTTTAAAATGTCAGAAATATATTATCACATGAAACAAACACATATCTCGATGCACCATGCCAAACTGGCGCTGGATGTCTATATTCAACATGAGCTATATGCGCTTCGCACGATCCAATGCGAATTTATTGTGGCCGGTAACTATGATGATATGAGAAGGCATGAAAAGGCATTACCACATCTCGAGAGAGCGCTTGCGAGATCAAGAGACTTTCAGAATGTGCGTTTTATTGCTTCCTCTTTGTTTAATATGGGCAACAGTTATTACCGAATGGGAGATCTTGACCGCGCACTCGAACTAATGAAAGAATCCATCTCGTTATTTGACCAAAATCAATCCGATCACCTTCGTCGATCTATAGACCCTCTTTATACCGCCGCTCAGATATTATACAAACAAGGTAAACACGAAGAAGCCTTACACTACAGAGAAGAATGTATGAAGCGAGCAGAAGCACTTCAGGATGATATTCATATTCAGAAGACGATATTTTTAGAAGCATTGTATTTAAAGCAAGATGCGGAGCATATTAAACGAATTTTTCATTTTTTAGAGTCTGCCTATGCATATCCAGATATAGAGGAGCTGGCATTAGACACCGCAAAGTATTATAATGAAATGGGAGATTATGAAAAATCTTCCATGTTCTACGGAGAAGCGGAACATGCTCGAATCTATATTCAGAGAGGGGATTGTTTATATGAATTTTAAAAAATGGGCAGTCGTCTGTACAAGCATCACCATCCTGGCGTTATGGCTGGCAGCAGCAAATGCCGACCCGGATAACAGAAACCATACGCTAGAACAACCAAATGCGCAGCATGACATCATCTAAAAGCTTTTGTCAACAATCTGAAAGCCCTTATTCAAGGGCTTTTTTTTACTGTCTAAAAATGAATCTGCGTGACATGCTCATAAAATAGAAGTGAGAAGGAAATCTTAGAAAAAGAGTGTTTATTCATTGACTCTTGAATTTAAATTGTGTACAATTCAATTGTAGAAAATATTATTAGAGAGAAAGAGGGTTATATTCATGTCAGATATTTTATTTACTGCAACGGTATCAGCTGTCGGAGGAAGAGAAGGAAAGGTTGTTTCAACCGATGGTGTGCTTGAGCATGATGTAGCAATGCCTGGAACACCAAGAGCGAAAAAACTTGAAAAAGCAACAAATCCAGAGCAATTATTCGCAGCAGGCTACTCTGCATGTTTTGATTCAGCCCTTCAAATGGTCGCGAGACAAGAGCGTATCCGTTTTGAAAGTGAAGTAACAGCACATGTGAGCTTAGTGAAAGATAGTTCAGATGGCGGCTTCAAACTAGGCGTTAAGCTAGAAGTAAAAGGAACTGGAATCGAGCAATCAGCATTAGATGAGCTTGTTCATAAAGCACATGGCGTATGCCCATATTCAAAAGCAACTCAAGGAAATATCGAAGTAGAACTAGTAGCTGTCGCACAATAATTGACATCATAAAAGGCTGAGGGAATGTTCCCTCAGCCTTTTGGTTGTGTTAATTTTTGCAAAAGCTCATGCAAAGAGGCGCGCAGCGTTTTTAACTCTTCTTCCGATCTGCCTGTCCCAGACAGCATATGAAATGGAATCGCAGTAGCCTTCTCTTTTAGTTGTTCGCCATATTCCGTTAAACGAATTTGCACAGAACGTTCATCCTCTTTCGAGCGCTCGCGGATGATGAGTCCGTTTTGCTCCATCCGTTTCAGCATAGGTGTGAGTGTACCGGAGTCTAAATATAAAAGCTCTCCCATCGTTTTCACATTTAATGTCCCATGCTCCCACAATAAAAGCAGTGCCAAATATTGCGGATACGTAATGTCTAACTCTTCTAATAACGGTTTATATTGCTTCGTCATCTCTCTTGAACTTGCATATAACAAGAAACAAAGCTGATTTTCCAGCTTCATATGCTCGAATTCATTTGTCATGTCAGTCACCAACTATTTTTTGTCATACTTATTATTGTATAAGATTTTCTTCCTTTTTAAAATAAATACAGCCCAAAAATGAAAAATTCTTTAATGTGCGATAAATGTTTGAGAAATGGATAGAACGTGAAAAGAATAAATAGATAAAGGAGGAGATGAAGATGAAACCATTATTCACAGCAAAAGTAAAGGCGCAGCATGGAAGAGCTGGACATGTTCGTTCAGAAGATGGTGTACTCGATCATAACATTGTCATGCCTAATGCTAAGAAAGACGGAGAAACTGGTACGAATCCAGAGCAATTATTTGCAGCCGGCTATGCAGCTTGTTTCGGAGGGGCACTTGAACAAGTAGCGAAGAAGCAAGGGATAGACATTGAATCGGAAGTAGAAGGACATGTCAGTCTTTTAAAAGATGAAAGTGATGGCGGCTTTAAGCTTGGTGTCAAGCTGATTGTGTCTGCAAAAGGCCTTGACCATGACAAAGCGAGAGAGCTTGTCGAGGCTGCGCATGAATTCTGTCCATATTCAAAAGCAACAAGAGGGAACATCGAAGTAGAGCTTGAAGTGGCTGAATAAAAAAGGTTTTCTATCACGCTGAAAAAAAGAAACACCTGCTGGTAAGCAGGTGTCTTTTTTTAATATTCTTTCTTTTGTTCGTATGTTTCCCAAGCTTCAAACGGTGCAAGGGTTTTTTGAAGTGTCAGCTGGTAAAATGGAATATTTCTTGATTCGTAATCCTTGTTGATTTCTTCATAAATAAACGAGTCATCAAAACCAGAAGTCGCTGCATCCTGATGTCCAGCAGCAAAATACACGGCTTTTGGTCTAGCCCAGTAAATAGCGCCAAGGCACATCGGGCAAGGCTCACAGCTTGTATATAAAATACAATCTTCTAATTGGTATGTATGTAGCGTCTGGCACGCCTTTCGAATAGCTGTGACTTCTGCATGTGCAGTTGGATCATTCGTTGTTGTCACATTGTTGCTTCCTTCTGCAATAATCTGTCCATCCTTGACAATGACTGCTCCAAAAGGGCCGCCAGTACCACTATTGACTCCTTCTACTGCAAGATCAATTGCGCGTTGTAAAAAATCTTCGTGATTCATTGTCTTCCTCCCTTTGTTCGACTGACTTCTCTAGTATAAACGAATCATGCTAGAAAAGGAAACATCCTAGTAGATGGTCAAACAGGACAATCTGCGCATAAAAACCCCCGCCATGTTCGGCAGGGGAGAGGGAATCAATTATGCATGCTGCGCCAGCTTTTTACGAGCGACTTCAGCAGCCGTCACCATGTTTTTCAAAGCATCAATGGTTTCAGGCTCTTGTCTCGTTTTTAGACCACAGTCAGGATTCACCCAGAAGCGATCTGTCGGACATACGTTCAGCGCATCATCAATGATTTGACTCATTTCTTCGACAGATGGAACGCGCGGGCTATGAATGTCATATACACCAAGTCCAAGTCCTTTCAAATACGGATGCTTTTCTAAGTAATCGAGGAATCCGCCATGACTGCGTGAATGTTCAATCGTAATTACGTCGGCATCAAGGTCTTCGATCGTATCGACAATATCCTCGAAGTTACTGTAGCACATATGTGTATGAATTTGCGTTTCATTTTGAACAGATGATGTTGATAGTCGGAACGACTCTGCTGCCCAGTTTAAATATTCTGCCCAATCACTTTCTTTGAGTGGAAGACCTTCTCTTAGCGCAGGTTCATCCACTTGAATAACTTGAATCCCTGCTTCTTCTAACGCTTCTACCTCTTTACGTAATGCGAAAGCGATTTGGAAGGCAATGTCTTTCCGAGAAATATCTGTTCTTGGGAAAGACCAGTTTAAAATGGTGACAGGTCCTGTCAGCATTCCTTTGACCTTTTTCTCCGTTAAGCTTTGTGCGTAAACCGTCTCTTTCACGGTCATTGGCGCTGTAAACTCGACATCTCCATAAATGATTGGCGGCTTCACGCAGCGTGATCCGTAGGATTGTACCCAAGCAAATTTCGTAAAGGCAAATCCGGCTAGCTTCTCACCGAAGTATTCAACCATGTCTGTACGTTCGAATTCTCCATGTACGAGAACGTCCAGACCGATTTCCTCCTGAATATCAATCCATCTTTTTGTTTCTTTCTTAATAAATTCATCATATTCTGCATCTGTCCACTCATTTTTACGCCATTTTTGACGAGCACTGCGCACTTCAGCAGACTGCGGGAAGCTGCCAATGGTTGTTGTTGGCAAAAGCGGCAGTTCAAGAGATTCGTTTTGGATACGAAGGCGCTCTTCAAAGGCAGCTGGACGTTTAAAGTCTTTCGATGAAAGATTGTTGCGTTCTGCTGTGAAATCCGCATTGGTTCCTTTTGCAAATTCTTTTAAAGTAAGAAGTGCTTGCGTGGCTTCATTGATGGCGGCTTCAATCGCTGCGGCTCCTTTTGTTAAGCCTTCTTTTAATGTTGTTAATTCATCCAGCTTTTCAGTGGCATAAGACAGTCCGTTTAATAGTTTCTCTTCAAGCTGTTCGCTTGGGTGTTTTGCAACTGGTACATGCAGCAAACTGCTTGATGGCTGCAGCCATACTTCCTTCGGCTGAACGTCAGCAATGACCTCAGAAATGAATGACAATCTTTCTCCAAGATCTGATCTCCAAATATTTCTTCCATCAATGACGCCTGCTGCTAAAATTTTATCTTTCGGGAAGCCATGCTTTTTCACTTGATCAAGATTGCGCCCTTGATCATGGACAAAATCAAGACCGATGGCTTCAACAGGATATGTGACAAGCTCTTCATAGGCATCTACTGAATCAAAGTATGTTTGAAGAAGAATGTTTAAGGCAGGTACGGCTTCTTTAATCGCTTGATAGATTTCTTTTACGGCTTTCACGTCTTCATATGAAGCGGTGACAAGTGCTGGCTCATCAATTTGAACCCATTTGACGCCAGCTTCTTCAAGTTCTTTTAAAACCTGAGTATAAAGCGGCACGAGACGCTGCTGAATCTCTTTTACTTCATTTGGTTCATAGCCTTTAGAAAGTGAGACAAATGTATAAAGACCAAGTACAACAGGTTTTGTTTCAACACCAAACGCCGTTTTCACCTTTTCGTAAGCTTCAAGCGGTTTGTTATGTGTGAGTTTGAATTCGGTGCTTTTTTCGTATTCTGGAACGATGTAGTGATAGTTTGTATTAAACCATTTTGTCATTTCACTTGAGACAGCATCTTTTGTTCCTCTTGCCATCGCAAAGTATGTATCTAGCGGGTCTTTTAAGCTGCGGAAGCGCTCTGGAATCCAATTGAACATGACAGCAGTATCGAGCACGTGATCGTAGAAGGTAAAATCTCCAGAAGGAACAACATCAATTTGTTGATCAATTTGCGTTTTAATGGCCGTTAAAAATTGTTCATCCAGTGTGCTTAAGAGGGTTTCGCGGTCTGTTTGACCTTTCCAATAAGACTCAAGTGCTTTTTTCCATTCTCTGTTTAAACCAATTCGCGGAAAACCTAGATTACTTGTTTTAACAATTGTCAATTCCAATTCCTCCTCTAAATATAAAAAGACATTTACACTCATGGCGAAGATTGATGAGGGCAAATGTCTGGTTTAAAAAGACAAAATGTGTGTGCGAAATAAGGCGTGAGCATAACTGACGCTTTTTCCGACATCTCCTATCAACCGTAGGGGGTTTGATGTGATAGAGCGGCTGGTATCCTGGCTGGTGAATCTGCAAGCTTTTCATCCTTCCCATCCTTATGACAGTGGATTCATGAGAAAAGCTCTCCTCACTCACAGTGGCGGGACCGCGCCGGATTTTCACCGGTCTTCCCAATTAAAATTCGACGTGTGATCGAATTACCGACTCTCAAACTATGAATTTATTGTGTTCGATTATATAACGTCCACTTCATTTCGTCAAAGTAAATTTTGAATAATTTTAATTAAAAAAATCCTGAGAAAATTCAATCTATTCTCAGGATCTCTATTCAAGCTATAGAGATAAAAGATCTGCTTCCAATGTTTTTTCTAAAAGGACATCAGGCGCAGTTAAATATAAAAATCCATTTCCGACGAGGGCTTTCGACTGCTTCAGTGGAAGGGTTCTTCTGACAAGCTGAGCATAGACCTCAGGCTCTGTCAGCTTGCGCTGGAACGCTTCTTCCTCGGCATTTTTAATAATGGCTAGTGCACCGCTTACGTGAGGGGCGGCCATTGAGGTGCCTGTGAGTCTGCCGTATTTATGGTTAGGGAGAGTGGATAAAATGTCTTCTCCTGGAGCGACGAGGTCGATTTCTTTATTGGCATTGGAGAATTCAGAGGATTCTCTTGCAAGAGAGGCAGAGCCGACGGCAATGACTTCATTGTATGCTGCTGGGTAGGAGAACTCTTCTGTACGCTCGTCCCCGTCCCCTTCATTTCCTGCTGCGCACACAACAAGTACACCGCTTTTCACCGCGTTTTGAATGGCTTCCTGCAAGGCGGGCTCATTGCTTGGACCACCGAGAGACATGGAGATAATATCCACCTTCTGCTCAGCGGCATAGTTGATGCCATTAATGATCCATTCGTATTTCCCGCTGCCATTTTCACCGCCAAGAACTTTCACGATCAGCAGCTTGGCTTCAGGGGCAACCCCTAGAATTCCGCCATTTTGATCTGTTGCTGCAATCGTCCCTGCTACATGGGTGCCATGTCCGTTGTAGTCTTTCACATTTTCAGCATCTCCGTTGTCATCATCGGTAAAGTTCTTGCCTCCGATAATCTGATCTTTTAAGTCGGGATGCTCCGTGTCGCAACCTGTATCAAGGACAGCAATGGTTATGCCTTTTCCTTTGAAGCCACTTGACCAAAGTTCGGGTGCTTTAATCTCCTGAATACTTTCCGGCGTCTCTTTCGCTTCCATCACATTGGCTTTTACTTCATACGGAATTAAGCGAATTTCACCTTTCATAAGAAAGCCCTCCTTATTTTGTTTTCAAAGTAGATTCAGGCTGCGTAATGTTATTGTATAAAAGAAACTTTTGATCGGAAAGGGTCAATTGTAATAATTTTTCAAATAATCAATCTATTATCAAAAGTGCAGTTCTCCTCACTTCTTGACGAAAGAACTCAGCTTTTGAGGAAAACTCTTGATATCATATGAAAAAGGAGGATATGCTGCATAGTGAGCTTGCACCTGTACAGATGAAAATGGGTGAAAAGGACTAAAAGAGGCAGACTAAAAAACAAGGAAATCATGCAATAAATGCGATATAAAAAGTATGTATAATGTTTTTGTTCAAAAATAAATGTTTCTTTCATAAAAAATAGACATGAAGATTGTGACTGTTCCAAATGCGAAAGGCAACATATAATAATGAAAAGACAAGCTTGCCTTTCAGATAGGAGAGATAGAGATGAATAAAGGGAAGATACTCGTAGTCGAAGATGAAAAGAAAATTGCAAGGGTGCTGTCACTAGAGCTTGAATATGAAGGATATGAGGTGACAGTCAAAGAGACTGGAATGGATGGACTTCAGGCTCTTGAAGAAGAAAGTTTCGATTTGGTGCTGCTTGACGTCATGCTTCCAGAATTAAGCGGTCTTGAAGTGCTGAGAAGGGTTCGAAAGACAAATACAGCGACACCTATTATGTTGATTACAGCAAGAGGAAGTGTTCCTGATAAGGTAAGCGGGCTCGATCTTGGGGCGAATGATTATATTACAAAGCCCTTTGACATAGAAGAATTATTAGCACGAATTCGCGCGCAGCTAAGGTTGAATATTCATGCGCAAGAAGAGATGGAGACAGAGCTGAGCATAGCAGATTTGACTGTCAACGAGAAAACAAGAGACATACAAAGGGCAGGCCAAATGCTTGAACTCACACCGAGAGAATATGATCTGCTTGTCCACTTGCTGAAGCATCAGCAGCAAGTGCTCACAAGAGATCAACTTTTAACAGCCGTTTGGGGTTTTGATTATTTTGGTGATACGAACGTGGTGGATGTCTATATCCGTTATTTAAGAAAAAAAGTCGATTACCCATTCGAAAAACAGCTGATTCACACAGTGAGAGGTGTGGGTTATGTGATGAAAGGATAAAGAATGAGATTAAAAAATAAGATCCAGCTTTATACGTCGTTGTCTTTGTTTTTAATGGTGCTCTTATTTCATACAGCCATTTATTTTATTTTTTCGATAACCTTGACGCAAAAAGATATGTCCCGGCTGTCTGAGGTGGCTGAAAATATCGCCATTGCTTTAAAAAAATCAGAAGAAGAAGGTCTTCCATCTTCGGAGCTTCTGAAAGCGTACTTGCCCCAAAATGGCATGATCCGTGTCGTGACAGAAACGGGTGAATCAAAGCTGACTGTCACAAAGGAGTCAACGTTTAGTTCACTGCCTTTCACATATGAATCTGGGCAGACAGCAGAAATCAAAGAATACAACAAGCATATGACTGCGTTCGCTGCGATCCCGGTTATTTGGACAAATGGAGAGATTGTGTCGCTCCAAGTATATGAAGAAATCGAAAATACGGAAGAGAATTTGGCGTTATTAAGAATGATTTTAATCGCTGCTGGCGTTTTAATTATAGTGCTTTCCTATTTTGCTGGCCACATTTTAACAAAACAAATCGTACGCCCTATTAGTAGAATGACGAGCACCATGAAGGCAAGTATGAAGGAGAAGGCGTTTAAACGAATCAAACTAGCAGGCGATTCAAAGGATGAATTGTATCAAATGGGACAAACCTTTAATGAAATGTCAGAAATCCTCGAGAAGCATTATGAGAAAGAGCAGCAATTCTTGCATGATGCCTCTCATGAATTGAAGACACCGATTACCGTCATTATGAGCTACAGTAATTTACTGAAGCGCTGGGGGCAAACACGTCCAGAGGTTGTTGAAGAATCCTCCCAAGCGATTCATGATGAAGCGAAAAAAATGAAAAGGCTGACAGATCAATTGCTGACACTGGCAAAAAATGGTCAGCCTCTATATGTGGATATGAAGCCAGTCGATCTTGGTCATTTGTGCAAGCAGATATGCCATACACTTGAAGTGGCCACCAATCGAACCATTCAAACTCATGTGCAAACAGATCAGCCGCTTATTGTGGAAGGAGACGAAGAGAAAATCAAACAGCTTTTGACCATCTTGATTGATAATGCGGTCAAATATAGTACAGAGCCAGTTGATGTGACATGCGGATGGGCGGGAGAGAAGCCGTTTATTTCAGTCGTTGACCATGGGATTGGCATAAAAGAAGAGGATTTGCCGAAAATCTTTGACCGCTTTTTCCGTGTGGATGAAGCAAGAAACAGTGAGACGGGCGGAACGGGTCTTGGTCTTTCAATTGCGAAGCAAATTGCAGAAGAGCATAGAGCTGAGCTGAAGGTAGACAGCCGAATCGGCGAAGGGACAACCATGACCATTCTTTTCCGGAAATAAAATAGGTCTTTTCTCATCAATTTCTCATTTCCTCCTTATAAAATAGGAAATAGGAAGGAGGCGCTGCATGTCTAGAAAAACGAAAATGGTGCTTGCGCTCGCAGGATGTCTCGTCGTTCTTGCTGCCTTTGCAATGCTCATGATTCAAACCATTGATCAAAAAATATTAAGTGAAGCAGAAATCAAAAAAATCATCGCAAAAGACTACAATGGAAACATTACAAATATTGATTTAATCAATCATAAACAGGACTATACATTGACGCTGGAAAATGCAAATGGCATCTATCAAATCATTGCATCTTCTGCAAGCGGTCAAATGAAAGAAATCAGACAGACCAAAAGCTATCAAAAGCCAAATGAAAAAAATGCTGAGCTCCAGGCAGAGGAAGCGGCTGTTAAAAAAGTAAGCGGTACTGTCATCCAAAAGAAAGAAAAGTCAGATCGTTTTATCTTTACGATCCAATCAAAAAAAGAATTATATCAAGTCGATGTCGACAAGCAAACGTTTAAGGTGCTTGAAGCAGAAAAGAAAAAACCAACCTCTAAAGAAAAGAAACTGACGAAAATCACGGTTGAAGAAGCCATCCGAATTGCGGTAAAAGAAGTCGGAGGGACAGTGGATGATGCAGATCTTGAAACATTTAGCGGTATGCTCGTCTTTGAGGTGGAGCTGGATTTGCCTGACGGGCGTGAGGCAGAGGTGCTTGTGAACGCATATACAGGAGACATTGAAGGTATTACGTACGAAAACTAATCCTTTTCTCATGATTTTCTCATGTTTCTTTCCTTTCTTTATCATCTTGTTTCTTTAAGATAAAGGAGAAATCAAATAGAGGAGGACATGAACATGATGAAAAAAGTACTAGTAGCTACAGCATTAACAGGAACTCTTGTCGCAGGTGGTTTCACACTTCAAGCGCAAAATACAAATCAAACAGCACACGCCGAGCAGGTGGTGCAAAAGAAATCATCGTTTGTCTCAAAGAAACAAGCTGAAAAAGCAGCCCTAAAAGTCGTGAAAGGGTATGTGGACGATGTGGATCTTGAGCGTAAAAAAGGAAAATGGGTGTATGAGGTCGAGATTAAAAAAGGCGGCTTTGAATATAAAGTATATGTCGATGCGAAAACAGGAAAAGCGCTGAACGATCCAGTCAAAGAAAAGAAACAGAATGTGAAAATCACTAAAAAGCAGGCTGAAAAAATTGCCCTTGCAAAAGTAAAAGGAACAGTCACAGATTCTGATTTAGATAAAGAAAATGGTGTGTACTTGTATGAAGTCGAAATCACCACACCAAACGGCGAGGAAGTTGATTTTGAGATTTCCGCTAAAACAGGCAAAATCCTGAAGCAAGAATGGGATGATTAAGCCATCACCAAACCTTACACTTTCATGTGTAAGGTTTTTTCATTGGGACAAACTACGGGAAAGGAGGCGAGAGAATATGAAGAAAAAAGAAGAAGAGCAGACAATGGACCATGCGGAATATGTTCCGCATCCTGATGGAGAAGGATATGCTTTGTTTTTGCATGATTCCTTTCATCTCCTCTCCCAAGAGGATATGAATCAGCCAGAAGAGGAATAAAAGACATGAAAGGGCGATGGTCAACTTTGTCTATCGCTCTTTTTTTCAAAAGTAAGCGAATACATGAGGAAACTTGGCATCTTGCTTATTGACATCACTGCGCTTTTTCTGTAATCTCAGTGTGTCAACAATATGAGACTTCGTTAGGTGAGGCTCCTGTATGGAGATACGCTGCTGCCCAAAAATGTCCAAAGACGCCAATGGGTCAACAGAAATCATCGACATAAGGTGATTTTTAATGCAGCTGGATTTTTCCTATGCCATACAGTGCTAAAGCTCTACGATTGAAGGAGCAAGTGTTTATTTTGTTATGCTTACAAAGCGCCTTCATTCGGTTGAAGGTGCTTTTTTATGGGAAAAGGAGGTGTGGGGATGGATCATCCCGATTCGAGACACATAGAGAATATGTCAAAAGATCAGATTGAGACATCAGATAGAGGAGATCCTGACCCCCGCACATTCTAAGGGATTCGGGTATCTCCTGACTTTGGGGAGGTAACAGCGATGATACAAAATATTACGTACGATGAACTCATTTTACGCATCATTATTTTACTAAGAGATGGAAAACGCAAAGAATTTAAAAACATCATGGAAGAACTTCAGCCATATGATATGGCCTACTTATTTAAAGAGCTTCCAGAAAAACACCGCGGCCGCTTCCTCAGCTTTTTACCAGTCGATGACGTGACAGAAATGATGGGTGAGCTGGAGCGGGAATACCAAGAAATCGTTCTTGAAAAAGTAGGGAAAGACAAAGCTACCTTCGTCACAAACAAAATGGATAACGATGATCTAGCCAACTTGTTTGATGAGATGGAGGATGAGCTAAAGGATCAGCTTTTATCTAACATGGAAGCAGAGGAATCAAAGGCCGTCCAGCTTCTTATGAATTACCCTGCTGAGACAGCGGGACGGATCATGACCAACCGGTACGTTTGGATTCCTCAGCATTATACGGTGCAGGATGCCGTTGTGAAGCTGAAAAGCTTTGCAGAAATTGCGGAATCAATCAACTATTTATATGTGATTAATGATCAAAAACAGCTTGTAGGCGTTCTCTCATACCGTGATCTCATTTTAGGTGAACCGGATGAAAAGGTGCAGGATCTCATGTTTACAAGAGTCATTGCCGTTGGAGCCTTTCAAGATCAGGAGGAAATCGCAAAGCTGATTGAACGGTATGATTTTCTTGCCATTCCTGTTGTGGAAGAGAACAATGTCCTAGTCGGAATCGTTACAGTCGATGATATCATTGATGTTGTCATTCAAGAGGCAGGCGAAGACTATGAGAAGTTTGCTGCCTCTGGTAAAGATATTACGTTCGACACGCCGGCATTTGTGGCGGCATACCGCCGTCTTCCATGGCTCATTCTGCTCTTGTTCATTGGGCTGATTTCAGGCAGTATTTTAAATTATTTTGAAGATACCCTTCAGCAAGTCGTTGCTTTAGCGTTCTTCATGCCGATGATTGCCGGGATGACAGGGAATACAGGGACACAGTCTCTTGCCGTCGTGATTAGAGGGCTTTCAAAAGAAGAATTAACGAAAAAAACCATTATGCGTCTTATTTTTAGAGAGCTGAGAACAAGTATTTACATTGGGATCGTCTGTTCCATTATTATTACAGTCGTCGCAATGGTGTGGCAGGGCAATATGATTTTAGGTTTTGTTGTCGGCTCCTCACTGCTTGCAACACTGATTATTGGGACAATGGCAGGTACGGTCGTGCCGATTATTTTACACAGATTAAACGTGGACCCAGCCATTGCATCTGGCCCGCTGATCACAACATTGAATGATATTCTATCCTTACTGATCTATTTTGGAATTGCAACAGCATTCCTTCATACACTGATGTAGCAAGAAGACTGTAAAACGTTACGTTTTACAGTCTTTTTTGAATAAAGATTGCATATAGCGCTTCCATCCTTTACATTTTAAGGAGAAGGTGGGAGAGAAAAATGAAGAAGTTTTTATTCATTTTAATGTGCATGGTATTGCTAGGTGCATGTTCAAGGGAAGACGAGGGGAAAGACAGAAGACTTGTGGCAGCAGAGTATATGATTGAAGCGATTACCGAAGGAGATAAACGAAAAATAGAAAACATCTATGTTGAAGGTGCTGTCCCAAGCCCAAATGACATTCTAAAGCTGAAAAAGGAATGGGGCATAGAGACGCTTTCTTATGAAGATTTTCAATTGGAAGAAGCCAGCATTCACGTCTTTCATGCGAATTACGAAGATGAAAAAACAGGGGAGAAAAAGGCACTTGCCATGCGGGTAATAGAAGATCCTGAAAAAGGCGGTGTACGGATTGACTTTGTAGGGGTCGTTGAAGGAACTGACGCTTCCTCTCAATGAAAAATTTTATTAGAAGACAAGGTATAATCTAAAATGATTTTATTTAAAAGGATAGAAGAGCTGAAAGAACTTCGCTCTATCTATCCTCTTTTTTACCACAAATGACCTGATCACATATGAGTTATGCCCATTAACTCCATAAATCGTGAGAGGGCACTGGTCATGTACGAATCGCGACGCCTTATAAACACAGTGGGCACGATTCTATGTGGTTCCGGTAATGGATGACAGGTAAATCTGCCTTGCATCCGAGATTCAACCATAGATTTTGGTAATACGGTGACTCCAAGCCCGTTTTCAACGCATTTAAGCACGCCCTCTAAAGTGCCATATTCCATTACCTTCATAGGAGGGTAGCCATTGCTCTCTAACCATCGCTGCCAACGCCCCAAATAGATGCAATGCGCAAATGACGAAAGCAATGGTTCATGTAAGATTGATTCTACCTGGAATTCCTCCCGGGAGTAGCTTGTAATCAGAACAAGTGATTCTTCCAATACAGGGTACTCAATAATGTCCGGATGAAGAATTGGCCCATCAACCAATGCACCGTCTACCTTGTAGTTAAGAATAGCACTAACCTGATCTACAGTAGGTGCCATATACATGCTCAATTCTACTTGTGGAAATGTCTTATGATATTCTGTAAAAATGATTGGCAATCTTGTAGAAGCGGTTGACTCTATAGATCCAATGTGTAAAGTTCCCCGCGGAGTAGAGGAAAGCTTTACTGCTTCTATCGCTTCTTCAAAATCGTAGAGTAATTTGTTTACATATGGCAACAGTTCACGTCCTGCAGGCGTTAAGGATATCTTCTTGTGATATCGATAGAGAAGAGGAACACCTAATTCTTGTTCAAGACGTTGGATTCGTGCAGTGACATTCGACTGCACATAATTTAATTTCTCGGCAGCTTTTGTAATGCTTTGTTCAATAGCTACTGCTTTAAATATTTCCAAAGATTTAATATCCAAAATAACGCTCCTTTTTGCATCATAAATTGTGATGAACTATACACTATTTTTTGATTTTACGTGATCCAATAGAATAAGTAAACTTAATGATATAAGAGATTTATCATGAGGAGGAGAATTGAAAGGTAGAGAGTTTTAACTAGGAAAAGATAAAACAGGCGTTTCCAATTAAATGAGGAGGGAATCTATTGATTTCAAAGATTAATATCCAAGAGAAATTTTTGCAAATAAATGATTATTGGAATCCTAGAATAAGTGGAGAGTTGAACGACTCATACATTAAAATGGTAAAAATTAAGGGTGAATTCATTTGGCATCACCATGATGACGAGGATGAAATGTTCTTTGTATGTAAAGGGAATCTAGTCATCCGTTTTAGGGATAGAGAAATAGCTCTTAATGAAGGGGAGTTTCTTGTGATTCCTAAAGGAATTGAACATCAGCCAATTGCTGAAGAAGAAGTTCATTTGCTCTTAATTGAGCCCAAAACGACTCTAAACACGGGGAATGTGGTCAATGAACGAACTGTTTCGATTCCTGAACGAATGGATGAACACTAGATCGTTGCACTTAACAGGTGCTTTAGTTGAAAAAGAGGCAGCAATCGCTGTCTCTTTTTACTACGTTATCATACATTCACTTGTCTTTAATTTTAAAGAGTAAGCGAATCTTTATTTGTTTATCGATTTTTGTACCGGAAGTGTGCGTTAATCTGGCCTTCCAGCATTTTTTTCTTATATTGTCCGCTTTTTAATGCCTGTTCTTTTTTCTTCATGTCTTTCAAAATCTCGGCTGTTTGCACACCGTCTTCTCGTTTGTTGGCGATGTCCATTAAACGTTCTACATCAGAAAAAGAATATTTACGCGTGCCTCTTGTTGAGCGCTGGGGGTAGATGAGTCTGCGTTCCTCATAATATCGGATTTGCCTGACGGATAGCCCTGTTAATTCACTGACAATCCCGATTGAAATGACTTTTTTATCTTTATAAGATACATCTTCCTGCGTCATATACTCACCCCTGCAAGTCTTTTCTTCATATTATACAGAACGAGAAGGAAAAAAACCTATCATTTGTCAGAAAATATAACACATAAACGAAAAAACGAAAAAACCATGGAAGGAAAGATAACAACAAATGTGAAATGAGTGTTGTGCGTGCATATAATGATGATGAGTTGAAATAGGAGGAGGAGCAAATGATGGAGCAAACACAGATCATCTGTATGGCAAAAGAAATCATCGCATTAGATATGAAGAGGGATGAATTACTGGAGCGATTCATGCAGGCGGCAGGTCAGAATGCACATGCTCTTCTAAGAGCCGTACAAAATGATTTGTATAAAAGATCTTCATAAGCACCTGGTCCAGATCACTTGATAGGAGGGGATAATCGGTGCGGCGTATCTTAACAGAAGCTTTAGCAAAGGAAAGACATTATTATACGAAGCAGCTCTGTTCATTAGGAGTTTACAGCCCTGATGCGGCCAAGAACATGACAATTAGTGACTTAAAAAAAGAGTATCACTTCTTTTTCAACAAAACAGAGCGTAATTTGTGAAAATCCCTTGAAATGTGCGTATGTCACATAAAGGGTTCTTTTTTTGCGTGCTTAATATTATAGCAATATTGAATTTTGTAGAAATTTGACGAATACAGTGTAAGGAAACGCAGTTCCTTTACAGATTATGTTAAACTATGTCGCATCTTGATGGTTTGCTAAAAAAGCTTTTTTTCGAGATGATTGTGAAAAATAAGAAGGATTTTAAAAGTTTATATCGAAATCTTATACATAACACGAATGGAGTCACTTATGTGGTTGAAAGGGTTTTCAAAAACGTACTTCTATTTTTTACGAAAGGCTCCAACTGCACCGCAAGAAAGCCTTGAAGTTAAAAAAATATTATAAGAGGTAGATATGTGATGAGACTATCGTTTAATGAAGAAGAAGTAGAACGTTCAATGACACTTTACAAGGTATTTGCAAGAGCATTTAAAAGCGTTTCAGAACACAGCATTAGAGACAGCAAAGAGCATGGATTTAATCCAACTGAATTTGCCGTTCTTGAATTGCTGTACACAAGAGGTGCTCAAAAACTTCAGCAAATCGGCTCAAGACTCCTGCTTGTCAGCGGGAATGTGACGTACGTAATTGACAAATTAGAACGAAATGGTTTCATTGAAAGAGAGCAGGACCCAAAGGATAAACGGTCGGTTTATGCCCATTTAACGGATAAAGGGCGCAGTTATCTTGATAAGATTTACCCGATTCATTCTCTTCGGATTGCGCGTGCGTTCTCTGGCCTCTCGCGTGAAGAACAAGAACAATTGATTAGTCTATTGAAAAAAGCAGGCATTCACAGTCAACATTTATTATTTAGATAGAACGAAAAGGTGCCATGATTGGCACCTTTTTTATGTGTCCAGCTGATGCGCCGGATAGGCAATGAATTTTTCGATATCGGTTGCTGGAAGGGGCTTTGCATAATAAAAACCTTGCAGGTCGTCACATCCTTGCGCAGATAAAAGCTGCGCCTGCGCAAAGGTTTCCACACCTTCTGCTATGACTTCGAGAGATAATTGATGTCCCATCGCGATAATGGCACCTGTAATCTGTTCAGACTTCGAATCATTTAAAATATCTTCAATGAAGGATTTGTCGATTTTCAGTCGATGAATGGGCAAATCCTTTAAATAGCTTAAGGAGCTATGACCTGTACCAAAGTCATCAATACTAATGCGAACGCCCAGATGTTTCAGCGACGTCAGCACCTGTTTTGATTGCTTGATATTGTCCATTGTCATACTTTCTGTCACTTCAAGCTCGAGCAGTGACGATGTCAGGTTGTATTTTTTCAGTGTCAACTTAATCAAATCAATTAAGTCTTCAGAATTGAATTGTTTCGCAGATAAATTGACAGCCACAGGAATTTTCAGCCCGTTGTCATACCACGTTTTAGCCTGCCTGCATGCGGTATCAATGACCCATCTGCCAATATCAATGATCAGCCCTGATTCCTCTGCCAGCTCAATAAAAGCCTCAGGTGATTTTAAGGAACCATCTGGTGCCTTCATTCTTAGAAGAGCTTCTACGCCAGTCATCTTTCTTGTTTTCGCACTGACTTGCGGCTGGTAATGAAGCACAAACTGTTCTCTCTGAATGGCATCCCGCAACTCAAGCTCTCGATTTAACCTGTCTTCACTTGATCTTTCCATTGATTCGGTAAAGAACTCATACCGGCTTTGCTTATGTTTTTTGGATAAATACATCGCCATATCGGCTTTCCTCATCAATTCCATCCCATCTTTGCCATTTTGAGGTGAGATGGCGATCCCAATGCTGATAGATGTAATGAGCTGATGATTCTGGATGAAAAAAGGACGTTCAAATTGACGAATGATATTTTGAGAAAGCTGCTCAATTTTGTGTGTGTCATGTCCCATGTGAGGGAAGATCATTAAAAATTCATCCCCGCCTAGTCTTGCAATAAAGCCATTGTCCGGTAAACATTGCGTCAGTCTGTTTGCAGCTGCTTTAAGTAGTAAGTCTCCTATGTTATGACCAAGTGCATCATTAATAATTTTAAAACGATTCAAGTCAAGAAACAGAACAGCCGTTGATGTTCCTGTCTCTTCTTGAGCGGAGAGAACATCATTTAAATGGTTGATGGCGTGGCGCCGATTAGGAAGCTCAGTTAACGCATCATAATGTGCCATGACATGAATTTCTTTTTCTGCAATCCGCTGCTGCGTTAAATCTTTTAAGACAAGATAAATACTGTCAAGTGTATTGTTGACATGAACAGGTATGTAAGTGACATGATAATAATAAAAACGATCTGCTGCTTTCAGTTCTGCTTCACGTGTGATGGCTTTTTTTGACCGGGAAATAAATTCTTCCCACATCTCAGTCGGCATCACGTATTGACTGACATCATCACCAATCCAAGAATTGCACATTTTTAAGATTTGTTTACCTGAGTCGTTCGCAGAAAGCACCTTTCGATCGACAGATAACACGATAATGCCATCGATATTATGTTTAATGAGCGATTGAAACCGCTGTTCATTTTCCTTTAACTGATCTGACTGCTTCATGATTCGGTGATCTATATAGGCACCAAAGATCATCAGTGTTTGGACAATCAGTGTCATCAAGCCGATGAAAATCGACAGACTGAATGGCGACATTTCAAGAGAGCCGCCTGCAGCGGACTGTCCATCTGAATGAAAAAACATAGTAGAAGCAGCCATACCAGTATAATGCATGCCAGAAATAGCCCCACCCATCACGAGTGCACCAGCTATTTTTAACAGATGATCCTCCTTTTTTTTCTCGGATCGATGGAGCCGAAAAAAGAGATGCAGTGAAAAGAAAGATGCCAGCGCAGCAATGAAAAACGAAAGAAAAAAGAGGACTGGATCATAGCTGATTGAGACATTGGCCATTGATTCCATTCCAAGATAATGCATGCTGCAAATAGCAGAGCCCATGGTGATTGAACTAATGAGCAGCCGTCTTATGGAGAGCTGCTCTTGAATGCATATCGAGAATGCGATCAAAGAACCGACAAAAGACGCCAAAATCGATAAAATCAGTAAGGGAGTTTCATATGTGATGCCGGTTTGCATGTGAAATGCCATCATGCCAATAAAATGCATCGACCATATGCCCATCCCCATGATCATTGCACCAATGACCAGCCATACCTTTTTCTTTGCACCGCTTGACTGTATCACTCGGCTGGCTAACTGAAGAGCTGAGTAGGAGGCCACAGCGGCGACAGCGACTGACAGAAAGACAAGCCATCCGTTGTAGCTTCCTGTTAATTGGGTCATGTGAGAAAACCTCCAGTATCTTAAAACAGACATATACTTAATATATCGGATCGAATGGCTTCTGTGTTCACTTTTCCTTCACTTAAATACCACAATCAACGTTTTTTTCACGTGTCTTTTATAGTAAAATCAAATTTAATGTAAAAAAACGACGAAAAGTGAATCGTTTCTTCGGTTTTATTCGTTTAATATATGGTGTGATTCTAAAAGAGATAGAATCGTCAAACGATTATGTGTGAAAGGGATTGATAAACATCGAAGATTTTATTATTTCTTTAGCTGATGCTTTTAAGAACTTGTCGTACTTTGGCATCTTCCTCGCATTATGCATTGAATTTGTTCCTGCTGAAGTGGTTCTGCCTCTTGCGGGTTACTGGGTCTCAGAAGGGGACATGGCCTTCATCGGTGTTGTGGCTGCCGGCTCCATTGGCGGCGTGGCTGGCCCTTTGACCTTGTACTGGTTAGGACGTTATGGCGGAAGACCCTTTTTAAATAAATATGGGAAGTACTTTTTTGTCAAACCTGAGTCGCTTGATAAATCGGATGCTTTCTTTGAAAAGCATGGTGGTTTCGTCGCCTTTAGCGGCCGGTTTATTCCAGGGGTCAGAACGCTTATTTCCATCCCGTGCGGTATTGCCAAGATGAATGTGTGGGTCTTTTGCTTGTATACGTTTTTGGCGATTACGCCCATTACATTTGTGTATGTGTATCTTGGGTTTGTGCTCGGGGAGAACTGGAAAGAGGTTGGCGCTATGTTAGATCCATATCTTTTACCGATTGGGATCGGGGTTGTGTTGTTGTTCATGATGTATATATGGCTGAAACGTAGAAAAAGAAAAACAGAAACACCAACGGCCTAATCACTGAAAGTCACCTGTTGACAATACAGTGTGTATTGATTATGATATAAGTAATCTAAATATTCTTAAATCCCACCAAAGGGGAGTAGCGTCCGGTTTTACCGGAAACAAAGTCGTCATTACATGGACTTACGTTCCATCGGCTTTGTTGGCATGATTCTACATATCACATGTCTAGCAAGACCTTTGCCATTACAGGCAAAGGTCTTTTTTGTATTCATAAGCCTTTGTCTGTTGTGGGACAATAGATAAAAACAAGGAGGAATGATGATGGATGCAGCAATTATTTTAGAGTACGGGTGGGTTCTTCTCGTACTGATTGGATTAGAAGGGATTTTAGCAGCTGATAACGCGCTGGTCATGGCTGTGATGGTTAAACACCTTCCTGAAAAGCAAAGAAAAAAGGCATTGTTTTACGGACTTGCGGGTGCGTTTGTCATGCGATTTGGTTCCCTGTTTCTTATTTCGTTTTTAGTGGATGTGTGGCAAGTTCAAGCCATTGGTGCAATTTATCTTCTTTATATTTCCATTCACCATATTTTAAAATCGCACGTATTTAAGAAAAAGGAATCAGACACAAACATGAAGCAAAGCGGCTTCTGGGCAACAGTCGTAAAAGTCGAGCTTGCCGACATCGCTTTTGCTGTAGATTCCATCTTAGCGGCCGTCGCATTAGCCGTGACATTGCCGAAAACGAGTCTTCCGCAAATCGGCGGACTCGATGGCGGTCAATTTATTGTCATTTTTTTAGGTGGTATCATCGGTCTTATCATCATGCGATTTGCAGCTACTGTCTTTGTGAAACTGCTCAAAACAAGACCGAGCCTAGAAACAGCAGCCTTTGTCATTGTCGGATGGGTTGGTGTGAAGCTCACGCTTTATACACTGTCACATCCAGCTATTGGCGTCGTATCGTCTCATTTTATTCATTCAACATTATGGAAAGTCATTTTCTGGACAGTGCTTCTCGCAATTGCAGCATTTGGCTGGTTTTTATCAAGCCCATCAAGAAAAGGCGGGCAACAAAACAAGGAAAAACAAGAGGGACGCCTAGAAGAGTAGGTTTTTTGAAAGAAATATCATTTCATTTTCATAACACGTATATTACAAATAAGGGGGAGATACCCCCTTATTTCTTTGCTTTTAGACGAAACATTGTAAAGTAGATGATGATATACATGTCATAATTGAGTAACAGGAAATGAATTCCTCATTTCTTCCTTTGCGCTTCCCTCATAAATTAGCTATCATAAATGAGTAATATAGGGAGAACTGAGGTGAAACCATTGCTTAGCCTTTTGTTTAAAAAAGGAAAGAAAAAGCAAACATTAGAGCAGTCGGCTATCAGTATTCAACAAGGTGATATCGAGCTGCAAAATGCATTAATAGAGCAATACAAACCATTTGTCGCTAAGACGGTTTCATCCGTTTGTAAACGATATATAGATGAAAAAGATGATGAATTCAGCATAGGCTTAATTGCCTTTAATGAAGCGATAGAAAAGTACTCTGCCGAAAAAGGAAACTCACTCCTTGCTTTCGCAGAATTAATTATTAAAAGAAAAGTGATCGACTATATTCGAAAAGAAGCGAGAAATGCGCCAACGGTTCAAATGGACCTGCAAGAAAGTGAAAATGGCGAGTACTCTCAAAGCATGATTGAAGCAGAGCTGTCTACAAATGAATATAGACGTTTAATTGAACAAGAACATAGAAGAGAAGAAATAGAACATTTTAAAGAACGATTAAAAGTATACGGTCTCACGTTTCAAGAGCTGCTTGAACATTCACCAAAGCATGCAGATGCCAGGCAAAATGCTATTAAAGTAGCTCACACACTCGTTGAACACGATGAGCTCAGAACCATTTTATTTCAGAAAAAACAATTGCCGGTCAAACAGCTTGAAAAGCTAGTGGAAGTCAGCCGCAAAACGATTGAGAGAAATAGAAAATACATCATTGCGATGGCGATCATTATGACGGGTGATTATGTGTATTTGAAAGATTACCTTAAAGGGGTGCTTAATTCATGAGAAGAGGCATTATAGTAGAGAAAAACAAAAAATATGTCACGCTGCTGACCCCTGATGGACAATTTCTGCGGACAAAATATGAACAGCAAGACTATGAAATCGGTCAAGAAGTGACATTTCCGAATGAATCACGTCTCGAAAGAAAAAGAGCCGGTTTTTTTGACCTGCTTCGTTTACGTCCGTTAAATGCAGGAATCCTATCAATCGCAGCGATTATTGTCGTGATTTTTACTATGATGCCATCTTTCTCAAGTCAAAAAGCATATGCATATATGACAATTGACATTAACCCAAGCTTTGAACTGAAGCTTGATCACGATTATCAAGTGATCGGTGTCACACCACTGAATAAAGATGCGAAACAAGTACTGGCCAGTATGAAGGATTTAGAAAAAAACGACATGACCAAAGTCGTGCAGGAAATCATAGATGACTGTGACAAAAAAGGTTACGTGAACCACTCTAAGAGCATTTATATTTCAACGGTTTATGAAAACAAGCAGGACCATACATATAAAACCAACGTCAAAAGTAAAATTAACACCATCTCTGGTGAATATCAAAAGCGCGATTACAAGCTAGAAACTGTAGAAAGTGACCTGGAAACAAGAGAAAAAGCTCAAAAGGCAGGCATTTCAACAGGCACATATATCAGAAATCAAGAAATGCAAGACAAAGATCAAGAAGACATTCAAAAGGATGAAGACGCAGCAGAGAGTGATGCTGTCAAAGAAGAAGAGCCTAACAAAGATGATGAAGATCAAACAGACAAAGACAAACAAGAAGACGTCAAGACAGACGATAGCGAAGAGATGAAGCCAGATCAAGAGGCTCCTGAAGCTGAAGACAAAGAGCAGAAGGATCAAGAGAGGGAAGAGCAAGGATCTGTTCAAAAGCCTCACCAAACAAAACCTGATGATGAAAGCAAAGACAATCAAATAAAGGAAGAAAAGGATCGCTCTTTCGATAAAGAACAAAAAAAAAATCACTCAACGGAACCTGATGATAAAAGAAATCCAAACGGCACATCACGTGATGGCGCTGAAAAGCACACAAAAAAAAACGACAGGGATCAGAAACGGCCGTCCGCTGAACGAAAAAGAGAACATATGAAGCAAGGAAAAGGTGTACCGTCCCCTTATCGTGAGAACCGGGGCGAGCACACATATGAACAATAAAAAAACGCCAGAATAGCTCCGGCGTATTTCACCATGTTTTTATTTAGATTGATTGCCCATTTGTGATTGAGCCTGTTGAACGAGTCTTTTTGTAATTTCACCGCCAACAGAACCGTTTGCACGTGCGACTGTATCTGAACCGAGAGTCACGCCAAATTCTTGAGCGATCTCGTATTTAAATTGATCTAATGCTTGTTCTACTCCAGGAACAAGAAGTTGATTTCGGTTTGCCATGTCCATATTCCTCCTTTCACCTCATGTTTGTTGCGCCTTCTTATTTTGAAGAAAACAGCGTACAATTATGCTGGCAATTGCTGCACAAAAAACCGAGGTGATGATTCACCTCGGTTCTTCTTTATCCTGATGCTGCAGTGTATGAAACATCATTTCTTGTGCCGTACTTTGCAAGTGTGAAGTAAAGACAGAAAAAACGGTTGAACTGATAATGCCTTTGATCAAATGCCATTGGTGCTGTGTCAATTCAGAAAATTCTTCACGGAGCTTATCTGTCTGTTCCTCTGTGATTTCCCGTAAGTTTGTTTCTTTTAACGGAAAATGAGTATGATGATAAATAAAATCAAGGACATGCGCATATGCTTCATAAAAGCGCAGTGGACTAATAATATCATCAGTTCGATCCGTAATTGTGTTAAATAAGGCAGATAAGATGGTACGGATGGCATCAAAGTCAAAAACTGATTTTAAATCTCTAACAATTAATAAAATAACGACCTGATCAATTGAGTACTTCTTTCCAAGCTCAGGGTGGCCAATCATATCTTTAATATCACGTTTGATCCAGTTTTGAATCGCTGTCGATTTAAGAGAAGTCAGTTCGCATAGGTTTCCTAATTCTACAATTTCATTTGTGGAGAGTCCATGCTCTGATTTGTGTTTCCGACGTTCAAGCCTCTCAAAAAAAGAAGGGATTTTTAGCTCGTCATGTTCGTGATGTTTGTCTTTTTTTACAGATAAATTTAATAGCTGAAGCGGAGTCAGATCTCCCTCTCCTTTTAGAGAATAGAGAAGACTTGTCATGTCAATTCTCGTTAATTTAAAAGCACCCATTATTCCACCTCGTTTGTACGTCAAAAACGTCATAATTGATCTAATTCAACATCATAATCTCTTTTTGATGAAAATGCAAAATAAACTAAAATCCAGAAAGCGGCGTCACAATTTGTTCACTTTTCAGCTGTAGCAAATGTCGTAAATATTGAAGTGACGGGGCTTAAGCCGTTATGATAAACATAAGTAATGATTCCTTTTTCCTTGCAATTTGAGACGTTTATTTTTATAATTTTATTAATAAGTTCAAATGAACTTAATATGACAGCGGAGGTTATGTATGGGTAAAAGAATATTTCTGTTTATATTAACGAACATTCTTGTTATCACTACGATTGGTATTGTACTATCGGTTATTAGTGCAGCAACTGGTGTTGGTTCTTATATAGGAGCAGATGGTGGAATTAATTTTGTGGCATTGCTAGTATTCAGTGCAGTTGTTGGTTTTGTTGGCTCGTTCATGTCACTTGCAATGTCTCGCTGGATGGCAAAAATGATGATGGGTGTGCGCGTGTTAAACCCTGAAAAGGATTCATTAACATATGATGAGCAGCAGCTTGTTGACCGCGTGCACAGATTATCAAGAGCAGCAGGCCTTTCTAAAATGCCTGAGGTTGGTATTTATCAATCATCTGAAGTAAATGCTTTTGCGACAGGTCCTTCTAAGAGAAGATCACTTGTTGCGGTTTCCACTGGATTGCTTCATGAAATGGATGATGCAGCAGTTGAAGGTGTAATCGCTCACGAAGTTGCTCACGTTGCGAACGGTGATATGGTGACAATGACGCTGCTTCAAGGGATCGTCAACACGTTCGTTGTCTTCCTTTCAAGAATTGCGGCATGGATCGCAAGCCGCTTTGTTCCGCGTGAAGAGCTTGTGCCGATTGTTCATTTTATCGCAGTGATTGTTTTCCAAATCATTTTCTCTATCTTAGGAAGCCTTGTCGTGTTTGCATATTCTAGACACCGTGAATTCCATGCAGACCGCGGCGGAGCTGACCTTGCCGGTAAAGATAAAATGATTCATGCGCTTCGCTCACTTGAGGCGTATACGTCAAGAATCAAAGATGATGATCAAACAGCAGTTGCTACGCTTAAAATCAGTGGTAAACGAAAAGCTTCTCTTTTCTCCACACACCCTGATTTAAACGAAAGAATCAGAAGACTAGAAGCAAAATAAGAGAGACGAAAAGACATTCTGTTACAGGATGTCTTTTCTTTTTTGATGAAAAAGTAAATAAAGCATAAAATACCTTTAAAATCATGTCTCTTTTCATTAAAATGATAAGTATTGAAAAATGAAAGTTAAAAGAAGGAATGACAATGAACCCAATTAAAAAGCTAATTGACCGGCTATCGGCTTTCCAGCTGATTGCCCTTTATTATTTTCTCGCTGTGACCGTCTCATTTATTCTTCTAAGTTTGCCAGTCGCTCATCAAGATGGGGTGAAGTGGACATTTATCGATGCATTATTTACGGCAGTGAGTGCGGTAAGTGTCACAGGACTCACCGTTGTTGATACCTCCCAAACATTTAGTGTGGCAGGTATGTGGATCCTTGCGTTTGTCCTGCAAATCGGAGGTATCGGCATTATGACGCTCGGTACCTTTGTGTGGATTGTCATGCGAAAAAGGATCGGGATTAAAGAAAGAAAGCTCATCATGGCAGATCAAAACCAGAGCAATTTATCAGGAATTGTGAAATTAATGAAGCAGGTCTTATATTTAATTTTGCTCATTGAGTTTGTAGGCGGTCTGATTTTAAGCATGTATTTTCTCAAATATTACGATGTGCAGGCAGCATTCTTACATGGCTTCTTCTCAAGTATTAGTGCGACCACCAATGGGGGCTTCGATATTACAGGGAACTCGCTCATCCCTTACAAAGATGATTATTTTGTCCAATTTATTACGATGCTGCTGATCATCTTTGGAGCCATTGGCTTTCCTGTCCTCGTAGAAGTAAAGGATTACTTATTTAATCAGGACCGAAAGCACGCATCGTTCTCATTGTTTACAAAAATCACAACGATTACGTTTGGCAGCTTAGTCATTGTTGGCGCTATTGGGATTTATGCCCTTGAAGCCCGGTTTACGTTTTTAGGGAAGAGCTGGCACGAAGTTTTGTTTTATTCATTGTTCCAATCGACCGCCACAAGAAGTGGTGGACTTTCCACATTAGATATTACTCAATTGACAGAACCGACGCTGTTATTTTTATGTCTGCTCATGTTTATCGGGGCATCTCCAAGCTCGGTTGGGGGCGGAATTCGGACAACCACCTTTGCCCTTAATTTACTCGCACTGTTTCATTTTGCTCGGGGAAATAAGTCCATTAAAATCTTCAAAAGAGAGCTGCATCAAGCGGATATAAACAAATCTCTAATGGTGACGATGATGGCCTTTATATTGGTGTTTGGCGCTACATTCTTATTAACCTTATCCGAGCAAAATACGCTTCTTCAAAATTTATTTGAAGTCTGTTCTGCATTCGGAACAACAGGGCTATCACTAGGGATTACCTCTGAGCTCTCTGTTTTCGGTAAGTGTATCATTATGATGGTCATGTTTATTGGACGGATCGGCATTCCAAGCTTCTTGTACTTAATTGGCCGAAGAGAAAGCGAAGCGAATTACCATTATCCGAAAGAGCGTGTCATCATTGGCTAAACAGCATTCCGAGCGAATGCTGTTTTTTTATTTCCATTATCTAACTGGCTAAATCACGTGAGATGTTCGCAATCTATAGGTAAGAGGTGAACGAGACGTGCTGGATGTAATATGGAAAGCAATTGTCATGCTGCTAGTTGGTACCTTGCTGCTGAGAATAGCAGGGCCTAAATCCATTAGTCAATTAACTGTTCAACAAACAGTGATCATGATTTCAATCGGATCGATTATTATCCAACCCTTTATTGAGCACAATTTACTTGAAACGATTTATGCCGCTGCTACATTTATCATTGCACTCGTCATCATGGAAAAATTGTCTATCCAATCTGATTTCTTTGAAAAATTGGTTTCAGGGAAATCTGTGGTCATTTTGCAGGATGGAGAAATGCTTGATCACAAGCTGAAGAAAACGAGGCTCACAAGGGATGAATTCAAAATGCGCTTAAAGCAGCAAGGCATCACAGACATCAGCTGTCTCAAAAAAGCCACCCTAGAAGCCAATGGACAAATTGGCTATGAGTTAAAGCCAGAAGAAAAGCCCGTGACGGTCAAACAAATGAAGGAACTCCTAGACCAATTAAGAGAAGAACTAAATATGTTAAAAAAGGACTGATTTCAGATGAAAAGAAAAGCAGCGAAAAATGAAGCACTGACAAATAATATGACACCGACAGAAAGCATGGTACATGATCAAGGACAAACCCAATTTGATGAACAATCAAGAGATCGTCAGGCAAACCGAAATTCTCACAAAGGGAAACAAGGGGGAGGATCTCGTGACTAAAAAGCATGTGAAGAGCAAGGACATGAAAGACCATAAGAGGCCAATGGACCCAGATATCTTAGAAGAGGAATTTGGCAGTGAGCTTGGAGATATCAACAGCAGCAAATGGATTGATACTCTTGTAAAACCTAAGAAAGATGCTGAATGTCACAATGGACACATGGATGAAAAATAGAAAAAACGATCCTCGCGGGATCGTTTTTTATTTGATATAACTGCCTTGCCTGCCGGTGATTGTACGCAAAAGATTGTTCATTTTGAGCTCAATCACTGGCTGTGCAACGTTTTTAACAAAGGTGCTAGACAGGGTAAAGGTTAACAGAATGGTCAGCAGCAATAACATCAGTACACTTGCTGCATTCAGGGCCCAGTCGTCAAACCAAGTCGTTCTAAGCAGCTTGATCACAAAGCCATGTAGTAAATACACATATAACGTTCTTGTGCCCCATTTTGTAAAGAAGAAACGGCGTGTTGGCACTAATGCAAAGAAGCTGAATGTAGCGCCAAATGCAAGCATGTACCATGCCATTCGTTTCATTGCCGCAATCAATCCCTCATCTCCAAGAGAAGCATATGACTGTGATCCAAATAAGAAGGAATAATCAAATTCATAGAAATAGCAAAATAAAAATACAGCCATTAATACAAGAAGTGCTGCCAGCTTTCCTTTGCTTGTACGGATGAATTCAAAATGCTGCTTTTTTAAATAGAAGCCAGCTAAAAACATCGGCAAAAACACAAACGTACGCGATAAGCTGAGCGTATTGCTGATGCTGTCCACGTAACCGACAAGTAACGCAATTGACAAACTGACGATCATCGCCCAGTGAAACGGAAGTTTAGAAAAAGGAATGAGCAGCAAATTCCAAAAAAATAAACTAATTAAAAACCATAAAGACCATTGCGGATCAATTGGATTTAAATTGGCCATGCTTTGATCCTGCAAGAGATAATAGTAAACTGAATAGATCACCTGAAAAATTAAATATGGGATGATCAGCTTAACGGCGACTTTTTTCATAAAACCTGGCTTTCTAAAGCCTTTTGCAAAGAAGCCGGAAACCAAGATAAAGGCGGGCATATGAAAAGTATAAATAAACTTGTATAAATAGAGCATCCAATCATTATCATGAATGAATGATCGTAACAAATGACCAAAAACAACTAGAAAAATCAGAAGAAATTTCGCATTATCAAAATAACTATCTCGTGAAGATGCCATAACATCACCTTTCCTGCTTGATTTCAAACATAAATGTTCTATGTGCACTGTTCCCGTATTTGCCCCATTTTAAAATACATTTTGGCTCATTTCGCTATTTGATGTGAAATTGTAGAATGGTTGTAAAAGAAGCGTAAGAAAAGAGAATCGCAGTTCGATCCTGTCATCCAAATGAAATAAATGAGACAGTCTTCGTGTAAAAAGTTATTTTTTTTTATGAGTCGAATGAAGGAACAATGAAAATATTGTAGAAATATTGTAGAGGAATGAGGCTGGAAAAGGAGTGTAAGAGAATGACTGAAACGCTCGATGGCGCAGAAGATATCAGAAAATTAGAAAAAGAGAACGAATATTTGCGAACAGAGTTGATGCAGCAAAAGAGGCTGTTAAATAAGACGTTAGATGCCATTTTCATATTTGATCAGCACCTCAATATTATCCAAGCCAACGAAGCGACATGCAGGCTTGTACAGACATCGAAAGAAGACCTCCTCAATAAATCCGTTCTAGATTTCCTATACGGCATCCCGAAAGACAAAATTGAATGCTCCCTTGATTTATTTTTTCGAAAAGGAAAGTTAAGAAGAGAAATCTCCATTCAGCTTGAAAACGGGGAAACAAAATACATTGAATTTGTCGCAGAGCATGACGTCGTGAATCAGCAATATATCGTGGTCATGCGAGATATTTCCTCAAAGAAAATACTAGAACGAGAACGCTCCATGAATGAGCAGCTGTTCAAAGATTTGTTTGACCGAGCCATTGACGGGATGGTCATTTTTGATCAGGATGGCTGCATGATCGACGCCAATCACTCTTTTTGTCAGAGCTTTGAGCTGCAAAAGACCGATTTAACCGATCGTTATTTAAATGAATTTGTCGAAGATGAAAATCTTCCAGCCTTGCAGCACCTTTTAACGTCACTTAAAGAAACAGGGAAAGCCAAGGGAGAGCTTCCCGTTACCCTTCAATCTGGCCAGCAAAAATTATTCGAGCTCACCATTACATCAAATGTCATGAGCGGTTTTTATATGTCCATCATGCGGGATATTACAGAAAAAAGGTTAATGGAAGAAAAGCTGTTAAAAAGTGAGGAACGCTTTAGAGAAATTTTCGAAAATGCAATGGATGCGATCATCATATGGGCAGATGATGGAGAGATTGTGAGAGCCAATGAATCAGCCTGCCGAATTTTTGAATTGCCTATGCACTCACTGATTGGCAAGAAACTCACAGACTTTCTCGTGAAATCTGATCAGAGATATAGGCCGACTAGAAGACGTTATATTCGGAATCATGAAATAAGGGAAGAGCTGTTGTTCAGAATGGCAAATGGTCAGTTTAAAGAGCTCGAGTTTACATCAAAGCATGCGGTATTAGAAGGACAGCACTTAACCATTTTACGTAATGTGAGTGATCGAAAAAGAATGGAAGAGGAGCTGCGCGAAAGTGAGCTCAAATTCCGTAAAGTATTTAATGGATCAATGGACGGCATTGTTCTTTTTGATAACCAGTACCGCATTATCGAAGTCAATCCATCCGCAAGCGAGCTGCTCGGATTGAAAGACGATCATTTAACGGAAATGAACCTTTTCCATATCCTTGCGCCTTATCAAATTGAACATTTGGCACAGCCTGCTCAGGCGATGTCGTTAGATGAAATGGACAATGAAGTTCCGTTTGTGCTGAACCATCCAGATCAGCGTATATTGGAATTCTCTTTTAAACGCAACATTATTCATAATATGAATTTGGCGATCTTTAGAGATGTGACAGAGCGGAAGGAATTAGAAGAGCGGGTGAGAAAATCAGATACCCTTCATGTGGTGGGAGAGCTTGCCGCTGGAATTGCGCATGAAATTAGAAACCCGATGACAGCATTAAAAGGCTTCATTCAGCTGTTAAAAGGGAATATAGAAGGGGAGTATTCGCTCTATTTCAATGTCATCACATCTGAGCTGAAAAGAATTGAATCCATCATCACCGAATTTTTGATTTTAGCGAAACCGCAAGCCATCGTATATGAAGAAAAAAATGTGGTGCAAATTATGAAAGACACGATGGATCTTTTGCACGCACAGGCGAACCTCGGCAACGTTCAAATGCATCTCAATGTGTTGGATGAGATTCCGCTCATTTATTGTGAACAAAACCAATTAAAACAGGTCTTTATTAACATTTTAAAAAATGCAATTGAAGTCATGCCGAGAAAAGGAAATGTCTATGTGAGCATTCAGCGGAAGGGCGAAGAGCATATTGTCATTTCACTGCGGGATGAAGGCTGCGGAATGGCAGAGGACAAGCTCAAGCGTCTAGGGGAACCATTTTATACGACAAAAGAAAGAGGAACTGGACTTGGCTTAATGGTTAGTTATAAAATTATTGAAGAGCATCAAGGAACGATTGAGGTAGAAAGTGAGGAAGGGGTAGGAACCGTCTTCCATCTCACGCTTCCACTGAGGCAGAAGAAACAAGAAGGAGAGCACTAACGTGTATTATACCGTCTATCACGCACCAATTGGGGCATTATACATACTAGAAAAAGACGATGCCATCATCGAGGTGATGTTTGATGATGAGCCATTTTTAGTAAAAAAGCAGAAAGCCGATCTAAAAGAAGAAGAAACGCCTGTATTACAAGAAGCGAAAAAGCAGCTAGATGAATATTTCAAGGGAGAGCGCCAAGTATTCGATCTCCCGCTCAAGCAAAAGGGATCTCCGTTTCAAGAGCAGGTGTGGGAAGCACTTTCGACTATTCCATATGGTGAATCAAAAAGCTATGCAGACATTGCAGAAGCGATTGGCAACCCAAAAGCTGTAAGAGCGATTGGACAAGCGAACAGACGCAATGCATTACCTATTTTTATTCCCTGTCACAGAGTGATTGGAAAAGACCGCTCTCTGACGGGCTATGCAGGAACAAAAACAGACATGAAAGCGGTCCTGCTAGAATTAGAAGGTATCCCATTTGTTCAAAAATAAATCGATTGACCTGTTCCAAATGTTTGTCAAGCGACATATCCTTTTATTAAGCTAAAAAAGTTGGTTGAGGGAAAAAGGAGGGCGCTAGGGAATGTTTTGGGGCAAAAAAAATAAAATGTATGCCGTCACATCACTATGTGTCAAAATGAACGTTTTGACAGAAGAACAGAAAAAAGAAATCTTAGCAAAAACGAGTGAAATAAAAAAGCGCGGTGCTCTTAAATAATAAGTACACGGCGCTTTTTTTATGATCAGAGTGAGATGTTTTCAGCGAACAGAGTATCAATCTCTTCTGTATAGTTCGATGTGATAATCCCTTTCTCTGTAATGATACCTGAAATGAGATGGTGAGGAGTGACATCAAAGGCGGGATTGAATACCTGAACATCAGGCGGTGCAATTTGGACGCCGTTTAATTCCTTTACTTCCAGCGGATCGCGCTCTTCAATTGGAATATCTGCCCCGTCTTGGGTTGATACATCAAAGGTGGAAAGCGGTGCAGCTATAAAAAACGGAATTTGAAAATGCTTAGCTAAAATGGCGAGACTTAACGTTCCAATCTTATTCGCCGTATCTCCATTACGGGCAATACGATCAGCTCCGACAATGACAGCAGAAATTTTCTTTTCTTTCATCGTATGGGCTGCCATGTTATCTGTGATGAGCGTCACATCTACGCCGCCTTGCATGAGTTCCCATGTTGTCAGCCTAGCCCCTTGAAGAACAGGGCGTGTTTCACAGGCATAAATGTGAAGATCGAGATTTTTCTTTTTGGCTAAATAAAATGGAGCAAGGGCTGTTCCGTACCGGCTTGTGGCGATGGAGCCTGCATTGCAAATGGTCATAATACGATCACCCGATTTAAAGAGCTGGAGTGCATTTTGACCGATTTGTCTGCATGTTTCTTCATCTTCAATTTGAATTTGAATGGCTTCATGGACAAGGTCTGTTTTGGCTGCATTGACCGAAGCTGCACGCTCAATGCGCTGCAATAATCGCTCTAAAGCCCAGGCTAAATTCACAGCGGTTGGACGAGCACTGTTTAAATATTCTTTTATCTGAATGACTTCTTGTTTAAAAACATCAATTTCTTCTGTCTCAATGTCTTGGGCACTGAGCGCCAGTCCAAAAGCTGCTGTAATGCCAATGGCAGGTGCTCCCCGCACTTTTAACGTGACAATGGCATCATACACGTCTTCTTTTGTATATAAATGCTCAAACTCAGTTTCGGCCGGTAATTTTTGCTGATTCAAAATGTTAATATGGTTTTCTTCCCATTCGACAGAACGGGGGACTTCAAATTCTTTAGACAAAACCCGTCACTCCTTTACAGATTGATGGAATAATGCGACGAGGTCAGACGCTGCTTCCACTGCATGATATTGTTTGATCATTGTTTTTCCGAGCGTTAGTGCTGCTTTTTTCTGCTGAATCCTTCTAGATGGTGATGGAATCGCATCGAGATCAGCGGCATGAGCAAGGCCGATTGTTCGGCGGACAAGCTCACAGCCCGCAAAGCCTGCAGCTTCTTTTAAAATACGGTCAAAGGTTGTTGCTAAAAAACTGTCAGATACACTAAATGCTTCAATGCTGTCTTCTTTCCAAGCTTTTGCGAACACTTCTTTGAATGTCGCCCATACATTGATGACATGGTCAAAAAGGTGCTGCTGATCGTGTTCATTCTCACGAGACAAAGCATTGAGGAACAGGTTAGCGATAAAGTGGCCAATATCGAATCCAAAGGGACCGTAAAAGGCGAATTCTGGATCAATGATTTTTGTTTCCGTCTCATTTGCAAAAATACTGCCTGTATGAAGATCTCCATGAACGAGTGTTTCAGCAGATGTCAGGAAAATACGCTTCAGTTCGGCTGCTTTGGCCTGCACTTCAAGATCTGCCCAAAGCGCTTCGGCAGCTTCTCTTAATTCTTCTTCGAAATCATTTGTGCCGCTATCAAAGAAAGGATCTGTGAAGACGAGTTTTTCAGTAATGTCACAAAGGTCCGGATTCGTAAATTGCTTCACAAATTGTTTTTTGATTTTAGGATTTGTGGCAAAGTCAGAAGTGTAAAAAAGTGTTTTTCCTAAAAATTCTCCTACATGATCGGATAAATGCGGATATTGTTTTCCGGCAATTAGCCCTTTTCTGACGATTTCCAGGTGTGATAGATCCTCCATTGCCGTCACAGCAAGAGCTGTATCTGAATAATAGACTGCAGGTACAAGGTGCGGCGTATATTCTGACTGCTTGATCAGGGCAGCACTTTCAATTCTCGCGCGGTCTAATGTAAGCGGCCAGCTCTCTCCGACCACCTTGGCATAGGGCAGGGCCTGTTTGATGATCAATCCTTTTTCTTGTTTGTGATCAAAAATATGAAAGACGTAATTTAAATTCCCGTCACCAATTTCCGTACATGTCAAATGACTGCTTTCTTGGATCAAGCCAAGTCTAATTGCGAGTGCAACTGCCGAGCTTTCTGTTAATTCTTCATATGATGCCGTAAGTGTAACCAATTGCTATCCCTCCAAATCATATAAAAAAGCCTCTTTCTCCTGAGAGAAAGAGGCTTGATGGCGTGTATGCTCAAAGCCTCTCTTATCTCTCAGCACATACGTCTGATGGAATTAGCACCGTGCCCTATAAGACAATTGTCTTGGCGCTTACTTGCTGCGCCCCACTTCACAGTGGTATTAACGGTCGGTTGCTGTTGGGGTCAAAAGGCCAAATCCCTCGCCCAACTCTCGATAAGAGAAATCAATATGTAATTATTTCGTGCCTGTTTGCATTTCTTAATTCAAGATATTATCAGAGCTGCGCTTCACATGTCAATCTTTTTTCAAAATTGCTTTACAATTCATAAAACAATCCATTACAGTGTTTGTATTGTTACGTAACTTGAATAGAAGGTGAAGAAATGGAATTCCAGCAATCAGATGTATTGAAACAATTACCGAAACAATTTTTTGCGTCTCTTGTCCAAAAGGTGCAGAAAAAGGTGCAGGAAGGGGCAGATATCATTAATTTAGGGCAGGGAAATCCTGATCAGCCAACCCCTTCGCATATTGTAAAAGCCATGCAGGAAGCGGTATTAAAACCTGAAAATCATCAATACTCGTCATTCCGCGGAACAGCGAAATTAAAAAAGGCTGCCGCCGCCTTTTATGAAAGAGAATATGGTGTCACGCTTGATCCGATGAAGGAGATTGCGATTTTATTTGGCGGGAAAGCGGGACTTGTTGAGCTGCCGCAATGCCTGCTGAATCCTGGAGATACACTCCTTGTCCCAGACCCTGGTTACCCTGATTATTGGTCAGGTGCCGTGCTTGCTGGAGCTCAGATGGTGACGATGCCGCTTCTTGAACAAAATGATTTTTTACCTGACTATGATCGATTGCCTGAGAATGATAAGAAAAAAGCAAAGTTGATGTATTTAAATTATCCTAACAATCCGACAGGTGCCACGGCAAGTCGTGCATTTTTTGAAGAAACCGTTACGTTTGCGAAAGATCACAAACTCTGTGTTGTCCATGATTTTGCCTATGGCGGCATTGGGTTTGATGGGAAAAAGCCGATCAGCTTTTTGCAAACAGATGGAGCGAAAGAGACGGGTATTGAAATTTATACATTGTCTAAAACGTATAATATGGCCGGCTGGAGAGTAGGTTTTGCAGCAGGAAATCCGTCTGTTATTGAAGCGATTGAGCTTTATCAGGATCACCTGTTTGTTTCACTGTTTAAAGCAACTCAAGATGCAGCAGCGGAAGCCCTATTAAGCGACCAAACGTGCGTACAGGTGCAAAATGATCGATATGAAAATAGGCGAAATGTGTGGATCGCTGCCTGCAAGGAGATTGGCTGGGAGGTCACAGCACCAAAGGGGTCATTTTTTGCTTGGCTAAAGGTGCCAGAAGGATATACATCTGAATCTTTTTCTGACGTATTATTAGAGAAAGCACATGTTGTTGTGGCTCCGGGGAATGGGTTTGGTACTCACGGTGAAGGGTACGTGAGAGTTGGGCTTTTAACAAGTGAGGAGCGGTTACAAGAAGCCGCTCGGCGTATCGCTGCCTTGAATCTGTTTAAAAATAAGCCATTGACAACATAAAAAAATGGTGCGATAATTCAGACAATATTTAAGAAAATTGAATATTCTTATCAAGAGTAGGCAGAGGGACTAGCCCAATGAAGCCCGGCAACCGACTTCCATGAAGCACGGTGCTAATTCTTGCAGCAAGCGCTGAGAGATAAGATTCGGATGAATGACACGAAACAACCTCTTTAAGGCGCTGACAAAGCACTTGAAGAGGTTTTTTATTGACCATATGCATGACGAAATTGAAAGGGGATTCCTAGTGAGTGAATTACTGGCAACATACGTATTAACACATCGAGAGGATGAACAAGTGAACCGAAAAGCAGAGCAGATCGCACTTGGTTTAACAGTGGGATCATGGACAGATTTGCCGCAGCTCAAAAAGGAGCAGCTTCAAAAACATAAAGGGCGGGTAGAAAAAGTATCAGAAAAGGTTGCTTCAGCCGAAAATGGCGTATATCAATCTGAGGTGACCATTGCTTATCCTGAGGCTAACTTTTCAGCTGATATACCGGCCGTTTTGACGACGATCTTTGGAAAGTTTTCACTTGATGGAAAAGTGAAGCTAGTCGACATACAATTCTCGGATAGATTTAAAAGAAGCCTGCCAGGACCGGTATTTGGAATTGATGGCATACGCAAAAAAGCAGGCGTGTTTGATCGTCCGTTGTTGATGAGTATTTTTAAAGGTGTCATTGGCCGTGATATGGCGGATTTAAAAGAGCAGCTCCGTTTACAAGCATTAGGCGGCGTTGACTTTATCAAAGACGATGAAATTTTATTTGAGAGCCCGCTAGCCCCTTTTGAAGAACGAATCAAAGAAGGAAAAAAGATATTAAAAGAAACATATGAAGAGACAGGGCACCGAACGTTATATGCCGTTAATTTAACAGGCAGAACCTTTGAACTGAAGGATCGAGCAAGAAAGGCAGCTGAACTCGGAGCGGATGCACTCTTATTCAATGTCTTTGCCTACGGACTAGATGTCATGCAAAGCTTAGCTGAGGATCCAGATATTCCATTGCCTATTATGGCCCATCCCGCAGTAAGCGGCGCTTTGACATCATCGCCTGAATATGGATTTTCGCATTCTCTTCTTTTAGGTAAATTAAATCGATATGCTGGCGCTGATTTGAGTCTTTTTCCCTCACCTTATGGGTCGGTTGCACTTCCGAAAAAAGATGCCTTTGGAATCTATGAAGCTTGTGTAAAAGAGGATTTGGTTCAAAAAACGTTCCCAGTCCCGTCAGCAGGCATTCATCCTGGAATGGTTCCAGTATTGATTAAAGATTTTGGACTCGATCATGTGATTAATGCTGGTGGAGGAATTCACGGACATCCGCGTGGAGCCATCGGTGGAGGGAAAGCATTTCGATCGATCATTGATGCGGTGATACATGGAGAGTCGATCCAAGAGAAGGCAGCTTCTTGCCAAGACTTAAAAGCAGCACTTGAACTATGGGGAAGGGTAGCAGAATAAATGAAAAAACCAATTGTATGTTGTGATTTTGATGGAACAATTACAAAAAATGATAATATCATTCGCATCATGAAACACTTTGCACCAAGTGAATGGACGAAGCTGAAGGATGATGTTCTCACAAAGGAGATCACCATTCAAGAAGGCGTCGGGCAGATGTTTCAATTACTGACGAGTGATCAAAAAGAAGCTATTCAGTCGTTTATTTTAGAAGATACAGAGATTCGAGAAGGATTCAGGCAATTTGTTGATTATGTGAAAAAGGCTGATATTCCTTTCTATGTGCTAAGCGGCGGGATGGACTTTTTTGTCTATCCCATACTCGAGGGCATTGTGGGCAGAGACAATATTTATTGCAATCATGCCTCATTTGGGGAAGATCATATTCAGATTGAATGGCCGCATGTCTGCGATTCGCAATGTCAAAATGGCTGCGGATGCTGCAAGCCGTCAATCATTCGAGAGCTGACCCATGAGAAGGACTTCATCATCATGATCGGAGATTCAGTCACCGATGTGGAGGCGGCAAAGCATGCGGATCTCACATTTGCGCGCGACTACTTGCTGAATGAATGTAAGGAGCTTGGGCTTGTATATAAAGAGTATGAAACATTTATTGATCTTAAAGCGCAATTTGAACAAATAAAGGAAGTGAAGGAATGGCAGACGCAAAGAGCAAGCGCTGGCAGGAGCTAGCAGACGTCAAACGTGAACTGGCACAAAGAGACTGGTTTTACGGAACAAGCGGCAATTTATCGATCAAGGTGTCGGATGATCCAATCACGTTTTTGGTGACGGCAAGCGGTAAAGATAAACGAAAAGAAACGGATGAAGATTTTGTTTTAGTGAACGCAGCAGGCAAGCCTGATGATCCGAACGAACAGCTTAGACCATCAGCCGAAACACTGCTTCACACATACGTGTATGAGCGGACGAAAGCAGGTTGCTGCCTCCATGTCCATACAATCGATAATAATGTGATGTCTGAGCTGTATGGGGGTAAGGGCGAGGTTCGTTTGAAAGGAAACGAAATCATCAAGGCGCTTGGTTACTGGGAAGAGGATGCAGAAGTGTCGATACCGATTATTGAAAATCCAGCCCATATTCCGCATCTTGCAGCACAATTTGCAAAGCATCTCACTGAAGAGTCAGAATCAGGTGCGGTGCTCATTCGAAATCACGGCATCACTGTCTGGGGAAAAACAGCCTTTGAAGCAAAACGAGTATTAGAGGCGTATGAATTTTTATTTAGCTACCACTTAAAATTAACGCTTTATCAAAAGCAGCTTGTCAGATAAAAAGGAGGAAAAGCACATGGCGACGATTTTGATTCATAACGAAGAGAACACATTACTTGAAAACGAGCAAGAGGTAGCAGCATATTTAGAAAAGCAGGGGGTCATTTATGAACATTGGGATATTGCAAAGCTGCCAAACCGGTTATCAGAAAAGTATGATTTAACAGATGAGGAAAAGGAAGAGATTTTGACTGTTTTTCAAAAGGAAATCCAGCGTATATCTGAAAAACGAGGGTACAAAGCGCAGGATGTGATTTCATTATCTGACGCCACACCAAATCTAGATGAGCTGCTCCAAAATTTTAAGCGTGAGCATCATCATACAGATGACGAAGTACGTTTTATTGTAAGCGGGCATGGAATCTTTGCCATTCAGGGTAAGGATGGCGTCTTTTTTGATGTGAGACTGAATCCAGGCGATTTAATTTCTGTCCCGCCACATATTCGCCACTACTTTACACTTCAAGAGGATCGCAAAGTGGTCGCAGTTCGCATATTTGTCACAACTGAGGGCTGGGTGCCAATTTACGAGGAAGAAACGGTTTAATGACAGGAGCTGATCATTCCGCATGAGGCGGATGATCAGCTTTTTTTTAGGAAAATAGGCATAAAATGAGAAAGAAAATAGTTGATTTTGATCTTCTGCATAGGATAAAATTCTGTTTAATCCATGTGTCAGTCCTGTCCAAATTTGAAGTTTACCCCCAAATTAGATTGGGTAAGAGGTCTTTAGGCTGTAAAAAATTAAATAAAATAAGCATATTTAATTTAATTTACAAATAAAGTATAATTTTGGTGTCGGATCATTTTGAGCATAGACAGTCGAATTCATTGCGGGAGCTGAGATCATGAATATTTATGTAAGGAAAGAACAATTGCTGATGTCCATTGATGAGAAGAGAAAACAGATGGTAGAAGCTGCTCAAGCGGAAGGCTACACTGGTGAGACGACAATTAAATATAGTCAAGAACTAGACAACCTGATGAATGAGTATCAGTATCTCCTTTTTCATGAGAAACAATCTGCCCCCTCCTTTCATGATCTTGTATCTCAAATGAGTCTTCTATCTGTGAACCGCCCTTCTTATTGACATGAAAAACCGGTCTTGCCTAAGCAAAACCGGCTGAATGTTTCAACTATGCTGAGTGAGCAGAAGGAAGCATGATCATGACGGTTGTTCCTTTATTCACTTCGCTTTGAATATCAATTGTCCCGCCATACATCGAAATAATTCGTTTACACACGACAAGCCCAAGACCTGTACCTTTTTCCTTCGACGTAATAAAAGGAAGGAAGATATGCTTTAACATTTCTTCTGGTATGCCTTCACCCGTATCTTTCACTTTAATGATGACATGTTCTGTTTCAGCCTCAATCAAAATCTTCAAATGACCGCCATTTGGCATCGCTTCTAACGAGTTCTTCGCTACATTTAATACGACTTGTTTAATGTGATCCTTTGTGCAATATACCCCAACATCTTGAATCGTATTAATTTGCAAATCAACCTCAACATTATAAAGGTTCGCCTCAGAGAAAACGATCGGCATGATCTCACTTACAATTTCTTTTACAGAGTTATTCTGCCATTTTTCTGCTGTTGGTTTCCCTAATACAAGAAACTCACTGACGATTTGGTTGATTCGTTTAATTTCTTCTTCAATGACAGAAAAATAGAGCTGATCTTCTTCTGAATGATACTTCTTTTGCAAAAGCTGTATAAATCCGCTGATCCCTGTTAATGGGTTGCGAATTTCGTGTGCCGTACTTGCTGCGAGGGTTCCGATTAATTCAAGCTTTTGCGCTTCATTTTGGTGACGCTCCTGCTGGGTTTGACGCCTTAAAATGATATATTGAACAAGTGTGAATAAAATATTTAATAAAATAAAAGCACTGGATAAAGGGATCAGCATAACAGACAGCACTTCACCTGTAGACGCGCGCTGCGGAAAGACCTCCAGCTTCCAGCTGTTTTCATCTAAATATGTAGACACGGTGCTGCCATTTTCTGATGCTGGCTGCGGACCACTTGTAAACACCACATGTCCATTTTGATTCAGCATCTTAAAATGAAGATCAGGGTTCAATACATTCATAATATTTCTTAAATAATCAATTTGAATGGCGGCGACTAGCACATTGGTGACTTCTTCATTTTCATCTAGCACAGGCACGCAAATGGAGAGAATCCGCTGTTTTGTAATTCGGCTCACATAGTTATCTGTGATCACCGTCTGCTTGGTCACTTGAATGCGCTTAAAGTAATCTCTAAATGACAGGTTGATTTTTTCCTTTAACGGTGTGGTGCTTACTGATACATTTCCTTTTTTGTCTAGGAGATACAGACCTGAAAAACGAGGTTCTTGTTTATAGATTTTCTCTAGGATGTTTTGTACTTTTTTCGTCTCAAGAGGCTGGTCAAATCCCATGGCAAGTGAAGTTAATCTCGCTTCTGTTTCACTAATTAAATAATTCATTTGGTTTTTGTGAATATTTAACATAAGTGTAGCAGTTTGTTTGTTTTTTAAGTCGATTTTTTCCGTTTCTTTTTCGTAGATAAAATAACTAATGATTAGGGTTGGAATCATGACCAAAATAAGGTACAGCCTGATCTTCTTCCAGAACCCTTTCAGTATACTCATCATTCATCGCTCCAACGTATTACCTAATAGACTTATTATAGCATTGAACCTATCTTTATTACGATGACTTGTGTGATTTTTAAAAAATTAGGTGATTCGTTCTGGTCTCATTTTCATGCTAAAGATGGATCAAGATGTTGACATTTTACTTATTGTTTATTAATGTCACATTAGTGGGTTGCATTTCATAAAGGATGATAAAAAAATGGAAAATCATAATGTTGAGAAATCTTTGAAATTATTTATTGTATTATCACGTGCCTATCGCTCGATTAATCATCACATGAACAAACATATTGTGAAGCACGGGCTGAATCCGACTGAATTTGCAGTATTAGAATTGCTGTATCATAAAGGGGATCAGCCGCTTCAGCAAATTGGTGATAAGATTTTACTTGCAAGCGGCAGCATCACGTATGTGGTCGATAAATTGGAGAAGAAAGAACTCCTCAGTCGTAGGGCCTGTGCAGAAGACCGCAGGGTGACATTTGCGCATATTACCAAGCAGGGACGAGCTTTGCTTGATGATATCTTCCCGGATCATGCGAAAGAAATTCATGAGATGATCAGTGTCCTGAGCGAAGAAGAGAAGGATGCCTGCATTGATATGCTCAAACATGTGGGACTGCGTGCAAAGCATTTATATGATCATACAGAATAAATAGAAAAGGAAGCCGAGGGCTCCCTTTTTTATTTCGCTTTTTTCTCAATCGGTAAAATGAGTACTTCTACGCGTCGGTTTTTACTTCTGCCTTCTGCTGTATCGTTTGAAGCAACCGGCTTGAATTCACCGAAACCTTTTGTACTAAAGTTCTCTTGGTCTAAATTGCTGTTCTCAAGTAGAATACTCAAAAAGTTTACAGCACGAATGGCACTTAAATACCAGTTTGATTCAAATTCTGAATTTCTGATCGGTACATTATCAGTATGTCCGCTAATGACGATGTCACGAGCGGGGTTTATGACAAGTAGTTTTGAGATTTCCTTTGCTAACGGGACATCTTGAGGGCGAATAACCGCCCGTCCAGAATCAAAGAAGATACTGTCTTCTATCGTAATGAGCAAACCTTCGTCCGTGAGCTTTGTTTCGAGCTTAGCTCCAAGTTTCTTATTGGCAATGAAGGAATCCACTTGCTTTTTGACCTTTGTGAGAACGGCATGGTCTCGAGCTTTCGCTTTGGCTTCTTCATCTTCTTCGGCTGCTTTCTTGGTCTGGTTGCTATTTTCAGTTTCTTCAGTGCTCTGCATGCTGGTTTGATCCATGACACCAGTACCGCCCGTAAAGACGACATTAAAAGACTTTGCCATCTGTTCGTATTTTGCCGCATCAATCGAACTAGATGCAAATAGCACAATGAAGAGAGCGAGTAGAAGCGTCAGAAGATCGGCATAAGGGATCAGCCAAGATTCATCTACATGGTCATCGTGATCATGTTTTTTACGTTTCCTAGCCATTTTGTTTTTCTCCTTCTTCAATGACAAGATTTGCACGTTCTTTCGCTGGTAAGTACATGAGAAGTTTTTGTTCAATCACTTTTGGAGATTGACCTTCAAGAACAGAAAGGATCCCTTCGATCATAATCAGACGAAGTTTTACTTCTTCCTTTGATTTACGCTTCAGCTTGTTGGCAAATGGATGCCATAACACATACCCGGTAAAAATCCCAAGCAGTGTGGCAACGAAGGCTGCACTGATTGCATGTCCAAGTGCTTCAATATCTCCCATGTTTGCAAGTGCGGCAATAAGTCCGACAACGGCGCCAAGTACACCAAGCGTCGGAGCGTATGTACCGGCTTGTGTAAAGATTAATGCGCCTGACTGATGTCTTTCAGACATGGCGTCAACTTCTTCTGTTAAGACGTCGCGAATAAATTCTGCACTTTGACCGTCAACCGCCATGCTTAAGCCGTTCTTAAGGAAATCGTCATCTACTTCCTCAATGCTAGCTTCTAATGCCAAAAGACCTTCACGACGCGCAATTTGTGCCCAGTTTGAAAAAAGAGGGATCATTTCTTGAATCGTTGGAAGTTTGTTGTCTTTGAAAATTTTGCCGAACAATTTTGGTGTTTTCTTAATTTCACTAGATGGGAATGCGATGACAACAGCTGCAATCGTCCCAACCACAATGATCAATATAGCCGCTGGGTTGATAAGAGCGGTTAGACTTACACCTTTCAAAACCATACCGACACTCAGTGCAATAAATGCTAAAATAATACCTATTAACGATGTTTTGTCCATTATCTCACCAAATCCTTTAACTATCTTTTTCTATAGTTAATATCGGTGTTTTCTAGAAGGGTTTTAGTCTGAATATAAAATTAAGGCAGTTTCTGTGAAGAAATTTTGACGAAAGCGCTTTCTATTACCTTAAAAAAGAAACTCCCTCTGATATAAAGGGAGTTTCTTTTTAATTTCTTTGAGCAGTTTCATTTAAAAGCAGCTCTTTTAATTTTTCTTCATACATAATTTTGACAAGATCATAGCTCCAATTCATCATGTGATCCACCTCTTTTTCTTTTATCGTAAAGGAAAAGAGGCGGATGGGGCGTCGGCGTGCGGATGGAACTTAGACACCGCAACATGATGGAGCTGTAGATCCTTCTTAGGATGTACTTATCCTTTTTTTACTACAATTTCGTCATCTTCAACATCTACAGTAAATCCTGAAAGCTTTTCTTCTTCAAGCAATATTTCCGTCATTTGATCTTCAACATGCTCTTGAATGGTTCTTCGCAGTGGACGAGCACCAAATGCAGGATGATATCCAAGTTCTGCAATTTTTTCTTTCGCTTCTTTTGTCACATGGACTGTTAAATGTTGCTCTTTTAATTGCTCTGACAGCTCATTGAGCAGAAGATCCACAATCTTCACTAAATCATCTCTATCTAATGAGTCAAACTGAATGATGCTGTCAAAACGGTTCAAGAATTCTGGCTTGAAATAGGCGCTGAGTGAATCAATGAGTGATTGTTCCTCAATCGCTTCTTCCTGATCAGACTGGAAGCCGACTTTGACCGTTTTATCTGTGCTGCCTGCGTTACTTGTCATGATGATGACCGTATCTTTAAAGCTGACGGTTCTGCCTTGGCTGTCTGTTAACCGGCCATCTTCCATGATTTGAAGGAACATATGCTGCACATCAGGATGTGCTTTTTCGATTTCATCCAGCAAAATGATGCTGTATGGTTTTCTGCGCACTTTTTCCGTCAGCTGACCCGCTTCATCATGTCCAACATAACCAGGAGGAGAACCGATGAGCTTGGATACTGAGTGTTTCTCCATGTACTCACTCATATCTAAACGGATGATCGCATCTCTTGAACCGAATAATTCTTCAGCTAGCGTTTTTGACAATTCGGTTTTCCCGACACCTGTTGGTCCAACGAATAGGAAGGAGCCTGTTGGTCTATGTTTCGATTTTAAGCCGGCTCTGCTTCTTTTCACAGCTTTCGCCACTTTTTCAACCGCATGTTCCTGACCGATCACTCGTGCTTTTAAGCGGACGTCCATTTCTTTCATTTTGGTTTGTTCGTCTGCTTGCAGTTTGCCGACAGGGATGCCTGTTTTTTGTTCCACAATGGCTTGAATGGCTTCTGCTGTGACGACATGTTCTTTGTCATTTGTTTTGTTTTGAAGTCTTGCTTCAATGGCTTCTTCTTCATCTCGAAGCTTCGCTGCTTTTTCGTATTGTTCTTCTTTTAAAGCAGCTTGTTTTTCAGCAGCAATTTCTGTCAGACGATTCGTTAGTTCATCTTCACTTGCTGCATCAATGGAGAGGTTCGCTTTTGAACCTGCTTCATCCATTAAATCAATGGCTTTATCCGGCAAATGACGGTCTTGAATATACCGGGAAGATAATTGAACACACGCTTGAATAGCTTCGTCTGAATAAGTGACGCCATGATAACTTTCGTACTTATCTTGAATGCCTTTTAAAATCTCGACCGCTTCATCTTGTGTTGGTTCATCTACAATGACGGGCTGGAAGCGTCGTTCAAGGGCGGCATCTTTTTCAATTTGACGATATTCTTTTAATGTCGTCGCACCTACTAGCTGAAGCTCGCCTCGTGCAAGGGCTGGTTTTAAGATGTTTCCAGCATCCATTGACCCTTCGGCAGATCCTGCGCCTACAAGAAGATGGATTTCATCTACAAATAAGATAATATTTTTACGGCTTTGCAGCTCTTTAATTAACTGCTTCATTCTTTCCTCAAATTGACCACGTATCCCCGTATTCGCTACAAGGGAGGAGACATCTAATAAATAGATTTGTTTGTTCTTTAATTTATTTGGTACATCGCCACTTGCAATTTTCAGTGCGAGTCCTTCAGCGATCGCTGTTTTCCCAACACCTGGTTCACCAATCAGAACAGGGTTATTTTTATTTCTTCTATTTAAAATTTCAATGACTCTTGCGACTTCTTCATCACGGCCGATGACTGGATCAATTAAACCAGCATTTGCGCCATCTGTTAAATTCCGGCCAAGTTCATCGAGTAAGCCTTTTTGCTTTGGCTGCTCTACGCTTTGTGCATGTCCTGCTTGCTCAGAGAAGAATGAGCTTCCCCCGAACAATTGAGGTCCCATTTTCATTTTTGATTGCTCCATCAAAGAGGTGTAGCAGTCTTCACATAAAACCATTTGGCTCCGGGACGAATTTACTTGCATATTCAGGCGAATAGTTGCTTCATTTACTTGACAATGTTGACAACGCATTTGCCATAACCTCCTTAAAATAAAGTTTGACTTTATTTGACCAATGAATGTTAAAGAAAATGGTCTGTTGTTTGACCATCTTTGACTATAGTATACTCTGACCTATTTTGACTTTCAACTGTTTTGCTCAAAGGCAGTTGAAAATCCTTTTTTGCATTTAATCATGGTTTGTCCTTCTTTTCAAGGAACTCGTCTCATAGGATAAAAAAAGACAATCGAAAGTGATGGGTGCGGAGGGGTCACATGAAACGTTCAAATGAATCCGCTTTTCAGCTTGCCTTTTTATATGTAGGAACAGTGGTTGGAGCTGGGTTTGCGACAGGAAAAGAAATCGTAGAATTTTTTGTTCGTTTTGGCTGGATTGGACTATTCGGAATCTTGATTAGCGGCGCTATTTTTACTGGACTTGGTGCAAAAATGATGCTCATTTCTAAACGAATTGAAGCAGAGTCTTATCAAGATATGAACCGGTTTCTATTTGGCACAGCTGCAAGCAGGTATATTAATGTCGTCATGTTTTTTATTTTACTAGGCGTCACTTCAGTGATGATTTCTGGCGCAGGGGCTATTTTTGAAGAGCAGCTTGGCATATCAAAGGAATATGGAATCTTTTTGACGATCATTCTGAGCGTCATTGTGCTTTTGAAAGGTTCAAAAGGATTATTTGGTGTCAATGTTCTCGTCGTCCCAATGCTTATTTTCTTTTCATTGATCGTATTTCTTGATTCATTCGTTTTTAGCAGTAGTGAAAGTTATGTTCTTGCGCTTCAAATGGGTGAGGGAGAGTGGATTTTATCAGCTATCTCATATGGAGCTTTTAATTTAGCACTTTCTCAAGCAGTGTTAGTGCCCGTCGCAAATGAAATGACCTCTGAAGCGGTGATTAAAAAGGGAGCTGTGCTTGGGGGCGTCATGCTGACCCTTATTTTACTGGCATGCTTTTTATCTCTTTCTTCATTAAATATGCTGGAGGCGTTTGATATTCCAATGGCTCAGGTAGTGTATCAAGTAGCAAACTCCATCCACCTCATTTATTTATTTGTGATCTTCGGCGAAGTCTTTACATCCGTCATAGGCAATTTATATGGACTCGAGAGACAAGTGAGGGCGTATATTCGGATGAACAGTGTCTTGACAATATCCCTTATTCTCTTATGCTGCTATGTGATTAGTAAAATCGGTTACGGTACATTGATATCAACGGTTTATCCTATTTTTGGCTATGTGAGCATCTTTTTTATCCTCTTTCTTTGTCTAAAAAAAGTGCCTGCATCTCTTGATAAGTAAAGAAGGGATAGCCTGCATGAAAAATATGTGGTACACTATCCTCTGTGAAAATTGAACAAAAATCCGTGTAAAACGGGAGAGGTTCTAGCAAAACCCTCTATAAAAAACTAAGGACTTGCCGTATCCTTGGATGTGGCATTTTTTATTTTTTATGGCTGGGACACCTCATACACTTGTAAAGGTGTCTTTTCTTTTGAGAAAATAGGGGTTTTCAAGAGCCTTTCAGATGCAGCTTTGTACGATTGTATAGATCTGCAAAAGGAGGAGAACAGAAAATGAAAAATGAAAAAGCAGTCGTTGTCTTTAGCGGGGGACAAGACAGTACGACATGTTTATTATGGGCACTTCAACAATTCGAAGAGGTAGAAACCGTGACCTTTCATTATAATCAGCGTCATCAAGAAGAAATTGATGTCGCCAAAAGAATTGCTGACAAGTTAGGTGTGAAGAATCATCTATTAGATATGTCTCTTTTGAATCAGCTGGCACCAAATGCTTTAACAAGAGATGACATTGACATTGAGGAAAAAGAAGGAGAGCTGCCTTCCACATTTGTACCAGGACGAAACTTAGTGTTCTTATCCTTCGCTTCTATTCTTGCGTATCAAATCGGAGCAAGACATATTATCACCGGTGTATGTGAAACAGACTTTAGCGGCTATCCAGATTGCCGTGACGAGTTTGTAAAGTCTTGTAATGTCACAGTGAATTTGGCGATGGAAAAACCATTTGTGATCCATACACCACTCATGTGGCTCAATAAAGCAGAAACATGGAAGCTTGCGGATGAGCTGAATGCGCTGGATTTTGTAAAAAATGAAACGCTCACTTGCTATAATGGCATCATTTCTGATGGCTGCGGGGAATGTCCTGCGTGTAAGCTTCGGAAAAATGGCTATGACACTTATATGGAAATGAAGGAGGCAAAATAAGTGCTTTCTCAAATCTATCCACAAACGAATCATCCATACTCATTTGAATTGAACAAAGATATGCATGTATCGGCTGCCCATTTCATCCCAAGAGAAGATGCAGGTGCTTGTAGCCGCGTACATGGTCATACGTACACCATCAATATAACCATTGCGGGAGACGAGCTAGATGAATCGGGTTTCCTTGTCAATTTCAGTACATTGAAGAAGCTCATTCATGGTCAGTATGATCACACACTGCTTAATGATCATGAAGAGTTCTCGTCAACCGATCCATACGCGATGCCTACTACAGAGGTTGTGGCAAAGACAGTCCATGACAAAGTAGCAGCGTATTTATCGACTTTAGCGAACAAACCGGTATGTGTTCAGGTCTTTGTGAGGGAGACTCCAACAAGCTACTGCATTTACCGGCCGAAACGAGTTGAAAACAATGGCTAAAGCGATTCCTGTATTAGAAATCTTTGGTCCGACCATTCAAGGAGAAGGGATGGTCATTGGACAAAAAACCATGTTTGTCAGAACAGCTGGCTGTGACTACTCTTGCAGCTGGTGTGATTCCGCCTTTACATGGGATGGCTCAGCGAAGCATGACATTCAGTGGCTTCACGCAGAAGACATTGTCAAAGATTTAAAAAGAATAGGCGGACAGGCTTTTTCTCATGTCACCATTTCAGGGGGGAACCCTGCGCTTTTAAAACAAATGGAATCACTTATTGATTTGCTGCACGAAGAAGGAATTGATACAGCGCTTGAAACACAAGGGACGATGTATCAGGACTGGTTTTTGAAAATCGATGATTTAACCATTTCTCCGAAGCCGCCAAGCTCAAATATGAAAACAGATTTTACGAAACTAACACGAATCATAGATGAGCTGAAAAGCGGAAATAGATTGCAGCATGCAAGCCTGAAGGTCGTGATCTTTGACGATCATGATCTAGCCTATGCAAAGGATGTTCATGCGAAATATCCAGAGCTTCCTTTTTATCTGCAGGTAGGAAATGATGACACGACAACAGGTGATGATGCGTACTTATTGACGCATTTATTAAAGAGATATGAAGCGCTTGTCGATCAAGTAGCGCTAGATCCAGACTTAAATCGCGTAAGAGTGCTGCCGCAGCTGCACACATTATTGTGGGGAAATAAACGAGGCGTATAGAAAGGAAGAGAAGACATGACGACAAGAAAACCAGAAGAATTAGAAGGTGTCACTTTACTAGGAAATCAAGGGACCAATTATTTGTTTGATTATGCACCACAAGTGCTTGAAACGTTTCCGAATAAACATACAAATAGAGATTATTTTGTGAAATTCAACTGCCCAGAATTTACGTCACTTTGTCCGCAAACAGGTCAGCCGGATTTTGCGACAGTCTATATCAGCTATATCCCAAATGAAATCATGGTCGAAAGTAAATCACTAAAATTATATTTGTTCAGCTTCCGTAACCATGGTGACTTTCATGAGGATTGTATGAACATTATTATGAACGATCTCATTGAATTGATGGACCCAAGATACATTGAAGTGTGGGGCAAATTTACACCAAGAGGCGGTATTTCAATTGACCCGTATACGAACTACGGAAAACCTGGTACCAAATATGAAGAAATGGCATCATATCGTATGATGAACCATGATATGTATCCAGAAACGATTGATAATCGCTAATCAATAGGAAAAGACATGCCTGATGACATGTCTTTTTTTACGGGGTTAAAATGAATCAATCAGGCTGAACTTATAAAAAAAGAGAAGAGTCATGTCGCTCTTCTCATACAAATGGGAATAGAACTTGCTAGGACGGCTGGGGGCTACCAGCTCGTAAACATATTATATATGACAGAACGTATGTTTGTAAAGGTAAATCGTGTTTTTTTGCTTATCCTATTTGCTTTGAGATAAAATAGGGGGCAATGAACGGAAAACGGAGGCGTTTGAGTTGGCAAACAAAGAAGAAAAGACAGAGAAGCTGCTGATGGAGCTAAGAGAAGAGCTTCAAATGCTCGAACATCAAAACAAAGAACGATATAAATGGAGTGCCTCCACATTGCTTGGAGTGATTGCACTTTTGATTGATAAAGGCGTTATCACCCCCGAGGAAGTTGACATGTACAAGACGAAAGCGGAAATGCAAACCTTTCATACGCAAAAAGACTGACACCGCTTCATATAGTGTCAGTCTTTTTCATATGTGATTGTCAAAGAGAGCTAAACTGTCAAACGAGAGCAGCTTTGCTTCGTATTTACGTATGTAACGATAGTCTGAATTGAGGATTGCAAATTAATGTACGGAGTCTTTGATGATTTTATAGTTTTTATGATTAACGACTGTTAGTGAATCCAGTTCTAAATCTCTATAGTTGTCCATAATGGTGACATCCACAATGACAGAGTTTTCATTCACTTTTTCAACTACACCTGTTAAACCATTTCTAAATTCGATCACATTTCCAATTTTTGCAATCTTCAACCGATCCCTCTCCTTTAAAAACAGATTTCATTCCCTATTAAAAAGTATTTTGCAATATTTTCATACCAATGTAAAGGATAAAGACGTTTTTGTTTCGTTTTCGTTGTATGCTTTCCTAACGGATGGTATATTTAATATTTGATGATGGCTGTAAAGGAGCGGTTTTTTTGACTGAAGAACAAATCCTCACAATCCTTGAATCGTTACGGAATGGGACGGAAAAGCAAGTGACCATCCAAAAAGATGATTTTTTAACGTTTCGTTCGGTCTTGGTGAATCAAGATGATTTTAAGCATTTTCGCGGGATTGCGAAACATGGTGGAGATGTTATTTTTGAATATCTTACAGAAGCAAGAAGCTAAAGCTTTTTCTCATGAATGAGAGAAAGCTTTTTTATTTTAGTTCTTTTGTCACACTTCAAACGAGCTTGATACATCTGAAAAGAAAATGTAATAACCCATAATCAGGTGCATAAGGATGATTATAGGCGGAAACAGGACCTTTTTAAGCGCTAACAATGCCAGTTTATAAGCGATCAAACTAATAAATTCCATTTAATGACGGAATTTGGACAGGCATGCAAATCTTTGTGCGTGAAAATAGAAGGAGCTCTTGTTAGAGTGGACAAGTATCTTACCGCCTATTTTGATTAAAGGAGGAATGAGGCGAATGATGAAAATTCATACAGCTCTTTTTGTCATCCTTATGCTGGTCGCAGCCATGAAGATGGACAACCTACAAGAGCAGCAAGGCACATTAAGTCACGAACTTTCACAAGCACCTGTTAAGCATGAGCTTTCATATATAGATCAAGATGATCACGATCAAGTCATCCCAGCATTTTCAGAGGAGAAGCGTCAGCCGAAAGTCAAAATGCTTAGTACGTCTACAGAAGAAAAGTCTTCAAAAACGAAGCAAAAGAAAAGAGTAAAATCAGAAACGACGAATGAGGAAAGCGCCAAACGCTATTCTAATGAAGAAATGGAGCTACTCTCACGATTGGTACACGCTGAAGCGAAAGGTGAATCTTACGCAGGTAAAAAAGCTGTGGCAAGCGTCGTCTTAAACAGGGTGGAGCATCGCTCGTTTCCTGACAGTGTCAAAGGTGTTATTTATCAGCGAAATGCTTTCCAGCCAGTATCGAATGGAAGTATTCATGATAAAGCAGATCAAGATTCTGTTAAAGCTGTGAAACAGGTAGTGAAAGAACATGACAGAACAACAAAGGCCATCTATTTTTATAATCCCAAAACGGCAACAGATAACTGGATTCGTTCCCGCAAAATTGTAGAACGTATCGGTCGTCACGTATTTGCCGTATAAAGAAAAGAAGCGATCAATCAGATCGCTCTTTTTTTGTCTTCAATTATCAAAATATTTTCAGGACTTGTCTCATAGAATGTGAAAAGAATTTGCTTTTAGACAAAGGGGAGGCTACATGAATCGATTTGTAAAAGGGGTCATTCTGCTATCTGTCGCAGCTTTCATTGCGGAGTGTATAGAGTTTTTAGTCAATATGATTTTAGCGAGAGAGCTTGGAGAACATGGAATGGGTCTATATATGAGTATCCTTCCAATCATCATGCTTGTCCTTGTGATCGCCAGCTTAGAGCTGCCAGTCTCCATTTCTAAATTCATTGCAGAATCGCATGAGCGGCTCCACAAAAGTATGCTCCGCCATGCGTTTAAAATGACGCTTGTGGTGACATGTACAACAACGGGGATCGCAGCGATTGTACTGCCGTTCATTCCTGTATTTCAGTCATATCATCCGCTCATGAAAGGGCTGGTGCTGTCTCTTATTCCGATTATTGCGTTTACCTCTATCGCACGCGGCTATTTTATGGGAAAGCAGCAAATGGGCAGGATCGCTCTCGCCAATATGCTGAAGAAAACGATCCAGCTTATCTGCTTGTTTTTGTTTTTTCATTGGTATTCGTTTGATATTGAAACAGCGGTACTCATTGCCATCGGTGTCATTGTCGCGAGTGATCTCGTCGTCTTTATTTATTTATACTCCCAATACGTCATGGCGAAAAATGCTGTCAATGTCAGGTCTGTTGAATTAAGAGGGATTGACGTGAGAAAGCGCCTCTTAGCCGTCTCCATTCCGACAACGGGCATGCGGATTTTTCATGCGATCGCCAATGCGGTTGAACCGTTTTTAATCAAAGGAGCGCTTATTGCAGCAGGCATCTCTGGCACACTTGCTGTTGATCATTACGGCATGCTGGCTGGTGTCGCGATGTCGATTGGTTTTTTCCCAGCGTTTATCGCCCATTCCATCATGATTGTGATGATTCCCAATGTATCTGAAGCCTATGCATTAGGTCAGTATGATCTTGTGAAAAAACGTGTCAGGCAGGCAATACTCATTACGTTTGGGTACGGGGTGCCGGCAGTGATGGTGATGTATTATTTTGCTTATCCGCTCACACATCTCTTTTTTGATTCACCGCAAGCTGCTGTCTATTTACAGCTGCTTTGGCCGTACTTTTTATGCCATCTGTTTGTGATGCCATTTCAAGCGTGTTTAATCGGTATGGGGCTCATTAAAGATGTGTTCCTACATAATATATGGGTGCATGTCGTCTCGTTTTCTATGGTCTATTTTCTTGGTTCAATTGAAAGCTTAAATATGATGGGGGTTATATTAGGGATGAATACGGGGATGCTGCTGCTGACTGCACTGCATTATGCGACAATATGTAAGGAGCTCGGCGTTTCCATGTTTCTTAGAATGAAAAAAGCTTGAATGTCATTGTGATCGAGAGGGCAAGCTATAAGAAAACTGGGAAGGAAGATCCTGATGAATCGTAAATGTCTACCCGCCAGGCTTCTCATGATGACCCTGCTTCTATTACTCATAGGCAACGATGCTGAAGCAAAAGAATCCGTTATGGCGCCAAGGATAGAGGCTTCTACATTAACTGGTGATACGCAGATGATTCCGCCGAAAGGAAAAAAGACCATCCTGCATTTTTGGACAACATGGTGCCCGTCCTGTAAAATGGAGCTGCCCGTATTTGACCAAATCGTGAAAGAAAATCAGAGTGATGTTGATATCTTAACCGTGAATTTACTAGGGGCTGAACAAAGTAAACATGCGGTTGCCCAATTTGTGAAAGACAGAAAGTTTACATTCCCGGTCATTCTAGATGAGCACGGAGAAATGATGAAGAAATACCAAATCATCACCATTCCAACCACCTTTTTGATAAATGAAAAAGGGGAAATAGTGAAAAATCATGTAGGTCCACTGACGAAAAAACAAATCAAAGAGTGGACGGATTTTTAGAACGAAACCTTATTGTTAAGAACCAAGGCTCATTCCTTTGGTTCTTTTTTGTGTTCAATTGCTTTTCATCTGAATAAACTGTGCTCAGAAGAGACGGAATGGTCCACATCAATAATGATAATTATTATCAAAAAGAAATTATAATAATTATTAATTGAAAATTGATCAGAACCTGTTATAATGAATGACAGACCTATAAAAAGCTTGAAATAGCAGAAAATATAGATGAAAAAAGGAAACGGGCAACGATTGATGATGTGAAAACCATTATCAATTAGAGAGGAGAAAACAATCATGAATGAGAATACAGCACTTTATCAAACAACAAATCAAAAGGAATCGAAATGGTCCCTTCATCAATGGGCACAGCACGGAGAATTAATAGCAGCAGGTATCTCGGGGATTCTCATTTTGATTGGATGGATTCTAAAGGATGAGAGCATGTGGAGTATTCCTTTATTTATCCTTGCGTTTATAATTGGAGGTTTTGCAAAGGCGAAGGAAGGAATTGAAGAAACCATTTCGTCTAAAAGCTTGAATGTTGAACTTTTAATGATTTTCGCAGCCATAGGCTCAGCTATCATTGGATATTGGGCAGAGGGCGCTATCTTAATTTTTATTTTCTCACTAAGTGGTGCGCTTGAAACGTATACGTCAAATAAAAGCAAGAAGGATTTAACAGCTTTAATGAGCATCGCACCAGATGAAGCGACTTTAATTGAAGAAGATGGCACGACCATTCAAATCTCTGCTTCATCTTTAACACCAGGTGACCGTATCATGATCAAAGCTGGGGAACGTATTGCAGCAGATGGTGTGATTTTAAGCGGGAGAACAAGTGTAGATGAATCTGCGCTCACTGGCGAGTCTGTACCACAAGAAAAAGGGCAGGGCGAAGACGTGTTTGCAGGAACAGTGAACTTAAATGGTTCCTTAACGGTAGAAGTCACCAAACATAATGAAGAAACGCTTTTCCATAAAATTATTAAGCTTGTCGAATCGGCTCAAGAAAGTGTGTCGCCAAGCCAGGCATTTATTGAAAAATTCGAAGGTGCGTATGTAAAAGGTGTACTGATCACCGTCGCGATTTTAATGGTTCTGCCTCATTTTGTACTAGGCTGGAGCATGAGTGAAACCTTCTACCGGGCCATGGTATTTATGGTTGTTGCATCACCTTGTGCGCTTGTTGCATCCATTATGCCAGCTGCTTTGTCACTGATTTCAAACGGCGCAAGAAACGGAATGCTTGTCAAAGGAAGCGTCTTTTTAGAAAAGCTAGGCACAAGCAGCATGATAGCTTTTGATAAAACGGGGACGATTACAAGCGGAAAGCCGGCTGTAGATCAAGTTGTGATAGCTAAAGGACAAGAGGAAGCTGCTTTTTATCAGGCGCTTTATCAAATTGAAAGTCAATCAAACCACCCGTTAGCGAAAGCGATCTCTGATATGGCAAAAGAGCACCACATAGAAAGATCAGCTCATGTCACCATTGAAGAAACCTCTGGTTTTGGTGTAAAGGCACAATTGAATGGAGAAACGTGGCGGATTGGGAAGAAAGACTTTGCCGGCAAGGCTTCAATGGACCGCGAGATCGAAGAGAAGGAAGATTATCTTTCTGAAAAAGGATACACAGTGGTGTATGTTCAAAAGGATCAAGAAGTCGTTGGTTGCCTTGGTCTTAAGGATCAAATTAGACCTGAAGCTAAAAAAATGATTCAAGAGCTGAATGATTTAGGCATCCAAACCGTTATGCTGACAGGAGATCAGCAAAAAACGGCTGAAGCCATTGCGCAGGAAGCCGGCATCCAAACGGTTGTCGCTGAGTGCCTTCCAGATGAAAAGGTACATGAGGTCAATCAACTTAAAAAACAAGGTAATTCCATCATCATGGTAGGAGACGGAATAAATGATGCACCGGCACTCGCCACAGCAGATGTAGGGGTTGCGATGGGCGGAGGCACAGACGTGGCCTTAGAAACAGCAGATCTGATCTTAATGAAGAACAATTTAAATAACTTAACAAAGATGATCCGTCTTTCAAGAAAGATGAATCGAATCATTAAGCAAAATATTATTTTCTCATTAACGGTGATTTGTTTGTTAATTTGTGCGAATTTCTTACAAGTGCTTGATTTGCCTTTTGGCGTCATCGGGCATGAAGGAAGTACGATTTTGGTCATTTTAAATGGACTGCGTCTTCTTCGGGCATCTTAAGCGAATCATCATAGCGCACTTGGCTTCTGCCAGTGCGCTTTTGTGCGAAATATAGCAAAAACTGATACAATAGATCAGTAGAAAAACGTGTGAGGAGGATCACGATGAACCGAATGAAGAGCTTGTCTTCTTGGCTAAAGGAAAAAGACATTCAAGGTGCATTTATACATACAAAGGAAAATGTGTTTTATCTATCTGGATACTTCACAGAGCCGCATGAAAGAGTAATGGGGCTGTTTGTGTTTCAAGAGGCAGATCCATTTTTTGTTTTGCCTAAAATGGAAGTCGAGCAGGCGAAAAATGCTGGATGGTCAGGCGATATCATTGGTTATGAAGACCATGAGAATCCATTTGATTTCATTCAGTCAGCAGTAGAAAAACGCGGTGTAAGAGCAACTCAACTTGCAATTGAAAAAGAGTCGATTCCGCTTCAAAGAGCAGAGCAGCTTAAAGCTGCCACTGGGGCAGAAACTTTTGTCCGGGCAGAAGAAGAGCTCAATCAGCTAAGACTGATTAAAGATGAATCTGAAATTGCTACACTGAAAAAAGCCGCTCAATTGGCAGATGAAGGTGTAAAAATTGGGGTGGACGCCTTAAAAGAAGGAATCACCGAAACAGAAGTGCTCGCTGTCATTGAATATGAGCTAAAGAAAAAAGGCATTCAAGGCATGTCCTTTTCGACGATGGTTCTCTTTGGCGAAAAATCAGGAGAGCCTCACGGAAATCCAGGGCAGACAGCCTTAAAAAAAGGCGACTTTGTGTTATTTGACCTTGGTGTCATTGTTGATGGATATTGTTCAGACATTACAAGAACATTCATCTACCAGGAAGCTTCTGATAAGCAAAAGAACATCTATCAAACCGTCCTGAACGCAGAAATGGCGGCACTTGAAATGAGTAAGCCGGGCGTGAGAATTGGAGACCTGGACTTAAAAGCACGCGGGCTGATCACAGAAGCTGGATATGGGGACTATTTCCCTCACCGCCTTGGGCATGGTCTAGGGGTGTCTGTTCATGAGTTTCCTTCTATGAGCCAGGCAAATGATGATCTTCTCCAAGAAGGCATGGTGTATACGATCGAACCGGGGATCTACGTCCCAGGAGTCGGCGGCGTCAGAATTGAAGATGATGTACTGATCACAGCAGATGGTCCAGTCACTTTAACCAATTATCCGAAAGAGCTGACGATCATCAAGTAATAAAAAAATCACGATGAACGTCCATGTCTTGGAAGTGTCATCGTGATTTTTTGTCACTCTTTTCGATCCTTATCAACAAAAAAATCATCAATTGATTCAAACGGTTTGATTTTATGTTCTTTTCCTAAAGGATGTAGTGCAAAACGAGCAGAAAACAAAACAGTCATACATAATATAATCCATATGATGATACCCATCTTGAATTCCCCTTTCCATCCAGTGATTTGTTCAGCTCACATACATCTTAAAGTATGAAACGCTTACCATATCAAGAGAAAGTAGGAGAAAAAATGCCAAACATAAGGGAGATTGCGAAAAGAGCGGGCGTATCTGTGACAACTGTATCACGTGTGTTGAATGATCATCCTTATGTCAAAGAAGAAAAACGAGAACGAGTGCTACATGCGATGAAAGAGCTCAAATATACGAGAAACATTCAGGCTGTACATTTAGCAAAGGGCTATTCAAATATGCTTGGCATCGTTCTTCCAACGATTGATCATTCTTATTTCAGCAGACTTGTCACAGGGATTGCCGAGAAAGCACAGGCGTGCGGTATGCATTTTGCTTTGTTTCAAACAGGGTATGATCCTTTAAAAGAAAAAGAAGCATTGATGAGTTTAAAAGAGCGCCGCGTGGATGGGTTAATCTTTTGCTCAAATGCGTTAAGTGATCGAGACATTTTAAGGTGGCAGGAATCCGGGCCTATTATTTTTTGCCATCCGGCGCCTTTTGAAGACTGCTCAACGGTGTCGATCGCACATGATCAAGCATTTAAAGAAGGGCTGCATCATTTAGCAGCATGCGGGCATCAGCGAATCGCGATTGTACTAGCCAGAATAGAAGGCGCAAACAGCCAGTCACGACTTCAAGCTTATCAAGATATGATGAAATCGCTCGGGCAGGAGATTGATGAAGAATGGATCATCGAAGGGAAGCTCACACTTTTTGATGGAAAACAATTATTCACAGAGTGGCAGGAGATGAAGAATCGCCCCACAGCATTATTCATCACAAATGACGACGTATCAGCAGGCTTTTTATTAGAGGCGCAGCGTCATGATATAAAAGCAGGAGAATCTCCAGCCATACTCGGCTTTCAAAATGATCAATTGAGTGAGGCTTTGGGGATTTCCAGCATTGATATTCCGCTTAAACGTATGGGTCAGGAAGCGTTTGACTTGTTCGACCGGGCCGTAAAGGGAGAGGCACCAGAAAAAAGAATGCTGCCATTTCGCCTGATCGAGCGTTCAACTACCGTTTTCAAAAACAATCGTTGACGCACGTTTCATCTGTTTTGTACGATAAGAGGGATTGAATAAGAAGGAGGTGGGGATGTTCATGGAATCCTTCACCGTTGATAAAGCGTTAAATAATAATGTCATCATCGCAAGACACCCTTCTTGGGGCGAAGTGGTTCTAATTGGGAAAGGAATCGGCTTCGGGAAAAAATCGGGTGATGTTCTCGATCAAGACACATTTGAAAAAATGTTTGTCCTTAAAAATACAAAAGAACAAACAGAATATAAACAGCTGCTTCACCACATTGATGAGAACATGATCGAGCTTGCCAATGACGTCATTTATCATATACGAGAAAAAATGGGGCACCGTTTGAATGAGCATATTCATATTGCCCTGACTGACCATATTGCCTTTAGTTTTAAGCGGGTGCAGCAAGGATATGATATCACCAATCCCTTTATGCTTGAGACTAAATCGCTGTATCCAAAAGAATACGAGGTCGCAAAGGAAGTCGTTGAGCTGATTAACGAGCGTTCAGATGTCGAAACAAAGCTGCCAGAAGGAGAGATTGGTTTTATTGCGCTCCATATTCACTCGGCTTTGACGAATCGGCCCTTATCTGAGGTGAACCGTCATTCGCAGCTTATTACGCAGATGGTCCAAGTCATAGAAGATTCATTTCATATGAAAGTAGACCGTGAAAGTATTCATTATTTACGCTTATTGCGCCATATTACATTTTCGATTGAGCGCATTAAACGGGAAGAATCATTAGAGGAGCCAGAAAAATTGCTTCATCTATTGAAAAATGAATATCCTTTATGCTACAATACTGCTTGGAAAATGATCAAAATATTACAACATGCATTGAAAAAGCCTGTACAGGATGCGGAGGCTGTCTACCTGACACTTCATCTGTACAGATTGACAAATAAAATTTCATAGTTTCCTTGAAACGTGTAACTGATTCGATCAGGCATGAGTGACTTAAGGTAAATACAGGATAAGATCCTGTTATTTGCGCAACCTTATATCACCATGCCTTTTTTTGTGTTTGAAGGTGAAATGTAAACGGTTAATTATGAAATGTACGTCAGGGAGCGTCCCACATGTATGTTGTAAGCGAAAACAAAAGGAGGTTCAACCAGTGTTTAAATCACTTTTTGGTGTGTTGCAAAAAATTGGACGAGCACTTATGCTTCCAGTTGCGATCCTTCCTGCTGCTGGTATTTTACTAGCACTTGGGAATGCGATGCAAAATCCGCAGCTGATTGATGTGGCTCAATTTTTAAGCAATGATACAATTCAGCTTGTTGCAAGTGTCATGGAAAATGCGGGGAACATTGTCTTCTCGAATCTTCCGCTCTTATTTGCTGTAGGGGTTGCCATCGGTCTTGCTAATGGAGACGGTGTGGCAGGGATTGCCGCAATTATCGGTTATCTTGTCATGAACGTGACAATGAGTGCCGTATTAATGGCCAATGGATCGATTCCATCCGATTCCATCAAATTGGCTAAGTTCTTTAAGGAAAGCCATCCAGCGTATATTAATATGCTCGGCATTCCGACCTTGTCTACCGGCGTCTTCGGCGGGATTATTGTCGGGGTATTAGCAGCTTATATGTATAATAAATTTTACAAAATTGAGCTCCCGCAATATCTCGGCTTCTTTGCTGGTAAACGTTTTGTTCCAATCGTTACATCTATTTCAGCACTTATTTTAGGGCTTTTGATGCTAGTCATTTGGCCGCCAATTCAAGGTGCACTGAACTCGTTTTCAACAGGACTGCTCGCAGCGAATGAGCCGCTTGCTGCCTTTGTATTCGGTGTGATTGAACGCTCATTAATTCCGTTTGGTCTGCACCATATTTTCTACTCGCCATTCTGGTATGAGTTCTTTAGTTATAAGAGCTTATCAGGTGAGCTTGTCCGTGGTGATCAGCGTATCTTCATGGCACAGATCAAAGATGGTGTTCAGCTGACAGCTGGTACATTCATGACAGGGAAATATCCGTTCATGATGTTTGGTCTGCCAGCAGCAGCACTTGCGATTTACCATGAAGCAAAACCAAAGAATAAAAAGCTTGTCGCTGGAATTATGGGATCAGCAGCCCTGACTTCTTTCCTAACAGGGATTACTGAACCGCTTGAATTCTCATTCTTGTTTGTTGCACCAGTGTTATTTGCAATCCACTGTGTATTTGCTGGATTATCCTTTATGATTATGGATATTCTAAACGTGAAAATCGGTATGACCTTCTCAGGGGGATTAATCGACTTCTTCTTATTCGGTATCTTGCCAAACAGAACCGCTTGGTGGCTTGTGATTCCAGTTGGTCTCGTACTTGCTGCTATTTATTACTTCGGATTTAGATTCGCCATTCGCAAATTTAATCTGAAAACGCCAGGCCGCGAGGATGAAGCAGCTGACGGTGCAGATAGTGCTAAGTCTGAAAAGGGTAATGACTTACCTTATGAAATTCTTGAAGCAATGGGTGACCAAGAAAACATTAAACACCTTGATGCTTGTATTACGCGTTTACGTGTCACTGTCAATGATCAGAAGAAAGTGGACAAGGACCGCTTGAAAAAGCTTGGTGCTTCGGGAGTTCTCGAAGTAGGAAACAACATCCAGGCCATCTTTGGACCACGCTCTGATAATTTAAAAACACAAATGCAGGACATCATTGCAGGCCGCACGCCTCGTCCAGCGAAAGACCCTTCTGCAAAAGAAGAAGTCAGCCAGCAGGTCGAAGAAGTCATTGCAAAACCGCTTCAAAACGAGCAAGGTGAAGAAATCTTTGCTTCACCAATTACAGGGGAGCTTCATCCGATTACAGATGTACCAGATCAAGTATTCTCAGGGAAAATGATGGGTGACGGTTTCGCCATCTTGCCAACAGATGGAACGGTGGTTTCACCGGTGAAAGGGAAGATCTTAAATGTATTCCCAACGAAACACGCAATTGGCCTGCAATCTGACGGTGGACTTGAAATTTTAATCCACTTCGGTATTGATACGGTCAGCCTTAAAGGAGAAGGATTTGAAGCATTTGTACAAGAGGGAGATCAAGTAGAAATCGGTCAAAAACTCTTAGAGGTTGATATTGATAAAATTAAGTCTGAAGTACCATCTTTGATGACACCAATTGTATTTACCAACTTAGGTGAAGGACAATTTATTGACCTTCAAGAATCCGGTGAAATCAAAGCTGGTCAAGAAAACATCATGAAAATTTCAAAATAATTTTCATAACTGCCGTTCTTGTTAGATGACAAGCTCGGCAGTATGATATAATATTGTGGATGTATTAATTGTATAAAAAGGAGATTGATAAAAATGGCTCAACAAACATTCAAAGTAACTGCAGATTCTGGAATTCACGCACGTCCTGCAACAGTTCTTGTACAAACTGCTAGTAAATATGATGCTGATATCAACTTAGAATATAATGGTAAAACAGTGAACCTGAAATCTATTATGGGTGTAATGTCTCTAGGAATTGCGAAAGGTGCTACAATCACAATCTCTGCTTCTGGTTCTGATGAAAATGATGCACTTGCTGCGCTTAAAGACACAATGAAAAGTGAAGGCCTAGGCGAGTAATGCAACAACTGAAAGGAATCGGTGCTTCAGCAGGCGTTGCGATTGCAAAAGCATACCGTCTGGAAGAACCAGATTTAACAGTTCACCAAAAAGACATCAACGATCCAGAGACAGAAGTGAAGCGTTTTGAAGAAGCAATTCATGTTTCTAAACAAGAACTTGAAGCAATTAAAGAACATGCGCTAAAAGAGCTTGGCCAAGACAAAGCAGATATCTTTTCTGCACACCTTCTTGTGTTAAGTGATCCAGAGCTGCTAAACCCAGTAAAGGATAAAATCAACTCTGATAAAGTAAATGCTGAATTTGCTTTAAAAGAAACAGCGACAATGTTTGTCACCATGTTCGAAGCAATGGACAATGAATACATGAAGGAACGTGCAGCGGATATTCGCGACGTAACAAAACGTGTAACTGGACATTTGCTAGGCGTTGACATTCCAAATCCAAGCATGATTTCTGAAGAAGTCATCATCATCGCTGAAGATTTAACACCTTCTGATACTGCTCAGCTGAACAGACAATTCGTCAAAGGTTTTGCGACAGATATCGGCGGCCGTACTTCTCACTCAGCGATCATGGCAAGATCTATGGAGATTCCAGCAGTTGTTGGAACAAAAGAAGCAACAAAAACGGTGAAAAACAATGATCTGATCATTGTCGATGGTATTAGCGGAGACGTCATCATTCAGCCTTCTGAAGATGAAGTGAAAGCGTATCAAAAAAAGCATGAAGACTACTTAGCTAAAAAAGCGGAATGGGCGAAACTGGTGGACCAGCCAACGGTCACAAAAGACGGCGTTCACGTAGAGCTAGCTGCAAATATCGGAACACCTGAAGATGTAAAAGGTGTACTTGAAAATGGCGGCGAAGCAGTCGGATTGTACCGTACAGAATTTTTATACATGGGCAGAGATCAGCTTCCAACAGAAGAAGAACAGTTCAATGCTTATAAAACAGTGTTAGAGAAGATGGAAGGTAAAGCGGTTGTTGTCCGCACACTTGATATTGGTGGCGATAAAGAACTCCCTTACTTGCAGCTTCCAAAAGAAATGAACCCGTTCCTTGGCTTTAGAGCGATCCGCCTTTGCCTCGAAGAACAGGAGATTTTCAGAACACAACTACGCGCCTTACTTCGTGCAAGTACATATGGAAACTTGAAAATCATGTTCCCTATGATCGCGACATTATCAGAATTTAGAGAAGCAAAAGCCATTTTACTTGAAGAAAAAGAAGCATTGGTTGCCGCTGGTACAGACGTATCCGATTCCATTGAAATCGGTATAATGGTAGAAATTCCATCAACCGCTGTCATCGCAGACCAATTCGCAAAAGAAGTTGATTTCTTCAGTATTGGAACAAATGATTTGATTCAATACACAATGGCTGCTGATCGAATGAACGAACGAGTGTCTTATCTTTACCAGCCTTACAATCCAGCGATTTTACGTTTGATTACGCTTGTTATTGAAGCAGCGCATAAAGAAGGTAAATGGGTTGGCATGTGCGGCGAGATGGCAGGAGATGAAATCGCAATCCCACTTCTACTTGGATTAGGATTAGATGAATTCTCAATGAGTGCAACATCTATTCTTCCAGCAAGAACACAGCTAAGCAAGCTTTCTAAGGAAGAAGCTGCATCATTTAAAGAGCATATTTTATCACTTAGCACAACAGAAGAAGTGGTTGATTTCGTGAAGAAAACGTTTCAACATCACTAAGTGAATTCAAACCAGACAGTAACCCTGTCTGGTTTTTTTGTCGAATTTTATCATATTGGGTCATATCCGGCAGAGAGAAGGGCATCCTATAAGAAAAATGGAGGTGACCAGATTGCCTTTCTCAGACTATAAACCGGGTGATCAAGTATATGTGATTTATCGAAATCCACATGCTGCAAACGTAGCACAAATCAAAGAAGCAGAAATTGTTTCACATCCATATAACGAAGAGGAGCTTGCCCTATTTTTACTTGAAACGTATCATCCTTTAGCTCCAGATGATGCGGTCTTTCCGACATATGAAGAAGCAGAAGCTCTTTATCAAGATTTGTTTGAATAAGGGAGATTTTAGAAAGGATAAAAGCCATCCTGCGCGGTTAAAGTAACCGTATGAAAACCTATAAGGTAAGGATGTGCTAAATATGATCAAACCTTTTGTGCCCCAGCTTGTTTACATTGAACCAAGGGCGTTAGAGTACCCGTTAGGACGAGAGCTGAAGGAAAAGTTCGAGGGTATGGGTATTGAAATAAGAGAAACGACTTCACATAACCAAGTAAGAAATATTCCGGGTAAAAATGACTTGCAAAAGTATCGTAATGCGAAATCAACGCTTGTCGTTGGTGTGAGGAAAACGTTGAAGTTTGATACGTCTAAACCATCTGCAGAGTATGCGATCCCATTTGCGACAGGATGTATGGGGCATTGCCATTATTGCTATCTGCAAACGACAATGGGAAGTAAGCCGTACATTCGAACATATGTGAATGTTGAAGAAATATTAGATCAGGCGGAGCAGTACATGAACGAGCGTGCGCCTGAAATCACGAGATTTGAAGCTTCTTGTACTTCAGATATTGTAGGAATTGACCATTTGACACATACACTAAAGGCAGCGATTGAATACTTCGGCCAGACTGATCTTGGTAAGCTTCGCTTTGTCACCAAATTTCATCATGTCGATCATTTACTTGATGCAAAGCATAATGGCCGAACAAGATTCCGCTTTAGTATCAATGCGGATTATGTCATTAAATATTTCGAACCCGGAACATCACCGTTAGATCAGCGGATTGAAGCAGCTGTCAAGGTCGCAAAAGCAGGCTATCCTCTTGGCTTTATTATTGCCCCAATTTACATTCACGAAGGCTGGCAGGAAGGATATAAAGTTCTTTTTGAAAAGCTCGATGCAGCCCTAACTGAAGATGTCAGGCACGATATCACCTTTGAAATGATTCAGCATCGTTTTACAAAACCAGCGAAGCGTGTGATCCAAAAAAACTATCCGAAATCAAAATTAGAATTGGATGAAGAAAAAAGAAGATACAAATGGGGTAGATATGGAATTGGGAAATATATCTACCAAAAAGATGAGGAACAAGAACTAAGACAGACGTTAGAATCATATATCGATCAGTACTTTCCGTCTGCAAAAATTGAATATTTTACTTAAAGCAAGCCTTTATGGCTTGTTTTTTCTATTTAAATTTTCTTACAACTATTGAATGCGGTACCAATTTTGCCGATATACAAAATAAGATGCGAAAGTAGGATGTAGGGGTGATGAGATGTTTAAGAAACTTCAAGTGAGAATAGCTGTTTTCATCTCAGTTATTTTAATTTTAACCGTCGTGGCCGTTCAAGTGGGTTCCAACATAGTATTAACACCACTCATTGAACGGGATGCAAAAACCACCACAGCGGCAACAGCAGAAAGCATGAGAGATATTATTGCACAAAAGCTTGATAATTACGGGGGTACAATTAACAAACTGGCAACAAGTACACTGACTGAAGATTTTGCACAAAAGCAAACAAAACAAACATTAGCCTTTGAAAACGATGAACTAAAAGTCTTGCAGGAGCAGGATGAACTCATCTCACTTGCCTATATAGGAACAAGTGACGGTAAAATGTTTGCCTTCCCAGAGTCTGATTTTGGTGAAGGATATGATCCAACTAAGCGAGATTGGTTTATCAATTCGGCTGAAAAGCCTGATGAAGTCATCTGGACAGATCCGTATATTGATAAAGCAACGAATGAAATGGTTGTCTCAGCCACCAAGGCAATTGTGCGAAATGGAAAGGTTGTTGGAGTCGCAGGACTTGATTTGAAGCTGTCTTCCATTCAATCGTATATAAAGGAACAAAAGATTCCTTATATGGGAAACGCTTTTTTAGTTGATGGCAAAGGAACGATTTTGGCACATCCAACTGAGCAAGGAAAAAACATATCAAAAGTCGCTTCTGTAAAAAAAGCGATCGACAATTCCGGTCTTGATGATAACAAAGAACTGACGGTCATATCTAAAATCAAAGAGGCCGATTGGACAATAGGTGTCAGCTTTGAGAAAAAGAAACTGCTTTGGATCACAGAACAAATGAATCAGACAAGCATCATGATTTCAGTCATTGCTATTGTTCTTGCGATCATTCTCAGTTTCTTATTAGCAAGAAGCATCACAACGCCAATCAAGCGTCTGATCGAGCATGTGCGTAAGGTGTCTGAAGGTGATTTAACCAGCTCACTTGAAACGAAATCTCAAGATGAGATTGGTTTCCTCACGAAGAGCTTTAATCAAATGACCGAGGGGATCAGAGAGTTAATTGAAAAAGTAAAAGGGGCTTCAGACCAAGTAGTGACATCAACGGATGAAGTCACGCAAATTTCAAATGAAACCTTACTGTCGAGCGAACAGATTGCAACGGCCATTCAAGAGGTGGCAACAGGTGCGTCTAAGCAGGCTTCAGAAGCAGAAACGATTAATGAGAAATCAGAGCATTTATATGAAAAAGTACGTCATATGGGTGAGCTTGCCACGCAAATGCAAGCCAACTCAAAATCATCTGAAGATGCAGGCTATAGAGGGCTCGATGCACTAGGTATGCTCGTTCAAAAATCAACACAAGCGAACGAGGAATCGAAGAAAGTGGAGCAAATGCTGCTTGACCTTGAACATAAAACGAAAAATATTGAAAACGTTGTGACCGCCATCTCTGAAATCTCTGATCAAACGAATTTACTTGCACTGAATGCAAGCATTGAAGCAGCGAGAGCCGGAGAAAGCGGACGAGGATTTGCTGTTGTTGCAGAAGAAGTCAGAAAGCTTGCTGAACAATCTGCGCAATCAACCAAACACATTAGTGAAACCGTCAAACTCATTCAAGATGAATCGAAAAAGGCGGCTGAAGCGATGACGGCAGCAAGTAAGATGAATGAGGAACAAGGTGAAGCCATTAATGCAACAGGCGAGGCACTGAGCAGCATCACAATGGAAATGCAGGCACTTGTCGGCTCAATTGACAGCATTCATACACAGATCAATGAAATGACAGACGAACAGCAGAAAATGAATGATTCCATTCAAAGCATTGCTGCGATCTCAGAAGAATCTGCGGCTTCAGCTGAGGAAGTGCATGCGTCTACAGATGAACAAGTCCAAGCTTTAGAAAGAACGAAAACTTCGACTGAAATGCTGAACGAATCAAGCCAGGCATTACGTCAGGCGGTTGATCGGTTTAAGCTGTAATCAAGCGGAAAGGAACCTTGCGACGTGAGCAAGGTTCTTTTTGTATGATAAAATAAGAGTAGAGGAGGTGTTGACATGGATGTCAATCTATCTGGAAAAAAAGCCTTGGTCGCTGCAAGCAGTCAAGGTATTGGAAAAGCCATTGCCTTTGCTCTAGCAAAAGAGGGAGCAGATGTGATGCTTTCAGGAAGGCATGAGCACACGCTGAAAGAAACAGTCAAAGAATTATCTCCGCTTGTAAAAGGAAAGCTGACTTATCAAGTATGTGATGTGTCTGACGCGCAGCAAATCAAGGCGCTAGTTCAAGCGGCAGCTGGTGATGAGAAGTGTCTAGACATTCTTGTGAACAATACAGGCGGGCCTAAAACAGGGACGCTTGAAACCTTAATAGATGAAGACTGGATGGAATCATTTCAGCTTCATTTACTCAGTTATATTCGATTATTAAAAGAGGCATTGCCTTATTTGAAAAAACACGGCGCACGCGTGTTAAACATTGCGTCTATGTCAGTGAAAGAACCGATCCCAGGCTTGATGCTGTCAAATACTTTTAGACCGGCTATTGCCGGCTGGACAAAAACAGCCGCTCAGGAGCTTGCAAAGGATGGCATTTTAATCAATACGTTAGCCCCAGGGAAAATTGAAACAGACCGCGTCAAACAGCTGGACAAGCACCGCGCACAGGCAGAGCACCAAACAGTTGAAGAAATCAAAGCACAGGCTGAACGTGCGATTCCGCTTGGCCGTTACGGACAGCCAGAGGAATTTGCAGCATATGCAGCTTTTCTTTTATCTGAAGCCAATACATATATGACAGGTCAAACACTCATCATTGATGGTGGACTGACAAAGTCTCTTTAAGGAGGAACAAGTGATGACACAAATCAAAACAGTTGGTTTTATTGGAATCGGTGTAATGGGACGCAGTATGGCAGGACATTTAATGGATGCCGGATATGAAGTTCTCGTTTATACAAGAACAAAAGCGAAAGCAGATGCACTCATTCAAAAAGGCGCATCATGGAAGCCGGAAGTGAAGGAGATTGCAGAACATGCAGATGCTGTCATCACAATGGTAGGATATCCATCAGATGTAGAAGAAATCTATTTAGGTGAAGAAGGGCTTGTGGCACATGCTGCGCCTGGTACCTATCTGATTGATATGACTACATCGAAGCCTCAGCTGGCAAAAGAAATTGAAATGAAAGCAAAAGAAAAAGGGTTGTTTGCATTAGATGCACCAGTTTCTGGCGGAGACGTAGGGGCAAAAAATGGAACGCTTGCGATTATGATTGGCGGAGAAAAATCAGCCTATGAAGCGTGCCTGCCCTTATTTGAGCAAATGGGCGAAAACATTCAATATCAAGGACCTGCAGGAAGCGGTCAGCATACCAAAATGTGTAACCAAATTGCGATCGCAGCAGGTATGGTAGGCGTTGCAGAGGCCATGGCCTATGCCGAAAAATCAGGACTTGATCCAGAGCATGTGCTCAAAAGCATTACAACGGGCGCGGCAGGAAGCTGGTCCTTGTCAAACCTTGCACCAAGAATGCTGAAAGGTGATTTCGAGCCAGGGTTCTACGTGAAGCATTTTATCAAGGATATGGGCATTGCACTTGAGGAAGCAGAACTGATGGGAGAAGAAATGCCAGGACTCGCGCTTGCAAAGTCACTTTATGAAAAACTGAGCGAACAGGGCGAAGAAAACAGCGGCACACAGAGTATATATAAATTATGGGTAAAATAAAAAGACCTGTCCCATTTAGGGACAGGTCAGCGTGTAGACAAACCCTCGCATTCGGTGTCAGTCCTGCGTGCCGGTGCTCACGAATGTCAAATTCGCTCCGCTCCGGTACTCGTCCTTCCTAGGGCTGCAAAGGTTTTCTATCACGCTGAAAAGAAGACAAAAGGCTAAAATGAAGATCATTTTAGCCCTTTGTCAACAATCTGGTCTGTCCCACTTAGGGACAGGTTTTTTAGATATCTTATTTTCCGATGAATTGCTGCGTCCAGTAGTTGCCAGATTTCACATAACCAACACCGATATGTGTATAGTTTTTGTTTAAGATATTTGCTCTGTGGCCTTCACTGTTCATCCATGCAGTCACAACTTCTTGAGGAGATCTTTGACCTTGGGCAATGTTTTCACCTGCTGTTTTGTAAGTGATACCGAATTGCTTCATTTGATCAAATGGAGATCCGTAAGTTGGGCTTGTATGAGAGAAATAGTTTTTATCTTTCATATCTTGAGATTTTGCGCGAGCAGATTTGCTTAGTTTTGAATCAACAGAAAGTGCTTTTAACCCTTGTTTTGCACGCTCTTTATTTGTAAGCTCAACGACTTCTTTTTCAAATGCATTCAAGCTGCTATCTGCTTTTGCTGCCGTTGTGTCTTTTTGGTCAGCTTTTGTGTTGTTATTGTTGTTTGTGTTTTGTTTAGCTGGCGTACTTGGTTTAGAAGCAGTTGGTTTTTTCACTGATTCTTGTTTTTGTTCATTTTTTGCTTTGTTTACTTCTTTCACCACTTTTGTGCCAGTAACAGGTTGACCGCTTTTGATCAGCTTGTTTAAAAGAGCTTCGATCTCTTTTTGATTCGACTTGCTTAGCTTGTTTACATCTGAAGAGATATGTAATTTTGCAGCTAATGTATGAAGATCAATGGTTTGATGCTGTACATGTATCACTTGTTTCAGGTTAAGCTCCTTCGCATCAGCTGAATGTCCTCCAGTGAACGTGATGAGTGCAGCAGCCGTTAGCGCTGAAAAAAAGAATGATTTCTTCTTCATATTGTAACTCCTCCTAAAATCTTTGTTTTGTTTTCTCACAGAAAATCATAACATGGACTTTTTGTTATAAACGTACCAGCATCCTCCATTGACAATGCCTGTTTGTCATTTTTGTTAAAGTCATAAAAAAAGCCGCCTCATATCAAAGGATAGGGAATTCTTCCATTTAAAGAAAACGACATAAACATACCAATATTTTAAAGTGTTAGTATATTTTTTTGCATAATAGGGATTGACAGCTTTTTTTCACTTGTTTCGCTGTAACAACTATTACAAAAGTGTTACAATAATGAGTGGTAATTGTAAAAGATTGAAAGGATGAGAGGAGCTACATAAGTGGGAGAGAAACAGCATCAAGGTAGTGCCGAGCAGAAAAAAATCAAGCGCCGGAACGCCTGGAGGATTAATCTCTTTTTCTTCGCTGTCTTTAGTTTATTTGCTGGACTTGTGATCAAGCTTGGTGTGCTGCAGATCGTCAATGGTGAGGATTATAAAAAGCAAGCAAACCGAACAGAGGTCAAAACAGCATCATACCCGTCCCCAAGAGGAAAAATGTATGACGCGAGAGGAAGAGTCGTCGTTGATAACGAAAGTGTACCTGCCATCGTTTATACATCAGAAAGCGGTGTGAAAGCGAAGGATAAGATTAAGGTAGCAAGAAAACTTGCGACTTATATAAAAATGGATACTGATTTTTTGAGAGAGCGTGACATTCGAGATTTTTGGCTGGCGAGCCATCCGAAAGAAGCGGATAAGCTCATTTCAAAAGCAGAGAAAAAGGATCTTAAAGCAAAGGATGTCTATCCGCTTCAAGTAGAGCGTGTGCCTAAGAAAGAAGTCAAGGCGATCGAAAAGGATGCAGAGGAAAAAGCAGTTGCAGCGATCTATCGTAGATTTACAGGCGGATATGCCTTTGAGCCTCAAATCGTGAAAGCAATGGACCCAAATGAAGAGAAAAAAGGGGACGAAAAAGTTGCTTTACTCGATGAAACAAAAGAGTCAAAGCAGACATCATCCGTGAGTTTGACATATGAAGAGATTTCACTTGTGTCAGAGCATCTGGATGAACTGCATGGTGTAAATGTCATCAATGATTGGACAAGAAAATATCCGTATGAAAAGACCCTTTATAATGTACTTGGCGGTGTGACCACACCAGAGCAAGGCATTATAAAAGAGCGTGAAGATTACTATATGGCAAGAGGCTACTCGCGAAATGACCGGGTAGGGAAGAGCTATTTAGAGTATCAATACGAAGATTTTCTGAATCCAGAGAAAGCGACTGTTCAATATACACAGGTTGGCGGGAAGCTGCTCGATGAAATCAAGCGGACAGAGGGACGAAGAGGACTTGATCTTGCACTGACATTTGATATGGAGCTGCAAAAGGAAGTCGACAAGATCGTCGAATCAGAGCTTAGATCCGCTAGTGCGAGAAACTATATGATGGACCGCGCATTTGTCGTGATGATGGACCCTAACACTGGGGATGTTCTCGCAATGTCTGGCAAGAAAATGGATGGCAGAGACGTCACAGATTATGCCATCGGAACATTTACGACCCAGTACGAAATGGGCTCTGTTGTCAAAGGAGCCACAGTACTTGGCGGTTATCAGGACGGGATGTCACACAACCAATCCTATATGGATACACCGCTTTATTTTGCAGGAAGTAATGGAAAGCCGAAACAGTCTTACAAAGTTCTTGGATGGGTCAATGACCTTCAGGCTCTCCAAAAAAGTTCCAACGTCTACATGTTCCAAGTAGCGATGAGAATGGCGGGCATCACCTATCAAAAGGATGGTCCGTTACCGGCAAGACCTGAGCACCTGCAAAAAATGAGAAACTATTATGCGCAATTCGGTCTTGGCGTAAAAACAGGGATCGACCTGCCGCAGGAATCAAGCGGGATGCAGACACATCCTAAGACGGTCGGCGGACTTTTGCTCGATGAAGCAATTGGCCAGTATGACACGTATACACCGCTTCAAGTTGCCCAGTACATGTCGACGATCGCCAATGGAGGAAATCGCGTTCAGCCAAGAGTGGTGAAAAGCGTTCACCTTCCAACGAAGAAGGATGAAGTAGGCCCAGTCGTGAAAAAATATGAGCCGAAGGTGCTGAACACGATTAACAACTCGAAAGCAGATATTGACCGCGTCAAAATGGGGCTGAAAATGGTCACATCGACCGGCGGTACTGCCGCTGGCCGCTTTGGTCAGCATGATGTCGCTGGAAAAACAGGGACGGCCCAAACCTTTTACTATGGTGCCAACCGCAGCTGGTGGGGAAATCCCACATACAATTTAACCTTTGGGGGATATTATCCGTCGTCCAATCCGAAGGTGGCTTTTAGTGTCGTGACACCTTATGTCTCAGATAAAGATTCCGTCATTAAAACCATCCCAAGTAAAATTATTGATAAGTACGTTGAATTACAAAAGAAATATGAAAAGCAGTAAACAGCAGAGAGCACAGCAAGAGAATGTGCTCTTTTTTGTTGAAAATATGGACGTTTCCCTCGATGACGGAAGGAAAATACGGGTTTTCTAGCGAATCTTTTTTATACATCAATCTAAGGACAACCCTAAAAAATGAAAAGGAGGGTCGGACGACGATGGAACAAAAAATGAAAGATTCGAATCAGCTTTATTCGAATATCGATTTACATGCCGTTCTTTCTTCTAATGGCCGCTTTCTCTACATTTCTTCTAACTGTAAGCAGCTTTTGCTCTATGAACAAAAGGATTTACTAGGGTGTTTTTTGAAAGACTATGTTCATACCGAAGATCAATTTCTCGTCGAGAGTTATTTCTACAATCAGCACATGCTAGAGATTTGCCACTTTAGGCTGCTTAGAAGTGATCTAACAGCTGTATGGATTGAAGCAAGTATTGATTTTGTTGCTTGTGATGAGTTAGACAGCGAATTAAGTAGAGAAATGATCCTAAAAATGAGGGTGCTGGACGCTGAACCGCAAAAAGCAGCGTTTCAAACAACAACAGAAGTGTCAGAACAGTCGTTAGGCAGTCTGCCGGCTTTCCAACATGTCAGTGAAGCTGAACAATTGATTGCCATGCTGCCAAATCCGTTGTGTATTACGATATTAGGGGAAATTGTTTATGCGAATGATGCGATGCTTCAATTAATGGGGGTATGTACAAGAGATGACATGATCGGCAAATCTGCATTTGACTTTATTGCTGAGGAGTACCATGACATTGTGAGAAGCCGAATTACGAGGCTGCAGCAAGGTCTTCCAGTCGGAATGATTGAACAGATTTGGAAGCGGAAAGATGGAAGCAGCATTCATATCGAAGTGAAGTCATCACCTACGATCTATCAAAATCAGCAGGCAGAGCTTTTGCTGTTAGTAGACATCTCATCCCGTAAGAAATTCCAAACCGTTCTTCAAAAAAGCCGGGAGCGGTATCAGCTGCTCATCCAAAACTCCATTGATACGATTGCGGTCATTCATGATCATAAATGGGTGTTTATGAATGAATCAGGCATTAAATTATTTGAAGCCGAGCATTACGATAAATTAATAGGAAAGGATATTTTCCACCAGATCCATTCCTGTGACCAGCAAAAAGTGAAAAAGAGCTTGTCGCGTATTATTGAAAGAGCATCAGATTCCGAGATTGTCACGATGAGCTGTCATACATTTAAACACAAGCTGATTTATACTGAAATGGTGTGTATCCCAACCACATTCTTTGGGGAAACAGCCGTTCAAATTATTTTAAGAGATATATCGGAACGTAAGCAGACAGAAGAGCTCATGCTCCGATCTGAAAAATTATCGATCGCAGGTCAATTGGCAGCTGGCATTGCACATGAAATCAGGAACCCATTGACCGCTATCAAAGGCTTTTTGCAGCTCATTAAACCGAAAACAAAAGATCGCGATCAATATTTCGAGATTGTTTTCTCTGAGCTGAGCCGGATAGAGATTATATTAAGCGAGTTGCTCATGCTGGCAAAACCGCAGCAAACGGCATCGATGCAGACACTTGATTTGAAAAAAATCATCAGCGAAGTCACGGCTCTATTAGAAACACAAGCGAACTTAAATGGTATTTTAATGAACACAAGTGAGATAGAAGAGGATCTCCTGATGAACGGGGATCAAAATCAGCTCAAGCAGGTGTTTATCAATTTAATCAAAAATGCCGTCGAATCCATGCCGGACGGAGGTAAGGTTGACATTACGGCCAAAGCAGAAAGAGATGGGATTCTCGTTACCATTCGTGATGAAGGGGTCGGCATTCCTGAATCGGTCATGAAGCGAATAGGAGAGCCCTTTTTAACGACAAAGGAAAAAGGCACTGGACTTGGCCTCATGGTGACATTTAATATTTTAGAAAATCACAACGGGACGATCCGTGTGGATAGTCATCCCGAAAAGGGCACCGTATTTCACATCATGTTTCCTGCAAAATAAAAACAACGGCAAGAGAGCCGTTGTTTCAGTCTGTGAAATGAATGGAACGTTTTTCAAGGACGAATTGTTCTAGGCGGTCAAGTCCTTCTTTCAGTGTTTCAAGTGAATAAGCATAGGACAGACGCACATACCCTTCGCCGAGTGGAGAGAAAGCAGACCCTGGTACAACCGCAAGTCTTGTACTTTCTAACAGCTCCATACAAAAATCAAAGGAACTCATCCCAAACGATTCAATGGATGGAAAAATATAAAAAGCGCCAGAAGGCTTAATGACCGGAAGCCCCATTGAAATGAGCCGATCATATACATAATCGAGTCTTTTCTTATATTGCTCTCTCATGATGAGTGCATCATCCACACCATTTGTCACAGCTTCAAGTGCCGCCTTTTGTGAGACAGCCGAGGCACAAGACACGTTATATTGATGTACTTTTAATACATGTTTAGCAATTGGAGCTGAAGCAAATAAAAAGCCAATTCTCCAACCGGTCATGCTATGAGATTTAGACAGTCCGTTAATCACAATGGTCTGTTCCTTTAAGAAAGAGGCAATTGAATGATGCGGCCGGTCAAATGTCAGCTCGCTATAGATTTCGTCTGATAAAATAAAGATGTCTTTTCCTTCAAGGAGCTGGGCAATCTCTTTCAATTCTTCTTCCGAAAGCGTGACACCAGTTGGATTCGAAGGATAAGGAAGTACAACACACTTTGTCTTTTCCGTTAATGCATCCTCAATCAGTTTGGCATTTAATTTAAAGCCAGCATTCGTTGTGTCGATATGTACGGGCTTCCCGCCGCACATTCGAATGATCGGTTCATAGCCAGGGTAGACAGGTCCAGGTAAAATGACCTCGTCACCCTCTGACAAAATGGTTCGAAACGCAGCATCAATCGCTTGACTTGCACCTGTCGTCACAATGATTTCTGACTCTGTATCATAATCAAGATTGACTTTCTTCTTGATGTAGTGCTGGATCGCTTGTCTTAGCTCTAGGAAACCAGCATTATGAGTGTACGAGGTGAAATTCTCGTCAATGGCTGCTTTGGCAGCTGTTTTGACATGATGCGGCGTATAAAAATCGGGCTGGCCTATCGTCAAAGAAACGACATCCTCATATGACGATACGAGATTTGAAAATGTTCGAATGCCTGAAATTTCAATATCCTTTACTCTTGGATTCAGCAAATGCTCCATTTCTCATCACCTTAAAAATTTATGTTTTTATCCTATTTTACCATTCACTGCATAAATGTCACCCGCGAAAGGCACTGGATATCATTATCTGTAGTCTATTCTCCTATTCATCACAGCATGAGTGATATATTGAAGAAAGAGCAACATTTATTATAGCGTAACCTCACTAGAAAATACAGGCTGCGGTGAACAGGATTAGAAAACGTCACAACTGTGTAAACTGAAAGAACGTGAGAATCAGGTCATGGGAATTGCTTTCATAGACATACGATCTCCTAAAGGAGGACGATAGATGGAACAATCAGCGAAGACATCGAAAATCGCGTTTCTATCCGTGATGAGTAACACATTTGTTGTCATCTTAAAAATCATTGTGGGGCTGCTCACTGGATCTGTTGCGGTTTTATCAGAAGCCATTCATTCTTTTCTCGATTTAATGGCATCTTTTATTGCATTTATTTCTGTTCGTATTTCAAGAAAGCCAGCAGATTCTAAACATCCTTATGGACATGGAAAAGTCGAAAATATTTCAGGAACGATTGAGACCTTGCTGATTTTCGTTGCTGGCATTTGGATCATATACGAATGTGTTCACAAATTAATGCACCCAGAGCCAGTCAAGCTGCCTGTGCTTGGCATTGTGGTGATGCTGACAGGCGCGCTCATCAATTTTATCGTATCGAAGGTTGTGAACAAAGAGGCGGAGCGAGTGCATTCTGTTGCCATGAAATCGAATGCATTGCACCTGTTAACAGATGTGTATACGTCACTAGGGGTCGCATTCAGTTTATTGCTTGTAGCATTAACCGATTGGTATTTCTTAGATCCGATCATTGGAATGATACTCGCTCTCTTTATTATGCGTGAAGCATTTAAACTCATGAAAGAAGCCTTCCCGCCGCTTGTAGACGCCCGGCTAACACCCGAGGAAGAACAATCGATAGAAGCAATCATTCAAGGATTCAGTCAAGAGTTCATCGAATATCATGACTTTCGAACAAGACGATCCGGAGCAGAGGAATATATTGATTTCCATTTAATTGTAGATGGCAAGACAACCATTGAAGATGTTCATCAATTATGTGATCGAATTGAAGAGAAGATTCAGCAAGAATTTCCGCATGCACAAATCTTTATTCATGTAGAGCCTGAAAGTGAAAGAACATCACAAACGTAAAAAAGGCGATCAACCAACTTAGGTTGTATCGCCTTTTTTTACGCTTCATCTATGAAATGAAATCAATATCCATAAGCAGTATCGTAATCTTCATACCAAGAGATATAAGCTGCGTCATCATTTGACAAATCATGCTTCATGTCCAAAAAATCAGCTTCGCAAATATCTTCAATTACAGTCATTTCGTTGTTCTTTAATAGTACGACAGTTCCCATCATGAACACCTTTCTTTAAAAAATCCTTGACTATTGTACCATGTGAAGAACGGTTGTCAACAGCAGAATGGAAACAAGACGAAAAAATCACAAAATGTTAAAAAATCAGGAGGTAAAAGAACTAGAAGTGCCATGATTTTCACAAATTTTCAGTATTTATTCACATAAAACATTAAGAACAAACTGATCTAAAATATATGTAAAAGTGTACAGCTCCATTGATCTTACTATATTCATAAGATATAATAACGAATGATTATAAGAAATTTATAGAAAACATACATAATAAAGGAGAAATAGGATGGAAACAAACATAACAGAACCACACATTCAAGAAAAGAAGCATCCTGAGCTAGCAGGCGTGGGCTACCGCTTTCTTGCCCACCTTTTGGACGGCGTCATTATCAGTGTTCCTTATGCCTTCATTATGTTTATTTTGTTCACACTCTTTTTTGTCTCAAGCCCAGAGGCAGCATTTATGCTAGAGGATGACAGCTATTACTATTCCACAACCGTCATGACGGATGAAGAATGGGCTGTCATTATGGGACTTATCTTTTTCTACGTAGCATCGATCTTAATCGGTATCGTGTTGACATGGCTTTATTACGCTATTATGGAAGCATCAAAACTGCAAGGAACTCTTGGTAAGATGGCTCTTGGGATCAAAGTGACAAAAGTAACAGGCGAAAAAGTAACATTCGGACGAGCAACTGGCCGCTTTTTTGCAAAAGTCTTTTTGTCTCCAATCTTATGTATTGGGTACATCATTGCCTTTTTCACAGAGAAAAAACAAGCGCTTCACGATTTAATTGCAAGTACGATTGTTGTGAAGAAATAAAGAAAAAAAGCACCTCTGCTCAATAGTAAGGGGTGCTTTTTGTATAGATTGCTTGTATGGAAGAGTGAAGCATAACATAAAATAGAATGATAGTGAAAAATCAGGCAGGGAAGGGAGACAAACGATTGAGAACAGGAAAAAAGACCATGCAGAAAAAAGGGGCAGGCTTCGGGTTGTTTTTGACAGCACCCGTTTTGGCCTGGGCATTGTATGACTTTGCAAATACGATATTTTCATCCAATATGATCACCATTTTCTTCCCGTTCTACTTGCAGGAAACGATTGGAGAAAGTGCGAGAATGGATCAGATCGCCAGTACGTTTATTTCTTATGCAAACGCACTAGCCAGCATTTTTCTCGTCATTTTTACACCATTATACGGGGTTCTGATCGATCGTACAGGAAAAAAGAAGCGCTACATCACAGTGTTTACTTTAATATGTATAACTTGTACGTTTTTGATGGGGATCTTTGCTGGAATTGATTTCTCAAGCGAATGGTTTGGGCTGCCTGTCTCCTTATTAGTAGTGGTCACCTTGTTTGTGATCGCAAAATTTTTCTATCACTCGAGCCTAGTGTTTTATGACACCATTCTGCCCGATCTTGGGACAAAGGATGAAATACCGCTTATTTCTGGGTTTGGCATTGCCGTTGGTTATTTAGGGACGCTTGTCGGTCTCTCAGTTTATTTACTTGTCGGCAATGACCAATTTCATGAAGCATTTATTCCGACAGCGCTTTTATTCTTTCTCTTTTTCCTGCCCTTTCTCTTTTTTGTAAAAGACCCTCATCCGCTGCCGCAGCAAGAGAAAAAGGCGTCATTTTTCAGCGGGTATAAAGAAATTATTCGCACGTTTAAAGAGATGAAGCAATTCAAGCCGGCTTTTATCTTTATGATTGCTTTCTTTTTTATGAATGATGCCTTACAGACAGCGATTGCGATGATGGCTGTTTATGCCAAAATCATCATTGGCTTTACCGCTGGGCAATTTATTCTGCTTTATCTGGTGTCGACCATTTCAAGTATCATTGGCTCCTTTCTATTTGGATATATCACAAAGGCGATTGGGGCAAAGCGCTCGATTACAGTCGTGTATGTGATTTTGATCGTGGCCCTGATTTTGGCTGTGACAGCCACAACGGAATGGGTTTTCTGGGTGGCCGGCAGTTTATTCGGAATTTCACTCGGCGCAAGCTGGGGGGCATCACGAATATTGATAATTGAGCTGACACCTAAGGAAAAGAGAGGACAGTTCTTTGGTCTCTTTGCATTCTCAGGGAAGGTGTCTTCCATTATTGGACCCATCATTTATGGCTCAGTCACTCTGCTGTTTGCAGAGCACGGAAATCTCGCAAGCCGCCTTGCACTAGGGTCTTTACTCATTCTTGCAGCGATAGGACTTGTGATTCATCAATTCGTACGAGAGAAAGCGTAAAGAAACGTCAACTTTTTACCTATGCTGCCGATATAAAAAGTACAATCTTATATTGAAGAATAGAGGGATTTCCGTGGCTTTAAACAAACAAGAAATTTTACTTGACTCTGGTACCAATGAATTGGAAATTGTGAAGTTTGAAATTGGTTCAAATCAATTCGGCATTAACGTCATGAAAGTAAGAGAAATCATTCAGCCGGTTGAGGTGACGGTTGTACCGCACTCTCATCAAGATGTAGAAGGGATGATTAGTTTACGAGGCGAGATTTTACCAGTCATCAATCTATTTTCCTTTTTTAATGTCGAGTCAGATCAGTCAGAACAAGAGAAATATATTGTGACTGAATTCAACCAACGGAAATTTGTGTTCCATACAGGAACGGTATCACAAATTCACCGCGTCAGCTGGGAAGAAATTGAAAAGCCAACTGCACTCAATCAAGGGATGGACCGTCATTTAACGGGCATCATTAAGCTTGATGAAAAAATGATTTTCCTTCCAGATTACGAGAAAATCATTTATGATATTGAATCCGCTTCTGGAGTAGAAACGTATCATATGTTTGACGGTGAGAAAGACGAGAGAAGAACAGGGAAGAAGCTTTATGTCGTTGAAGACTCTCCGCTTCTCATGCGTTTATTAACAAATGAATTAACCGAAGCAGGCTATAAAAACATTGTGACCTTTGAAGATGGCAAACAGGCATATGACCACGTCATGGACCTTGTCAGTAAAGGAATCAGTGTGACAGAAGAAATTGATATGATTATTACGGATATTGAAATGCCAAAAATGGATGGTCACCGATTAACGAAACTGTTGAAGGAAAATCCTTTAACGAGTTCCATTCCGATTCTCATCTTCTCTTCGTTAATCACTGAAGATTTGCGGCATAAAGGGGAAACAATCGGTGCAGATGATCAAATTAGTAAACCAGAAATTCATCAGCTGATTGAAAAAGTCGATCACTTTATTATCTAAACAAAAAACCACTCGGCATGAGTGGTTTTTTGTTTAAAAATAACTTTCCCCGAGTCGTTTGAAGACGGGCTTTGTGTAATGTGATTTTTGTTTTGTGGCGGTAGGTTTTTCTTTTAAACCGACATACGTTTGAAGTAGTTGCTTTGCTCGGTTTAATGACATATTCGCTTTCGGATTGCGATATGATTGATTTAAATTTCCTAAGTGTGGCAAAAATTCGAAGTCTTCTTTGGTTGGTGGCAGGTGAAAATAATAATCTCCAATTTCAATCAGCACGTCGGACTGTTGTTGACTATATTTGGGATTGTTAGAGAAATGTAGGCCCACTTTTCTTCCTTTACCTTCTTGCAATAGTTTTTGCAGCGCACGTTTTTTCAAAAGATAAAGAAACTTGGGATTTGGTGCGGTTTTAGCATGGCGGTTAACGGTATAAATGGCTTTTGCGATGTTTTCTGCTGTAGGTTCTATGTCTTTAGTATGAGCATAATCGTCCATTTTTTCTCTCCTTTGTCTTTCGTCTTCCTGTGCTTAGTATAAATTATACGTTTTTATTAGTAAATTGCAAATAGAGTTATTGTAAAAGCGATAGGATTCCTAGCTCTCTTATCTACAATAGCCATTCAGGAGGGTTCTAAAACGTGGTTGAATATAAAAATGGCAGAATGATCAGCAAAGACACAGCATCTATTCACTATGATTTTTCTTCTATCTGTTTCAGGTGGAAAGAATGCGGCGCATTTCATTTTCTATATGCTAAAGGTGTTGTATATTCATTCTTTTAAGCATAGTTGAAGCTGCATTGGTAAGCAATTTCTGTATTGAAGTCCGTTTTTTGAAGCAGGATGAGGCTTTGTTGAACTTTCACATAATGAGGAGGTAACTTCTATAAACTTCTTTAATTGAAGGATCTGCAGCATACAGAGCGGTAGCTGACTTGCACGAGCGATATCTTGAAGAAGCACTTTTTCGATAATGTTGGCAAATCCATTGCTGACGGTGTCATTGGTGGGCAAAGGAGAAGAGACGTTCATTGCAAGAAGGGCAGAAGAATTGACTGAATGAAATATATATGAAGTGAACTATTAGTTCATGATAACTACCTATTTTAAATAAATGGGTAGTTTCTCAATTTGGATTCATTTTTACATATTGCGTCTGAAACTTTACCATATGCCTGACAACATGTCGAACATATGGTTTAACAACATGGTCTATTTCTTATGACTTGAATAAGCGCAATAGAAGCAACCATTAAAATCAGTTTCATTCGTCATTTGTTTAGCTTCATCAATGGCGCTCTCGCCACTCATGTGCAGACCAATCAATTTACGGCTTGCAGCATCACCTAAAAATGCACAATCTTCTGTATGTACAACATACTGTCCTTGATCATCTTTTGTATGAATAAAATAATAACTTTTTAGCATACCCCTCACCTCCAACCTGACTATCCTACTATAAAACTTCCAAAGATGTAAAGAAATTTTATAAAAATTTTTGCAATTTTATACACGTTCCTGTTTTTTGAAAAAAAGAAATAAAGGCTAAATAATGAAAGGGATTGATAGAATGGATGTAAGAGGTAAAAGTTAAAAAAGAAGAATGGATCGATTGAAGGGTATGTTGACTCCTCTATTGGTTGATGTTGCTTCAAATAGCTTCAATCAACAGAGTAAATAACGTCGTAGGGCGTTTCAGCTATGAAAAAAAGGACTTCCTTTTAAAGAAAGCCCTTTTTCCTGTTCAATTATTGCGCTCCCTGGCCTTTTAGTTCTCGCTGCACGTCTAAGTCGGCAGCTTCTCTGCTGAACTTCGGCAGTGTAATGAAGTAAAAAAGGAAAACGAGTAAAATAATAACGCCCATTCCGTAATAAATATAAGAAACGTTTGTAATGAGTTTTGGAAATAGTACCGCAATCAGACCTAATGTCATGGATTGAGCAAACATGGTAAGTGGATCAACCCATCCTGACACACGTCCCATCAGACGAGGATGGACGATTCTCGGCAGCCAGCCGCCAATGACAATGTTGACCGGTCCAATACATGTACCAATGACAAATGATGTGACATAAAACAACCATAGTGTATGGGTGGAACCAAGTACAAAAATCAGAATGCCTGCAACCAAAATCGGAAGCGACATGAGATATTGCATCTTTACTTTTTTAGCGAGAACAGAGCCCATTAAGCTGCCAACAAGTAGACCGGCACCGATCGCGATTGTAAAGAAGGATGTATGCAGTTCAAAATGGTCCGGTGAAAGGCCATATTTCATTGTAAACATTGGAAGTACAGCAAATGCGCCATTGACTAGACCAAAAACAAAAAAGCCAAAAATTAAAGAAGCCAATAATTTATTTTTTATAATGTAAAGAATGCCTTCTTTAAAATCTTTTAGAGACGTTTTAATGGTCATGCCTCTCCAGCCTGCTTGTCCATTTGGCTGACGTGCTTCAATTGGAATGTTACATGAACGAATCAGGATGCCTGAAACAATAAAACTGATCAAATCAATGGTAATGGCACCGTGAAGTCCAATTGTCTTATACATAATAGCACCGATTCCAACACCAAATACCATGAATAAACTAAACAGCATTTGATTTAAGCCAGCGGCTTTGGCATATTGATCTTTATTTAAAATCGCCTGAACGAGAGAGGCTTCAGCTGGATAGAAGAACTTCGTAATGGCACTTCGTATAAACAAGATCAAGAAAATAAGTGGAAGTGAATTGAAATAAATCACAATGAATAAAACAATCGTCAGCCCAGCTCGTATCCAATCGCAATTCTCTGCGACTTTTTTACGATCAAAACGATCTGCTACTACACCGACCATAAAAAAGACAAAGATCGTTGGAAGTGAATACATGAGCTCTGCTAATGTGGCATAGGCGGGCTGATGACTAAAATGATCGAGCAAATAAAAGGCAAACGCCATATTGCCTACTGTTGTCCCCATTTGCGAAGCAAGTGCTGCAAAAAAGAGACGAACAAAATTTCTGTTTTTAAAAATATCCATAAATACGCTCCTTAACCTGAAGATCCCACTTTATATCATATAAAATTTTAAGCATTCATACAATTAATTTCTCCTACTGGCTAATGGTCACAGGTGTTCCGTTTGGAACGATTGAAGCAAGTTCGATGACATTCTGATTATACATACGAATGCACCCTCTAGACACAGCTTTACCAATTGAAGACGGGTTATTCGTACCGTGGATGCCGTAATGAATTTTCGATAGGCTCAGCCAATAGGCGCCAAAGGGACCTCCTGGGTTTGGCTGTCTGTTGACAATATAATAAGAACCTGTCGGTGTCATATTTAAAATTCTTCCTGTTGCGATCGGATACGACCGAATAAGCTGTGATCCAGAAAACAATACGAGACGTTTCCTTGAAATCGAAACAGAGATGCGGTAAGGGATCGAACTAGGATCGGGCAGACCAGGAATGATGATGACCTCATTTTGTACAGGCTCTTGACCTTGAAGTGACGGATTTGCAGCCTTTAAAGCATCTGTTGTTGTTCGGAAATCAAGTGCTATAGAAGCAAGGGTTTCTCCATTTTTCACCGTATATCGCAGCACCAAAGGACACTCCTTTCACTCAAATAAAAGAAGCCATGATGTCCGTCACTAGATATATATATGGACGGAATCAGGCGAAGGAAGGTTTCTCCTAACATTTGTCATGAGAAAGATCTTTGATTATACATATGCAAAAAGGAGCAATTTGGCTTCTGTCTAAATGCGAGAGGAGAGGGTGAAAAAGGTTAATTCAGGTTTGGCTAAAAATCGAAGTGGCAGTCTTGTTGTCCCAAGTCCGCGGTTGACATAGATTCGGTGCTGATAACTTCCGTATAAACCTTCCACATATGTATGGCCGTAAGGTGCTGTGAGAATGGGGCCATAGAAAGGAAGCTGCACCTGTCCGCCATGGGTATGTCCAGAAAGCTGCAAGTTAATGGGAGTTGTATTTAACTCCAATGCTGCATCAGGCTCATGTACGAGCAGTAACGTAAATAAATCAGAGGATACTTCCCGCTTAATCAGGTCATAATCCGGCACACTCATCATCAGGTCATCCAATGTAGCAATCTGAATATGCGCCCCTTCTTTTTCTAATTGAAACACATCATTTTTACATATTGTAAAACCGCAAGCTTTCATCGTTTTCTCATAAAGATCAACGCCAAATGGTCCGTAGTCATGATTTCCGCATATCGCGAGCTTACCAAACGGGGCATGGAGCTTGGTCAAATATGCTTTCGCTTTTTCATGCTCTTCAATCGATGCTTGAAAATCAACGAGGTCACCTGTGAACACAATGAGGTCTGGAGACTCAGCGTTGATTTGCTGGACGACGGATTCTAATTCTTTCGCAGGAAATGTATCACTTAAATGAACATCACTAAATTGAGCGATTTTAAACTGGTCAAATGAAGCTGGAAGTTGAGCATCCTGAATGATCAGTGACACGGTATCGATCATGCGTGGTTCGATGTATCTGGCATATCCGTATCCACATGTTGTAGCTAAAAAACCGAGAATGCTCGCGCCAGCTGCTCCTTTTAAAAACTGTCTCCGAGAAAGTTGCTTCATATAAGACTCCTTTATAAATAAAATTAAGTATAGCATCATATTTGATGAATCTCCCATATGGTGCATCTAGGGTCAATCATGATATGATAGAAAATAATGAATGAATAGTCATTCAAAACCACAGAGGGGGAGAACAAATGACGAAACAAACAGTGATTGTCACAGGGGGATCAAGCGGAATGGGGAAGGCGATGGCTGCCCATTTGGCACACGGAGGCTGGAATGTCGTGATTACTGGAAGAACGGAAGAAACGTTAGAAAAGGCGGCAAATGAAATAAAGCAGAATGGCGGCTCGATCGCTTACTTCCAAATGGATGTGCGAAATCCAGAGGATGCCGATCAAATGGTCAAGTTTGCGGTAGATACATTTGGTGATGTGGACGCTCTGATTAACAATGCTGCAGGAAACTTTTTGGTTCCAGCAGAAAAACTGTCTCCTAACGGCTGGAAGGCTGTCATAGATATTGTATTAAATGGAACATTTTTTTGCAGTCATGCAGTGGGCAATTACTGGATTCGTCAAAAGAAAAGGGGAAGTATGATCAATATGGTGGCTACCTATGCATGGGGTGCTGGTGTAGGTGTGGCGCATTCAGCGGCAGCAAAGGCAGGTGTTTTATCTCTCACTCGAACGCTTGCAGTGGAATGGGGAAAGCAATATCGAATTCGCGTCAATGCCATCGCACCAGGACCAATCGAGAGAACAGGCGGTGCGGATAAACTGTGGGAATCGGAAGAGGCAGCGCAAAGAACATTAGATAGTGTTCCTCTTGGCAGACTGGGCACACCAGAGGAAATTGCAGAGCTTGCGAGCTTTTTATTATCTGAGCAAGCCTCATATATAAATGGAGATTGTATCACGATGGATGGGGGTCAATGGCTCAACCAATCCCCATTTTGAATGACGATGTAAGACCTGCTTTTGATGTGTTATAATCACACAAAGAGAGAAGCAGGTGATGAAAATGGTCGATCCATTGGATATTTTAACGAATATTGAAGATGTTTTCCCGCACTATCAAGCCATATTCAGTGCGGAAGAGCAAAAAGTGATAGGCTATGAGATTTTAGGAAGAATGAAGCTTGAGTCTGAAACAGTTAGCCTAGGCTCCTTCTTTACGGATTCATCTATTCCTGACGAATATAAAGTGGAAGTAGATCATAAAGTACTGACGCAAGCACTCGATCTTTTCACAACAGCAGATGATGATTTGCTCATTTTTATTAATCATGATGCAAATATCCTGATGCTTGATCATGGTGAAAGCTTTTTAGAACTTTTGAAGGAATATGAAGCAAGGGGCATTCAGCTTAATCGGTTTGTTATCGAATTTACAGAGCATACGTTTAGCGGCGATATTGAACAGCTTTACCATACGATAACGTATTTTCGTACATATGGTATTAAAATCGCCATCTCGAATATTGGAAAAGAAAGCAGCAATCTTGACCGGATTGCCTTGCTCTCACCCGATCTATTAAAAATAGATTTACACGCATTAAGGGCATCGGCTCCTTCTCCTTCCTATGAATATGTCTTGTACAGCATTTCATTGCTTGCGAGAAAAATAGGGGCGGCTTTAATTTATGAAGACATTGAAGCAAATTTTCAGCTGCAATATGCTTGGAGAAATGGTGGCAGATACTTTCAAGGGTTCTATCTTCACGAGCCGGTGGCGGAATTAATCGACCGCAATAAACGAAAAGATCAGCTGAGAGAAGAATTCCAGCAATTTATTGCCCATGAGAAAAAGAAACTTCAAACTGTCTACGAACATTCTGAAACATTTTATAAGCGAATTCATCAAGCGGTCACGACATTAAAAAAATCATGCAGCACAAATGATGAACTCATCCAAAAGCTGGCATTAGAATTAACGGATTGCAGCTTTCGGATTTATATGTGTAATGAAGAAGGCTTTCAAATCACTGGTAATGTGTTTAAAAAAGAAAAAGAATGGCTGTTTCAGCCTGAATATATCGAGAAAAACTGGAGCTGGCGCCCTTATTTCCTAGCGAATATTCTCCAAATGAGAATGAGCGGGAAAGGATTTTTCAGTGATATTTACAGCGATTTAGAAACCGGTGAGAGGATACGTACGTTTTCTTATCCGTTAGAGGGAGACATGTATTTGTTTATAGACCTTCCGTATGCCTATTTATATGAGCAAGATGGATTAATTTAAAAGCAGCCGTTTAGGCTGTTTTTTTAAATAGAAAAAAGAAATAAAAAATGGTTGACAATGAAACTGATAATCATTATCATTTAGTTATAGAGAGAAGCTACTCTCTGTTCCCCAACCCCTCTATCAGATCAAGATCCAAAAAACTTGGCGCTACCCCCGCCAAGTTTTTTTTGTGCTTTTCATCTTCTCCTCATGCATAGGACATCCCAATCCCTCCATACATCTTAAGTGATGATAGTTAGACGGTAGGAGGGAACGTCATGATCAAACGCGACAAGCGGCTGCTGATTGATTTGCCAAGACCAGATCACCCAGATGCAAATGGTGCTGCTGCTGTGCAAGAATTACTCGGCGGAAAATTCGGTGAAATGTCCACATTAAATAATTACATGTTTCAATCCTTTAACTTTAGAGGAAAACGAAAACTCAAACCGTTTTATGACCTCGTATCCAGTATTACGGCTGAAGAATTCGGTCATGTAGAACTTGTGACCACAGCTGTGAATCTTATGATTACAGGGACCACCCATGGCGGAGATCCAGATACGACACCGATGAAAGCGGCTGTCGATAAACGAAATACACAGCATTTTATTCAAACGGCTCAAACAGGCTATCCGTTTGATTCCATGGCAAAACCTTGGACCGGGGAGAATGTGTTCTCAAGCGGCAACCTGATTCTTGACCTCCTTCATAACTTCTTCCTTGAATGCGGAGCTCGTACACACAAAATGCGCGTATATGAAATGACAGATCATCCTACAGCAAGAGAGATGATCGGTTATTTACTCGTCAGGGGCGGAGTGCATGTTGTGGCATATGCAAAGGCGCTTGAGGTAGCCACGGGTGTAGATCTAGGAAAGATGTTGCCGATCCCAAACCTCGACAACAAATACTTTGATTCAGCGAGGAAATTTGAAGACCAAAATGTCCATACAAAGCTGTACACATTTAGTGATACGGATTACAAGGACATTAATAAGATTTGGAAAGGCAACCATCCGATTGATGGAAAGCCGCTCACAGTGATTGAGGGTACGCCTCAAGGAGCACCTGTGCCAGATTATAGAGAATTACCGGAAGAGTTTGCCCCAGGCATTTCCAAAGAGGATTTTGACGAAATTGCCAAACGGCTGATGAGATCTGCGGGTTTATAAAAAACATGGCGCATGAGATCAGAAAAAAGACTCAAACTAAAAAAACAGATTCTTTTTCTTTTTTTGAATTCAAGAGGAAAAATATCATCTGAGAACACTTTATGGTATGATGCTTTGTAGGACTTGTGTATAATCAATACGGGTTCATCTTGAGTTGTTTTTTTGAAAGGAGTCTTTTTTTAGAATGTCACAATTAATGGGTATCATTACAAGGCTGCAAAGTCTTCAAGAGACAGCAGAAGCTGCAAACGAACCGGCACAGCGTTATTTCGAAGTGAACGGTGAGAAAATCTGTAGTGTTAAGTATTTCGAAAAGAATCAAACGTTTGAATTGACTGTTTTTCAACAAGGGGATAAGCCAAATACTTTCCCATTTGACAACATTGATATGATTTCGATTGAGATTTTTGAGCTTCTACAATCCTAAGCTGAATCGTATGAAATGTTTTTTCTAAGGATTCCTTCGTTTATTTGCGGCAATATACATGTGTCATTATTGGCTGTGTACAAATGGAAGATGATCAATCAGCGCATATTTCGGATAAGAGACCATTAAAAAGGAGTTCCTTTCTGTGAGTGATTCTTTTTACTACAATCTTTCTGAAGATTATTTAGCGTTTTCTGATGTCGTCATGAGAATGAAAGACTTTATTCGAAAAGACCCTAGATCCGCCTATGTGTTATCAATTGGTACGGACTCTCAGGTCAATCAAAATGTCACAAGATTTATGACTGCAATTCATCTCCACCGGATTGGCAAAGGGGCTTGGGGCTGCCTCACACAACAAGTGATCAGCAGGCCTGTGCAAAGTCTTAGAGAAAAAATTTCATTAGAGACAGCGTTTAGCCAAAAGGTATGTGCAGACATCCTTGAGGGACCTTTAACAGAACTGATGGATTTGCTTCTTCCGTTTGCTGAGGAAGGGGCAGACCTCCGGTTTGAAGCCCATCTAGATATTGGAAAAAAAGGAAGTACGAAAGAGCTGATCCAGGAAATGACCGGAATGATCACAGCTATGGGAATTGAAGCTAAAATAAAACCCGACTCATACGCAGCATTTTGCTATGCCAATCGATACACAAAATAAATTCCGTCATTTTTCTCCAAACCTTGTCGAAACGTGCGGTTGACGATTCGATTCTAGTTCCTTATTCTAGCTGTATAGAGAGGAAGCAGACATTCAAAAGCCTGCTAATCAATATAAAAGCATATATGAAACAGGGGGCCTGATGTTGGATGAGCGTCATCGAAAATCGTTTTAATGAAGAAGAGAAAAAGCTATTATTAAACGTATTGCTGAATCAGGAATATGCTGTCGAATTACTAAGCAGTGAGATCAATGATATAGAATGTGGAACAAAAAATGTCGATGACAATACGTATAAGCAATTGATCACATTGTATGACAGAGTAAGGTTTGAGAATTAATATTGATTTAACATTCTATTAGATACTCGGGAGCTGAGTATCTTTTTTATGCAGAAAAAATCTTTCGACAAATTTCGTTTTAGTTTATGCTTAATGGTAAAGGGGAATGTATGATTGATGATCGAGAGAAAAGGGGTCGAAGAAACATGATAGAGATAGAACCAACTCAATTGCTTGAGTCAACAATAGCCGAGCATATGATTGATGCAGATAAAGTGGCACATGTTCAAATTGGAAATAACCTTGAGCATGCCTTATTGGTACTAACAAAAACAGGATATACAGCCATCCCGGTTTTAGATCCTTCTTATCATCTGCATGGGTTAATTGGAACGAATATGATCATGGATAAGATCTTTGGTTTAGAACGAATTGAATTCGAAAAGCTGGACCAACTGAAGGTAGAAGAGGTCATGCTGACTGATATTCCAAGACTTAAAACAACGGACCCTGTGCTAAAAGGCGTTCACGCTGTGACGAATAATGGATTTGTTTGTGTAGAAAATGAGGAGCAAGTCTTTGAAGGAATATTTACACGACGTGTTGTATTAAAGCGCTTAAATGAAGTGATTCATGCCGCGAAAAAATGAGCTGAAGCCCAGCTTATTTTTTTGCCTTCATAAGCTATAATTTATATAATGACCATATGGAATAAGAAAATCTTATAGAGAGAAAGGGGACGCCCATGCAGCTTCAGGAGTTACATATGCTTGTTGTGCTTAGTGAAGAATTGAATATGAGAAAGGCTTCGGAGCGGCTCTTTGTCTCTCAGCCTGCTTTATCCCAAAGATTGCAGACGATCGAAAAAGAGTGGGGAACCAAAATCTTTTTTCGTTCTCAGAAAGGGCTCACCGTGACTTCGGCAGGTGAACAGATCATTCAATTTGCAAAAGAGGTGACGGTTGAGCAAGATCGAGTGAGAGAACGAATCGATGAACTTGAAGGGGAAATTCACGGTACACTAAAGCTTGCGGTTGCATCCATTATTGGACAGCACTGGTTGCCGAAAGTGTTAAAGCGGTATGTCGAAAAATATCCAAATGCGAAGGTATCACTTGTGACCGGCTGGAGTAGTGAAATGCTCAAAAGCTTATACGAGGACCACGTGCACATTGGAATTATTCGCGGAAACCCTGATTGGAAGGGAACAAAGGAATATTTGATGACAGATCATTTATATTTAGTCGATTCTGTCATCAAAGACGTGGACGAGTTAATCGAGACAGAACGCCCGTTTATTCAATTTAAAAGTGACAGCACGTATTATCAGGAAATCCAGCACTGGTGGCACCAAAAATTTAAAGTGTCTCCAAAGCAGACGATTCTAGTGGACCAGATTGAGACATGTAAACAAATGGCCTACCACGGCATCGGCTACGCCATTTTGCCTTCAGTCACCTTATATGACCACGAAAAAAGTGTTCATAAAACACCGCTTGTTGACGTGAATGGAGAGCAAATCGGACGTGACACATGGCTGCTAGGCTATGAAGCTTCTTTTCAATTAAAACAGGTGCAAGCATTTGTCGGTGTGGTCAAAGAAATGCTTGAAAGTGATGCGGTGTAAGTACCTTCTTGGAAGAGGAAGGTGCTTTTTTAGGTAAATAATCAGTTTGATTAAATTTACTTATTGCACGCATATCCAATAGATAGATGGAGCGAATCATAGAGGAGACTTCGATCTTATGAAAAACAATCAATTAATCAAAATGAACAAACCTGAATGGGGAGATCGTTTGCGCGTGAGGTGGCGTGAACGTTTTGCTAGTCATCTTTCAATTAAAGAACAAAACGAGATATCAATAGATGATTTTTTATGGCATTTATGCAGTTTTGGAATGGTTACATGCCTTGAAAAGGCTGAAGCGATAGACGCATTTTTTCACCAATCAAAGGATAAGTGTACTGTTTTTTATCAATTTGTTGACGAGGCGTATCTTTTCGAAAATGCCAGCTCTCTTTTAATCAATGATTTACGATATGAGTCTAATAATATGGATTATAACGATATGTATGTGATGGATTGGAATGAAAAATGGACATTTGTGATGACGCACGAAACGGATTATGGTCCATATTTTATTCGAATAGATGAATTGAACGAATGAGGAACCGATGATCTCTTCGATATGAAAAACCCGCCTTCCAATTGGAATGAGCGGGTTTTTCATTGGGTTATAGTAATGATTGGTCAAAGCTTTTTCATAAAATCATTTGACAATGAAAATCATTATCATTTAAAGTGTACATATAATAATTGAAAATGATTATCATTTAGATGAGGTGACCGATAGATGAAAGCACTAATTGCATTTGCGAGTATGTCTGGTAATACAGAAGATATGGCAGCAATCATAAAGCAAACACTTGAAGGAAAAGGGATAGATACGGAGATGATGGAATTTGATGATACGAATGCAGAGGACCTTTCTTCATACGATTATGTGTTCATCGGTTCTTATACATGGGGTGATGGTGATTTACCTTATGAAGCTGAGGATTTTTATGAAGAGGTCTCTACGCTTGAACTAAGTGACATCAAAGCAGCTGTGTTCGGATCTGGAGATTACAGCTACCCGAAGTTTTGTGAGGCTGTCCATACATTTCATAACATGCTCAAATCAACCGGTGCATCCGTATTTCCTGAAACATTGAAAATGGAGCTTGCGCCAGATACAGATGAGGATGTGGCGTGCTGTCAGGAATTTGCTACGAGCTTCTTAACGTGGGCGGCGTTATCTGAGAAACGAGTTGAAAATCATGTTTCATAAAGGAGCGACAGCTGTTGCTGCTTCTAAAAGTGGTGGATACTTTGTCGCTGTAAAACGGGAAGGTATTTTTCACTACAGTGTGGAGAGCGGGTGGCAGCAGCTCTTTAAGCTCAAGCATAAAATTCATGCCATCAGCTATATCGGACCTTATTTATTCGGTGTTGGTGAAAATGGCACAGTGATTAGATCAGGAGATGAAGGCAATACATGGGCGCTATCATCATTTCCAACAAATGCAGTCGTTTGGTCTATTACAGGACGCAAAGACGGGTTTGTGTGTGCACATGGAAAACATAGTATTTATGTGTCAAATGATTTCGGGATTTCCTGGGAAATTATGAAGCCATTTGCTCATGTGAACCACCCGCCTGTTATTCGTTCTTTATGTGCTGCAGGTGATCACCTTTATATTGGAACACAGATTCATGAGGTTCACGGAGGAATATGGATGTATGACTTGGAGAGTGAGCAGGTTTTCCTCCTAAACAGAGAGGAGCACCGGATGACAGCTTCTATGCTGCTCTGTCAGGAACATCTTCTTGTTTGCGCATTAGGATCAAAAAAAGGAAAAAAGGGGTCTGTTCAAATTTTAGATTTACATACAAATATGCTGCATGATATTCAATCACAGGCCTTTGCTAGAGAGGAATCATTTTTGGATGTGTCAGAGGATAATGGAATTGTATATGTGACCACCTCACAAGATGAACACGGATTTTCTAAAGTGTATCAGCTTGATATTGAGCAAAAAGAGCTCAAATGGTTTGATACGATCAAAGGACACGGTTTTCGTGTAGCCAATCAAAATGAAAACTTTTTCTGTGCTGGTTTATATGAAAGCAAGTTTGTGAGGCCATATGAGGAGCCGGCATTGATTCATTGATAAGGAGGAAGAAAAAGTGACAGAAAAGGTTTTATTGGTGTATGCCACGATGTCTGGGAATACAGAAGCGATGGCAGATTTAATTGAAAAAGGAATAACAGAAGCGGGAGCTAGCGTGGACCGGCATGAAGCGATGGATATTGATGCAGAGCTTCTCAATGATTACACGCACATTATGTTAGGTGCGTACACATGGGGAGATGGTGACCTTCCTGATGATTTTATTGATTTATATGAAGAAATGGAAGAGCTTGATTTAACGGGAAAAGCATTTGCTATATTCGGTTCTGGGGATACATCTTATGAGCATTTTTGCGGAGCTGTTGACCTAATCGAAGAAAAAGTGAAGGAACTTGGCGGTGACATTGTCTTGCCATCAGTCAAGATTGAGCTGAATCCAGAAGGAGAAGAAGAAGAGAAATTGATTTCTTTTGGCAAACAATTTGTTCATCTTCACCAGCAGGAAGCGGGGTAATCGGTCCCGCTTGTTTTATTTTCCATTGAAGAGTCAACTCTTTCACTTGTCATTAAAACTCTCCTTTGGTACAGTAATGAAGTATAAATTAAGAGGAGGACATACATACATGAAACAAATGGACGCTAATGAAATTATTTCATTTATTCAAAATAGTACAAAATCAACACCTGTGAAAGTCTACATCAAAGGTGATTTAGAAGGTATTAAATTTGGTGAACATGCAAAAACGTTCATCACAGGAAACACTGGAGTTGTTTTCGGTGAGTGGAGCGAAATCCAAGAAGCGCTGGAAACGAACAAAGACAAAATTGAAGATGTTGTCGTGGAAAATGACCGCCGCAACTCTGCAATCCCGATGTTAGATTTAAAGAACATTAAAGCACGTATTGAGCCAGGTGCTATCATTCGTGACCAAGTAGAAATCGGTGATAATGCAGTCATCATGATGGGAGCTTCTATTAATATCGGTTCTGTGATCGGTGAAGGTACGATGATTGACATGAACGTGGTGCTTGGTGGCCGTGCAACAGTAGGTAAGAACTGTCATATCGGTGCTGGGTCTGTTCTTGCAGGTGTCATTGAGCCGCCGTCTGCTAAACCAGTTGTTGTAGAAGATGATGTTGTCATCGGTGCGAACGCTGTTGTTCTAGAAGGTGTGACAATTGGTAAAGGTGCAGTCGTAGCAGCTGGTGCGATCGTTGTGAACGATGTGGAGCCTTACACAGTTGTAGCAGGTACACCTGCAAAGAAAATCAAAGACATTGATGAAAAAACAAAAGGTAAAACGGAAATCAAACAAGAACTGCGTCAGCTTTAATTCACATAATTCGCAGTTGAAGACATAGACGTGGATGATATATATCCACGTCTTATTCGTATAGAGGAAAGGAAGCGAGTTCACTTGTTAAATCGTGAGCAATTAATATCCATTCGAAGAGATTTACACCAAATCCCTGAGCTTGGTTTTAAGGAATTCAAAACACAAGCGTATCTCATCAAGCATCTTGGTGCTTATTCAAAAGATCGAGTTGAGATGGAAACGTGGCGCACTGGACTTTTTGTTAAAGTAAAGGGAACAAATCCTGAGCGCGTTTTTGCTTATCGTGCAGATATGGACGGCCTCTCTATTCCTGAGGAGACAGGGTATCCATTTCAATCAGTACATGAAGGGAACATGCACGCATGTGGACATGACCTTCATATGACCATCGCACTTGGAATCATTGATCATTTCGTTCATGAGCCAATCAAAGAAGATCTATTATTTATGTTCCAGCCGGCAGAAGAAGGTCCAGGCGGAGCTGAACCGATGCTTACAAGCGATGTGCTGAAAAAGTGGACGCCAGACTTTATTACAGCGCTGCATATTGCACCTGAATATCCTGTCGGAACGATAGCCACAAAGCCAGGGCTGTTATTTGCTAATACGAGTGAGCTTGTGATTGATCTTGAAGGAAAAGGCGGACACGCTGCTTACCCTCATTTAGCGAATGATATGGTTGTGGCTGCGAGTGCACTTGTAGGTCAACTGCAATCGGTTATTTCTCGTAATGTCGATCCTCTTGATAGTGCGGTCATTACGATTGGCACGATTAGCGGCGGAACGGCTCAAAATATCATTGCCCAGCATGCAAAGCTTGACGGCACTATTCGTACACTTTCACCAGAGTCTATGGATAAGGTGAGAAAGCGAATTGAAGCACTAGCAAAAGGGATTGAAATTGGCTACGAATGCAAGGCAACCGTGCGATACCCTTCATCTTATTACGAAGTGGACAATTCAAAGGATCTGACAGAGGAATTTATGTCATATGTTGCCGGAGAAGGGCTTGCGAATGTGGTTGAATGCAGAGAAGCCATGACAGGAGAAGACTTTGGCTACATGTTGAAAAAATACCCTGGATTCATGTTTTGGTTAGGGGTCGATTCAGAATATGGCCTGCATCATGCAAAACTCATGCCTGATGAAAAAGCGATAGAAACAGCTGTAAACGTTATGACAGCTTATTTCAAAAAGCAAGCAGGTGAATGAATAATCAAGCTGCCTCCTGTACACCTTATGAACAGGAGGTGTTCTTGATTATGACAAGAATTGGTGTAGAACCATCTTTATCCGATGTAGAAGAACTACTGAAGCAAAAAGGGTATGACGTCGTACGTATTCAAAATGAACAGCAAATGGATCAGTGTGACTGCTATGTGGTCACAGGGCTGGATTCAAATGTTCTTGGCATTTCAGACACAACGACAAAAGCATCTGTGATTACTGCGTCAGGTATGACGGCTGATGAAATTTGTCAAGAAGTAGAACAGCGTGTTCAATAAAACAAACAAGAAAAAGAACCGGTAGATTATAATCCCGGTTCTTTTTGCTCTTTTTCTATATCGAGTACTTCTTTCATTTTTTTGCGCAAGATTCGTTCTACCCGCCATTGCTCCATTGTTTCGGTTTTAGCTATGATGCGCAGTACGAGGGAAGAGGAGCCGAACGCCTCCACGCCGACAACTTGAGGTCCTTCGATAATTTGAGGGATTTCTTCCCGAACCTCATCACACGCAGCTTGAAGGGCTGTGATCATTTGATCCACATTCTCTTCTGGAGATAACTCGATATCAACGAGTGCCTGCATCGTCCCTCTTGAATGGTTGCTCACGTTCAATATACTTCGATTTGGGATAAAATGAAGGGTGCCGTCAAAGCTTCGAAGCTGAGTGGTTCTAAGTCCAATTTGTTCTACGATCCCATCAAAGCCAGCAACTGTTATATATTCTCCCACATCGAATTGTTTCTCTAATAATATAAAGAATCCTGTCACAATATCACTCACTAGTCCTTGAGCGCCAAAACCGATCGCAAGCCCCACAACGCCTGCGCCAGCTAGCAAAGCGGTCGGGTTATAATGAAATAAGTCGAGGATCATGACCACTAGAATAAAAATCAATATGTAGGCGAAAATATTTAACGTGAGACTTTGCAGCGTCTGAGCTCTTGATAAAGAGACGTCATGCTTTTCAGAGAATGTGGAATAGGCACGCCTAATCATCTTGTTTCCGATGACTCTGATGATAAAATAAATCGCAAAAATAACGATTAATTTTAGCAAAATCATACTGCTATTGAGGATAATGGAAACCCAATCTACTTGTTCAAATGCTTTCATGTTCTTCAAAACCTTTCTATGTATGCTCTAATAGAGAAGCTAATCATTTGTTCCCTTATGCAAGACATGTTAAACTTTTGTTAAGTGGAGCAAGAGATTGTGACAAATCGTTAATTAAATTTATTATTAATTAATATTGACTAAAAACCGCTTAAGTATTATAATTGTAATTGTGAAGTTATTAACTAAATGAGAATTTCAACTTTTGATTCTCATTTTATATACAGCTTAGAAGTCTGTATAAAGATATTATTTTTTGGAGGGATTTACATATGGCAGAGCGTTTTGTAGGAAAACAAGCTCCACGTTTTGAAATGGAAGCAGTACTTGCTAACAAGGAATTTGGAAAAGTGAGTTTAGAGGAAAACATGAAGAATGACAAATGGACAGTTCTTTTCTTCTATCCAATGGATTTCACATTTGTTTGCCCAACTGAAATTACAGCAATGAGCGATCGTTATGATGAGTTCGAAGATTTAGATGCAGAAATCATTGGTGTATCTACTGATACAATCCATACGCATCTTGCTTGGATCAACACAGACCGTAAAGAAAATGGTCTAGGTGAATTGAAATATCCGCTAGCTGCTGACACAAACCACACAGTATCTAGAGAATACGGCGTTTTAATTGAAGAAGAAGGTATTGCACTTCGCGGTCTATTCATTATCAACCCAGAAGGCGAACTTCAATATCAAACAGTATTCCACAACAATATCGGTCGTGATGTAGATGAGACATTACGTGTTCTTCAAGCATTACAAACTGGTGGACTTTGCCCAGCTAACTGGAAGCCTGGTCAAAAAACACTTTAATTGATAGCTGAAGAAACAGGAGGGTCTAACTGATGTTAGACCTTTTTGTTTCGACACATACAATGGATGGAGGCGCTTCAAAATGAAATTACGTCAACCAATGCCAGAACTAACTGGTGCAAAAGAATGGTTAAATGGAGAAGTAACAAAAGAAGATCTAATTGGTGACAAACCAACATTGATTCATTTCTGGTCAGTCAGCTGTCATCTTTGTAAAGAGGCCATGCCTCAAGTCAATCAATTCCGTGATGAATACAAGGATCAACTAAACGTTGTAGCCGTTCATATGCCGCGTTCAGAGGATGACCTAGATCTAGATAAAATCAAAGAGGTTGCGAAAGAGCATGAAATCACGCAGCCAATTTTTGTGGACAGTGATCATCACTTAACAGAAGCCTTTGAAAATGAATATGTACCAGCATATTATGTATTTGATAAAACAGGTGCTCTGCGCCACTTCCAAGCTGGCGGAAGCGGAATGAAAATGCTTGAGAAACGTGTCAATCGAGTGCTTTCTGAGTCTGAAAAGGCTGCAGAATAGGCTTTCCCCCATAAATGGGGGTTTTTTCATGGACAAAAATAGGCGACCTATTGCACGGAATGGACTTTTTATGTACGTGTCATTCCTAAGAAAAGAGAAATTGAGGGAGTTTATTAAAAAATATTCCTGAAACAAAAGGGCATTAAGACCTATTTACTTTTTTGTTTTGAAATGAAAATGTAAAGATTTTAACTTTTTACTATTCAGAACGTTTTTGCACAAAAGAAATTTCAGTTTGGTAAATAACGATGTAAATCAAGTAGTATAAGTGTTTATTCAAATTTTTTACAATATTTTAAAGTTTGTCAAAAGCCTTTAGTGGCAATGAAATGGATGCCGATTGTTCCTCTTTGGCAAAATTTTAGTTGAAAATACCTATCTGATAGCAAACTGTAAAATGATAAAAAAATAGTTGATAAAATTAGTTTTCTAATCTAATATTTACTATAGAATATTTTTTATATGATGAGGGGGAAATCCATTGTTTAATGAGAGGGAAGCGTTACGATTACGATTGGAACAACTAAACGAAGCAGAAGTAAAGGTCATCCGTGAATATCAAATTGAGCGAGATGCGATTTATGCAAAATTAAGAGAATTAGACCGTCAAGGAACAGGTCTAGTGTCAGATACAAAAAAAGAAGTGCGTACAGAAAGAAAGACGGATTCGCTGCCTGTATTAGCTGAACTGGCTGCACAAGAAATGAGAAGCTACCAGCCGCCGGCACAATCACAATCAAATCCTGCATCATCTTTAGGAACAGGACAGCTAAACGGTGTACCTGTAGGTATTCCTGAAGGATCTACTAGACGCAGAAGAGGCACAGCCCGCCCTGGTTCAAAGGCAGCTAAGCTTCGTGAAGCTGCGATTAAAACGTTAAAGCGTCATAATGCGGCGATTAAAAGCTCTGAGCTTCAAAAAGAGATTGAAAAAGAGAGCGGTCTTGAAATTCCAAATATGACAACGTTTATGCAAAGCTTAATTAAGATGTATCCTGAAGTGAAAAAGCCATATCGCGGACAGTATATTTTAGAAGGCGACATTCAAACAGAAGACGAATAAATAAAAAGAAACTGCTGACGTAAAAGCCAGCAGTTTTTTATTGCGAGAATTACTTTTTTTGGTCAACTGTATAGACAATTTTTCGTTCCTTTGACAGTTGATCACGCTGTTTTTTGAAGCCATCGATCTTCACTGTCATGACCTCTCCATTTCGCTGCACCGCATCGACTTGTGCCTGGAGTATTTGAACTTGTTCGTTCAGCTTTTTCAAGATGGGTTCGATTTCTTCCGTTGTTTGCAGGAAGCTGTCTCGAGAGAATGGCTGTGAATTTGTTTGAGCTGACTGGTCAATATCAGCAAAATGAGATGCGATCCATTCCTCACTTTCTGCTAACTGCTTTTGATAGCTTGTGAGCGTTTCATAAAAAATCGTTTCCTTTGCTTTTTCAATTTGCAGTAATTTCTCTTGTGTTTCATAAAAACGCTCCTGAAGATGTCTGACGCCTTCCTGTAATAAATGGAGCTCTGAGTTTTTATCACCCAATGTTTGCTGCAGTTTCTCAATCACAGCGGATAAAGTATTTCCTTTTTTCTCCTCTTTTGCAAGCCGTTGATCTTGATCTTGCATCCGTTCATTTAATTGTTGAGAGATTTCTTTATATTTGATCACTTTTAAATGCAGCCGGTGTTTTTCTTCCGTTTCTTTTCTTCTATGAAAGGTTTCCTTTTGCAACATTTCATGAAGAAGGACTATTTTATGTAATAATTCAGATTTGCTGTAGGAGAGATCCTGTATTTTTGAGGCTGCATCGTCTTGATCAATGGTCATTTCATCCAATTGTTGTTTTAATAGCGTGTAATCCTTTTTCATCTCATGATATTCTTGAGTTAACTTCTTATTTTTAGAATACGTATATGAGGACTGTAAATCAGAGATCATTTGTTGATATTTGGCTGTTTCAGCTTTTAAGTATAAATTCTCTTGAGATAGGTCATGGAATAGGGGAGAAGCATGGCGCCTGTTCATAGATAGACCCTCCTTATTCATGTTACCAATAAAGTATGCGAAATGAGTGCGATTAGAACAACCATATCCAAGGAGGGTGAGAGAATGGATGTAGTGAATGTCATTTTAGCTGGAGGAGCTTCCAGACGTTTTGGAGAGCCAAAGGCAAGTTATATGTATCAAGGAAAACCACTATATGAGCATGTGAAAAATCAGCTTTTGAAAGGACAGACGGTCATCATCAGCCATCCATCACTTCTGCCCTTTTTTAAAGAAAGAGGTGAACGAAGTGTGTGGTTAGATGATGAACAGGTGCGCGGATGCGGGCCGCTTGCCGGCATGTATACGGCGATGCAAAAGCAAGAAGCAGCATGGTATTTGGTGATGGCATGTGACATGCCCTTCATACGGAGGGAGACCGCCGAAGCATTATCGTCCTATTGCAGCGAGCACGTAGATGCTATCATCCCGCTTGTTCAGGGCAGATTACAGCCTTTATTTGCGCTTTATCACCGCCGCTGTCTGCCGTCCATTGATGCGTGTTTAAAAGAGAATCAATTAGCCATCAAAGAGTTACTTCAAAGGCTTAAGGTGCGCATCGTCCCAGAGGAGGAACTGAACGTAACACCAAATGAATTTCGAAATATCAATAAAAGAAGCGATTTACCTGAAAACGGTATGATATGATACATAAAAATGGTGAGGAGAGAACAGCATTGAATGACCGATATTCAAGACAAATCTTGTTCCCTCCGGTTGGGGAAAAGGGTCAGCGTGCGCTTGCTGACAGTCATGTTCTGATCGTTGGAGCCGGTGCACTTGGAACTGCCTCCGCTGAAGGGCTTGTCCGGTCTGGGATCGGCACGTTGACGATTGTTGATCGTGATTATGTAGAGTTTTCAAATTTACAGCGGCAGCAGCTGTACACAGAACATGATGCAAAGGCACATGTGCCAAAAGCAGCTGCGGCAAAAAAACGTCTCCAAGAGATCAATCATGAAGTGATCATACACGCCCTGATTGAAGATGCAGGCGCGAGGCTGTTAAGACCGTTATTTCAGAGCGCAGATATTGTCATTGATGCGACGGATAATTTTGAGACGAGAATGGTGATGAATGATTTATCGCAGGAAACGAAGACGCCGTGGATATATGGCGCTTGTGTGAGCAGCCAGGGGATGTATATGACCATTTTGCCGGATAAAACGCCGTGTTTATCGTGTGTCTTTACAGAACTGCCTGTTGGCGGCTTGACGTGTGATACAGCGGGGATTATTTCTCCAGCAGTTCAAATGGTTTCTGCTTATCAGCAAACAGAGGCGCTAAAATATTTAACAGGACATGAAGATCAAATCGAACGGAAATTTGTCACATTTGATCTTTGGCAGGCGACATCGTTTAAAATGGATTTGTCTCGTACTAAGCAGAAGAACTGCCCATCCTGCGGTGAAGAAAGAACCTATCCTTATTTACATGAGCAGCGTAAAAAAACGACGATTCTTTGCGGACGGGATACAGTTCAAGTTGTATCTAAAGATTTAGCAAATCTATCATTTCAGCATATGAAAGAGAGGCTGTCATCTATTTGTGAGGTGGAAGTGAATGACTTCTTAATCCATGTCCGCTATGAATCTTATCGTATTGTCTTTTTCAAAGGTGGACGTGCATTAATCCATGGGACGAATGATGAAAAAGCAGCCAATTCATTACTAGCAAGACTGCTAGGGATATAGGAGTGAAGTGTGATGGAAAGACGTCAGCCAATTCCAGTAGAAGAAGCCATTCAGAAAGTCCATCAATATGAAAAGCATGGAGAAGCAGAATGGGTGCCTTTAAAAAATAGCCTTGAAAGGTTCATTGCAGAAGATATTTTAGCAGATCATGATGTTCCTGCATTTGATCGTTCCCCGTATGATGGTTTTGCACTTCGGGCAGAAGATACAAAAGAAGCGTCAAGCGAGCATCCGGTTGAATTTGAGGTCATTGACCATATTGGTGCAGGAATGGTCTCAGCAAAAACCATCGGTCCCTTTCAAGCCATCCGTATCATGACAGGAGCAAAAATCCCGGATGGAGCAAATGTCGTCATCATGCTTGAGCTGACTAAGACCTTCGAAAAAGACGGCAAATCATACATGTCACTTAAAAGACCGCTGAAAAAAGGGGACAATATTTCTCGTCAAGGAGAAGAAGTACTTGAAGGAAATGTGATGGTCAAAAAAGGAACCAAAGTAACTCCGGGCGTTACGGCCCTATTGGCGACATTTGGATATGGTGTAGTGCCAGTTGTCAAAAAGCCAGTGATCGGCATCATCTCAACAGGTACAGAGCTTCTTCAAGTGAGTGATGCGATGGTGGACGGTAAGATTAGAAACAGTAATCTTAGTATGGTTTATGCCCAGATACTTGAGGCCGGGGGAGAGCCGCTTGATTTAGGCGGTGTGTCTGATGATTTTGACAAAAGCTATCATGCAGTCAAAGCAGCCTTAAGCAAGGTAGATTTCTTAATCACAACAGGCGGTGTGTCAGTAGGTGATTTTGACTTTCTCCCTGCGATTTATGAAAAGCTGGGAGCTGAGGTGCTGTTTAATAAAGTGGCCATGAGACCCGGAAGTGTGACGACGGTTGCTGCAATGCCAAATGGTCAACTGCTGTTTGGGCTGTCAGGAAATCCCGCTGCCTGTTTTGTTGGCTTTGAATTATTTGTGAAACCGATGATCTATAAATGGTCTTTGAAGAAGCAGCCGTTTCCTGCTTTTGCTGAGGCGAAGCTGACACACGATTTTCCAAAAGCCAATCCGTTCACTCGATTTGTCAGAGCGGCACTACAATTCACGGGCAGTCAGCTCAGTGTGACCCCAACAGGTCTTGATAAATCAAGTGCCGTGACCTCTATTGCAGATGCTAACTGTTTCATCGTGCTGCCCGGAGGAACAAGAGGTTTTAAGGCCGGTGATCAGGTCCATGTTCTGCTGTTTCAGCACGAAGGAGAGGGTTCCCCATGCTGGATGACACATTAAGCATATTACAGGTGGTCGGTTATCAAAACAGCGGCAAGACTATGTTGATTGAAAAGCTCTGTCAGCTGGCTGTACTTGACGGGCTGAAGCTAGGCTGCTTTAAACACCATGGACATGGCGGTAAACCAGATCGTCTTTTGAAAGAAAAAGACACCGATCGATATGTTCAAGCAGGTGCATTTGCCGCTGGCGTGGAAGGAGAGGGTGAATTTCACTTTTCAATGCAGCACATCACGTTAGAGCAGTTGCTCAACATGTGTCAGCATCTTCCATTAGACGCTGTCTTGATAGAAGGGTATAAACAGGCACCATACCGCAAAATCGTTTGTGTAAAGAATGAAGAGGAGCTCATTGATCTTTCAACTCTTTCCAATATACAAGCAGCTATTTATTTTTCTCAAGAGTTTCAATTAATCGAAAATTACTCGTTTCCAGTGTTTTCAGCCTTTGAAAAGGGCGCAGTCACATTTGGTTTTAACTTATTGAAGGGAGGCGTCTCTGCTTGATTGAATTTTTTAAAATAACAAAAACGCCGATTGATGTAAACGAATTGATTCAGCATGTGACAAGGCGAAAGGCAGGGGCCATTACGACGTTTATCGGGACGGTCAGAGAGTGGACAAACGGCAAAAAAACATTGCGTTTAACTTATGAAGCATACATACCAATGGCTGAAAGCATGCTAAGTCAAATTGGACAAGAAATCAAGAAACAGTGGCCTGAAACTGAAGCAGCCATTGTGCACCGGATCGGGACACTTGATATAACGGATATTGCTGTTGTGATAGCCGTTTCATCTCCTCATAGGAAGGCTGCATACGAAGCGAACGAATATGCCATTGAGCGAATTAAGGAAATCGTTCCAATTTGGAAAAAAGAATATTGGGAAGACGGGGAAGCCTGGATAGGTGATCAGCTTGAAACGGTTTCATATCCAGAGGGGAAACCTAGCGATCTTCAACTTGCAAAGAAAGAAGGTGATCAGCTTGATTAGTGTATTATTGTTCGCCGGCCTTGCTGAGAAGGCCGGTAAACAACAAATCATCATTCAAAAAGATCAAACAACGGTTGATGAGATTAAATTAGAATTACAGGAGGTATATGGTGTTGATGCTGCACAAAACGTGATGGTTGCAGTCAACGAACTATATACGAGGGAAAACGCTGAAGTGCGTAGCGGGGACACTGTTGCATTCATTCCTCCTGTAAGCGGTGGATAATAGATATTAGAGGATTTGGTTATGGCCAGCGGCTGTAACCAATTTTTTATGTGTGAAAAGATTGTAGAGGTATTTGGGTGTGATCTTCGTAAATAAAACATCCCCTTCGTGCTTTAGAAATGTGAGGGTCGAGCTGCTGGATCAGATCATACAATTCGCTAATTCGTCTCACATTGAAATCTGTCTGGGCTTGAAGCTGTTCTTTTAATTCTTTTGTACTCACAATGCTTCCCTTTTTCTCTTTAATAATATCTACGCATCTAGCAGCGTAGTATATTTTGTCATTAGAGGGTCTGCTTTCTTTCATATCAAGTAATTTGAGCTCATGATAAATCAGTTCTCTTTCCTTTCGAAAGTATTGCCATGCTTCTTGTTCCTTTTCATAAAGTAAAATCAATTGTGTTTTCAATTTTTCTCTTAACATTCACTTGACTCCATTTCCACTATCATTTAACCTACCTCTATTTTACATTATATGAAAAAATAACTTTTGATCAAGTAAAAACCTTATATTTTTCATTTTTTAATATGAAAGTATTGATACTAAAGGCTCATTTGTTCTATAAAAGAAACCAATCATAGTCCTATAAAGCCGGGATTTGTCGAAATTACTAGGATTATTTTAACAAAAAATTGTTGTGTCTAACTAAGACCATCCGAATTCAAAGGAAAAGGATATTTATTCCGAAAGACATGTGGTTTTTTGATAAAATGTTTTTAGGTCAGTAAAACCTCTATTTTTTGATATGAATATGGTCTGGTCATGGTGTCATTTGGAGGATGTCATTCGTGATAATAGAATAATAGATAAATTTTTTCCTCAATGAAAATAAGAAAATCAAATCATCCATCACTTATTGGCAATCTTTTGATAAAATAGAAAGAACAAGAGAGAACATGTGCGTTTGCATACTTGCATGACATAGAGAGGAGACATTTGATGAAAGAAAATATGCAAAAGCCCACGATCATTGGAGTGAGCACAAGACCTTCAGAGCACCTGAAAAGAGTATGGGAAAGCCCGGTGGTTTGGTGGCCTTTATCCTGTGTGCTTCTTTTAACAGTGATTGTGACTTATTTGTCAGAGCTAGTGAATGAAGGAATGTGGGCAGATTTAAGCTTGCCGGTATCGGTCGTTTATGTGGTGACGCTAATTGGTCTAATTCTCGGACTTGTGATTAATGCTGCTATATATAAGTTCATCGTATTTTTAGCAAAGGGTGATGCATCGTTTCAGCAGCTGTTTTCAGCGGTCCTGTTTATTACACCAGTTACGATCATTGGTACGATTATTTCTCATCTGTCCGTCATCCTGTTCCATGTGCCAAAAAACATCACAATCACCTCTTTAAATGCACTCATTCAAACTTCTGGTCCATGGCTCGGTGTGTTTGCTAATATTGATCTCTTTGTGATCTGGAATCTTGTTTTAACAGGCTTTTTATTGATCAAAGTCGGTCATATATCTCCAAGAATATCTTGGATCATGATAGGAGTCTTTTATGTCATTTCTTTCATTCTTCAATATGTAGGAACCGCAATCAACATATCAGTAAGCTGGGGGTAGAATGTCTTTATGAGAAAGAAAATCATCATCGGATCCATTTTTATTATTGTCATCGGTCTATTTATTGGCTTTAACATTGCGAAAAATCAATCAAAGCCTGCTTCGACAGCAGCTATTAAAACAGTAAAACCCACACAAAAAGAAATCACCACTACGGTAATGACGCCAGGGACACTTTCATTCTCTGAAGAGCAGTTCATTTATGCAGAAGAGGAAAAAGGACACTTGAAGGGGATTTCTGTGAAAGAAGGAGAAAAGGTAAAGGCTGGAACGCCGCTTCTTACATATGAAAATAGGGAGCTGGAGCTTGAAGAGCAGCAGCAAGCTCTTGCGGCTGAATCAAGTACGCTAAAACGCGAACAATTACAAAATAGACTGAGCGAATTAGATGAAAAACAAGCAGGCGACTCAGTCGCCCATCCTAAAAACGAGCGAGACCAGCTCGAATTAGAGCTGAAAGCGGCTGAATTAGAACAAAAACAAGCAGAGATCAGCCAAGAAAAAGTAAAAGCACAAATAGAAGATTTAACCGTACATAGTAAAATTGACGGTACAGTGATTTCCATTGAGCAAGAAGAAGGGGCAGGAAAGCCGGAAGAAAGACAGCCGATCATTCATATTGGCAATGAGAAAAAAATGATTGTGCGAGGATTGATTTCTGAGTATGACGCCATAAAAGTGAAAAAGAAACAAAAAGTAAAGGTTACATCTGATGTCATTCGCGGAAAGAGCTGGCAAGGGGTCGTGAAAAAAGTGGGGGCTGTACCTGCTCAGGCAGCATCCGAAACAACTGCAGGTGATCAAACGGTACAATATCCTGTTGAAATCGAAATAAAGGGAAAAAAACCTGAAGCGAAACCTGGTTTTAAAATGATCATGGAAATTGAAACAGATAAGCGTCAAGCCCAAACGATTCCTGAATCAGCTGTAAAAAAAGAGGATGATGGACAATACGTTTATGTTGTCAAAAAGAATGTACTTAAAAAAGTAAAAGTGGTGCTAGGGGAAACGTCAGGTAATGACCTTGAAGTGACAAAAGGTGTCAAGGCAGAGGATCAAATCATTGCTCATCCATCAGATGACATGCATGACGGAATGGAAGTGAATGCTGAATGATTCAGCTTTCAAACGTGACAAAAAGCTATGAGGTCGCCCAAGAAGCATTTGATGTATTAAGTGAGATCGATCTTGTCATTGAAAAAGGCGAGTATATGTCCATTATGGGCCCGTCAGGCTCTGGAAAATCGACGTTAATGAATATCATTGGCTGTTTAGACCGGCCAACCACAGGACAATATCATTTTCAAGGAAGAGAGCTGTCAGCTGCAAAGGATCAAGAGCTTGCAGTGATTCGAAATCAATTCATTGGATTTGTCTTTCAGCAATTTCACCTGCTGCCGAGGTTAAATGCGAGGCGTAATGTTGAGCTTCCGATGATTTACGCTGGTATCAGTCAAAAGGAAAGAAAAGAACGCGCAGAAATGGCACTTGAAAAGGTTGGTTTGGCAGACCGAATGAAACATATGCCAAGTGAGTTGTCGGGAGGGCAAAAGCAAAGGGTGGCAATTGCTCGTGCAATTGTCAATAAGCCGCAGCTTATCTTAGCAGATGAACCAACAGGCGCTCTTGACTCAAAAACAAGCTTCTCAATCATGGAACAGTTTACTAAGCTGAATGAGGAGGGGACAACGATTGTGCTTGTCACCCATGAAGAAGAAATGGCTGCGTATACAAATCGGACGGTCGTTGTAAGAGATGGACGGCTCGTTGAAGATAGATTGACACAAGGGGACGCTATGAATGAAACTCTTTGAAAATATCAAAATAGCGATGAATTCTGTTTTAGCTCATAAATTACGTTCTATTTTAACGATGCTTGGGATTATTATTGGTGTTGGATCGGTCATTGCGGTCGTGGCTATCGGTCAAGGCGGCGAGCAAATGCTAAAAGGGTCGATTTCAGGTCCAAACAATACCATTGATATGACATATACGCCTTCTGACGAAGAGTTAAATGCAAATCCAAACGCTTTATTCGACGCCACATTTACTGAGGAAGACATAAAAAGCGTTAAGACAATCAACGGGGTGAATCAGGTTGCCTCTTCGACTGCACAAGGAATGCAGCTGAGATTTCAAGATACGACAGTGGATGCGACAGTTAACGGTATAAATGAAGGGTATACGAATGTACATTCATTACAAATAGCAGAAGGACAGAATTTAAGAGATATTGACTTTAGAAGCGGCAGAAGAGCCGCTCTCATCTCTGAAGGCTTACAAAAAGAATTATTTAATGGACAGAAGGCATTAGGCGAAATGATTTGGATGAACGGACAACCTGTTGAAGTCATCGGTGTTTTAGCAAAACAGAAAGGGATGTTTTCATTTGATATGAACGAAATATTTGTCCCGTTTGCTATGCTCACCTCCACATTTGGGATCAATGAATATGATAAGTTGTCAATTCAAGTCGCACATGCTGATCAAATGAAGGAAGTAGGAAAGAATGCGGCTGCATTATTAAATGAAAATCATCATACAGAAGATGCTTATGAAATGATCAATATGGAAGAAATCGCAGAAGGCATTGGTCAAATCACATCTGTTATGACAACAATCATTGGCTCAATAGCTGGGATTTCTTTGCTTGTCGGCGGTATCGGTGTGATGAATATCATGCTTGTTTCTGTGACAGAGAGGACAAGGGAAATCGGTATCCGAAAGGCGATTGGGGCAACAAGGGCTCAAATACTCGTTCAATTTTTAATTGAATCTGTCGTCTTAACATTGATCGGCGGGTTGATGGGGATCGCACTTGGCTTAGGTGGCGCCGCGCTAGTATCACTAGTTGCCGGCTGGCCGTCCTTAGTATCTTGGCAAGTCATCTGTGGCGGTGTGCTGTTTAGTATGCTTATTGGGATTGTTTTTGGGTTAATTCCTGCGAATAAAGCAGCAAGACTAGATCCTATTGATTCTCTTAGATATGAATAATTTGAGAAGAACAAAAGCATACAAACAGTGTGAATTCGCCTGTAATCCACCATCAAAAGCTTTTATGCACATCGCATAAAAGCTTTTTTTAGTTCCATTGAATGAAATGAAAAATGATAGAAATGCTAAGATCATGACTTTCATCTTAATGTCACATATTTTTCAGTTTACAAATGGTACATATAAAGGTAAGATGACCATTGTGAAAGATTTTGATAGTTATTGAATGTATTTGATTGTTTTGTATTGATAATGTTGAAAAAAGCGATTACAATAAAGGTGCGCGCAAAATGAATACGTTTTCAAAAGGGGGTGTTTTCTTGTTGACACCGGAAAGACATCAACTCATTATCGACTGTTTAGAAGAAAATGATGTCATCAAAATACAGGACTTAACGATTATGACAGATGCGTCTGAATCTACAATTAGAAGAGATCTATCAGCCCTTGAAGAAAAAGGATTTCTTAAAAGAGTCCATGGGGGAGCAGCCAAGATATCAAGTATCCGTCTTGAACCAGATGTATTTGAGAAATCTGCCAAAAACCTTCAAGAAAAGTCATTGGTTGCAGAGGCAGCTGCTTCACTTTTAAAACAAGGCGATTGTATTTATTTAGATGCTGGTACGACCACACAGCAAATGATTGAATATATCGATCCCGATCAAGATATTGTTGTGGTGACAAACGGTGTTATGCACATTGAAGCACTCATGAGAAAAGGAATTTCTTTTTACCTGATAGGCGGATCAGTGAAACATCGAACAGGAGCCATGGTGGGAGCCGCAGCTTTGACAGCGATGGAAAATTACCGTTTTGACAAAAGCTTTGTTGGGACGAACGGCATTCATCCCGAGGCGGGGTTTACAACACCTGATCCAGAGGAAGCGCTCATGAAAAAAAGAGCCATGAAGCAGGCGAAAAAAACCTATATCTTATCAGATGCCTCTAAGTTTGGCGAAATATCGTTTTCAGCCTTTGCTAGTTTACAGGAAGCCACCATTATCACAAACGACGCAAAAGAGGATTCATTCGATAATTACCATGAAAAAACGGTTATAAAGGTAGTGAAAACATGATTTATACAGTTACTTTAAACCCATCAGTTGATTACATCGTACACGTGGAGGATTTCGCAGTCGGCGGTTTGAATCGTTCAACCTATGACAAAAAATATCCAGGTGGAAAAGGGATCAATGTCTCAAGGCTTTTAAAACGTCACGGTGTTGAATCAAAAGCGCTTGGATTCATAGGCGGATTTACAGGAAAATATATTCAAGACTTTTTACAAAACGAACAATTACAAACAGCCTTTCACGAGGTGTCAGAAGATACACGAATTAATGTGAAACTAAAAACAGGTGAAGAAACCGAAATCAACGGACTCGGCCCATCTATTACTGAAGCGCAATTTGAGTCGTTTCTGTCTCAATTTTCTTCATTGACTGAAGGAGATGTCGTTGTCTTAGCTGGCAGCATTCCTTCTTCATTGCCTCATAACACGTATGAACGTATTGCTGAGGTGTGCGAAAAGCAAGGTGTCAGAGTTGTCCTTGATATTTCCGGGGAAGCACTAAAAAAAGCAGCAGGCTTGAAACCGTTCTTAATGAAGCCAAACCATCATGAGCTAGGTGAAATGTTTGAGACGAGCATCTCATCTGCGGAAGAAGCCATTCCTTATGGGAAGAAGCTGTTAGAACAAGGTGCTGAACATGTCATCGTATCAATGGCTGGAGATGGAGCTCTCTTATTCAGTAAGGAAGGGGTTTATCAGTCCAATGTTCCAAAGGGCACGCTTGTTAATTCAGTTGGTGCAGGGGATTCAGTCGTTGCAGGATTTTTAGCCGGCGTTTCGAAAGGCCTTTCGATTGAAGAATCATTTAAGCTTGGCGTCACATCAGGCAGCGCTACAGCATTTTCTGAGGAGCTTGGAACAAAAGAGCTTGTCGACACACTATTACCACAAGTAAAAGTCACACGCATTTAAAGGAGGAGTCATCATGAAAATTACAGAACTACTCACAAAGCAGACAATTAAGCTTCAATTAGACAGCCAGCAGAAAGAAGCAGTCATTGAAGAACTAGTCACTGTTTTAGATACAGCAGGCAAGCTAAATGATAAAGAGGGCTACAAAGAAGCAGTGATCAACCGTGAAAAACAGAGCTCTACTGGTATTGGCGAAGGAATTGCTATCCCTCACGCTAAAACAGCAAGTGTAAAAGAGCCTGCCATTGCATTTGGCCGCTCGACAGCTGGTGTAGATTATGAATCACTGGACGCGCAGCCGAGTCATCTTGTCTTTATGATTGCAGCAACTGAAGGCGCAAACAACACGCACTTAGAAGCACTTTCTCGTTTATCAACACTTCTCATGCGTGAAGAAATCCGAAAGCAGCTTCTTGAAGCGGCTACTGAAGATGAAATCATCGATATCATCAATACGCATGACAAGGACGATGATGAAGAAGAAGAGGAAGTTCAAGAAGAGCCGGCTGTATCAGGTAAACCAGCTAAGATTTTAGCAGTAACAGCTTGCCCAACAGGTATTGCGCATACATTTATGGCAGCAGATGCTTTGAAAGAAAAAGCAAAAGAAATGGGCATTGACATTAAAGTCGAAACAAACGGCTCTGGCGGTATTAAACACGCCCTTACGGCAAAAGAAATCGAAGAAGCACCAGCCATCATTGTGGCAGCGGACAAGCAAGTTGAAATGGAACGCTTTAAAGGCAAACATGTCATTGAAGTACCTGTGACAGCTGGAATCCGCCGTCCTCAGGAATTAATTGAAAAAGCAGTCAATCAAGATGCGCCGATTTATAAAGGCTCAAGCGGCAGTTCTTCAAAAGACGAAAATGAGTCATCTGGCAAAGGTAGAAGTGGTTTCTACAAGCACTTAATGAGTGGTGTAAGCAACATGCTTCCATTTGTTGTCGGGGGCGGTATCCTTGTTGCAATTTCATTTTTCTGGGGAATTAACTCAGCAGATCCTAAGGACCCTTCATTTAATTCATTTGCAGCTGTATTAAAAGGAATTGGCGGAGATAATGCGCTTGCCTTAATCGTTGCTGTTTTAGCCGGATTTATTGCAATGAGTATTGCAGATCGTCCAGGTTTTGCGCCAGGTATGGTCGGTGGATTTATGGCGTCGGCAGCAGGTGCAGGATTCTTAGGCGGACTAATTGCCGGTTTCCTTGCAGGTTATGTCGTTGTGCTACTTAAAAAAGTATTCACATTCGTACCGCAGTCACTCGACGGGATTAAACCGGTTCTGCTGTATCCATTGTTCGGTATTTTCTTCACAGGCATCATCATGCATTACATTGTTAACACACCGGTAAAAATGGTGATGGATGGATTAACTCACTGGCTTGAAACTTTAGGTACTGGAAACCTTGTCTTAATGGGCATTATTTTGGCAGGTATGATGGCGATTGATATGGGGGGCCCAATTAACAAAGCGGCTTACACATTCGGTCTTGCGATGATTGCTGCTGGAAACTATGCACCGCATGCTGCCATTATGGCAGGCGGAATGGTACCACCATTAGGTATTGCACTTGCTACAACAATCTTTAGAAATAAATTCTCAAAACGTGACCGAGAAGCAGGGATTACATGCTACTTCATGGGAGCTGCCTTCATCACTGAAGGGGCGATCCCGTTTGCAGCGGCTGACCCTCTGCGCGTAATTCCTTCAGCTGTTATTGGAGCAGCAGTGGCTGGCGGATTAACGGAATTCTTTAGAGTCACGCTTCCTGCGCCGCACGGCGGACTATTCGTTTTCTGGGTAACAAATCATCCGGTTCTTTATATCATCAGCATCTTAATCGGTGCCGTTGTAACAGCGATTTTACTGGGTATTTTGAAAAAACCAGTCAAACTAGAAGCGTAATTCAGAAGAGAAGCATCGTGAAGAGCGGTGCTTCTTTTTGTTTAATCATGAACAAATTAGGAAAAAATATCTAATTGAATGGTTGTCTTGTGAATTTTTAAATGACATGTGATAAAGTAAAGTTATTCAATTCACGTTTCAAGTCTTTTAGCAGAAAGTCTTAGGAGGAAGCAGTATTTTGAACGAAGAAAACAAACAAAACGAAAATGATATTCAATCTGATGCAAAGCAAGACAAAACAGAGAAGAAAAGTTCACTGTTTGAATGGATCAAAGCCATTTTAATTGCACTTGCGCTCGTCCTGCTCATCCGTACGTTTATATTTGAGCCGTATGTGGTGGAAGGAGAGTCAATGGAACCGACTCTTCATGATGGGGAAAAGCTGTTTGTCAACAAAACCATTAACTATCTAGGTGGTGTCAAACGAGGTGACATCGTGATTATTAATGGAAAAGATGGCCAGAAGATTCATTATGTAAAACGATTGATCGGCCTTCCGGGAGACACGATTGAAATGAAGGATGATACGCTTTACATTAATGGTAAAAAAGTTGATGAGCCTTATTTAAAAGAGAACAAGGCACATGCGAAAGAGTATGAAGTGCATTTAACAGGGGATTTTGGTCCAGTGAAAGTACCGAAAAACGATTACTTTGTGATGGGGGACAACAGACTCAATTCCATGGACAGCAGAAATGGACTTGGACTCATTGAAAAGGATCGGGTTGTCGGGACATCAGAATTTGTTTTCTTCCCATTTGGCGACATTCGGCAAACAAAATAAAAGCACCCTTCTCAGGTGTGTGAGAAAAGTGCTTGAATGGACGACCCTTTAAAAGAAGGGTCGTTTTAATTTGGCGTGAGCACCGTAACAATGATCACAATCGCCAACACAGAAGCGAAGACAGACCCAGTAATGGCTAAAACGGACCGAAACAATCCGACCTTTTGATTTTCTTTCCCTCGCTTTTGTAAAAAGCGTTTCGAAAAGATGTGTACCAGTGTGTAAATAAGCACAAGCCCAATATAAAGGCCAAAATCCCTTGCATTAAAGCCTGTTGCAGATAAATAAATACCCATAAAGAAAATCAATAAACAGTATTCCATAAGTGTAAGTAATCTCAAATCGCACGAACTCCTTCAATAAATCATTCCCATTTATTATACCATAATGGACAAATTGCCTTCGTTCTTAGCGAGAGACGTTTCTATCAAACGTTATTCATGTTATACTTCATAATGATGAATGAGTGATGGAGGATTAATAAATGATTGCAGTAAATAATGTTAGTTTGCGTTTTGCTGATCGTAAACTATTTGAAGAAGTAAATATTAAATTCACTCCTGGCAACTGCTACGGTCTAATTGGTGCCAATGGAGCTGGTAAATCAACGTTTCTAAAGATTCTTTCAGGTGAAATTGAAGCTCAGACGGGCGATGTTCATATGAGCCCTGGTGAGCGTTTAGCGATTTTAAAACAGAACCATTTTGAATACGAAGAATTTGAAGTATTAAAAGTCGTCATGATGGGTCATAAACGTCTATATGATGTGATGCAGGAGAAAGATGCGATCTATATGAAACCTGATTTCTCAGATGAAGACGGGATTCGTGCAGCAGAGCTTGAAGGTGAGTTCGCTGAGTTAAACGGCTGGGAAGCAGAAAGTGAAGCAGCGATCTTATTAAAAGGTCTTGGCATTCCAGAGAGCCTTCAATCGAAGAAAATGTCTGAGCTTGGTGGTTCTGAAAAGGTAAAAGTACTACTAGCCCAAGCTTTATTTGGTAAGCCTGACGTTCTTCTTCTTGATGAGCCAACGAACCACTTGGACTTACAAGCAATCCAGTGGCTGGAAGAGTTCCTCATTAATTTTGAAAATACCGTGATTGTCGTTTCGCATGACCGTCATTTCTTAAACAAAGTATGTACACATATTGCGGACCTAGACTTTGGAAAAATTCAAGTATATGTCGGTAACTATGATTTCTGGTATGAGTCCAGCCAGCTAGCGCTGAAGCTCAGCCAAGATGCGAATAAGAAAAAAGAAGAACAAATTAAGCAGCTTCAAGAGTTCGTTGCCCGGTTCAGTGCGAACGCTTCTAAATCGAAGCAAGCGACCTCAAGAAAGAAATTGCTTGATAAAATCTCTTTAGACGACATTAAGCCATCTTCACGTAAATATCCGTACGTTCATTTTGCGCCAGAGCGCGAAATTGGAAATGATGTCCTTCAAGTAGAAGGTCTATCGAAAACAATTGATGGTGTGAAAGTACTTGATAACGTCAGCTTTATCATGAATCGCGAGGATAAAATTGCGTTCTTAAGCCGTAATGAGCTTGCTGTATCCACTTTATTTAAAATTCTTGCTGGTGAGATGGAGCCAGACAGCGGGACGTTTAAATGGGGCGTTACAACATCTCAAGCCTTTTTCCCGAAAGACAATAGTGAATACTTTGAAGGAAACGATGTCGATCTAGTGGATTGGCTTCGTCAATATTCTCCTAATGATCAAAGTGAAAGCTTCTTACGCGGGTTCTTAGGACGTATGCTTTTCTCTGGGGAAGAAGTAAAGAAAAAAGCAAGCGTCTTATCAGGAGGAGAGAAGGTTCGTTGTATGTTATCGAAAATGATGCTGTCAGGAGCGAATGTTCTGCTGCTGGATGAGCCGACGAACCACTTGGATCTAGAATCCATTACAGCGCTGAATAACGGTTTAATGAGCTTTAAAGGAGCTATGCTCTTCTCATCTCATGACCATCAGTTTGTTGAAACAGTGGCAAACCGTATCATCGAAGTGACGCCAAATGGCATCGTCGATAAACAAACAACATATGATGAGTTCTTATCAGATCAAGACATTCAAAAGAGACTCGATGAGCTTTATGCATAAATAAGCAAAGACATCCAAAAGTGGATGTCTCAGCGTGTAGACAAACCCTCGCATTCGTTGTCAGTCCTGCGTGCCGGTGCTCACGAATGTCAAATTCGCTCCGCTCCGGTACTCGTCCTTCCTAGACTGCAAAGGTTTTCTATCACGCTGAAAAGAAGACAAAAGGCTAAAATGAAGATCATTTTAGCCCTTTGTCAACAATCTGAGACATCCATAAGTGGATGTCTTTTTTTCGATTAAATCGCCCAGTTTCCATTACGGAAGATCGGTTCGCGTTTCCCGTCTTTTGTAATCCCGTCAATATTCATTTCCTTTGAACCAATCATGAAATCGACGTGTGTAATACTGTTGTTCACACCAGCTGCATCCAATTCTTCACGATTCATCTCTTTTCCGCCTTCGATATTGAACGCATACCCGCTGCCGATGGCAAGGTGGTTCGATGCATTTTCATCATAAAGGGTATTGTAATAGAGAATATTCGAGTTTGAGATTGGTGAATCGTCTGGTACGAGAGCAACCTCACCTAGATAATGGGAGCCTTCATCTGTTTCAACGAGCGAAGTTAAAATGTCTTCGCCTTCCTTCGCTTTCACATTGACAATCCGACCATTTTCAAATATTAATGTAAATTCATCAATGATATTTCCTGCATAACTGAGCGGTTTTGTGCTTGAGACAGTCCCATTTACACCGTCTTTTTTAGGTACGGTAAATACTTCTTCTGTCGGCATGTTGGCCATGAAAGAGACGCCGCGCTCACTCACGCTGCCGGCACCTACCCAAATGTGCTGCTCTGGGAGCTCAATCGTTAAATCTGTGCCAGGAGCATCATAATGAAGCTTGTGGTAGTGGCGCTCATTTAGTATTTTGACCTTTTCATTTAGTGACTCATCGTGCTTTTTCCAAGCCTCAACAGGATCTGCTTGATCAGCGCGTGCGACTTTAAAGATTTGATCCCATAATAAAGCGACAGCTTCTTCATCTGTATGGTCAGGGAAAATCTTTTTTGCCCATTCTTTTGATGCAGCGCCTACGACCGTCCAAGCAACTTTGTCTGATTGAACGTATTGGCGATATGTATGAAGGGCTGATCCTGCGGCCTTTTGCTGTGCAGCGATTTTTTTCGAATCAATGCCTCGCAGAAGGTCAGGGCTTTCTGACAAGATCGTGATAAAAGCGCCGCCGCGTTTTGCGATGGTTTCCATCATCTGTGCTTCCCATTCTGGGAATTGGTCAAACACATCCTGCGGTGCATGTTCATATTTTAAACGGGCAAGAACACCATCACTCCAGCGGATATGTACGTTTTTCGCCCCGCGCTCATACGCATGTTTCGCGACAAGACGAACAAGGTCTGCAGATTCAGTAGATGCAGATACGACGACTTCTTGTCCTTTTTGAACATTCACACCGACTTCAACAATGGTCTTAGCATATTGATCTAGTTGTTTTTCAAATGAACTCATAAAAACCCTCCTTTAGTCATGTTCATCATATCAGATTTAAGACCGAAAAGGAAAATGGGGAGCATGCTTAAAGCCAAAATAAAAAAGCCGCTTTCGTGCGGCTTTTTTAGCGGTTCAGTTGTTTCACAGGCTGTGCATTAGAAGGGGGCATATGTGAAAACGACAGGCTCATTCCTCCTAAAATAATACCCGTTAAAATAACTGTGACAACGACTCGTTTACCTAAATCAAGCAACATGTTCTTCCTCCTTCACGTTTATCCATTTCTCACGATATGATCGAAATGATAAAAAAAGAAGTAGAACAAGAAGATTATTTTAATGTTTTTTGCAACTTATGAATGACTTCTAGTGAACGACCTGTTCCGATTGCGACAGATTCAAGTGGATTTGCTGCAATATGAACTGGAACGACAATCTCCTGTGAGAGCCATTCTTGAATCCCATTTAACAAAGCGCCGCCGCCAGTTAAGATCACGCCGCGGTCTACAATGTCACCACTAAGCTCTGGAGGGCTGTCCTCTAATGTGGCACGAATCGCCTCTAAAATATGAAGAAGTGATTCTCGCATGGCACCTTGAATTTCATGAGATTTAAGTGTGATCGTTTTTGGAAGACCTGTCACCAGATCACGTCCACGTACTTCTAATGATTCCGGCTCATGCTCAATGAGACCATAACCAATTTCCATTTTAACCTGCTCGGCTGTCCGCTCGCCGATTAATAGATTATATTTCTTTCGGACAAACGTAATGATATCTTCATCCAGCTGATCTCCGCCAATTCGAATGGAATGACAAGAGACAACGCCGCCAAACGAAATAATTGCAACTTCCGTTGTTCCTCCGCCAATATCGACCACGACGTTTGCAACAGGCTCATCTACCGGGAGATCAGCGCCGATTGCGGCTGCAACAGGTTCTTCTATTAAATGCACGTGCTTTGCTCCGCAGTTTTTCACAGCATCGCTGATGGCACGGCGTTCAACAGCTGTTGAACCAGAAGGTGTACATACCACGACCGTTGGTTTTCTGAAGGTAAACCCGATATTTTTCCCTGCTTTTTTCATGATTTGTTTGAGTAAATCTGTTGTCATATCATAATCAGCGATGACACCGTCTTTCATCGGACGGATCGCCACAATTTTACCAGGTGTTTTCCCAATCATTTCTTTTGCTTCTGCTCCGACTGCAAGTACAGTTTTTGTTTCTGTATCGACTGCCACGACGGACGGTTCATTTAAAATAATTCCCTTATTTTTACTATAAACCAATATGTTAGCTGTTCCTAAATCAATTCCAATTTCGGCATTTTGAAACATGTTTTCACCCAATCTCTATTTTTGCTGTTTTAAACAATTTTACATTTAAAAGTTCAGAGGGTTGATGTCATTTGTGGGGGTTTGTGATGACCTTGAAATGAACTTGTAAAATTCAAGTATCATTTTGACAATCACAATAAATTTTCCCTTTGTTTTTTCTTTTATGAAAAAAATTTTTATAGAGGAGAAACCTTTTGAGAATCTCTTACGTCTACGATATATCAATTGGTGCAAAACAGATTGATCTTGAGCTAATGAAAGAAAGAGGGAACGAAATTGAAATCTATCGGAGTCGTAAGAAAAGTAGACGAACTAGGGCGTATTGTGATGCCAATCGAATTAAGAAGAGCACTTGATATTGCTATTAAAGACAGTATGGAATTTTTTATAGATGGGGAGAAAATCGTCTTGAAAAAATACCAGCCAGAGGGCGTTTGCCTCATGACTGGTGAGATTACATCGGAGAACCATGATTATGGAAATGGTCAAATTACATTAAGCGCTGAAGGCGCAGAACTACTGTTAAAAGAGCTGCAAGAAGCTCTTCAGCAGTAATTAAAATAGCCTGCTCTCTTCCTTTGTGCTGAGAACAGGCTATTTTTTTCTGAAAAAGTTCCTTAAAAATGCCCCATCACCCTCAAAAAATAAGTGGAAAATGGTACAATTGACAAAGAATCTCAGGGCGGCAGGTGGAATCATTTGAACAAAACATATCAAGTGCGGATCGTGTTATCTGTTCTTGCATTTATTTTAATCTTAAGCTGGGATTTCTTTTATTATCTAGGCGGCTATCAAATTAATTGGCCGCTCGATCTAGCCTTTACAGTCTTGGTTTTAACAGGGATCTGGGTTGTCTCAGGCTATGTAGACCGCTTAAATCTACTTGTGTCAGACTTAAATAAGAGAGAAAAAGAAGCACACGAACTGACAGAGCGGCTGAATCGAATCACAGATAACTTGCAAGAAATCGTCTTTGAAACAAACGAGAAAGGTGAAATTATTTTCTTAAATCAAGCATGGACACAAATGACAGGCTATGACATAGATGAATGTCTAGGCACCATGTACAATCAGTACTTTGATCAAGAGGAGCGCGTGGTCCAGCATTTGTTATCTGTGATCAAGGAACATAAGGATGCGGGGCGGGTAGAACTGCAGCTTCTCCATAAAGAGGGAAAGAAGGTATGGGGAGACGTTCATTACAAGCTCTATTTTGATGAGCATCACCAGTTTACCGGAGGGATTGGGACGGTTGCTGATATTACGAAACAAAAGCAGGCAAAGCTTGAGCTTGAAAGATCCAATCAGCAATTGCAAATGCAGGCGCAAAAGCTGGCTGTTGCTGGACAAATAGCTGCTGGGATCGCCCATGAAGTCAGAAATCCACTGACATCAGTAAATGGCTTTTTGCAGCTGATGAAGACACAATATCCTGAAAGAACCGATTATTTTGACATTATCTTTTCCGAAATTAAACGGATTGATTTTGTTTTAAGTGAGCTGCTTGTATTGGCTAAGCCTCAAGCGGTCCATTTTCAAGAAGTCCAGCTTCATGAGCTCCTAGAACAGGTGATTACCTTATTAAAAACAAATGCAGTTCTTTCAAATATTGATCTCAAACAGCCATTTAAAAAGCAGGATGCCGGTGCTATCCTAGCAGACGCTAATCAAATGAAGCAGCTGTTCATTAATTTAATTAAAAATGCTATTGAGGCAATGCCTGAAGGTGGCAGCATATACATATCTACAGAAAAAGTATTGAATGAATGGAAGATTACCATTCAAGATGAAGGAAAAGGGATGTCTGAAGAGGATATTCAAAAAATATATGATCCTTTCTTTTCCACGAAAAAAGAAGGGACAGGGCTTGGTTTGACCATCTGTGCGACGATTTTAAAAGATCATCACGGAAGAATGGACGTATCCAGTGAGCTTGGAAAAGGCGCAGCTTTTCAAATCTATTTGCCTGTGTGTCAAAAAAGCAGGCAGCAGCAAGTTGAGAGGACGTGATGTCATGACGATGAAAGCTTTATTTGTATATGGGACGCTATTGCTGCATGAAGAGCACCACGAAGCGTACATGAAGGAAAGCAGGCTTTTAGCTAAATCAGCTTGGATGAGTGGAAGGATCTATGATACAGGTCAAGGATACCCAGCGTGCGTTCCCGCAGGAAAAGGCACTGTATACGGGGAATTGTACGAGGTGACCGCTGATGCGTTGAATAAGATAGACGTACTAGAGGAAGGGTATGACAAGCAGGAAATTAATGTCATGACGGATCAAGGTCAGGTAGAGGCCATGACATACACTTTGCCAGAGCAGAAGACATCAGCTCTGAAAGAAATAAAGAGAGGGTGCTGGAAAGCTTATAGACTGTGGCAGCAGAAGCCGTCATCCTTCTATTATTTTGCCTATGGCTCCTGTATGGACGATGCTAGATTTAAGCTGGCAGAAGTCGATCATCACTTCAAACAAATCATCGGCGGCGGTGTACTAAACGGTTTTACCACGAGATTTACATTGGTGAGGCCTGATGGATCAAGGGCTGATATGGTAGAAGACGGCGGCGAAACAGAGGGTGTTTTATATGAGGTTCCTTTTGATGTCATTCGTTATTTGTATAAACGAGAAGGAGTATATGAGGGCACATATCGTCCGGCTTATGTCGATGTCAAAATAGGTGATCAAATTTATGAGGACTGTTTAACCTTTCTTGTGCTTCAAAAGAGCGAAGAAATCGCTCCGCCAGCTCATTATCGCAGTGAAATCGAAAAAGGAGCAGACCTCTACTTAAGTGAAGCGTTCCGCAAAAAAATTCGTTCGCATATGGATTCATTAATCAAACCGTAGTAAAATACATGATAAGTGAAATAAAAGGAGTCTGAACATGAAAAAGGAATATGCAGTCATTGGTCTTGGACGCTTTGGCGGAAGTATTTGCAAGGCGCTGAGCGAAGAAGGACTTGAAGTCATGGCCATGGATATGAATGAAGATCGAGTGAACGAATACGCGAAAATTGCCTCACACGCGGTCATTGGCGATTCGACCGACGAATCCGTTTTAAAAAATCTTGGTATTCGTAATTTTGATCATGTCATCGTTGCAATTGGCGAAAACATTCAGGCAAGTATTTTAACAACGATTATGCTGAAAGAGCTTGGCGTCAAAATGGTCACCGTGAAAGCGCAAAATGACTACCATGAAAAGGTGCTCAACAAAATTGGAGCGGATCGCATCGTTCATCCAGAGCGAGATATGGGCAGACGGATTGCACATAAAATTATTTCAAATAACGTGCTCGATTACCTCGAGCTGTCAGATGAGTACAGCCTGATTGAGATTGTTGCAAACAACAGGCTTGCGGGGCATTCTCTTTTAGATCTTGATATTCGGGCAAGATACGGCATCAACATTGTGGCGATTAAGCGCGGAAAAGAAGTCATCGTTTCCCCTCTGGCAGATGAAATGATTCAAAAAGAAGATATCCTCATTGTCATAGGGGCAGTAGCCGATATAGGACGCTTTGAAAAACGAGAAATGCAGAACGATTATTAAACACTCCGATGACGGGGTGTTTTTTTATATGAATGTGTACATGACAGGTGGACATTGAGAAGGAAATAGACACTGAAAAGGGTTGCTTTGTTCATGTATAACCTCAAAAATGAGTCATCATATTTTTCTTGCAATTATCACTATTCAGAAATAAAAAACAGTGTTTTGATATGGTTGATTTTCTCTAAATGTCATTGACTGGGCAAACAGATTCGTTTACGATAAGAAACATTATATTGTTTACTTGGAGGAGGCAGTGTCGTTGGATAAGGAGCTTTTCAGACATCAAATTGAGGTAGCAGCAAAGAGAAAAAAAGCAGCCCTCGTGATTAAACATGCGAAAGTCATGGATGTGTTTAACCAGGAATGGATAGACGCTGATGTCGCTGTTGAAAATGGACAAATAGTCGGGTTAGGGGAGTACGAGGGAGAACAGGAGCTGGATGCAGCAGGTCAAATGCTTGTACCTGGTTTTATTGATGGCCACGTTCATATCGAGTCTTCTATGGTTACCCCTGCTGAATTCTCCAAAGCTGTCGTTCCGCGCGGTGTGACAACTGTCGTAACAGACCCGCATGAAATCGCCAATGTGTCAGGTATAACAGGCATCCGTTTTATGCTTGAAGAAGCGAGAAAAGCTGCCTTACATATTTATTTCATGCTGCCATCCTGTGTACCGGCAGTCAGTTTTGAACGATCAGGTGCTACATTAAAAGCGAAAGATTTAAAGCCCCTTTATCAAGAGAAGGAAGTGCTTGGTCTTGCTGAGGTGATGGACTATGTCGGTGTGGAGCAGGCAGAAGAAGATATGCTTCAAAAGCTGCTTGATGCTCAAAACGAGAATAAACTGATTGATGGCCATCTAGCAGGCTTAACAGACCGATTAATAAACGTTTACCGCACGGCCAATGTCCAAACAGACCATGAGGTGACAACAGCACAGGAAGCCCTTGAACGTGTAAAACGAGGCATGTATGTCATGCTGAGAGAGGGATCTGTTGCCAAAAACGTGAAAAACGTTTTACCTGCTGTGAATGAGAAGAATGCGAGACGTTTTTTCTTTTGTACAGATGATAAACATTTAGATGATTTAATGGCGCAGGGAAGTATTGATGAGCAAGTACGGATGTCCATAAAAGCAGGCTTAGATCCATTTTTAGCCTATCAAATGGGAAGCTTAAATGCCGCAGAGTGTTTTGGTCTTAAAACAAAGGGAGCCATTGCACCAGGCTATGATGCTGATTTTATGCTCGTCTCAGACCTTCATCATGTAGACATCTCAAGCGTATTTATTGCGGGAGAATTGGTTGCGCAGCATGGAGTGTACAAACCGAGTGTCGAAAAGATCGCACCGAGCTCAGCATTATTACAATCTGTTCATGCAGTAGACGTTCAAGAGCAAGATATTGCACTGCCTATCACAGACGATCAAAAAATGAATGTCATCCGTATTATTCCGAATCAGCTTGAAACAAAATTAGAACAAGTCACTCCTTCAGAAACGAACGGACAATTTACAAGTGATACAGACAGAGATGTATTAAAAATGGTGCTTGTCGAACGTCATCAAGGTTTATCTGAAATGGGGGTAGGGATTGTCAGCGGCTTCGGCATCAAACAGGGTGCGATTGCAACAACGGTTGCACATGATTCACATAACTTAATTGCAGTTGGCACAAATGATGCCGATATTATTAAAGCGATTGAGGCGTTAAAAGAAGCAGGCGGCGGTTTGACCGTTGTCAAAGAAGGCCAGTCTCTTCATACGCTGCCATTACCGATCTCCGGTTTATTGTCAGATCAGCCGGTACATCTCGTCAATGAAAGCCTCCATGAACTCCATGAAGCACTAAAAGAAACTGGTTTTTCCTTAGACTTTAATCCGTTTTTGACGCTGTCCTTCTTGGCACTTCCAGTCATTCCTGATGTGAAAATGACGACAAAGGGCTTGTTTGATGTCAGAAGCTTTCAGCACCTCCCAATTCAATCATAAAAGAATGAGAAACTGCATGTATACCTTGTATTATATGTGCGGTTTTTTTCAATGCTTGATGAAAAAAAGAGACACAGCCAGTCGGCTCGTGTCTCTTTTTGTTATTACACTTCCATAATAATCGGTAAGATCATTGGGCGGCGTCTTGTTTTTTCATAAAGGAAAGGTGCAAGTGTGTCCGTAATTTCGTTCTTAATTTCCGACCACTGAGTTGTCTTACGTTCCATTACTTTTTCAAGATGCTTTGAAATCAAATCTTGTGCGTCGTTGATGAGGTCTCCAGATTCTCTCATGTAGACAAAGCCTCTTGAGATGAGATCAGGACCAGCAGAGATTTTGAATTCTTTCATGTCCATGCTGACGACCACAATGACAAGACCTTCTTCTGAAAGAATGCGGCGGTCTCTTAAGACGATATTCCCGATATCGCCAATTCCGCTTCCGTCGATATACACGTTACCTGATGGAATTTTGCCAGCGACACTTGCTTCGTCACCTTTTAGTGCAAGAACTTCACCGTTATCCATGATAAAGCAGTTTTCCTCAGGAATTCCGCAATCATTCGCAAGTTTAATATGCGTTTTTTGCATGCGGTATTCACCGTGAATCGGCATAAAGAATTTGGGTTTAATTAAACGGAGCATCAGCTTTTGTTCTTCTTGTCCGCCGTGACCAGATGTATGAATATTATTGAGTGAGCCATGAATGACCTCAGCGCCAGCACGATAAAGCTGGTTAATGGTGCGGCTTACACTAATATTGTTACCCGGAATCGGTGAAGATGAGAAGACAACAGTGTCTCCAGGATTAATCGAAATCTGGCGGTGAGTGCCGTTTGCAATACGTGAAAGAGCAGCCATCGGTTCACCTTGGCTCCCAGTACAAAGAATGGTCACTTTGTTTGCTGGTAGACGGTTGATTTCATTATGTTCAATAAACGTGTTTTTCGGACATTTAATGTAGCCAAGATCTTGTCCAATATCAATGGCAGACTCCATACTGCGTCCAAACACAGCAACTTTTCGGCCGTTGGCAACAGCGGACTCAATGACTTGCTGAAGTCTGTGAATGTTTGAAGCAAACGTAGCAAAGATGATACGTCCGTCGACTTTTCTAAAGATGTCATCAATGCTTTCGCCTACGCGTCTTTCAGACATCGTAAATTCTGGAATTTCACTGTTTGTACTATCGGATAAAAGACATAGAACGCCTTCTTTCCCGATTTCAGCCATTTTTGTTAAGTTGGCAGGCTCGCCAACAGGCGTAAAGTCAAACTTGAAATCACCTGTATGTACGATGTTACCAGGAGGTGTCTTCACGACAATTCCATAAGAATCTGGAATACTGTGTGTTGTTCTAAAGAAAGACACAGCTGTTTTTCTAAATTTAATGGTATCTTCTTCTTCAAAAATGTGAAGTTTTGTTTGTCTCAAGAGACCGTGCTCTTCCAATTTATTACGAAGTAGGCCGATTGCGAGTTTGCCGCCGTAAACTGGAATATTCACTTGCTTGAGAAGGTAAGGGATACCGCCGATGTGGTCTTCATGTCCGTGAGTGATGAAAAGACCTTTGATTTTATCTTCGTTTTTAACTAAGTACGTATAGTCAGGGATGACGTAGTCAATTCCAAGAAGCTCATCTTCAGGGAACTTAATACCAGCATCAATTAAAATGATTTCATCTTGAAATTGAACGCCATACGTGTTTTTACCGATCTCGCCTAAACCGCCGAGCGCAAAAACTGCCGCCTGATCGTTTTTAACAAATTTCATTCCTCTCATAGCTCCAATACTTTAAAATTTTCACTTTCTCGTTCATAGTCTAAAAAAGCACCGTCTACAGGCTGAATGAATTCAATGTTGTAGCTATGTTTTTTCAACTTATCGCGTACGTCTCTTTCAGAAACCGCTTCAACGTATAGTGAATCTGTGTGTTCTCTTACAGGTACCTCAGTAGTACTTGCCTGAAAAAATACCTTATATATCATCCAAATCTCTCCTTAAATACCGTATGTTACACTCGCTAATTCTATTATATTAAAAAAACGCGCATAAGAAAAGTCTCTGAGAAAAAAGGACCTTCGGCAAATGTGCGGAAGATCCTTTTAAGCAATCGATTTTTTACGAAGCATGTCCTTCCATTGTCTTCTAATTTTCTTGCGCAGACGACGAAGCATCACAGGTCGCCTCCTTTCGGTTTGAAGTCAGATTAGACCATGTATTCCGTTCTCTCTTTATACTTGTATTATATGACGATTCCATTGAATGTTACATGGTTATATGTGGGAAATAGGCGTTTTCATAGGAAGTGGTTTCGAAAGAGGGAATCTTTCTGTATGATGAAAGGGAGTGGGTATACATAACAAGAGACAGGAGACGGGATATGAATAAAAAAGTCATCTTCTTTGATATCGACGGTACTTTATATGATCATGATAAAAAAATACCTGAATCAACGAAGCGAGCGGTTCGCTTATTAAAAGAAAAAGGTCATCATCTCTTTATTGCATCTGGGCGTTCGCCTTTTTTGATTCAGCCTATTTTAGAGGAATTAGGGCTTGACTCCTTTATTGCTTATAACGGTCAGTATGTCATGTATGAGGGAGAGGTCATTTACGGCAATCCGCTGAAACTGGAGCTGATGGAGCAAATTTATGAAACGGCGGATCGTCATGATCATCCGCTTGTTTTTATGGGGGAAAAAACGATGAAGGCTTCTGTGCCAAATCATCCGTTTATCCATGAGGGGATTGGGACTTTAAAAACAGAGCATCCTGAGCATGATTTGTCTTACTTTAAAGAAAACGAGATTTTTCAAATGCTGTTATTCTGTAAGGCAGAAGAGGAAGTCCAATACGAGGCGTTCCGCGAAGAAATTGATCTTGTCAGATGGCACGAGCTGTCAACAGATGTCCTGCCAAAAGGCGGGTCGAAGGCTGAAGGCATTAAACGAGTCATCGAAAGGCTGCCTTATGATCAAAAGGATACCGTTGCCTTTGGAGACGGTCTGAACGATCGAGAGATGATTTCATTTGCTGGAACTGGCGTTGCCATGGGTAATGCTGTGAATGAATTAAAAGATTTGGCTGATTTTGTGACAAAGCCAGTAGATGAAGACGGCATATTCCATGCAGTGACTCATCTAGGCCTCATTGAAGAGTAAAAAAAGAAGACCCTTAGGCTAATGGGTCTTCTTTTTATTTTATGATCTGCCGATCGCAACAGAGTTGTCTGGCTCAGCGAAGGGCTGATCCTTTTGAATATGATCATAAAACATAATGCCGTTTAAATGGTCGATTTCATGCTGAAAAACAATGGCCGGGAACCCTTTTAGGCGAATATCAATGTCTTCTCCTTCAAGCGTTGTGGCCTTCACCCTGATCTTTTGATATCGAGGGACAAATCCAGGAATGGCTTCATCAACAGATAAGCAGCCTTCACCAGTTGCTAAATAAGCTCTTTTGACCGAGTGACTGACAATGCGCGGGTTGAAAAGGGCATAGCTGTATTCCTCTCCATCTTCGTCCTCACAGTGAACAGCGATCATCCGTTTACTGATATTAATTTGCGGAGCTGCTAGTCCAACGCCGGGTCTGAGTCCATACTTTTCAGCCATGTCAGCATCCTGACTATTTTTGACGAATTCAATCATGTCAGCTAATTGCTGTTTTTCCTCTTCTGTCGGCGGGAGCTCGACCGCTTCAGCTGTTTGTCTTAATACGGGATGTCCGTCCCGTACGATATCTTCCATGGTAATCACAAATCTTCACTCCTATTTCCTTTGTATGTAAAGTATATAAAATGATACACAACATATGCAATGAAATAAAGAAGACCGGTCCTATGAGACCGGTCAGAGGCTTAAACAGCCATTAGCAGCAGCCGCCACCGCCGCCTAAGAATGCTGCGCCAACGATGATTAATAGGATGAAAAGGACAACGATTAAAGCGAATGTCCGTCCTCCGCCGTATCCGTAGCCACCGCCATAACTTGGGTAACAACAGCCACCGCCATATCCACCACCGTATCCATACCCGTGACCGCCGTATCCACCATACATACTTCCATGACTATAATTAGACATACTTTTGACCTCCTTTGGAAATACACTCGGCCTCTCATAAGTGAAGGCGAAGCGTGTAATATAAACTATGTATGAATGCACTATTTGTATAGTCATGCGCCTATCACTTGAAAAAAATCTTCTCCGGCTCATCAGGATGACCTCTTTCCTTGTCACAAGCGCCTATAAAAATTATAGTGGTATGTGGAGATGTAAAGGGGGAACCTTGTGATGAGACAGATGAGAAGAAGCATGAAAGCATGTGCTGCTTTAGCGGGGATATGTACCCTTTTGCTGGCGGGATGCGGAGGTCAAAGTCCATTTCATGACATGCAAGATGCGATGACGAAAATGAGCGAAAAAGAGGCATCCTTTGAAAAAGAGCAAGGTACACTGCAAAGCTATGAGAAAAAAGAGCAGCAGCTCTATACAAAAATGATTCAAACCACAAAAGATCATACAAAAACAGTGTCAAGCCTTTCTGATCAGGCGTTAGCATCTGCAGCGAAACGAAAAGAACATTTAAAAACAGAAAAAGACAGCATGGATGAATCGAAAAAAGAATTGAAAACGGTAAAGGAATCTGCCGGACGTATAAAAGATACGGATTTAAAAGAAAAAGCAGATGAAACGGTCAAATCGCTTGAGAAAAGATATGCGTCGTATGACCAGCTTTACAAGGAATATCAAAAGGCGCTGAAACAAGATCAGCATTTGTATCAATCTTTAAAGAAGAAGGACTTGGGATATGAAGAGTTGAAATCCAAGCTGAAGACGGTGAACCGTTCTTATAGCAAAGTCAGAAAAGAAGGTAAGAAGTTCAATCAATATACAAAGCAATTGAATGAGCATAAACAGGCTTTGTCTAAAGCGGCAGATCAAGAATCCCAAAAGAGCTGAAAAAAACAGCTCTTTTTTTATTTTTCGACAAAAACAAACATTTTCTATTGTAGTACAGTAGTACAATCTATACTAGTACAGTTCGAGGTGTTTGTTAAACAGATTGATACAGCTCACTATAAAAAGTAAAGCGAATACATTTATTTAAATAAAGCCGTTAAATCAATTGACGGACTATTTTTCTTGTTGTAAACTAGTCCTTGTTAACAGAAGTTGTATTAGTTTTTTGTGAACTATCGTTAATACAGTTAGAAGAACTCAAAAACGAGCGATCATCTAATGTTTCGACAACGATCCTAGTGGCTATTAAATACAGGAGTCATATGAGTATTTTGGGTTATCCTATATCTGTATGTATAAATGGATTCACGACAAATTGACTGTTAAAAGAAAGGAAGAGGTGACTTTAGAATGGCTGCAAAAACAAAAAAAGCAATTGTTGATAGCAAAAAGCAATTTGATGCCATCAAAAAGCAGTTTGAAACGTTTCAAATTTTAAACGAAAAAGGCGAAGTCGTAAACGAAGCGGCAATGCCGGATCTCTCAGATGACCAATTAAAAGAATTAATGCGCCGTATGGTGTTTACACGTGTATTAGATCAACGTTCAATTTCATTGAACCGTCAAGGACGTCTTGGCTTCTATGCGCCTACAGCTGGACAAGAGGCTTCTCAGCTTGCAACTCACTTTGCACTTGAGAAAGAAGATTTCATTCTTCCAGGATATCGTGATGTACCACAATTAATCTGGCATGGCCTTCCATTAACAAAAGCTTTCTTGTTCTCTCGTGGACACTTTGTTGGTAACCAAATGCCTGAAGATGTGAATGCACTTTCTCCACAAATCATTATCGGTGCACAAATCATTCAAGCTGCTGGTGTAGCTCTTGGTTTGAAAAAGCGCGGTAAAAATGCTGTTGCAATCACTTACACTGGTGATGGCGGAGCTTCACAAGGTGATTTCTACGAAGGTATCAACTTTGCAGGGGCTTACAAAGCGCCAGCGATTTTTGTTGTCCAAAACAACAGATATGCAATCTCTACACCTGTTGAAAAGCAATCTGCTGCACAAACAATTGCACAAAAAGCAGCTGCAGCTGGTATCGTAGGCGTACAAGTTGACGGTATGGATGCATTAGCTGTATATGCAGCAACTGCTGAAGCTCGTGAGCGTGCTGTAAATGGCGAAGGTCCAACATTAATCGAAACTCTTACATTCCGTTACGGTCCACATACAATGGCTGGTGACGATCCAACAAGATATCGTACAAAAGAAGATGAAAATGAGTGGGAGCAAAAAGATCCATTGGTACGCTACCGCAGATTCTTGGAAAACAAAGGCCTATGGTCTGAAGAAGAAGAGAATAAAGTCATCGAAGATGCAAAAGAACAAATCAAACAAGCGATCAAAGAAGCTGACGAACAGCCTAAGCAAAAAGTCACTGACTTGATTGAAAACATGTACGATGTGAAACCATTCAACTTAGTTGAACAGCTTGAAATTTACAAACAGAAGGAGTCGAAGTAAGCCATGGCGCAAATGACAATGATTCAAGCGATCACTGATGCGTTACGCACAGAACTGAAAAATGACGAAAACGTTCTCGTTTTCGGAGAAGACGTTGGTAAAAACGGCGGCGTATTCCGTGCGACTGAAGGATTGCAAAAAGAGTTTGGTGAGGATCGTGTATTCGATACTCCACTTGCTGAATCTGGTATTGGCGGTCTTGCAATTGGCCTTGGACTACAAGAATTCCGCCCAGTAATGGAAATTCAATTCTTCGGATTCGTTTACGAAGTATTAGATTCTGTTTCTGGACAAATGGCTCGTATGCGTTACCGTTCTGGCGGACGCTGGCATTCTCCAGTGACAATCCGTTCTCCATTCGGTGGAGGGGTTCATACTCCTGAGCTTCATGCTGACAGCTTAGAAGGTCTTATCGCACAACAGCCTGGTATCAAGGTTGTCATTCCTTCAACACCTTACGATGCAAAAGGACTATTAATTTCTGCAATCCGCGACAACGATCCGGTTGTGTTCCTTGAGCATATGAAACTTTATCGCTCTTTCCGTCAGGAAGTTCCTGAAGAAGAGTACACAATTGAAATCGGTAAAGCTGACGTGAAACGTGAAGGTTCTGACCTTTCAATCATCACTTATGGTGCAATGGTTCACGAATCACTTAAAGCTGCTGAAGAACTTGAAAAAGAAGGCGTTTCTGCTGAAGTGATCGACCTTCGTACAGTAAGCCCGCTTGATATTGAAACAATCATCGCTTCTGTTGAAAAAACAGGTCGTGCGATCGTTGTTCAAGAAGCACAAAAACAAGCTGGTATTGCTGCAAACGTAGTAGCTGAAATCAATGACAGAGCAATCCTTAGCCTAGAAGCACCAGTACTTCGTGTAGCTGCACCTGATACTGTATTTGCTTTCTCTCAAGCTGAGAGCGTATGGCTTCCAAACCATAAAGACGTGCTTGAAACAGCTAAGAAAGTTCTTGAATTTTAATTAAATGACAGAGGGGAAAAGAATTTATTTCTCTTCCCCTTTATCAATTACAAGACCGTGTAAACATACACAACAAGGATTCAACAAAATCTAGGAGGCGAAAAACAGTGGCATTTGAATTTAAACTTCCGGACATCGGAGAAGGTATCCACGAAGGTGAGATCGTTAAGTGGTTTGTTAAACCAAACGACGAAATTAATGAAGATGACGTTTTAGCAGAGGTACAAAACGATAAAGCAGTTGTAGAAATTCCTTCACCTGTTAAAGGAAAAGTATTAGAATTAAAAGTTGAAGAGGGAACAGTTGCAACTGTAGGACAAACAATCATTACGTTTGATGCACCTGGTTACGAAAATCTTCAATTTAAAGGCAGCGAAGAAGAAGGCGAAGCAAAAACTGAAGCTCAAGTACAAGGTACTGCTGAAGCTGGTAACGAGCCAGAGAAGAAAGAAGTGGCACAAGAAGAAGCGGCAGCAGCAACTGGTGCAGGCGCACAAGAGCAAGTAGATGCTGACCCAAACAAACGCGTCATCGCTATGCCATCTGTACGTAAATATGCTCGCGAAAAAGGCGTTGAAATTTACAAAGTTGCAGGTTCTGGTAAAAACGGCCGTGTGTTAAAAGAAGATATCGACAGCTTCGTTAATGGTGGTTCTGCAGCTCAAGAAGCAGCACCTCAAGCAGCTGAAAGTGCGAAAGAAGAAGCAGCTCCAAAAGCGGCAGCAGCTCCAGTTCTTGAAGGAGAATTCCCAGAAACTCGCGAGAAAATGAGCGGCATCCGCAAAGCGATCGCGAAAGCAATGGTGAACTCTAAGCATACAGCTCCTCACGTAACATTAATGGATGAAGTTGATGTAACGAACCTTGTTGCACATCGTAAACAATTCAAACAAGTTGCAGCTGATCAAGGAATCAAGTTAACTTACTTGCCTTACGTTGTAAAAGCTCTAACTTCTGCTTTGAAAAAGTACCCAGTACTTAACACTTCTATCGATGATAAAACAGATGAAGTTGTTCAAAAGCATTACTACAACATCGGAATTGCAGCTGACACTGAAAAAGGCCTGCTCGTTCCAGTTGTGAAAAATGCAGATCGCAAAGCAATTTTCGAAGTGTCTAACGAAATCAATGAGCTTGCAACAAAAGCACGTGATGGTAAACTGGCTCCAGCTGAAATGAAAGGTGCATCTTGCACAATCACAAACATCGGTTCTGCTGGTGGACAATGGTTTACTCCAGTCATCAACCACCCAGAAGTAGCGATCCTTGGTATTGGCCGTATCGCTGAAAAAGCGGTTGTTCGTGATGGCGAAATCGTTGCAGCTCCAGTCTTAGCTCTTTCCCTAAGCTTTGACCACCGTATGATCGACGGAGCTACTGCGCAAAATGCCCTTAACCACATCAAGCGTTTATTGAATGATCCACAATTAATTTTAATGGAGGCGTAATGTCATGGTAGTAGGAGATTTCCCAATCGAAACAGATACTCTTGTCATCGGTGCAGGTCCTGGTGGATATGTAGCTGCTATTCGTGCTGCACAGCTTGGACAAAAAGTAACAATCGTTGAAAAAGGAACACTTGGCGGCGTATGTCTAAACGTTGGCTGTATTCCTTCAAAAGCATTAATCAATGCTGGCCATCGTTTCGAAAATGCTAAGCATTCTGAAGACATGGGTATCAAAGCTGAAAACGTAACAGTTGATTTCACAAAAGTTCAAGAGTGGAAAGCTTCTGTTGTTAACAAATTAACAGGTGGAGTTCAAGGTCTTCTTAAAGGAAATAAAGTAGACATCGTTAAAGGTGAAGCTTATTTCGTAGACAGCAACTCTGTACGTGTAATGGATGAAAATTCAGCACAGACTTACACTTTCAAAAATGCAATTCTTGCAACTGGATCTCGTCCAATTGAATTGCCTACTTTTAAATACACAGACCGCGTGATCAACTCAACTGGTGCTTTGGCGCTTAAAGAAGTACCTAAAAAGTTAGTTGTTATCGGTGGTGGGTATATCGGTACTGAGCTTGGAACTGCTTATGCAAACTTTGGAACAGAAGTTGTCATCCTTGAAGGTGGAGACGAAATCCTTCCAGGTTTCGAAAAGCAAATGAGCTCATTGGTTAAACGTAACCTGAAGAAAAAAGGAAACGTTGAAATCCATACAAACGCTCTTGCAAAAGGCGTTGAAGAAAAATCTGATGGTGTCACTGTTACTTTCGAAGTAAAAGGTGAAGAAAAAACAGTTGATGCTGATTACGTACTTGTTACAGTTGGTCGTCGTCCAAACACGGATGAGCTTGGTCTTGAGCAAGTTGGTGTTGAATTGACTGATCGCGGAGTTGTCAAAACAGACAAACAATGCCGTACAAGCGTAACTAACATCTATGCAATTGGTGACATCGTTGATGGACCACCACTTGCACACAAAGCTTCTTACGAAGGTAAAATTGCAGCTGAAGCAATCGCTGGAGAGCCAGCTGAAATTGATTACCTTGGTATTCCTGCTGTTGTATTCTCTGAGCCAGAACTTGCAACTGTTGGGTACACTGAAGCAGAAGCAAAAGAAGAAGGAATCGAAATCGTTGCAGCGAAATTCCCATTCGCAGCGAACGGACGTGCACTTTCTCTTGATGCAACTGATGGCTTCATGAAAATGATCACTCGTAAAGAGGATGGTCTTGTTATCGGTGCACAAATCGCAGGTGTTGGCGCTTCTGATATGATTTCAGAGCTTAGCCTTGCAATCGAAGCTGGAGTGACTGCTGAAGATATCGCAATGACAATTCACGCTCATCCAACTTTAGGTGAAATTACAATGGAAACGGCTGAAGTAGCAATTGGAAGCCCAATTCATATCGTAAAATAATGAACCTATTAAAACCCTCTCCTTGATGGAGAGGGTTTTTTTGAGCGCTCCCATATGAAAAACCCCTCATGAGATGAGGGGCTTTTTCATATGGATATATAAGTGCAAGGGTAGGCCATTAATTTGTATTCACGCGGTCTAAAGCGTGGCACAAGGGCGATAAAATATCCTCTTTGCTGCTGACATTTCCTTCAACCTTCACAATGACTTTTTCATTATTTACAAGTAAAATAGCCGGCAATTCGTCTACTTCATTTTTCCAGCCTTTACGATCTTCTTTCACAATCATCTTTGACATTTCCTTCGGATATTCATTCTTTAAATCGAGGACTGCATCATAATAAGGACTTTCTTTATCAAGATTTTCTGCATCTGTAAAAAAGAGAATTCTTGGTTTCTGAATATGACTGACTTGGTCGGTCTGATTCGGTATGATATACGCAAATGAGCATGAACTAAGTACAAAGAGCATGGGGAATATAATGAGAAGTGACCTCATAAAATTCAATCTATTCACCTCAAAATCCTTTGGGGTTGTCCCAACATTTTTAGGAGCTGGTTACCTGTTAGTCACTCTAGTGTATCATGTCCTTTTTGACAATTTTCGATTGTTACTCAATTGTTACAGAATTGATATGAAGCAAAATACAATTGAAACGTTCCCTCAATATGATGAGAAAAAAGCACATATTCATAAAAAATATTTAAATGTGTCATACAATTAACCGTTGACAACTTAAATGTGACATCATATTATAGAGATATGAAATAGATTAAACGCTTTCAAATTATGAATGAAGAAAAGGGGAATGTACGTGGGTACAATTATTTGTCAAGATTGCAATGAAACCATTGATCAATTTGAAAATGAAAAAGTGACAACGCTATACGGAACGTGTGGTCACTGTCATTGCTGTGATGAAGCCTCTGAATAAATAAAAAAGCATGCAGCTCCATTTGGGGCTGCATGTTTCTTTTTTATAAAATTGGTTTTTGTTCTTTAATCACGCGGATCATTTCAAGCGTTGAATCTTCTGGTCCTTGGACAGGGAGACCAATTTCAATGTTTTTAAAGATATATGAGATATTTTCTTCTGTGATAATTTCTCCTGGTATAAAAATAGGAATGCCTGGCGGGTACACCATAACAAACTCTGCGATGATACGGCCCGCTGCTTCTTTAAACGGAACCACTTCTGTTGTGGCGTAAAAGGCGTCACGGGGCGTCATGGCAAGCGATGGAATCTCAGGCAGCAGGACTTCTGTGACCGCTTGTGTGCCGCTCTCACTTGTAGAGGTTGCGGCAATTTCCTTCATAGCCGTTATAAGCGTATCGATTGTTTCATCAGAATCACCAGGGGTCACAATACATAAAATGTTGTAAAGGTCAGAGAGCTCCACTTCAATCCGGTAGCTTTCTCTCAGCCATTTTTCGACATCATGGCCATTTAGCCCAAGGTCTTTAATTGAGATAATTAATTTCGTTGGGTCATAATCGTACGTAGAAGCTGAACCGAGTATTTCCTTGCCAATACACGTAATGCCATCAATTTGGTTCAAACGGTTTCTCGCTGATTCAGCCAAACGGATGGCTTCATCTGCAAGTGCCTTTCCTTCAGTGGCTAATCGCTTTCGAGCGACATCAAGTGACGCCAAGAGCAAATAAGAAGTAGACGTTGTCGTCAGCATGCTCAAAATCGATTGTACGCGATCTTTTGAGACAAGCCCTTCCTTCATATTTAAAATAGAGCTCTGGGTAAGGGAACCGCCGAGTTTATGGACACTCGTTGCTGCCATGTCGGCACCTGCCTGCATCGCAGATAGTGGAAGCTCATCGTGAAAATGAATATGCACGCCGTGTGCTTCATCGACAAGGACAGGCACATGAAATGAATGGGCAATGTCTACAATCGATTTTAAGTCTGCTGAAACCCCAAAATACGTCGGATTAATCACAAGCAGACCTTTTGCATCTGGGTGCTCCGTGAGCGCCTTTTTCGCTGATTCTGGTGTAATGCCGTGAGAGATGCCAAGTTCTTTGTCTATTTCTGGGTGAATAAAAACAGGAACTGCGCCAGAAAATACAATGGCGGACATAATCGATTTATGGACGTTGCGCGGAATGATGATTTTATCTCCAGGTCCGCATACGGTCATCACCATTGTCATGATGGCGCCGCTTGTTCCTTGAATAGAGAAAAATGTATGGTCAGCACCGAATGCTTCAGCAGCGAGCTCCTGTGCTTCTTTTATCATCCCTCGAGGTGAATGTAAATCATCGAGAGGTTCTATATTAATGAGATCAATGCTTAATGCATTGTCGCCAATGAATGCTCTGAATTCAGGGTCCATCCCGGCTCCTTTTTTATGGCCTGGAATGTGAAATTGGACTGGATTGGTTGCAGCATGCTTTTTTAGTCCAGTGTATAAGGGTGTATCATGTTGTGACAATTGCTTTCCCACCTTCATCGAAATACCTGCTATTATTGTGCCAATAATGGCAGATTTCATTGCATAAAACAAAAGAATTATATTATGAACTGATCGGAATGTAAAGCATAAAATCAATCGGTTTCTGATCGAACAGATGCTATAATAAAAGTTCAAATAAGAAATGAGTGTTAAAGTGAGGGACAAGTAAATGGAATATCAATATCCAATGGATGTCGACTGGACGACAGAGGAAAAGATTGCCGTTATTTCGTTTTTTCAAGCTGTTGAAAAAGCCTATGAAAAAGGAATTGCGAAGCAGGAGTTATTAGATACTTATAAACGATTTAAAGAGGTTGTGCCATCAAAAGCAGAGGAAAAGACGCATTGTGCAGCGTTTGAAAAGGAAAGCGGGTATTCTCCTTATCGTACAGTGAAATCTGCAAGAGAGGCAGAAGAGACAGCCGTTATACGTATGTAAGAAAAAACGAGCCTGCATGGGCTCGTTTCAGCGTGTAGACAAACCCTCGCATTCGGTGTCAGTCCTGCGTGCCGGTGCTCACGAATGTCAAATTCGCTCCGCTCCGGTACTCGTCCTTCCTAGACTGCAAAGGTTTTCTATCACGCTGAAAAGAAGACAAAAGGCTAAAATGAAGATCATTTTAGCCTTTTGTCAACAATCAGAAACGAGCCTGCATGGGCTCGTTTTTTTTATACAGATTCTTTTTGTGTAAAGCGGTATAGATAAGTCAACGTGCGGAAGGCATCTTCGATTTTTGATAAGTATTCTTCATTATTCATTTGAACGACTTCTTCTCTAGGCAGCTGAATGCCGCAAAGGAGTTCAGCTTTTTTCACCGTTTGGACACGTTCAAACAGCGTTTTCAGCTGTTCTGCATCAAGCTCGCTGTGACGCATGACATCTGGTTTCATATGATCTTTAGACCAAACAAAATCTTGTGGTATTTTCTTCTGAATGGTATCTAGTTCTTTTTCGAACAGCTGACCATACTCGCCTTTCACAGGAGATTCATAAATGAGCGCAAACCATACAAAGACGTGTGTTTTCCAAAGCCCAATTTGAAAATGAGGGAGTTTTTTATACCCACGCTTGCTGTTTGCAAAAGCAACCCACGTATCATTTGGCGGATTGACTGATCTTCTAGCATGCTTTGCGACATGTACAAACATTTCGTCTCCTGTAATAGAAGAAAGAAGTGGTGCAAAGTGTTCACCAAGTGCCTCAAGCTTTGGACGGACTCTTTCTTTTAATACGGTCATTCGTTCATCTAAACCGTCAACTGTAAATGTCTCAAAATCTTTATCTCTAAAACGCATTTCACTCATATTATGCCTCCTGTATTCTTTAGCTGATCATATTTTATCATAGCTTGGGTCAAGCTCAAAAAAAGATGCACTGTCAGATCAAAGATTGTAGAGGAAGTAGGACAGCGTTTAAAAACAACGATTTTGTGGTACATAATAAATAGGTAAAGACACAATTTTTAGAATGTCGTTGCGGTTATGCGATCGCTTCATACGATATAAGCAAGAACCAATTCTCTTATCGATTGAATTTTTTATCAATGAAAACTGACAAGGAATGAATCATTCTCTGGAAGGGGCGTTGACCAAATGAAGCAAATCGTGAAGCAGGGGTATAGACAGGAGAAGAAGAATCGCATCGCTGTGTGGAGATTAGAGGTGGATTATGAGCTTTCTACGCTTCATGAAGCCATCGAGCAAAAAGATGACATCCAAATCGAACGCAGCAAACGAAAGCTTGAGCGCCTAAGAAAAGAATGGGAGCAGCTTAAAGGGTAAAACAAGGTGAGGTAAAAACGAACCAATTCATCGGTTCGTTTTTGTATGAAGCTGCTTTTTTCTTGCTTTTACGTACATAATATCAGTATGCTAATACAAATAGGTATTACATAGAAAAGAGGTTTACAGTCTGATGACAAACTGGGTGGAAATTGACCGTCTTGCAAAGCTTTGGGTAAAAGAAGCAGGAAGCCGTATTAAAGCGTCCATGCAGGAAGGTCTATCAATTGAAACAAAATCAAATCCAAATGATCTTGTCACTAATATCGATAAAGAAACAGAACGTTTTTTCATTGAAAAGATACAATCGACATTTTCAGATCATCACATTTTAGGAGAAGAGGGACAAGGGGAAGAGGTGACCTCACTGGATGGGATCGTGTGGATCATTGATCCAATCGATGGCACAATGAACTTTGTCCATCAAAAACGCAACTTTGCCATTTCAATCGGGATATTTGAAAATGGCATAGGGAAAATCGGTCTCATTTATGACGTCATTCATGACGAACTTTACCATGCGGTCAAAGGGGAAGGGGCCTATATGAATGATACCCTGCTTCCGCCATTAAAAGATGTAGCGATTGAAAAAGCCATTGTCGGCATTAACCCGACCTGGGCGATCGAAAGCCCTTATTTTGATGCTAAACCGTTTGCCCGTCTCGTGCGTGATGTGAGAGGGACGAGAACGATTGGATCAGCTGCCCTTGAGCTCGCTTATATCGCAAGCGGCAGAAGTGACGCATACGTTACGTTAAGGCTTGCGCCGTGGGATTATGCAGCAGGGTGTGTGATTCTAGATGAAGTAGGGGCTGTCTACTCAAATATACATGGAGAACGCCTAACTTTTCTAGAGAAAAACAGTATCGTCGCCGGAAATCGATCCGTTTGTGAAAAGATTTTACACGATTACATAAAAGGCAGAGGAAATAAAAAATAAACCAAATCACTTCATGAGAATGAAGTGATTTTTTGTGTTTGATGAAACTTTTTGGTAGGAGAAATGTCTATACGAACGAGGCCTTAATTTGATGTAAAGGATTGTGTTTTAATGTTAGATTTGTTTAGTGATTTATCCCTCCATTTTGAAAGATATTTTATTTTAAATGAGTACAGTATCCACATCATTCAATGGTGTGTACTTGGACTATTTGTCCTTTTTATTACACTGCCTATATGGAAAGAAAAGAAAAGTGATTATGTATTTTATGCTGGGCTTGTATTAAGAGTAGTCCTGCTAGGCGGAATGACACTTGAAATGAGCCACCAAGTCCTAGCCAGACAGTATACGATTGAAACATTTGAAGTGCTGACGGATTTCATGCAATTTCTCATCTATGGGTATGTCTTGCTTGCATCACTTTATTATGTGATCTCTCTTCCTTATTTAAAGAATAAAGGCATGTTTTTTGCATTTGATTTATCTGTCTTGCTTCTGCCTTTATGTCAGACAGTGTTTATCCTTTTTGCTGAAAGTAAAAAGTTCTTTCTCAGCGGTGATACAGGGCTAGTATGGAGAGACCTTATCACTGTAGTGATCATGGTTGGCTTTGCCGTTTTGGTACTGTACCTTTTTTTCCGTTTGTTTTGGCAGCAGAAGTGGAAGGAATCGCTGTTGTTTTATGGCCTGATTTTCGCTGCCCTGCTTTATATTTTTTATCCTTCTATCACGAAGTATGAGCTTCAATCTTCATTTAAATCGATTGTGATTTTAGCTGCAGCAGCAGGAAGCTTTATGATGATTTATTTGTTATGTGCTTTACTACGAGACAAGGTGAGGCTAAGGCAGTGGGGTGCTGGGTGTATAGCTGTCTTTTTTCTACTATTACTCAACCCGATCGTTAATATCCCTCATACCATGTTCCAATTCACCAAAACGGAATTGGTCGATACTTTCTCAGAAGAATATCGCCCTTTATCTGCCATAAGTGCAAAAGAACTTGCTTCAAAATTTGTACCAGCTGATCAGAAATTATATTTAAATGCTAGTTCTGAGCCTATTCCTTATCAATATGTGTTTGCAGCTGATCAGTATGAAGTTAACATTTCTGCATTTACGGGCGAATTGAGCGGTTATTCTTATCGAGGCCGTGTAGAGGGGAAGGAACTGACCGATAAAGAATATAGAAAAAAAACAATTGAATTTTTTGAAAGAAGCGGACGGTCAATAGATCTCAATCGCATTCAAGTAGTTGTCAAAAAAGAGGGCGGGGAGACGAGTGTTCTTCTTCTGCCAAAAGTAAAAATGTCTCATAACGAGAGTGAAAGCTTTGCGTTTGCTACTTGGAAAAAGGGGACACTTCGACAAGCGCAATATGGAAATGCCATCTTTAAATTAAAGGATATTGACGGAATCAATATAACGGAAACTGAGATAAAAAACACAATAAACAGTCTGTATCAAAACTTACATCTAAAGCCGCCAGTTTATCAAATCACAGGTATTGATGATTTTTATTTGGATTGGCAGCATGAAGTGAATGTGACAACAAATGATCAATCGGAGTTTCGGTTTAATGGCTCCACAAAAGATGTTATCAATTTAAAGCTGTCTAAATCGCTTCTTCAACAGAAAAAAGGGGAAATCAGCGATGAGAATTTGTTAAAGCTCATAGAGAAAAAGCCAGAAGACGTGAAGAAAAAGACAGGCACTAATGAAACCAAACAGTATACATTTAACCGATCCTCTCATCTACTGCGTGTGTTTAGAGATCATGATGGAATTGAACTGAGGCTGGAACCAGTGTCCTTTATACCGGATGCCGTATCGAATAAAGATCGTGATGAAGTCTATCAACAAGTATTGAAAAGTGAAAAACCATCTATGATTTATAAAAAACAAATAAAACCAGTCAGAATGATCAACGAAGAAGGGGACATGGACATTTCATGGCTTGTCATCATTCAAACCTTCGGATCAAATGAGCGTAAAATCTATGAAGTAAATGGACGAACAAAAGAGGTGCACCGTTTTGACAGATAAAGAAAAACAAGCCATCTTTCAAGACTTATATGAACTGTATCAAGAAGGGGAGCTGGGTGACGAGGCAGCCAGCTGGATGAAGACACATGAACAGCAATTTCAGCATGTTGTCATAGGGAATGAACAGGGTTCAGCGCTGATTGAAGATCAGAATGACTATAATGAGTTAAAGCGCATGAAGGGGTTTATTTACTCGTTATACTTCTTTTTCATTGTCTTATCGATTTGGATGACTGTGTGGTTTTATTTCTAATGTCCAGACCAGCTGATCAAATTGAAAAAATCTATGAAGAATATTTTCAGGAAATCACCAAATATTTATATCGGCGGACAGGAAATATGGAAACGGCCAAGGATCTTGCGCAGGATGTTTTTATGAAGGCTTTACATGGATTATCCTCTTTTAAAGGACACTCTAGTATGAAAACATGGCTTTATACCATTGCTTATCATACATTTGTGAATGACTATCGCCGGAAAATCAAATGGACATTTACGAATGTAGAAGATGTTGATTACTTAGAGCAGCAGTCCTTTATGACACCAGAGGACCACATCGAAACACAAGCTGACATTCAAAGGCTGTGGCATCATATCAATCAGCTGAAGGATTCATACCGAGAGGTCCTCATTTTAAGAGATATTCAGGAATTGTCATATGAAGAAGTAGCTGAAATTTTGAATTGGACTTTATCTAAAGTCAAAACAACCCTTCATCGAGCCAGATTAGAGCTGAAGCGAATGCTACATTGTGAGGAGTTCAATAAATGAGCTGTTATTTGATCGAAGAATTGTTACCACTTTATATAGAGGGAGACACAAGTGCAGAAACCAATAAAATAATAGCCGAGCATCTACAATCTTGCGAGAGCTGCCGGCAACTTTATCAAGAAATGAAAGAACCAATCACTCTTATACAGACACCTGATCGGACGCCATATATAAATGAAAAGGAAGAAAAAAGAAGGTTCGAGAAGCGCTACTATGGCAAGTTAATATTCCGAGCAAGCATCGTGTTTGGTTTAGGGTACGTCATGATGATCATTCTTTATTGGCTGAAATAAAAACCCCCCATCTGGGCGAACCAGGTGGGGGGTTTTCGAGCTTAGCTTAATTTTTCTTTCGCAATTTGAACTGCATCATAGAACGTTTTTAATTGCTCTTGAGGAATTTTCTTCAGCATTTGGTTGAAAACAAGTAATTCAGTAGAGCTGAATCCAAGACCTTTTGCAATTTTTGAATCAATTACAACGTTTCCTTTTTTGTCTAGAACAAGTGCATCACCAGCAAGATCAGCAAGTCTGATCACTGATTTGAAAAGTTTTTCGAATTTAGCAGCTTCTTCTTTCGTAAGACCAAGTTCAACAGCTTTTGCTGCATCAAAGATCAATTTCCCTTTTTCGTTTTTAGTGATGCTTTCACTGAAAACGATTGTAAGAACAGCTGCGCGATCTAAGAATTTCTCAGCAGTCGCCGCTTCTTCTTCAGTTAGTCCGAGCTCAACAGCTTTTTTCACATCAAATGTGTAGCTGTTGTCTTCTTCAACAAATGAATTGATGAGAATGTTGATGACGCGCTCGTTTTTCTCCAATAATTCTTTAATGATTTGCTGCTGTTCAAAAGGAATCCCTTTGAAAGTTGCAGCACTTGCTTGCCCAGGAGCTACTGTTGTGAAAGTAAGGATGATAGCTAAAGCGAAAAATACAACAGAGCTGAGCGATTTACTCAAAAACTTCTTCATGCTTCTTTTCTCTCCCTTTTCTGTTAAATTTTGTTGCAAGAACAGCATACCATGAGAAACTTTGTGGAAGAATAGGAAAATTGTAACTTTATGTTTGGTTTTGGAGAACTATAAACGTTATTGTCGAAAAATGAAGAGGTTCAGATTGCTTACTTTTGCCAATTCTATATGATATGTTTTGTCTCTACACTCGAGCTTTCATAGGTGGTTGGTCTTATTTTTACTCAAAATAAAAAGCCTTCTACATGTAGAATGTAAAAGGCTTTTGGGGAATTTTATGATTGCACGTTTAATTTTCTTTTTAATGTAAATCCTGTACCCATGAAAATCATGGCGAACATAATACTTAGACAAATACCCAGCACGTTTTTTTCTGCAAGAGATACCCCAATAAACGCCATACTGACAACTGCAAGTAATGCACATAATAATAGAAGCCATTTGATTTGTTTCATTTGTCTCCATCCCTTTTTTTAGAGTTAATATAAGTTTACAGAAAAACGATCGGCATTTAAAGGGGATTGTGATATAATATGAAAGTTATCTAATTATTTTAGGAGATGAAAATGTGAAACTTCGAAAAGATCTTCGCAACATCGCAATTATTGCCCACGTTGACCATGGTAAAACGACGCTTGTTGACCAATTGCTCCATCAAGCTGGTACTTTCCGTGCGAATGAAAATATCGCTGAGAGAGCCATGGATTCAAATGATTTAGAGCGAGAGCGCGGTATTACGATTTTAGCTAAAAATACTGCGATCCATTATAAAGATACACGCATTAATATTTTAGATACACCAGGACACGCCGATTTCGGTGGTGAAGTTGAGCGTATCATGAAAATGGTAGATGGTGTACTTCTCGTTGTGGATGCTTATGAAGGCTGTATGCCTCAAACACGCTTTGTGCTGAAAAAAGCACTTGAGCAAAACTTAACACCAATCGTTGTTGTCAACAAAATTGACCGCGACTTTGCTCGTCCGGCTGAAGTAGTCGATGAAGTAATTGACTTGTTCATTGAATTGGATGCAACAGAAGAACAGCTTGAATTCCCAGTTGTCTATGCATCAGCAATCAATGGTACAGCAAGTAACGATGCGAGCACGCAAGATGAAAACATGGAATCTTTGTTTGAAGCCATTGTTAACCATATCCCTTGCCCAGTTGATAACCATGAAGAGCCGCTTCAATTCCAAGTGGCACTACTTGATTACAATGATTATGTTGGAAGAATCGGGATCGGCCGTGTCTTCAGAGGAACAATGCAAGTAGGACAGCAAGTGGCCTTAATGAAAGTTGACGGCAGTGTGAAACAATTCCGTGTGACAAAGATTTTTGGTTTCCAAGGGTTAAAACGAGTGGAAATCAACGAAGCGAAAGCAGGAGATCTTGTTGCTGTATCGGGAATGGAAGACATCAACGTAGGTGAAACGGTTTGTCCGGTAGAACACCAAGAGGCCCTGCCAATCCTTCGTATTGATGAGCCGACACTTCAAATGACGTTTGTTGTAAACAACAGCCCATTTGCAGGCCGTGAAGGAAAATACGTGACATCACGTAAAATTGAAGAGCGCTTAGAGCAGCAGCTTCAAACAGACGTCAGTCTTCGTGTGGATCCAACTGATTCACCTGATGCCTGGGTTGTATCTGGACGCGGAGAGCTTCACTTATCCATTCTTATTGAGAATATGAGACGTGAAGGATTTGAATTACAAGTATCGAAGCCAGAAGTTATTGTAAAAGAAGTTGATGGTGTTCGATGTGAGCCTGTTGAACGCGTTCAAATTGATGTGCCAGAAGAGCACACTGGCTCTATCATGGAATCAATGGGCGCAAGAAAAGGTGAAATGATTGACATGATCAATAATGGTAACGGTCAAGTTCGCCTGATCTTTACAGTGCCATCACGTGGTTTAATCGGATATACAACTGAATTTCTTTCATTAACTCGTGGTTTTGGTATTTTAAACCATACGTTTGACAGCTACCAGCCAATGCAGTCTGGCCAAGTTGGCGGACGCCGTCAAGGTGTACTTGTTTCAATGGAAACAGGTAAAGCGACTGCTTACGGAATCCAAGGCGTTGAAGAGCGCGGTGTGATCTTCGTTGAGCCGGGTACTGAAGTATACCAAGGAATGATTGTTGGTGAGCATAACCGTGAGAACGATCTTGTTGTCAACGTTAGCCGTATGAAACAACAAACAAACGTACGTTCAGCGACGAAAGATCAAACGGTGAGCATGAAGAAACCACGTATTATGTCACTTGAGGAATCTCTTGAGTACTTGAATGAAGACGAATACTGTGAGGTTACACCTGAATCGATTCGTTTAAGAAAGAAAATTTTAGATAAAAACGAACGTGAGAAAGCAGCGAAGAAGAAAAAGCTAGCAGGATTATCGTAATTCCATGAAGAATTAAAAAGATAGAACCCTGAAAGATAAGGGGAGGGAATCTTTTTGAATGATCAGGAAGTAAGTGAAAATCTATCCTTTTTCGCGATGCTGTTTCGTGTCGATGAAAATCCGCAAACAGGGATGTGGCTCCTATATGGTACCATCCTTGTTTTAGCGATTATTGTTTTTAAGCTCGGCTTTGCTAGACGTTTACCGATTTTAAAAGCACTCGTGATTTACTTGTTTTTGATTTTTGGCTGCACGTTTCTCACATTTCTAGGAATCTTTCTGCCAGTAGCGGAAGGCCTAGTCGTGGCAGCTGCCATTTTGATTATTTATAAAATACGGCTGCATCGTGCAAAAAAAGAAGGAACAGTGAATACGTAAAAAAAAGACCTGAACATGTGTCAGGTCTTTTTTATGTCTTTTGTTCTTTTTTTCCTTTTTTCTTCTTTTTCTCTTTCGTCGCAGGATCTTGATAAAGAGAGAATCTGCCAGTTTTGATGCGTGCTTCTGTCTTTACTTTAATGCGTTCCTGACAGTCATCGCACATATATGTATGAATCGGTCGATTTCTTAACCGCTTAGCAACGAGTGTATCATCATCAATTGTTTCAAGCTTCTCACATAATGAGCACTTCACTCTCATCATTTTCACCTCACTTATTGCATTTATTATAGCATGTTTTCCAAGCACTTGAAATCAGCGTAGAAAAAGGCTTATATCACAGGAGATATAAGCCGTTCTCTTTATTTCTTCTGATTCATATGATGGTTTGATTGATCATTTTGATGTTTGTCTAACTGCTTTTGATCGTTTTGTTTGAGCTGATCATTTGGCTCATTCGTCGGGTCTTTTTCGTGACGATCGATTTCATTTCTCGGCATCTCTGGCATCACGCGGCCGACAATGGCAGCTAGTTCATCCATAATCCCACTTACAGGACGGCCTGCTTGTATTTCTTTGCCCATTTCTTTTAACCGGCTGACTGTATCCGGATCAGCGACTACAACAGCATTCGCACCTTCTGGGTCATTTTTCAGCGCTTTTGCAACTGAATATTTAATGGTTTCTACTTTGCTTCTATCTAAATCATCTTTTACATCAATACCAACAACAGCATAGCGGCCGATGACGATCGCCGTTGCATCATTGACATCTGCTACGTTCTCTGTCACTTTGACAAGATGCTGCGCAACATCTGTGGATGACCGGGCTTGATTGGTCTTTTTCTTTGTTGAGTCTGACACCCGTACTACGTGCTGGCGTCCATCTTGCTTGTCCAGTGCTTCTGGCTTTTCCTGCTGCTGGCAAGCGCCCAACAGAATGATGGCTTGAATCATGAATAATGTCATAAATAGTCGCATCTATATTCCCTCCTTCACAAACTGCATGATTTATTTTATTGTTGAATTAACCTTCTAACTTTATTCATGAAAACATATATTTTAACAATCGTTTTGGGAAAGACAAGGATGAATGAAACCCCGATCAGGAGGCGAAGGACCTGAGTAAAATTTATGTATTAGACACAAATGTGTTATTACAGGATCCGAATTCAATCTTTTCATTTGAAGACAACGAGGTCGTCATACCAGCCGTTGTGTTAGAAGAAGTAGACTCGAAAAAGAGATATATGGACGAGGTTGGGCAAAATGCCCGGCGTGTCTCACGCTTAATCGACGGTTTAAGATCGAAAGGGAAACTGCATGAAAAAATTACACTAGAATCAAAAGGGACGCTGCGCATTGAACTGAATCACCGCTCCTTCCATGAGCTTCAAGAAATTTTTATTGAAAAAACGAACGATAATCGGATTTTGGCAGTCGCGAAAAATTTGAGCTTAGAGGAAGAAACAAAGCCTCATGGCCGGCCTGTCATTTTGGTCAGCAAGGATGTGTTAGTGCGGGTAAAGGCAGATGCTATAGGGCTTCAAGCAGAAGACTTCTTAAGTGACCGTGTCCTGCAAAATGAAGACATCGATAATGGCTATCATGAGCTCTACATTCCGACTGAGCAATTGAATACATTTTATAAGCACAATCAATTACCAATAAAAGAGGTCACAAGTGCACCATTTAACCCTCATCAATTTGTCATCATGAAGGGAAATGAAGGCGGTTCTGCTTTAGGAATGCTTGATCAAAAGGCAGAGCATATGAAACGTCTCGTTTATGATCAAGAGTATATTTGGGGAATCCGTCCAAAAAATGTCCAGCAGACGATGGCACTCGAGCTGCTTTTGCGCCGTGACATTCCGCTCGTGACGCTGATCGGAAAAGCAGGGACTGGTAAAACATTGCTTGCACTTGCTGCCGGATTAATGCAGACAGAGGATCTCGGTATGTTTAAAAAGTTGATCGTGGCGCGCTCAATCGTGCCTGTTGGGAAAGACTTAGGCTACTTGCCAGGAGAAAAGGAAGAAAAGCTCAGACCATGGATGCAGCCGATCTATGACAACCTAGAGTTTTTATTTAATACAAAAAAACCAGGTGAGCTTGATGCGATTTTGGCGGGAATTGGATCTATTCAAGTCGAAGCATTAACGTATATCCGGGGAAGAAGTATACCTGATCAATTTATCATCATTGATGAGGCACAGAATTTAACAAAGCACGAGGTGAAAACATTATTAACGCGAGTCGGAGAAGGAAGTAAAATTGTGCTGATGGGAGATCCAGAGCAGATTGATCATCCTTATTTAGACAGCTTAAATAATGGGCTTACGTATGTGATCGAGCGGTTCAAAGGACAGCAAATCTCTGGACATGTCAAGCTTGTCAAAGGAGAAAGGTCTGGACTTGCACAGCTTGCCGCTGATTTGCTATAGTCCAGACCCTCTGACTTATGTAATCATCAGCTCTTTGACACCTTTTATCGGCTGAGTGAGGTTGGACTGATCCGCGAAATAGACGTGGATTGGTCCTTCTTCTGTGATTGGCTTACCATTTTGACTGAAATGAGCAATGCTCTCCATTGCCTGAGAAAGCGGCACAGCAATTGTACCTGTTTCTGTGACAAATTCGCATGTATCCGCATGTTCAAGCGGCTCAGCATTTTTTAGCATATCGCCAAGCTTCATCCCGAAGCTGCCTGTGACGAGTCTTTCCTTTTCGTACTTCTTCTCTGTTTTTAACGTGGGTGGAAGTGTTTGACCTTCTCTTATGACCCGCTCTTGGTCAAGCTCCTGATCTAGCTGATTCTCTTCACTTTCTGCACTTTTTTCAAAGAATGAATCCATTAAAAATTTACGGTCATCAAAAATCCATACACTTGGATCAATGGTGATCTTGTACTGTACGTTCCCCTTGATTTGAATGATGCTCATGTTCAAGACAACCCCTTTCCAACATAAATTATAGAAGTTTTCCCCCGCTTTGTCACTTTCATAAACATGCGTCTCCTTGTACACACTAATCTTACATGAAGGATAGGGAGGATATTAGGCATGGCATGTCGCGACAATGAAGAGCTTCAGCGATTTGTAGAAGAAGCAAAAAAAGTGGCCAAAGATGGTCAAGTAGCATCCTATATTCCCGCACTCGGCAAAGCGGATCAGACGGATTTATCTGTGGCTGTGTATCATGTGAGTAATACGTGCCACTCGGCAGGAGATGTAGATAAACGGTTTACTCTTCAAAGCATTTCAAAAGTATTAGCACTTGCGCTCGTGCTCTCAGAAGAAGGACCAAAAAAAGTATTTCAATTTGTTGGACAAGAACCAACAGGTGACCCGTTTAATTCGATGATCAAACTGGAAACAGCGAGCCCGAATAAACCGCTGAATCCAATGATTAATGCAGGGGCGCTCGCAGTCACGAGTTTAATCAGAGGAGCGACTCCGCAAGATCAGCTGAGCCGTTTGCTTGGCTTCATTAGAGAGCTGGCAAATGACAAAAGCATTACATACTGCAAAGAAACAGCTGCCTCCGAATTTGAGACATCCATGATTAACCGGGCGATGTGCTATTATATGAAGCAATATCATATTATTAGAGGGAACGTAGAAGAAGTCATGGACGTCTATACGAAACAATGTGCCATCATGATGAACAGCTTGGATTTGGCGAAAATTGCTTGTGTTTTTTCATTAGACGGCAGACATCCAGAGACGGGTAAGCAGGTTCTTTCGAAAGATGTCGCTAGAATTTGTAAAACCTTTATGGTGACGTGCGGCATGTACAATGCGAGCGGAGAATTTGCCATTAACATCGGAATTCCTGCTAAAAGCGGTGTCTCAGGCGGGATTATGGGGGCGGCACCATATGAATTCGGGATCGGTATCTTCGGTCCAGCTCTGGATGAAAAAGGGAATAGTATTGCTGGGATTAAGCTGCTTGAGCTGATGAGTGAAAAATATGAGATGAGTATCTTTTAATGAAGGAAGGCTTCTTTTTATTTTTACAAAGCGAACTGTACAAATCTGCTTGCAATTTTGGGCGTTTCGCTTTATGATAAATAGAAGAATTAGGTACTCGCCTGGGGAACGGAGGGATACTTTTGGCGTCAGAAATTTTAGTCGATCATCGGCAAAAAGCACTGGCTTTATTAAAATTGGATGCAGATAAAATTTTAAAATTGATCCAAGTGCAAATGGACAACTTAACGATGCCGCAATGTCCTCTTTATGAAGAGGTTTTAGATACTCAAATGTTCGGATTATCGAGAGAAATTGATTTTGCTGTCCGGCTTGGATTAGTTGATCAACATGAAGGTAAGAAACTACTCGATAAACTTGAGAGAGAGCTTTCCGCACTTCATGATGCGTTCACAAAAAAATAATGATTGAAAACTCAAACTTCCTCAACATAAGTTTGAGTTTTTTTGTCCTCTATTTTCTTTTCATTGATTGATGTCAAACGGACTTGATTCTTTCATGAATGACGAACAATATAAAAGAGGTAAAACGAGATCAAACGGAGAAAATGTAGTAGAATAAAAACAGCTAAGAGGATATCAAGCAGTAGAAACAGACGTTAGGAAGAGGATTATATGTTAAAGAGAATGCTAAAATCGTATGACTACTCATTATTGTTCGCCATTATTTTAATTAGCGCATTCGGTTTGGTCATGGTGTATAGCTCAAGTATGATTACATCTGTGATCAGATACGATGCCGCACCAGATAATTTTTTTAAGAAACAGCTTTTATTTATGATCGTTGGAGCGGTCATCTTGTTCTTTACAGCACTAGTTCCATATCAGCTGTTTTCAAATAAGAAATTCCAGATCGGTATGCTGCTGCTATCAGTGTTTTCACTCATCTATGTGTACTTTGGCGGTCATATTGCAGGGAACGCAAGAAGCTGGATCAAAATAGGCCCATTTAGTCTTCAGCCAGCGGAATTTGTGAAGATTGTCGTCATTATCTATCTTGCTGCTGTGTATGCAAAAAAGCAGCATTATATTGATCATATTTTAAGAGGAGTCACACCTCCCATCGTGATTGTCTCGATCTTATGCGGATTTATCATTTTGCAGCCAGACTATGGGACAGCCTTTATCATTGGAATGATTGCCCTTGCGATGATTTTATGCTCAGGCTTTAGCGGGAAAACACTTGCGAAGCTGCTGGCGCTATTTAGTGCCGTGATGGTCGTCGTGACCCCATTTATTATTCTTTTTTGGGATAAAATTTTCACGCAAAATCGTCTCGGGCGTTTTGAGAGTTTCCAAGATCCATTTAAAGATGCAGGGGCGACTGGACATCAATTGATTAATTCCTATTACGCTATTGGATCAGGCGGCTTTTTTGGACTGGGTCTAGGAGAAAGCGTTCAAAAGTACGGGTATCTTCCAGAGCCGCACACAGATTTTATCATGGCAATCATTTCAGAAGAGCTTGGCTTTTTCGGAGTATTTTTTGTGCTCGCTCTCCTTGGCTTCATCGTCGTGAAAGGTTTTTATATTGCAAGAAAGTGTGAAGATCCATTTGGAAGTTTGCTTGCAATAGGAATTTCCTCCATGATTGCGATCCAAACATGCATTAATTTAGGCGGTGTTTCAGGTCTGATTCCGATTACTGGGGTCACACTTCCGTTTATCAGCTACGGGGGATCGTCTATCATTTTACTGAGCGGCTGTATGGGAATATTGCTGAATATCAGCATGTTTACTGAATATAAAGAGCGTTACAAAAAGAAAAAATCAATGAGCAAGCCATCAGTTCAAAAAAATGGATTGCAGAAAACTTTGAATCTTTAGAAAACAAAAGTGTACAGTTTTCATTTCTTCCTTTATTATAGAGTACATATAAAATTTTAAGGGATATGGAGGAGTGAGAAATGTCACAGAGAACAATTCAAAAGGTTCTAGTTGCAAACAGAGGGGAAATTGCTATCAGAGTCTTCAGGGCCTGTACGGAGCTCAATTTACGTACAGTGGCCATTTATTCCAAAGAAGACTCGGGCTCTTATCATCGCTATAAAGCAGATGAAGCATATCTAGTTGGAGAAGGGAAAAAACCGATTGATGCCTACCTTGATATCGAGGGGATCATCGAAATTGCAAAACGAAATGACGTGGATGCGATCCATCCAGGTTACGGATTTTTATCTGAAAATATTCATTTTGCAAGACGATGCGAAGAGGAAGGCATTAAATTTATCGGTCCAACTTCTCAGCATTTAGATATGTTTGGAGATAAAGTAAAGGCAAGAGATGAAGCGAAAAAAGCTGGAATTCCAGTCATTCCAGGAAGTGACGGACCAGTTGATTCGGTCAAAGAAGTCGAAAAATTCGGTGAAGAATACGGTTACCCGTTTATTATTAAAGCTTCACTAGGCGGCGGCGGCCGAGGTATGCGGATTGTCAGAACGAAAGAGGAGCTGAAGGAAGCCTATGACCGTGCGAAGTCAGAGGCAAAAGCTGCTTTTGGAAATGACGAAGTATACGTTGAAAAACTGATTGAAAATCCGAAACATATTGAGGTGCAGGTGATTGGTGACAATCACGGCAATATCATTCATTTATATGAGCGTGACTGCTCTGTTCAAAGGCGGCATCAAAAGGTCATTGAAGTGGCGCCAAGTGTGTCTCTTACAGATAAACTGCGTGAAGATATTTGTGAAGCGGCTGTTCAGTTGGCCCAGAATGTATCGTATATTAATGCAGGGACTGTAGAATTCCTTGTCGCAAATGGAGAGTTTTACTTTATTGAAGTCAATCCAAGGGTACAGGTAGAACACACGATCACTGAAATGATCACAGGTGTCGATATCGTCCAAACCCAAATTCTTGTCGCAAAGGGTCATGACCTTCACAGCAAGGAAGTCGGTATACCAAAGCAAGAAGATATTTTTACACATGGCTTTGCCATTCAATCAAGGGTCACAACAGAAGATCCTTTAAATGATTTTATGCCAGACACAGGAAAAATTATGGCCTACCGTTCAGGCGGGGGATTTGGTGTACGACTTGATACAGGGAACAGCTTTCAAGGTGCAGTCATTACACCTTATTACGATTCACTATTGGTCAAGCTGTCCACATGGGCGCTCACATTTGACCAAGCGGCTGCTAAAATGGTCCGAAATTTACAGGAATTCAGGATTCGCGGGATTAAAACAAACATTCCGTTTCTTGAAAACGTGGCAAAGCATGAGAAGTTTCTAAAAGGGGAATACGATACGTCGTTTATCGATTCAACGCCAGAGCTATTTAATTTCCCTAAGCAAAAAGACCGTGGAACGAAGATGCTGACTTATATTGGTAACGTGACCATTAATGGATTCCCTGGTATAGCGGAGAAAAAGAAGCCTCATTTTGACAAGCCAATTGTACCGAAGCTTCCTCTTCATCAAGAGATTCCGTCTGGGACAAAACAATTGTTAGACACACATGGACCTGAGGGCCTTGCCAATTGGGTGAAAGAACAAAATAGCGTCCTTTTAACAGATACAACCTTTAGGGATGCGCATCAGTCTCTGCTTGCGACACGCTTCAGAACACATGATTTAAAGAAAGTTGCCCAGCCAACAGCAGGTTTATGGCCAGAGCTGTTTAGTATGGAAATGTGGGGCGGTGCTACATTTGATGTTGCGTACCGTTTCTTAAAAGAAGATCCTTGGGAACGATTAAAAGAGCTTCGCCAAGAAGTGCCAAACACGTTGTTCCAAATGCTTTTAAGATCATCAAACGCTGTCGGATATACAAACTATGCGGATAATGTGATTAAAGCATTTGTAAAGGAGTCGGCCGAAGCAGGCATTGACGTCTTCCGTATTTTCGATAGCTTAAACTGGGTCAAAGGCATGACGCTTGCCATTGATTCTGTTCGTGAATCAGGCAAAGTGGCAGAGGCAGCCATTTGTTATACGGGGGACATTCTTGATCCATCTCGTCCGAAATATGATCTTGAGTATTATGTATCTCTTGCGAAAGAGCTTGAATCTGCCGGTGCACATATTTTAGGTATTAAAGATATGGCGGGATTATTAAAGCCGCAGGCAGCTTATGAGTTAGTCTCTGCTTTAAAAGATGAGCTCACGATCCCTATCCATCTTCATACGCATGATACGAGTGGAAATGGACTGTTCACCTATGCAAGAGCGATTGATGCAGGCGTTGATATTGTGGATGTGGCCGTCAGCTCTATGGCAGGACTCACATCGCAGCCAAGTGCAAGCTCACTGTACTATGCTTTAGATGGACATGAAAGAAAGCCATACATGAACGTCCAATCTGTCGAACACCTTTCTCAATACTGGGATTCTGTCAGAAAATACTATCGTGAATTCGAAAGCGGCATGAACTCACCTCATACAGAAATTTATGAGCATGAAATGCCTGGCGGTCAGTATAGTAACTTGCAGCAGCAGGCGAAAGGTGTTGGCCTTGGCGACCGCTGGAACGAAGTAAAAGAAATGTACAGACGTGTGAATGACATGTTTGGTGATATTGTGAAGGTCACACCTTCCTCTAAAGTAGTTGGAGACATGGCACTTTATATGGTGCAAAATGATTTAACAGAGGAAGATGTCTATGAAAAAGGAGCAACATTAGACTTCCCGGATTCTGTTGTGGAATTATTTAAAGGCTATTTAGGCCAGCCGCATGGCGGATTCCCTGAAAAATTACAAAAGCTGATTTTAAAAGGAGAAGAACCGCTCACTGTCAGACCTGGTGAGAAGCTGAAGCCAGTGGACTTTGAAGCTATTCAGCAGCAGTTCAAAGAATCTCATGACCTGACGCTGACAGAGCAAGACGCGATTGCGTATGCCTTATATCCAAAAGTATTTTCTGAATTTGTCCAAACAGCAGAAAGCTATGGGGACATCTCTGTTCTTGACACTCCAACGTTCTTCTATGGGATGAGGCTCGGTGAAGAGATTGAGGTAGAAATCGAAAAAGGAAAAACCTTGATTGTCAAACTCGTGTCGATTGGAGAACCGAATCCAGATGCCACAAGAGTTCTTTACTTTGAGTTAAATGGCCAGCCGCGTGAAGTGGTGATTAAGGATGAAAGCATCAAATCCTCCGTTCAAGAAAAAATGAAGGCGGACCGTTCAAATCCAAATCACATTGCCGCATCAATGCCAGGCACTGTCATCAAAGTGCTCGTGGAAAAAGGACAGAAAATCTCGCAAGGTGAGCATTTGATGATCAATGAAGCCATGAAAATGGAAACGACTGTACAAGCGCCATTCACTGCGGTCGTAGATGAAATACATGTGACAAATGGAGAACCGATTCAAACCGGTGATCTGCTGATTGTGTTAAGGCCTGAATAATAAGTGAGACACATCCGTCGTGATGTGTCTTTTTTTGAGCGCATTAAAATGTGCAGCAGCCTGCGAGAGTAATTACACTATAGAGTGAGGTGAAGAAAGTTGGAAATTGTCGTGATTTGGTTTCGCCGAGATATGCGATTGGATCATCATATCGCCTTATCAAAAGCGATCACATATGCAAAAAAACACGAGTACAAATTATTGGCTCTTTATCATCTAGATCCATTCTTTACTGAAATGGAACTGGATATAAACAACGAACATTTCTTTCAAAACTTGGCGCATTTCGTCAAGGAAGCGAGAGAATCTCAAATTTATGTTCACCTTCTCCATGATGATGTCCTGCGCGCCTTTCAGCAGGTCATGGATGTGTATGACATCAAAGCCGTCTTTTTTAATGAAGATGAAGTGGGTATCGGCCAAAGGCGTGACCAGCAAGTAACCGATTTTTTAGAAAAGAAGGCCATTCATGTGTCAACGTGGCAAGATACACATCTTCACGGGGCACGAGATATTTTAAAAGCAGATGGCTCACATTATCAAGTGTTTACCCCATACTATCAATCATGGCGGAAGCAAGAGAAGCAGCCTGTGATAAAAGTTGACAAATCATTTTTCAGCAGCGAGCATACGATTTGTGATGAGTCACTTTCGCAAAAAGGAAATGACAAACTGCGAGACTTGTTAAAGGGCTGCTCAAGGAAGTTTGAACAAATCGGCTCAGACAAAGCGATGAACACGCTGCATCACTTTATCCAAAAAAGATTAACGCGTTATCATGAGAAACGAGATATTCCGTCTCTTTTTGGAACGAGCAAGCTGTCGCGTTTCTTAAAAACAGGCACTATTTCGATCCGAACGATTTTTCATGCGATGTATGAAGAAGCACTATTTGAAGACGAGGGCAGAGAGACCTTTATCAAAGAGCTGGCATGGCGCGATTTTTACCATATGATTTATGCACATTATCCAGAGATGAAAGAAAAAGAAATCAATTCGGCGTTTCAAGGAATGAAATGGAATGAAGATGAGGCGCTGTTTGAAGCTTGGTGTAAAGGGGAAACAGGCTTTCCGCTCGTTGATGCAGGGATGAGACAGTTAAATGAGGAGGGCTGGATGCATAACCGCTTGCGAATGGTCACAGCCTCATTTTTAACAAAGGATTATTTGATTGATTGGAGAAAGGGCGAAGCGTATTTTGCAAAAAAACTTGTGGATTATGATGAGGCGTCAAATATCGGAGGATTTCAGTGGGCTGCCTCTGTCGGGACAGATGCCGTGCCGTACTTCCGTATTTTTAACCCAACGACCCAGTCGAAGCGATTTGATCCGAGCGGGGAATATATTAGAAGATATGTACCAGAGCTAGAGCATGTCGATGAAAAGTGGATACATGAACCAATTAAAATGCCATTAGATGAACAACTGAAATCGGAATGTGTGCTAGGTGATACATACCCGCTGCCGACAGTTGATCATCAGGAAAGACGCAAAAAAGCCATTTCGCTATTTGAAGAAGCAAAACAACAATAAAACAAATCCCCCATTCCGCATGAAAGGGGGATACAAATTCTTATTTGAATGGTTCTTTGCTTTCATATTTAAACCGGGCAATGAGTAAGCAGAAGTAACAAAGTATCCCAAACAAACCGGAAATAAAGAATGAATGAGCCAGCGCGTAACCAAGTGCAAGCTGAGAATAAACAGACATCACACCTGAAATGGCTTGAAGTGTAATCAGAATGGCTGAAATAATCCATCCATAATACAGCTGCTTTTGTTCTTTATAATGTTTCATGGCATGGAACATCGCAACAAATATCCAGACGAATAAAAGAAGTGCTGCTGCTCGGTGAGACATTTGCACCCACTGATTAAAGTACGCTGGAAGTGCACCGTCTTTTGAACAAAACGGGAAGACAGAACAAGCAAGGCTTGACTTTGTATGCCTCACATAAGCACCCGTATACACCACGATATACGTATAGGTGATCAAACCATAAATATGGAACTGCATTTTTTTGCCGATATGAAGCGGCTTCACAAGCTTTGTTTCAGATCTGGTTGCTTCAAATACAAGAAGCGCAAGCAGTAACACTGAAGCAAAAGAAATGAGTGAAATACCGAAGTGCAGTGCCATCACAAGGGCGTTAGAACCAAACACGACGGCTAGAGCTCCTAAAAGCGCTTGAAGCAGTAAGAATATAATCGACATGATGACCAAAAATTTGGTTTCACGGAATACTGGACTAATCTTTTTCCAGCATAAGACCGCCAGTGCCAGAACAAGAATGGTGGAAACCCCTGTTGACATGCGGTGACTCCATTCGATGATGGAAGCAGGGTTCATTTCAGGGAAGAAACGTCCGTGGCAAAGGGGCCACTGCCGGCCGCAGCCAAGACCCGAGCCGGTTTTCGTCACAAGCGCACCGCCAATCAAAACGATCAGCATCACAAACGTTGTGATCACGCTCAATAACCTTAAAGCAAATTTCATCAAATTATTTCACCTTCTCTAAAAAACTTCTGATCTAAATGAAAAACCTCATATGCTCTCAAGTTTAAGCCAAATGCGTGTTCTGTTGCAATTCATAATGACCAAAGTTCACAAAAAAATGATATGTTAGTTCACAAAGTTTACAGATTTAGAGTGCTTGATCTTTCTTTGACAGTCTGATAGAAATAGAGGAGAGAATATTTCATTTTGCACCGCCTTCTGAAACACACATAAATCCTTATAAATTCACGAAAAGTTCACAAATAACTTCAAGATTGTCGTTTATTATTTAATAGGATGTTTTTTTACAGCTGTTTATCTTGTATGATAGAGTTGTAACGAATTTACGTTTCATTTGTTCGTTTGAAGGTTTGGGCAAGGGAGGTTATACACATTGGCAAATTCCAAAACAGCCGCGGAAGCAGCTATTCATGGACAAATAGAAGAAACAACAGCTTGGAAAGATTTTCTTGCTCTGATTAAAATGGGCATCGTCAATTCCAACTTCATTACAACATTTACTGGAATGTGGCTTGCTTTTTATTTTACAGGTATGAGTTTCCTTGGGAATCTTGATATTGTGCTGTTAACAATGATTGGTTCTTCTCTTATTATTGCCGGTTCATGCGCCATTAATAATGCGTTTGACCGTGATATTGATATATTAATGGAAAGAACAAAAACAAGACCGACGGTTACAGGTAAGATTCAGCCGGGGCAAGCGTATGCATTTGGTATTTTGCTTGTTGTACTTGGACTCATCATGCTTCTGATGACAACCATAACATCAGCAGTGATTGGTTTTATCGGAGTCTTTACTTATGCAGTTCTTTACACCATGTGGTCTAAACGTCATTACACCATCAATACCGTTATTGGAAGTGTATCTGGTGCGGTGCCGCCATTAATCGGCTGGACAGCTGTCACAGGTACAATTGACACAACGGCTTGGGTTTTGTTTATGATTATGTTCATTTGGCAAATCCCCCACTTCCTGTCACTTGCGATTAAGAAAACGGAAGATTACCGTAAGGCAGGTATTCCAATGCTGCCAGTCGTTTATGGCTTTGAAGTCACGAAACGCCAAATTATCATTTGGACAGCATGTCTTCTTCCACTTCCATTTTTCTTAGGTGGATTAGGATGGCCGATTGTCGCACTTGGCACATTGCTGAATATTGGATGGCTCGTCATTGGCCTTATGGGCTTTAAAATGAAAGACGTCATGAAGTGGTCAACGCTCATGTTCGTTTATTCATTAAACTACTTAACCATCTTTTTCGTCGCGATGATTATCATTACACTATTCTAGAGTAAAATACACTTTGATCACATCAAAACAATGGCTATATCTTATAACACAACATTTTCTAACAACTATGAAAGCCGCCTGATATTCAGTTCTATTTAGGCGGCTTTCTGTTTATACATAGATGGTATTTTGAGTAAAAACATCATTTTTTTATGAAAAGAGGAAATGTAAGTGCTTTTATAAGAGGCGGGGGTTATGAATGGGTGAAAAGTGATTTTATAAATAAGAGGTAAAAAGCGAAAGGCAAAGGAGATCAAGCAAAAGGGGTTGGGACAAATTATGATAAGAAAATGGCGTGTTTATTCACTGTTTCTCTTACTGACGCTCGTTTTGGCGGGCTGTGGTGAACCATACTTATCAACACTCAAACCAGTTGGGGAAGTAGCAGATAAACAGTTTTTCCTAACGGTACTGAGTACACTCATTATGGTTCTTGTCGTCATTGTTGTATCGATCATTTTCTTTTACGTCATCATTAAATTCAAACGTTCTAAAGTGGGAGAAGATACGATTCCAAAGCAGGTGGAAGGGAACCGTAACCTAGAAATTACGTGGACAGCGATTCCGATTCTTCTCCTCATTATTCTCGTTGTGCCTGTTGTGGCATACACGCTTGAGCTTGGGGATACAAGCGCTATGGATAAGAAAAAACGAGATCCTGAAAAGACACTTGTTGTCAATGTAAGAGCCAGTTTATATTGGTGGGAATTCGAATACCCTGATTATGGGATTGTCACAAGTCAGGAATTGATTGTACCGACAGATCAAAAGGTGTACTTTAAGCTGAAAGCATCCGATGTGAAACACTCTTTCTGGGTTCCATCGGCTGGCGGTAAAATTGATACAAACACAGAAAATGAAAACAAGTTTTATTTAACATTTGATTCAAAACGAACGAAAGATGCAGGAGAATATTTCTACGGGAAATGTGCAGAGCTTTGCGGTCCCTCGCATGCTTTAATGGACTTTAAAGTTAAAACGCTTTCTCAAGATGAGTTTTTGGGATGGACGAAAAAAATGGCTGATTACAAGAAGCCTACATCCACAAAAGATCTCGCACTTGAAGGTGAAAAATTATTTAAAGAGAAAAACTGCTTGAGCTGTCATGCAGTAGAGCCTGGTGACGAACGGCCGGAAGCGGCAAGGACGGCACCAAACCTTGCGACCTTCGGAGACCGAACGAAAGTAGCTGGAATCAAAGATATGAACAAAGAAAATGTGAAAGCATGGCTGAAAGATCCAGAGAGTTTTAAACCAGGGAATAAAATGACAGGGACGTACCCTAAATTAAATGACTCAGAAGCAGATGCACTTTATGAGTATTTAAAAGGACTTAAAATCGAGTAATTTCTAACGCGAATGTGCAAGAGGGTATGTGATCGATGTGAAGTTTTTGTTAAGAGCTCCCGAATATGTCTCTACAACCGAGAAGTAGCCATCTGTCAGACACAGTCTGTGTAAAGTTAAGATAGACATCTATATGAAAAGGGGCAAATGGGAGATAAGAGGGGGATTTCATGGTGAGTACAATAGCTAAAAAGCGGGGGTTTGGCGCTGTCTTATGGGATTACTTGACGACGGTTGACCACAAAAAAATTGCCGTACTATATTTAGTGGCAGGGGGATTTTTCTTTTTAATTGGCGGCCTGGAAGCGATGATTATCCGTATTCAGCTAGCCATCCCTGAAAATGATTTTGTAAGTGCAGGGTTTTACAATGAAGTCATGACGATGCATGGAACAACGATGATTTTCCTTGCAGCAATGCCGCTTTTATTTGCATTAATGAATGCGGTTGTACCCATTCAAATTGGTGCACGTGACGTAGCGTTTCCGTTTGTGAATTCACTTGGTTTTTGGCTGTTCTTTTTCGGAGGAATTTTCTTAAACCTTGGATGGTTTATGGGTGGATCACCTGATGCAGGCTGGACTGCATACGCCTCGCTCACGCTGAATTCAGAAGGGCACGGCATGGATTTCTATATTTTAGGTTTGCAGATAGCGGGTATTGGTACGCTGATTGCCGGGATCAACTTTCTTGCAACGATTATTAATATGAGAACGCCTGGTATGACGTATATGAGAATGCCGCTCTTTACATGGACGACATTTGTCGCCTCAGCACTGATTTTATTCGCATTCCCGCCACTTACAGCAGGGCTTGCGATGCTGATGCTTGATAGAATGTTTGATACGAGCTTTTTCAATCCAGAGCTCGGCGGAAATACAATCATCTGGGAGCATTTGTTCTGGATTTTCGGACACCCAGAAGTATATATCTTAATCCTGCCAGCATTCGGAATATTCTCTGAAATCATTCCAGTGTTTGCAAGAAAAAGGTTGTTTGGCTATTCGTCCATGGTGTTCGCTACTGTATTGATTGGTTTCCTTGGATTCATGGTATGGGCGCATCACATGTTCACAACAGGACTTGGTCCGATTGCCAATGCGATCTTTGCTGTAGCCACAATGGCGATTGCGGTGCCTACAGGAATTAAAGTATTCAACTGGCTGCTCACCATATGGGGCGGTAATGTGAAGTTTACAACGCCGATGCTGTATTCCGTTGCCTTTATACCGTCGTTTTTACTTGGCGGGGTAACCGGGGTCATGCTTGCAGCAGCTGCAGCAGATTATCAGTTCCATGATACGTACTTTGTCGTGGCGCATTTCCACTACGTCATTATTGGCGGGGTCGTATTCGGTATTTTAGCTGGTGTGCATTACTGGTGGCCGAAGATGTTTGGAAAAATACTGAATGAGAAGCTTGGGAAAATTGGCTTTGTGCTGTTTTTCATCGGTTTCCATTTAACCTTCTTTATCCAGCATTTTCTCGGGCTTTGGGGCATGCCGCGCCGAGTCTTTACATTCCTGCCAGGTCAGGGGCTAGACCTTGGGAACTTGATCAGTACGATTGGGGCACTGTTTATGTTTGTAGCTGTTGTCATCATGCTGATTAACATCATCTGGACTACAGCAAAAGGAGAGCGTGTATCGGGCGATCCTTGGGGAGACGGAAGAACGCTTGAATGGGCAGTGTCTTCACCTCCGCCAGAATACAACTTTAAACAGCTTCCGCTTGTCAGAGGACTAGATCCATTATGGATTGAAAAAATGGATGGTAAAACAGGAATGACAGCATCTGAACCGCTCGATGATATTCACATGCCGAATAATTCCATCTTACCTGTCATTATCTCATTCGGTCTATTTGTTTCAGCGTTTGGCTTCATGTATCGTCAAGAGCACAGCTGGGGACTTCCAGTGATTTTCATTGGTCTTGGCATTACATTTGCGACCATGCTGGTTCGCTCTCTTAAAGATGATCATGGGTACCATATTCACAAAGAAGATTTGACCGATGACGATGATAAAGGGGTGAAAGCATAATGGAACCACAAAAAATGACAGCAGAAACCTTTCCGGCTTCTCCTGAGAAAGCCACGTTAGAAGGAAAGAATAAGTTCGTCGGATTCTGGTTGTTTCTTGGGGGAGAAACCGTTCTGTTTGCATCGCTCTTTGCCACGTATTTGGCGCTGAAAAACTCTAATGCAGGCGGAGCAAAAACAACTGATATGTTTGATCTCACACTTGTCTTTATTGCCACGATGCTTCTGCTGACGAGCAGTTTAACGAGTGTGTATGCAATGTATCATATGAAAAACTTTGCCTTTAAAAAGATGCAGCTTTGGCTTGGCGTGACTGTGCTATTAGGTGCTTCATTTCTAGGGGTTGAGATTTATGAGTTCTATCATTATGTGCATGCGTATGAATTTACAATTACCAGCTCAGCTCTTGGTTCTTCCTTCTATACACTTGTCGGAACTCACGGGGCTCACGTCGCCTTCGGACTTTGCTGGATTACCGCTCTTATGATTCGAAATATGAGACGCGGACTCGATTTATACAATGCGCCGAAATATTATGTGGCAAGTCTGTATTGGCACTTCATTGATGTTGTGTGGGTCTTCATCTTTACCGTTGTATATTTAATGGGAATGGTGGGATAAGAATGGGAAATAAAAACACAAATCAGTCTAAAGTCGATCTTGTATACCGTAAAAAGAAAAATGCCGAAGAAATGAAGCATCAGCTCATTTCTTTCGGCTTGATGATTGGATTAACCTTTGTTGCCTTTTTAACAATTGCTTCAGAAGACGTTGGGAACTGGTTCGCAGTACCATTTATTTTATTGCTTGCAGTTATTCAGGTGGCTTTTCAGCTTTATTATTTTATGCACATGAACCAAAAAGGGCATGAAACACCCGCATTGTTTCTTTACTCAGGTGTGTTTGTCGCGTTTATTACCGTATTAGCCTTTTTGACCATTATTTGGTGGTAAGCCCGCTTTGCCCTTGAAGGAGGCGCAGCAATGGAGAACTTAGAAATATTCGGATTTCGGGCATTATGGAGCCCTTACTATTTGACTAGTATTGTCATAGCAGCTGCTCTTTATCTGCTTCTTGTGACAAAGGGAAAGCACCGTGCGACGGTGAAAGAGAAAACGTTGTTTCTGACGGGGCTTGTCCTGTTATACGCCGTGAAAGGAAGCCCAATTGATTTAATGGGGCATATTATGTTTAGTGCACATATGGCGCAAATGGCGGTGCTCTATTTAGTCATTCCGCCTCTCCTTATTACAGGATTACCTGCGGCCATTTGGGAGCGGATCATACAAACACCAGGCATTCAGCAAATTTTTCGTTTGTTTTCCAAGCCTTTAATTGCATTGCTTGGATTTAACGGATTGTTTTCGATGTATCACATTCCGCTTGTGTTTGATTTTGTGAAAACAGATCCGTTTTATCATGCGTTGATGACGGTGGTCATTTTTATCGCTGCCTTTTTCATGTGGTGGCCGCTCGTTCATAAAGTCCAAAGTCAGCCGCAGATTACAGGCATTTTAAAGCTTGGTTATATCATGGCAGACGGAATATTGATGACTCCTGCGTGTGCTCTCATCATGTTTAGTGAGGCACCGATCTATGCAACCTATTCTGATGCTGGCGCTTGGATACAGGCACTGCACTTATGCGTGCCAAGTGATATGCTGGCAGGCCTTGCGCTCACAGGTCCTGAAATGTTCCATACCTTGCCTCTGCTAGAGGACCAGCAGCTAGGCGCGATTTTGATGAAAATTATTCAGGAGATTGTGTACGGCTCGATCCTTGCTGTTGTGTTCTTTGACTGGGCAAGAAAAGAAAGAGCGAAAGATGCCGTACCAGATGCGCTGATTCCGAAATATGAATGAAAAAAGCACAGCCGTATGGCTGTGCTCAGATTGTTGACAAAGGGCTAAAATGATCTTGATTTTAGCCCTTTGTCTTCTTTTATGCTTCAGCAGTCATTGCTTCTAGTTTATCTTTCAGCTGTTCAAGCGTTTTCTTGCTTGATTGGATGAGAGATTTAGGGAAATCTTCGCCTTCGCCGTATTCAACACCGTGCGGATAATAATGTTTTCCAAGTAAAGGTGTTAGAAGCTGTATGTGTGCTCTTTTGGAACCAACATCTCCTTCGGTGGCGTAGCCGGAAATCCGTAAATAAAAGGTTCCCTCTACCATGTTATACTTTCTGTCGTACGTCACACGCTCATAATCCCATTGATCGGCTCGTACAAATCCTTCACTTTCCATGATGAAATCTAATTTATTTAAGTCAGCTGCTACCTTTTCAATCCCCGTACCTTCAAACTTCACCCAAAACCCCTCCTTATAAAAATTCCCTTTACTGACAATCATAGTATGAAAGCGTTAAACTTTCAACTGTGAAAGGTATGTTCTTTTATAACCTGGTTACAGTAATAAAGAAAATAATAGATGGAGGAATCGATGTGAAAACGAAAAAAATCAAAGATATTATGACAAAAAAAGTAGTGACATGTCAGCAAGACGACAATACGTATGAAGCGGCAGTCAAAATGAGAGACGCGGACATTGGGGCCATTCCGGTGGTTGACGGAGATCAGCTCGTTGGCATAGTGACAGACCGTGACCTTGTACTCAGAGGCATTGCAGAAAAAAAGCCAAACTCACAGGAAGTGGGCTCGCTGATGACGAAGGAAGTACTGACAGCTGAAGAAGATGCAACGCTTGAAGAAATTGTCCGGCTGATGTCAGAGCACCAGCTCCGCCGCATTCCTGTTGTGAAAAATGGCGCATTAACAGGGATTGTCGCTCTTGGAGATTTATCAGTCGAAGATTTATCAAATGATCGCGCGGGAGATGCACTGACAGAAATCTCTCAACAGGATCAAGATCACGGGCAAGGATTTCTTCATTAAGAGGGGCATATTTTAAATTCGTGTTAAATAGGCTGTATTGTCGTTGATAAATGAAGCGAGTTTTGTTTAAATGACAGTAGAAGGTACTTTTTGTACCTTGCCAATTTAACGGAGGTGTTTATTTGAAAACTGTGCTCAAAACACTCCTCATCCTCCTGATTATATCTGGAACGTACGTTCTGTTTATTCAATATGGATCTTCACCAGAAAAAGAAAACAGCAATGAACCGAAGGTGTCTAATGAAGAAACATCTAGCGATAAGCCGATCAACATCCCGAAAAAGGGGCTCATGTCCTTTATGGGGAAATCTTCAAACGAAGTGCTTAAACAGCTGGGAGAACCAGATCGCATTGATCCTTCCGCATATGATTATGACTGGTGGATATACAACCAATCGAAGAAGCACTATATTCAAGTAGGGGTAAAGGATAGTAAAGTGGTGACCCTGTTTGCAACAGGAGACGGGCTCAATGTCGAACCGTTTAAAATCGGTCAAGCCACAAGTGAAGTATTTAAAAAAACACAAATTGCACCTTACATTCATGTAGAGGATGAACAAAATTCATACCGCTTTGAATTCTCAGAAGATGATATGAATACAAGACCCACTGTGAAAGTGGGAGATGATGTGTATGTTCAGCTTTACATGGATAAGTTTGAAAGCACTCTTTCAAGTATCAGGGCGTTTAACGCAGATACATTTGTGAAACAAAAGCCATATGAGGTCGTCTATCGTGGTCAATTGATAGAACCTGAGGCAATATCAGGTGAAAAATGGAAAGAGATCGAAGCTTCCAGTCAAAAACAAATTTTTGATATGACCAATATTATCCGTCATAAGTACAAACTGCCGACCTTAAGGTGGGATGATGAAACCTCTGAAGTGGCATTCATGCATAGTGAGGACATGAAAGAGAATCATTATTTCTCCCATGAATCAAAAAAATACGGTACGCTGAAAGATCGGTTAGAAAGAGGCGAGGTGGCATTTCAGCTCGCAGGTGAAAACATTGCCTATAATTATGTAGATGGACCTGCAGCGGTAGAAGGCTGGCTCAATAGTGAAGGTCATAGGAAGGCGTTATTAAATAAAGATTACACACACCTTGGCGTAGGTGTGAAAGAAAAATACTACACTCAAAACTTCATCAAGAAAACATCTTAAACGAAAGCAGCTGCACAATCGCAGCTGTTTTTTTGATTGAAAAAGAGGCTCACCAAAATAGCTGCTGGTGTATATAGTATAGTAGGCATTTGTATGGGGGGTGAGGATATGACAAACAAACAAAAACAAACATCCATTGATGAATTTAAACAATTCGTCAGACGCCATCCGAAGTTAATTCAAGAAGTGCAAACGCAAGAAAAAAGCTGGCAAAGTGTATACGAAAATTGGATCATGTTTGGTGAAGAAGACGAGATGTGGTCTCCTTACCGGCAAACGCAATCTGAAGGCGGTAAAGAAGAAAAAGCCTCTAAGCCAAGTGAATTGGGAAAAGCAGATTTTATGTCTAAAATGGTTTCTGCCGTGAAAAAAATGGACGCTGATCAAATGAATGAACAAATCAACAAAATGAGCCAGTCTATTTCCTCTTTACAAAGCTTACTCGGACAATTTTCATCAAATGGCTCAAAGAAAGGTTCATCTGGAGGCAGTCAGCACCCATTCTCCTTCAGGAAAGATTAATTGAAAGGGGATGCTTTTGGTGCGGAAAGAAGTACAGGAGTTTGTCATGGCCGAAGAGGATCGAATCAAATTCATCAGACAGCGTCCTCTCTGGTACAGACAGCTGACTCGACATCCTGAAAAGCTATCGTCCTTTGAATTAGATAAAATGAATTTTTACGAAAAAACCATTCCTCATCGTGTGAGTCAGTTGAGCAACAGTGTTCAAATGGCTGAAATGATGATTCAAATGTTCCAAGCAATGCGCAATCAAAATGGAGCCGGGTGAGGCTTTTTTGAGTTGATTAAGATGTCTATTTCCTGAGCATCCTATAAAAGTAGATGAAAGGAGAATCAGAAGATGAAATGGATGCTGTCAATATGCGCATTGCTTTTTCTTGTCACCGGGTGTCAAAGTCAACATGGAGAGAAGCAAGTCATGAAGCAAGATCCAGCTGTACCAGTGATGCAGCAAGCCGAAAGCGAAATGAAGCAGCAAGGCTTTTTAAAATACAAAGTGCAGGGGTCTTCTGTCTATATAGAAAGTACACTACAAGATTTTCATCTTGAACCTTCGCGTCTAAAAAAGAATGAGAAGACGGGATATTTTACAGTGTATGTAGACGGAAAACGTGCAGGCAATGAGTATACTGCTGCATTTGTGGTCAAGCATCTTTCAAAAGGAAAGCATAAAATGACCGTTGTGCTCAATTCTCGTCATCCAGAATATAAGCAGAAAAGAGAAACATGGGATGTATTTGTCACGTAAAAGCATTTTCTGATCCATAGGTTTCGTGGTAAACTATGAATTGGAGGTGCAACATTTATGTATGCGACAATCGAATCTGTGGAGCTCCAAGAGGAAGCGAATCAATTGGCTGCCATGATTCTTCAGTCGGAGGAGGCTGAACATTACCGCAACTGCTTTAAGCGTCTCCAGCAAGACGAAGAAGCCCAACAAATTATTGCCCATTTTACAAAAGTAAAAGAGCAATATGAGGATGTGCAGCGGTTCGGCAAATACCATCCGGACTATAGAACGATCTCAAAGGAAATGCGTGAGGTCAAAAGAAAGTTAGATCTTCACGATACAGTGGTTGATTTCAAAAAAGCAGAAACAGCGATTCAATCCATCTTAGATGAGATTAGTATTGAAATCGGTCAAGCTGTATCAGCATATATCAAAGTTCCAACAGGGAACCCATATTTTGATGGTCTATCATCATGCGGCGGTGGCTGTGGATCAGGTGGCAGCTGTGGCTGTAAAGTATCTTGACGAGACTTGAATGTCTCGTCTTTTACATAATGACTGAAAAGAATTGAAAAAGCGGCAGGTGAAAAGATGGAAACCAAACGTCAAGGGATGGTCGTTTGGCTGCATTCGTTAAAGCAGTCAAAGGCGCTAAGAAAATTTGGAAATGTTCACTATATTTCAAGGAAAATGAAGTATGCAGTGATCTATTGTGATATGAATGATCTCGAGCGTCATATGGCTAAGCTCAGCTCATTGCCATTTGTGAAGCGTGTTGAGCCTTCATATAAACCTTTTATTAAATTAGAGTACGAATCCAAATTGGACAAAGCAAAAGAGTATGATTATAAAGTGGGCTTTTAAAGACACAAAAAAATCCCCGCGGCATCACCCGCGGGGTCCTTCTATTCTTAATGATTCATTAAGGAGAAGGCAAAGGGAGAGGAGAAACCGGAGGAAGAACTTATGGGGAAACGTAAGTCTTCTCCGCGGTTGGCAACAGCACCACATCAGATGCTGTTATAAATAGTATGACCCCGCATTCCTTGATCTATACATAGAAAATGAATGAAAATCCTTGCATTGTCCCCTGCGGAGTGTTGTGGTAAGATAATGTTGAATTTTTTGTCATAAACAATAACCAATAGAAGCAAGCAGAAAAAGTGGTGGGAAAATGAGAGTCATCTCTGGAACGAGAAAAGGCCGCACACTTAAAGCGGTACCAGGTCAATCAACAAGACCGACGACAGATAAAGTAAAAGAATCTATATTTAATATGATCGGCCCGTATTTTGATGGCGGATGGGCCCTTGATTTATTTGCGGGAAGCGGTGGTTTAGGAATTGAAGCGCTTTCCAGAGGATTCGATCATTGCATTTTCGTTGATCGAGATATGAAGGCAATTCAGACGATTAAAGGAAACCTCAACCAATTGTCGCTGCTCGATCAAAGTGAAGTGTTTCGAAACGAGGCAAAGCGTGCACTCTCAGCCGTTGTGAAACGAGAGGAATCCTTTCAAGCGATCTTTCTTGATCCGCCTTATAAAGATCAACAGCTGAAAGCACTTCTTGAAATGATTGACGAGCATGCCTTATTAACAGATGACGGCGTGATCGTGTGTGAGCATGATAAGGACGTCACACTGCCAGAGGAAGCTGGACAGCTTTACATATCAAGACAGGAACTGTACGGGTTGACTGGTATTACGATCTATAGAAAGCGGGGAAATTAAAGCATGGGAAACATAGCCGTTTGTCCGGGTAGCTTTGATCCAGTCACATTGGGCCATTTGGATATCATCAAAAGAGGTGCAAATATCTTTGATGAAGTGTATGTATGTGTACTAAATAACTCATCCAAACAACCGTTATTTACCGTTGAAGAACGGTGTGAGCTCATTCGCCAGGCGACGAAGGATCTGCCAAATATCAAAGTTGAATCCTTTCACGGTCTGCTTATTGATTATGCGAAACAAAAAGAAGCCAAAGTTATTTTACGCGGATTAAGAGCTGTGACGGACTTTGAATATGAAATGCAAGGCACATCAATGAATAAAGTGTTAAACGATGAAATTGAAACGTTTTTCATGATGACCAACAATCAATATTCCTTCTTAAGTTCCAGCATTGTCAAAGAAGTAGCGAAATATCATGGATCAGTCAAAGATCTTGTCCCAAAAGAGGTAGAAGCAGCGCTGAAAGAAAAATTTAAAGGATGAGTGCACCGTGCACTCATCCTTTTTTAAATTTCTGATAGTATAGCGCGATATACAAGATCAAGCTGCATAGCGTGATCAATGGGCCAGCTGTCACAAGCTGATTCCAAAGCACACTGCTGTACACGACGACCTGCTGGCTTGCTTCAAAGGCACCTGCTGGGAGAGCCATGTCAGATCGAGAGACATAAAGAGGCTTGAACAATAAAAAGGCAAAAACAGCTGCATAAATTCCGTGAAGCAAACGAGCGAAGAAAAACGGTTTAAAGCGTATATCTGTTGCCGCCAGAATGCCAGCGACCTGAGCTTGAACAGAAAACCCGCTGAATCCTAATATAAAGCTGACGACAATCGTTTTAGCAAGAAGGGTGACTTCCTGTGACCCTGTCAGCTGACTTCCTAATGTGATTTCAAATAAACCGGCAATCATCGCAAGATCTAATTCTGGCGGAAGATGCATCGTTTGCAGCATATATCCGATCCCTATGGATAAGAGGTCCGTCACATGAACAACTGACAGCATTTTACTAAATACAGAAAATAAGATAATAAAGCCGCCAATCATAAAGAGAGTTTGGACTGATGACATCACCGCATCACTTAAAATTTGGCCGAGCGGTCTTTTCTCTGCGAGTCTTGCTGTATGAAGAGCGCTGAATGCCTCTTGAAACGATGGAAATAAAAATCGCTTACGGCTTCTCAGATGTGCATCATGCCGCGCTTTATATCCCCGCATCGTCACACCAACAGCGAGATTCCCTAAATAATGTGCGCATGCCAAAACAATCCCTAAAGCTGGATGATGAAAAAAACCAACAGCCACCGCACCGAAAATAAACAATGGATTCGATGAATTTGTAAAAGAAACGAGGCGCTCTGCTTCGATTTGTGTCAGTTGTCCTTCCTGCCTGAGTCTTGTGGTTAATTTCGCACCAGAAGGGAAGCCTGATGCCATTCCCATTGCTAGGACAAATCCCCCTACACCAGGCACTCGAAAGATGGGGCGCATAAATGGCTCTAATAATACCCCGACAAATCTGACAATCCCGAAACTAATTAATAGCTCGGACAAAATAAAAAAAGGAAGCAATGATGGAAATACAACCTCCCACCACATTGCAAGTCCATTTTTAGACGCTTGCAAAGAGGCTTGTGGATGTGTAATCACAGTGGCTGTTAAAAAGATAAAAAAAGCAGCGATGAACAGAGTGTTCCATTTTTTCATGGAGATTTCGCCCCTTGCTGTTATGATCTATTGGCGAGCTCGTGATCAAAAAAGAAAGACACTAGCCGAGCCTGTCTTCTATTACTATACGAGCAGAAGGGGCATGTTTAGACCAATAGATTCGTATATATGCATAGAAAAGAGGAGGGTGGATTTTCATGAGGCGACCAGTCATTGGACTTGCGTTAGGCTCCGGGGGTGCGAGGGGAATGGCGCATATCGGAGTTTTATCTAGTCTTGAGAAACAAGGAATTCAGGTAGATATGATCGCTGGCAGCAGTATTGGCGCACTTGTTGGGAGCTTTTATGCGGCAGGACAAGACGTAGAAAAAATGAAAAAACTTGCACTTGTCTTCAGAAGAAAGTATTATGCTGACTATACACTGCCAAAAATCGGTCTTTTAAAAGGGAATCGAATGTTGCAGCTGATTCACACGTTTACATATGGGAAGAAATTTGAAGAATTAAGAATGCCCCTTGCGGTGGTTGCCTGTGACCTCGAGACAGGGGAGAAGGTCGTGTTTAAAAAAGGGTCTGTTTCACAAGCAGTCAGAGCAAGCATCAGCATTCCGGGCGTGTTTGTTCCTCATGAAATGGGCGGCAGACAGCTAGTCGATGGAGCGGTTGTTGACCGCATTCCTGTGTCTGTTTTAAAAGAAATGGGCGCAGACCTCATTATCGCCTCTGATGTATCAAGGGTGAAAAAAACAGAAAAGGCGACGAGATTATCGGATGTGATTATGCAAAGTTTGGACATCCTTCAAAATGAATTGGTCCGCCATCAAACCATTCACGCTGATGTCATGATCCGGCCGAGGCTTGAAACATTTAGCTCGAGTGCATTTACACAGGTGCAGGAGATGATTGAAGCAGGTGAGCTCGCCGCAGATCAACTAACAGGTAAACTGAAAGATGTCATTGATAAATGGGAGTGTTAATCGAATGAAAAAATTGAATATTCGCTGGCTCAGCTTTTTTGTCGTTATCCTTGTATTATTTGGCTTAACCTTTGTCAAACTGCCATATTACGTGACAAAGCCGGGTGATGCAACCGAGATTGCTCCCCACATTCAAGTAGACGGCGGATATGACGAGAAGGGCAGCTTCTCACTTATGACGATAAAAGTAGGTCCAGCCAATCCGTATACGTATTTGCTTGCGAAAATGAATAAATATGACGAGATCGTCCCGGAAGAAAATATTAAAGCGGACGGGGAGTCGGATGAAGATTATATGAAAAGGCAGCTTCAGCTGATGAAAAGCTCTCAAGAAAATGCCATGATTGCAGCGTATACAAAAGCAGGCAAAAAAGTAGATTATACGTTTAACGGGGTATATGCTAGCTACGTGATGAAAGGAATGCCTGCTTACGGCAAAATTGAAGTGGGCGACCGAATCAAAAGCGTTGATGGCAAGACCTATGATTCTGCTGATAAAATGGTTTCGTATATCAGCAGCAAAAAAGCAGGTACATCTGTCCGTTTTGTCCTTGAACGAAATGGCAAAGACATCACGGAGAAAGTGACGTTAAAACCATTTAAAGAAGAGCCGAATCGAGTTGGAATCGGTGTATCATTATTTACAGATCGAAATGTGAAAGTCTCGCCTTCCATTAAGGTGGATATTGAAAATATCGGCGGCCCATCAGCAGGTCTCATGATGTCACTTGAAATTTATAACCAGCTCACAAAAGAAGACGAAACACATGGCTATGCGATTGCGGGAACGGGGACGATTGACGCCGATGGAACGGTCGGTCCAATTGGCGGAATCGATCAAAAGGTCGTGGCGGCAGATAAAGCCGGAAAAGATATATTCTTTGCACCAAACGATAAAGGTGATTCAAATTCAGACTACCGAAATGCTGTCAAAACAGCGAAAGATATTAAAAGTGATATGAAAATTGTGCCTGTAGATACGATGCAAGATGCCCTGAACTATTTAAACAAATTAAAAGAGAAAGCATCTTAATCAAAGAAGAGCAGCCTTCATCAAGGCTGCTCTTTTTGTTAAGACTGGAAGAGACCAGTCTCTTCATCATATCGGATCGGTGAGGTTTTAAACTCCGCTTCCGTTAAGTCCGTTTGCATTGGCTCACTAACGGGCAGGCTGAAGACGCGGGACGCGCGAATATCAAGATCAAGTGCGGGATGTGAAAAGGCAGACAGCTTGCTTATGAGCGGCACGTCCAATTCTTTTTTCACAAGAGATAAGTATTGCTGCCCTTTCTTTGACATACCAAGTAAACGAATGTAAGGCGCTTCTCTCTCTTTCAGCAGCTCATGCATGGCACTCTTTTTCACCCTCATTAAGAGATGTGTATTCATCCGCTGCAGCCTTGTCCACGTATATCGTTTTGTTTTCACAAGAGATAGATATTCCTCGTAGGAGGACGCATGTGAAATCGCCTTTTGCATGCGGTGTTCGATGCCTTCTTCGATTTCATAGATGCCTTCTAGTTCTGCTGTATCCATTGTGTGAAAGACTTGTTTTAAGAAGCTAAAGTAGGCTTCTTGCGTATGTAAAAGACCATAAGAAGAATGATAGTCATGTAATTGCTTGAGCGTAGCTTCTGGGAGATATGGGGCGACTGTTTCAAATGTGCCGTGATCTTTTAAGGCTTTTCGTATACTTGTTGCGCTTGCGATTTTCTGATTTTTAGGAAGTTCTTCATCATGATAACCAGATGAAATCCTTTGAGAGGTAAAGGGCTGCATGTGAGGGGATCTCTCCAAGATGGCTTTGACATAATGGAAACCTAAAATGTTATTTGGCTTGGACAGATCCAGTAAGTGCTTAGGATCAATCACCTCTTGAAACGCAGCTGCTGCAGCTGCTGGATAACTAAGGCCTTCTTTCACCTTTTCTTTTGTGAAAAGGTCAATTTCTCCTTTTTTCTCAAGCCAAGCATGAGCCGTTCGCTCAAATGCTTTAATGTCACCATCCTCGCTGCCGAAAAAAAGGGAGCGGCATTTTAAAGCATCTAGAATCGCCACAGCACCGTTTGCAAAGGTTTCTGCCTTTTGCACTGCGTATATGTATGGAAGCTCACACACAATGTCTACACCGTTTTGCAGCGCCATTTTTGTCCGCGCCCATTTTGAGACGATGGCAGGCTCACCACGCTGGAGGAAGGAACCGCTCATGACGGCAATGGCAACATCTGAGGAGGTATGTGTTTTCGCCTGACGAACATGATAGGCATGTCCATAATGAAATGGATTATACTCGACAACGACTCCTGTTGCTTTCAATAGATGTTCCGCCTTTCTTGCTATGGTTAAATGGTCTATGCTAAAGTAGCATAAGGGAAAAATGAAGCCCATTTTTTTCAGTGTAGGCATTCCGCGAACTGATGTCAAACAACCCTCTGACATCACAAAGGACTGTAAAGAAAAAATATTGACAAATAACATGATGAAAGCTATAATCATGTTTGTTGCTCTTAGAGGTGATACAATTGAAATGGACAGTTTATCAGTTACATCAAAAAGCTAAAAACAGCTTCGATTTTCATGAGACGGTTGACTTAAATGAACTTACTAGCCTTCATTCAGATATACGTCGCATTTCACCGGTAGAGGTGAAAGGGACTGGAGTGATCGAATCAAAGCAAGTCGCATTTGATTTAACCATCACAGGTGAAATGACATTGCCTTGTTCAAGAACGCTTGTTGATGTAAATTATCCATTTGCGATTTCAACGAAAGAACTATTTGTACTTCATAAGACAGACGATATAGAAGATGAAGACGTTTCTATTGTAGAAGACGACATCATCGACTTAACGCCTATAGTCAAGGAAGAAATTCTTCTTGAAGTGCCGATGCAAATCTTTTGCGACCAAACGGATGTAAAAGGTGCTGCACCACAAGAAGGGAATGACTGGGCGGTCATTTCGGAAGATGCACATCAAAACCGAATTGATCCGCGTCTGGAAGGCTTGAAGAAGCTCTTAGAAGAAAATAATGAATCTTAACTTAACTCTTTAAGGAGGTGGGAATAATGGCTGTACCTTTTAGAAGAACTTCTAAAATGAAAAAAAGATTGCGTCGTACGCATTTCAAACTACAAGTACCTGGTATGGTAGCTTGCCCAGAATGCGGTGAAATGAAAATTTCTCATCGTGTCTGCAAATCTTGCGGAACATACAAAGGCAAAGACGTAAAAAGTAACTAATGCTTGATAAAAAAACGTGAGGGAATCTTCCCTTGCGTTTTTTTATTTGTCTATTTTTTAGGTTTCTCTCCTGCAAATAGTCTATCTACTCTAGTAGGCGCATATGATGTGGTATTCAGATTCAGGGGGGATGATCAATTGACGATTACAAGGCAGGACGCATGGACACAAGATGAAGATTTACTTTTAGCAGAAGTCGTCTTAAGGCACATTCGAGATGGAGGAACGCAGCTTTCCGCATTTGAGGAAGTCGGGAAAGCATTGTCAAGAACAGCTGCAGCATGTGGTTTCAGGTGGAACTCATACGTTAGAAAACAATATCAGGCAGGCATAGAGCTGGCGAAAAAACAGCGGAAAGAACTGCGTAAAAAAATCGGTATTCATTCCTCTGGTTTACCACAGCATGCGTTAACCATAGAAGAGAAGACATCTTCAATTCAGGCTGAATTGACCCTTCGAGAAGTGATTCAGTTTTTAGAGCAGCTTGAAAAAGAACCTGATGGACCTGCTCATTTACGCGAGGAACTGGCAGATGCACAGCATCAATTGAAGTCACTTACAGAAGAAAATGAACACTTAAAGCGGCAATTAAAAATGACAGAAGAAGATTACCGGGCACTCATTGGTATTGTTGAAAGAGTCAAACAGAATATCAGCTTAAAAGAATATGCTAAATAAAGAGACGCCCCTCACAGAGAAAGGAGGGGCGTTTTGTGATCAGTCTTTAAGCGGATTCACCTGTATTTTTTTGAATATGTGCGGGCTCCCAGATGAGTGGATTTTCACCCTTATCGCGCTCCATATCATATTTTACTGCTTCAAAGCCCATTTTATCCCAAAAACCGGCAGATTTGACGCGTGGATTGGTCCGAATTGGCAATCCGAACGATTTGGCGAATTCAACAAGTGCTTCGCCGTACCCTTTGCGCTGATACCCAGAAAGCACTTCCAGCTTCCACAGCTCTAAATAATCATGGTTGTGGTTAAAATACGTTGTCGTTGAGCCGTCCACTTGATAAAGGCTCATACGTGCCACTAGCTTATCTCCAAAATAAATCCCATAAAATGGAGAGTTGCTGTCATTTTCAATCATATTGCTTTCAAGGTCTTCAAGCATGGATAGCTCTTGTATGCCGTATTCCTTAAATTGTTTAAATTCCTCTAAAGTTTTGTAATTAATTAGAAGTCGTTTTACTTGTGCCATATGATCTTCCCCCTTACACACATAATGTCGACAGTGATGTCATTGAAGGCGTTTTCATCCCACCCGCCTCGAAAAGTTTTTACACTTATTATTATAGTTTTTAAATTAAAAAAATTCAATCATAGCGCGCCATCTGCTTTTTGCATCACGACAAGAACCTGTTACAATAATTGATATAATGAAGTAAACAGAAAAAGGGAAGTGCGGCAGTTGAACATTGGAATCATTGGCGGCGGTGCGATTGGTCTGCTTTGTGCTAGTTATTTATCACAGCATCATGACATCACGGTCTTTACAAGAAGAAAAGAGCAGGCAGAAGAGATTCGAGCATCAGGCATTCAGCGAACAGTAAAAGGAGAAACATGTCAGGCGGCTGTTCATGCACAGACAGGAATAACAGGAGTATTTGATTTGCTCATCGTGACAGTGAAATATCATCATTTGCAAGATGTGCTCGATGAATTATCGACATTACCTCGTCAGCGTATCTTATTTTTACAGAACGGAATGGCTCACTTATTAGATTTGGAGAATTGGAAAACGGCACATTCATTATATATAGGTGTGGTAGAACACGGGGCTATGAAGATGTCAGATCATGCAGTGAACCATACAGGTATTGGTGTCATCAAGTGGGGGGCATTTCAGCATGAGGAAGCAGCTGATATAAAAAATGCATTGAATGAGACATCATCTCATTTTCAGATGATCTATACGGATGAATGGAAAAAGGTGCTGGAGGAAAAACTGCTTGTCAATGTCTGTATTAATCCGCTGACGGCTTTGCTGCATGTGAGAAACGGGAAATTGATCGCAAACCCCTCATATGAATACATGATGAAATGTGCATTTGATGAAGCGGTATCCATCTTGGGATTGTCTGAAAAAGAGCGGCTCTGGCCTTATGTCATCTCTGTTTGTGAGAAAACGGCTGCGAATCAGTCGTCTATGCTTCAAGATATTGTGAAAGGCCGCCAAACCGAAAGAAAAGCCATCGTTGGCTATCTTTTAAAAAAGGCTCAAGTTCAAGGTGTTGCGGCGCCACATCTCACTTTCTTTTATCGAAGCTTGGAAGTATTGGAAAAAAAGCAAACAAAATCTTTTGAGTGAGATCATTTACATGCTATACTTTTTTCGGGAAACTAACTATTTATTGAAGAAAGGAAGTTCTAAACATGCAATTGACTGAACTTTCCATCCGAAGTCAGAATTTATTCATACGTGATTATATAGAAGAAAAAAAAGAGATGACGACTTTTTTTGATTATGATATACATTCTGAGCACACATGGAAAAAGAGATACGACGATCTCATGGAAATGAGCTTCCCGCGCGAGGCTTTAGCGGATTATATGAGCGCATACCATGCAAAGTTTGAATCGGCAGCGATGCGTCAGAACATTGAAAAGATCCGTGATGAACGGAGTGTCATGGTGGTTGGAGGACAGCAGGCTGGTCTATTAACAGGACCGCTTTATACCATACATAAAATCATATCCATCATTCAGTTTGCAAAAGAAAAAGAAACAGAGCTTGGAATCCCAGTGATTCCGGTCTTTTGGGTAGCCGGTGAGGATCATGACGTAGATGAAATTAATTTTGTGTACACGTCTGGCGAAAAAGAACCAGTGAAACAAAAGCTGCCATTACATAACGTCAAAAAAGCGGCTGCGAAAAGAATCCCGCTTGATCAAGAAAAAACCGAGAAATGGCTCCGTGATGTGTTTTCAACATATGAAGAATCTGCGTACACCAATGACTTGCTCGATCAGCTTCTTCGATGTTTACGCAAATCACAAACCTTTACTGATTTCTTTGAATGGATTGTAAGTGACCTCTTTGAAGAAGATGGACTGCTTTTATTTAATTCAGGTGACTTAGGTGTAAAACCACTTGAGCGTGCGTTATTCAAGCACATTGTTGAGACAAATGATGCAGTCACTGCTCGCTTAAAAGACACGCAGGCCGCCATGAAACGAGCAGGATATCAGCCGATCATTGAAGCTGGTGACAGTCAGGCAAACCTATTTTACGAATATGATGAGGAACGTTTCCTAATTGAGAAAGAGAACGGCCGGTTTTCTATATCAGAAGTGGGGCTTACATGGACAAAGGAAGAGCTTCTGCAGGAAGTTGAGGAGCACCCAGAACGGTTTAGCAACAATGTGGTGACGCGTCCCTTGATGCAGGAAAGCCTTCTCCCAACACTTGCTTTTATGGCAGGACACGGTGAGGTTAACTATTGGGGAGAACTGAAAGGAATCTTTGAGCATTTTAAATTAAAGATGGCGCCTGTTCTTCCAAGACTGCATGTGACCATTCTTGAAAGGCACATCAACAAGAAACTGCCGGTTAGAGAACTGTCGGTAGAAGAAGTGCTGACAAGCGGAGTGAATGAAAAGAAAGAAGCGCACTTTGAACAAAGTCTTCCAGACAGCTTTGTTCAAGCAGTTCAACAGGCCAAACGTGAATTAGCGAATGCTCATGGTGTGATGAGACAAGAAGCACTGGAGATTGAACCAAACTTCGAGCAGCTGCTAGATAAAAATGCCAAATTTATCGAAGACCAGCTTCAATTTGTTTATCAAAAGGTGGCGCAGCGTGTGGAAGAGAAGGAAGGATATATCCTTCGGGACTTTGAACGGATTGAAAATAGTTTAAAACCACTGGACGCCCCGCAAGAAAGAATTTGGAATATCATGTATTTTTTAAATAAATATGGACCAGAATTCTTCAAAACGTTCAAAAATCTGCCATTTTCATTTCAAAACAAGCAACAAATTGTCAAACTTTGAAATAAAGTTTTAATGAACCCTGACTAGTTCAGGGTTTTTTTTTATGTAGAAACAGTGTAGAATAAGTTTTGTGGAGAGAAGTGGTGGATAGTGGAGAGTAAGGGTGAGAAAGTGGGGCTCTGATTATCATGTTCATGGGTGAATACCAGCATACGATTGATTCAAAAGGGCGCATGATCATCCCTGCTAAATTTAGAGACGGTCTCGGAGAACAGTTTGTGCTGACGAGAGGGCTTGATCAATGTTTATTTGGCTACCCTATGAGTGAGTGGAAACTAATCGAAGAGAAACTCAAAGCACTACCGCTAACGAAAAAAGATGCACGTGCGTTTACCCGGTTCTTCTTCTCTGGCGCAGTCGAATGCGATCTGGACAAGCAGGGGCGTATAAACATCGCATCAAACCTACTCCAATATGCAAAACTCGAAAAAGAATGTGTGGTCATCGGCGTTTCAAATCGAATTGAGTTGTGGAGTAAGTCGATCTGGGAACAATATACAGAAGAGCAAGAAGATTCTTTTGCTGAAATTGCTGAAAACATGATTGGATTTGATATATAATAATCCCTTGTGCAGCAAGCTTTCTACACATTCATTTCTATTTGAAAAAGGTGGGACCATAACATCATGTTTCAACATGAGACAGTATTATTAAAAGAAACAGTTGACGGTTTAAACGTAAAAGAAGACGGTACATATGTGGACTGCACGCTGGGCGGAGCAGGTCATAGCTCATATTTACTATCTCAATTATCAGAAAAAGGAACATTGATTGGATTTGACCAAGACGATGCTGCACTGGATCATGCACGAGAGAAGCTCGCGGATTCTAAAGCGAACATTCTTTTCATAAAAAGCAACTTCCGATATTTAAAAGAACGTCTGAATGAACAAGGTATTACAAGCGTAGACGGTGTGATTTTTGACCTTGGGGTTTCATCTCCTCAGCTCGACACACCAGAGAGAGGCTTTAGTTATCACCATGATGCACCTCTTGACATGCGAATGGATCAATCAGCCGCATTGTCGGCAAAAAAAGTGGTGAATGAATGGCCATTTGAAGATCTAGTTCGGATTTTCTACAAATATGGGGAAGAAAAATTCAGCAAGCAAATCGCACGCAAAATTGAAGAAGCAAGAAAAAAAGCGCCAATTGAAACAACGGGTGAGCTTGTCGACATTATCAAAGAAGGAATTCCGGCACCTGCAAGACGAACTGGCGGACATCCAGCGAAAAGAGTGTTTCAAGCGATTCGAATTGCCGTAAATGATGAATTGAAAGTATTTGAAGAAGCACTAGAACAAGCAATAGAGTTACTCAATCCGAAGGGGAGAATTTCTGTCATTACATTCCATTCACTTGAAGACCGGATTTGTAAAAGTACATTTAGAGAAATGTCTTCTCTTCCAGAACTTCCGCACGGACTACCAGTGATTCCAGAAGGACTTGAACCAAAGCTGAAGCTGATCACGAGAAAACCGATCGTTGCATCAGAACAAGAGCTGGAACATAACAACCGTGCCCGTTCAGCGAAGCTCCGAATTGCAGAAAAAAAGTAAAACGACACCATAGATGATGATAAAAAGGAGGTTTCTTATGAGTAATTTGGCTTATCAAAGAGAAGTGAAGCAACATCAAACAGAGCAGCAAGGCCAATCGGTTGTCATTAAAAGAAGAGGTTCTATCACACTTGGTGAAAAAATCTTACTTGTCATGTTTGTCATGGCTCTTATGTGCAGCTCCATTCTCATCATTTCTAAAGCCTTTGCTGTCTATCACGCCAATATTGAAGTGCAGAAATTAGAACAGCAAGTATCTTTAGAATCGAAGAAGATCACTGAGCTTCAAAAGGAAAAAGACTTGCTGAGTGAACCAGAAAGAATCATCGAAGCCGCGAAAAAAGCAGGCTTAAGCATATCGAAAGATGTTAAGAAGGTCGATTAACATGGCGATGCCTAAAAAGAATAAAATGATGAACAGAGGCGCGGCAATTGCAAGTATTTGCTTCGCCCTGTTTTTCTTTATCATCCTAGCACGTTTTATTTATATTCAGATTACAGGAACGGTTGATGGACAAGTGTTAGCCGCCAAGGCAAATGAACAATATCAATCGAAGAAAACACTTGAAGCCAAAAGAGGATCTATTTTAGACCGGAATGGAAATGTGATTGCTGAGGATACATCTGTGTATAAGCTCATTGCGGTCATGAGCAAGAAAATGACAGTGGACCCTAAGCATCCAATGCATGTCGTCGATAAAGAAAAGACGGCAAAAGAGCTCTCAAAAGTCATCGACATGAGTGAAAATGAAATTTTAAAGCGTCTCAATACAAAAGATGCATTCCAAGTTGAGTTTGGTAAAGCGGGGAAAGATATTAGTTTTTCAACGAAGGAAAAAATTGAAAAGCTAAAGCTTCCAGGGGTCGCATTTGAAAAAGACACGAAGCGATATTATCCAAACGGCATGTTTGCTTCTAACCTGATCGGTTATGCCAGATTAGATGAGGCGACAAAGGACATGTCAGGTGCAATGGGACTTGAGAAGGCACTGAACAAATATTTAAAAGAGAAAGACGGCTATGTGACATATAACAGTGACAGAAGCGGATGGGCCTTGCCGAATAGTAAAGAAGACATTGTTGCCCCGAAAGACGGGAAAAACGTCACGCTGACCATCGATCAGAAAATTCAAGCGTTTCTTGAAGAAAGTATGACGCAGGTTGCCAAAAAGTATAAGCCGAAGAAAATCATTGCCACAGTCGTTGATCCGAAAACTGGAAAGGTTCTCGCGATGGGGCAGCGGCCAAGCTTTAATTTAAATGAACTAGACATTACGAATTATAACAATGATGTCATTTCATATGCGTTTGAACCAGGTTCAACGATGAAGATTTTTACCCTCGCTGCGGCGATCCAAGAAGGGGTCTACCAAGGCAGTGACAAATATCAATCTGGTACTTATAAAGTAGGCGGCGGCCTTGTGAGAGACCACAACAACGGAAATGGCTGGGGGGAAATTGACTTTCATCAAGGGGTTCTTCGCTCATCAAACGTGGCCTTTGCAAAGCTGGCGAAAGAAAAACTAGGCTTCACACGATACGAACAATATTTGCAGAAGTTCCATTTCTATGACAAAACGGGGATTGACTTGCCGAACGAAGCGTCTAGCAAAATCAATTATAGATACGAATATGACAAAGCATCGACGGCTTATGGTCAAGCGTCAGCCATCACACCGATTCAACAAATCGAAGCAGCCACAGCGATAGCAAACGGCGGAACAATGATGAAGCCATATGTCATTGACCATATTACAGACCCGAATACAAACAAAACGATTTTGCAGCACGAACCAACAGCAGCAGGAAAACCGATTTCATCTGATACAGCGAAGCAAGTTCGCGACATTTTAGGTGAGGTTGTTTCCTCAAAAATTGGAACAGGTCAGCCTTACCAAATCAAAGGCTTCGACGTTGCTGGAAAAACAGGAACGGGACAAATTGGCGGTGCCGGCGGTTACCTCCAAGGAAGAAACGATTACGTCTTTTCATTTATGGGAATGGCGCCAAAAGATGATCCGAAGCTGCTTGTTTATGTAGCTGTACAGCAGCCGCAGCTGTCTGAAACAGAAACAGGGTCTGCCCCGGTTTCTCAAATCTTTAACCCTGTGATGAAAAATAGTCTGCTATATTTAAATATTGCACCAACAAAAACAGACGATAAAAAATCAGGCGCAGAAAAAGTGAAACAAGAAACGATGCCTTCATTCCTGGATTTAGAAGTGAAGCAGGCGGAAACAGAAGCCAAAAATAAACACTTAGCGCCTGTTGTCATTGGAGACGGCCTCTCCATTAAACGCCAGTGGCCGAGTGCGGGCTCTGAATTCTCTGAAAGCCAGAAAGTCTTCTTGAAAACAGCAGGGAAAACCATTAAGATGCCTGATATGACAGGCTGGTCCAGAAGGGAAGTCCTTCAATATGCTTCGATTTCCGGTGTGCATATAGAAACAAATGGACAAGGATATGCTGTAAAACAAAGTGTCAAAAGTGGAGCGGAGATTTCAGACAAAGTCGTCACTGTGACATTTAAAAGCCCAAATTAACTTTAAACCTAGCAAACCGCTTGCTAGGTTTTTTCTTTTGCTCCAGCTGAATATCACGTAGCGTTCTACAAAAGGACGGGCCTGCATATGATGAAAACAAGCCATATGTAAGGAGTGAACCGGGCGTGCGAGTGTCAAGTGTAACAGTGAGAAAACGATTGCTTTTCGTGCTGCTGTTTGGGGTGATCATTTTTTTCATCATAGATACTAGATTAGGATATGTGCAGTTTATTATGGGCGAGAAGCTGACAAGCTTAGCAAAAGATTCATGGAGCCGAAACCTTCCATTCGAACCGGAACGGGGAGATATTTTGGACCGGAATGGAGTAGAGCTTGCGACGAACAAAAGTGCCCCATCTATATTGGTCGTCCCTCGGCAAATTAAAGATCCTGCAGAAACAAGCAAGAAATTGGCAGCAGTACTGAATATGTCTGAAGAGAAAGCGTACAAGCATGTCACGAAGAAAACATCAATTGAACGAATTTCTCCTGAGGGCAGAAAGGTATCTCATGAAAAAGCAAAAGAAGTAAGAGAGCTTGATTTAGAAGGCGTGTATGTAGCAGAAGACAGCATCAGACATTATCCGTTTGGCAGCTTTCTTTCACATGTACTGGGCTTTGCTGGAATCGATAATCAAGGTTTACTTGGACTGGAAGCCTACTATGACGATGATCTAAAAGGCGAAAAAGGTTCTGTGAAGTTTTATTCCGATGCAAAAGGGCAGAAAATGCCAGATGAAGCAGACGATTATACACCGCCTAAAGATGGTCTTGATATGAAATTAACAGTCGATTCAAAAGTACAAACCATCATAGAACGGGAATTAGACAATGCGCAGGCAAAGTATAATCCAGATGGTATGATTGCGATTGCGATGAATCCGAAAAATGGTGAAGTGCTGGGAATGTCAAGCAGACCAGATTTTGATCCAGCTGACTATCAATCAGTTGACCCAAAAGTGTTTAACCGAAATCTTCCGGTGTGGAGCACATATGAGCCGGGTTCGACGTTTAAAATTATTACACTTGCAGCAGCATTAGAAGAAAAGAAAGTAAATTTAAAGCGCGATTCATTTTTTGACAGCGGATCTGTGACAGTTGATGGTGCAAGACTTAGGTGCTGGAAAAAAGGCGGGCACGGATCACAGTCATTCTTGGAAGTGGTTCAAAATTCCTGTAACCCCGGCTTTGTAGAGCTAGGAGACCGTCTTGGGAAAGATAAATTATTTTCCTATATTAAAAATTTCGGATTTGGTCAAAAAACAGGAATCGACCTTCAAGGGGAAGGGCGGGGGATTTTGTTCCCGCTTGATCGTGTAGGTCCTGTAGAGCAGGCGACCACGGCCTTTGGGCAAGGTGTATCTGTTACGCCGATTCAGCAAGTAGCTGCAGTAGCAGCTGCGGTAAATGGCGGGACACTTTACACGCCTTATATTGCAAAAGAATGGATAGATCCAATCACAAAAGAGGTCGTGAAAAAGCAATCACCGATTGCCAAAAAGAAAGTGATTTCAGCAGAGACATCTAAAGAAATCAGGTTTGCACTTGAAAGTGTAGTCGCCCAAGGAACTGGCCGAAATGCATTTGTTGAAGGGTATCGGGTCGGCGGAAAAACAGGAACAGCACAGAAGGTAAAGGACGGAAAGTATATGGAGAATAACCACATTGTGTCGTTTATCGGATTTGCGCCTGCAGATGACCCAAGTATTGTAGTCTATGTGGCTGTGGATAACCCAAAAGGCACCATTCAATTTGGTGGTACCGTGGCCGCACCAATTGTTGGTCATATTATGCGGGACAGCCTGCCTGAGATGGGTGTGAAAAAAAGAAAAGGCCAAATTGAAAAGAAGTATCAGTGGCTGGACACAAAAACCATTGAAGTACCGAATCTTGTAGGGGGATCTGTTTCAGATCTTGAATCCCTCTTGATCAACCTAAAGATCGATGCCTCAGGAACTGGCAGTAAAGTAGTGAAGCAATCACCTGCTGCTGGGACAAAGGTCAAAGAAGGCTCCACGATCAGATTATACTTAAACGATGAATAATAAAGAATGAACAGAGGGTAGCCGCACTCATTCGGCTGCCTCTTTTTGTTGAAAGAGAAGGACCGTTTGAAAAAAAGAGTCCAAAGTGTGTTTTTTCCAACAGAAACTTAATGAATACGCTGGATGTATCCTTTTTTTTACGATAAAATATAGACTGTGTGTTTTTTTCACAAGACATGCACGTGAACGAATTTGAGAGGTTTGATATGAAAATGAAATTACAAGAACTGCTTACATACTTTAAAAGTGAAAACAACGAATTGATAAACGAAAATCCTGATATCACTTCCATTGAAATGGATTCAAGAGAGGTGAAAAAGGGAAGCCTTTTTGTCTGTATAAAAGGCTATACAGTAGATGGACACGATTATGCTGAAAAAGCGGTGAAAAGCGGGGCTGCAGCAATTGTAGCGGAACACCCTCTTAACATAACAGATGTACCAGTCATTATTGTGAAACACTCTCAAAGAGCACTTGCAAGAATAGCTGATGCGTTTTATGGACAGCCAACTCATAAGCTGAATCTCATCGGGATCACAGGCACAAACGGAAAAACCTCAACAACACACATGATCGAACAAATGATGAGAAAAGCCGAGAAGAAAACAGGCTTAATCGGTACGATGTATATGAAGGTGAATGATGACATTCTCGACGTGAAAAACACCACACCTGAAAGTGTCACACTTCAGAAAACGTTTAAACAGATGCTTGATCAAGATGTAGATACAGCCATTATGGAAGTATCATCACATGCACTCCATCTTGGCAGGGTGCATGGATGTGATTATGATATTGCTGTTTTCACAAACCTTACACAGGATCATCTTGACTACCACAACACAATGGAAGAATATAAACACGCGAAAAGCTTGCTATTTTCTCAGCTCGGAAGCGCCTTTCATCACAATAAACCCAAGCATGCGATTTTAAATGCAGATGATGAGGCTTCGAGTTATTTTGAAAAAGTCACAGCTGCTGAAGTCATGACGTATGCCTTAGAGCAAAAAGCAGATGTCATGGCAAAAAATATTCAAATCATGCCGAAGGGAACTCAATTTGATTTGGTCACTCCAATTGGCACCAAGAATGTGACGGTTGCCCTCGTCGGAAAGTTCAATGTGTATAATATCCTGGCAGCTGTATCAGTCGGGATCGTATCTGGCTTAACGTTTGAGTCGATCGTTAGTGCGATTGAAGAGTTGGAGGGAGTCAAAGGCAGATTTGAACTTGTAAACTGCGATCAAGATTTCCCTGTCATTGTCGATTACGCGCATACACCTGACAGTTTAGAAAATGTCCTCACAACGTGTAGAGAATTAACAGAGGGCAAAATTTTCTGTGTGATTGGCTGCGGCGGCGACCGTGATAAAACAAAGCGTCCTCAAATGGCCCAAATCGCTGTGAAATATGCAGATGAACCTGTATTTACATCAGACAACCCAAGAAGCGAAGATCCTTCAGCCATTTTAAAAGATATGGAAAATGGGGTGCCAGACGCGTATTATCATAGCTTTGTGAATCGGAAACAAGCCATCTTCTTTGCCATTGCCAATGCGAAAAAAGGCGATACAGTCTTAATAGCGGGTAAAGGCCATGAGACATATCAAATCATTGGCGATCAAGTCTATGACTTTGATGATGCAAAGGTTGCAGTTGACGCTATTTTAGATCTAAACAAATCTTAAAATGATGAAAAGAGTGTAATGAAATGAAGCATTTTGTACAAAAACAACATACGAAGAACGCGAATGAATACCATAATAATGAATGCAATTTTCTGATGGAAAACGGCTTTGGAAATTCGGAAGGAGTAAAGAACGATGCTTGAACAGGTGATATTGTTTACAATCATAATGGGATTTTTAATCAGTGTTCTTTTATCCCCGATTTTTATACCGTTTTTAAGAAGACTTAAATTTGGTCAAAGTATTAGAGAAGAAGGCCCGCAGTCTCACCAAAAGAAATCTGGTACTCCGACAATGGGCGGAATTATGATTATCTTTTCTATCACCATTACAACGATTGTGATGATCAACAAATTCTCTGAGATTAGTCCAGAAATGTTTTTACTGTTATTTGTCACACTTGGTTACGGCCTATTAGGATTTTTAGATGATTATATTAAAGTAGCGATGAAACGAAATCTTGGATTAACATCGAAACAGAAATTAATCGGTCAAATTGTGATCGCAGTGATCTTTTATGCAGTTTTCCATTATTATCAGTTTGCAACGACGATTCGCATTCCAGGAACAGACGTCAGCTTTGATTTAGGATGGGCTTACTTTATCCTTGTCGTTTTCATGCTTGTCGGAGGTTCTAATGCCGTGAACTTAACGGATGGACTGGATGGTCTCTTATCTGGAACCGCTGCTATTGCTTTCGGAGCTTTTGCCATACTGGCTTGGAATCAATCCCAGTATGATGTAGCGATCTTTTCAGTAGCTGTTGCAGGAGCCGTCCTTGGTTTCCTTGTGTTTAACGCACATCCTGCAAAAGTATTTATGGGTGATACAGGTTCTCTAGCATTAGGCGGAGCCATTGTAGCAATTGCGATTTTAACGAAGCTTGAAATTTTACTTGTCATTATTGGTGGAGTATTTGTTGTTGAGACGCTATCCGTTATTCTTCAAGTGATCTCCTTTAAAACAACCGGCAAAAGAATCTTTAAGATGAGTCCGCTTCACCACCACTATGAGTTAGTTGGCTGGTCAGAGTGGAGAGTAGTTGTCACCTTCTGGACAGCTGGTTTATTACTTGCTGTTTTAGGAATTTACATCGAGGTGTGGTTATAATTGAATAAGATGCAAATGTTAAAAAACGAACAAGTACTAGTATTAGGTCTTGCAAAAAGCGGATATGCGGCAGCTTCAATTCTTCATGAACATGGAGTAAATGTGACGGTAAATGATCAAAAACCGTTTGAAGAAAACGAACCTGCTCAGCTACTTTCTGAAAAGGGGATTGATGTCGTTTGTGGCAGTCATCCTCTTCGTATATTCGAAGATAAAGAAATTACGATTTTAATTAAAAATCCAGGAATTCCATATGAAAATGTGATGGTTCAAGAAGCGCTTCGCCGCCAAATTCCAGTTTGGACGGAAATAGAATTAGCGTATCATTTAACCTCATCCTCTTTTATTGGGATTACTGGATCGAATGGAAAAACCACTACCACGACTTTGATTTATGAAATGCTGAAAAAAGACAGCCAAAAAACATTAGTGGCGGGTAATATTGGAACAGTTGCCAGCGAAGTCGCTGCAAATGCAGCTGGCGATGAGTGGATCGTAACGGAACTCTCTTCTTTTCAGTTAATGGGAACAGTTGAGTTTAGACCTAAAATCAGCTTAATATTAAATATTTTTGATGCACATTTAGACTATCACCACACTCGTGATGAGTATGAAAAAGCAAAGCAGAAAGTATTCGCACATCAACATGAAGATGATATCGCTGTAATTAACCTAGATGATCCATCGGTCGTAAAACTGGCAGAAGGTTCAAAAGCAAAAAAAGTGTTTTTCTCAGTGAAAGAGCCAGTAGAACATGGTGCGTTTATTCAACATGGTGCAATTTATTACATGAATGAACATATCATTGATGTAAAGGATGTTGTCCTTCCTGGTGAGCATAACCAAGAAAACATTCTGGCAGCTATTTGTGTTGTGAAAAATGCAGGCTGCTCAAATGAAGCAATCGTACACGTTCTCACGACATTTAGTGGAGTGAAGCATCGTCTGCAGTTTGTAGATACAATTCAAAGTCGGAAATTTTATAACGATAGTAAAGCAACCAATATTTTGGCAACAAGTAAAGCATTGTCAGCCTTCGAACAACCGACCATTTTATTAGCAGGTGGACTTGATCGCGGCAATGAATTTGATGAATTGAAACCTTTCATGAAAAATGTAAAAGGAATTATCACATTTGGTGAGACTGCACCTAAGTTTGTGAAGCTTGGTGAAGAGCTTGGAATACATCACGTAAAACATGTCGATAATGTTGAACAAGCAGTACCTGCGGCGTTTAACATATCTGAAGAAGAAGACGTGATTTTATTATCTCCGGCTTGTGCAAGCTGGGATCAACATAAAACATTTGAAGAACGTGGAGACATGTTTGTAAACGCCGTGCATATGCTTAAATAAGGGCTTGTCTCTCATATGACTGACAGCCCAAATGAAATTATGCTTGGGGTGTCGGTCTCTTGACGAATAAGAAAACTTCTCCGGATTTTTTGCTTGTTGTCATTACGTTACTTTTATTGACGATTGGTTTAATTATGGTGTACAGCGCTAGTGCTGTGTGGGCATCGTATAAATTTGATGATTCGTTTTATTTTGCAAAAAGACAGCTTTTGTTTGCCGGAATCGGAGTTATCGCAATGTTTTTCATTATGCGAGTCGATTATTGGACGTGGCGGACTTGGTCAAAGATATTGATTGCTGTTTGTTTTCTCCTTTTGCTGCTTGTACTCATTCCTGGTATCGGTATGGAGAGAAATGGATCAAGAAGCTGGATCGGTGTCGGTGCGTTTAGTATTCAGCCCTCTGAATTTATGAAGCTTGCGATGATTGCGTTTCTTGCAAAATTCTTATCTGAAAAACAAAAAAATATCACATCCTTTCGCAAAGGTTTTGCCCCAGCTTTAGGCATTGTATTTTCTGCATTTGCCATCATTATGCTTCAGCCGGATCTGGGAACAGGAACGGTGATGGTTGGAACCTGTATTATTATGATATTTGTTTCAGGTGCGAGAATTGCTCACTTTATATTTCTCGGTCTTATAGGACTCAGCGGGTTTGCTGCACTTGTCTTATCAGCACCCTACCGAATAAAACGAATTACATCGTACTTAAATCCTTGGGAAGATCCGCTAGGCAGTGGGTTTCAAATTATTCAATCCTTATACGCTGTTGGTCCAGGTGGTCTTTTCGGAATGGGACTTGGTCAAAGTAGACAAAAATTCTTCTATTTACCTGAGCCCCAAACGGACTTCATCTTTGCGATATTGTCTGAAGAGCTTGGCTTTATAGGGGGATCACTCATTTTACTCCTCTTTAGTGTTCTATTATGGAGAGGCATACGAATAGCACTTGGAGCCCCAGATTTATATGGAAGTTTCCTGGCAGTTGGTATTATTTCAATGGTGGCCATTCAAGTAATGATTAACATCGCAGTTGTCACTGGACTTATTCCTGTGACAGGTATCACGCTCCCATTCCTTAGTTATGGCGGCTCATCACTGACATTAATGCTGATGGCGATTGGCGTACTTTTGAATGTAAGCAGGTACGCAAGATATTAACGTGCTGAAGCTCATGAAACCATGTTGACGTTTATTTTGCAAAAGTACAAAAAAATGATTTGAAGAGTGAAAATGACAGTTTTTGTTTCGAAAACGTGTTTTTTGACTCTTCTTTACAGGTTTTAACGGAGCCCTGTTGTTTAAAACAGGGTTTATACTTTGTTCAGAGCAGAAAAAAATTGAGGGGAAATGGTATAATGCGTATAGTAATCAGTGGAGGCGGAACAGGCGGACATATTTATCCGGCCTTAGCCTTTATTAAAGAAGTGAAAAGACTGCATCCTGATGTGGAATTTTTATATATCGGTACTGAAAATGGACTTGAAAAGAAAATTGTAGAAAGAGAAAATATCCCTTTCAAGGCGATAGAAATTTCAGGTTTTAAACGAAAGCTTTCCTTTGATAACGTCAAAACGGTGATGAGATTTTTGAAAGGCGTTCAAAAAAGCAAATCTTACTTAAAAGAATTCAAACCTGATGCGGTCATTGGAACAGGCGGTTATGTGTGTGGGCCTGTGGTTTATGCGGCTTCTAAGCTGAAGATCCCGACTATTATACACGAACAAAACAGCCTGCCTGGTATTACAAATAAGTTCCTAGCGAGATATGTTAATAAAGTAGCCATCTGCTTTGACGAAGCAAAGGCACATTTTCCTTCTGAAAAGGTTGTATTTACGGGAAACCCTAGAGCCTCTGAAGTCGTCTCTATAAAAGAGGGGAAATCTCTTAAAGAATTTGGGCTCGATGAACAGAAAAAAACGGTTCTTATTTTCGGCGGGAGCCGAGGTGCTGCTCCTATCAATAGAGCAGTGATCGAAATGCAAGATGATTTAAAGGCTAAAAACTACCAGCTTTTATATATCACAGGTGAGGTTCATTATGAAAAAGTGTTGAATGAGCTAAAGGAAAAAGGTGCAGCACCTAATATGATCACAAAACCTTTCTTACATCAAATGCCGGAGTACCTGAAATCGATCGATGTGATTGTTGCAAGAGCGGGAGCTACAACAATTGCTGAAGTAACGGCTCTTGGAATCCCAACCATTTTTATTCCGAGCCCATACGTGACGGCAAATCATCAGGAAATCAATGCAAGATCACTTGAAAAACATGATGCTGCGATTGTTTTAAGAGAATCAGAGCTTTCAGGGGATCGTCTGCTGCATGCAATTGATGAAATTGCCGGTAATGAAGAAAAACTCAACCAAATGAGCCGTTTAACGAAAGAACTCGGAGTACCAGATGCGGCTGCACGTTTATATAATGTGTTAAAAGATATTACGACTACATGATGGAATGATATTAGGTAAGGCGGAGGGTAATATGGAGAACTTGAAGAATGAATTATTAGAAGCGCAAGTTGGTAAAGTACTTGAAAATGAGCCGCTTGCTAATCATACAACAATGAAAATAGGCGGACCAGCAGATCTTTTGATCATCCCAAAAGATATCGATGCAGTTAAAACGATCATGGATCAGGTGAAAAAACACCATACGAATTGGACGGTCATTGGAAGAGGATCGAATTTACTTGTACTTGATAAGGGAATTCGTGGAGTTGTTCTCAAGCTAGGTGCTGGACTGGATCACCTAACTGTAAATGATGAAGAAATTACAGTTGGCGGCGGCTATTCTGTCGTAAGGCTCGCGACATCTCTTAGTAAGCAGGGTCTTTCAGGGTTGGAATTCGCAGCTGGTATTCCAGGGTCTATTGGAGGCGCTGTTTATATGAACGCAGGTGCACATGGATCTGATATCAGTAAGATTCTTGTGAAAGCTAGAATCTTATTTGAAGATGGAAGCATCGAGTGGCTCACAAATGAACAGATGAATTTCAGCTATCGAACATCAGTCCTTCAAAAAGAACGACCTGGCATTGTTCTCGAAGCCGTGTTTAAGCTCAAACAGGATGATCGCGAAAAAATCACAAAGAAAATGCAGCAAAATAAAGATTATCGTAAAGAAACCCAGCCTTATAACCGGCCATGTGCTGGCAGTATTTTTCGAAATCCGCTGCCTGAATATGCAGGACAGCTTGTAGAAAAAGCGAATTTAAAAGGATACCAAATCGGCGGAGCTAGAATTTCCGATATGCACGGCAACTTTATAGTCAACGCTGGTGGAGCTACTGCTCAAGACGTGCTGGACCTAATTCAGTACATCCAAAAGAAAATTAAAGAAGACTACAACGTAGATATGCATACAGAGGTAGAAATTATCGGTGAAGAAAATTAACAGCTAGTTTTTATGAATGATGGCATCACAGGAAAACAAACGGCATGAAAGAATGCCGTTTGTTTTCTCATCAAAATGATGACCCAAAGATGTGGACAAGCAGCTTTGAATGAGGTGAAGAGTATATATGCGGCCTGATCATGAAAATGAAAAGATCGTCAATATAGAAGAGCGAATTCCTAAAATTAAAGAACAAAGGAAGCAAAAAGCGAATCGTAGACTGATCTCTTTTATACTACTGTTTTTTATCATGGTTTTAATTATTATTTATTTGCAAACACCAATCAGCAAAATTTCTTCTTTAACCATCACAGGTAACGAGCATGTCTCTACAAAACAGCTTGTTAAACTTTCACAAATTAAAGAAGGCGAAACAGAGTTTTGGAATTTAAATAAAGATATAACAGCAGATCATATTAAACAAAATAAACTGATTAAAAGCGTTAGGATCAAAAAGCATTTCCCAAATAAGGTCAGTATTGCTGTCAAAGAATATGCAAATATTGCGTATCTTCAAAAGGGAAATCTATATTATGAGCTTCTTGAAAATGGGACCGCTTTACCAGAAGAAGTTACACCGAGTCATGCAGGACCTATTTTTGTCGATTGGGACAACAAGGAGAAGCTGAAGCAAACCGTTAGATCTTTAAATCAGCTGCCAGCCTCTATTCAGGAACTCATCTCAGAAGTATATTATGTGCCGACAAATTCAAACCAGTGGCTAGTTAAATTTTATATGAATGACGGAAACACTGTGATTGCATCAATTAAAACATTCGGTGATAAAATGAAAACCTATCCAGCCATTGTAAAAGAACTTTCGTCTTCTGAAAAAGGCACAATCCATATGGAAGTCGCTACGTATTTTGAAGCGTTTAAATCTAAGAAAAAGGAAGATGAGCGTTGAGAGGCAAAACAGTTATATTCTCAATTGTCATGCTTGTTCTTGGTTTTCTGATTTCTTTTTCATACCAATATACAAAGCAGCATCAGGCAGATGTCATTCGAACAGAGCAATGGAAAAAAGAATACTCTCTGAAAAGTCAGCTCACAAAGCAAGAAAAGGCGAATCAGAAACTCGAAAAAGAATTATATAGTCTTCAATCAAAGGTTCAAGCGACAGAGTCCAATTTGAAAAATGAAAAAGAGCAGTATTTTAATGTACTGGAAGATGTTGAGAAATACAGAATGTTTACAGGAGAGATTGGTGTAAAAGGAAAAGGGGTCAATGTATCTCTTGAAGATGCATCTTATATCCCGAGTGGACAAAATGTCAATAATTACATTGTGCATGAGAGCCACATTTTTCATGTGATAAACGAACTATTTATATCAGGGGCTTCTGCTGTATCTATTAATGGGCAAAGAATCACACACCAATCATACATACATTGTAATGGTCCAGTTGTCACTGTTGATGGTGTTCAGCATCCAGCACCATTTGTCATTTCTGGTATTGGAGATCCGGCTGTGTTAATACCTGCTTTAAATATTGCAGGAGGAGTGGTCGATCAGCTGACAAGTGATCACATTTCAATGACGATTGAGAAAACGGATATTCGTATGAACCCTCTTTTAAGAAACAAAGATTAAAAGTGAAAAGGTGAGTGGTGTTGAGGAAAAAGAAGCCTTTACTTAGTTTAACAGCTTTAATGATCATATTTGGCATCATGGTCTCCATCCAGTTTAATTCTTTACAAAAGCCCAAAGTTCGTGATACTCGTGATGTTTGGGAACTGAGAGAGGATTTATCTGCATCTAAAAGTAAGGAATTGGATTTGCTCAAAGAAATTGATAAATACGACGAGATGCTAAAAAAATATGGTCATCAAGGAGATCAATCAAAAGAAGCACAATTAACAAAAACGTTAAAAGATTTAAAAGAAAAGGCTGGTTTTACAGAAGTGGAAGGGGAGGGGATTGAAATTGAAATTTCTCAGCTTTTTTCAAAGGACCTTACCGGAGAAGAAGTGAAAAATATCCCGCCTGATCTTCTGAAAAAGTTAATTAATGAAGCCAATATGTTTGGGGCAAAACATATTTCCATCAATGATCGCCGTGTAATTAATACAAGTGTGATTCGAGATATTAATGGCACGACAAAAATAGATGGTTACAGCTTAGATAGTGATGAAGTCAACATTAAAATGATTAGTGAGCAGGCCGACAAATTATACAGCCGTTTAAATGTATCAGATATTGGTGATTTGTTTGCTCAGGAAAACTTCAGCTTGAGTATGAGCCAGCCGAAGAAAAAAATCCATTTAAAAGCATATGACGGTGCAATTCAAGTAAACGAATTGAAGCCTCTTGAAGATGTAAAGGAGGGAAAATCTTAATGTGGCTTCCTGTACTTGGCTTAATCATAGGAGTTGCGATCGGTTTCTTAACAAATTTTACGATACCGAATGAGTATTCTAACTATCTTTCCCTCGCTGTACTTGCTGCGCTTGATACATTGATTGGTGGAATCCGAGCACATCTGCAAGGGGCATACGATGAACTAGTGTTTGTATCAGGCTTCTTCTTTAATATTATACTCGCAATAAGTTTAGCTTTTCTGGGCGTCCATCTTGGTGTAGACTTGTACTTAGTCGGAATGTTTGCATTCGGCGTTAGATTGTTTCAAAATATAGCAGTTATCAGAAGAATTCTACTAACAAAATGGACAATTTCAAGAGAAAAAAAGAAAAAAAGTGAGTCATAAAAAAGGATATACATATGATGTAACGAATATTTTCAGTAATCCTAATAAAAAATGTTGATTTTTTAAGTTTTGTTACACACTTGTAAAAACACATTCATTGTATTGTTGTTCAGCAAATAATAGAATAGAAAGTATTGATATGTGAGGAGGTGCCATAGAATGAACAACAATGAAATTTACGTCAGCCTTGACATCGGTACATCCAATATAAAAGTCATCGTCGGAGAAATGGCGGATGATTCGCTTAACATTATAGGTGTTGGAAATGTCCCTTCAGAGGGGTTAAAAAAAGGATCGATTGTTGATATAGATGAGACAGTTCATTCTATTAGACAAGCATTTGAACAGGCTGAGAGAATGGTAGGATTTCCTTTACAAAAGGCGATTGTCGGAATTAACGGAAACCACATTCATATTCAGAATACGAGCGGCGTGGTCGCAGTATCTAGTGAAAACAAAGAAATACATGCTGAAGATGTGAGACGTGTCTTAGATGCAGCACAAGTAGTATCTATTCCTCAAGAACATCTCGTCGTAGACGTGATTCCAAGACAATTTATCGTCGACGGAAGAGATGAGATCACAGATCCGAAAAAAATGCTTGGTGTTCGGCTAGAGGTGGAAGGATCGTTAATTACAGGTTCTAAAACGATTCTACATAACTGGCTCCGATGTGTAGAAAGAGCTGGAATTGAAATTATGGATATTTGCTTGCAGCCAATCGCATCGGGCTCAGCAGCATTATCGAAAGATGAAAAAAATCTCGGGGTAGCTCTTGTCGATATTGGCGGCGGATCTACAACGATTTCCGTATTTGAAAACGGGCATCTCTATTCTACTCACAGTATCCCTTTGGGCGGAGAGAACATTACAAAAGATTTGTCTATAGGACTTAGAACTTCCACTGAAGAAGCTGAACGAATCAAAAAACAATTTGGGCATGCGTTTTATGATGAGGCATCGACTGAGGAGACATTTGAAGTTTCTGTGATCGGTACCGATCAAAAACAAACGTATACACAACTTGATGCGGCTAACATTATTGAAGCGCGGCTGGAGGAAATCCTGCTCTTTGTGGCAGAGGAATTAAGAAATATGGGTGTCCATGATTTGCCTGGTGGATTCGTTCTAACAGGTGGACAGGCAGCCATACCAGGTATCCTTTCTCTTGCACAAACGGTTTTGCAAAACAATGTCAGGATTGCAAGTCCGAATTATATCGGGGTGAGAGAGCCTCAATATATGACAGGAGTGGGTTTGATCCACTTTGCTTATCGCAATGCAAAGATTCAGGGTAGACAGGTTGGATTCCAAATGCCAGATGAGGCGTTTCATGAAGTAGGCGCATCCATGGAGCCGGTTTCTTCTGCACCACAAGTGAAAGAAGCGCAGCCAAGACCGAAAGTTAAACAAAAAGCACAACAAGAGACAAATAAAAAACCGGGCAAAATGAAAAAACTATTTAATATGTTCTGGGAATAGAATTAGATTTTCGACGGATTAGGAGGATTCAGCATGTTGGAGTTTGAAACAAATATAGACGGCCTAGCATCAATTAAAGTAATCGGAGTAGGTGGCGGCGGGAATAACGCTGTCAACCGAATGATCGAAAATGACGTACAAGGTGTCGATTTTATTGCAGTCAATACAGATGCACAGGCGTTAAATCTATCAAAAGCAGAAACTAAAATGCAAATCGGTGCTAAGCTGACAAGAGGGCTTGGAGCAGGTGCGAATCCTGAGGTCGGTAAGAAGGCTGCTGAGGAAAGCAAAGAGCAGATTGAAGAAGTACTAAAAGGCGCAGACATGGTCTTCGTTACAGCTGGTATGGGCGGTGGAACTGGTACGGGTGCTGCACCTGTCATTGCAAAAATCGCAAAAGATTCTGGTGCATTGACAGTTGGAGTCGTGACTCGTCCTTTCACATTTGAAGGAAGAAAGCGTCAGCTTCAAGCAGTTGAAGGAATTGCTTCTATGAAAGAAGCAGTGGACACATTAATCGTGATTCCAAACGATCGCTTGCTTGAAATTGTTGATAAAAACACGCCAATGCTGGAAGCATTCCGCGCGGCAGATAACGTGCTTAGACAAGGTGTTCAAGGGATTTCCGATTTAATTGCAACACCAGGTCTGATTAACCTTGACTTTGCTGACGTGAAAACAATCATGTCCAATAAAGGTTCGGCTCTTATGGGTATTGGTGTCGCAACAGGTGAAAACCGTGCTGCTGAAGCAGCGAAGAAAGCCATTTCTTCACCACTTCTAGAAACAGCGATCGATGGTGCTCAAGGCGTCATCATGAACATTACGGGTGGCACGAACCTAAGTCTTTATGAAGTGCAAGAAGCAGCGGATATTGTGGCTTCTGCATCTGACGAAGATGTAAACATGATTTTCGGGTCTGTCATCAATGATAACTTGAAGGATGAAATTGTGGTGACTGTGATCGCAACTGGATTTATTGAGCAAGAGCCAGAAGTGACAAAACCACAAAGAAATCCACTAGGACAAGGATTAAAGCAAAATCAATCCATTCCTCAAAAACGTGAAGTAAAACGTGAGGAACATCAGCAGCCATCATCTCAGCCGAGACAAAATACACAATCAAGTGATGATACGCTGGACATTCCAACGTTCTTACGCAACCGCAATAAACGCTAATCGAGTATAGCTTAACCCCTTCCATTGGAAGGGGTTTTTTCATGTCTCAACGTATAAGGGGACTCTAATCAAAAAGTCTTAAAAGCGTGAGAGCCACTTCATCTTTCATATGTAATTTGACTTAAGGTGCTTAAGAAAAAAGAATCATTTTTAACCCCTCTTACAAAAAACGACAAGATGATGACCTTTATTTGACTACATTAAAAAGAACACCATGAATCTTGTCATGAACAAAAGAAGGAAAGGAGTGAGACATATACTCTGTTTGGCCATTTGAGGAGGAGGGATTTGATTGAAATTGAAGTTTCGCAAAACCGCCGGCTATCGTTTGATGAGTCTTTTGGTGATAGGTACTTTAACGATGACAAGCTTTGGGATGGTTCAAGCAAAATCGACTTCTACCTCATATCAGGAGGAAGCTGTTTCCTCTAAGACAACAAAAGCAAAGATCTCATCTAGATTAATGAAACAGTTTCAACAGGATGACAAGGTGACCTTTTTAATCAAAATGAAGGAGCAAACAAATACGCAAAAAGTGGCGAAGGAAGCTGTGTCCAGAGCCAAAAAACAGAAATTAACAGCGGCTAGAACGCAGTACACAAAAAGATCAGCCGTCGTATCAGAATTAAGAGCAACGTCTGAGGAGACGCAGCAAGCGCTGCTTACGTATTTACAAAAGGAACAAAAGAAAAAGCAAGTGAAGGAGATTCATTCGTACTATATTGTGAATGGTCTAGCGGTGACGGGAACGAAAGAAGTCATGGAAAAGGTGGCTTCCTTCCCAGAAGTAGATCAAGTGCTGCCGAATGAAACCCGTCAAATTCATCGCCCCGTTGATTTGAAGACGTCTAAGCAGAAAAAACAAATGAAAGCAGTAGATGGAGTCGAGTGGAACATTTCTCAAGTTCATGCTCCAGAAGCGTGGGCTTTAGGCTATGACGGTATTGGTACTGTTGTGGCAAGTATTGATACAGGAGTGGAATGGGATCATCCTGCTTTAAAGGAAAAATACCGCGGATTTGATCCAGCACACCCGAATGATCCATCTCATGAATTCAATTGGTACGATGCTACAACAGGATCTGAAGCGCCATACGACGATTTAGAGCATGGTACACATGTGACGGGAACGATGGTTGGCTCTGAGCCAGATGGAAAGAATCAAATCGGAGTCGCACCAGGCGCAAAATGGATTGCGGTGAAAGCTTTCTCAGAAGATGGTGGTTCAGATGCTGATCTACTTGACGCAGGAGAGTGGATTTTAGCACCAAAAGATGAGGACGGAAACCCACATCCAGAAAAGGCACCAGATGTCGTCAATAATTCTTGGGGCGGTGGGCCTGGTCTTGATGATTGGTATAAAGATGTGGTCAATGCTTGGAGAGCGGCGGACATCTTCCCAGAGTTTTCAGCTGGCAATACCGATTTATTTAACCCTGGTGGTGAGGGATCAATTGCAAATCCTGCGAACTATCAGGAGGCCTTTGCAACGGGTGCAACGGATCAAGACAACAAATTGGGGTCTTTCTCGCTGCAAGGTCCGTCTCCATATGGCGTCATGAAACCAGATATTGCGGCCCCAGGGGTAAACATTCGTTCATCCATTCCAGGGAAAGGGTATGAAGATGGCTGGAATGGGACGTCGATGGCTGGTCCGCATGTTTCAGCTGTTGTGGCTCTTCTTCGCCAAGTACAGTCAGATCTTTCTGTTGAAGAGATTGAACAAATTCTCATTGATACAGCGAAGCCGTTGACTGATCAGCAATTCCCGGAATCCCCTAACAATGGCTATGGGGCAGGTTTAGTTGATGCAAAAGAGGCGATTACGGCATTAACAGATGGAATTGGCACGATTGAAGGACAGGTGACAAACGAAGATGTTAATTTAGGTGATATGAAAATAACAGATCAAGCCCTGCCTCAAAAAGAAAAGGCTGTACATCCACATAAGAAGCCTGCAAAAACAAAAGAATTGAAAAAGGAAAAAAATCTTGATGCTCCGTCCATCAAAGCTCTTCCTATGAAAGCGGAAATCAGTGTTCTTGAAAGCGGAAAATCAACGTACACAGATGAAGCGACAGGGAGATATCAGCTTACTCACAGTGCAGGGGAATTCACGGTGAAAGCGGAAGCTTACGGGTTTGAATCACGCAAACAAACAGTCAATATTTCTTCAAATGAAACGGCTGAGGCAAATTTCGCCTTACAGCCACTAAAGAAACGAACGATATCCGGTACAATTGTCAATGAAGCAACGGGTGAAAAAGTAAAGGATGCCACGGTTTATCTTGTAGAAGATGCGAAAATTAAGCCGGTGAAAACAGATGAAGATGGCGAATTTTCTCTAGAGGCATTGAGCGGTGTCTATACCGTCAAAGTATTTGCGAAAGGGTTTAAAGGATATTCTTTTACAGCAGATGTGACAGAAAAGCCGGTTGAAAAAGCCATTCAGCTAGAGCCATTCATCGGCTTTGCTGGTGAAATTAGCTACGATGACGGAACAGCTGAAAATGCGCGAGCCTTCTATGATCCTGGCAATGGCTGGGCTGTGAAGTTTTCGTTAGAAAAGGGGAAGAAACAAGCGCAACTCACAGGAGGGCTTTTCCGTTTCTGGTCATCAGAGTGGCCAGCTCCTGGCGGGAATGAATTTGCGGTTGAAGTGTATGATGCTTCTGGGAAGAATGGAGCTCCAGGGGAGAAAATTGCAGGACCTCTAAAAGCGAATGCGCTGCGTAATGGTGAATGGACAAAAGTAGATTTAGAAGATCAAGCCATTACGGTGGATGGAGATTTCTATCTTGTCTATATTCAATCGAAAAAGAATACGGAGTCTCCAGGACTTGCAACGGACGAAGATGGTCCAAATGCTGAAAGAAGCTGGCAGCTGACAAGCGGTGCTTTTTCTCCTTCTCCAAAAGAAGAAGGGAATTATATGATTCGGGCGCTTGTTGACTATGAAGCAGATGTGCCAGAGATTATATCTCCGAAGGCCGGAACCATTTCGAACAAAGGTGAACTGGAGATTGAAGGCAAAGCCTCCCCTGGGCTTGATGTAGCGATTTATCAAAACGATGAAGAGATTGCCAAAGTGAAAGCAGATCAGTCAGGCGCTTTCAAAGAAAAGGTCACAGTTTCAAGTGGAGAGCATGTATTCACAGCTGCGACTGTTACGGATAAAGGCGCAACGAAACGATCAAAACCAGTAAAGGTCATCATTGATCAAACAGCTCCAGCACTCACCATAGATACACCTAAAAAAGGGGAAAAGTCTAATAAAGAATCACTCACTGTAGAAGGAAAGGTCACAGATGATCATCTTGATCAAGTCACTGTAAATGGAAAAAAGGCAACCGTAAAAGATGGAAAATATTCCGCAAGAATACTGCTTGAGAACGGGAAAAATACAATAAAAGTAACAGCGAAAGATGCAGCAGGAAACAAAACGACTAAAAAAGTCAATATCGATGTCCAATACGAGGCACCTGAAATTTCTAAGCTGACTCCAGCAGAGAATGTCCATCTATCATCAGGAGAGTCTGTTAAAATTTCATTTAACAGCAGGGAAAAGCTAGACGCAACGTTTGTTATTCACATGCCGCTGACAAACGCGAGATCAAAGCTTCAAAATACAACAGAGCTGCCGCTTCGCGAAGTATCTAGCGGAACATATGAAGGCTACTGGACAGCTACTTCTACCGCCAAAGCAAAAGGTGCGGTCATTGAAGTAATTGTGCGAGATGATTATGGAAATGTCACAAGACAAAAGGCTTCAGGCACATTAAACATCAATGAAAAGTAACTTAAACAAAAGACACGATTTCCAGGAGCGTGTCTTTTTTTTTTCGAGCAATTGTTTGAAAGCTTGTCCAGAAGAACACTCTCTTGCTTCGCGCTCTCATTCCTCGACAAAAACAATAACAATCCACCAAAAGTTCTCTATCATCCCCAACAAGAATTGACAGACTTCCATCTCTTGACTGTTTTATACTGGTACAAACAAGTGCAAGTACTGCTTTTGATTCTTTGTTTCAGATGAAAGGAGCAGAAGGTGGTCATTTATTTAGATGTGATCTGGCTGTTAAACTTTTGTTTTGATCTATTGCTTCTCTTACTCACTGCATTTATTCTCAAACGACAAGTAAAAAAAAGGCGATATATGTTAGGAGCTCTCATTGGATCGAGCATTGTTCTCTTGCTCTTTACACCATTTGCAATGGTTGTGTCACACCCTTTAGGCAAACTATTTTTTTCTGTCTTCATCGTTCTTGCAACCTTTGGTTTTCAAAGATTTCGTTCCTTTTTTCAAAATCTGTTTGCTTTTTACTTTGTAACATTTTTGATGGGAGGAGGCATGATCGGGGTTCATTCGTTTTTGCAAACCAACACAGTGATCCAAGATGGCCTGCTCATTTCACAAAATGATGGCTTTGGTGATCCCATTAGCTGGCTTTTTGTTTTAACCGGCTTTCCTGCGATATGGCTGTTTTCAAAGAAAAGATTAGGAGAGGTTGGTGCGAAAAAAAGACAATATGATGAACAAGTGCTTGTAGAGATACACATTCACGGGGAGACCATCCGCTTAAATGGACTCGTCGATTCTGGCAATCAGCTGTATGATCCTATGACAAAAACACCTGTCATGATCGTCCAGGCCGATCAGCTAACGGCCATTTGCGGAGAGCCATTTATAGAGCTCATGAAACAGTCTCATCCTGTTGAAGTGATGCAAAAGATCGATGATCAATTTCCCCTTCTTGATCGATTAAGACTTGTTCCATATCGAGCAGTCGGTCATGATCACGGTTTTCTACTATGCCTAAAACCAGATACAGTCTTCATTTATTCAAAGACGCTTATGATTCAGCCAGCCAAGTGTTTTGTAGGGTTGAGTCTGAGCGGTTTATCAGCAGATCAGGAATTTCAATCCATCATTCATCCAGATATGTTAGACGGGAAAATCATCCAGGGGGTGTCGTAGTTTTTTGTGATGTCTTTTATCTTACGAGGTCAACTTGACATTTAGAAGGGAGAAGAAGATGAAAAAATTAAAATTTAAACTCACTTACTACTGGTATAAACTCCTCATGAAGCTAGGTCTAAAGAGTGATGAAATTTATTATATTGGTGGAAGTGAAGCGCTGCCGCCTCCATTATCAAAAGATGAAGAGCAGGAACTGCTTGTCAAATTACCAAAAGGTGATCAAACCGCAAGGGCGATTCTGATCGAAAGAAATTTGCGTTTAGTCGTTTATATCGCAAGGAAATTTGAAAACACAGGTATTAATATTGAGGATTTAATTAGTATCGGAACCATTGGCCTGATCAAAGCAGTCAATACATTTAACCCTGAAAAAAAGATCAAGCTGGCAACATATGCTTCGAGATGTATTGAAAATGAGATTCTGATGTACTTGAGGCGAAATAATAAAATCCGTTCAGAAGTCTCGTTTGATGAACCGCTCAACATTGATTGGGACGGAAATGAACTGCTTTTATCAGACGTACTTGGAACAGATGATGATATTATCACGCGGGATATTGAAGCAAATGTAGATAAAAAACTGCTGAAAAAAGCGCTGGAGCAGTTAAATGACCGCGAAAAGCAGATCATGGAACTAAGATTTGGCTTGGTCGGCGGTGAGGAAAAAACCCAAAAAGATGTCGCTGACATGCTTGGGATTTCCCAGTCGTATATTTCGAGGCTTGAAAAAAGAATCATTAAACGATTACAAAAAGAATTTAATAAAATGGTCTAAAAAAATTTTTTGAAAGCTCGATCCCTTTACTATCAAAGGGATAACCATTTTTTCACATGATTCTCGTCATCGCTCGTGCATATTTTTCCATCCCAAGGAGATACTGAACTTTGTACAACAGCTCCTGTAGGGAGGGAAAAAAGTGTCCAGAAATAAAGTGGAAATCTGCGGAGTCGACACCTCCAAACTGCCTGTTCTGAAAAACGACGAGATGAGAAAATTGTTCAGACAGCTGCAAGATGAGGGTGACGATACAGCAAGAGAAAAGCTAGTCAATGGCAATTTACGGTTGGTTTTAAGTGTGATTCAGCGTTTTAACAACAGAGGCGAATATGTCGATGATCTCTTCCAAGTAGGCTGTATCGGATTAATGAAATCAATTGATAATTTTGATTTAAGCCACAATGTCAGATTTTCAACTTATGCGGTTCCTATGATCATAGGAGAAATCCGTCGATACTTGCGTGATAACAACCCGATTCGGGTGTCTCGTTCACTAAGAGATATTGCCTATAAGGCACTTCAGGTCCGTGAGAGGCTGATTAGTGAGACAAGCAAGGAGCCAACAGCAGAAGACATTGCCAAAGTGCTCGAAGTGCCTCATGAGGAAATTGTCTTTGCCCTAGATGCGATTCAAGATCCTGTATCTTTGTTTGAACCGATCTATAATGACGGAGGAGATCCGATTTATGTGATGGATCAAATTAGTGATGAACGGAACAAAGACACACAATGGGTGGAAGAATTGGCCTTAAAAGAGGGCATGCGCAGATTGAACGACAGGGAAAAAATGATTCTTCGTAAACGCTTTTTCCAGGGCAAAACGCAAATGGAAGTCGCTGAAGAGATCGGGATTTCTCAAGCACAGGTCTCAAGGCTTGAAAAAGCAGCCATCAAACAAATGAATAAAAACATCTTTTAAAGCCGCCGCTTCATGTGCGGCTTTTTTCATTCTTGTTAGAGAACATGCCCCTAGTATTGACTCGGTTATTTTTTTCATTTAATCTGTTTTTAACAAATGTTATTTTAGATATCATTTGTTAGGGAACACTTAAGCGGAAAGAAGGGTTATTATGACATTCCATGATGAAAGAAGGCTGCTCATTAAGGTTGCGCATATGTATTACGAAGAAGGCGCCACTCAATCTAACATTGCAGAAGCTGTTGGGGTTAGCCGTTCGCTCATATCGAAATATTTGGCAAAAGCACGTGAAGCAGGAATCGTGGAAATCATTATTCATGATGAAGTCAATCAACAGTATGGATCGTTAGAAAGAAAAATAGAACGCAAATATGGGCTGCGAGAAGTCGTCTGTGTGGAAACGCTTAGCAAAGACACAACCAAAAGCCGAATCGGTGCGGCGGCGGCGGGCTTTTTATTAAAAGTGATGAAGGATGGACAAGTTATCGGCTTTTCCTCAGGGACAACGCTGCATGAAATGGCGAAAGCGCTTACGTCTGTTCAGTACTATCCATCCGTGACATTTGTTCCGCTTGTCGGAGGTGTGGGAAATGAAGACGTCGATATCCACGCCAACTATATTATTGCGAGATGCACAGAGGCACTCAAATCTAAATGTGAGTTTTTACATGTACCCGTCATGCTTGATACGAAAGAAGCGAAGGAAGTACTGATTAGACAGCCGTCGATCAAAAAAGTGATTGAACTAGGAGAATCATCAAATATCGCGGTTGTCGGAATTGGCGGTGTTCCGCAGCATTCAACGATGGTGAAATCTTATATGACAAGCGGCGAAGAGGACATCCTTCAAGCGAAGGATGTAGCAGGTGACATTTGCTATAACTTTATTGATCATCAAGGGGAAGTATATCCCCACCCATGGAACGACCGGGTGATGGGCATAAGCCCGCAAAAGCTGAAAGAAATTCCGCTGGTCATAGGTGTCGCCGGAGGCGAAGAAAAAATTGAAGCGATCCGGGCGGCATTAGCAGGTGGATTAATTCATGTATTAATTACCGATGAACGAACAGGAGATGCCTTATTAAAGTAACTACCTAATATCATTAGGTAGTCAGCGTGTAGACAAACCCTCGCATTCGGTGTCAGTCCTGCGTGCCGGTGCTCACGAATGTCAAATTCGCTCCGCTCCGATACTCGTCCTTCCTAGACTGCAAAGGTTTTCTATCACGCTGAAAAGAAGACAAAAGGCTAAAATGAAGATCATTTTAGCCCTTTGTCAACAATCTGTAACTACCTAAATATCATTAGGTAGTTTTTTTTGAGTCTAAAGACTCAAAAAGATTGAAAATTTTATCGATTTTAGCTTGACACAAAGTTGACACATCATATAAACTAAGTTCATAACAAATGATAAATAAAATAACAAATGTTACAATAAGCAGATCTTTGTTAATTTTTATAACATTTGTTAAAAGTTTCAGATTATATTTCTAGCAATCTATTGAGAAGCAAGAAAACCTGAAAGGATGATTTAGATGTCAATCTATCAACAGTTGTTAGCTCGAGAACGCAGTGGAGATCCAATCAAAGTAGGGATTATTGGAGCAGGCCAAATGGGCTTTGGACTCATTTCACAAATTTCTAAAATTCCAGGCATGATTGTCGCTGGTGTTTGTGATATTCACCTTAGTGCAGCAGAGAAGGCAGCAAATTTCTACAAGCAGCATGCGAAGCCGCATCAAATGGTTGTCACAAATGATTACAGAGAAGTGATTCAATCAGATTTCGTGGAAGTTGTAGTAGATGCAACAGGTGTCCCAGAGGTCGGAGCAAACATTTCTTTGGAAGCGCTTAATTCGAAAAAACATCTCGTTCTTTTAAATGTAGAAGTTGATATTACTATCGGTTTGGTCATGCATAAGTTATTCACAAATGCAGGGCTTGTTTACTCAGGATCAGCTGGAGACGAACCAGCAGCAACACTAGAATTATATGAATTTGCGAAAACAATGGGTCTTGAGGTGCTCGTTGCCGGGAAAGGAAAGAACAACCCATTCTTCCCAGAAGCAAATCCAGATACGTGTAAAGCAGAAGCAGATAGTAAACATATGAGTGCACATATGCTGGCTGCATTCCAGGACGGCACAAAAACAATGGCCGAAATGAACTTATTAAGTAATGCGACAGGGCTTCTGCCTGATAAAGTCGGTATGCACGGAGTCGAAGCGAATTTAGAGAATGTAGCAGATAAATTGAATCAAAAACAGCAAGGCGGCGTGCTGGATAACTTCGGAGTCGTTGAATATGTAAATGGACTTGCACCAGGCGTATTTGTCATCGTCAAGAGTGATCTTGAGCCAGTGGATGAAGAACTGCGCTACTTAAAAGTTGGAAAAGGTCCGCACTATACACTTTACCGTCCTTTCCACTTAGCGAGTCTTGAAACACCTGTCACCATCGCAAAAGCGGTCTTACAGCATGATTCATCCATCCACCCAATTGGTGTACCAGTGTCAGAAACAGTAGCTGTTGCGAAAAGAGAGATTAAAGCAGGGGAATCACTTGACGGAATTGGCGGGTACTCCGTAAGAGGTGTACTTGAAACACATCAAGACATGAAAACGAACGGCCACATTCCAATTGGCTTAATCAGCGGAAAAGTCGTAGCGAAAAAAGACATCAAATTAGGACAATTCCTGACTCATGATGATGTAGAACTTGATTCAAACACAACGGTCTGGAAGCTGCGTTCATTACAAGATCATTTATTTCAATCATAAGGACGTGAAGCTATGGAAAAATTAGCAATCGTACTTTGTATCATTCTCATTGTGCAGTATGGGTTATCTTTTATTCAAATCAAGTACTACCGCAAGAGCATGGATTCACTTATTGATGACTACAAAGGGAAGCAAGGCTATCACTTGTTTTCGGGAATGGAACGGCGCAAAGTTGGCCCTGGAGCCATAGCGCTCATCATTGTGGATGAATCTTATATCATTCAAAAATGCCATGTGCTTGGCGGTGTGTCGATCTTATCTAAATTTAAAGAAGTTCCTTCATATGAAGGAAAGCATGTTGGTGCAGTGCTAGACGAGCACCATATGATGAAGCAGACATTGAAAAAACGCAAAAAGGGGCCAGCTGTCATGCACGCACTTTCCATGGCGGCTGAACAAGCACTTGTCTCGATTTCGAAAAAAAATATAACAAATGTGAACTAAAGAAAGGGGAGATGAAACATGGAATGGATTCAATGGTTTGGAGAGCACTTTATCGGAATGTTTGAAGCCGGCGGAAAGCAATTCATGGGTCTTGTTACAGGCATCGTTCCAACGCTTGTTGTGTTACTTACTTTCACTTATGCTGTCATGAAGTTTATTGGAGAAGAGCGAGTGAATAGAGCGATCCAGTTTGCAGCGAAATATACGATTTTGCGCTACACGTTAATGCCGATCTTATCTGTTCTTATTTTGACAAACCCAATGGCTTATACGTTTGGCCGCTTCTTACCTGAAAAACAAAAACCAGCATTCTATGATTCAGCTGTTTCATTTGTTCATCCGGTGACATCACTGTTCCCGTATGCCAACGCAGGAGAACTGTTTGTCTACTTAGGGATTGCAAACGGGATTAAAGAAGCAGGATATTCAATGTCAGAACTTGCTGTTCGTTACTTCTTAGTCGGGATCGTCGTCATTTTACTTCGCGGTATTATTACTGAATGGATTACAAAATACTTAGCAGGAAAAATAAAAGCGAATTCACAATAGGGGAGGGTTAGACATGACAAACCACAAAGTATTTGTTGCAAAAGGTGCTGGCGGATGGGGAAAAGGCTTGGAGCTTGAACCGACTGGTAAAAGAAGAAAGGTTGTTTCCATTACAGGGGGAGGCATTCACCCAGTTGCACGTAAAATTGCAGAAATGACAGGGACAGAAGCATGTGACGGCTTTAAAAACTCGATACCAGAAGATGAAATGATGTGTGTTGTCATTGACTGCGGTGGAACTGCGCGAATCGGACTGTATCCAATGAAGCGCATTCCAACTGTAGACGTTTTGGCATCCTCTCCTTCTGGACCGCTTGCAAAACATATTACAGAGGATATCTTCGTATCAGGCGTAACAGAAAAGGATATTTCCTTTGCGGAAGCATCTGATGGTGAGTCGAAAGTAGAAGGTCAGGAAAACAGTGAGCCGATTGACAAGGAGAATTTCAAAGAAACCTATTCAAAACTGAAAGAGGAAAATATCGAGCGTCAGGAAAAAGGTAATTTCCTCATGAGATTCTCAAGAGGAATCGGGAAAGTCACCGGTACGTTCTATCAGGCTGGCCGTGATTCCGTTGATATGCTTTTGAAAAACATTATTCCATTCATGGCATTTGTCAGTATGTTAATTGGAATTATCAATTATACAAAAATCGGTGACTTGATTGCTCATTTTCTATCGCCACTGGCAGGATCTATATGGGGGCTCTTACTGCTCGTCGTGGTCTGTACATTGCCGTTCCTATCGCCTGTCTTAGGACCTGGAGCAGTCATTGCACAAGTCATCGGTGTTCTCATTGGTAGTCAAATTGCACTAGGGAATATCCCGCCTCAATTTGCACTCCCTGCACTATTTGCCATCAACGGTCAAGTAGGGTGTGATTTCATTCCAGTTGGTCTGTCACTTGGTGAAGCGAAGCCGGAAACGGTACAATATGGGGTACCAGCTGTTTTGTATAGCCGTCTCATTACAGGGGTTCTATCTGTTGTGATCGCATACGTTGCCAGCTTCGGTATGTATTAAACGTATTAAAGGAGGAATCGAGATACATGGTAACACAATCTGTCGTAAAAGAAATTGGGATCTTAGTCCCGCAATTTAAAGAAGATAAGCTGATTGTTTTATTTGGACCCGCAGCGCCGCAGGAATTAAGAGATATGTCCGTCATTCATGAGTTCGAACATTTAGAAGAAGAGCCGCTGAAGCTGGGCGGTACCATTCAAGTGGGCGATCAAACGTACACGATCACAGCCCTCGGCAATAAAGCAAATGACAACTTTAAAGAGCTCGGCCATATTTCGATCTACTTCCAAGAGCCGTTTGATGATGTATTACCGGGAGCTGTCTTTGCATTCCCGCACACGTTTCCTGATATAAAAGAAGGCGTACGAATTGAAATTTCGTAACGATAAAGAAAAGCTGTTCCGTAAAAGGAGCAGCTTTTTTTATGTGAGGTTTACCAGAAAGAGCAATTGCGATATGCTGTAAACATTCATTGTTTGTTTATTCAGAATTTTTACTCAGGGGGAAATGATGGTGTCACTTGAATTGAAGGATGTTTCTTTAAAACGAAATGGGAAATGGCTGCTGCAATCTGTTGACTGGCAGGTGAACAAAGAGGAGCACTGGGTGCTTTACGGTTTAAATGGTGCGGGAAAAACCGCTTTATTAAATATGCTCTGCTCATATTACTTCCCCACGTCAGGTGAGATGACCGTGCTGGGACATGTCTTTGGCAAGGAGGCGCTTGGCGAAAAGCTCAGGAAGAAAATTGGCCTCATTTCTGCGGGACTTGAAAAGAAACTGCACAGAGACGACAATGCATTTGAAATAGTTCTCAGCGGAGCATTTGCATCTATCGGGCTTTATGAAACCCCGACAGATGAGATAAGAGAGAAAGCCATTGATCTATTAAAAGCATTTGGTTCATTCAAATATGCGAACCGGACATATGAAACACTCTCACAAGGAGAAAAGCAAAAAGTCCTGATTGCGAGGGCTTTAATGAATGATCCCAAGCTTCTGATTTTAGATGAGCCTGTGACGGGTCTTGATTTTTTAGCAAGAGAACAGGTGCTGGAGACCATCTCATTCATTGCTTCAAAGCCTGATGCGCCTACTTTACTTTATACGACCCATCATGCAGAAGAGATTTTGCCTGTTTTTCAGCACACCTTATTATTAAAAGATGGGACTGTTTTTGATCAAGGAGAAACAAAAGAGATGATGACAAGCGATTTGCTTTCTTCCTTCTTTGAATGTCCGGTAGATGTGATGTGGAGAAATGGCCGTCCTCACTTAAGTAAATTGTAGATGAAAGAAACTATTGGTCTGTATCCCTGCTTTTCCATCATACATATTATAGTAGAAAACGAAAGGCGGGGAAGGACAGATGATCAGTATTTCTGAATTCCAAATCAAGGATGTCGTCGATGTGTCGAGCGGAAAAAAACTAGGCACCATTGGGGACATTGATATTAATGTCACGAGCGGTAAAATACAAGCGATCATTATCGGCGGCACAGGTAAAATGATGGGATTTTTCGGAAAAGAAGAGGAAATGATTGTGCCGTGGCGAAATATAGTAAAAATTGGCGAAGATGTGATACTTGTCCGATTGTCTTCTTAAAATTCGTATAACTCCTCAATGAATTATTCAATGATCCTTAAAATAAGCTCTCCATTCTTAGCAAACAATGTCTTTTTCGGGTAAAAAGATTACGTTTTCATATCAATTTGAAAAAAAACCTGTAGAAAGGGCACATTTGAGTGTAATATTTAATGAATCCCACTAACTGTCTACGCATGTCTTGTGGTAAAATAGGAGCGAAATAAAGAGAGATGAATGAAAGGTGGGAGGGCAGCTTTGACACACAAATATGACCCCTTTCAGCAGAAATCACCTTATGCAATGACCATTCATGATTGGACGAACATGACATGTTCTGGTAAAGAGGTATTGGCCGGATTTACGACAAAAAATGGCGGCTTCAGCCTTTCTCCATATCAATCATTGAACACTGGACTCCATGTAGGAGATGATGCTTCTAGTGTCCAAATGAATCGTCAAGTCATAGCAGATGCTACTGCTGTGCCGCTCTCTGATTGGGTGTTTGCAGACCAAACACACGATGACCGCATCAAGAAAGTCACCAAGGAGCAAAGAGGAAGAGGAAGTCTTCATTATCATGAGGCACTGCCTGGAACAGACGGCTTATATACGTCTGAACCGAACATGATGCTCGCTCTTTGTTTCGCCGATTGTGTTCCGCTTTATTTTCTAGCTCCGCAAAATGGACTCATCGGAACAGCCCATGCCGGATGGAAAGGAACCGTCAAGCAAATTGGTGCAAAGATGGTAGATCTATGGGTCAACCAAGAAGGTGCCAAGACCGATCAAATACAAGTCGTCATTGGACCATCCATTGGCAGCTGCTGCTACATAGTCGATGACGTGGTCATGGATCAAGTGAAACAGCTTCCCTTTTCAACAGAGGATGTGTATTCCGAGATTTCACAAGGACAATATAAATTAGACTTAAAAACATTAAACAAAAACGTATTGCTTCATGCAGGGATGAAAGAAGAAAACATACATGTCAGTTCGATGTGCACAAGCTGCAGTGATCAGCTTTTCTTCTCACACCGCCGTGATCAAGGGAAAACAGGACGTATGATGTCTTTTGTCGGGTTTAAGGAGGCATAAGTGCAATTGAATGTACGAGAGAATCTCAGACAAATAAATGAACAAATAAACGAAGCATGTAAAAGAGCTGGCCGGAACCCAGCGGATGTATCGGTCGTCGCTGTCACAAAGTATGTCTCGATTGAGCGAGCACAAGAAGCCAAGGAAGCAGGAATTTTGCACTTTGGAGAAAATCGTGACCAAGGGTTACTTGAAAAACAAGCGGCCATAACCGATGAAAGCATTAGCTGGCACTTCATCGGCAGTTTACAAACACGAAAAGTAAAATCTGTCATTCAAACAATTGACTACTTACATTCGCTCGACAGGATGTCTCTTGCGAATGAAATTGAAAAAAGAGCGGATCACACGGTTCGCTGTTTTGTACAGGTAAACACATCGCTGGAGGAGTCAAAACACGGCTTACAAAGTGAAGACGTGATTCCATTTGTGAAGCAGCTCGCTGATTTCAAAAAGATTGAAATTGCTGGACTGATGACGATGGCTCCATTTACAGATGATCACACTGTGATACGAAACTGCTTTCAAACATTAAAAAATCTTCAAGAAGAAGTAAAACATCTTAACCAAGTAAATGCACCTTGTCAGCATTTATCGATGGGCATGTCAAATGATTTTGAAATCGCAATTGAAGAAGGTGCGACATTCGTTCGGATTGGCTCTTCACTTGTTGGAAATGAAACAGGAGGTGCGTGACATGAGCATAAAAAATAAGTTTAAAAGCTTTTTCACTCTCGACGATGAAGAGTATGAGTACGAATATATTGATGAAGAAAGAGAACCAGTCCAAGAAGAAAAAGGAACGAAGGACAAAGCGGCATTTCAAGAGCGTCCGCAGACTGGAAAACAAAATGTCGTCAGCTTGCAAAGCTTGCAGAAATCCTCTAAAGTGGTGTTAAGTGAGCCGCGTGTTTATGCAGAAGCGCAAGAGATTGCAGACCATATTAAAAACAGACGTGCAGTCGTCGTGAATTTGCAGCGCATTCAGCACGATCAAGCAAAGCGAATCATTGACTTCTTAAGCGGAACTGTTTATGCAATCGGTGGAGACATCCAGCGCATTGGCTCGAATATATTCCTCTGCACACCTGATAATGTGGATGTATCTGGCACAATATCAGAACTTTTGACAGAGGAAGAACCTCAGAGGTGGTAAATCATAGTGATTCTAAATTTCATTTTTAATATTTTAGGAACGGTATTAACGATTTACTCATTCGCGATTATTATTTACATCTTTATGTCATGGGTGCCATCTGCAAGAGAAACATCGATTGGGCGTTTTCTGACAAATATTTGCGAACCGTATTTAGAACCATTTCGTAAAATTATTCCGCCAATTGGCATGATTGACATCTCGCCAATTGTGGCATTGCTTGTGATTCGTTTTGCATCATCATATGGACTAACTGGTCTTTACAATATGATTGTACGCTTCATGTAGACAGGCTGCCGGGCTTGGCGCTGCCAGGCTCTTTTACATAAGAGGGGAACAAAATGAGCGATATTTATCAACATTTTAGAAAAGACGAACAGCCATTTGTCGACCAAGTGTTAGGCTGGAAAAAAATCGCACTCGACCAGTATCGAATGAAATTAACAGACTTTCTTGATCCGCGTGAGCAGTTTATTACCGAGTCCGTCATCCAGCATGCTGATGAGCTTGGGATCATGTTTTTTGGCGGGTATGAAGGAGCGGAGCGCAAAAGAGCTCTCATTTATCCTGAATATTTAGAACCGGCTACTCAGGATGTTGAGCTGTCTTATTTTCAGGTGAACTATGCGAAAAAGTTTATTTCGTTAGAACACCCGAAGCTTCTCGGTTCACTGATTGGGACAGGCTTGAAGCGTCAAAAATTCGGAGATCTGTTATTTTCAGAGGAAGATGTGCAGTTTATTTGTACAAGTGATGTCGCCGATTTTGTGCGGGCGCAGCTGACACATGTCGGCAGAGCCTCCGTTTCATTAGAGGAAATCACGCAGGCAGATTTAAAGCCGGTTATGAGCAAGACTGACATCAAAGAAGATACCATTTCTTCACTGCGGCTTGATGCGGTATGTGCTGCAATCAGCCGTCAGTCTCGGCAAAAGGCACAGCTTTTGGTCAAAAATGGGCTTGTCAAAGTTAATTGGAAAGTCACTGAGGACCCTTCCTTTACAATCGGCGAAGGCGATCAGCTCTCTGTACGGGGATTTGGCCGATTTAGCTTGAAAACGATTGATGGGAAGACCAAAAAAGATAAATTTAAAGTAACATTTGAGCTTCTGACATAACGAACTTGAATCTGGAGGTGGCGAGGTTGCCATTAACACCTAATGATATTCATAATAAAACGTTCACAAAAAGCTTTCGCGGCTATGACGAAGATGAAGTAAACGAGTTTTTAAGCCAAGTACGTAAAGATTACGAAATCGTGCTTCGCAAAAAGAACGAACTTGAAGAAAAAGTAAACGAACTTGACGAAAGACTTGGTCATTTTGCGACAATTGAAGAGACATTAAACAAATCAATACTTGTGGCGCAGGAAGCAGCAGAAGACGTCAAACGTCATTCTGATAAAGAAGCGAAATTGATTATTCGTGAAGCAGAGAAAAATGCAGATCGTATTATCAACGAAGCGCTATCAAAATCAAGAAAGATTGCGATGGAAATCGAAGAGCTGAAGAAACAGTCGAAGGTCTTTAGAACTCGTTTCCAAATGCTCATCGAAGCTCAGCTTGATCTTCTAAAAAATGACGATTGGGATCATTTACTGGAATATGAAGTTGACGCTGTCTTTGACGAAAAAGAATAAGCGCGTCATCTTGACATGACGTGCACATGTTGCATATAATACCATCATAAATTAACAAGAGATAAACGTTTGAAAGGGACACTCGCAGTTGTCATATGCGTAATAAAGCGAATCAGGGATGGTGGAAGCCTGACATTACGAGACGCTGCAATGAGATCACCCCTTTAGTTCCTTTTCTGAAATGAATGAGTAAGAAAAGGCGTCTGATCACGTTACGATTTTAGAGTGGATAAGCGGCTGTTTCATAGCGCTGTCTAAAAGGGTGGTACCGCGAGACAAGCCTTCTCGTCCCTTATGGGATGAGAGGGCTTTTTTTATTGTTTTTTAATCAGAATTTGCATATGGAGGAATGGGTATGAACTACAAAGACACCTTATTAATGCCGAAAACAGAATTCCCAATGAGAGGGAACTTGCCGAACAAAGAGCCTGAAATCCAAGAGGAGTGGGCAGAAAAAGACATCTATCAAATGGTTTTAGAGCGGACAAAAGGACGCCCGACCTTTATTTTGCATGATGGACCTCCATATGCGAATGGTGACATTCATATGGGGCACGCACTCAATAAAATCCTAAAAGATTTTATTGTCCGTTTTAAATCAATGAATGGGTTCCACGCACCGTACGTACCGGGCTGGGATACACACGGCTTGCCAATTGAAACAGCACTCACTAAAAATAAAAAAGTCAAACGTAAAGAAATGTCGACAGCTGAATTCCGTAAATTATGTGAAGAGTATGCTTGGAAGCAAATCGAGGGTCAGCGCAATCAATTTAAGCGATTAGGCGTAAGAGCAGACTGGGACAATCCATATGTCACGTTAAAGCCTGAGTACGAAGCGCAGCAAATTCTTGTCTTTGGAGAAATGGCGAAGAGAGGCTATATTTACAAAGGGCTAAAGCCTGTTAACTGGTCTCCTTCAAGTGAGTCAGCACTTGCTGAAGCGGAAATTGAATATAAAGACAAACGTTCACCATCCATTTACGTTTCATTTAAAGTGAAAGATGGCAAAGGCGTACTTGAAAACGGCGAACAATTCATCATCTGGACAACAACCCCTTGGACACTTCCTGCAAACCTTGGGATTTGTGTTCATCCAAACCTAGAGTACAGCGTTCTTCAAGTGGGTGCTGAGCGATATGTTGTCGCATCTGAGTTAGTTGAACAAGTGGCAAAAACACTTGGCTTTGAAGAGTATGAAGTCGTGAAAACATTAAAAGGAAAAGAATTAGATACCATCGTTGCAGAGCATCCGATCTATGGTAGAGACTCTCTTGTGATGCTTGGCGACCACGTGACAACGGATGCAGGAACAGGCTGTGTTCATACAGCACCAGGTCACGGGGAAGATGACTTTATTGTCAGTATGAAATACGGTCTTGATGTGCTATGTCCAGTAGACGAAAAAGGTGTGATGACAGAAGAAGCGCCTGGTTTTGAAGGATTATTCTACGAGGATGCCAATAAAGCGATCACAGAACAGCTTGAAGCAAAAGGCGCACTGAAAAAGCTCGACTTTATCACGCACTCTTACCCGCATGACTGGAGAACGAAAAAACCAACCATTTATCGTGCGACAGCTCAGTGGTTTGCATCGATTAAAGACTTCAGAGAAGCACTATTAGACAATATTAAAGAAACGAAATGGGTTCCAGCATGGGGCGAAACACGCCTATTCAACATGGTGCGAGACAGAGGCGACTGGTGCATTTCAAGACAGCGTGTATGGGGCGTTCCAATTCCGGTCTTTTATGCGGAAAATGGCGAGCCGATCATCACAGATGAAACGATTCAGCATGTCTCTCAATTATTTAGAGAACATGGCTCTAATATTTGGTTTGAAAAAGAAGCGAAAGAACTATTGCCAGAAGGCTTTACACATCCAGGAAGCCCGAACGGTGAATTCACAAAAGAGCAGGACATCATGGATGTATGGTTTGATTCAGGTTCTTCTCACCAGGCCGTTTTAGAAGAAAGAGATGACCTTGTCCGTCCGGCAGACCTTTACCTAGAAGGCTCTGACCAATATCGCGGCTGGTTTAACTCTTCCTTATCAACAGCAGTTGCTGTTACTGGAAAAGCACCGTATAAAGGTGTTCTAAGCCACGGCTTTACGCTTGATAAAGAAGGACGCAAGATGAGTAAATCATTAGGCAATACGATTGACCCAACAAAGGTAGCGAAGCAGCTTGGGGCGGAGATTCTTAGACTTTGGGTATCTTCTGTCAACTATCAAGCCGATCACCCAGTGTCTGATGATATCTTGAAACAAGTAGCAGAGGTCTATCGTAAAATCCGTAACACGTTCCGATTCCTGCATGGAAACCTATTTGACTTTAACCCAGCAGTCAATGCGGTGCCGGTAGAAGAGCTTCGCGAAGTGGATCAATATATCTTGATCAAATTAAACAAATTGATTGATAAAGTGAAAAAGGCCTATGATGATTACGAATTTGCGGTCGTATATCATGCGATTCACAATTTCTGTACGATTGAGCTAAGCTCTTTCTATCTCGATTTTGCAAAGGATGTCGTGTACATTGAGCATGCAGATCATCCAGACCGCCGCAGCATGCAAACGGTCTTCTACGAAACATTAATGGCATTAGTGAAGCTGACTGCACCAATTCTTCCGCATACAGCAGATGAATTATGGAGCCACTTAAGCTTTGTTGAAGAGCCAAGTGTTCAGTTAACAGATATGCCAGAAGGTGTGACTGTTCCTCAAGCGGAAGCGACAGAAGTGAAGTTTGACCGCTTTATGGAAGTGCGTGACGATGTGCTAAAAGCGCTCGAAATTGCGCGTAATGAGAAAGTCATCGGACGTTCACTTGAAGCAAATGTGACTCTTTATGCGACAGAAGAAGTGAAAAATCTTCTTGCATCCATTAAAGAAGATGTGAAGCAGCTCTTTATCATCTCTGAATTAACGGTAGAAGATGAGCAAAATGCTGACGCATCAGCACCTGGATACACATCAGGACGGATTCTGGTTCAAAAAGCAGAAGGAGAACTGTGCGAACGTTCCCGCATTATTTCAAAAGATGTTGGTGCAAATCCGAAATACCCAACATTGTCACTGAAAAATGCTGAAATCGTGGAAAAATATTACCAGAATTAACAGTGTGATATGACCAACTAGCGCCCCGCCATATGCGGGGCGTTTTCTTTTTTGCGAAAATGACAGCGTTTAGAACGAAAGGAAAAATCTTATGGCTTTAAAGTGAGCAGCCGGGGCAACAATATGATTATCACGACAGGGCAGGAGTTGAAATAGCGACATGAATGGCGATCTAGAGACGATTTACACGGAACTCCTTCAAATGAAAGAAGAGCTGCAATCTAAACTGTTTGAATACGCATCATTTCGTTCACCCGCTGAGCATGTCAAAATGAACGAGGTCCAAACGACCACGCTTCTTTATCACATCAAAGAAGAGCTGCAAGATGTGTCTCTTGCTATTGCAAAAATTGAGCAGGGAACCTATGGTATATGTGAGGCGACAGGTGAGGTCATTCCGCTTGAACAAATGAGTATTCTTCCTACCGCCCGCACGGCTGACGACTTTCTATATCATAAGCAATACGAGAAAAAAGCCTTCACTCCTTATCCTCACGAATCAGATGATTCTCATTTTGAAGCCTTCCACATGTAGGGAGGTTTTTGTCTGTCAACTAAAGTTTCTTTACTCCTTCCTGTTTTCTTGATAAAATGCTTAAAGATCAAAGTATGAAGATGGAGGAACGTGTGTGTTCTATTACATAATCGCATTCGTGATGATTTGTTTAGATCAATTAACAAAATGGCTCATTGTCAAAAATATGATGCTCGGAGATTCTTATCCAGTGATTGATGGCTTCTTTTATATCACGTCTCACCGAAATTCAGGAGCCGCATGGGGAATTCTCCAAGGACAAATGTGGTTTTTCTATGTGATCACACTCGTTGTTATTGCGGGAATTGTTTATTATTTGCAAAAGCATGGGCAAAAGGACAAGCTGCTTGGAGTAGCGCTGGCCTTAATGCTTGGCGGAGCGATTGGAAACTTTATCGACCGCGTTTTCCGTCAGGAAGTGGTAGATTTTGCTCATTTCGTCTTTGGGAATTATCACTACCCAATTTTTAATATTGCAGATTCTTCTCTATGTGTAGGGGTTATTCTGCTCTTCATTCAAATGCTTTTAGATGGAAAGAAAACGAAGGAGTCAACTACATGAATCAAGTAAATATTGCCGTTTCAGAAGATCAAACGAGTGAACGGCTTGATAAATTTCTAAGCACGACAGAACCAGAATGGTCAAGAACCCAAGTCCAGCAGTGGGTAAAGGATGGGCTGATCGAAGTAAACGGGAAACAAGTGAAAGCCAATTACAAAGTACAAGCTGGAGATGAGATTAAAGTCGAGATTCCAGACCCAGAAGTACTAGATGTAGAAGCAGAACCAATGGATCTTGATATTTATTATGAGGATGCAGATGTGCTAGTGGTGAATAAACCACGAGGAATGGTTGTTCATCCAGCGCCAGGTCACGTCTCTGGAACACTTGTAAATGGACTGATGGCACATTGCACGGACTTATCAGGCATTAATGGTGTGATGCGTCCTGGAATTGTCCACCGAATTGATAAAGACACGTCTGGACTGTTAATGGTCGCGAAAAACGATATGGCGCATGAATCACTCGTCAATCAGCTCGTGGCTAAGACCGTCACAAGGAAATATACGGCCGTTGTACATGGAATTATCCAGCATGATACAGGCACAATTGATGCCCCAATTGGCAGAGACAAAAAAGACCGCCAAAGCATGACGGTTACAAAAGAAAGTGCAAAACAAGCAGTCACTCACTTTGATGTGATTGAACGCTTTCAGGACTTCACGGTTGTGGAGTGCCGTCTTGAAACAGGAAGAACACACCAAATTCGTGTTCATATGAAATATATCGGCTATCCGCTTGCAGGAGATCCGAAATATGGACCGAGAAAGACAGTCGATTTTAATGGACAGCTGCTTCATGCAGGTGTTCTAGGATTTGATCATCCTAGAACAGGAGAATATATCGAGTTCACAGCACCGATTCCTGCTGATATGCAAGCTTTTATCGATTCATTAAGAAATAACGATTGACAGGCAGTTCTTTTTTTGAAATAATAAACGAAGAAATGAAGATTCTTTAAAACAGTCCAGAGAGGCTGAGAAGGATAACGGATCAATTTGTGCACGTGTATGCACAAATGAACGCCCCTCTCTGCCCTTTGCAGAAGGGGCTTTTTATTTGTCAAAAAGAGGTGTAAAAGATGGAACAAAAAGCAGTCATTCTTGATGAACAAGCGATCAGACGAGCGCTTACCCGAATTGCACATGAAATGATTGAGCGCAATAAAGGGATGAAAGATGTCATCCTTGCGGGGATCAAGACAAGAGGCATTCATCTTGCAAAGCGCCTTGCAGAGCGCATCGAGCAAATTGAAGGAAATCCAGTCACAGTGGGTGAACTTGATATTACGCTATACCGTGATGACCTGACAAAAAAGACAGACAACCAAGACCCGCTTGTAAAGGGTGCAGACATCCCAGCTGACATTAATGACAAAACACTGATCGTCGTTGACGATGTCCTGTTTACAGGCAGAACCGTCAGAGCGGCCATGGATGCCCTTGTGGATGTAGGAAGACCATCTTCCATTCAGCTTGCTGTTCTCGTCGACCGGGGACACCGGGAGCTTCCGATTCGAGCGGATTATATCGGGAAGAACATTCCGACATCAAAAGCAGAGACCGTCATGGTTCAGCTGAATGAAGTAGATCAAAACGACCTTGTCGCTATATATGAAAAATAACCTTTTTAAATGCATTCCAGAGAGTTTGCAAAGAGGGCAATAACAGAGACACCGAGCACACGGCTTAAGTGACGTGTACGGTTTTTCTAGGCCTCTTTGCGCATACTCGCAAAGAGGCTTTTTTAATGAAAAAGGACACATCTAGGAGGAAAATCATGAGTCAGCAAAAAGCCAATTTAGGCATTCGAGATATCCCAAAACCGTTCACATGGCTGTCACTTAGCCTTCAGCATTTGTTTGCCATGTTTGGTGCGACCATTCTTGTACCAAAAATCATTGATATGAGTCCGGCCGTCGCGCTCATCTCAAGTGGTGTTGGAACCATTGTTTACTTAATCATTACAAGAGGACAAATTCCGGCATATCTTGGATCGTCCTTTGCCTTTATCGCCCCCATACTGAATGTCAAAGCAACAGGCGGCCCTGGAGCCGCAATGGTTGGTGCCTTCATGGCGGGTGTCGCTTATGCACTCATTGCACTATTTATTAAATGGCTCGGCACAGGCTGGCTGATGAAACTTCTGCCGCCGGTCGTCGTAGGGCCAGTCATTATGGTCATCGGACTCGGACTCGCTGGAACAGCTGTCAACATGGCGATGTATGTTGATCCGAATGCAACCGAGCTTGTTTACAGCCTTAAGCACCTAATGGTCGCCGGCTTCACACTGGCTGTCACGATTATCAGCATGATCTTCCTAAGAGGATTCCTAAGCTTGATCCCAGTATTAATCGGAATTATTAGCGGCTATCTCTTTGCTTTAACACAAGGCATTGTGAACTTCCAGCCGGTCATTGACGCGAAATGGTTTGCTGTACCAGACTTCGTCGTACCATTTGTCGACTACACACCTGCTGTGACTTTAAGCATTCTCACAGTGATGGTGCCGGTTGCCTTTGTGACAATGTCTGAGCACATCGGCCATCAAGTGGTGTTAAGTAAAGTTGTAGGGCAAGATTTTATTAAAAAACCTGGTCTTCACCGCTCCATTTTAGGAGACAGTGCAGCGACGATCTTCGCTTCACTCATTGGCGGACCGCCAACAACAACGTATGGAGAGAACATCGGGGTCCTTGCCATCACAAGAGTGTTCAGTATCTTCGTCATCGGCGGAGCAGCAGTCTTTGCGATCTGCTTCGGCTTTGTCGGAAAAATTTCAGCATTAATCAGTACAGTGCCGTCCGCGGTCATGGGAGGCGTTTCGTTCCTGCTCTTTGGGATCATTGCCTCAAGCGGTCTGAGAATCCTGATTGATCATAAAGTGAATTTTGAAGAAAAGCGTAATCTCATTATCGCATCAGTCATCTTAGTCATTGGAATTGGCGGGGCATTCATTGAGGTGAAACAAATCAACCTCACACTATCTGGAATGGCACTTGCTGCCATCACGGGTGTCCTGTTAAACCTGATCCTGCCGCAGCAAAAAGCGGAGGATGACGAGTCAAATGAATCGAATACAGAAAACCTTTTAAAAGAAGTCCAGTGAGGCTGACAAGGGTTCTAAAATGAGCAGAATGCACGAAAGTGCCGCTGCTTCTTTTGGAGAACCCTAAGCTGCCGAGGCTTAGGGTTTTTTTGAACCTGAAAGTGATGAAAAACTAGAGGGGGAAGAAAAAATGAATGATCTATCGACAATGAGCAGCTTGTCTAAAGAAGAGATTTTACAGCTGATTGAAGAAGCAGCGGCTCTCAAAAAGGGGAAGCAAGAACTTGGCTTAGCGGGAGAATTTGTAGCAAACCTCTTCTTTGAACCAAGCACAAGAACACGATTTAGCTTCGAAGTTGCCGAAAAGAAACTGGGGATGAATGTACTGAGCTTAGATGCAGCAAGCACCTCCGTTCAAAAGGGCGAAACACTTTACGATACGGTAAAAACGCTCGAATCCATCGGCGTGAAAGCATGTGTGATCAGAGACAGCACCGATGAATATTACAATGAGCTGATCGGGAAGGTTGGGATTCCCATCATCAATGCTGGAGATGGCTGCGGGCAGCATCCGACCCAATCACTGCTCGACCTAATGACCATCTATGAAGAGTTTGACGGCTTTGAGGGCTTAACGATTTCGATTCATGGAGACATCAAACACAGCAGGGTGGCAAGGTCGAATGCTGAGGTTCTTTCAAGGCTGGGAGCAACAGTCCTTTTTTCAGGGCCTGCTTCCTTCCAAGATGAGCAAAACCCTCACGGAACGTATGTCCAAGTAGATGAAGCCATCACACAATCTGATGTGGTGATGCTGCTCAGAATTCAGCATGAACGACATGCTGAAAAAATGGGCAGTGAAGATTACTTATCGACTTATGGATTAACAGTAGACAGGGCAAACAACATGAAAGAACGAGCCATTATTATGCATCCAGCACCAGTGAACAGAGGTGTGGAGATAGATGATTCTTTAGTGGAATCAAAGCAGTCACGAATTTTCAAGCAAATGGAAAATGGCGTTTATGTCCGAATGGCCGTATTAAAAAGAGCTTTTCAAAATAGCAGACTACATCAAAAAGGGAGAGATTCTGTCTATGTCATATCTCATTAAAAACGGTTTTATCTTAACAAGCACAGGCGAAAAAGTGCAGCAGGATATTAGGGTAGAAGGAGAAGTGATTCAAGCGATTGGTCACTTAGAAAGAGAAGACGGAGAAGAGGTCATTGATGCTAAAGGGCTATTTGTTTCACCAGGCTTGATTGATCTGCATGTACATTTAAGAGAGCCAGGCGGAGAGAAAAAGGAAACGATTGAAACAGGCTCTAAAGCAGCCGCAAGAGGCGGCTATACGACGATTGCAGCTATGCCGAATACACGCCCAGTTCCAGATACAAAAGAGCAAATGGAATGGCTCATGGATCGAATCGAAGAGACCTCTTCTGTCAGAGTACTGCCATACGCCTCCATTACAACTAGACAGATTGGGGAAGAAATGACGGACTTTGCAGCACTAAAAGAAGCAGGCGCCTTCGCTTTTACAGATGACGGAGTCGGCATCCAAACAGCAGGCATGATGTACGAAGCCATGAAAAAGGCAGCAAGTCTTGATCAAGCGATTGTGGCACACTGTGAAGATAACTCGCTCATTTACGGAGGATGCGTTCATGAAGGAGAATTTTCAAAAGCAAATGAATTAAACGGTATACCGTCCATTTGTGAATCGGTGCATATTGCAAGAGATGTTCTTTTAGCAGAAGCAGCGAACTGCCATTATCATGTATGTCATATCAGTACGAAAGAATCTGTGCGAGTCGTTCGCGATGCAAAAAAAGCAGGCATCCGTGTGACAGCTGAGGTGTCACCGCATCACCTGCTGTTATGTGATGCGGACATCCCTGGTCTTGATACAAACTATAAAATGAACCCGCCGCTCAGAGGAAAAGAGGATCGCGAGGCACTGATCGAGGGACTTTTAGATGGAACGATTGATTTCATCGCAACAGACCATGCGCCGCATACTGAAGAAGAAAAGAACGAAACGATGCAGCGTGCACCTTTTGGAATTGTCGGGCTTGAAACAGCGTTCCCGCTTCTGTATACACGATTTGTCAAAACAGGCGAATGGACATTAAAAGAACTCGTTGATTATATGACAATCAAGCCAGCAGAAGCCTTCTCTCTTCCATATGGAAAGCTGGAAGAAGGACAAACAGCTGATATCACACTCATTGATTTAAACAAAGAAATGGCAATCGATAAAAAAAGCTTCTTATCAAAAGGGCAAAATACACCGTTTGACAAATTGACTGTATCAGGATGGCCGGTCATGACACTTGCATCTGGGAAAGTCGTGTATGAAGAGGGGAGACTAGTAAAATGAAGAGACGCTTAGTGCTAGAAAACGGAACAGTATTCGAAGGAACAGGCTTTGGCAGCTTAGAATCGTCAGTCGGAGAAGTCGTCTTTAATACAGGGATGACGGGCTATCAAGAAATTTTGTCTGATCCATCATACTGCGGACAAATTGTCACACTCACTTATCCGCTCATCGGCAACTATGGCATTAACCGTGATGATTTTGAATCGATCACACCGTTTGTAAAAGGGCTGATTGTGAAGGAGCTTTGTGAAAAGCCCTCAAACTGGCGCTCTTCATACTCACTAGATGAATACTTAAAAATGAAAAACATTCCAGGTCTTAGCGGAATCGATACACGGAAGCTGACGAGAATGATTCGAAGTGCAGGGACTTTAAGAGGGGCGTTTGCAGGACCGGATGAACAAGTGGAAGACTTAGTCCGCCGCCTTCAAACAATGCAGCTGCCGACTGATCAAGTGAGTCAAGTATCTGTGAAAAATGCGTATCCAAGCCCGGGAAGAGGAAAAAGAATTGTCCTTGTCGATTTCGGCATGAAGCATGGCATTTTGCGCGAGCTCAATAAACGTGACTGTGATGTCATCGTGGTGCCGTACAATATCACGGCAGATGAAGTGCTGCAGTTAAAGCCTGATGGGATCATGCTTTCAAACGGCCCTGGAGACCCTGTTGATGTACCAGAAGCAGTCGAGATGATTCAGCAATTGATTGGAAAGGTTCCGCTCTTTGGCATTTGCCTTGGACATCAATTATTCGCTCTTGCGTGCGGCGCAAGTACTGAAAAAATGAAATTCGGACACAGAGGCTCGAATCACCCAGTCAAAGAACTAGCCACCGGCAAGGTGACACTGACATCTCAAAACCACGGCTACACAGTTAGTGCAATTAACGAGGACGTGCTCGAAGTCACACATATCGCCCTAAACGACAATACGATTGAGGGGTTAAAACATAAAGAAGCACCAGCATTCACTGTCCAGTACCACCCAGAAGCGTCACCAGGTCCAGAAGATGCGAACTACTTATTCGACCAGTTCATGGACATGATTCATACAACTGAGAAAGAAGGGGAAGAAGTATGCCAAAACGCGTAGACATCAAAAAGATTTTAGTCATCGGTTCAGGTCCAATCATCATCGGACAGGCAGCGGAGTTTGACTATGCAGGCACACAGGCTTGCTTAGCACTGAAAGAAGAGGGCTATGAAGTCGTTCTTGTGAATTCCAATCCAGCGACCATCATGACAGATACAGAAATGGCCGATAAGGTATACATCGAACCACTGACACCAGAATTCTTAACACGAATCATTCGAAAAGAACGTCCTGATGCGATCTTGCCAACACTTGGCGGACAAACTGGACTTAACCTTGCTGTTGAATTATCAGACCTTGGCGTATTAGCTGAATGCGGTGTTGAAGTATTAGGAACAAAGCTGTCAGCTATTCAAAAAGCAGAGGACAGAGATTTATTCCGTAATCTGATGAATGAACTAAATGAGCCTGTACCAGAAAGTGAAATCATCCATAACCTTGAAGAAGCGATAGCGTTTACGAATCAAATCGGTTTCCCTGTCATTGTGAGACCAGCTTATACATTAGGCGGAACAGGCGGCGGAATTTGTACAAACGAGCAAGAGCTGAAGGAAATCGTCGAAAACGGCCTGAAGTTAAGCCCAGTCACACAATGCTTACTTGAAAAAAGCATTGCAGGTTTTAAAGAAATTGAATATGAAGTCATGCGTGATAGCGGTGATCATGCGATCGTTGTTTGTAACATGGAAAACTTTGATCCTGTCGGTATCCACACAGGTGACAGTATCGTTGTGGCGCCAAGCCAAACATTAAGTGACCGTGAATATCAGCTGCTTCGCAATGTGTCGCTCAAGCTGATCCGGGCACTTGGCATTGAAGGCGGCTGTAACGTACAGCTGGCGATTGACCCAGACAGCTTTCAATACTATATCATCGAAGTAAACCCGCGCGTCAGTCGTTCTTCTGCACTTGCGTCGAAAGCAACTGGTTATCCAATTGCCAAACTTGCAGCGAAAATTGCTGTCGGCTTAACGCTTGATGAAATGATGAATCCAGTCACAGGGAAAACCTATGCTGCCTTCGAACCGGCACTTGACTATATTGTGTCTAAAATCCCGCGCTGGCCGTTTGATAAATTCGAATCTGCTAACAGACGTCTTGGGACGCAAATGAAAGCAACTGGTGAAGTGATGGCGATCGGACGTACATTAGAAGAGTCCCTTCTAAAGGCTGTCCGTTCACTTGAAGCTGATGTGCATCACATTGAATTAAAAGATGAAGCAGATATCACAAACGAAGTGCTTGAAAAGCGGATTATCAAGGCGGGAGACGAACGATTATTCTATATCGCCGAGGCGCTTAGAAGAGGCTATACGGTTGAACAAATACATGAATTCTCAAAAATTGATTACTTCTTCCTTCATAAGCTGGAAGGCATCATCGCATTTGAAAAGACATTAAAAGAAAACAAAGGCAATACAGACGTATTAAAAGATGCGAAAGATAAAGGTTTCTCAGACATCTATATTAGCCGTGAGTGGAATATGAATGAAGCGGATGTCTACAAGCTAAGACAAGAAGCAGGCATCGTACCTGTCTACAAAATGGTAGATACTTGTGCGGCTGAATTTGAATCCGAGACGCCATATTTCTATAGCACGTATGAAGATGAAAATGAATCAGAACGCACAGACAAGAAAAGCGTCATCGTATTAGGCTCAGGTCCTATCAGAATCGGTCAAGGAGTTGAATTTGATTATGCGACGGTTCATTCTGTGTGGGCAATTAAACAAGCAGGCTATGAAGCAATCATTATTAACAACAACCCTGAAACGGTCTCAACAGACTTTAGTATTTCAGATAAGCTCTACTTTGAACCACTCACTGTAGAAGATGTGATGCACATCATTGATCTTGAGCAGCCTGAAGGAGTCGTCGTCCAGTTCGGCGGACAAACGGCGATCAACCTAGCAGATGAATTATCAAATAGAGGGGTGAAGATTCTCGGCACTTCTCTTGAAGACCTAGACCGCGCCGAAAACCGAGACAAGTTTGAACAAACATTAGAAGCACTCGGCGTGCCGCAGCCTAAAGGGAAAACAGCTACGTCTGTGCCTGAAGCTGTAGCGATTGCCAATCAGATCGGCTACCCAGTCCTTGTCCGTCCTTCCTATGTATTAGGCGGTCGTGCGATGGAAATCGTTTATCAAGAAGAAGAGCTTCTTCACTACATGGAGAATGCGGTGAGAGTCAATCCGCAGCACCCAGTGTTAATTGACAAATATTTGACGGGAAAAGAAATTGAAGTAGATGCCGTATCTGATGGGGAAACTGTCGTGATCCCAGGCATTATGGAACATATTGAAAGAGCCGGGGTCCACTCCGGTGACTCGATTGCGGTTTACCCGCCGCAAACATTGTCTGATGAGATCAAAGCGAAGATCGCAGAATACACGATCAAGCTTGCAAAAGGCCTCAATATTATTGGGCTGCTAAACATTCAATTTGTTCTCTCGAAAGGTGAAGTGTACGTACTTGAAGTGAATCCTCGTTCAAGCCGGACAGTTCCTTTCTTAAGTAAAATTACAGGCATCCCGATGGCAAATCTAGCGACAAAAGTCATTTTAGGTGACAAGCTTAAAAACTATGGCTACGAAGAAGGACTTCACACAGAGCAAGAAGGGGTGTACGTCAAAGTTCCAGTCTTCTCTTTTGCAAAACTAAGAAGAGTGGATATTACACTCGGGCCTGAAATGAAATCTACAGGTGAGGTCATGGGGAAAGATGTCACAATTGAAAAAGCCCTCTACAAAGGATTAATTGCATCGGGCATTCAAATTCCTAAAGACGGAACAGTTCTTCTAACAGTTGCTGATAAGGATAAAGAAGAAGGACTTGAGATTGCAAGAAGATTCCATTCGATCGGCTATCATATTTTAGCGACAGAAGGAACGGCGAATTACTTAAAACAAGCCTCCATCCCGTCAAGTGTTGTCGGCAAGATAGGAGAAGAAGGCAAAAACCTTCTCGATGTCATTCGAAACGGGGAAGCTCAATTTGTCATCAACACTCTAACAAAAGGAAAACAGCCGGCAAGAGACGGCTTTAGAATCAGACGTGAAGCTGTTGAAAATGGCGTAGCTTGCTTAACATCGCTAGATACAGCAGAAGCCATTTTAAGAGTGCTGGAAAGCATGACATTTAGAGCGGACGAAATGCCAGAAGTGAAAACGAATGCTGAGGTGACAGTAACGATATGAAAAAAGCATACTTGACGGTCGTCTCAAACCGAGAGATCGCTGATCATATTTACGAAATGACATTAAAAGGTGACCTTGTGGACTCCTTTCAAACGGCTGGACAATTTCTTCATATCAAGGTCAGCGAGTCCATGACACCGCTGCTGAGAAGACCGATCAGTATTGCCAATATTCATGCCGAGAAACAAGAAGCAACCATCATCTACCGCGCAGAGGGAGAGGGCACAAAGCTCCTTTCCCAAAAGCGGGATGGGGAATCCATCGATGTATTAGGACCGCTTGGCAACGGGTACGATCCTTCAGTTGTTCAGCCAGGTCAGACAGCCTTACTAGTCGGCGGTGGAATTGGTGTACCGCCTTTATATGAACTGTCCAAGCGTTTAACGAAAAAAGGTGTCATCGTCAAGCATGTCCTTGGCTTTCAATCGAAAAAGGATGTATTTTACGAGGAGAAATTCCAAGCACTCGGAGATACGTTTATCGCGACAGTTGATGGGACATATGGTTCAAAGGGCTTCGTGACAGGTGTCATTGAAGAGAATGATTTGAGCTTTGATGTCATGCTTTCCTGCGGACCGACACCTATGTTAAAAGCACTAAAAGACTCTTATCCCGATAAGCCTGTCTATATTTCAATGGAAGAACGAATGGGCTGCGGAATTGGTGCTTGCTTTGCATGTGTCTGTCATACCGACCAGCACGAAAAACCTTACGTCAAAGTCTGTCTGGATGGACCTGTATTTAAAGCAGAGGAGGTGGCATTGTCATGCTAAACGTTGAGTTACCCGGCTTATCTTTAAAGAATCCGATTATCCCTGCATCAGGCTGCTTTGGATTCGGAAGGGAATTTGCTTCATTATATGACTTATCAGTGCTGGGCGGTATCATGATCAAGGCCACAACCCTTGAACCGAGATTTGGCAATCCGACACCAAGGGTAGCGGAGACAGGTGCCGGTATGCTCAATGCAATCGGTCTTCAAAATCCAGGCCTAAAAGGCGTGCTGGAAAATGAATTGCCTTGGCTTGAGCAGTTTGATACACCGATCATTGCAAACGTCGCTGGCTCACAGGTCGATGATTATGTCGAAGTAGCCAAGCAAATCAGCCAAGCAAAAAATGTCCATGCCCTTGAACTGAATATCTCGTGCCCGAATGTCAAAACAGGCGGAATTGCCTTTGGTACAGATCCTCAAATGGCAGCAGCATTGACAAAAGCGGTGAAGGACGTTTCTTCCGTTCCTGTCTATGTCAAACTGTCTCCTAACGTAGCCAATATTGTGGAGATTGCTCAAGCGATTGAATCTGCTGGAGCGGATGGACTCACGATGATTAACACGTTAATCGGTATGCGTTTAGATTTAAAAACGGGGAAACCGATTCTTGCCAATAAAACAGGCGGATTATCAGGACCGGCAGTAAAACCTGTCGCTGTGCGCATGGTACATGAGGTCAGTCAAGCGGTTTCTATTCCGATTATTGGAATGGGCGGGGTACAAAATGCTGAAGACGTACTTGAATTTTTACTAGCAGGTGCAAGTGCAGTAGCTGTTGGCACAGCCAATTTTGTAAACCCATTTATTTGCCCAGAAATCATTGAAGAACTGCCAAGAGTGTTAGCAGCATATGGCTATTCATCTGTAGAGGAATGTATCGGAAGGAGCTGGAAACATGAAGCACTTGCCCATCATCGCGCTTGATTTTCCGGTAGCGCAGGAAGCGCTCGCCTTTTTAGAACCCTTTGAAGGGACGCCATTATTTGTGAAGGTCGGCATGGAGCTGTTTTACCAAGAAGGACCTGCTATCCTTGACGAGCTCAAAGAAAAAAATTGCCGCATTTTCCTCGATCTCAAATTACATGACATTCCAACAACGGTGCAAAAAGCAATGAACCGGCTTGCCGCACTTGGTGTTGATTTGGTCAATGTGCATGCTGCTGGCGGGAAACATATGATGCAAGCTGCGTTAGAAGGGCTTGAAAGCGGGACGCCTGCTGGACAAAAACGTCCAGGCATTATTGCAGTGACACAGCTGACGAGTACGTCAGAAGACATGATGAGGAACGAATTACTCATAGACCGTCCGCTGCAAGAGACTGTCATCCGGTACGGGCAATTGGCATATGAAAGTGGACTAGACGGTGTTGTTTGCTCTGTTCATGAATCCAAAGCCCTTCATGAGCACATCTCACCTGCCTTTCTCACTGTCACGCCGGGGATTCGCTTACAAAATGATCAAACCGATGACCAAAAGCGTGTGGCGACTCCTGCCTATGCAAAAGAGCAAGGTGTTTCACAAATTGTTGTCGGAAGGTCAATCACAAAAGCTGAAAAACCATTGGAAGCCTATCATCAAATTTTAAAAGAGTGGGAGTGACTGCCAGATGAAAACAAAAATCGCTAAACACCTATTACAAATCAAAGCGGTCTCATTAAAACCAGACGAACCGTTTACATGGGCAAGCGGTATCAAATCACCGATCTATTGTGACAACCGTCTTACCTTGTCCTACCCAGAAGTAAGACACGACATTGCTGAAGGTCTTAAAGAGTTGATCCTCACTCATTTTGAAAGAGCGGAGGTTGTTGCTGGTACTGCAACAGCAGGCATCCCGCATGCGGCATTAGCGGCAGACCGTCTGAACGTGCCGATGTGTTATGTGAGAAGTAAGCCAAAAGCACATGGAAAAGGGAATCAAATTGAAGGAGCCGTATCAAAAGGTCAAAAGGTGGTCGTCGTAGAAGACTTGATTTCAACAGGAGGCAGTGTGCTTGAAGTGGTCGCTGCTCTTCAAGAAGCGGGCTGTGACGTACTAGGAGTTGCCGCGATCTTCACATACCGACTGCCAAAAGCTGCAGCTGCTTTTCAAGAGAAAAACATTCCATATGTCACCCTAACAGACTATGACACACTGACAGACGTGGCACTTGAGCTGAAAGCGATCGAGCCTTCTGCTATGAATAAACTAAAACGCTGGAGACAAGATCCTTCCTCTGAATCTTGGATGAAAGAAACCGTCTAAAAAGCTGCGCGTACCCGCACAGCTTTCAGCGCGCGGACAAACCCTCGCATTCTTTGTCAGAACTGCGTGCCGGTGCTCACGAATGTTCAATTCGCTCCGCTCCGGTACTCGTCCTTCCTAGACTGCAAAGGTTTTCTATCACGCTGAATACAATATGAAGCTGCGCGTACCCGCACAGCTTTTTTATTTGGTTAAAAATAGTAAAATAGACTCAAATTCAAATAAAAACTAATCCTATCAATAAAGTCGGGTTGACTTTTGTTTGAATTGTGTTAATATTTAAGACAAATTAAAACACTTATCCAGAGAGGTGGAGGGACTGGCCCGATGAAGCCCGGCAACCTGCGATTTGCAAGGTGCTACTTCCTGCAAAATGATTCTATTTTGAAAGATAAGGAAATGAGCTTCCTCATCTTTCTTTCGGACTGAAAGGAAGTTTTTTTATTTTAACGGTGAGGAGGAAGACGAGATGGAAGTGAAGCGAAATCAGTATGAAGACTTATTGAAGCATATGCAGAAACTGATTGGGGATATGAATTCGGTTCAGTTATGTTGATTGTTCAGGACGGTCAAGTGATTCAAGTGGAAGAAAACAGAAAAATTCGGTTGACGTAGTGCGGAGAGTAGTGATACTCCGGAAGGGGAGAAACAATGTTAACTTATGAAAATTGGCAAGAGCCGTCCATTACATTTCAAGAGGATGATTTGTATAAAGGGGCCTTATCTGTGCTGAAATGGGCATACGGTCATTATGGTGATCAGCTCGTTTATGCATGCAGCTTTGGTATTGAAGGCATCGTCCTCATTGATCTTATTGCGAAAGTAAAAAAGGATGCAAGAATTGTCTTTTTAGATACAGGTCTGCATTTTAAGGAAACGTACGACACAATTGATGCGGTAAAGGAAAGATACCCAGGTTTAGATATTGTGCTGAAAACCCCTGAGCTGACGGTTGAGGAGCAAAACGAGCAGCATGGTGATCAGCTATGGAAAACGGACCCTCAAAGCTGCTGCTATATGCGTAAGGTCATTCCTTTGCAAGAAGCGCTATCCGGCTATCCGGCATGGCTTTCTGGCTTAAGAAGAGAGCAGTCACCCAAGCGAGCAGGGACGAACTTTTTAAATCAGGATGAAAAATTCAAATCAGTGAAAGTATGTCCTCTTATCCACTGGACGTGGAAGGACATATGGAGATATGCATCTAGAGAGGAACTTACTTATAATCCGCTGCATGATCAGGGATATCCAAGTATCGGTTGTGCCCCGTGTACACAGCCGGCATTTACTGCCGAGGATCTTCGTTCTGGCAGATGGTCAGGCACAGCTAAGACTGAGTGCGGATTACATGAGTAAGGGAGCATAATGTATGGAAATCGCCGCAATTTTATTTAGTTTATTTTTCGCTCTAAACATTGGCGCGAGTGGTGCAGCTGCTTCGATGGGCATCGCGTACGGGTCAGGTGCTATTCAAAAGCCTATCTATGCACTTAGCGTATGTGCAGTTGGGATTTTAGCAGGTTCAGTCATTGGCGGCGGTGAGGTCGTCAAAACGATTAGCTCTGGAATTATGCCTGAATCCGTCATTACACTTGAAATTGTTTGTATTATTATTGGTTCTGCTGCATTATCACTCTTTATAGCGAATCTGATGGCCATCCCTTTATCAACAAGTGAGGTCACAGTAGGTGCTGTCGTTGGAGTTGCAGTAGCGTATAAAGTATTGTATGTGAAATCCATTTTAGTCATTGTGTCATTTTGGGTCATCATTCCTATTGTTGCTTTTCTTTTTACATTCGTTGTAGTCAAAATCATCAGAATGTTCCCGAAACGAACTTTGTCAAAAAAAGGCACCATGATTTTATCGATCGTTTTGATCATCAGTGGATTTCTAGAAGCGTTTTCTGCTGGGATGAACAATGTCGCAAATGCTGTAGGCCCCCTTGTTGCTTCAGGCATTTTATCCGTTGGGCAAGGAACGCTTTACGGCGGACTTTTCGTTGCACTGGGTGCCCTTTTATTAGGAAGAAGAGTGCTTGAAACAAACGGAAAGAAAATCACCCGCTATCAAACAGGTGAAGGGATTTTGCTTTCGAGTACCGGTGCTGGACTTGTCATCGTCAGCTCTATTTTTGGGCTGCCAGTTCCACTTACCCAAATCACCTCCTCGTCTATCATTGGGCTTGGAATGGCAAAAGGCGGACCAAATATTTTTCATAAACATGTGGTGAAAAAAATGCTGAAAGTGTGGGTAGTGTCACCCTTTTTATCACTTAGCCTATCGTATTTGCTGGTGAGCCTTTTCTTAAAAGGAGACTATTATTCTATCTTTATCATGATGAGTGTACTGCTTGCCTCACTTGGTGCGCTGAGTCTGATGAAGGCAGTCAAAAATGAAAGCAGCTCGATTCATGAACAGGGCGGCGGGATTTAACGGCAAATCCGACTATTTACATCTAATAAATATGAACATTGAGAGGAAGATGAACAAATGAGTTTAACACCACATGGTGGCGTATTAATTAATCGAGTAAATGAAGAGTATGATCTCAGCACGGCTGCAAAGGAAATTGAACTAGATGCTATCTCCTTTGCAGACCTTGAACTCATAGCAATTGGCGGGTATAGTCCAATTGAAGGGTTTTTAACAAAAGCTGATTATGAAGCCGTTGTGAGCGGTATGCGGTTAGCAAGTGGTGTTGTTTGGTCTCTTCCTATTACACTGCCAGTGACAAAGGAAAAGGCAGCGGAGATCCATCAAGGTGATATTGTGCGTCTATCGTATAATGGAACTGTATATGGGGTGATTGAAGTAGAGGATCAATACACACCAGATAAGGAAAAAGAAGCGGTGAATGTATATAAAACTGATGACCGCAATCATCCAGGTGTGAAAAAATTATTTGAACGCGGTGACATATACATTGGTGGTAAAATTACACTGACGAAACGCAGTGAAAAACCATTCCCTCAATTTACGTATGAGCCAGAAGAAACAAGACGGCATTTCAAAGAAAACGGCTGGAAAACCATTGTTGGTTTCCAAACGAGAAACCCTGTTCACCGTGCCCATGAATATATTCAAAAGACAGCACTTGAAACAGTCGATGGTTTGTTTTTAAATCCACTTGTCGGTGAAACAAAATCAGACGATATTCCGGCAGACGTGAGAATGAAAAGCTATCAAGTGTTATTGAACGGTTATTATCCAAAGGATCGCGTCTTTTTAGGTGTTTTTCCTGCGGCAATGCGTTATGCTGGACCAAAGGAAGCAATCTTTCACGCGCTTGTTCGAAAAAATTACGGCTGCACTCATTTTATTGTGGGAAGAGATCATGCGGGTGTTGGTGATTATTACGGCACATACGAGGCGCAGGAGTTATTTGAACAATTTACAAGTGAAGAAATTGGCATTACCCCGTTAAAATTTGAACATAGCTTCTACTGTAATACATGTGAAGCAATGGCAACACCAAAAACATGTCCTCACGATAAAAGCGAGCATGTCATTCTTTCAGGTACAAAGGTTCGAACGATGCTGAGAAACGGTGAATTACCGCCAAGCACGTTCAGCCGAAAAGAAGTTATTGAAACATTAATCGAAGGATTAAAAACGACGGTATCTTAATGGGAGGGTATGACATGAGCAATGAACATATCGTGTGGCATGATTCATCTATTACAAAAAAAGAATATCAACAGAAAAACAATCATACGAGCGGCATTATTTGGCTCACGGGTCTAAGTGGGTCAGGTAAATCAACGATCGCAAATGCAGCGGCCAGAGAGCTGTTTGAACAAGGCTATCAAGTCACCGTTCTTGATGGCGATAATGTAAGGCATGGACTGAATAAAGATTTAGGGTTTTCAGATGATGACAGAAAAGAGAACATTCGCCGCATCGGAGAAGTGGCAAAGTTATTTGTTGAACAAGGAACGATTGTCATCACGGCTTTTATTTCTCCGTTTCAAGAAGACCGCCGCATTGTCAGACAGTTAGTTGAAGCGGGAGAATTTCACGAAGTGTTTGTGAAATGTGATCTGAACGTATGCGAAGAGCGCGATCCAAAGGGGTTATATAAAAAAGCCAGAAATGGAGAAATTCCGTTCTTTACCGGAATTGATTCACCGTATGAAGAACCAGCTGCGCCTGAGCTCGTACTAGATACAGGTGAATTATCTCGTGAAGAGTCCAAACAGCGTCTTGTTGATTATGTAAAGGGAAGAGCGAAATAATTGCCTGATGGCAGGGGGAGAAAAGCACGATGGGGAAAGTATACATTGTGGGGGCTGGACCTGGGGATCCAGACTTAATTACATTAAAAGCCCATAAGGCAATACAGCAGGCAGATGTCATTTTATATGATCGCCTTGTCAATCAAGAAATACTCGCCCACGCCAAACCCGAGGCGGAATTAATCTATTGCGGCAAGCTGCCAAATCATCATACGATGAGACAGGAAGCCATCAATGAAGCCCTTGTGGCCCATGCAAAGGAAGGGAACGTTGTCGTTCGGCTGAAAGGCGGCGACCCCTTTGTATTCGGCCGAGGCGGTGAAGAAATCGAATGCTTAGCTGAGCACGGAATTCCGTATGAAGTCGTCCCTGGAATTACCTCTGGTATTGCAGCGGCCGCTTATGCAGGCATTCCCGTGACGCATCGTGAATTCAGCTCAAATGTCGCTTTTGTCACGGGTCACTATCAAAAGGATGAGCATTTTGAAGAAAAGTGGGAAGCGCTGGCTACGGGGATTGATACCCTTGTGATTTACATGGGCGTCAAAAACGTGAAAAGAGTGCAGCAGCTTCTTTTAAAAAATGGACGCGATCCTGAAACGCCAGCAGCGTTTATACACTGGGGAACTACGACGAGGCAAAAGACGACTTGCTGCACTGTGGCGACACTGTCTGAAACAGTTGAAAAAGAAGGCATCGAGCATCCAAGTTTAATTGTAGTTGGAGATGTCGTTCATTTTCACCAAAAACTGAGCTGGTTTGAACCCGCCTTAATCGAGAAATGAGAATGATAAAGAAAAGACACGTACATCGATCGTGTCTTTTCGTCTGATCAAAACAAGTAGAGGGAGGAGCCACATGAAACAAGCTGTACTTTATGTTGGGCATGGAAGCAGAGTAAAAGAAGCACAAGATAAAGCCATTTCTTTTATGAAAAGCTGTATGCCGTTAGTAGAAGCAGATATACAAGAAATTTGTTTTTTAGAACTGACAGCCCCTTCTATAGAAGAAGGATTTGAAGCCTGTGTGAAAAAAGGAGCTACACACATTGCGATCGTCCCGCTCCTCCTTTTAACTGCCATGCATGCCAAATCAGATATTCCAGTCGAGATTGAGAAAGTACAAAAGCGATATCCGCAAGTGAAGGTCACATACGGAAAACCAATCGGGGTCAATCAAGAAGTGACAAAAGCGGTTGCTGCAAGAATTGAAGAGGCAGGATATCAAGGCGGGAAAGCACGGATTCTTTTAATTGGCCGCGGAAGCTCTGACCCCGATGTGAAGCGGGATGTGTTTGGCATTGCGGACGATGTCCGGCGCCTGCTCCCTCTCGCAGAGGTCTTGCCATGTTTTATTACGGCATGTGAGCCAAATTACCGAGATGTTCTTGCGCAATTAACAGCAGATGATGATGCGCCTGTTTATCTCGTTCCTTACTTGTTGTTTACGGGTATTTTAATGAAAGAGATTGAAAATGAAGCGGCTCAGGCGAGAAAGAGGCTGAAAGATGTCCGGGTATGCCGGTATATTGGCTTTCATCCGCATGTAAAAGCGGCTTATATTGAACGCGTGCAAGAAACCATTTTAAACAAAGACGATGCGTTTCATTTCCAAGGAGAAAGCCATGCTTCCAGTCCATCTTGATTTAACCGATCAACAAGTGCTCATCGCCGGCGGTGGACGAATAGCCGCAAGAAGGGCAGAGGCGCTATGCATGGAGCCTTGCCATATAATCGTCGTGAGTCCTGACATTTCTAAAGAGATGGCACGTCTCATTGATACATACAACCTGAATTGGAAGGAAAAGAAAGTGGACGTGGAAGATTTAGAGGGTGCATTTTTCATTGTAGCTGCTACAAACGATCCAGCGGTAAATGAATGGATTGCACAAACAGCCCGGCCTCACCAGCTAGTGAACTGTGTGAGCCAATCAGAGCTTGGCAATGTGATCGTGCCAAAGGTGGTCAAAGCAGGGAAAGTGACGATTTCAGTCTCTACAAGCGGTGCGAGCCCAGCCCGGACAAAACAACTGGCTGCGGAAATTGAGGCGTTGCTAGAACAAGAGGATGTAGATGCACTTGACGCTCTTTATATCGAAAGAAAAAAACAACAAAGAAAAAGCCGATAAAATCTCTTTAAGGGATTTTATCGGCTTTTATTATTTTCGCAGCTTTAGGACCACATCTTCGTCAGGCGTGACAAATAATGTTTGCTGCTGATCATACGTCACAAATCCCGGCTTTGCTCCATTTGGTTTTTTCACATGCCGGATTTTCGTATAATCGACAGGAACGGAGCTCGACTCCTTTGCTTTCGAGAAGTAGGCAGCGATTTGAGCCGCTTCACGCAGCGTCTCTTCATCAGGTGCTTGATGACGGATGACGACATGTGATCCAGGAATATCCTTCGTGTGCAGCCAAATGTCGTCACGGGCAGCAGCCTTTGTGGTTAAATACTCGTTTTGTTTGTTGTTTTTTCCGACTAAAATCGGAATACCTTGAGACGATTCATACGTTTCAAGCTGAATGGCCGCCTGTTTTTTCTTTTTGGCGTTGCGCTTTTGTTTGGCGCGTAAATATTTTCCTTCAACAAGTTCTTCTCTCATTTCCTCTAAATCCTTCGGTGAGGCAGAGGATAGCTGCTGAATCAACTCTTCAAAATAAGCAATCTCTTCATGCGTCCGCTCAATTTGTTCATTGACCGCTTCTACTGCATTTTTTGCCTTTTGATATTTTGTGAAATACCCTTGCGCATTTTCAGAAGGGGTTTTGTTTGTTTTGAGCGGGATCGTGATCTCTCCGCCATCTTCATCGTAATAATTGATGACAGTCGCTTCTTTATCCCCTTTTTTGATGGCATATAAATTGGCTGTTAACAATTCGCCATAGAGCTGATATTTATGTGCATGTTGAGATTCTTCAAGAGTTCTTTTCAGTTTTTTGAGCTTGTTTTCATTTTTCTTTTTTTCATTTACGACAAACCGTTCAAGGTCAGACGCCTGCTGTTTAACTCTGTCTCTCTCAGCTTTTCCGAAATAAAAGCGGTCAAGCAGCTGGCTGAGAGAGTCGAATGTCTTCATCTCGCCATGGACATGCTGAAGTTCTAATAAATAGAAATATTCTTTCCCGTCTTTTCTTGTGAGCTGCGGGGTAAAGGAGTGCATGCGAATAAGCTGGAACATGTCGAGCAGTGTATTTGGAATCGTTTCCTGATTGACAAGACCGGCCCTGTGTACAGCTTCCTTTGCAAACAGCGGAGAAACCCCAGAGAATGTATCGACAATTTGATTTGCGATCTTTCCTTCTTGAAAGCGTAAATGCTTTAAAATATCATTCTTCGTCACTTCAAACGGATTCAATTTTTGCTGTGCAGGCGGCAGAAGGTATTCGTGACCAGGAAGTACCGTTCGATAGCTGTTCACAGATGGAGAAAGATGCTTTAGGCCATCGATGATCTGCTGCGTGTCATCTTCTACAAGAATCAAATTACTATGCCTTCCCATGATTTCAATGTAGAGCTTTCGAGTCTGTTCGTCGCCAATTTCATTGCGGCTTCGTACATGAAGTACAATCACCCGGTCAAATCCAATCTGTTCAAAACGTTCAATGAATCCGCCCTCAAGATGCTTTCTGAGGAGCATACAAAACATTGGAGGTTCGCTTGGATTGTCATATTGATGCTCTGTGAGCTGAATTCTAGCGTAGCTCGGATGAGCGGATAAAAGGAGCTTATGATTTTTTCCGTTTGCCCGGATATGAAAAATCAGCTCGTGCTTATATGGCTGATGAATTTTTGAAATTCTTCCGCCAGTTAATGTCTCTTGCAATTCATTTGTCATACCATATGTAAAAATGCCGTCAAATGACATGTTGGATACACCCTCTTCTTTCACACAAATCTACTGAAAGAACCTTCCGTTTCTCGTTCTTTAGGCAGTCTTATTATTATAGCATGATTTAGGACGAGTCTGAATAAACTGGCTTATAGAACACTGCATATGAGAGAGAACAAAAGAGGAGTGGACGAGGTCAAATGAATTGGCATGAACTGAACCAAACCGATTTATTAAAAACAATGAATACATCGATAGGTGACGGACTGTCAGAAAAAGATGTACAAAAACGGCTTGAAAAACACGGGCCAAATGAATTGCAGGAAGGGAAAAAGGCGTCGGCTCTGATCATTTTTTTAGCGCAATTTAAAGATTTTATGGTGTTAATTTTGCTTGCGGCAACGATCATTTCTGCTTTTTTAGGCGAATACATTGATGCTGTAGCAATTGTAGCGATTGTTCTGATTAATGGAGTGCTCGGCTTTTATCAAGAACGCCGCGCGGAAAAATCTCTTCAAGCGCTAAAGGAATTATCAACCCCGCATGTGTATGCTAGGAGAAATAATGAATGGGTCAAGATCCCGTCTAAACATCTCGTGCCAGGGGATATTGTGAAATTTTCGAGTGGAGACCGGATTGGGGCAGACATTAGATTACTAGAAACCAAAAGTTTAGAAATTGAAGAGTCCGCTCTCACTGGCGAGTCCATCCCTGCGGTCAAACACGCAAGTCCGCTTTCACGAGACCATGTCTCGCTTGGAGATTTGACGAACATGGCCTTTATGGGGACGCTTGTCACTAGAGGAAGCGGCGTGGGCGTTGTCATTGGTACAGGGATGAATACAGCGATGGGACAAATTGCCGGCATGCTGGATGCAGCAGGGAATATGGAAACACCGCTGCAAAGACGTCTCGAACAGCTGGGGAAAATCCTAATTGTTGCTGCTTTATTTTTAACGGTTCTCGTTGTTGTTCTTGGCGTTGTGCAAGGACATGATTTGTATCATATGTTCCTGGCGGGAGTATCTCTTGCGGTTGCTGCCATTCCTGAAGGGCTGCCGGCGATTGTCACCGTCGCACTTTCCTTAGGAGTGCAGCGGATGATCAAACAAAAATCGATTGTCAGAAAGCTCCCGGCGGTGGAAACACTTGGCTGCGCTTCGATCATTTGCTCAGATAAAACAGGGACAATGACGCAAAATAAAATGACTGTGACACATGTATGGGCAGAGGGCAAAACGTGGAATATTTCTGGTACGGGCTATGAGTCATCTGGTGATTTCACCTTAAACGGAGAACTTGTCCATGTAGACAAACATCCAAGTCTGCAAAAGGTGTTATTATACGGGGCGCTTTGTAATACATCAACCATCGTTGAAAAAGACGGCGAAATGAGGCTTGATGGTGATCCGACAGAGGGGGCGCTTCTCACAGCAGCACGTAAAGCAGGGTTTACTGAGCAATTCATCGAAGCCGGATTTCACGTTGTAGAGGAGTTTCCTTTTGATTCAGAAAGAAAGATGATGTCAGTCGTCGTCGAAACGAATCAAAAAGAGCGGTATGTCATTGCAAAAGGTGCGCCGGATGTCCTGATGAACCGTTCAAGTCATATCATGCACGGCGGCCGCACAGCTTCTTTTTCAACCACTCACAGGCAAGAAACAGAGGCTGCGATTCAAGGCTTAGCAAGACAAGCGCTGAGAACGATTGCCATTGCGTATAAAAAAGTCGGTCTGACAGAAAAAATCAACTCTGTCCAGCAGGCTGAAACCGATTTGACATTTATCGGGTTAGAGGGCATGATCGATCCACCTCGTCCTGAAGTCAGACGAGCGATTAAAGAGTGCAGGGATGCTGGTATAAAAACAGTCATGATTACAGGGGATCACGTGGAAACAGCCAAAGCGATTGCCAAAGACTTGAGCCTTTTACCAAAGCAAGGAAAGGTGCTCGACGGAAAAGCGCTGGATCAGATGAGTGACAAAGAGCTTGAGCAAACGGCTGAAAATGTATACGTCTTTGCACGGGTATCACCTGAACATAAGCTGAGAATTGTGAAGGCCTATCAAAAAAATGGACATATTGTGGCGATGACAGGTGACGGGGTCAATGATGCGCCTGCGATTAAGCAAGCAGATATCGGCATCTCCATGGGCATCACTGGAACAGACGTAGCCAAAGAAGCATCTTCTCTTATTTTACTTGATGACAACTTTGCGACCATTAAATCCGCCATTAAAGAAGGCCGGAATATTTATGAAAACATTCGGAAGTTTGTCCGGTATTTGCTGGCATCCAATGTGGGAGAAATTTTGGTTATGCTGTTCGCGATGCTCCTAGCACTTCCGCTTCCTCTCGTTCCTATTCAAATTTTATGGGTCAACCTTGTCACAGATGGTCTTCCAGCGATGGCACTTGGCATGGATAAGCCAGAAGGCGATGTCATGAAGCGAAAGCCGAGGAACATGAAAGAGGGCATTTTTGCTAGAGGGCTCGGCTGGAAGGTTGTATCTAGAGGATTCCTCATCGGGCTTGCGACCCTTTTAGCATTTATGTTTGTGTATCACCGCGATCCAAACAACCTGCAATATGCACAGACTGTTGCATTTAGTACGCTTGTTTTGGCGCAGCTCATTCATGTATTTGACTGCCGCAGTGAACGGTCCATCTTTGAACGCAATCCATTCGGGAATCTTTACTTGATCGGTGCGGTTTTGTCATCACTTTTACTTATGTTTGTGGTCATTTATTATCCGCCGCTTCAGCCGATTTTCAAAACGGTGGCCATTGCACCAATTGATTGGCTGCTGATCATCGGTATGTCTGCACTGCCAACTTTTTTACTGGCAGGATCACTTTTGACAAGAAAAAAATAATTCGTTATGGTATAATTTTGAGGTAATAGTGTCTGCTATTACCTTTTTCATTTTATTAATATGAAAGAATTGGGTGTTTTGACATGATACGCAGTATGACGGGATTCGGCCAAGCGAGTAAAACGGATGGAGAACTGACAGTGTCAGTTGAGCTAAAATCGGTCAATCACCGTTTTAAAGAGGTTCATGCCCGTTTGCCGAGGCCGCTTTTATATTTCGAAGACACATTAAAAAAAATCATTCTTCGTCACGTGCAGCGCGGTAGAATTGAGCTGTTTGTCACGATTGAAGGCGGTAAACTAGCAAGCCGGTCCTTGCAGATCGACTGGCCGCTGCTTGATGAATACATGAAAGCCGCAAAAGACCTCGAGAAGCGCTATCACATTTCAGGCATTCAGCATGCACATGACTTACTGGGGCTGGAGCATGCCGTTCAAGTAGAAGAGTCGGCCAGCCGAAATGAGCAGTTAGAGCAATTGCTGATGGATGCTTGTGAAACGGCTGTCAAGGAGCTTTGCTTCATGAGAGAGCAGGAGGGGACATCACTTCAAAAAGACTGTGAGCTGAGGCTTTCTGAATTAGAGGCCTATACAGAAGAAATCAAAGTCTTTGCACCAGAGGTTGTGACTCAGTATAAAGACAGGCTCAATCAGCGATTGCAAGAATGGATCGGAGAGGCGCTTGACGAAAGCAGATTGACAACAGAGGCTGCCATCTTTGCTGACCGCTGTGACATTACAGAAGAGATTACGAGATTGAAAAGTCACTTTCAGCAATTCCGGCAAATCTTGATACAAGGCGGTGCTGCCGGCAGAAAACTTGATTTTCTTGTACAGGAGCTCAACCGTGAAGTGAACACCATTGGCTCAAAAGCGAACCATCATCATTTAACAAAGCTGGTGGTTGAAATGAAAAGTGCTATTGAAAAAATAAAAGAACAAGTGCAAAATATAGAATAGTCATTGTGTATGCTGTTTACAGTACGTCTCTTTCGGCGAGACTAGAGACGTTTATATTACAGGGGGACGTTAGAAGATGACCATAAAGTTGATCAATATCGGATTTGGAAACATCATTTCAGCGAATCGGATGATTTCGATCGTCAGTCCAGAATCAGCACCGATTAAACGAATGATACAAGACGCAAGAGATCGAGGCATGCTCATAGATGCTACATACGGAAGAAGAACCCGTGCTGTTGTCATTATGGACAGTGACCATGTCATCTTATCTGCCGTTCAGCCTGAGACTGTCGCGCAAAGACTTTCTGTAAAAGAAGAAATCATAGATGAAGGGCAGGGGTAATACGCCATTATGAAAGAAAGAGGACTTTTAATCGTTCTCTCTGGACCTTCGGGAGTTGGAAAAGGAACGGTCAGACAAGCCATTTTCTCCCAGGAAGATACGAAATTTGAATACTCTATTTCTGTGACGACACGTAAACCGCGTGAAGGTGAAAGAAATGGTGTCGATTATTTCTTTAAATCCAGGGAAGAATTTGAACATATGATTGAAAACAAAAAGCTGTTAGAATGGGCAGAGTATGTCGGGAATTACTACGGCACGCCTGTTGACTATGTAGAACAGACATTAAGCGAAGGAAAAGATGTTTTCCTTGAAATCGAAGTGCAAGGTGCACTTCAAGTAAGAGAAGCATTCCCAGAAGGTCTTTTTATTTTCCTTGCACCGCCTAGTCTTTCGGAACTTCAAAACCGCATCATTACACGTGGTACAGAGTCTGAGGAGCTCATTCGCAATCGAATGGCTGCTGCAAAAGAAGAGATTGAAATGATGGATGCTTACGACTATGTCGTGGAAAACGATGATGTCGAGCTTGCTTGTGAAAGAATCAAAGCGATCGTCCTTGCAGAACACCTGCGCAGAGACAGAGTCGCACCAAGATATAAAAAAATGCTGGGGGTAGAATAAACTATGTTAGATCCTTCAATTGACTCATTGATGAACAAACTTGATTCAAAATATACACTTGTGACAGTGTCTGCACGCCGTGCACGTGAAATGCAGATCCACCAAGATCAGCAAATCGAAAATACAAAGTCTTACAAATTCGTAGGCAAAGCACTGGAAGAAATCGATGCCGGTCTTTTGACATTTGAAAAAGAGGATCAAGAATAACACATCGCTTCTGCTATGCAGATACGATACGTTCAAAAAAGTCAAAACTATGATTGGTTTTGACTTTTTTGAATTGTAGACGAATTTGTGAAAAAGGCCGTTAAGGGGGACAAACAAATGTTACAGTCAAAAAATATTTTGCTCGGCGTCAGCGGAGGAATCGCCGTATATAAAGCAGCTGCTCTTACTAGTAAACTCGTACAGGCGGGCGCAAATGTAAGAGTGATTATGACGGAATCTGCCCGTGAGTTTGTGTCTCCGCTTACCTTCCAAGCTCTGTCTCGACATGAGGTGTATGTGGATACATTTAAAGAAAACAATCCAAAAGTCATTGCGCATATTGACGTAGCTGACTGGGCCGATCTCATTCTTGTTGCCCCTGCAACAGCACATACGATTGGTAAAATGGCGGCAGGGCTTGCAGATGATATGCTCACGACGACCTTACTTGCTTCAACCGCTCCTGTATGGATCGCACCAGCAATGAATGTGCATATGTATGATCACCCGGCTGTAAAGCGGAACATTCGCACATTATATGAGGACGGCTACCGGTTTATTGAGCCGAGTGAAGGTTATTTAGCCTGCGGCTACATTGGAAAAGGGCGGTTAGAGGAGCCTGAAAAAATTGTTGAGCACATCCGTGCATTTTTTGAAGAGCCAAAAAGCTTACCGCTTTCAGGTAAAAAAGTCGTGGTGACAGCAGGTCCTACACGAGAAGTCATCGATCCTGTGCGTTTCTTTACAAATCGATCGTCAGGAAAAATGGGCTATGCGATTGCAGAGGCTGCGCAGCAAATGGGGGCTGATGTCACGCTCATTTCAGGACCTGTTTCTTTAACGGCACCTGACCATGTACATGTGGTGCACGTTGAATCGGCAGAGGACATGTATCAAGCCGTATTAGATGTGTACGAGGAAGCGGACCTTGTCATTAAATCAGCAGCGGTCGCCGACTATACCCCTGTGACATCATATCCTCATAAAATGAAAAAACAGGACGGCGCCTTAGAGATTGAATTCACCCGGACAAAAGATATTTTAAAAGAGCTGGGGAAAAGAAAAGAGCATCAAGTGCTTGTCGGTTTTGCAGCTGAAACGCAGGATGTAGAATATTACGCGAAAAAGAAAATCGAATCCAAGCATTTAGATATGATTGTGGCCAACAACGTCACAAAAGAAGGTGCAGGCTTTGGCACAGACACAAATGTAGCAGCAATCATCAAAGCAGATGGTACAACAAAAGAGCTGCCGATGATGAGCAAAAAAGACCTCGCTTTTGAAATCTTAAAGGAGGCAAAACAGCTGTTGCCAAAAGAGCGTGATCGAGCATGATTGCTGAAGTCATCGTGGATGTCACAACGAAAGCCATTGACCGGCCATTCGATTACCGTGTACCAGATCGATTCAAAGATCTCGTCAAAGCGGGAATGAGGGTGGTCGTTCCCTTTGGCCCAAGGAAGATTCAAGGGTTTGTGACAAAAGTCAAAGACGAAACAGACATAAAGACAGGAAACATCAAGGACATTGTCGATTTATTTGATTTATCACCTGTTCTGACAGATGAGCTATTGGAGCTTTCCCACTGGCTGACGGAAAAAACATTGTCCTATCACATTACGGCACTTCAATCGATGCTGCCTGCAGCCATGAAGGCGAAGTATGAAAAAGAAATTCAGGTGCTGTCAGATGAAGAACTTCCGCAGTCATTGAAAGAGCTTTTCGGTCAGCGAGATAGCATCCTTTACGCTGACATCCCGGCCGAACAACTAAAACAGATTCAAAAGCATGTCCAAAAAGGTCATCTAGAGGTAAGGTATCACGTCTCGCAAAAATCTGGAAAGAAAAAGGTGCGCATGCTCCATCTAGCTGTATCGAAAGATAAGCTTGAAGAAAAACAACAGCAGCTTAAGAAAAATGCGGTGAAACAAAAGGCACTGCTCTCCTTTTTGCTTCAAGCGAGTGAGACGACCTTTTTAGCGAAAGACTTGCAGCAGCAAACAGGCGCGAGTTCTCAAACGCTTAAAACCTTTATTCAAGAAGGGCTGCTAACAGAAAGCTATGAAGAGGTCTATCGTGATCCTTATCGTGACCGGGCGTTTACACCATCTGCTTCACTTGATCTCATGCCAGAACAAGCAGAAGCGGCAAAACATATTCATCAAGCAGTCAGTGATGACCGGCATGAAACCTTTCTGCTGCACGGGGTGACAGGAAGCGGTAAAACGGAAATATACTTGCAGACGATTGATCATGCCCTTCAAAAAGGAAAAGAAGCGATCGTCCTCGTTCCTGAAATCTCGTTAACCCCTCAAATGGTTCAGCGGTTTAAAGAACGGTTCGGCTCAAATGTGGCTGTACTTCACAGCGGCTTATCGACAGGGGAAAAATATGATGAATGGCGGAAAATCCACCGCAAGGAAGTCAAGCTTGTCGTGGGCGCGAGATCTGCTGTTTTCGCTCCATTTGAAAATCTAGGCATGATTATCATAGATGAAGAGCATGAATCTTCTTATAAACAAGAAGAAATGCCTCGTTATCATGCCAAGGATGTCGCCATTGAACGAGCCAGAAGGCATCGATGCCCAGTCGTTTTAGGCAGTGCAACCCCTTCACTTGAAACCTACGCGCGTGCGAAAAAAGGCGTGTTTACATTGCTGACGCTTAAACATCGCGTCAACCAGCAGCAGCTGCCGCACGTTTCGTTAATTGATATGAGAGAAGAATTGAGAAATGGCAACAGGTCCATGTTTTCAGAAGAATTAATGCTCAGATTAAAGGAAGTGCTTGAAAGAAAAGAACAAGCCGTCTTATTTCTGAATAAAAGGGGCTATTCATCCTTTGTGATGTGCCGTGATTGCGGATATGTGGAGCAATGTCCTCATTGCGAAATTTCTCTCACCTATCACCGCTATCAAAAACGGCTGAAATGCCATTATTGTGGGCACGAAGCACCGGTGCCTGCTGAATGTCCAGAATGCCATAGTGAGCATATTCGCTATTTTGGGACGGGTACGCAGCGTGTAGAAGAAGAGCTTACAAAAGTACTGCCTGAGGCAAGAGTGATCCGAATGGATGTAGATACAACGTCTCGTAAAGGTGCTCACGAAAAGCTCCTCACGTCTTTTGGCAATAAAGAAGCGGACATTTTGCTCGGGACGCAAATGATAGCAAAAGGGCTAGATTTCCCAGATGTCACACTTGTTGGTGTTCTCAGTGCGGATACGTCTCTTCATATTCCTGATTTTCGTTCAAGTGAAAAAACATTTCAGCTTCTCACGCAGGTCAGCGGCAGGGCAGGACGTCATGAAAAAGCGGGTTCTGTGATCATTCAATCGTATACGCCTTCTCACTATAGTATTGAATTAACGAAGCAGCATGACTATGAAGCCTTTTATGAACAGGAGATGCTGCATCGCCGCCACCAGTCCTATCCGCCGTATTACTATTTGGCAATGGTGACGGTATCACACGAGGAAGTGACGAAGGCAGCGCATGTCACTGATCAAATTGTCCAGTTCCTAAAAATGAACTGTGCACCGAATACAAGAATCCTTGGTCCGGCTGCATCACCAATCGCTAAGATCAAAGATAGATATCGATATCAATGCGTGATAAAATACAAAAGGGAAAATGAACTGGCAAGTTTACTACGGAAAATACAAGATCATTATCAAAAGGAAATGGAACAAAAACAATTGATGATTTCAATAGATATGAATCCATATATGATGATGTAAAACGGAGGGCTTTAAGTGGCAGTAAAACCAATAGTCATACATCCGGCAGAAGTACTTGAACAAAAGGCAGAGCCTGTTGATACGTTCGATAAAAAGCTCAAAAAACTGCTTGATGATATGTATGATACAATGCTTGAGCTAGATGGAGTCGGACTAGCAGCACCACAAATCGGCATTTCACAAAGAATGGCTGTTGTCGATATCGGAGAGGAACCTGGCAGAATTGATTTAGTGAATCCCGAGGTTCTTGAAGTGAAAGGAAGTCAAACAGATATTGAAGGCTGCCTGAGCTTTCCATCTTTATATGGCACAGTAGAAAGACCGAGCTATGTGAAGGTAAAAGCCTTTGATAAGAAAGGCAAACCATTTACAATAGAAGCAGAAGGATTTTTAGCAAGAGCCTTATTGCACGAAATTGATCATTTAGACGGTATATTATTCACGTCTAAAATCATTCAAACCTATACAGAAAAAGAACTTGCGGAAATGGAAGGGTGAAGAAAATGGCACGTATTGTATTTATGGGAACCCCTGATTTCTCAGTACCTGTGCTGCAAACACTCATAACAGAAGGATACGAAGTTGTCGGGGTCGTCACGCAGCCAGATCGCCCAAAAGGCAGAAAACGAGTACTCACACCGCCTCCTGTGAAAGTAGAAGCCTTAAAGCACGGCATTCCTGTACTGCAGCCTGAAAAGGTGCGTCTTGATGAAGAAATTGATAAAGTGCTTTCATTAAAGCCCGATTTAATTGTAACGGCGGCATTTGGACAAATTCTACCAAAACGATTACTGGATGAACCTCAGTTTGGCTGTATCAATGTTCATGCCTCACTGCTGCCAGAACTAAGAGGCGGCGCGCCGATCCATTATGCGATCCTTCAAGGTAAAAAGAAAACAGGCGTCACCATCATGTACATGGTGGAACGACTCGATGCAGGGGACATGATCAGTAAAGTAGAAGTAGAAATCGACGAATTAGACAATGTCGGTACATTACATGACAAATTAAGTGTAGCAGGCGCCGCATTGCTGAAAGATACTGTGCCAAATGTTCTGAGCGGATCTATTTCTCCAATTCCGCAAAATGAAGAAGCGGCAACGTACGCACCTAATATAAAGCGAGAGCAAGAAAGGTTAGACTGGACAAAGACCGGAGAAGAGCTTTACAACCAAGTTCGCGGCTTAAATCCATGGCCAGTTGCCTATACTGAATGGAACGGGGCTCATCTAAAAGTATGGGAAGCGAAAAAAGTTCCACTTCAAGTGCAAGAAGAACCTGGGAAAGTGATTGAGCTTCAAAAAGAAGGTCCGGTCATTGGAACTGGGAATAAGCAAGGCCTTTTATTAACAGGTGTGCAGCCAGCTGGTAAGAAAAAAATGAGCGGCGAAGACTTCTTAAGAGGCGCAAATATCGAAATTGGACAGAAATTAGGGTTAATGAATGAAGAAAAGTAATGTGAGAGAAGTAGCGCTGGACGCTTTAATCAAACTCGAACAAAACCAAGCTTACAGTAATTTGCTTTTGCAGTCAGTCATGAAAGACAAAGACTTGGCAGATCAGGACAAACCGCTCTTAACAGAGCTTGTGTACGGTACACTGCAAAATAAGCTGGCATTAGATTATATGCTGGCACCATTTGTGAAAAAACCGCAAAAGGTGGCTCCATGGGTCATGCAGCTTTTGCGGATGTCTCTTTATCAAATGGTCTACCTTGAAAAGATTCCAGACCGTGCAGCCATCCATGAAGCAGTTGAGCTAACGAAAAAGAGAGGGCACAAGGGCATTTCTTCACTTGTGAACGGCGTTCTTCGTTCCGTGCAAAGAGAAGGTGTTCCGGCTTTTGATGACATCAAAGATCCGGTCAAGCGGCTTTCAATTGAGACAAGCCACCCATTATGGCTCGTGCAGGAATGGGTTCAGTCGTACGGATTTGAAGCGGCAGAAAGCATGTGCCGCATTCATTTAGTACCGCCAAAGCAAACACTCCGTGTCAATCGAATGAAAACCGGCCGCGCGGCACTGCAGCAAGAACTGCTGGATGCCGGAATCGAAACGGAGCTCGGCGACTTATCTGAAGATGCACTCAAGCTGATGAAAGGGTCCATCGTTTCAACCCCTTCTTTTCAAGAAGGCTATGTGACCATTCAAGATGAAAGCTCAATGCTTGTCGCAAGAGCACTAGACCCTCAGCCGGGAGAAACAGTGCTTGACGCCTGTGCGGCTCCAGGCGGAAAATCAACACATATCGCAGAGCGTATGAACGACGAAGGACAAATTGTTTCACTTGATTTACATGAACACAAAGTGAAACTCATCAAACAAGCAGCAAAACGCCTGAACCTTACTCAGATTGAGGCAAAAGCGCTTGATGCGAGGAAAGCGAAAGACTATTACAGCGAAGCTTCATTTGACCGTATTCTGATTGATGCGCCGTGTTCTGGTTTTGGCGTCATCAGACGAAAACCAGATATGAAATATACTAAGTCTCCAGAAGACTCAGCAAGGCTTGCTGCTATTCAGCAGGCAATCTTAAAAGAAGCAGCTCCGCTTTTAAAGCCTGGCGGATCCCTTGTATATAGTACATGTACAATGGACCCAACAGAAAATCAACAAGTGATTCATGCGTTTTTACAAGAACACCAAGACTTCGAACCCGATCTATCTCTTAATGAACGGCTGCCTGAGCAGGTTGCTCCGTTTGTTCAAAACGGAAGTGTACAAATTCTTCCTCATTATTTCGGAACAGATGGTTTCTTTATTTGCAGCATGAGAAAGAAGGGATAAAAAATGACAGAACAAAAAGTAAGAAAAGAACTGAAAACAGATATGCCGTCGATTTATTCATTTGAGCTTCACGAAATGAAAGAATGGTTAAAAGAACAAGACGAAAAGCCTTTCCGCGCAGCTCAAATTTTTGAGTGGCTTTATGAGAAACGTGTGACATCCTTTGATGAAATGTCTAACCTCTCCAAAGATTTAAGAGAAAAATTAAAAGATCAATTTACAATCACAACTTTAAAAACCGTGATCAAACAAACGTCTCAGGACGGAACGATCAAGTTTTTATTTGAACTGCATGATGGCTATACAATTGAAACAGTGCTTATGCGTCACGAATATGGAAACTCTGTCTGTGTCACGACTCAGGTTGGCTGTAGAATTGGCTGTACATTCTGTGCATCTACACTTGGCGGTTTAAAACGAAACCTTGAAGCGGGAGAAATCGTTGCACAAGTATTAAAAGTGCAGCAGGCACTTGACGAAACAGATGAGAGAGTCAGCTCTGTTGTCATCATGGGAATTGGCGAACCGTTTGATAACTTTGAAGAAATGCTTGCCTTCCTTAAAATCATCAACCATGACAACGGCTTAAATATTGGTGCACGTCATATTACAGTTTCGACAAGCGGAATCATTCCAAAGATTTATCAATTCGCTGATGAGCAAATGCAAATCAACTTTGCTGTATCTCTGCACGCACCGAACACAGAGATCAGAAGCCGCCTGATGCCGATCAATAAGGCATATAAGCTGCCAAAATTAATGGAAGCCATTGAATACTACATTCAAAAGACGGGTAGACGTGTCAGCTTTGAATACGGCCTGTTTGGCGGAGTAAATGATCAAGTTCACCATGCGGAAGAACTTGCAGACCTTTTAAAAGGAATCAAGTGCCACGTAAACCTCATTCCGGTGAACTATGTACCAGAGAGAGATTATGTGAGAACACCTAGAGAACAAATCTTCCTATTTGAAAAAACGCTGAAAGAACGCGGCGTAAACGTAACGATTAGACGAGAGCAAGGCCATGACATTGATGCTGCTTGCGGTCAGCTAAGAGCGAAGGAGCGTCAGGAAGAGACGAGGTGACGAATGTTGATAAGGGCAGCCTTTCTAACCGATACAGGAAAAGTCCGTCAGCATAATGAAGATGATGCAGGTATTTTTGAAGCAAAAGAAGACTCACTTCTCGCTGTTGTAGCAGACGGCATGGGAGGTCATCTTGCTGGTGATGTCGCCAGCAAGATGGCAGTCTCTTCTTTGAAAGAATACTGGGAAAAAACATCTTCAATTCCAGAAAAGCCAGCCGATCAAGAAAGCTGGTTAATCTCAAAAATCAGTGACATTAATGACCAAGTATATGAACATGCGAAAAACAATGAGGAGTGCCAAGGAATGGGGACGACCATTGTGTGTGCGCTCGTTCATTTGCAAACGGTCACAATTGCGCATATTGGAGACAGCCGCTGCTACCTGCTAAGAGAAGGAGCGCTGACCCAATTAACGGATGATCATTCACTTGTGAATGAACTTGTGAAAACAGGTGAAATTTCAAAAGCGGATGCAGAATATCATCCAAGAAAAAATGTGCTCACGAAAGCATTAGGAACAGATAAACGTGTTCAAATTGATGCACGCACCTTTGAAGTGGACCCAGGAGATCAAATCCTGCTTTGCTCAGATGGTCTATCGAATAAAGTAGAAGAAGAGAATTTGATTCATATTTTAACGCAAACGAACGCACCAGAGGAAAAAGTAACAGAGTTAATTCAAACAGCGAATGACAACGGCGGTGAAGATAACATTACAGCAGTACTGTTAGAAATCTCCTCCCAGCCAGAGGAGGGTGACAGCAAGTGTTGATCGGAAAAAGGATCAGCGGCCGTTATCAGATTCTTCGCGTCATAGGCGGAGGCGGAATGGCAAACGTCTATTTGGCGGAGGATATGATTTTAGATCGCGAAGTAGCGATTAAAATTTTGCGGTTTGACTTTGCGAGCGATGATGATTTTATTAGACGATTCCGACGGGAAGCGCAATCAGCTGCAAGCTTAGATCATTCGAATATTGTCAGCATCTACGATGTAGGGGAAGAAGATGATATTTATTATATTGTGATGGAATATGTCGAGGGGATGACGCTGAAAGAATACATACACGCCAATGGCCCGCTTCATCCGAAAGAAGCCGTTCGCATCATGGAGCAAGTCGTTGCGGCGATGGAAGAAGCCCATGCGAAACAGCTCGTCCACCGTGACATTAAGCCTCACAATATATTAATAGACAATATGGGGAATATCAAAGTCACTGATTTTGGGATTGCCATGGCACTCAGCTCAGCGACCATTACCCATACAAATTCTGTCCTAGGCTCCGTGCACTATTTGTCTCCAGAACAAGCACGCGGAGGTCTTGCAACGAAAAAGTCAGACATCTATTCGCTTGGGATTGTGCTTTATGAACTCATCTCAGGACGCATGCCATTTGAAGGGGAATCGGCTGTCAGTGTCGCACTGAAGCATTTGCAATCAGAGCCTCCATCTGTGAGGAGATGGAATCCTTCTGTTCCACAAAGCGTGGAAAACATCATTTTAAAGGCGATGGCCAAAGATCCATTTTATCGATATGAAGATGCATCTGAAATGCAAAAAGACTTAAAAACCGCTTTCGATCCAGCCAGATTAAAAGAAAAACGCTTTGTCATTGAAGAAGACCATGAAGCAACGAAAGCGATCCCAATCATTCAAGATCATCTAATCGATCAAGACAATGAAAAAACAGCTGTCCACCCGGCTCAAAAACCGAAGAAAAAAGAGAAACAAAAGCCGAAAAAGAAACGAAAAAAATGGCCATGGATTGTGGCATCCATCTTATTTATTTTGACCGCTGCGACGATTTTAGCCATCACTGTGTTTCCAGGGCTGCTTTTTCCAAAAGATGTTGAGGTCACGGATGTATCTGGCATGACGGTTGAAAAAGCAGAAGATACCTTGAAGAAAGCTGGGTTCACCGTCGCTTCGGAACCAATTGAGATCGCTGATGAGAAAATTGAAAAAGGGCTTGTCGTCAAAACAGATCCGAAAATCGGCACAAAGGTAAAAGAAGGGACAGAAATTCAGCTTTACGAAAGTACTGGCAAGGAAAAGACCGAATTACCTGATGTTACAGGCGAAAAGGTCGATAAAGCAAAAGAATTATTAGAGAAAAAAGGGTTTAAACAGGTCGTTGTGGAGGAAGTGAATGATAATGACACCGAATCTGGGATTGTCATGGAACAGAATCCTTCAGCGAATACAGAGCTTGTAGCAGCAGATGAAGAAGTCACGTTGACTGTCAGCATAGGTCCTGCCGATATTACATTACGTGATTTAACGACGTATAGTAAGCAGGCGGCATCGAATTATTTAGAGGATAACGGATTAAAGCTTGATGAAAAAGAAGCGCATTCTGACGATGTGCCAAAAGGCGAGGTCATGAAGCAGGAACCAGGAGCAGGAACTGCTGTTAAACCAGGTGATACGGTTAAGATTACATTCTCTCTTGGACCGAAGGAAAAACCAGCCAAAACGGTGACTGAAAAGATTGCGATCCCTTATGAACCAGAAACGGAAGGGCAGGAGATGAATGTCCAAATTTCCATTGATGATGCGGAGCATAGCATCTCTGATTCATATGAAAGCTTTAAAATCACTGCGCCGACTGAGCGGACCATTAAGTTTAAGATTGAACCAGGTCAAAAAGGATATTATCAAGTGACGGTTGATGATAAAGTCGTAAGCTCTAAAACGATCGAATACCCTGATGATGAATAAAGGAGGGACTTTATGCCTGAGGGCAAAATTATTAAAGCATTAAGTGGATTCTACTATGTGCTGGATGAGTCACAAGAAAGTGGAAAAGTGGTTCAGTGCAGAGCAAGAGGCATTTTTCGAAAAAACAAAATCACACCTCTTGTTGGAGATTATGTCGTGTATCAAGCAGACAACGATAAAGAAGGCTACTTATTAGAAGTAAAAGAACGGACAAACGAACTTGTTCGTCCGCCTATTAGTAACGTCGATCAAGCGGTACTTGTTTTCTCAGCAGCAGAACCAACCTTTAGCACATCACTTTTAGACAGATTTTTAGTGCTTGTTGAAGCCAATCATATTGAGCCGATTATCTGCATCACTAAAATGGACTTATTGAAAACAGACGAAGAGCGTGAAACGATCATGGCATATGCAGACGACTATCGGCAAATGGGCTATGAGGTTCATTTAACCTCTACGATTGAAGGAGATGGCATTGAGAAGCTGACCCCGCATTTTCACAATAAGATCACTGTATTTGCCGGTCAGTCTGGTGTAGGCAAGTCCTCCCTTTTAAATGCGATGAGTCCTGAATTGGCGCTGAAAACAAATGATATCTCATCCCATCTCGGACGAGGAAAGCATACGACAAGGCATGTTGAACTTATTCGAACAGCAGACGGGCTCATTGCAGATACTCCTGGCTTTAGCTCGCTCGAATTTACTGGGATCGAAGCAGAAGATCTAGGTCTATACTTTTTAGACATCAGAGAGCGGAGTGCAGATTGTAAATTTAGAGGCTGCCTGCACGTGAAAGAGCCTGGGTGTGCGATAAAAGATGCGGTCGAGCATGATCAAATCAAAGAGTATCGTTATCAGCATTATTTAGAGTTTTTAACTGAAATCAAAGACAGAAAGCCGAGGTACTAAATCATGGTTTATATTGCCCCTTCCATTTTATCAGCAGATTTTGCCAATTTGGAGAAAGATATCCGTGATGTGGAACAAGGCGGTGCGGATTACATTCATATCGATGTCATGGACGGTCATTTTGTACCGAATATGACATTTGGGCCGAATGTTGTCGAAGCGATTAGACCGCATACGCGTCTTCCGCTTGATGTTCACTTAATGATTGAGCAGCCAGACCGGTATATTCCTGCATTCGCAAAAGCAGGCGCTGATATTATTTCTGTTCATGTGGAAGCTTGTCCGCACTTACACCGAACAATACAGCACATTAAAGAACAAGGTGTAAAAGCAGGGGTCGTCTTGAATCCTCACACACCTGTTTCTCACATTGAGCATGTATTAGAGGATGTGGACCTTGTGTTATTCATGACGGTAAATCCTGGTTTTGGGGGACAAGCATTTATTCCATCTGTTCTCACGAAGGTAAAAGAAGTAAAAGCACTGAGTGAACAAAAGGGCTTAACCGATTTACTGATAGAAATAGACGGTGGTGTCAATGTAGAAACTGCAAAGGATTGCAAAGAAGCAGGCGCTAATTTACTTGTAGCGGGCTCAGCGGTATACGGTAAAGACAACCGCGCAGCAGCGATCCAGGCAATTCGAGAAGCGTAAAGAAAGGAACCAAAGTCATTGTGATCTTTGGTTCTTTTTATATAGAGAGGAGCGTATATCATGCACATACATATCGTAGCCGGCGGTCCTTTTGAATACATTCCGCCACTTGAACATGAAGCATCACAGAAGGATATTCTCTGGATTGGTGTAGACCGTGGAACCCTCTTCTTACTAGAGCAAGGCATCATCCCTGCCAAAGCCTTTGGTGATTTTGACAGTGTGACAGAAGAAGAGCTTCGGGAGCTGAAAGAAAAATTGCCTGCCCTGAATGTATTTCAAGCTGAAAAGGATGAAACCGATTTAGAGCTTGCACTGAACTGGGCATTGAGTCAGCATCCAGCACATATTTACATCTACGGTATTACGGGAGGAAGGGCTGATCATTTTCTAGGAAATATCCATCTTCTTTACAAAGGGATTCAGCACAAGCAGAATATCACCCTTGTAGATAAACAAAATATCATTCAAATGTTTGAACCTGGTACATACGAAATAAAAGAAGATCAGGATAAAAAATATGTGTCGTTTCTACCCTTTGGAACACCGGTTGAAAAGCTGACATTAAAAGGTTTCAAATATCCTCTGAAAAATTGTCATATTGAGCCTGGTTCCACACTATGTATTAGTAACGAACTCATCCACTCAAATGGTACTTTTTCTTTTCATGAAGGCATATTAATAATGGTAAGAAGCAAAGATTGACCAACCTATCAATGTGGATGGCTGATTAAGCTCAATTGTGCTGCAAGCGGTACTTTTAGGAGGGGGACAAAATGAAATTTTATACAATCAAACTGCCTAGATTTCTTGGCGGCATTGTCCGTGCGATGCTTGGTTCATTTAAGAAAGATTAATGAGTAATCTCCTTTATTTCCACATAAAAACGCCTGCTACAATGAATTGTAGCAGGCGTTTACTCTTGCTTATACACGCTCAACTTTACCAGATTTCAAAGCTCGAGCTGATACATATACTCTTTTAGGCTTACCGTCCACTAGAATACGAACTTTTTGAAGGTTCGCACCCCATGTACGTTTTGTAGAGTTCATTGCGTGAGAACGGTTGTTCCCAGCTTTTGTTTTTCTGCCTGTAATAACGCATTTACGTGCCATTTGTTTCCCTCCTAACTGCGAAAACATCATCATATTCTTCATATACGTACTTAGAGATGCCTCAAGATACTTTAATAATTTACCACAGCTTCAAGGGGTTTGCAAGGATTGTTTACTCCTCTTTCAAGAAAAATACCTTGACATCTTGATAAAAAATCAAGGCTATAGTATAAGTAGGATTGGGTCGGATTGAATGATTTCTTTTAAAAAGAAGGGTCTTATAGTAAAATAGTGATAACTCAGGGCAATTTCTCAAAAAGGGGGAACCAATGTGTCCATTGAACTTAGAACGAAATACGGACAAATTGATATATCAAATGAAGTCATTGCAATGGTGGCAGGAGGCGCTGCGATCGATTGCTATGGTATTGTTGGGATGGCGTCCAAAAATCAAATCAAGGACGGCTTGACGGATATTCTCCGCAAAGAGAACTTCAGCCGGGGTGTTCTTGTGCGTCAAAAAGAAGACCGCATTCATATTGATATGTACATCATCGTCAGCTACGGTACAAAAATATCAGAAGTCGCACATAATGTTCAAACGAAAGTCAAATATACGATTTCTCACACAGTTGGACTTTCTGTTGATTCGGTCAACATTTATGTACAAGGAGTAAGAGTTACGAACCCGTAGTAAGGAGGAAATATATTGTCTATTAGAAATCTTGATGGCCGCTCATTTGCAAAAATGATTCTTGCAGGTGCTCACCATCTTTCTCAAAACGCACAAATTGTTGATGCGTTAAATGTTTTTCCAGTGCCAGACGGAGACACGGGGACAAATATGAATTTGTCGATGACTTCAGGGGCAAAAGCAGTTGAAGAAACAAATACCGATCATATTGGGAAGGTCGGCGTGGCCCTGTCAAAAGGGCTGTTGATGGGCGCAAGAGGAAACTCAGGCGTGATCCTTTCACAGCTCTTTAGAGGTTTCAGTAAACATATTGAACAAAAAGAAACGATTGATGCAAAAGAATTTGCCCTTGCCTTACAGGCAGGTGTTGATACAGCATATAAAGCCGTGATGAAACCGATTGAAGGGACCATCTTAACGGTTGCAAAGGATGCAGCAAAGAAAGCGGTTGCTGTTTCAGCAGCAGAAAATGACATTGACCGCGTTCTTGAGTTAACGATTGAGGAAGCGAGAGCATCACTTGATCGAACGCCAGATCTGCTTCCTGTTTTAAAAGAAGTGGGCGTTGTCGATAGTGGGGGTAAAGGACTTCTGTGCGTATATGAAGGTTTCCTTGCTTCATTAAGAGGAGAGGACCTCCATCTGAAAGCGGCCTCTTTGCCAACGTTAAAAGAACTTGTCAGTGCAGAGCATCATAAAAGTGCACAAAGCCATATGAACACTGAAGATATCGAATTTGGTTATTGTACTGAATTTATGGTGAAATTTGAAGAAGACAAACAGTCCTTTGATGAGAATGCCTTCAGAGAAGACTTAAGCGAATTCGGAGATTCACTTCTTGTGGTGTCTGATGAAACGCTGGCGAAAGTTCATATTCATGCAGAGCAGCCTGGAGATGTCTTATCCTATGCACAGCGCTACGGCAGCCTGATCAATATGAAAATTGAAAATATGAGAGAGCAGCATAGCTCGATTGTGAACGAAGAAAGAGAACACGCGCCCGCTGCACCAAAGGCACCTGCTGCTGAAAAACAGCGCTTTGGAGTCGTCAGTGTCGCAATGGGAGAAGGAATTGCTGACTTGTTTAAAAGTATCGGAGCTTCCGTCGTCATTGAAGGCGGACAGACGATGAACCCGAGCACAGAAGACATTGTCACAGCAATTGAAAGCGTACATGCCGAAACCGTCTTTATCTTACCTAATAATTCTAATATTGTCATGGCAGCGAAACAGGCGGCAACTGTCTCAAGTCGTGAGGTCGTTGTCATTCCGACGAAGACCGTTCCCCAAGGAATGTCGGCACTTCTTTCTCTAAATGAAGCAGCTTCAAATGAAGACAACGAAGCAGCGATGCTAGAAGCGATTGACCACGTGAAAAGCGGCCAAATTACCTTTGCAGTAAGAGATACCCAAATTGATGGTATTGATATTGCCAAAGGCGATTATATGGGTCTCTTTAACGGGAAAATTACCTTAACCGCGAAAAATCAATTAGATGCAGCAAAAGAGCTTTTGACCAAAATGGTGACAGAAGATGATGAGATTGTCACGATCATTAAAGGGGAAGATGCATCATCTGAAGAGATGGATGCGTTAGAAGCCTTTATTGAAGAAACATTTGAAGAGGTAGAAGTTGAAGTCCACGATGGAAAACAGCCGCTTTATTCATATATTTTGGCTGTTGAATAACGAAAGAAGGGCAAATAAAGCCCTTCTTCTTCTTTTGCAATTTTTTACTAGTGATTCAACGGTGAAATGAGTTGCGGGAAACGAATGAATCCATTAGTCTAAAGAAAGAACCAAACCAATATGTGAGTGGTTATGAGAGGGGAAGACCTATGAAATTTAGAAGTGTGTTTGATATTATTGGACCCGTCATGATTGGTCCATCAAGTTCGCACACAGCGGGTGCGGCTCGTATAGGAAGAGTGGCTCGCAGCTTATTTGGAAGAGAACCGAAACAAATTGTCGTTTCATTTTATGGCTCTTTTAAAGATACGTATAAAGGACACGGTACAGATGTCGCCATTATCGGCGGTGTTCTTGACTTTGATACATTTGATGAACGCATCAAAACAGCGATTGATATTGCAAAAAGCAAAGAGATCGACATTGAATTTAAAGAAGAAGATGCGGTGCCAGCGCATCCGAATACAGCAAAAGTAGAGATATCAGATGCAAATGGAAAGCTTGAATTAATCGGGATTTCCATCGGCGGTGGTAAAATTGAAATCACTGAACTGAATGGCTTTGAGCTCAGGCTTTCAGGAAATCATCCTGCCATTCTTGTGGTTCATAACGATCGCTACGGCACGATTGCAGCAGTGGCCAATGTGTTAGCGAAATTCGCCATCAACATCGGTCATATGGAAGTGGCACGTAAAGATGTCGGGCAAGAGGCTCTGATGACCATCGAAGTGGATCAAAATATTGACCCAGCTGTCCTATCAGAGCTTGAAACGCTGCCAAACATTATTCAAGTCACACAAATTGCAGAGTAACAACAAGGAGGTTATGAATGATGTTTAAAAACGTCAAAGAACTCGTGCAGCTAACAGAAGAACGGAATACCTCCATTTCAGAAATAATGATCGCGCAAGAAATGGAAGTGACAGGGAAGTCACGTGAAGATATTTTCTCCCAGATGTACCGCAACCTAGAAGTGATGGAACAGGCCGTAGAAAACGGGCTGAAAGGTGTGAAATCATTATCAGGTTTAACAGGCGGAGATGCGGTCAAGCTTCAAGCATATATCGCATCAGGCAAAACGCTGTCTGGACATACAATATTAGATGCTGTCAGTAAGGCAGTGGCAACGAATGAAGTCAATGCCGCAATGGGGACGATTTGTGCAACGCCTACAGCAGGCTCAGCAGGTGTTGTGCCGGGTACGTTATTTGCAGTAAAAGAAACATTAAAGCCAACTAAGGAACAAATGGTCAGATTCCTATTCACCTCTGGCGCATTTGGCTTTGTTGTGGCCAATAATGCGAGCATCTCTGGTGCAGCAGGCGGCTGTCAGGCAGAGGTAGGTTCAGCATCAGGTATGGCGGCAGCAGCCATTGTCGAAATGGCAGGCGGTACACCTCAGCAATCTGCTGAAGCGATGGCGATTACACTGAAAAATATGCTTGGACTTGTTTGTGACCCAGTAGCTGGACTTGTCGAGGTACCGTGCGTAAAACGAAACGCAATGGGTGCATCAAATGCGATGATCGCAGCAGATATGGCACTTGCCGGCATCACAAGCCGTATTCCATGTGATGAAGTCATTGATGCGATGTATAAAATCGGTCAAACCATGCCAACGGCACTTCGTGAAACAGCACAAGGCGGACTTGCTGCAACACCGACAGCAAGAGAGCTTGAAAAGAAGATTTTCGGAGGTGTGACCTCATCTCGTGATACAGAAACTGCAAGATAATGTCTCTGTCCTCAAAGGGATTGGAGAAGAAACCGAAAAAACACTCAATGAACTTGGAATCTATACAGTAGCCGATTTGCTTGGCTACTTTCCTTATCGATATGACGACTATGAGCTTCGTAATTTAGAAGAAGTTAAGCATGATGAACGTGTCACAGTTGAAGGGAAAGTGCACAGTGAGCCCGTCCTCACCTATTATGGAAAAAAACGAAGCAGGCTGACATTCAGGCTGCTTGTCGGGCGTTTTCTCATCACAGCGATTTGCTTCAATCGCCCTTATTTAAAACGAAGCCTTGTTTTAGGTGATACAGTATCCGTCACTGGGAAATGGGATAAAAACCGTCAATCCATCATGGTGCAGGAATTTAAAAAAGGGACGCACGAGCAAGATGGCAGTATAGAGCCTGTTTATTCAGTAAAAGAAAATGTAACCGTGAAGATGATGAGACGCTTTGTGAAACAGGCCCTGTCACTTTATGTAGACAAAGCTGAAGATCCACTGCCAAAGCAACTTGTCTCTACCTATAAACTCATGTCCTATCAGGAAGCATTAAAAACCATTCACCTGCCAGAAACAAGAGACTCGCTCAAGCAAGCAAGACGCCGCTTTGTGTACGAGGAATTTCTCATCTTTCAGTTGAAGATGCAGGCAATCAGAAAGAAAGAGCGAGAAAAAACATCAGGCATCCAGCATCCGTTTTCCAAAGAGGCTGTTTTTGAGTTTGTTCACAGCCTGCCATTTCCGCTGACGAAGGCACAATCAAGAGTGCTTGATGAAATTATGTCTGATATGGCATCCCCGTACCGGATGAACCGTCTGCTTCAAGGGGATGTAGGCTCAGGGAAAACAGCTGTTGCAGCCATTGCACTTTATGCCGCTCATTTATCCGGCTATCAAGGTGCATTAATGGTCCCAACAGAGATTTTGGCAGAACAGCATGCAGATTCACTTTACCAGCTGTTTGAAAAATGGGGACTGAATATCGCCCTTCTGACAAGCTCTGTGAAAGGAAAGCGCCGCAGAGAATTGCTGGAACGTCTAAAAGAGGGCGAGATTGATATATTAGTCGGTACGCATGCGCTCATTCAAGACGAAGTCGAATTTCAGCAGCTCGGTCTTGTTATCACAGATGAGCAGCACCGGTTTGGCGTAGAACAGCGAAAAAAACTAAGAAGTAAAGGGCAGGACCCAGATGTCTTGTTTATGACTGCCACACCTATTCCGCGAACACTTGCAATCACTGTTTTTGGAGAAATGGACGTATCCGTCATTGATGAATTACCAGCCGGCAGAAAACAGATCGAAACGTATTGGGTCAAGCATGACATGCTTGAGAGGATTCTTGCATTTGTGGATAAAGAGCTGAGAAAAGGAAGACAGGCGTATATTATTTGTCCGCTCATAGAAGAATCAGACAAGCTGGATGTGCAAAATGCGATCGATGTCCACAGTATGCTGACAGAGGCTTACCGCGGTAAGTGGTCGATCGGCTTAATGCACGGGAAACTGGCGAGTGATGAAAAAGATCAGGTGATGAGAGACTTTACAGCAAATGAAGTTCAAATTCTCGTTTCAACCACAGTCGTTGAAGTCGGGGTCAACGTACCGAATGCGACTATCATGGTCATTTATGATGCAGACCGCTTCGGACTGTCTCAGCTTCATCAGCTCAGAGGCCGGGTTGGACGCGGAGAGCATCAATCATTTTGTGTTTTAATGGCGGATCCAAAATCAGAAACGGGGAAAGAGCGGATGCGGATCATGTCCGAAACAACCGACGGTTTTGAGCTGTCAGAAAAGGACTTAGAACTAAGAGGACCCGGCGATTTCTTCGGTAAAAAACAAAGCGGAATGCCTGAATTTAAAGTAGCAGATATGGTTCATGACTACAGAGCGCTGGAAACCGCTAGAAAAGATGCGGCAGAACTTGTGCAATCAGACGCATTTTGGACAGATCCCGAATACAAAGAACTTCGGCAAACGCTGGTAGACAGCGGGGTGCTGGGCGGAGATAAATTAAGCTGATCAAGCGCTGGAGGAATTTTCTTGTCTTTTTGAAACAAGGATTGATTTATCATCTATGAGATTATATACTACTATTAGTACCTAGTCATAAATGTACGGATGGTGTCTGCATATGAAACTAAATAAAAAAGAACGTCAAAAGCTTCTCCAGCAAACGATCAGCTCGACTCCGTTCATTACTGATGAAGAATTGGCAAGTAAATTCGGTGTAAGCATTCAAACGGTTCGTCTTGATCGTTTGGAACTGTCGATTCCTGAATTACGCGAAAGAATTAAGCATGTGGCCGAAAAGACATTAGAGGATGAAGTGAAGTCACTTCCGCTGGATGAAGTGATTGGAGAAATGATTGATGTAGAGCTTGATGACCAAGCCATTTCCATTTTAGAAGTGAGAAAAGAGCATGTATTTAGCCGAAATCAAATTGCCAGGGGACATCATCTCTTCGCCCAGGCTAATTCGCTCGCAGTAGCCGTCATCGACGATGAACTGGCGCTGACAGCAAAAGCGAATATCAGATTTACAAGGCAGGTTAAACAAGGCGAACGAGTCGTCTCAAAAGCTAAAGTAGCCTCACATGATAAAGAAAAAGGCAGAACTGTAGTTGAAGTAAACAGCTATGTCGGTGAGGAAGTTGTCTTCTCAGGTGACTTCGTCATGTATCGCTCAAAACAAAAGTAAAAGGTGGCACGTAATATGAGAATTGCAGTCGATGCAATGGGGGGAGACCATGCCCCTAAAGCCATTATTGACGGTGTGCAAAAAAGCTTAACGGCATTTTCAGATATCGAGATTACACTTGTCGGCGATGAAAACAAAATCAAACCATACATAACAAATAACGAGCGCATCACGATTTTAGATGCAAAAGAAGTCATTGAACCGACAGATGAACCAGTGCGTGCAGTTAGACGTAAAAAGGATTCATCTATGGTGAAAATGGCGCAGGAAGTATCCGAGGGACGTGCAGATGCCTGCATCTCAGCAGGAAATACTGGAGCTCTCATGACAGCAGGATTGTTTATCGTAGGCAGAATCGACGGCATAGACAGACCGGCACTTGCTCCAACACTGCCAACACTTGATGGCAGCGGGTTTTTATTACTGGATGTCGGCGCAAACGTTGATGCGAAACCAGAACACCTAATGCAATATGCCATGATGGGATCAATCTACGCAGAGCGTGTCTTTCCAAAGAGCAATCCGCGCGTTGGATTGTTAAATGTAGGAACAGAAGATAAAAAAGGTAACGATCTCACGAAAAAAACCTTTGAATTATTAAAAGCATCAGACTTGAATTTCGTAGGAAATGTGGAGTCTCGTGATTTACTAGAAGGTGTTGCTGATGTTGTTGTCACAGATGGTTTCACAGGAAATATCGCCTTGAAAACGATTGAAGGCACAGCCCTTTCTGTATTTAAAATGCTGAAAGAAACATTAACATCCAGCTTCACAGCAAAAATAGCAGCTGGCATGATGAAGCCGAAATTGATGCAGATGAAGTCTAAAATGGATTACTCCGAATATGGCGGTGCCGCTTTATTTGGTTTAAAAGCACCTGTCATTAAAGCACACGGCTCCTCTGATGAAAACGCCATTTTTCATGCAATTCGTCAGGCACGTGATATCGTAGAAAAAGACGTTTCAGCCATCATTCATCAAGAAGTCCAAAAAGAAACCACGAACGAGTCTTAATGGAGGTAAAGCAGCATGACTAAAATTGCATTTTTATTCCCTGGCCAAGGCTCTCAAAAAATTGGCATGGGAAAAGATTTATTTGACCAAGAAGCAGTATCTAAAGCTGTATTTGAAGAAGCAGACAAGACCCTCGGTTTTGAATTATCTTCGATGATTTTTGAAGGAGATGCAGAAGAACTGACGCTCACTTATAATGCGCAGCCAGCTCTTTTAACGACAAGTATCGCCATCTTAAAGAAATTTGAAGAGAGCGGAATCAAAGCAGATTACGCAGCAGGACATAGCCTTGGTGAATATACGGCCCTCGTTGCAGCAGGCGCACTTTCGTTTCAAGGTGCTGTCTATGCAGTAAGAAAGCGCGGCGAATTAATGAACGAAGCTGTTCCAGCAGGAGAAGGCGCCATGGCAGCGATTCTTGGCTTAGATCAAGCGGCGCTTCTAGAAGTGACAAAAGAAGTGACAGAGAGCGGTCACCTTGTAGAACTCGCTAACCTAAACTGTCCTGGTCAAATCGTCATCTCTGGTACAGCAAAAGGTGTAGAACTAGCTTCAGAGAAAGCGAAAGAAAAAGGCGCAAAACGTGCGATTGCCCTTGAAGTGAGCGGACCTTTCCATTCTGCCTTAATGAAACCAGCCGCTGAAAAATTCACAGATGTTCTGTCAAAGCTAGACATTTCGGATGCCAAAACACCAGTGATCTCAAATGTAACAGCAGACATCGTCACATCTCGTGATGCTATTGAGACAAAGCTCATTGAACAATTGTATTCTCCTGTTCGATTTGAAGAAAGTGTGGAACGCCTCATTGATTTAGGCGTGACAACGTTTATTGAAATTGGTCCGGGCAAAGTACTTTCAGGCCTTGTGAAAAAGGTCAATCGCCGCCTGACAACCATTTCTGTTTCAGATCAGGAAACAATTGAAGCAGCTATTCAAACATTGAAGGAGGATTCTTGATGCTGACAAATAAAACAGCCGTTGTAACAGGTGCATCACGCGGGATTGGCCGTTCCATCGCGATCGATTTAGCGAAGAATGGTGCAAATGTTGTCGTCAACTATTCTGGAAACGAAGCAAAAGCAAATGAAGTCGTAGACGAAATCAAAGCACTTGGCCAGCAGGCATTTGCCGTTAAAGCTGATGTTTCAAATGCTGAAGAAGTACAAGCGCTCATGAAACAAGCAATTGACACATTTGGTTCAATTGACATCCTTGTCAATAATGCAGGGATCACAAAGGACAACCTGCTCATGAGAATGAAAGAAAATGAATGGGATGACGTCATTAACATAAACTTAAAAGGGGTCTTTAACTGTACAAAAGCCGTGACACGTCAAATGATGAAACAGCGCAGCGGAAGAATCATCAACTTGGCTTCAGTGGTTGGCGTATGTGGAAACCCTGGACAAGCAAACTATGTTGCAGCAAAAGCTGGCGTCATCGGGTTAACGAAAACAACAGCAAAAGAGCTGGCAACCCGTCATATTACAGTCAATGCAGTAGCACCAGGCTTTATTTCGACAGATATGACAGACAAGCTTGATGAGAATGTGCAGTCTGAAATGCTCAAACAAATCCCGCTTGCACGCTTTGGTGCACCTGAAGATATTAGCAACGTCGTTGTCTTTTTAGCTTCAGAAGGAGCAGGTTATATTACAGGCCAAACCATCCAAGTAGATGGCGGAATGGTTATGTCCTAAGAAATATCAAAATTTCATTAGGTTTTCTCTAGTTTTTTAAAAACGAATCAACTATAATACTTTGAGGGGAGGTGAAAGGCAATGGCAGACGTATTAGAGCGTGTATCAAAAATTATTGTAGACCGCCTTGGCGTTGATGAGGCTGACGTGAAAATGGAAGCTTCATTTAAAGAAGATTTAGGCGCTGATTCCCTTGATGTAGTTGAGCTAGTTATGGAACTTGAAGATGAGTTCGATATGGAAATTTCTGACGAAGATGCTGAAAAAATTGCAACAGTCGGTGACGCTGTGAACTACATAAATAGCCAGCAATAAGCGTAACAAAGTCCCGTCTATTTTCATGACGGGACTTTGAAAATTTATGTTAGTTTCAACACATTCAGCTGATCAATTGTCAGCCTTTTTCAGATGCTAAGGAGCAATGTTTCCTTGCATGTAGAAAGAGAGACTCCATATAATCAGTATCCTTAAAGGCGATTAAGCCTACCTGGAGGTTGCTATGCCAAAACACTATAAAGACAAACAGAAACAGAGCAAAAAACTAGAGCAATTTAGAGAGTTCCAGCAGCGCATTTCTGTACACTTTCAAAATGAAAAACTTCTATATCAAGCCTTTACGCATTCCTCTTATGTGAATGAACACCGGAAAAAGCCATACGAGGATAATGAAAGACTTGAATTTCTAGGAGATGCTGTTTTAGAATTGACGATCTCTCAATTCTTATTTGCGAAATATCCAGCGATGAGCGAGGGAGATTTAACGAAACTGAGAGCGGCAATCGTATGTGAACCGTCACTTGTGTCACTGGCACATGAGCTGTCCTTCGGAGACCTTGTTCTTTTAGGAAAAGGCGAAGAAATGACAGGCGGGAGAAAACGCCCAGCACTCTTAGCGGACGTATTCGAGGCGTTTATCGGAGCACTTTATTTAGATCAGGGGCTGGAGCCAGTGGAACGATTCCTAGTTGCCTATGTCTATCCGAAAATTAACGATGGAGCGTTCTCGCACGTCATGGACTTTAAAAGCCAGCTGCAAGAATTCGTTCAGCGCGATGGAAAAGGTGTACTGGAATACCACATCCTGCATGAAAAAGGACCAGCACATAACCGGGAATTTGAAGCAAATGTATCCCTTCGCGGAGAAGTGCTCGGAATTGGAAATGGCCGCTCTAAAAAAGAAGCAGAACAGCATGCTGCACAGGAAGCACTTGCTAAATTGCAGAAACATCATATGAACCAATAAAATCCCCCTCGTCATTCAGGGGGATTTCACTCTGTTTTCCATCATCTTTTTTCACTTCATATGGTAAGATGATAGTACTTTAAATACATAAGGAGGATCACTCTCATGTTCCTCAAACGTTTAGACGTGATAGGATTCAAATCTTTTGCACAGCGAGTGACCGTGGACTTTGTCAAAGGGGTCACAGCTGTTGTTGGACCAAACGGAAGCGGCAAAAGTAATATTACCGATGCCATCCGCTGGGTACTTGGAGAACAATCAGCGAAAAGCCTCCGCGGAGGAAAAATGGAAGACATCATTTTTGCAGGAAGCGACTCAAGAAAAAGAGTCAATCTAGCAGAGGTGACTTTAACATTAGATAACGAAGATCACTTTTTACCGATCGATTTTCACGAAGTCAGTGTGACAAGAAGAGTCTATCGTTCAGGAGAAAGTGAATTTCTCATAAACAATCAATCTGTCCGCTTGAAGGATATTATTGATCTTTTCATGGATTCAGGTCTTGGAAAAGAAGCTTTTTCGATCATCAGCCAAGGAAAGGTAGAGGAAATTCTATCAAGCAAGGCAGAAGAGAGAAGAAGCATCTTTGAAGAAGCGGCTGGTGTTTTGAAATATAAAACAAGAAAGAAAAAAGCCGAGAATAAACTGTTTGAAACGCAGGACAACTTAAACCGAGTAGAAGATATTCTGCATGAACTAGAAGATCAAGTAGAACCATTAAGAATGCAGGCATCTATTGCAAAGGACTATTTGCAAAAAAAAGAAGAGCTTGAAAATGTCGAAATTGCCTTAACTGTCCATGACATCGAAGCACTTCATGAAAAATGGACAACACTTGGTGAAGCTGTCGAGCGCTTCAAACAAGATGAAATGAAGCAGTCCACAGATATTCAAGCAAAAGAAGCCAAAATTGAAGAGTCAAGAGACCGCATTCAAGCGCTTGACGAATCAATTAATGACCTGCAAGAAGTTCTTCTTTTCACAAGTGAGGAATTAGAAAAGCTTGAAGGAAAAAAAGAAGTATTAAAAGAACGGAAAAAAAATGCAGCTGCAAACCAAGGACAGCTAGAAGAAACGCTCATTCGCTTAACTGAAAAGCAGACGCAGTTAACCGAAAAGATTCAGCAGCAGAAAATCACGCGGGACAGCCTTCAAAAAGAAGTGCAGCAGCTAAAAGATGAAGTGAAAACAAAGCAGCATCAACTGTCGCTCCATAGTGAAGATGTGGAAGGTCAAATTGAACAGCTGAAAAGCGATTATTTTGATCTGCTTAATGAACAGGCTACCATCCGCAATGAACGTAAATTACTAGAAGAACAGCAGCGCCAAGCGGCCATGCAGCTGGAGCGGCTCACGCAAAACAACCAAAAACACATCGAAGAACGTGTGTCTGTCAAAGAAAAGAAAATAGAAGCTGAGCAGCAGCTTTCCGCACTAGAAGAAGACATACTGGGTCAGGTCAAGCGCTTTAGGGAAGCGGAACAAAAGCTTGAGCAAATGAAACGTCAATACGAGAAAAAAGAAACGGCTCTTTACCAAGCCTATCAATATGTGCAGCAGGCAAGATCAAAAAAAGAGATGCTAGAATCCATGCAGGAAGACTTTTCAGGCTTTTTCCAAGGAGTGAAAGAGGTCTTAAAGGCAAAAGAGCGTTTAGGCGGTATTCACGGTGCCATTGCAGAGCTGATTCAAACAGATCAGCAGCATGAGACAGCGATTGAAATCGCGCTAGGCGCAGCAACGCAGCACGTAGTCACAGAAAATGAAGCAGCTGCGAGACAAGCAATTGCATACTTAAAGCAGCACTCCTTTGGACGTGCGACCTTCCTGCCAATGAATGTGATCAAAGAACGAACCATTCAGCATAGGGACGTCCAAACAGCTGAGAAGCATGCTGCATTTATCGGTGTAGCAAGTCACCTTGTTTCCTTTGATGAAAAGTATCAAAAAGTCATACAGAACTTGCTTGGAACGGTACTTATCGTTAGAGACTTAAAAGGCGCCAATGAACTGGCAAAAATGCTTGGTCATCGTTATCGCATCGTGACCCTTGATGGAGATGTCGTGAACCCCGGCGGTTCAATGACCGGTGGCGGTGTAAAGAAAAAGAACAACTCCCTTCTTTCAAGAAACCGGGAGATCGAAACATTAACAAAGCAGCTCGTTGAAATGGAAGAAAAAACAACGATCCTTGAAAAAGAAACAAAAGAAACGAAGCAATTGATTGCAGCAAACGAAAGCCAATTAAACGAACTGCGTCAACGCGGAGAAACCCTTCGAGAAAAGCAGCAAGAGCTCAAAGGGAAGCTATACGAACTGCAAGTAGCCGAAAAAAATATTAATGCTCACCTTGAACTCTATGATCAAGAAAAAGAAGAATTGCAGCAGCGTTCTACTGAACTTACAGATAAGGACAAAACGCAGGCAGCCCTTGAAGTTTCAATAGGGGAGAAACTGACCACGCTTGATCAAGAGATCAATACATTAACAAAGCGTAAGCAGACTCAAAGCTCAACGAAAGAAACCATTTCTGCCGAATTAACAGAGCTGAAAATCTCGCTGGCCAAAAAAGAGCAGTCCTTAGCGAATGAACAAGAAAAGCTTTCGAGCTTAATGGCCGAATTAGAAGAGGCTGAACAAACGCTGATGGAAACAAAAGAAGACCTGTCACTCTTAACAAGTGAAATGACGTCTAGCTCAAGCGGAGCAGAACAGCTGGAAGAAGCGGCGAAAGAGAAACTGGAAAACAAAAACAAAACAACCGCACTTATTTCAGAGCGTCGTAAACAGCGCCTGGCTCTTTCTGAAACGTTAGAATTTGCTGAACGTGAACTGAAAGAGCAAAAGCGCCTTTACAAGCAGCTCACCACAAGCTTAAAAGATGAAGAGATTAAGCTTGGCCGTATGGAAGTTGAGCTCGACAACCTCATCGCTTATTTGAACGAAGAGTATGCCCTTTCGTTTGAAGGGGCAAAAGAGATGTATCATCTGACGTTATCACCAGATGAAGCAAGAAAACGAGTGAAGCTGATCAAATTAGCCATTGAAGAGCTAGGAACAGTGAACTTAGGCAGCATTGATGAGTATGAACGAGTAAATGAACGCTATCTCTTCTTAACAGAACAGCGAAACGATCTGACAGAAGCGAAAAATACATTATTCCAAGTGATCGAAGAAATGGATCAAGAGATGACAAAGCGCTTCTCTGAAACATTCTCGCAAATTCGCGGGCATTTTGAATCAGTTTTCCAAGCGTTATTTGGCGGCGGAAGAGCAGATCTTAAGCTGACAGATCCAAACGATTTACTAAACTCTGGCGTTGATATTGTCGCGCAGCCGCCAGGGAAAAAACTGCAAAACTTAAGCCTGCTTTCAGGCGGAGAGAGAGCATTAACAGCGATTGCTTTACTATTCTCTATTTTAAAAGTCAGACCTGTTCCATTCTGCGTGTTAGATGAGGTCGAAGCGGCGCTTGATGAAGCAAATGTTTTCCGCTTTGCGCAATATTTAAAGAAATACAGCCAGGAAACACAGTTCATTGTCATTACGCACCGTAAAGGAACAATGGAAGAAGCAGATGTGCTCTACGGCGTTACTATGCAGGAGTCAGGTGTTTCTAAGCTTGTATCCGTCAAACTAGAAGAAACGAAAGAGCTTGTCCAGTAATTAAAGGAGGTTTTTGAACCAAATGAGCTTTTTTAAGAAATTAAAAGAAAAATTTACGCAGCAAACCGATTCAGTATCAGAAAAGTTTAAAGATGGACTTGAAAAAACGAGAAACTCCTTTCAAGGAAGAGTAAACGAACTAATTTCTCGCTACCGTAAAGTCGATGAAGACTTTTTTGAAGAATTAGAAGAGGTTCTGATCGGCGCGGATGTCGGTTTCACAACGGTGATGGAACTGATTGATGAGCTGAAAAAAGAAGTGAAACTAAGAAACATTCAAGACCCAAGTGAAGTACAATCGGTCATCTCTGAAAAACTGGTTGAAATCTACAATAGCGGAGAGGAACAAATCTCTGCGCTGAACATCGAAGAGGGCCGATTAAATATCATTTTATTTGTAGGTGTCAATGGCGTTGGGAAAACAACGACTATCGGCAAACTTGCGAATAAGCTGAAAAATGAAGGGAAATCCGTCATTTTAGCAGCAGGTGATACGTTCCGTGCCGGTGCGATTGAGCAGCTTGAAGTATGGGGAGAGCGTTCAGGTGTCCCTGTTGTCAAACAGACGGCTGGCTCTGACCCTGCAGCGGTGATCTATGATGCCGTTCAATCAGCAAAAGCGAAAAATGCGGATGTACTCATCTGTGATACAGCAGGACGACTGCAAAACAAAGTCAACTTGATGAAAGAGCTAGAGAAGGTCAAGAGAGTTATTGAACGCGAGGTTCCAGATGCACCGCATGAAGTACTGCTCGCTCTTGATGCAACAACCGGTCAAAATGCGATGGCACAAGCGAAGGAATTTTCTAAAGCGACGAATGTGACAGGAATTGCTTTAACAAAGCTTGACGGTACTGCAAAAGGCGGAATTGTCCTTGCGATTCGCAATGAGCTGAACATCCCTGTGAAGCTTGTCGGTTTAGGTGAAAAGGTAGACGATCTGCAAGAATTCGATGCAGAATCGTATGTGTATGGATTATTCTCAGACGTGATTGATCAAGAGGACTAACAAAAATGCCGGCAAAAACTGCTGGCATTTTTATTTATACACCGCTTCATGAAGTGACAAGATAAAAACTTGACACACAGTAGAGAACCGTGTAAACTTAATTGATGTAAAGGGAATGAACTTAACAAAGGGGAGAGAGCCCATGACGCTTGAAAAAACAACGAGAATGAACTACTTGTTTGACTTCTATCAATCGTTGTTAACCGCAAAGCAAAAGAGCTACATGTCGCTTTACTACCTAGACGATTTTTCCCTCGGTGAAATTGCGGATGAATATGAAGTATCAAGACAGGCTGTTTATGATAATATTAAACGGACTGAAGCGATGCTTGAACAATATGAAGAAAAGCTGCTCTTGTTTAAGAAATTTAAAGAGCGTAAAGAACTTCTCAAAAAAATGAGAGAGCTCGTAGCAGATTCCGCTCAGACGGAAGAAGCAGAAGCTTTAATTGAATCGCTTGAGAAATTAGATTAGGAGGCGGCACAGTATGGCATTTGAAGGATTAGCCGACCGACTGCAGCAGACGATTTCAAAAATCCGCGGCAAAGGAAAAGTGTCAGAGCAAGATGTAAAAGAAATGATGCGCGAGGTACGCCTTGCCCTTCTTGAAGCTGACGTCAATTTTAAAGTAGTCAAAGACTTTGTGAAAAAAGTAAGCGAGCGGGCAGTTGGACAAGAGGTGATGAAAAGCCTTACCCCTGGACAACAGGTCATTAAAGTTGTAAAAGAAGAACTCACTGAATTAATGGGTGGGGAAGAGAGTAAAATCGCTGTAGCGAAAAAATCTCCGACAGTCATTATGATGGTTGGTCTTCAAGGGGCAGGTAAAACAACCACAACTGGGAAGCTTGCCAATTTACTTCGCAAAAAACATAATCGCAAGCCGATGATGGTGGCTGCAGATATTTACAGACCAGCAGCGATCCAGCAGCTTCAAACGCTGGGGAAACAGCTTGATATGCCTGTGTTTTCATTAGGTGATCAAGTCAGCCCTGTCGACATTGCCAAACAGGCAATCGAAAAAGCGAAAGAAGAACACCACGATTATGTCATTTTAGATACAGCAGGACGCCTTCATATCGATGAAGAATTGATGGATGAACTTCAGAAAGTAAAAGAAGTAGCGAGTCCAGAAGAAATTTTCCTTGTTGTTGACTCTATGACAGGTCAAGATGCTGTCAATGTAGCAAAAAGCTTTAATGAACAGCTTGGTTTAACAGGTGTCGTTCTAACGAAACTAGACGGGGATACACGAGGCGGGGCAGCACTTTCCATTCGAGCTGTCACCAATACGCCGATTAAATTCGCCGCACTAGGAGAAAAGCTGGATGCGATTGAACCATTCCACCCGGAGCGGATGGCATCAAGAATTCTTGGCATGGGAGATGTGCTTACACTTATTGAAAAAGCACAGGCAAACGTTGACCAAGATAAAGCGAAAGAGCTTGAACAAAAAATGCGGACCATGAGCTTTACGCTCGATGATTTCCTCGAGCAGCTTGGGCAAGTTCGTAATATGGGTCCACTTGATGAATTGATCCAAATGATGCCGGGAGCCGGTAAAATGAAAGGGCTCAAAAACGTCCAAGTAGACGAAAAGCAGCTCAATCACATCGAAGCGATCATTAAATCAATGACGACCGAGGAAAAAGAACAGCCAGAGGTCATCAATGCAAGCCGAAGAAAACGGATTGCAAAAGGAAGCGGAACATCTGTACAGGAAGTCAATCGCCTTTTAAAGCAATTTGACGAAATGAAAAAGATGATGAAGCAAATGACCAACATGTCCAAAGGGAAGAAAAAAGGCTTTAAATTACCATTTATGTAATTGGTTATACATGATAAAACCGTTGTTAAGAAAAAACACTTTACAAACCCTTTTATCATTGTTAATATACTATCTTGTTGAAATATTTTCGGAGGTGCTAGTAAAATGGCAGTAAAAATTCGTTTAAAACGTATGGGATCAAAAAGATCTCCTTTCTATCGTATTGTTGTAGCAGATTCTCGTTCACCACGTGACGGTCGTTTCATCGAAACAGTTGGAACATACAATCCAGTGTTATCACCAGCTGAGGTGAAAATCAACGAAGAATTAGCGCTTAAATGGCTTCAAAATGGTGCGAAACCATCTGATACAGTTCGCAACCTTTTCTCAAGCCAAGGAATTCTTGAAAAATTTCATAATGCGAAAAACAGCAAATAATGAATGAGCTGTCCTTGGAAGAATTGATTGTGTCCATCGTCGAGCCACTTGTTGATTTCCCTGAAGATATTCACATATCTTCATTAGAAAAAGATGAGCAAGTGATTTACACACTGTCTGTCAATGCTGAAGATACCGGAAAAGTGATCGGAAAGCAGGGACGTACAGCAAAAGCGATACGAACAGTCATGTTTGCAGCAAGTGCAGAGTCTTCTAAGAAAGTTCAACTTGAGATTGCTGACTAAAAAGGGAGAGGGCTTAGGACCTCCCCTTTTTTTACACGTTTAAATCTATTTTTCGTTATACTGTAGAGGACAAATGCCTTCGGATAGGGGGACAAAAAGGAAGATGCAGATCATTCAACATGTCACCGTCATGCAAGTATTAACTGAAAGCAGTAAGGACAAACTGTTAACGACTTTTTTGGAGAAAAAAGAAAGACTAGAACGTGAGTGCAATCAACTATATTTTCAACTGAAAAAACATGAAAAAGAACCACATCAGCAAGAAGCCATCCCTCAATTTCAAAAAGCCATCGATAAACGGCAGGAGAAGATCCAGCAAATTGACTTTCAAGTAGAGCAGCTGCATATTTTGCCGCTTGGGAGTGAAATGAAAGAGACAGAAGTGGATGCGCTGGTTGAAGTGAAAATAGGTGATAAATGGGATGACAAGATGCAAGATAATGTCATCGTCGTGAAAGACGGCACCATTGTGGAAATACGTCAGGGGTGATTGAGAACATGGAACAAGAATGGTTAAATGTTGGAAAGATTGTTAATACACACGGAGTTCGCGGAGAAGTACGCGTCGTGTCAAAGACAGATTTCCCAGAAGAGCGATACAAAAAAGGAAGCGTCCTCTATATTTTTAAGCAAGGTCAAGGGGAGCCGCTGAAAGTCACTGTCGCATCACATAGGCAGCACAAACAGTTTGATTTGCTCACATTTGAAGAAATTAGCTCATTAAATGAAGCAGAGCTATTGAAAGAATCAATCTTAAAAGTAGAAAAAGAACATCTCGGCTCTTTAGATGAAGGAGAGTTTTATTTCCACCAAATCATTGGCTGTGAAGTATACGATGAAGATGATCAGCTTGTCGGTCAAATCAAAGAGATTTTAACACCAGGGGCAAATGATGTCTGGGTTGTCGGAAGAAAAGGTAAAAAAGATGCCTTGATTCCTTATATCCCATCTGTCGTCAAAAAGATCGATATCTCATCCAAAACCATACACATTGAAGTGATGGAAGGACTCATTGACGAATGAAAATCGACTTATTAACACTTTTTCCTGAAATGTTCGAAGGTGTGCTCCACTCATCGATCTTAAAAAAGGCACAGGAGAAAGAAGCTGTCTCATTCAATGTTGTCAATTTTAGAGAGTATTCGGATCATAAGCATAAAACAGTAGATGACTATCCGTATGGCGGCGGTGCTGGTATGGTACTGAAAGCACAGCCCGTATTCGATGCGGTAGAAGATTTGACGAACAAAGCAAGCAAGAAGCCCCGAATTATTCTTGTCTGTCCTCAAGGAGAAAGATATACGCAAAAGAAGGCAGAGGAACTTGCAAAAGAAGAACACCTTATGTTCATTTGCGGCCATTATGAAGGCTACGATGAGCGCATCAGGGAGCATCTTGTCACAGATGAAATCTCAATCGGAGATTTCGTTCTCACAGGCGGAGAGCTGCCAGCGATGATGATTGCAGACAGTGTGGTCAGGCTTTTGCCTCATGTGCTTGGAAAAGAAGCGTCTCACATTGAAGATTCATTTAGCACAGGTTTGCTAGAGCATCCTCACTATACAAGACCAGCCGATTATAAAGGACTAAAAGTGCCGGATGTGCTCCTTTCTGGAAATCATGCCAAAATAGAAGAGTGGCGGCGCAAAGAATCTTTGAAGCGAACTTATACAAGACGGCCAGATTTGATCGATTCTTGCAAAACGTTAACAGAAGAAGAAAAAAGATGGCTTTGGCAGCTTCATAATGACTAGATTGTATTGCACACTGCATATAGGTATGGTATGATACTACTTGTGACTTGGACGGCTTGCCGATTCAAGTTTGAAAACGATGTTCCGCTGCAATGAAGAAAGAGGACATGAGCATCTGTTGGAAGGAGTTGAAAACGATGCAACATTTGATTGAAGAAATCACAAAAGAACAATTACGCACTGATCTTCCTGCGTTCCGTCCTGGTGACACTTTACGTGTACACGTTAAAGTTGTCGAGGGTACTCGTGAGCGTATCCAGATATTTGAAGGTGTTGTAATTAAGCGTCGTGGTGGTGGAATCAGCGAAACTTTCACAGTTCGTAAGATTTCTTACGGTGTAGGCGTTGAGCGTACATTCCCTGTACACACACCAAAAATCGCTAACATCGAAGTTGTACGTCACGGTAAGGTACGTCGTGCGAAACTTTACTACCTACGTGAACTTCGCGGTAAAGCGGCTCGTATCAAAGAAATCAGACGATAATGATATCAAAAGAAAGAGCTTGTTACCTGTAACAGGCTCTTTTTTTGTACAATGTATAGAGATAATCGATAGAAGAGAAGGTGCACATATGACGATTCAATGGTTTCCAGGCCATATGGCAAAAGCAAGACGTGAAGTCACAGAAAAATTAAAGCTCATCGACATCGTATTTGAATTAACCGATGCTAGAATTCCGATGTCCTCTAGAAACCCAATGATCGAAGAAATCCTTCAGAACAAACCCAAAATCATGCTATTAAACAAAGCAGATAAAGCGGATCCTCGTGTGACAAAGGAGTGGCAGGCGCACTTTGAGCAGCAAGGTGTTCGGTCACTTGCTATTAACTCTGTCGATGGACAAGGGTTAAATCAGATCATCACAACTTCAAAAGAAATCTTAAAAGAAAAATTCGACCGCATGAAAGCAAAAGGTGTCAAACCGCGTGCAATCCGGGCGCTGATTATCGGAATTCCCAACGTCGGGAAATCGACCTTAATCAATCGTTTAGCGAAAAAGAACATTGCCAAAACAGGAGACCGGCCTGGTATTACCACCTCACAGCAATGGGTGAAGGTAGGTAAAGAACTTGAACTGCTTGATACACCTGGAATCCTCTGGCCTAAGTTTGAAGATGAGCAAGTAGGACTCAGGCTAGCGGTGACTGGAGCGATCAAAGATTCTATCATCAACTTACAGGATGTCGCTGTGTATGGACTTCGCTTTCTAGAAGAGAACTATCCAGAGCGATTAAAAAAACGCTATGACCTGGCGGAGATCCCTGAAGATACGGTTGAGCTGTTTGATGCAATAGGTACAAAGCGCGGCTGTCTCATGAGCGGTGGATTTATTAATTACGACAAAACCACCGAAATCATTATTCGGGATATTCGAACAGAAAAATTTGGTCCCCTCACTTTTGAGAAGCCTGAAAGCTAAAAGACACGCAGCTCATGCGGGTCTTTATTTTTTGCGGAAAACTGCCGATATAAAGAAGGAGGCTGACGAAAAGCTGATGTACACGGTGAAACAAATAAAAGAACTGATAGAAAAGCATTCGCAAGACGAGTCATACATTCGTGAGCTTGTAAAAGATGATACGAGAAAAAGTGTCCAAAAACTGATAGAGAAGTGGCACAAAGAGAGAGAAAAGCAGCAGCAACTTCGTGCAGCATGGAATGAAATGCTGCAATTTGAAAACAAAGCTAAGGCGCAGGGATACACATGTATTGCTGGAATAGATGAAGCAGGAAGAGGACCGCTGGCAGGCCCCGTTGTCGCAGCAGCTGTCATATTAAAGGAAGACACAGTCCTGCTCGGTTTAAACGACTCAAAGCAATTATCTGAGAAAAAAAGATTGGCGTATTATGACCTGATCCAAAAAGAAGCACTTGATATCGGAATCGGCATTGTTGATGCGGCTACGATTGATGAAATCAATATTTACGAGGCATCAAGACTGGCGATGGTGAGAGCGGTGGAGCAGTTAACTCATATACCTGATTATCTACTCATAGATGCCATGACGCTCCCGCTTCCTATTCACCAAGAGAATATCATCAAAGGAGATGCAAAAAGTGCGTCCATCGCAGCTGGTGCATGTATTGCAAAAGTGACAAGGGATCAGATGATGGAAGAATACGGGCGTAAGTACCCTGAGTATCAATTTGAAAAACATAAAGGGTACGGAACAAAAGAGCATCTGGCTGCCATTCAAACACATGGAGCTGCCCCAATCCATCGATTATCGTTTGCGCCAGTGAAATCCGTTATATCATAAATTTTTGACCTAAGGAGGCTGCCTGTGATGACAAGAGTTGAGGACATACATACAGCACTGAATAGCCGGTTAAGTGCGGCAGAATCTGTTACATTAAACACCGAAGGAAAGGAAAATGTGCATCGGCTGATTCTCGGTAAAGTACTGAAAATGCTTGGAGATGATACAGCCCTTGTTCAAATAGGCTCAACAAAAATAAAAGCACAGCTAGCGGCTCAGCTCAAAGCAGACGCATTTTATTGGTTCCAATTTGAACAAGAGGGTGGAGGCAGCCTCAATAAACTAAGGCCAGTACAGCAATTTGATCAAGACCCTAAGACATTAAAGGATGCAGCTGCCAAACTATTAGAAGGTCTCTCACTTAAAAACGGACTTGAAAACATCCTAACAGCCACAGCTTTTTTAAAAGAAAAATCCGTTATCAACGAAGCAGAGTTAAAAACGGCAGTGAAGTGGATCGAACAGCTTCAAGGAGCTGATGTGAAAAAAGGTCTTCAGGCACTCCTATTTGCTTTAAAAAAAGACTTGCCGATCCAGGAAGGAGTGCTTCAATCAATTTTAGCCGTGAAATCATCCTCTGCTCTTCATCAGGATATGACAGCGTTGCTAGAACGATTAACACAGCTCCCGAAGCACTCAGACGCCACACAGGCCCTTACACAAGCCATTCGATCAGTCATAGATGCTGAGACGACCGTCCATGCAGAAAAGCTCTTATCGGTCCTTCTAGCAGCGAGAGAAGGGGCGGCGAAGCAAGGAGGCAGTCTACCTGTAACGCCTCAGCCCAATCTGTCTCAGCCAAAAGAAAATAGCCAAACTCCAATCGCTCAAGAGCGTCAGACGACCCAAGTTCTTCAAACTAACGTGCAGCAGTCAACAAGTCCAAAAGAGCTGCAAATCCCGCTTCAGCAAATTGAGCGGATAATGGCAAGTTTGACGAAGCAAGGTGCAGACGGGCAGCAAGAGCCTAGCTTAAAACAGCTCACGTCATTGCTGCAAGGGCTTCAGCAGGCAGGATCTCAGCCTGACGCAAAAGCATCCGTGCTTCAAAAAGAATTTCCGTTCCTGTCAAAAACAGAGGCGAAAGCATTGGCTCAGGTGGTGCAGCAGACGGAACCCGCATTAAGCAATAAAACCGATGTGCTCGATTTACTCATGACGATGAAAAAGGCAATAGGTGTACGAGATGAAATCGGTATGCTGAAACTACTCGAAAAAGGCAGCCAGGATGTAAAAAGTCAGGAGCTTCACCAATTAAAGCTCGTCTTAAATGATGTGAGGCAGGCTGATTTACCAGAGCCCGTAAAAAAAGAAGTCGATCAATTGTTTCATAGATTGAACGGCCAGTTATTTGTGCAGCAGGAGAACCAAACCATCAGCCAAATGATGGTCTCTTATCCGCTCTTTTCAAAACATAGTGTTCAAGATTTAACCTTTATTCTAAAAGGACATAAGAAAAAAGATGGCTCTATTGATATTTCTCAGTGCCGTCTCATGTTTTACTTAAACATGGAAAACCTCGAAGAGACATTAATCGACTGTACGATTCAGCAAAAGGTCATGTCAATTACAGTTGAAACCGGTCATGAACTTCAAGGAACCATTAATCCGATGATTCCAGCTGTTCGGGAGAATTTAAATGCCTTAGGATACAGTCTAACGGGAATTACAGCAAAGAAGAGACAAGAGCCAGTAGATCCGTCTCACTTTCTAGATGAACACTTTCATAAAATCAGCGAGAAAGGGCTGGACTTACGAGTATGAAGGATTCAAAACCGCTTAGAAGGGCGGTCGCTCTACATTATGATGAAGAAAAACAAAAGGCGCCAAAAGTCGTCGCAACAGGGAGCGGCTATGTGGCAGACCATATTATTGAAGAAGCAAAAAAGTCGGGAGTTCCTATCCAAGAAGACCGTAATTTAGTCGAACTCATGCGCCATTTAACACTTGATGAGGAGATCCCTGAAGCGTTATACGATACTGTAGCAGAAATATTTTCGTTTATCTATAGGTTAGATCAAAAAATGAAAAAATAAGGAAAAATAAGTGATTTGGCTGAAAAATTTATATTTTTAATAAAATAAAAGTTTGAATGTTTAGAAGGATTTTACGATTTTACATAGAACCCTAGACATTCTCTTTTTTATTCTTTAAAATGAAAGCGCAGTCTATTTTATAATTTTTGTTTCTACATATGTTGGGAGGATGGGAAATGAATATCCATGAGTACCAAGGAAAAGAAATCCTAAGAAAATATGGGGTTTCAGTTCCAAATGGTAAAGTAGCATTTACACCTGATGAAGCAGTGAAAGCATCAGAAGAGCTAGAAAGCTCTGTATATGTCGTAAAAGCACAGATTCATGCAGGCGGCCGTGGTAAAGCAGGCGGGGTAAAAATTGCAAAAACAAAAGATGAAGTGAAAGGGTTTGCAGAGGAATTGCTCGGTAAAACACTTGTCACACATCAAACTGGGCCTGAAGGGCGCGAAATAAAACGCTTACTTATTGAAGAAGGCTGCGATATTCAAAAGGAGTACTACGTTGGACTTGTTTTGGACAGAGCGACATCAAGAATTGTATTGATGGCTTCTGAAGAAGGCGGTACTGAAATTGAAGAAGTAGCAGAAAAAACGCCAGAGAAAATCGTCAAAGTGGTCATCGACCCAGCGATTGGCTTGCAAGGCTATCAGGCAAGAGAAGTAGCGTTTAAAATTAATATTCCAACAAAATTAGTTGGCCAAGCTGTTAAGTTTATGACAAGTCTTTACAATGCGTTTATTGAAAAAGATTGTTCAATTGCTGAGATTAATCCACTTGTTGTAACAGGCGATGGAAAAGTCATGGCACTTGATGCGAAATTAAACTTTGATAGCAATGCTTTATATAGACAAAAAGATATATTAGAATACCGTGACCTTGATGAAGAGGATCCAAAAGAAATTGAAGCATCTAAATATGATCTAAGCTACATTTCTCTAGATGGAAATATTGGCTGTATGGTCAATGGTGCAGGTCTTGCGATGTCTACAATGGATATCATCAAGCATTACGGCGGGGACCCTGCAAACTTCCTGGATGTTGGGGGCGGTGCAACAGCTGAAAAAGTAACGGAAGCATTTAAAATCATCTTATCTGATCAAAATGTAAAAGGGATTTTCGTGAACATTTTTGGCGGTATCATGAAATGTGATGTCATTGCAGAAGGTGTCGTTGAAGCGACGAAACAAGTCGGCTTAACATTACCACTCGTTGTACGTCTTGAAGGAACAAACGTTGAATTAGGGAAGAAAATCCTGAGTGATTCAGGCTTAAATATCACTTCTGCTGAGTCTATGGCTGACGGGGCAGAAAAGATTGTATCTTTAGTCAAGTAGAGCAGAAAGGCAGGGAACCTAAATGAGTGTATTTATTAATAAAAATACGAGAGTAATTGTTCAGGGGATTACCGGTTCAACCGCATTGTTCCATACAAAACAAATGATTGAGTACGGAACAAATATTGTTGGCGGTGTCACACCTGGAAAAGGTGGAACTGAAGTAGAAGGAGTTCCTGTATTTAATACAGTATCTGAAGCTGTTCAAACAACTGGAGCAAATGCTTCTGTTATCTATGTACCAGCACCATTTGCAGCAGATGCCATTTTAGAGGCTGTTGATGCAGAAGTCGATCTAGTCATTTGTATCACAGAACATATTCCAGTGCTTGACATGGTCAAAGTGAAACGGTATATGGAAGGGAAAAAGACAAGACTTGTTGGCCCTAACTGCCCAGGTGTCATTACACCTGAAGAATGTAAGATTGGGATCATGCCTGGCTACATTCATAAAAAAGGTCATGTGGGTGTTGTTTCTCGTTCTGGAACGCTTACATATGAAGCGGTACATCAGCTTTCAGAAGCTGGCGTTGGTCAATCGACAGCTGTAGGAATCGGCGGAGACCCTGTCAATGGGACGAACTTTATTGATGTATTAAAAGCATTCAATGAAGACCCTGATACACATGCTGTGATTATGATCGGTGAAATCGGCGGTACGGCTGAAGAAGAAGCAGCTGAATGGGTAAAAGCAAATATGACAAAGCCAGTCGTTGGCTTTATTGGCGGTAAAACGGCGCCTCCAGGAAAACGCATGGGACATGCTGGTGCCATTATTTCTGGTGGTAAAGGAACAGCTGATGAAAAAGTAAAAACAATGCGTGAATGTGGAATTGAAGTGGCAGAGACACCATCTGTCATGGGAGAAACTTTGATTAAAGTGTTAAAAGAGAAAAATCTCTTCGAAGCTTGTAAAACGCATTAATGACACAAGAAGACTTGTTCTTTGACAAGTCTTCTTCTTTCTATCTTAAACTGGAGGAATGGTATGTACAACGTGTCCGAAAGAATGATTTTTCACCGCTTAAAAGGCCTCATCTCACCCTCTTTGTTAACAAAATGGTGGAAAGTCGATCCTGAGCTATATATAAATGAAGAAACACAACATTTCAAACAGGATCGATCATTACAAACGATCGACTTTACCCGCTTAAAACAAGCCGAAGAAAATGAATTCCCCATTTTTCAACACATCGTTCAAGCCTATTTAAAGCAAAACATTCACATGATACCCATCACATCACCCTTATATCCCAGCACACTAAAACATATTTATGATCCTCCCCCTGTGTTATTCCTAAAAGGAAACATATCATATTTAAATGAAGAAAAAAGTTTAGGTGTAGTAGGCACACGAGTTCCATCGTCTTATGGAGAAGCATGTGTGAAGAAAATTGTTGGTGAGCTTGTAAAGGAAGATTGGACGATTGTCAGTGGCTTAGCAAAAGGAATTGATGGACTTGCACATAAAGAGTGCATTCGGAATAAAGGGAAAACCATCGGTATTATAGCAGGCGGATTTCAGCACTTATACCCAAAGGAACATGTGCAAATGGCTCAATACATGGGAGAGCATCATTTGCTTTTATCCGAGCATCCGCCTTATGTGAAACCAGAAAAGTGGCATTTCCCAATGAGGAATCGTTTAATTAGTGCGCTGACAAGTGGAACCATCGTGATTCAGTGCAAAGAAAAGAGCGGTTCGCTCATTACCGCGTATCAAGCACTTGAGCAAGGTAAAGAGGTATTTGCGGTTGCAGGATCTATCTTTGATCCTAATTCCACAGGACCAGCCAGACTTATACAGCAGGGAGCAAAGCTTGTTCATTCAACGAAGGATATTTTAGAGGAATTCTCCTTCCGCAGCGTTCAATATACTGAACTCTCATAAAAATATCGTTTGACAAAAGACATAGGAATATTTAATAATAGTGAGGATTTAAGTTTACACTTTGTTTTTCGTGTTTATAATGATGTTCATCATAAAGAATTTTTAATGATTGCCTGTTAGATAAGTGCAATTAACATAAATATGAATTGTGAAATGTATAAAGAGAGAACACCTCTTAAGGGGGATTTTGAGTATGGCTGATTATTTAGTCATCGTTGAGTCGCCAGCCAAGGCGAAAACGATTGAGCGTTATTTAGGTAAAAAGTATAAAGTAAAGGCTTCAATGGGGCACATAAGAGATTTACCGAAAAGTCAGCTTGGTGTTGACACTGAGCATGACTTCGAACCGAGATATATTACGATTCGCGGGAAAGGCCCCGTTTTAAAAGAATTAAAAACAGCTGCGAAAAAAGCAAAGAAAGTCTATCTCGCAGCTGACCCCGATAGAGAGGGAGAAGCGATTGCTTGGCATTTAGCGCATAGCCTTGACCTTGACCTCTCTTCTGACTGCCGCGTTGTCTTTAATGAGATTACAAAAGATGCCATTAAAGATTCCTTTAAGCATCCACGTATGATCAACATGGATTTAGTTGATGCACAGCAGGCAAGACGGATCTTAGATCGTCTCGTCGGGTATAAAATCAGTCCGATTTTATGGAAGAAAGTGAAAAAGGGCTTAAGTGCCGGTCGTGTTCAATCAGTTGCACTCCGCCTGATTATTGATCGCGAGAATGAAATTAATGAATTTAAACCAGAAGAATACTGGACAATTGACGGTACATTCCTAAAAGGAAAAGAAAGCTTCGAAGCGAGCTTCTTTGGCGTCAATGGCAAAAAGCATCCACTGAAAACAAAAGAAGATGTAAAAGAAATCCTTTCGAAACTAAAAGGGAGCAAATTCTCTGTAGAGAAAGTGACGAAAAAAGAGCGTAAACGCAACCCAGCTGTTCCGTTTACAACATCTACTTTACAGCAGGAGGCTGCAAGAAAATTAAACTTCCGTGCGAAAAAGACGATGATGATTGCACAGCAATTATATGAAGGAATAGATCTTGGTAAAGAAGGTACAGTCGGACTCATTACATATATGAGAACGGACTCAACACGTATTTCCAATACGGCGATTGAAGAAGTATCTGCTTTCATTGATCAGACGTACGGTAAGAATTTCTTAAATACAACAAAACGAACCGCTAAAAAGAACGAAAATGCACAAGATGCTCATGAAGCCATCAGGCCGACTTCTACGCTAAGAAAACCAGCAGATGTCAAACATGTCTTAAGCCGAGATCAGCTTCGTCTGTATAAATTGATTTGGGAACGATTCGTGGCAAGCCAAATGGCGCCGGCTGTTCTTGATACAATGAGTGTAGACCTTGACAATAACGGGCTTACATTCCGTGCTAACGGGAGCAAAGTGAAATTCCCTGGATTCATGAAGGTATATGTAGAAGGGAAGGACGACCAGCTAGAAGAAAAGGACAAAATGCTGCCTGATCTTAAAGAAGGTGATACGGTTCTTTCAAAAGATATCGAACCTGAACAGCACTTCACGCAGCCGCCTCCGCGCTACACTGAGGCAAGACTTGTCAAAACACTTGAAGAGCTGGGTATAGGCCGTCCGTCTACGTACGCACCAACATTAGATACGATTCAAAAGCGCGGCTATGTCGCACTTGATAATAAACGGTTTATCCCAACAGAGCTTGGGGAAATTGTTCTTAACTTAATCATTGAATTCTTCCCTGAAATCATTAACGTGGAATTCACAGCGAAAATGGAAAAAGAACTTGATAGCGTTGAAGAAGGTACGATCGAATGGGTTCGCATTATCGACAGCTTCTATCAAGACTTTGCAAAACGGGTAGAAAAAGCAGAAGCAGAGATGCAAGAAGTTGAGATTGAGCCTGAATACGCCGGAGTTGACTGTGAAGAGTGTGGACATCCGATGGTGTACAAAATGGGTCGATACGGTAAGTTCATGGCTTGCTCTAACTTTCCTGACTGCCGTAACACAAAACCAATTGTCAAAGACATCGGTGTGAAATGCCCGACATGTCATGAAGGAAACATTGTTGAACGAAAATCTAAGAAGCGCCGCATTTTTTATGGCTGTGATCGTTTTCCAGAGTGTGAATTCGTCTCTTGGGACAAACCGATTGAAAGAAAGTGTCCAAAATGCGAAAATATGCTTGTAGAGAAAAAACTGAAAAAAGGCATTCAAGTTCAATGTGTGAACTGTGATTATAAAGAGGAACAACAAAAATAGCGGTGAACAGCCTTGTTCACCTGCTTTTTTATGTCATCAAACAGAACTTACGAAATAGGAGAGTTGTACAATGAGTCAATTTGTAAATGTGATCGGAGCAGGTTTAGCCGGAAGTGAAGCGGCATGGCAAATTGCCAAACGCGGAATTAAAGTCAACTTGTATGAAATGAGACCTGTCAAACAAACGCCAGCTCACCACACAGATAAATTTGCAGAGCTTGTATGCAGTAATTCACTGCGTGCCAACGCTTTGACGAATGCGGTCGGTGTATTAAAGGAAGAAATGCGTCATTTAGATTCAGCGATAATCGCAGCAGCAGACGAAAGCTCAGTCCCTGCTGGCGGAGCGCTTGCAGTAGATCGTCATGAATTTGCAGCAAACGTTACCGATCGCGTGAAAAATCATCCGAATGTGACGGTTTTTCAAGAAGAAGTGCAAAGCATTCCTGAAGGTCCGACAATTATTGCAACGGGCCCGCTTACATCTGAAGCACTTTCAAAAGAATTAAAATCTTTAACTGGTGAAGAGTATCTGTACTTCTACGATGCAGCGGCACCTATTCTAGAGAAAGATAGCATTGATATGGATAAGGTGTACTTGAAATCACGTTATGACAAAGGAGAAGCCGCTTATTTAAACTGTCCAATGACAGAAGAGGAATTTGATCGTTTTTATGAGGCGCTCATTTCTGCTGAAACTGTGCCATTAAAAGAGTTCGAAAAAGAAATCTTCTTTGAAGGCTGTATGCCAATTGAAGTCATGGCGAAAAGAGGAAAGAAAACGATGCTGTTTGGTCCGATGAAGCCAGTAGGACTTGAAGATCCGAAAACAGGAAAAAGACCTTACGCTGTTGTTCAATTAAGACAAGATGATGCAGCAGGTACTTTATATAACATCGTCGGCTTCCAGACACATCTGAAGTGGGGCGACCAAAAGGAAGTATTCCGCTTGATTCCAGGTCTTGAAGAAGCAGAAATCGTTCGATACGGCGTAATGCACCGCAATACATTTATTAACTCACCAAGTCTTTTAAAACCAACGTATCAGTTTAAAAATAGAGAGGATCTATTCTTTGCCGGACAAATGACAGGCGTTGAAGGCTATGTCGAGTCCGCAGCTTCCGGACTAGTGGCTGGAATTAACGCCGCTCGTTTTGTCAAAGGAGAAGAGCTTGTGACACTTCCGGAGGAAACGGCGATCGGCAGCATGGCTTATTACATCACATCGACAAACAAGAAAAGCTTCCAGCCGATGAATGCGAACTTTGGCTTGCTGAAAGATCTTGGTGTTCGGATTAAAAACAAACAAGAGCGTTATGCAGAGTACGCTAAGCGCGCAATCAAAACTATTCAAACTATTTCGAAATCTCTGTAGTAAAACATTGCACGGAAAGCAAGATATGTGATACCATTTAAAAGCCTTAAAGAGGTGTAAAAATGACGAATAAACAGCGTCTTGTCCACTTATTCATTGAATATCTGCAAATTGAAAAAAACTATTCTGCTTTAACAATCTCAGGATATACAGAAGCAATTGAAGAGTTTGTCAGATTTATGAACATTCAAGGAATAGACGGTTTTGAAGAGGTATCCTATCAAGATACGAGAATTTATTTAACAGAAGCTTATGAAAAAGGCCTGACAAGAAGAACGATTAGTAAGAAAGTCTCTGCGCTTCGCAGCTTTTATAAATTTCTATTAAGAGAACAGCTTGTGAAAGAAAATCCTTTTTTACTCGTTAGCTTACCAAAGCAGGATAAGCGAATTCCTTCATTTTTGTATGAAGAGGAACTTAAAGAGCTTTTTACAGTTTCTGATGTCAGCACACCGCTTGGGCAAAGAAACCAAGCGATTTTAGAACTTCTTTATGCAACAGGTATGAGGGTCAGTGAGTTATGTTCATTAAAAGAATCTGATCTTGATTTATCGTTGGATACAGTGCTTGTTCATGGGAAAGGCAGCAAGCAGCGGTATGTTCCTTTCGGTTCATATGCTCATGAAGCGCTCATCACTTATTTAGAGGATGGAAGGCAGAAACTGAAAGCTAAGGGGAATGATCGTGCTGATGCATATGTGTTTTTGAATCAGCGCGGGGCGCCTCTTACAGACAGAGGCGTTCGATTCATTCTCACTGAATTAATGAAAAAGGCGTCAGGCACACTACATATCCATCCTCACATGTTAAGGCACACCTTTGCCACACACCTCTTAAATGAGGGGGCAGATTTGAGAAGTGTTCAAGAACTTCTCGGTCATTCGAATTTATCATCAACTCAGGTGTACACGCATGTATCAAAAGATTCTTTAAGGAAAACATACATGTCTCATCACCCAAGGGCTTTTAAACGATCCTAAAAGGAGGTTTTTTCATGTCATCATTTCATGCAACAACCATCTTTGCCGTTCAACATAAAGGAAAAAGTGCGATGGCTGGAGACGGTCAAGTCACTTTCGGGCAGGCTGTCGTGATGAAACACACGGCAAAAAAGGTGCGCCGTCTTTTCGGAGGCAAGGTGCTTGCAGGTTTTGCAGGTTCAGTAGCAGATGCATTTACACTCTTTGAAAAGTTTGAAACGAAGCTTGAAGAATATGGTGGTAACTTAAAGCGGGCAGCCGTAGAACTAGCGAAAGAATGGCGAAGTGACAAGATGCTCAGACAGCTTGAGGCCATGCTGATCGTTATGAACAAAGACAGCATCCTGCTTGTCTCTGGGACAGGAGAGGTCATCGAACCAGATGACGGTATTTTGGCCATCGGCTCAGGCGGCAATTATGCGCTTAGCGCCGGGAGAGCACTCAAAACACATGCAGGTGATCACCTCACAGCGAGAGATATTGCAAAGGCTGCTCTTGAAACCGCCGGAGAAATCTGTGTCTACACGAACGATCAAATCACTTTAGAAGAGCTTGAATAGAAAGGACATGAGACGTATGGAGAAAAAGCCGTTCACCCCAAGAGAGATAGTTGAAAAGCTTGATCAATATATTATTGGTCAGCTTGATGCGAAAAAAGCAGTGGCGGTGGCTTTAAGAAACCGTTACAGAAGAAGCCTTTTACATGATAAGCTAAAGGATGAAGTCGTTCCGAAAAATATTTTAATGATCGGCCCAACAGGTGTGGGGAAAACAGAGATTGCCCGCAGAATTGCAAAAATTTCTGGTGCGCCTTTTATTAAAGTGGAAGCGACGAAGTTTACTGAAGTTGGTTATGTCGGCCGTGATGTAGAATCGATGGTCAGAGATCTAGTTGAGACAGCGATCAGAATTGTCAAAGAAGAAAAGATGAAAGACGTTCAAGAAGAAGCAGAAAAACAAGCAAATAAACGTCTTGTTCATTTACTTGTTCCTGGCAAGAAAAAAAGCCAGTCTGTGAAAAATCCTTTTGAGATGCTGTTTGGCGGTTCTGATGAAGATGACCGTGATCGAGATCAATCAAGTGAAGAAGTTGAACTTGAATCGACAAGAAAGCGAATCACTCATCAGCTGGCTATGGGAGAACTTGAAGATCATTACGTCACGATCGAAGTTGAAGAGCAGCAGCCATCCATGTTTGATATGCTTCAGGGCTCGGGTATGGAGCAAATGGGCATGAACATGCAGGATGCGCTTGGCAATCTCATGCCTAAAAAGAAAAAACGCAGAAAGCTGACCGTCAGAGAAGCAAGAAAGGCGTTAACTGCTGAGGAAGCTTCAAAACTAATTGACATGGATGAAGTCAGTCAGGAAGCCGTTTATAAAGCAGAACAGCAAGGGATTATTTTTATCGACGAAATCGACAAAATCGCCAAAAGCGGTGGTGCATCATCTGCAGATGTTTCTCGTGAAGGTGTTCAACGTGATATTTTACCGATTGTAGAAGGTTCAACTGTGATGACGAAATATGGGGCAGTGAAAACAGACCATGTGCTTTTTGTAGCAGCAGGTGCATTTCATATGGCGAAACCATCAGATTTGATTCCAGAGCTTCAAGGGCGCTTCCCAATCCGTGTAGAATTAGATAAATTAAGTATCGAAGACTTTGTGAAAATCTTAACGGAACCAGATAATGCATTATTAAAGCAATATAAAGCTTTACTTGAAACAGAAGGTATATCTCTTGAATTTTCTGACGATGCTATTCATAAGATTGCCGAAGTGGCTTATCATGTCAATCAGGAGACAGATAACATCGGTGCAAGAAGGCTTCATACCATACTTGAAAAGCTGCTTGAAGAGCTTTCATTTGAGGCGCCTGATATTACACTGGAGACAGTGACCATTACCCCTCAGTATGTAGAAGAGAAGCTAGGAAAGATTGCAAATAACAAAGACTTAAGTCAATTTATACTTTAACAAATGAATAAAGTAATCTAGGAGGATCATTAATATGGCGTTACTACAAAAAACAAGGATTATTAACTCAATGCTGCAAGATGCAGCGGGGAAACCAGTTAATTTTAAGGAAATGGCAGAAACGTTGAGAGATGTCATTGATTCAAACATTTTCGTGTTAAGCAGAAGAGGGAAGCTTCTAGGCTACTCGATCAACCAGCAGATTGAAAATCCGCGTATGAAGAAAATGCTTGAAGACCGTCAGTTCCCTGAAGAATATACAAAGAGTCTATTCAACATCCCTGAAACATCTTCAAACCTTGACATTAATAGTGAGTATACAGCTTTCCCGATTGAGAACCGTGATTTATTCGAATCAGGTTTGACAACCATTGTTCCAATTATCGGAGGAGGAGATCGTTTAGGCACGTTAATCCTGTCTCGTTTGCAAGATACATTCAAAGATGATGATTTAATTCTTGCTGAATACGGTGCAACAGTTGTTGGAATGGAGATCCTTCGTGAGAAAGCAGAGGAAATCGAAGAAGAAGCAAGAAGTAAAGCCGTTGTCCAAATGGCGATTAGTTCTCTATCATATAGTGAGCTTGAAGCCATTGAGCACATCTTTGAAGAACTTGATGGCAACGAAGGGCTTCTTGTGGCAAGTAAAATTGCTGACCGTGTAGGAATCACTCGTTCAGTGATCGTGAACGCCTTACGTAAGTTAGAAAGTGCAGGCGTCATCGAATCTCGTTCTCTTGGAATGAAGGGAACGTATATCAAAGTGTTAAACAACAAATTTTTAATCGAACTTGAAAATTTAAAATCTCATTAATCAAAACCCCTTTTCGGCCAAAATTACAAGCTGAAAAGGGGTATTTTTTTATAAAAAAGAGGATTTGTCCGAAAAATGACACTCTTTTTTCCAAGAAAACCCTTACAATTCTTAGTTCTTTGAATCTAGTTCTTTATACCTATTCGTAAAATAGATATATATTACGAGTTTTTTTTACATATACATCATAGACTTTAATCCTATTATTTCTTACAATGAACATATGGTTTTACAAATCTCGACATGATTAAATGGAATGAAATACATATGATTGGAGGTATATGGTTTTGGATATATTTTCTGGAACGATAAGCAACCTTGAGAATGCCTTGGGCAGAGCGAATGTTAAGCAAAAAGTCATAAGCAATAATATCGCGAATATAGACACACCGAACTACAAGTCGAAAAACGTCGCTTTTCATGATATGCTAAACGATGCGTCGATCAAGTTAGATGCTAAAAAAACATACCAAGGTCACATTGATTTTTCTAAAACAGGGTCTAATTATTCAGTTGTTTCGAGCAACCGTACTTCATATCAAGAAAACGGAAATAATGTCGATATTGATCAAGAGATGAGTGAACTCGCTAAAAACCAAATTCAGTATAATGCGTTGGTTGAAAGAATGAGTGGAAAATTCAATTCTCTTAAAACAGTTTTGACAGGAGGTAAGTGATGTCAATTTTTTCAGGCGTTAACGCTTCGGCCTCAGCATTAACAGCTCAGAGGCTCAGAATGGACGTTGTATCCTCTAACCTTGCAAATATGGATACAACAAGAGCGAAACAGGTTGATGGCAACTGGGAGCCTTATAGACGTAAGCTCGTCACATTACAGCCGTCAGGTGAATCGTTTTCATCTATATTGAACTCAAGCATGAATTCGAGCGGCAAATTAGGAAACGGCGTGAAAGCAACGAAGATTACAGAAGACGAAACTCCATTCAACCTTCAATATGATCCTACAAATCCCGATGCCAATGAAAATGGATATGTTCAAACACCTAATGTTGATCCATTAAAGGAAATGGTTGACCTCATCAGCAGCTCAAGGTCATATGAAGCAAACGTGACCGCACTAAATGCGAATAAAAGCATGTTGATGAAAGCTTTAGAAATAGGAAAGTAAGGTGAAAAGAATTGGTTAACGCAATATCTCCTTTCCAGCTTCAAACCGCTCAGCAAGCAAGTGAATTGACGAATGCATCGTCCGTTCAGGCGGCTGCACCTAAAAGTCAAACGAATTTCTCTGATGTGCTGAAGAATTCCATTGAGGCATTAAATCAATCACAGCTGAAATCAGACCAGTATACAAATGCTCTTGCACAAGGAAAAGATGTCAATCTCGATGAAGTCATGATTGCCTCGCAAAAAGCGAGTGTGACACTCACAGCTGCAACGGAGTTTCGAAATAAAGCAGTCGAAGCGTACCAAGAGATTATGAGAATGCAGATGTAGGAGGTGCTGACGGACAAAAAAAGACTGAATGGAATGACCGGGGGTTAAGATGAATCGTACTTTAATGCAATTAAGAACAAAAACAGTTGAGTTTTGGCGAAATCGATCAAAATTACAAAAAATACTCATGATTGGCGGCGTTGCTGCCCTAGCAATCATTATTACGGTTGTTAGCATCTTTGCTTCTTCTGAAAAAATGGTTCCATTGTTTAGAGATTTGTCTGAGGCAGAAGCTGGGCAAATCAAACAGGAACTGGATGGCAAAAACGTTAAATCGGAACTTGCGAATAATGGAACAACGATTCTCGTTCCAGAAAAGCAGGCCGACACTTTAAAAGTAACACTCGCATCTGAGGGTCTCCCTAAGACAGGGAATATTGATTATTCCTTCTTTGCGAACAATTCCGGCTTCGGTTTAACAGATAATGAATTTGATGTTCTGAAAGTAGACGCAACTCAGACAGAACTATCCAATCTGATCAACACGATTGATGGGATTAAAGATTCAAAAGTTATGATTAACCTGCCAAAAGATTCCGTTTTTGTTGGAGAAGAGCAAAGTAATGCATCAGCATCCATTGTGCTGCAAGTTGAGTCTGGCTACACGCTCGCGCCGCAGCAAGTAAAAGGCCTTTATCATCTTATTTCAAAAAGTGTGCCGAATTTAAAGACAGAAAACATTGTCATTATGGACCAAGATTCCAACTACTACGACTTAAACAGCAGTTCCGATTCTTATGCAAGTGGAATGGATGCACAGCAGCAGAAAAAAGAAGAGATTGAAAAGAACCTTCAAAGAAAAATTCAACAGCTGCTCGGAACAATGATGGGTCAAGAAAAAGTGGCTGTATCGGTCACAACAGACATTGATTTTACTGAAGAGAAAAGAAAAGAAGATCTTGTAGAACCAGTTGATAAAGAAAACATGCAAGGCATTGCTGTCAGTGCTGAAAAGATTGCTGAAACTTATTCAGGAAATGGTGCAGCAGCTGGAGGCACCGCTGGAACAGGCGACGATGATGTCACAAATTATCAAGGCGCCGATGGAGCGAACGGTAGCGGAGATTACGAAAAGAGCGAAGATCGTATCAACTATGAAGTCAACCGCATTCATAAAGATATCAAAGAGAGCCCTTATAAAATTAGAGATGTTGGCATTCAAGCATTGGTCGAACCACCAACTGCAAACGATGTGAACTCTTTAACACCTGAAAGGCAAGATGATATCAAAAAGATTCTTTCAACGATCATTAGCACTTCAATTGATAAAGAATACACAAATGGTCAAGCGCTCACTCAAGCGGACTTAGATAACAAAATTGTTTTATCTGTATCAAAATTAGACGGTAAACAGCAAACTGCAGCAGAAAACCCATCAAACAATATTCCAATCTGGGTTTATATTGTAGGCGGTGTGCTACTACTTGCAATTATCGCTCTCATTATTCTTCTTGTGCGTAAACGCAGAAAAGAAGAGGAAGAAGAGTTTGAGTTTGATGAACGTACACCAATCCATGTTCCTGATATCGACACTGAACCAGAAACAGAAGAAATGGTGAGAAAAAATCAGCTTGAAAAAATGGCAAAAGAAAAACCAGAAGACTTTGCTAAATTGCTACGCAGCTGGCTGTCCGAGGATTAGGAGGAATACACATGTCGAGAAAAGATCCAAATCGACTAACAGGCAGACAAAAAGCAGCAATCCTAATGATTTCCTTAGGGCTAGACGTGTCAGCATCTGTATACAAACATCTGTCTGAAGACGAAATAGAAAAATTAACATTAGAAATTTCCAATGTACGAAGTGTAGATACTGCTAAGAAAGATGAAATCATCGAAGAGTTTCACAGCATCGCCATCGCGCAGGACTACATATCACAAGGCGGTCTTATGTACGCAAGACAAGTGCTTGAAAAAGCGCTTGGTGAGGACAAAGCGGACAGCATCTTAAACCGATTAACATCCTCGCTTCAAGTGAAACCGTTTGATTTTGCTCGAAAGGCTGACCCAGAACAAATCTTAAACTTTATCCAGCATGAGCATCCACAAACCATCGCGCTCATCCTTTCCTACTTAGATCCAGTCCAAGCTGGGCAGATTTTATCTGAATTAGGAGAGGAAGTACAAACAGAGGTTGCGAGACGTATTGCTTTAATGGACCGCACATCTCCAGAGATCATCAATGAAGTGGAACGCATTCTTGAACAAAAGCTTTCTTCAACCTTTACGCAGGACTATACGCAAACGGGCGGGGTCGAAGCGGTTGTAGAAGTACTAAATGGTGTAGACCGTGCGACCGAGAAGACCATTTTAGACACACTTGAAATTCAAGATCCTGAGCTTGCTGATGAAATTAAGAAACGTATGTTTGTCTTTGAAGATATTGTCACTCTTGACAGTAGAGCGATTCAGCGTGTGATCAGAGATGTTGAAAATGATGACTTATTGCTCGCGCTCAAAGTGGCAAGCGAAGAGGTCAAAGAAATTGTCTTCCGCAACATGTCACAGCGAATGGTCGAAACGTTCAAAGAAGAAATGGAGTTTATGGGACCTGTCCGGCTTAGAGATGTCGAGGAAGCACAAACTCGTATTGTCAGCATCGTAAGACGACTCGAGGAAGCTGGAGAAATCGTCATAGCTCGAGGCGGAGGAGACGATATCATTGTCTAGGATTATCAAACATGAAACATCTGTTATTCCTGAGCAAGGCCGGCAAACGATTCCTTTGCAGCAAGTGGAGTTCAAAAAAGAACATCATGAAGAAGAGCTTGTCAATGAAACAGAAGCATCGCAGCTTGTACTAAGTGATGCTGAAGATCAAGCAAGCCGTATAGTAGAACAAGCAAATAGTGAGCTTGAAAAAACAATGGCTGAAATCAATCAGCGCCGCGCTGCTTTTGAAGAAGAAAGAATGCAGCTCATTGAAGAAGCGAAACAAGCAGGTTACCAAGATGGCTTCCAAAAGGGTGAAACAGATGCGAATATGCAGTACCAATCGATTCTTGATCAAGCGAATGACATTGTCAGTCTTGCCAAGCAGGATTACGAAGAAAAAATTGAAAGCTCCGCAGAAAAAATTGTGGAACTGGCTTTCGAACTCGCCAAACGCGTTTGGTACTCGGCTGAGGACACGAAAGATCAATTTTTGGCTCTCGTGAAGCAGGTCATTTCAGAAGTGAAAGAATATGACGATATTTCCATCTATGTTGACCCTGAACATTACGATCATGTGATGGAGTATAAAGACGAATTAATCAGAATCCTTCAAAAGGATACACACCTTGCCATTTACTCGGATGAAAAAGCGCCAAAAGGGACTTGTTACGTAGAAACAAGCTTTGGAAAAGTGGAAGCGAGTGTTGATACCCAAATGAATCAGTTGAAAGAAAAGTTACTAGAAGTCATTGATTCAGGTGATCACAAATGAACATTGATGTGTTAAAAGAAACAATTGAAACCGCCGATCCTTATAAACGATTTGGCAAAGTCAATCGAGTTGTTGGGCTGATGATTGAATCTAAGGGGCCGGAGAGTTCTATCGGAGACGTGTGTCTCATTCATAAAAAAGGGCGTAGGCACGATCCGATAAAAGCAGAGGTCGTAGGGTTTAGAGATGAAAACATTCTGCTCATGCCTTATGTAGAAGCATCCAATATTTCACCAGGAAGTCTAGTTGAAGCGACAGGTGAGTCGCTGAAGGTCAAAGTTGGGACTGGATTAATCGGCGAAGTCGTTGATGCCTTCGGTGATCCGCTGGACGGCAGTATGCTTCCAAAGGGACTTGCGCCTGTTTCGACAGAACAGTCTCCCCCAAATCCGATGGACAGGCCGCCGATTCGAGAAAAGATGGGCGTTGGTGTCAGAGTGATCGATAGTCTGCTCACAGTTGGCACTGGTCAAAGGATCGGGATTTTTGCTGGAAGTGGTGTTGGAAAAAGTACCTTAATGGGAATGATTGCAAAGCAGACAGAAGCAGATCTGAATGTCATTGCCCTTGTAGGAGAGCGTGGCCGTGAAGTTCGTGAGTTTATTGAAAAGGATTTAGGTGCCGAAGGACTGAAGCGTTCGATTGTTGTTGTCGCAACTTCTGACCAGCCTGCACTGACGAGAATGAAAGCTGCTTATACAGCAACAGCTATTGCGGAATATTTTAGAGACAGAGGGAAAAATGTCATGTTCATGATGGACTCTGTTACACGGGTCGCTATGGCACAAAGGGAAATCGGTCTTGCAACTGGCGAACCGCCAACGACAAAAGGATATACGCCTTCGGTGTTCGCTATACTGCCTAAATTACTTGAACGAACTGGAACGAATCAGCTTGGTTCCATCACAGCGTTTTACACAGTGCTTGTTGATGGTGACGATATGAATGAGCCAATCGCTGATACAGTCAGGGGGATCTTAGATGGCCACATTGTACTTGATCGTGCTTTAGCCAACAAAGGACAATTTCCCGCTGTCAATATTCTGAAAAGTATCAGCCGCGTTATGAGCAATATCGCAAGTCATGATCACAAGGAGGCGGCCAACCGGTTCCGCCAGCTTTTATCCACTTATCAAAACGCTGAAGACCTCATTAACATTGGGGCTTATAAAAAAGGCTCCTCGAAAGACATTGATGAGGCCATGCAGGCTTATCCTCATCTGATTTCATTTTTGAAGCAGGATGTAGAAGAAGCTGTATCTATTGAAGACAGTGTGAATTTATTGCTCCGTTTGATGAATAGAGAGGATTGACAAAAACAGTGAGATATCAATACAAATTTCAAAAGCTCTTAGAACTGAAAGAAAGTGAGAAAGACAAGTCACTCGCAGCGTACCAACAATCCGTTTCAGCATTTGAGCAAGTCGCTGAAAAACTCTATGAAAATATGAGTAAAAAAGAATTAATGGAAAAAAGCAAAGAAGAAAAGCTGAGAAGTGGTATGAGTGTTCAAGAAATGCGTCATTACCAGCAATTTGTGACCAATTTAGATAACACCATTCAGCACTATCAGCAGCTTGTGATCATGAAACGCCATCAAATGAATGAAAAACAATCTGATTTAACTGAAAAAAACATTGAGTTTAAAAAGTTTGAAAAAATGAAAGAAAAGCAGTATGAAAAGTTTTCCCTTGAACATAAGGCCATTGAAATGAAAGAAATGGATGATATCTCTATCAGCCAATTCATGTTTCAAGGACATTAGGAGTCGAGATAATGCCTAAGAAGGAAAAAACGAAGGAATCAAGCGGCGGTAAATTTCAATGGATCTTGTTTATTGTCATTATCCCATTGATTGTGCTTGTGATTGTGACTGGCACAATCCTTTATATTGCGGGTTTTGATCTAAAGAAACCGCTCCAAAACATTCCGGTGATCAGCAGTTTGGTTGGTTCAGATGACACCTCAAAAACGTCATCTTCACATAATGATCAAAGCGATGCAGAATTAAAAGAACTGAAAAAAACCATTAAAGAGCAAAAAAATGAACTTGAAATTGCACAAAAAGACTTAAAAACAAGTGATGAAGAGATTAAAAGACTGAATCAAAAAATCAGTTCGCTTGAAAAAACATCTAAAAATGATGCGAATAATACGTCAGCGAGTGATAGTTCAACAAACAACAGCTCATCAAGCGATACATCAGGTAATAATGCGTCAGGGACAACTTCTGATGGGGCAGGAGCCTCTAACCAGAAACCTAAAGGGAAGATTGTCAGTATCTATGAAAGCATGGACGCAGGGAAATCCGCCAAAATTTTATCAGAATTAAGTGATAAAGAGGCATTGAAGATCCTCGAAGAGCTGAGCAAAAATAAACTAACAGACATATTAGCAAAACTGACACCTCAGAAGGCAGCTACATTTACGAAAGAGCTTGCTAAAAAAGAAGAAAGTGAAAATGGGGGTGGACAATAAGTGAAGCTATTGGATATTGGAGCCTTACAGCAATCGTCTCAAGGTCTTTCGGGGCCAAAGGGAGGCGGCGTGGCATCTGCACGCGGGTTGTTTAAACAATTACTTAGCGGGGCAGGCGCACAAAGCGGTCTTGTTAATGCTGAAACAGCGGGTGCCTCTCTTTCCATCAATGATGCGATGCAAATCATTGAAAAATGGATGCAATCACCTGAAGAAGGGATCGACGGAGACCTTCTTGGAGCGCTTCAAACACTTCAAGGTCAAACGCTTGATTCGTCTGATCTCAAGTCACTAGAAGAGCTATTTCAAAAAATGGAATCATCCATTTACGGTGATCAAGCTGATAAGCCAGCTTCTGAACATAGTGAGCAGCTCATACAAGTCCACTTTTTCTTATATCAACTGCTCAATCAACAGCCGCTCAGCTTTGATGCAAAGCTAGTGCAGGATATTGATGCAAAGGGTCAAGACTTCATTCACTTTCTTTCAAAAAATGGGGTAGATGAGAAACTGATTCAGCAAGTAAAAGAGCAGTTTTTCTCGCAGGGTTCAGCACCAAAACTGAATTCGATGTCTCAAAGTGAGCTGAAACACTTTAATCAGTTAATCGACCATATGATGGCAAACGCAAAAGGATCAGACAAAGAGTTAAAAATTGCTTTAGGAGAGTTAAAAGAATTGGTCTCTCCAAGACAAGAATCTACTCTTGCTTCTCCGGCAAAAGGTGCTTCCTCCCTTGAATGGCTCATCAAAAAGGAAGTTGTCAAAGGACAAAGCACTGCTGCACCTGCTTCTGAAAAAAACATCACTCATACGCTTTTGCCAGGTCATAAGCAGTTTTTTCAACTGCAATCAGCAGCTCCTGTTCAGCAGACACAAACAATGGATGAAAAGCCGGGAACGGTTGATCAGCAAATACTAAATACGTGGAAGCAAATGAAATTCACGCCATTTGGAAACTCAAGCGGACGCTTCACAGTTCGATTAAATCCAGAAAATCTTGGATTTATCACGATTCAGCTGACGAAGCAAAACGGCATGTATGCGAGTAAAATTACAGCTTCAACGCAAGCAGCGAAAGAGCTGTTAGAGCACCATCTGCCGCAGCTCAAACAGGCGCTTCCGAATATGTCGGTTCAAGTGGACCGTTTCCATATACCGCTTCAATCAAATGAGCAGCCGTTATTTGGACAGTTTAATGAAGAAAACAAGCAGCAGCAGTCAAAAGGGCATAATTTCCAGAAGCCTGATGAACAGGAAGCAGAATTCCAAGATGTACTGGATGCTCTTGTTGGGTCAGATGAAGAAGAGGAGGAAATCTAATGGCAACAGTTGATGCTACAAATAGAACAGTCGCACAAACAGACACTTCTTCAAAGGCAGAAAAGAAAACAGATACGCTTGGCAAAGATCAATTCTTGAAAATATTGCTTACACAGCTTCAAAACCAAGATCCGACAAACCCACTAGATGACCGTGAGTTTGTCACACAGCTTGCAACATTTTCATCTTTAGAACAGCAAACCAATATGAACGATTCTATCACCAAGCTGAATCAGCTTATGTCTACATTTGTTGCACACCAAGATCCATTTACGACGTATGTAGGCTGGATTGGTAAAGAAGTATCCGGTAAACAAGATGATAAAGAGATATCAGGCACTGTGAAGTCTGTTAAAAACATAAACAATGAATACTTCTTGTATTTAGAAGATGGAACGAAAATCAGCCCTTGGGATGTTACAGCAGTTGGAGAAAAAACGAAGTAATTCGAGGAGGAAAATAAATGTTACGCTCACTTTACTCAGGAATTAGCGGAATGAAAAACTTCCAATCAAAATTAGATGTTGTAGCCAACAACGTAGCCAACGTCAATACACACGGATACAAAAAAAGCCGTATCACTTTTAAAGATATGGTCAGCCAAACCATTGGAAGTTCTGGTGGACCAACGAACAACTCTGGTTCAATCAACTCAAAACAAATTGGTTTAGGATCATCTTTATCTTCTATTGATAAAATCATGTCAGCGGGATCTTCTCAAAATACAAATGAACCTTACGACTTCTATATCAATGGAGATGGGTTTTTCCGGATTGAAAGTCAAGGAGAAATTCTTTATACAAGAACAGGGAATTTCGACACTGATTCAGAGGGAAGCTTAGTCACCCCTGATGGAAATTATCTGCTTGGAATGAATGGACAAAAGATAACGATTCCAGACGGCGTTTCGAGTGTGAGTGTTGGTCCAGATGGAACGGTTTCGGTTGTTGAAAACAATGTATCAAGAACCGTTGGTCAAGTATCACTCGTATCTTTCCGTAACGCAGGAGGGTTAGACAAAGTTGGTGACAACCTTTACCGCCAGACCTTAAGCTCAGGTGCTCCAAGTAACCCTATCGTACCTGGTGAACAAGGAACGGGCGTCATCCAAACAGGTAAACTTGAAATGTCAAACGTTGATTTAACAGACGAGTTTACTGAAATGATTATCGCGCAGCGCGGTTTCCAATCGAATGCAAAGACGATCACAACATCTGATGAAATCCTGCAAGAGCTTGTGAATCTGAAACGATAGGAGGTAGGGGGAGCGGTTTATCGCTTCTCTGCTTAATATGATTGAAGTGACAAGATTAAATGGCAAAGGATTTATGCTGAACGCTCTCCATATCGAGCAAATCGAAAGCTTTCCAGACACGACCATTACATTAGCCAATGGAAAGAAATTCGTTGTGAAAGAAGATAAAGAGCAGCTTCAAGAGAAAATCATTTCTTTCTACAGAAAAATCCAAGTCATTTCATTGAATCAAGGAATAGAGGAGTTTGAATGAAGAAGAAATTAGTCGTAGTAATGCTAATCATGATTATTGCCATCGTCGGAATTGGAGCAGGCATCTTTTTTCTGCTGAATGGGTCAGACGAAGCAAAAGCAGAAAAAGAGCCAACAGCAGATGAAGTCGTAAAAGCTTCTGTTGAAATTCCTGAGATTATTACTAATTTAAAGTCTGAAGGAAATGCTGTCAAACTTGTATTGAATATTGAAACGGATTCTGAAAAAGCAAAAGAAGAGCTCGAGAAAAGAAGTTTTCAAGTGAAAGACGCCGTAATCGACATTTTATCAGACACGAATGCAGATGAACTTGATGGCAAAAAAGGCAGAGAACATTTTAAAACACTAGTCAAAAACAAAGTGAATAACTATTTGCAAGATGGCAAGGTGAAAGAAGTATATATAACCTCCTTTAATCTGCAATAGAGGCGATTAATTGACACGATGGAGGTGAAGAAATGTCAGGAGAAGTGCTTTCCCAGAATGAGATCGATGCATTATTATCCGCCATATCTACAGGCGAAATGGATGCAGAAGAGCTGAAAAAAGAAGAAACGACGAAAAAAGTGAAGGTGTATGATTTTAAACGTGCACTGCGCTTTTCGAAAGACCAGATTCGAAGTTTAACAAGGATTCATGATAACTTCGCTAGACTGCTCACCACGCACTTTTCAGCTCAGCTAAGATCATATATTCAAATTACTGTCAGCTCGGTTGACCAAGTACCATACGAAGAATTTATTCGTTCGATTCCTAATATGACATTATTAAACTTATTTTACGTCAGCCCGCTTGAAGGAAGAATCATGCTTGAAGTGAACCCAACAATCGGCTATGCCATGATGGACAGGCTGATGGGCGGGATTGGCATTAGTCATAATAAGACAGAATCACTTACAGAAATCGAAACAAAGATTATCTCAAACATGTTTGAGGGAGCTTTGGAAAATTACAGAGAAGCGTGGCAGTCCATAACCGACATCGAGCCTGAAATGGCAGATTTCGAGGTAAATCCCCAGTTTGTTCAAATGGTGTCACCAAACGAAACAGTTGTCGTCATTTCTCTTAATACACAAATTGGTGAGGTCAGCGGGGTTATTAACCTATGTATTCCTCATGTTGTATTGGAGCCTATTATTCCGAAGCTGTCTGTACACTACTGGATGCAGTCTGAACGAAATGAACCAAAACAACAAGAAACAAAGGCCATTGAAAAACGGATTATGACGGCAAAAATACCGGTAGTCGCAGAGCTAGGGGAATCGGAAATGACGGTGGAAGAGTTTTTGAATTTGGAAATTGGTGATTGTATTGCCTTGGACAAACCAGTAAATGCGCCTCTTACTGTTATGGTCGGAAATAAACCGAAATTCTTGGGACAGGCCGGCCGCGTGAATCGGAAACAGGCGATTCAAATTCTAGATCACGACATAAGAGGTGAAGAAGATGGAGAATAACGGAAGTAAATTATCACAAGACGAAATCGATGCGCTCCTTAAAGGAGGCAGCAATGACGATATAGAGCCTGATACAATCCTTTCTGCAATGGAGCAAGATGCCATTGGGGAAATCGGAAACATTTCATTCGGTAGCTCTGCAACAGCACTTTCAACCCTATTAAATCAAAAAGTGGAGATTACTACTCCAACTGTTACAGTGATTCAAAAAAGTATGCTGAATGAGGAATTTCCTCATCCGTATGTCGCTATTGAAGTGAATTATACAGAAGGCTTCAGCGCAAGTAACTTGCTTGTCGTCCAGCAAACAGATGCAGCAGTCATTGCGGACTTAATGATGGGCGGAGACGGGACAAATGCTGACCCTTCTTTAAGCGAGATTCACTTAAGTGCAGTGCAAGAAGCAATGAACCAAATGATGGGTTCTGCTGCGACATCCATGTCGACGGTCTTTAATAAAAAGATTGATATTTCTCCGCCGCGCGTCGAATTACTTGATGTGAAAGAAGGAGAAGGGACAGACCGCATTCCAGCTGAAGAAATGCTTGTCAAAGTATCCTTCAGATTAAAAATAGGTGAACTCATCGATTCAAATATTATGCAGCTTTATCCTATTACATTTGCGAAGGATTTAATCGCAGAATTAACAGACCCTGCGCAAGAGGAAGAGCCGGTTCAAGACACTCAAGTGAGCACACCTGAACCTCAGCCGGCAGCTCCGCAAACGCAGTCTGCACCAGCGCAGCAAGCAGCTCCGGCGAAAAGACAGGCGAAGCCAAAGCCGGCAGCACCTGTAAATGTAGCACCTGTTGAATTTGAAGCGTTCAGTGAGCCTCAGCATACAACAAGCCAGCTTGGAAATCTTGATATGCTGATGGATATTCCGCTTTCCATTACGGTGGAACTTGGAAGAACTCAGCGCAGTGTAAAAGAAGTCCTTGAGCTTTCAGCTGGAAGTATCATTGAACTGGACAAACTTGCTGGGGAGCCAGTAGACATTCTGGTGAACAAACGAATTGTCGCCAAAGGGGAAGTCGTTGTCATTGATGAGAACTTTGGTGTTCGTGTGACTGATATATTAAGTCAGTCAGAAAGACTTTCTAATTTAAAATAAACAAACATATAGGGAGAGAATAAGTAAATGGCTACTAAGGTATTAATCGTAGATGATGCAGCATTCATGAGAATGATGATAAAGGATATTCTTGTAAAAAACGGATTTGATGTCGTAGGAGAAGCAGAAAACGGCGCTCAAGCAGTTGAAAAATACAAAGAAACTTCTCCAGACCTTGTCACAATGGATATCACAATGCCAGAAATGGACGGGATCACAGCGCTAAAAGAAATTAAACAAATCGACGCTTCTGCAAAAATCATCATGTGTTCTGCAATGGGGCAGCAGTCAATGGTTATTGACGCGATCCAAGCAGGTGCAAAAGACTTTATCGTGAAGCCGTTCCAGGCAGACCGTGTACTTGAAGCAATTAATAAAACGTTAGGCTAAAAAAGGGTGTAAGACTTGTTGAAAAAACGTTTGATATGTATAGCAATGATCAGTTTTTTGCTTTTCTTGACGATGCAGCCTGCCTCACTGTTTGCTGAAACGAAAGATCCTGAAAATGGCACAGTGAATGACTGGCTCAAAGAAGAGAAAGGCAGCAAAAAGGATACAGAAAAGACAACCACTGACAATCAAACGAATCCGGCAGAAGAAGTTCCCTCTTCTTCTGTCTCCATTATGGATTTTGTCAAAATGATTGGTGCTTTACTTTTTGTCATCCTGCTCATATATGGATTGGTGAGATTTGTTGGTAAGCAAAACCGCTTACTTAAACCATTTCGCTATGTTGAAAATATTGGCGGAACGACGGTTGGCCAAAACCGTTCAGTCCAGCTTATCAAAGTGGGCAGACGAGTATTAGTTGTTGGAGTAGCGGACTCAATCCAGCTGCTAAAAGAAATTGATGATGAACAAGAATGTGAAGCGATCGTGAAACAATATGAAGAAGCGATGGAAAGCAAAACAGATTTACCAAAAATCGTTCAAAAATTCACATCGCAGGTAAAGAAACAAAATCAGCCAACCACTTCTTCTTTTTCAGCCAATTTGAAGGCGCAGCTAGCCGAATTGAAAAAGACCCAAGCAGAAGTCAGAAAGAAAGGCCCGAAACAAAATGAATGAGTTTATCGATTTATTTAATTCCAGCGGTGCAGGGAACATTAGCACGTCTGTCCGTCTTCTTTTACTTTTAACCGTATTTTCGGTTGCACCAGGCATTCTCATTTTAATGACATGTTTTACACGAATAGTGATTGTACTTTCATTCGTTAGAACGTCACTTGCAACCAACTCAATGCCGCCAAACCAAGTGCTTGTAGGGCTTGCTTTGTTTCTCACATTTTTTATCATGGCACCCACGTTCTCAGAGATTAATAAAGAGGCACTGACGCCGCTTTTAAATGATGACATTACGCTAAATCAGGCATATGAAAAAGCCGAAGTGCCAATTAAAGAGTTTATGAGTAAACATACGAGACAGAAGGATTTGGCTTTATTTCTTAGTTACGCAAAAATGGATACACCTGAATCGATAAAAGATATTCCGTTAACGGCGATGGTACCCGCTTTTGCTATTTCAGAATTAAAGACGGCATTTCAAATTGGTTTCATGATCTTTATTCCATTTTTAATTATTGACATGGTGGTCGCAAGTGTCCTGATGTCAATGGGGATGATGATGCTTCCTCCGGTTATGATATCGCTCCCTTTCAAAATATTGTTATTTGTTTTAGTCGATGGATGGTATTTGATTGTTAAATCTTTGCTGCAAAGCTTTTAGAGTAGGTGCTTAAAACATGAGTTCAGAATTTGTCATTACGATGGCTGAAAGATCAGTGTATGTGGTATTGCTTGTCAGTGGGCCGCTTCTAGCGCTCGCTCTTATTGTGGGACTGATTGTCAGTGTGTTTCAGGCGACAACCCAAATTCAAGAACAGACGCTTGCGTTCATTCCTAAAATTGTTGCAGTTCTTATTGGGCTTGTTGTGTTTGGTCCATGGATGCTGTCAACCATTGTGTCCTTTACGACAGAGCTGTTCTCGAATTTAGATCGATTTGCAGGTTAACCAGCGATGTCAATCATAGAATTATTCCCTGCTTTTCTGTTAGTTTTTATTCGGATCACCGCTTTTTTTGTGACAGTACCGCTTTTAGCGCATAGAACAATCCCAGCTGTACACAGAGTTGGCTTCTCACTGTTTTTAGCCGTGATTAGTTTTAGCACGATTAAGGAACCGCCAGCACTCGACGTAGACGGTCTTTATATGATGCTTGCTGTGAAAGAAGCAATGGTCGGACTTCTGCTTGGACTGATTGCATATATCATGGTGTCCGCTGTTCAAATTGCCGGCTCATTCATTGATTTTCAAATGGGCTTTGCGATCGCCAATGTAATTGATCCACAAACAGGGGCGCAAACGCCGCTGATGGGGCAGTTTTTTTATACGGTCACATTGCTATTGATGCTGGCAACCAATGCACACCACCTGCTACTTGATGGAATCTATTACAGCTTTCAATATATTGCAGTTGATCAGTACGCACTGAATTTCGGCAGTGAATCCTTTGCTTACTTTATTGCAAAGAGTTTCAACCAAATGTTCATCATTGCCTTTCAAATCTCGGCACCGGTTGTCGCCAGCTTGTTTTTGGTCGATTTGGCACTGGGCATTGTGGCACGAACAGTTCCGCAGATGAACGTATTTGTGGTCGGACTTCCTATTAAAATGGGTGTGAGTTTTATTATGATCATCATCTGTATGGGCGTCATCTTCGGTGTTGTCCAAAATACATTTGATACGATTGTACTCACCATGAGGAATTTCTTAGCATTGGTCGGTGGTTCGTCATGATGACAAGGCTTAGACTAGACTTGCAATTTTTCGCAGGTGAAAAAACAGAAAAAGCAACGCCGAAAAAGAGACAAGATTCACGTAAAAAAGGTCAGGTTGCCAAAAGTACCGACGTCAATACAGCCATCTCATTTCTATTAATCTTTTTATCATTCTTTTTTATTGGGCCTTTTATGAAAGAGCGTATTATTGCGCTTATTGAACGTTTTTATTCAACAACCATGCTAATGAAGGTTAGCACATCTAATATTCATCAACTATTCATGGAATTGCTTCAGGAAACAGCGCTCCTTCTCATGCCAATCCTTGGTGTTGGTATGCTGGCAGGTGTCATCAGTAACTATTTACAAGTTGGCTTTCTCTTTTCAACAGAAGTCATCAAACCGAAATTAGAAAAGCTAGATCCTATCAAAGGGTTTAAACGGATATACAGTATTCGAGCCCTCGTAGAGCTATTAAAATCTATTTTGAAAATTGGTTTTGTTGGTTTTGCGACATTTATTGCACTTTGGATGCACTTTGACGAAATTCTGCGGCTTCCTTTATTAACAGCAGAGGAAACCCTTCATTTCGTCGCAAATATGACCTTGATTATGGGTCTGTATGCAGCAGGTGCTCTCATGATCTTAGCAGGGCTTGATTATATGTATCAGAAATTTGATTATGAAAAAAACTTACGGATGTCCAAACAAGACATTAAAGATGAGTATAAAAAATCTGAGGGTGACCCGCTCATAAAATCAAAGATTAAACAGCGCCAGCGGGAAATGGCCATGAGACGGATGATGCAGGAAGTCCCAAAAGCGGACGTCATCATTACAAACCCAACCCACTATGCAATTGCTTTAAAATATGACGAAGAAAAGATGGACGCGCCCTTTGTTGTGGCAAAGGGAACAGATATTTTGGCTTTGAAAATTAGAACGATTGCGAAAGAGCACGATATCATGACCGTAGAAAACCGGCCGCTCGCTCGTGCACTATATGATCAGGTCGACATCGACCAAGCGGTGCCAGAGGAATACTTTAAGGCGATCGCAGAAATTTTAGCTTACGTATATAAAACGAAACAAAAGATTTTATGAATTTTTGGTTTTAAAAGGAGAGAACAGGCATGGCAGCAAGAGATTTATCTGTTTTATTCAGTGTTATTTTAATTGTGGCGATGCTGGTCATACCATTTCCGCCAATGCTATTAAGTATTTTAATCATTATTAATATTTCTCTTGCGCTTATCGTGCTTCTCACCACAATGAACATGCAAGAACCACTGCAATTTTCAATATTTCCATCATTGCTTTTGCTCTTAACGCTGTTTCGCTTAGGGCTTAACATCTCTACAACACGATCTATCCTTTCAACTGGAGACGCTGGAAAAGTTGTAGAAACGTTTGGTTCATTTGTTGTTGGAGGAAATATACTCGTTGGTCTGGTTGTCTTCCTTATCCTGATCATCATTCAATTTATAGTGATCACCAAAGGGGCAGAGCGTGTATCTGAGGTTGCGGCAAGATTTACCCTTGATGCGATGCCAGGTAAACAAATGAGTATTGACGCAGATTTAAATGCAGGAATGCTGACAGAAAGTGAAGCAAGAAATCGTCGTGAAAAAGTAGCGAGAGAAGCAGACTTTTATGGTGCGATGGATGGGGCAAGTAAGTTCGTCAAAGGGGATGCCATCGCAGGTATTATCATCGTCATTATTAATATTATTTTTGGGATTATTATTGGGATGCTTCAGCAAGGAATGTCGATTCAAGAATCAGCTTCCCACTTTACATTATTAACGGTAGGAGACGGGATTGTTTCACAAATTCCTGCACTTCTCATTTCAACAGCGACAGGGATTGTCGTCACAAGGGCTGCTTCTAATGGGAACCTTGGGTCAGATATCACTGAACAGCTGTTTGCATTCCCAGCTATGCTTTACGTCACAGCAGGTACGATCTTCCTTCTTGGGTTGTTTACTCCAATCGGCGTACTTTTGACAGGACCGATCGCAGGTTTACTTGCCCTCGGTGCATACTTGATGTCAAAAAACAAACAGGATCAAGAAGAAATAGAAGAGGTACTAGAGGAACAGGCAGAGGTAGAAGAGATGAAAAGTCCAGAAAGTGTCATTCACCTTCTCCAAATGGATGCCATTGAATTTGAGTTTGGCTATGGCTTGATTCCGCTAGCCGATGCAAATCAAGGCGGTGACCTGTTAGACCGAATTGTGATGATCCGAAGGCAGCTTGCCCTTGAACTAGGTCTTGTGATTCCAGTTGTCCGAATTCGAGACAACATTGCACTTAACCCAAATGAGTATCGACTCAAAATAAAAGGGAACGAAGTGGCAAAAGGCGAGCTGCTGCTTGATCACTACTTAGCGATGTCTCCTACGCCTGATGATGATCCGATTGAAGGAATTGAAACAATCGAGCCATCCTTTGGTCTTCCGGCTAAATGGATCTCAGAAGCAGAAAAAGATCAGGCTGAGATGCTCGGCTATACGGTTGTAGATCCTGCATCTGTTGTGTCTACTCACATCACAGAGAAGATTAGACAAAACACACACGAACTGCTCGGACGTCAAGAAACGAAGCAATTAATCGATCATCTGAAAGAAAGTTATCCTGTGTTAGTGGATGAGGTGACCCCAAATCCACTAGCAGTTGGTGATATTCAAAAAGTGTTGGCAAAACTGTTGAAAGAAAAGGTTTCTATTCGAAATCTTGTCACCATTTTTGAGACGCTTGCAGACTACGGAAAATTAACGACGGATACAGATTTGTTAACAGAGTATGTCAGACAGGCGCTGGCAAGACAGATTACCGCACAATATGCAAGAGAAAATGAATCGCTCAAAGTCGTGACATGCTCAGGCCGAGTGGAAAAGGTGATTGCTGACAGCGTACAGCAGACAGAGCATGGCAACTACTTATCATTAGATCCAGAATCCTCTGAAAGTGTGATTCAATCAGTGGCGAGAGAAATTGAACAGCTTTCGCTTCGTCAGGAAACGCCGGTTCTATTGTGCTCACCTCCTATAAGAATGTACGTCAAGCAGCTGTTAGAAAGATATTTCCCGGATTTACCGGTACTATCTTATAACGAACTAGAAGCAAATGTGGAAGTACAGAGCATCGGAGTGGTGGATATCTAATGAAAATGAAAAAAATCACAGCGAATTCAATGCAGGAAGCAACGATTCAAATTAGGCAGCAGCTTGGGAAGGATGCCGTCATTTTAAATTCCAAAACCGTTGTGAAACGAAAGCTATTCGGTTTAAAGAAACAGCAAATGGTTGAAGTAATAGCTGTGCTGGATCAAGATTTTGAAGAAAGAGCGGGTAAAGGTGGACATCCTGCGCCTCCTCTTCAAGTATTTCCGAAAAAGGAGCAGGTGCAACACCGGCCTGCAGAGCCATCCTTTGCTCCTGAGGCATTGAAACCAGTACCTTCTCATACTCAGCCTTTAGAATATGCGAGGAATGAGCGGCATGCTGGTATTCTGCCCGATCCTCTCATGGCAATCGATCAAAAGCTTAAGGATCAAGGTCTTGATGATGCCATTCGAGACGAATGTCTCAAAGGTCTTTTAACGAAGGGTGCTGTCAAAGAAGATCAAATTCAAAAAGAACTTGAACAATTGCTGACAGATATGCTGCCGGCTCACACTTCTGATGAGCCGATGATTCGTTCAAAATACATTGTGCTGTTTGGTTCAACTGGGGCTGGTAAAACAACAACAATTGCAAAGCTGGCTGCCAAAACTGCCATTCAGAAGCAAAAGAAAATCGCTTTTATTACAACAGATACGTACCGAATTGCAGCGATCGAACAACTGAAAACATACGCGGAACTGCTCAATGCACCGCTTGAGGTTTGTTATTCGAGAGAGGATTTTGTGAAAGCTCAAGAGACCTTTAAAGAGTATGATCATATTTTCGTAGACACAGCCGGTCGTAACTTTAAAGAAGAAGCGTATATCAAAGAGCTGACAGACATTATTCCATTTGATGAAAGCTTTCAAAGTTTCCTAGTGATGAGTGCGACCTCGAAGTATCAGGACATGAAAGCCATGGTTAAACGATTTGAACACGTTCCAATCGACCAATTCATTTTTACAAAGGTAGATGAAACAGACACGATGGGAACAATCTTTCAAATCATTACAGACTCTCAAATCGGCCTTGGCTTTTTAACAAATGGTCAAAATGTACCTGAGGATATTCTTGAGGGTTCTCCTCTTGAATTAACAAGGATGGTCTTACAATGATGAAGCCCGACCAAGCGGAAGGTTTAAGAAAGCTCGTTCAGCAGAATCAAACGATCACACCGGCTCCTCTTGGTATAAGCGGACAGGCAAAAACGATTGCTGTCATGAGCGGTAAAGGCGGAGTAGGAAAATCAAATTTGACGCTGAATATGGCACTGTCTATCGCAAATGCAGGCAAGCGAGTGTTAGTCATCGACCTTGATTTTGGTATGGGGAATATTGATATTTTACTAGGAAAAACATCGACTAGCTCTATATTAGATGTTCTTGTCAGGAAGAAATCTATCCGAGCAGCTATGACACAAGGAACGAACAACCTTTATTACATTTCTGGCGGAAGCGGACTTGAACAGCTGTTTTCTTTAGATAAAGATCAATGGTCGTTCTTTCTAGAGGAAATGGAAAGAATGATCTACGACTTTGATTGTATCTTCTTTGATATGGGTGCCGGCTTGTCAAAAGATCAACTGCCTTTTGTTTTATCAGCAGGAGAAGTTGTGGTTGTGACAACGCCAGAACCAACATCGATCATGGATGCCTACAGCGCAATTAAACACTTAGCTATTCATCAGTTTGAACAATCTGTGCAAATCATTGTCAACCGGTGTAAAACCCCGTCAGAAGGGTCTGAAACCTACCGGAAATTAGCAGGAGTGGTCACATCATTTCTACACAGAAAACTAGTATTTACTGGTGCTGTGCCAGATGATCCTGCGGTTCCAAAAGCAGTGGCTGAACAAATTCCATTTTATATCAAGCAGCCTCATTCAAGGCTGAGTAAAACGATCAAGATGCTGGCAGAAACACTTTATCAACAGCAGATAAGAGAGGCACAGAGAGAGCAGCATACGTTTATAGATAAGTTGTCCTCTTTTTTTAAAAGGAGGAAGGTGGACTCATGATTAGAGTGCTTGTAGTAGATGACTCGGCCTTTATGCGAAAGCTCATTAGTGATTTCCTAAGTGCCGAGCAAGAAATAGAAGTCGTCGGAACGGCGCGAAATGGGGAAGATGCCTTAAAACGGATCAAGGAACTGAATCCAGATGTTGTCACACTAGATGTGGAAATGCCTGTTTTAAATGGAACAGAAGCATTAAAACAAATTCTGGCTGAACATGACCTTGCCGTGATTATGGTGTCAAGCCAGACAAAGCAAGGGAAAGATTTAACTATCCATTGCTTAGAACTTGGTGCGTTTGACTTTGTGACAAAGCCTTCAGGAAGTATTTCGCTCGATTTGCACAAAGTAAGAGGCCAAATTGTAGAGCGAGTGCTTGCGGCAGGGATGTCAAGGAAACGCACAGAAGTGCAGATTTCTCCTAAGCCGGTGATGAAGACGCCAAGTCCAGTGGCTTTTCCTCGCCCGCAAGCAGTAAAAAGCAGCTCACTCCGAAAGATTATTTCAATCGGAACATCGACGGGAGGGCCAAGAGCACTTCAACGAGTCGTCACGAAGCTGCCAAAGGACATAGAAGCACCCATTTTGATTGTGCAGCATATGCCGGCAGGATTTACGGCATCACTTGCTACTAGGTTAGACCATTTATCTCAAATTTCGATTAAAGAAGCACAAGATGGAGATATCGCTAAAAATGGAGTGGCTTACATAGCTCCTGGTGGAATGAATATGTCACTTCATGAACAAGGGGCATCCTTAGTCATCAGGCTGTCTCCAGAGGACACGGAAAGCCGGCACAAACCTTCTGTTAACTATTTATTTGAATCCATCAGCAATATAAAGGGTTACGAGAAAATTGCTGTCATTATGACAGGCATGGGTAGTGACGGCACAGAAGGTGTCAAAAAAATGGTCGCAAGCGGTCCTACGAAAGTCATTGCAGAAAAAGAAGAATCATGTGTTGTTTTCGGAATGCCTAAATCAGTCATTAAAGCAGGCCTTGCACATGAAACAAGGCATGTGGATGACATCGCACATGCAATTATAAGCTCCATGAAAAAAGAGAGGGCGTGAACACGTTGGATGTAAACCAATACTTAGATATCTTTTTAGATGAAAGCAGAGAACACTTACAAACTTGTAATGAAAAACTTCTTGATTTAGAAAAGAACCCAACCGACTTGCAGCTAGTGAATGATATATTCAGAGCGGCTCACACATTGAAAGGCATGAGTGCAACGATGGGCTACGCTGATATGGCTCAGCTAACACATCATTTAGAAAACATGTTTGATGCCATTCGAAATGAACAAATGATTGTCACACCTGAGTCAATGGACACGATGTTTGAAGCACTTGATCACCTTGAAGCAATGGTTCAATCAATTGCAGAAGGCGGAGATGGGAAACGCGATGTCACAGAGGTTAGTAAAAAGCTAGATGTGACAGGAAGCCATGCTGAGGCAGCTCCTAGTGTTGAAACAGCGGATGTATCAGCTACGGCTGCTAACGACTTAGACTATAACGAATTTGAACGAACAGTGCTTGATGAAGCGAGGGAACAAGGCTTTAAATGTTATGAACTCAATGTGACATTAAGTGACGCATGCTTATTAAAAGCCGTTCGTGTCTATATGATCTTTGAAAGACTGAACGAAGCAGGCGAGGTCGTCAAAACAGTTCCAAATGCAGAACTTTTAGAATCAGAAGATTTCGAATCTGAATTCAGTATTTCTTATTTATCTAAACAACCGATGGATGAAGTGAAAAAAATCGTGATGGCGATCTCAGAAGTTGAACATGTTGAGATCTCAGAAGTCTCTGCATTTGAAGAAGCTGCTCAAGCTGAAAAACAAGAGGCAAAACCTGAACAGGAAAAAGAAGAAGTATCTGTGCCTGCTGCGAAAGCACCAGCAAGCGATGCGCCAAAAGCAAATGGCAATAACGGTGCAGCTGCCGGCGGAACAAAAACGATTCGTGTCAACATTGACCGTCTCGATTCTCTAATGAATCTATTTGAAGAACTGGTGATTGACAGAGGCCGTTTAGAGCAGATTGCAAAAGAATTAGAAAATAACGAACTCACAGACACCGTTGAAAGAATGACACGTATTTCTGGAGACCTGCAATCGATCATCCTGAACATGAGAATGGTACCTGTGGAAACAGTGTTTAACAGATTCCCGCGTATGATTCGTCAATTGACAAAAGAGCTGAATAAGAAAATTGAACTGATCATTGAAGGTGCTGAGACAGAGCTTGATCGAACAGTCATCGACGAGATTGGAGATCCGCTCTTACACTTACTTAGAAACAGTCTAGATCACGGAATTGAATCGCCAGAAGAACGTGTGAAAAAAGGCAAGCCAGAAAAAGGCACCGTTCTATTAAAGGCGTATCATAGCGGAAACCACGTCTTCATTGAAGTAGAAGATGATGGCGGCGGAATTAACCGTAAGAAAGTGCTTGAAAAAGCATTAGAGCGCGGGGTTATTACAGAAAGAGAAGCAGAGACGCTTGAAGATCATCAAATTGATTCATTGATCTTCGCAGCAGGTTTCTCTACAGCTGATACGATTTCTGACATCTCAGGCCGCGGTGTAGGCCTTGACGTTGTGAAAAACAAGCTGGAATCACTAGGTGGATCTGTGAGCATCAACTCAACAGAAGGACAGGGCTCACTATTCTCGATCCAGCTTCCGCTTACATTATCGATTATTTCCGTTCTTCTTGTGAAACTGGAAGAGGAAACATTTGCGATTCCGATTTCTTCTATTATTGAAACGGCTGTCATTAAGAAAAGCGACATCCTTCAAACGCATGATCGTGAAGTGATTGATTTCCGCGGATTTATCGTACCGGTCGTGTACTTGAAGAAACAATTCCACGTACCAAATGCGAATGAATTAGAGGAAGAACTGCACATCATCGTTGTTCGTAAAGGAGATAAGCTGACAGCATTTGTGGTCGATTCATTTATTGGTCAGCAAGAGGTTGTATTGAAATCACTAGGAGATTACCTGCCAAACGTGTTTGCGATCTCAGGCGCAACAATCCTAGGCGACGGTCAAGTTGCACTCATCGTTGACTGTAATGCACTGATCAAGTAAAAAACAATAGAGGAGCGGTCTGAAATGAGTACAGATATCAAAACTGGCGAAAAGATGATTGTGTTTATCGTAAACAAAAAAGAATACGCCATTTCAGTATCAGAAGTAAAGTCCATTGAAAAATGGCAGCAGCCAACAAGAGTCCCTGGCGTTGCCCCTTATATATGTGGTGTTATTAATCTGCGCGGTGTCGTGACACCTGTCATCGACCTTAGAGTCAGACTTGGATCAACTGACAACGACATTACAGATGAAACAAGAATGATTATTGTACAAGTTGGTGACATTGAAGTCGGCTGGATTGTTGATGAAGCGAATGATGTCATTACAGTCCATCAAGAAGAAGTAGAATCTTCTCCTGAATCAGCTGAAAAAGAAGGACAATCATGGGTGACAGGTATCATTAAGCATGATCAGCGTCTATTTAATATCATTCATCCTGGTGCCGTCCTCGACAAGAGCGTTCAAGATGCACCTGTTCATTAAGGAGGATGTGAAATGAGCATTTTCAATGAAATAAAAGATGAACAGCTGGATGTATTAAGAGAGGTTGGGAATATTGGAGCAGGCCACGCCGCGTCTGCTCTTGCCAGCCTATTGGATCGCAAAATAGATATGGCTGTTCCGTTTGTCAAGGTTCTCTCGTTTGAAGAATTAATGGATTTCTTTGGCGGTGCAGACCTCCCAGTTGCAAGTATTTTCCTGCGGATGGAAGGAGATTTATCCGGCTCTATCTTTTTCATTATGCCATTTGAGCAAGCAGAGCAATTTGTAAGAGAGCTTGTACAGGATCCGGCATTTGATATTGATACCATTCACGAGCATGTGATGGGGACGTCAGCACTACACGAGCTGGGAAATATTTTAGCAGGCTCTTATTTATCAGCCCTTGCCGATTTAACAAAATTGCAGCTTCACCCAAGTGTTCCAGATGTTACGCTCGATATGTTCGGGGCTGTCATTAGTGAAGGGTTAATGCAATTCAGCCCTCTAGGGGATCAGGCAATTGTGATTGATACATCGATTTTTGATGATCAAAATAAGCAAGAGCTGAAAGGAAATATGTTTCTATTACCAGACTTTGAATCGTTTGAAAAACTATTCAAAGCATTAGGTAACCTGTAATGAACGTTCAGATTCCGGCAGTTGTAAAGGTTGGTATAGCGGATGTTCAGATTGTGAAAACACCGGACCGCATTCGGACATCCGGACTTGGTTCTTGTGTAGGACTTGTTCTGTTTGATCAGGAAAAAAAACTGGCAGGTCTTGTCCATGTCATGCTTCCAGACTCATCCCTTGCAAAAGGGGCAGTGGAGAACTTGGCTAAATATGCAGATACAGGTGTCAAGCATACAATTGATCTGCTTCTTAAAGAAGGAGCACGCAAACATGCGCTAAAGGCAAAACTTGCTGGCGGCGCAGAAATGTTTAAGTTTAAGTCAACCAATGATCTGATGAGAATTGGACCTAGAAACGTATCAGCTGTTAAAGAACATCTGTCTCTTTATCGCATCCCGATCATTAGTGAGGATACGGGCGGGAACAATGGCCGTACGATTGAATTTGATCCGCTTACGACAGAGCTTGAGATCCGCACTGTGAAGCAAGGCACTATGAAGATATAACTAAGGAAGTATAGGGGGAGAAAGATGCAATCCTTAAATTACGAAGATCAGGCGCTATGGGCTAGATGGAAAGAGTGGAAGGACCCAGCTGCTGGAGATGATCTTATGCGCCGCTATATGCCGCTCGTCACATATCATGTTGGAAGAATTTCCATCGGACTCCCGAAGTCAGTGCATAAAGAAGACTTGATCAGTCTAGGGATGCTCGGTTTATATGATGCCCTTGAAAAATTCGACCCCGGAAGAGATCTGAAGTTTGATACATATGCATCCTTCAGAATCCGCGGGGCCATCATCGACGGTCTTCGTAAAGAGGACTGGCTGCCTCGTACATCAAGAGAAAAAACAAAAAAAGTAGAAGCGGCTATTGAAAAGCTTGAACAGCGCTATTTACGAAATGTGACGCCGACAGAAGTGGCAGAGGAACTTGGCATGAGTGAACAGGATGTTGTCACAACAATGAATGAAGGTTTCTTTGCGAATCTGCTTTCAATCGACGAGAAGCTGCATGATCAAGAAGACGGTGAAAACGTCCAAGTCATGATTCGCGACGAGAAAACAGTGACACCTGAAGAGAAGATGCTGAAAGATGAATTAATAGAACAGCTTGCTGAAAAAATGACCGAGCTATCGGAAAAAGAAAAGCTCGTGATCAGTCTTTTCTATAAAGAGGAACTGACGTTAACAGAAATCGGTCATGTGCTCAATTTATCGACCTCGCGCATTTCGCAAATTCATTCAAAGGCATTGTTCAAGCTTAAGCATCTGCTTGATAAAGCCATTCAATCTTAAAGAGTTAGTGAGTGAAAAAATATGTTATGGCTGATTAGCTTCATGCTTCATGCTGCACTTATTTATTTTGTGATCATTTTATATACGAGAATGAATTCGCTGAAGATAACTGAACAAAAGCAGCGAGAACTTCTAGAAGAAACGGAAAATACCCTGGCTGCATTTTTGATGGAAGTCAAAGAAGAGAATGACAAACTATCAAAAGTGGCAGCCGCTTCCCCTGATTTTTCTGCTGAAGAGCTGAAATCGGATTTTCAGACACCAAAGCAGCCACAACCACCAATTGAATCCCAGCAATCGGTAGAAAGTGAAGATCCAGTACCAGAGCACTTGTCGGCTCTCCTTAGTGAAGTTGAAGTGCAGGAAGAGAAGGTAAACGAACCCGTTCCACATCTTGAATCAGAAGCTTCTGTGCCTTCTGAAAGTGAAATAGAAGAAACATTCGAGGACCAAGTGAAGACCTTATATGACAAAGGGCATTCGCTAGAAGAAATAGCGAAAGAACTGAAAACGGGCAAGACAGAAATCGAGCTTTTATTAAAATTTAGCGGAAAGCTGTAAAGGATTCTTGATTGTCAGTCCATCATGTGTTATATTATTTCTTGGTGTTAAATACACACGCTTAATGATTCGTATGAAGGTGCTGCCGTGGCGCAGTTTTATGTGAACATGACTTGAGCGGAGGAAAAAAAACCATTATATTAGGAGGCAACAAAATGTCAGTTATTTCTATGAAACAATTGCTAGAAGCTGGTGTTCACTTCGGTCACCAAACGCGCCGTTGGAACCCAAAAATGAAGCGTTACATCTTTACAGAGCGTAACGGTATCTACATCATCGATCTTCAAAAAACGGTGAAAAAAGTAGAAGAAGCTTACAACTTCACGAAAAACCTTGCTGCTGACGGAGGGAAAATCCTTTTCGTTGGTACGAAAAAGCAAGCACAAGATTCAGTGAAAGAAGAAGCAATCCGTTCTGGTATGTTCTATGTGAACCAACGCTGGCTTGGTGGAACTTTAACAAACTTTGAAACAATCCAAAAACGTATCAAACGTTTAAAAGATATTGAAAAAATGCAAGAAAACGGTACATTCGATGTTCTTCCTAAGAAAGAAGTCGTTCAACTGAAAAAAGAATTAGAGCGTCTTGAAAAATTCCTAGGCGGAATCAAAGACATGAAAGGTCTTCCGGATGCACTTTTCATTATCGACCCTCGTAAAGAGCGTATTGCAGTTGCAGAAGCTCGTAAATTGAATATCCCAATCATCGGTATCGTTGACACAAACTGTGATCCAGACGAAATTGATGTTGTGATCCCTGCAAACGATGATGCAATCCGTGCTGTAAAACTTCTAACTGCTAAAATGGCAGATGCGATTCTTGAGTCTAAACAAGGCGAAGAAGAAGCTGTTGTAGAAGAAACGACAGAAACTGAAACAACAACTGCGTAACCTATTCAAAAGGTGATAAGAGGGAAATGCCTTTTATCACCTTTTTTTCACCTAGTAATCCGTGTTTTAACATAGAAGGAGGAAATGTAAAATGGCAATTACTGCTCAATTAGTTAAAGAACTGCGTCAAAAAACTGGTGCAGGTATGATGGACTGTAAAAAAGCGTTAACAGAAACTGATGGTGACATCGACAAAGCAATCGATCTTCTAAGAGAAAAAGGAATTGCAAAAGCTGCGAAAAAAGCAGACCGTATTGCTGCAGAAGGATTAACTCTTATCAAAACTGACGGCAACACAGGCGTGATCCTAGAAGTGAACTCTGAGACTGATTTCGTTGCGAAAAACGAAGGATTCCAATCACTTCTTAACGAACTTGCTGATCATTTGCTTGCTGCTAAACCTGCAACAATTGAAGAAGCTCATGCTTCTAAAATGGAAAACGGTTCAACTGTTGAAGAGCATATCACATCTGCAATTGCAAAAATCGGAGAGAAAATCACTCTACGTCGTTTCTCTGTTATCACGAAAGAAGATAACGCAGCATTCGGTTCTTACTTACACATGGGCGGACGCATCGGTGTGTTAGCTGTTCTTAACGGAACAACTGACGAAGAGCTTGCAAGAGACATTGCAATGCACGTTGCTGCTGTAAACCCTAAATACATTTCTCGTGACCAAGTGTCAGAAGAAGAAGCAAACCGTGAGCGCGAAGTATTAACACAGCAAGCGCTTCAAGAAGGAAAGCCTGAAAATATCGTAGCTAAAATGGTAGAAGGCCGTCTAAACAAATTCTTCGAAGAAATTTGCTTACTTGACCAAGCATTCGTTAAAAACCCAGATGAAAAAGTGAAACAAGTAGTAGCTGCGAAAAACGCAAGCATTCAAACTTATGTTCGCTATGAAGTGGGCGAAGGTATTGAAAAGCGTCAAGACAACTTTGCTGAAGAAGTTATGAGCCAAGTGAAAAAATAATGTTTGAAAAGCTCTCTGGGGCTTTTTTAGGGAGCACAAGCACTGTGTTCCCTATTTTTTAGAGGATATTGATTTACAAAAGACAGTTTCTTACGCATAATAAGAGACGGTATAGTTTACACTTGGAGGTTATCATGAGCAAACCGAAATATAATCGCATTGTACTGAAGCTAAGTGGCGAAGCACTAGCAGGTGATGCTGGAAATGGAATTAACCCAACTGTCATTCAATCAATTGCAAAGCAAGTAAAAGAAATTGCAGAGCTTGATGTTGAGGTTGCAGTTGTTGTAGGCGGAGGAAACCTTTGGCGCGGTAAGACAGGCAGTGACTTGGGAATGGACCGTGCAACAGCAGACTACATGGGCATGCTGGCAACAGTGATGAATTCACTCGCGCTACAGGACAGCCTAGAAACGCTTGGCATTCAGTCTAGGGTACAAACCTCTATCGAAATGAGACAGGTTGCAGAGCCATACATAAGAAGAAAAGCGATCCGTCATCTTGAGAAGAAACGTGTCGTGATTTTTGCTGCAGGTACTGGTAACCCTTATTTCTCTACAGATACAACGGCAGCACTTCGTGCAGCAGAAATTGAAGCAGATGTCATTTTAATGGCGAAAAATAATGTAGACGGTGTCTACAGTGCTGATCCTCGTACAGATGCGGATGCAGTAAAATATGATAAGCTTTCATATCTTGACGTGTTAAAAGAAGGGCTTGCTGTAATGGATTCTACTGCGTCCTCATTATGTATGGACAATGACATTCCATTAATCGTATTCTCCATTATGGAAGAAGGAAATATTAAACGTGCCGTAAATGGCGAATCAATTGGAACGATTGTGAGGGGGAAATAACGTGTCAAAAGAAGTATTGAACCAAACGAAAGAAAAAATGGAAAAAGCCGTTCAAGCATACGGACGTGAACTAGCAACTGTTCGTGCGGGCAGAGCAAATGCTTCATTGCTTGATAAAGTGACGGTTGATTATTACGGTGCACAAACACCACTCAACCAAATCGCGTCAATCACAGTGCCAGAAGCACGTATGCTGATTATCACACCTTATGATAAAACAGCCATCGGTGATATCGAAAAATCGATCCAAAAGTCTGATCTTGGCATCACGCCAACAAGTGACGGAAATGTGATCCGCATTGCGATTCCTGCACTAACAGAAGAAAGACGTAAAGAGCTTGTGAAAGTGGTAAGAAAATATTCAGAAGAAGCAAAAGTAGCTGTTCGTAATGTTCGTCGTGATGCAAACGATGAGTTGAAAAAACTTGAGAAAAATGGTGAGATCACTGAAGATGAATTAAGATCATCGACAGAGGATGTTCAAAAATTGACAGATGAATATGTCGCTAAAATTGATGACGTGACGAAAGATAAAGAAAAAGAAATCATGGAAGTTTAAGAAAAAACTATGTACAATAGATAATAGTGAAAAGACCCTCTTCATGTTTACAGGGGGTTTTTTTGTTAATACTGTTGGTGACTATATTATTAGCGGGAACGCAACCTTTTTGGGTGATGGAGGAATCTCATGCTCAATATACTCAAAAATTGGAAGAATCAGCAAACTGCTGCTTCCAACTTAGAAAGCCTGACAAAAGAAGACATATTAAATGGAGAAATTCCTGAACATATCGCCATTATCATGGATGGGAACGGAAGATGGGCGAAAAAACGTGCTCTTCCACGGGTAGCAGGACATCATGAAGGAATGAAAGTCGTCAAGCGCATGACAAAGCTTGCAAATGAGCTGAATGTCAAAGTGCTGACTTTGTATGCTTTCTCTACGGAAAATTGGAAACGTCCAAAACTAGAAGTAGACTTTTTAATGAAGCTTCCTGAAGAATTTTTGAACATCTACCTGCCTGAACTCATCGAGGAAAATGTCCGTGTGCGCTTAACAGGTGATCCAGACGGCCTCCCGCAGCATACGAAAAGAGCGGTAGAGAACGCAGTAAAGAGTACGGCGAATAACGACGGACTCGTTTTGAATTTTGCGCTCAACTATGGAGGGCGCACAGAAATCGTCTCCGCATGCAGACAAATTTCTGAAAAAGTCAAAGAAGGTAAGCTTCAAGCAGAAGACATCACAGAAGAGATGTTTTCAGCTTATTTAATGACAGAATCTCTTCAAGATCCGGATTTGCTTATTCGCACAAGTGGAGAAATTAGATTAAGTAACTTTATGCTTTGGCAAATTGCATACAGCGAGTTTGTCTTTACGGATGTGCTTTGGCCTGACTTTTCTGATGAGCATCTTATAGGCGCTATCGGAGAATACCAGCGCCGCGGCCGGAGGTTCGGTGGAATTTAGAGGGTGGTGCAGATGAAACAAAGAATTTTGACGGGTGTTTTGGCAGCTGCAGTCTTTTTACTTGCGGTTATATATGGACAGATGCCATTTACCCTGCTGATTTACTTAATGGGAAGTGTCGCTCTCTTTGAGCTTCTAAGAATGAAAAAGATATCGATTTTCAGCTTTCCTGGTATTGTCAGCTTAATATTGCTTTGGCTTTTAATGGGCGGAGAGAACAGCTTCTTCCCGAACGTAGACGCATCAAAAATGCAAATTGCTTTATTTGCAGTCTTAATCCTTTTAACTTATACAGTGTTGAGCAAAAACTCTTTCACATTCGATGAGGTTGCTTTTGTTGTATTAGCGACATTATATATTGGCGTCAGTTTCTATTATTTCATCCAAATTAGAGGCTTATATGGCATGAGTGCGATCTTCTTCGCAGCAGTGATTATTTGGTCCACTGACTCAGGTGCTTACTTTATTGGGAAATCTATGGGGAAACGAAAGCTCTGGCCAGAGATCAGTCCAAACAAAACAGTAGAAGGATTTATCGGCGGAATCGTCACAGCGGTCGTGTTGTCATTTGTGTTTCAGGCGGTTACAGGATTTTTGCCATCATATCTGCTTGTTATGTTTATTACTCTTTTGCTCAGTATCTTTGGACAGCTTGGCGACCTTGTGGAATCTGCTTTAAAGCGTCATTATCACGTAAAGGATTCAGGGACAATTCTCCCTGGACATGGCGGGATTTTGGACAGGTTTGACAGCTTTTTGTTCGTTCTGCCGTTTTTATATTTACTGCTCGCAACGTTTGCCAGCTAACCTCATAGAAACTTATTGAACGAGAGAAGGAGTGGCAATTTGAAATATATTTCGCTATTAGGCGCAACAGGATCAATTGGAGAACAAACATTAGATGTGATTAGGCAGCACCCAGACAAATTTAAGCTGAAAGCCATGACATTTGGCCGAAATGTAGATAAGGCCATTCCAATCATAGAACAGTTTCAGCCTGAATTTGTCGGATGTTTAAGTGAAGAGACTTATCAGACGCTAAAAGGTCATTCATTTGAATACGATGTCAAGATGGCTGCTGGTGATGAAGCCAACATCGAGGCAGCGACCTATGATGCAGTGGACGTTGTGGTCAATGCACTTGTAGGAAGTGTTGGGCTTGTTCCAACATTAAAGGCCATTGAACAAAAAAAGACGATTGCACTCGCAAATAAGGAAACACTTGTCACAGCTGGTCATATAGTAAAAGAGTACGCGAAAACATATGATGTACCTTTACTTCCTGTCGATAGTGAGCATTCCGCTATTTTTCAATGCCTGCAAGGTGAACAAGCTAAAAACATTGAACGCTTAATCGTGACAGCTTCAGGTGGTAGTTTCCGAGATAAAAAACGAACTGAACTTGAAGGTGTTACGGTTGAAGAAGCGCTGAACCACCCAAACTGGTCAATGGGAGCGAAAATTACCATTGATTCAGCGACGATGATGAATAAAGGGCTCGAGGTGATTGAGGCACATTGGTTGTTTGATATACCGTATGAACAAATTGATGTGCTGTTACATAAAGAGAGCATTATCCATTCGATGGTGGAATTTCACGATAAAAGCGTCATGGCTCAGTTAGGGACACCAGACATGAGAGTGCCCATTCAATATGCACTCACATACCCTGACAGGGCGCCATTACCAGAAGCGAAATCATTGAACCTTTGGGAGATTGGACAATTGAATTTCCAAAAAGCGGATTTTGACAGGTATCGCTGCTTACATTTTGCTTATGAATCAGGTAAAATAGGAGGGACAATGCCTGCTGTGCTCAATGCAGCAAATGAAATGGCAGTTGATGCATTTCTGAAAGGCAAAGTAACGTTCCTGCAAATTGAAGAATTGATTGAAAAGGCACTAAATAGACATCATGTGATTTCAACGCCTAGTTTGCAAGATATCCATGAAGTGGACAAAGATACACGAGACTTTGTTCAATCAATCCTCACATAAGGTGGTATGTTCGTGAATACAGTGATTGCGTTTATTATTATTTTTGGAACGCTCGTTTTTTTCCACGAGCTTGGCCATTTAATTATGGCGCAGCGAGCGGGGATTTTATGCCGCGAGTTCGCAATTGGTTTTGGGCCGAAGATTTTCTCCTTTAAACGAAAGGAAACCGTTTATACCATTAGACTTCTCCCTATTGGCGGATTTGTTAAAATGGCAGGAGAGGACCCTGAAGTCATTGAAATTAAACCAGGTCATACAGTGGGGCTCTTATTCAATGAGCAAAATGAAGTAGAAAAAATCATTTTAAATGACAAAGAAAAATATCCTGATGCACTTGTCATCGAAGTTGAGCAGATTGATTTAGATCATGCCATGAGAATCTCAGGATATGAAGCTGGAAATGAAGATATTTTAACTGGCTACAATGTCAGTCAAACAAGCTTTTATATTGCAGATGGTGAAGAAATTCAAATCGCACCATACAATCGTCAATTTGGATCAAAAACGGTATGGCAGCGTATTAAAGCGATCGCAGCTGGACCGATTATGAACTTTATCCTGGCGTATGTGATTTTGGTTGCTTTAGGCTTTATTCAAGGGGTAACCGTTGATGATCCTGTACTCGGCAAGCTGACGAAAGACGGCCGAGCGGCAGAAGCTGGACTCATGCAGGGAGACCACATCGTGTCCATTAACGGGGATAAAATGAATTCTTGGACAGACGTCGTTCAAACCGTTCAAAAGAACCCTGAGAAAAAAATGAATGTCGTCATTGACCGAGAAGGCAAAGAAAGCACTGTGCAGGTTGTTCCAGAAGCTGTGAGAGCAGACGGAAAAAGCATTGGCCGTTTCGGATCTTATCCGCCAACTGAAAATGGATTTCTGAAGGTTATTTCATCCTCAGGAACGACTGTGATTTCAACAGCAGGACTGATTTTAACGAACTTGCAAAAAATTGTCACAGGACAATTTTCACTAGATATGTTAGCAGGTCCTGTTGGGATCTATGACATGACAGGAGAAGTAGCCAAGCAAGGTGTGTTAACATTAATGCAGTTTGCGGCGTTCCTTAGTATCAACTTAGGCATCGTGAATTTATTACCGATTCCTGCACTAGACGGAGGACGTTTACTATTCTTGTTTGTTGAAGCCATTCGTGGTAAACCAATTAATCGTGAGAAAGAAGCACTTGTTGTCTTTATCGGTGTTGCATTCCTCATGCTGTTAATGCTAGTGGTTACGTGGAATGACATCCAGCGATTATTTTTATAAAAACCAATGTCTCTTGTTTCTCATTACGGGAAACAAGAGTTTTTGTGAGAAGTCCTATTTCATAAATGAGGTGTAACGACATGAGACAATCCCTGACTTTCATTCCAACTCTTCGAGAGGTGCCGGCAGATGCTGAGGCAAAAAGTCATCAGCTCTTAGTAAGAGCTGGGTTCATTAGGCAAAATACAAGCGGAATCTATCATTATCTGCCGCTTGCTCATAAAGTCATCCAGCATATTCAATCCATTGTTCGCAAGGAAATGGAAAAGGCAGGAGCAGCTGAGCTGTTAATGCCAGTGCTGCAGCAGGCAGAAATGTGGCAAGAGTCAGGAAGATGGTATACATACGGTCCAGAATTGATGCGTATGAAAGATCGTCATGGCCGCGAGTTCGCACTTGGCCCAACGCACGAAGAGGTGATCACATCACTCGTACGCAGCGAAGTAAAATCGTATAAGAAGCTTCCTTTAACTCTTTATCAAATTCAATCAAAATTCCGCGATGAACAGAGACCGCGTTTTGGGCTGCTGCGCGGACGTGAATTTATTATGAAGGATGCGTACTCATTCCATTCTTCACCAGAAAGCCTTGATGACACATACAACAAGATGTTTACAGCTTACTCCAATGTATTCTCAAAAGTAGGTCTTAATTTTAGACCAGTCATTGCAGATTCTGGTGCAATGGGAGGAAAAGATACACATGAGTTTATGGCACTGTCAGAAGTAGGAGAAGATACAATTGCATACTCTGACACATCTTCCTATGCTGCGAACATTGAAATGGCTGAAGCTGTTTATCACGGAGAAGAAGCAAATCCTGCGGACTTCAAAGAACTTGAAAAAGTCCACACACCGCAAGTAAAAACGATTCAAGACATCGCTGGATTTTTAGAAGTTGATCCTTCTCTTTGTATCAAGTCTGTTTTGTTTAAAGCAGATGATGCGTATGTTCTAATCCTGACTAGAGGCGACCATGAAGTAAATGATGTGAAAGTGAAAAACTTGGTAGGAGCACAGCTTGTAGAGCTTGCTACTCGCGAAGAAGTACTAGAAGTCATCGGAACAGAGCCTGGATTTGTTGGTCCTGTTAAGCTGGAAGCAGAAGTCGATATTTATGCAGACCTTGCGGTTAAAGGCATGACAAATGCTGTCGCAGGTGCAAGCGAAGCGGATTATCACTATGTCAATGTCAATCCTGCGCGTGATGTATCAGTGAAAGAATTCACAGATCTTCGTTTGATTCAAGAAGGAGATGTTTCTCCAGATGGAGAAGGCACAATCCAGTTTGCCAAAGGGATTGAAGTAGGACAAGTCTTTAAACTAGGCACTCGTTATTCTGAGTCAATGGATGCGACGTACCTCGATGAGAATGGACGAGCGCAGCCAATGATTATGGGATGCTATGGTATCGGTATCTCCAGAACTCTTTCAGCAATTGTTGAACAGCATCACGATGAGAAAGGAATCATTTGGCCCGAAACTGTTGCGCCATATGACCTTCATCTCCTTGCATTAAATATGAAAAACGATGCTCAAAAAGAGCTGGCTGAAACGTTATACGAGCGCTTAGAAGATGAGGGCTTTGACGTACTTTTCGATGACCGCCAAGAGCGTGCCGGAGTAAAATTTGCAGACAGTGATTTAATTGGGCTGCCAATTCGCATTAGCTGCGGAAAACGTTCAGAAGAAGGCATTGTTGAAGTGAAGTTTAGAAAATCAGGTGAATCACATGAAGTATCTGTTGATGAGCTGATTTCATTTATACGCCAAGCATAAAAACGAACAAAAAAATGAAGGTACCTCCTGTAGAAAAGAGGTACCTTTCTGATTGACAAAAGGAGGGTTCTGTCTTGGATGAACAATTACCGATCACACGGCGGCAATTTCATATATTACTCAATCAGATTCAAATGACAGATGATGACCTCAGTCGTTACTTTGAAGAAGGAGAAATCGTCAAATTGACGGTGCATAAGGCGACGAAAACGTGGCATTTCCTTTTTAAATTTAAGGCGCTTTTGCCTTACAAGGTATATGCGATGTTTCTCAGCAGGCTGACAAATGCATTTTCTCATATTGCACAAGTCACTTGTACGATTGAAGTCAATGATCCGAACGTCTCTGAAGAGCTCGTTCAATCGTATTGGTCACATTGTGTGGAAGAGCTTCAAGGAATTTCTCCTCCAATCATCAGCTTGCTTCAGCAGCAAAAACCATCGCTGTCTGGACATAAAATCATCATCAAAACGAAAAGCGAAACAGAGGCTTTGGCCATCAAGAAGAAGTACAGCCCAATGCTCCAGGCTGCTTTTAAACAAGTGGGCTTTCCAGAGCTGCAATTCGATACAGAAATTTTTGTATCAGATCAAGAGATTCAGAAGTTCAGAGAACAAAAGCTTGCTGAAGATCAAGAAAGAGCGATGCAAGCCCTCACTGAGATGGAGAAGAAGGAAAGTGAGGAGCAGGATGAAGCTCCGTCTGGTCCTCTCATGATTGGCTATCAAATTAAAGACAATGAAGAAATTCGTACGCTTGATAGTATTATGGATGAGGAACGAAGAATCACCGTTCAAGGCTACGTATTCGATGCAGAAACGCGTGAGCTGAAAAGCGGCAGAACGCTTTGTATCTTTAAGATTACAGATTATACAAACAGTATTTTAATCAAAATGTTTGCAAGAGAAAAAGAAGATGCCCAGCTGATGAAATCATTGAAAAAAGGCATGTGGGTCAAAGCAAGAGGAAGCATTCAAAACGATACGTTTGTCAGAGACCTTGTCATGATTGCCAATGACGTCAATGAAATGAAACCTCAGCTGAAAGAGGATACGGCACCTGAGGGTGAAAAACGTGTCGAGCTTCATTTGCATTCCCCAATGAGCCAAATGGATGCTGTCACTGGCATTGGCGGGCTGGTGGAACAAGCAAAAAAATGGGGACATGAAGCGATTGCCCTGACGGATCATGCGGTTGTACAATCCTTCCCAGATGCGTATGCAGCAAGTAAAAAGCATGACATCAAAATGATGTACGGTGTGGAAATCAACTTGGTGGACGACGGAGTACCCATTGCCTATAATCCGGAGCACCGTTTGTTAGATGACGCGACGTATGTCGTATTTGACGTAGAGACAACTGGACTTTCAGCCGTTTATGACACGATCATTGAGCTGGCAGCAGTGAAAATAAAAGGCGGGGAAATCATTGACCGCTTTGAGGCATTTGCAAATCCTCATCACCCATTATCAGCGACAACGATCGAATTAACGGGTATTACGGATGATATGGTCAGAGATGCTCCAGATGTCGTCGATGTCGTGCGCGATTTCAAAGAATGGATTGGACAAGATATCCTTGTTGCGCACAATGCAAGTTTTGATATGGGCTTTTTAAATGCAGCGTACAAACGCCTGTTAAAAACAGATAAAGCGTCAAACCCTGTGATTGATACACTTGAACTCGGCCGATTCCTTTACCCTGAATTTAAAAATCACCGGCTCAATACACTTTGTAAAAAGTTCGATATAGAACTGACGCAGCATCACCGGGCCATTTACGATGCAGAGGCGACAGGCTACCTCATGCTGAAGATGCTAAAAGATGCGGCTGAAAAAGAAATTGCCTATCACGATCAATTGAATGAAAACATGGGTCAGTCTAATGCCTACCAGCGCTCACGTCCTTACCATGCCATTCTGATCGCACAAAATGAGACCGGTCTGAAAAATTTATTCAAACTTGTTTCTCTTTCTCATATTCATTATTTCTACCGGGTGCCGCGCATTCCGCGCTCACAGCTTGAGAAATATCGAGAAGGTTTAATTATCGGGTCTGCCTGTGATAAGGGTGAGGTCTTTGAAGGGATGATGCAAAAATCACCTGATGAGGTGGAAGACATTGCAGCATTTTACGACTATTTAGAAGTTCATCCGCCAGAAGTGTATCAGCATCTGCTGCAGCTGGAGCTTGTTCGAGATGAACGTGCGTTAAAAGAAATCATCACAAACATTGTGAAGCTTGGCGAAAAGCTCAATAAACCAGTCGTGGCAACTGGAAATGTGCATTATCTGCATCCAGAAGACAAAATTTATCGTAAAATCTTAATTTCATCACAGGGTGGAGCAAATCCGCTTAACCGTCACGAACTGCCAAAAGTTCATTTTAGAACGACAGATGAAATGCTTGAAGCATTCTCCTTCCTAGGAGACGAAAAAGCGAAAGAGATCGTCGTGGCGAATACGAAAAAAGTATCTGAGATGGTCGAAAGCATTAAACCAATCAAAGATGACCTATACACACCAAAAATTGAAGGTGCAGATGAAGAAATACGGGAAATGAGCTATCAAATGGCGCGCAGCATCTACGGAGATGATTTGCCGAAAATTGTAGAAGACCGTATTGAGAAAGAATTAAAAAGTATTATCGGCCATGGATTCGCCGTTATTTACTTAATCTCTCATAAGCTTGTAAAGAAATCACTTGATGATGGATATCTTGTTGGTTCAAGGGGATCTGTCGGCTCATCTCTTGTTGCAACATTAACAGAGATTACCGAAGTGAACCCACTTGCTCCGCATTATGTATGTCCAAGCTGTAAGCATTCGGAGTTCTTTAATGACGGATCTGTTGGTTCAGGCTTTGACCTTCCTGACAAAGACTGTCCAGAATGTGGTACGCCGTACAAAAAAGATGGACATGATATTCCGTTTGAAACGTTCTTAGGTTTTAAAGGAGACAAAGTCCCTGATATCGACTTGAACTTCTCAGGTGAATATCAGCCGATTGCACATAACTATACGAAAGAGCTGTTCGGTGAAGAGTATGTATACCGAGCAGGTACGATTGGTACTGTTGCAGAAAAAACAGCATATGGTTACGTGAAAGGCTACGCTGGAGATCATAATCTTCATATGAGGGGCGCAGAAATCGACCGGCTTGTCCAAGGCTGTACAGGGGTCAAACGGACAACGGGCCAGCATCCAGGCGGTATTATCGTAGTGCCGGATTATATGGACATTTATGATTTCTCACCAATTCAATATCCAGCAGATGCGACAGGTTCTGATTGGAAAACGACGCATTTTGATTTCCATTCAATCCATGACAACTTGCTCAAGCTGGATATACTAGGGCACGATGATCCAACGGTTATTCGTATGCTACAGGATTTAAGCGGAATCGATCCAAAAACGATTCCAACAGACGATCCAGAAGTGATGAAAATTTTCCAAGGAACAGAGCCTCTAGGTGTAACAGAAGAGCAAATTGGCTGTAAAACAGGTACACTCGGTATTCCGGAGTTTGGGACAAGGTTTGTTCGGCAAATGCTTGAGGATACAAAACCAACGACCTTCTCAGAGCTTGTTCAGATCTCTGGACTATCACACGGGACGGATGTATGGCTCGGAAACGCGCAAGAACTCATTCACAATAAAACGTGTGAACTAAGTGAAGTGATTGGGTGTCGTGACGATATTATGGTCTATCTCATCTATCAGGGCTTAGAGCCGTCACTCGCATTTAAAATCATGGAGTCTGTTCGTAAAGGAAAGGGACTTCCCCCTGAATGGGAAGAAGAAATGAAGAATAATAATGTACCGAACTGGTATATTGATTCTTGTAAAAAGATCAAATACATGTTCCCTAAGGCCCACGCAGCTGCTTACGTATTAATGGCTGTACGGATAGCCTACTTCAAGGTGCATCATGCACTTTTATACTATGCGGCTTACTTTACCGTTCGTGCAGATGACTTTGATATCGAAACGATGACAAAAGGATCGAATGCGATTCGAGCAGTCATGGACGATATTAACTCAAAAGGTCTAGATGCATCACCGAAAGAAAAGAACCTATTAACTGTACTAGAGCTTGCACTTGAAATGTGTGAAAGAGGCTACCATTTCAAAAAAGTGGACCTCTATCGATCAAGTGCAACAGAGTTTATCATTGATGGAGATGGATTAATTCCGCCATTCAACTCGATCCCTGGACTCGGAACAAACGTTGCGTTAAATATTGTTCGCGCACGACAAGACGGGGAATTCCTTTCAAAAGAAGATTTACAAAAACGCGGAAAAGTGTCGAAAACGATTCTAGAATATTTAGATCGTCAAGGCTGCTTAGAAGCACTTCCCGATCAAAACCAGCTTTCTTTGTTTTAATGCGATTCATGAAGAGCGTCCTTAAAGGGGCGTTCTTTTTTCATATACAATAATTTTATTATGTTAACTAATAAAGATTTTCCACCAAATGGAATCATTTTCTTATTCATTCATATACCTTGATTTAACGTGATGTTTTAAGAGAAGAGATTGTATGTCATTCTTTCTACCCAAATAGAGCAAAAAAGAGAATTTCGCCGTCTGAAATGTTCTCATGCGACATATGATCATTCTGGGTACAGTCACAAAAAGAATCAAGAGAAAAAACCTTCGATGAGCGTAAAGCTGATTGCTGTTTACTATGCTTATTTTTGAAACGTATTTGATTCTTTTCAAAACTGTTCAAATCACGTACTGAATAAAAGGAGGTGGCTTGTCTATTCATGTTTGACTAAAAAGAAGGAGTGAGTCATACGGAAATGGCATCTTATAACTATGTAGAGGTTCTTCAAAAATCCTTGTTGTTTTATGAAGCGCAGCGGTCTGGAAAGCTTCCCGAAAGCAGCCGTCTCAACTGGCGGGGAGATTCTGGACTAGAGGACGGGAAGGATGTAGGGCATGATTTAACTGGCGGCTGGTATGACGCAGGTGATCATGTGAAATTTGGGCTTCCGATGGCCTACTCAGCAGCTGTGCTTGCATGGACAGTATATGAATACCGAGAAGCCTATGAAGAGGCAGAACTGCTTGATGACATCCTCGATCAAATCAGGTGGGCAACGGATTATTTTTTGAAAGCACATACAGGTCCGAACGAGTTTTGGGCGCAGGTAGGTGATGGGAACGCTGATCATGCTTGGTGGGGACCGGCAGAAGTGATGCCGATGAGCCGGCCAGCTTTTAAAATTGATGAAAATTGTCCAGGAACAGAAGTAGCCGCACAAACTGCTGCAGCTTTAGCAGCGAGTTCTATCATTTTTAAAGAGACAGATGCCCCTTATGCAGCAAAGCTTCTGACCCACGCGAAACAGCTTTATGCATTTGCTGACAGGTATCGCGGCGAGTATACAGATTGTGTCACAAACGCTCAGCCGTTTTACAACTCCTGGAGCGGCTATATTGACGAACTCATTTGGGGCGGAATCTGGCTGTACTTGGCAACAAATGAAGAGACCTATTTAAATCAAGCACTAAAAGCAGTAGAAGAATGGCAAAAGGATTGGGATTATACGTTTACCATGTCATGGGACAATACTTTCTTCGCTTCACAAATCTTACTCGCAAGAATCACGAAGGAGAATAGATTTATAGAATCGACAGAGCGTAACCTCGATTACTGGACCACAGGTCTTGTTCAAAATGGAAAAGTCGAAAGAATCACTTATACGCCTGGCGGTTTGGCATGGCTAGATCAATGGGGATCGCTTCGTTATACAGCAAATGCAGCATTTTTAGCCTTTGTCTATGCTGATTGGGTTTCAGATGAAGAAAAAAAGAATCGATATCAAACGTTTGCGGTCAATCAAACTCACTATATGCTTGGTGATAATCCGCTCAATAGAAGCTATGTCGTTGGGTTTGGCCAGAACCCGCCGAAGCATCCACACCATCGAACTGCACATGGCTCATGGTCTAACCAGCTGACAAATCCTCCGTATCATCGGCACACTCTTTATGGAGCGCTTGTTGGCGGGCCTAATGCACAGGATCAATATGACGATGACATCTCCGATTATGTATCAAACGAGGTGGCGACGGACTATAATGCCGCCTTTACTGGAAATATAGCCAAAATGGTGCAGCTGTTTGGAAAGGGGCAATCTAAGCTGCCAAATTTCCCGCCTAAAGAACAGGCTCAGGATGAGTTTTTTGTAGAGGCAGCTCTGATGAATAACGATACAACATCAACTCAGGTGAAGGCGGTTCTATACAATCGGTCCGGCTGGCCGGCAAGAAGCAGTCAAACGCTGTCCTTTAGATATTATGTCAATCTGAGTGAGGTCTTTGCAAAGGGATTCACTGAAAAAGATATTCAAGTGACAGCAGCCTACAATGAAGGCGCTTCCTTATCTCCGCTGAAGGTATATGACGCATCAGCCCACGTATATTATGCAGAAATTGATTTTACGGGCGTAGCGATTTTTCCTGGAGGAGAATCAGAGCATAAGAAGGAAATACAATTTCGATTATCTGCACCAAATGGGGCGAATATATGGGATGCCTCAAATGATTATTCCTTTCAAGGCTTAACTTCCAATATGCAAAAAACAGCGAGGATTCCTGTTTTTGATGATGGTGCTTTGGTATTTGGTGCACTTCCAGACAAATAAAAATCAAGATGTATTGAAAGGGTGAAGAACTTGTCAAACAAAGAACGGTTTTTAACGCTTTATCATCAAATTAAAAGTGATGCGAATGGATATTTTTCACCGGAAGGAATTCCGTATCATTCAATCGAGACGCTCATTTGCGAAGCGCCTGATTATGGGCATATGACGACTTCAGAAGCGTATAGCTATTGGCTGTGGCTTGAGGTGTTGTACGGACATTACACAGGGGATTGGAGCAAATTAGAGGCAGCCTGGGACAATATGGAGAAGTACATCATCCCAGTAAATGAAGATGGAAATGATGAGCAGCCGCATATGAGCGCCTACAATCCTTCTAGCCCAGCCACATACGCAGCAGAAAAACCATACCCGGATCAATACCCTAGCCAGTTAAGCGGTGCTCGTCCTGCGGGTCAAGATCCGATTGATGGTGAATTGAAATCAACCTATGGAACGAATGAAACGTATTTAATGCACTGGCTGCTTGATGTCGATAACTGGTATAAATATGGAAACTTGCTCAACCCATCACATAAAGCTGCATATGTGAACACATTCCAGCGCGGGCCGCAGGAATCCGTATGGGAGGCCATCCCTCATCCTTCACAAGATGATAAATCTTTTGGAAAGCCGAATGAAGGCTTTATGAGCTTGTTCACAAAAGAAAATCAAGCACCAGCTGCTCAGTGGCGCTATACCAATGCGACGGATGCTGATGCGCGTGCAATACAAGTGATGTATTGGGCGAAGGAACTCGGCTATAATGAGTCAGCCTATCTTGATAAAGCGAAAAAAATGGGGGATTTTCTTCGTTACGGTATGTACGATAAATATTTTCAAACGATTGGAAGCGGCAAACAGGGGAATCCGTACCCTGGAAACGGAAAGGGTGCCTGTCATTACTTAATGGCGTGGTATACCTCTTGGGGCGGAGGCCTTGGCGACCATGCCAACTGGTCATGGCGTATTGGAGCTAGCCATTGTCACCAAGGGTATCAAAACCCTGTCGCCGCTTATGCTTTATCCTCAGACAAAGGAGGCTTAAAGCCATCTTCCGCTACTGGTGCAAGCGATTGGGAAAAAACATTAAAAAGGCAGCTTGAATTTTATGTATGGCTTCAATCTAAAGAGGGGGCGATTGCAGGAGGTGCAACCAATAGCTGGAATGGAGACTATAGTGCTTATCCGGCGGGAAGAAGTACTTTTTACGATATGGCATATGAGGATGCACCTGTTTATCTTGACCCGCCTTCTAATAACTGGTTTGGGATGCAGGCATGGCCGATGGAGCGCGTAGCAGAGCTTTATTACATTTTTGTGAAAGATGGAGACAAAACATCTGAAAATGTCCAAATGGCCAAATCTTGCATCACAAAATGGGTCGACTATGCATTAGATTACATTTTTATCGGCAGCCGTCCTGTGTCGGATGAAGAGGGTTATTTCTTAGATGACCAAGGACAAAGAATTCTAGGAGGAACAAATGCTGCTGTTGCTACAACGAGTGCACCTGGCGAGTTTTGGCTTCCTGGAAATATTGCTTGGAGCGGACAGCCTGACACTTGGAATGGGTTCCAGTCTGCAACAGGAAATCCAAACTTAACAGCTGTAACAAAAGATCCAACTCAGGATACGGGCGTACTAGGGAGTCTAGTCAAGGCTTTAACTTTCTTTGCTGCTGCCACTAAGCTAGAAACAGGGGATTATACAGCGCTTGGTGTCAGAGCGAAAGATGCTGCCGCACAGCTCCTTGAGGTTGCGTGGAATTACAATGATGGCGTGGGCATTGTAACAGAAGAAGAAAGAGAGGACTATGACCGCTTCTTTAAAAAAGAAGTGTATTTCCCAAATGGTTGGAACGGGACATTTGGTCAAGGGAATCAGATTCCTGGAGCCAGCACTATTCCTTCTGATCCGCAGCGAGGAGGTAATGGGGTCTATACGAGTTTTGCTGATCTTCGTCCGAACATTAAACAAGATCCAGCATGGTCTTCACTCGAGAGTAAATATCAGTCTTCATTTAATGAAGCAACAGGCAAATGGGAGAATGGGGCACCGGTTTTCACCTATCACCGTTTCTGGTCTCAAGTGGATATGGCCACTGCCTACGCTGAATATCATCGTCTCATCAACTAGCAAGTCAAATTTAAGCTGCCGGTTTCTTTGAGCCGGCAGTTTGATTAGGAAATATAAATCCAGTGAAGATAAGGGTGTTTTTACATGGTCAAAGAAAGAAGTTTTCTTCATCAATCATTAAACAAGGGCGAAAATGGGCAGATAAATCTGAAGTGGAAAAAAGAGGCGAATGATCGAATTTCAGAGCATAGACAAAGAGATCTTGAAATAAATGTCACAAATCACGAAAAAAAGCCAATAGCAGGTATAGAGGTTGAGATTAAGCAAAATAGGCATGAATTCGCATTTGGTTCAGCGATGAATGACCAAGTGTTGTTTAATCAACAATATGCCGATTTTTTTGTGAAGTATTTTAATTGGGCTGTTTTTGAAAATGAGGCAAAATGGTATGCGAATGAACCTGAAAGAGGGAAAATCACTTACGAAAAAGCAGATTCGATGCTGAATTTTGCAGATAAACATCAACTTCCAGTGAGAGGGCACGCTTTATTTTGGGAGGTAGAGGATGCGAATCCAAGCTGGCTGAGGTCACTACCGAATCACGAAGTGTATGAATCGATGAAAAACCGGCTTGAGCATGCGGGTAATCATTTTAAAGGGAGATTCCGTCATTGGGATGTAAACAATGAAATGATGCATGGTTCATTTTTTAAAGATCGCTTCGGGAAAAATATTTGGAAGTGGATGTATGAAGAAACGAAAAAAATTGACCCTCAAGCACTATTGTTTGTGAATGATTATAATGTGATCTCATATGGTGAGCACCACGCTTATAAAGCGCATATCAATGAACTGCGTCAGTTAGGCGCACCTATTGAGGCGATTGGTGTTCAAGGACATTTTGAAGAACGGGTCGATCCAGTCGTTGTAAAAGAGAGGCTCGATGTGCTTGCTGAGCTTGGTCTTCCTATATGGGTTACAGAGTACGATTCTGTTCACCCTGACGCTAATAGAAGAGCGGATAACCTAGAGGCTTTATATCGCGTCGCATTTAGTCATCCAGCCGTAAAAGGAGTGCTAATGTGGGGATTTTGGGCAGGTGCCCATTGGAGAGGTGAGCATGCGGCCATCGTGAATTATGATTGGTCTTTAAATGAAGCAGGCCGACGTTACGAAAAGCTTCTAAATGAGTGGACGACACAAAGAGTTGAAAAAACAGATGCGAATGGCAATGTGACATGTCGAGCATTTCACGGGACATATGAGATTCGAATCGGTAAAGAAAGTAAACTGTTAAAACAACAGACAATTGAACTTGATTCAAATGAACAAACACCGCTTCGGCTAGATGTGATCGTACCTGAAGAAGGCTAGATTGTGAGGGGAATTTAAATGAAGAAATGGACTCAAAGAGTGTTTTGCTTCATACTTGTGGCCGCTATATGGGCCGGCTGGTTTTCACTTACGATTAAGGCCGCCTCTTATGTACAGACGTCTGGTACACAATTTACGCTGAACAATCAACCATTTTACTTCGCTGGCACAAATAATTACTATTTCCATTACAAATCTAAAAAGATGGTAGATGCTGTGTTCGATGATATGAAAGCAATGAATTTAAAGGTCATACGTATTTGGGGATTTCACGATGGGGCCCCTCAAGAAAACTCAGTCTTACAATCTAGTCCAGGGGTCTATGAAGAATCGGGTTTTCAAAAACTAGATTATGCGATTTATAAAGCGGGACAGGAAGGAATAAAACTTGTCATCCCACTAGTGAACAATTGGGATGATTTTGGCGGGATGAATCAATACGTAAAGTGGTTCGAGGCAGGAACGCATGATGCCTTTTATACAGATCCTCGTATACAAAAAGCTTACAAAAATTATGTGCGCTATGTATTAGAAAGAACCAATACGTACACAGGTGTTCAATATAAGGACGATCCAGCTATTATGACTTGGGAATTAGCTAATGAGCCGCGTGTGCAGTCAGATCCAACGGGAAATATACTAGTCAAATGGGCAGATGAAATGAGTACGTGGATCAAATCGCTGGATCGTCACCATCTTGTTGCAGTAGGAGATGAAGGGTTCTTTCGCATACCAGGACATGAAGACTGGTTTTATGGAGGCGGAGAAGGCGTCGATTGGGACCGTTTGACGGCTCTCTCTAATATCGATTATGGAACCTATCATCTGTACCCAGATCACTGGAACAAGTCAGCTGCTTGGGGAGTGAAATGGATCGAAGACCATATCACCCGCGGGAAGTCAATCGGAAAACCAGTTGTGTTAGAAGAGTTTGGCGTTCAAAATCAATCAGCGCGTCCTGACGTATATCAAAGCTGGCTGTCAGCGGTTGAGCGGCTCGGAGGAGCTGGCAGTCAATTTTGGATTTTAACAAGTATTCAGGACGATGATTCGCTCTATCCGGATTATGACGGTTTCCGCATCATAAAGGGGAGCAGGGAGTCAGCACTTATCAGTGAACATGCGAAAAGAATGAACGAAAAGAACTGATGGCGAATGCCTGCTGAATAAGGAACTTCATTTGCATAAAAAAATTGGATATGGTATAGTTTTTATGGAAATGCTAACGATTACCGAGACAAGAGTGGGGAAACCCGCTCTTTTGTATTGAACAGGCAATTTTTGTCTCGACATTATTCATCCGTTTTCTGCTCCCCCTGCTCACATAAAGCAGGGTTTTTATGCAGAATGATTGATAAGAGCGTTTATCGAAAGCACAAGGAGGAAGAGAATGAGCAAAAAAGTAGTGGATGTCGTAAGCGAAATGGTGCAGCCAATTTTAGATGGCTTACAGCTTGAACTCGTTGATGTTGAATTTGTCAAAGAGGGTCAAAACTGGTTCCTTCGCGTGTTTATTGACTCTGATAAAGGTGTCGATATCGAAGAATGTGCCAAAGTGAGCGAAGCCTTGAGCGAAAAGCTTGATGAGGCAGATCCGATTAGCCAAAACTACTTTCTTGAAGTGTCCTCTCCTGGAGCGGAGCGCCCATTAAAGAAAAAAGCTGATTTTGAAAAAGCACTTGGAAAAAATGTTTTCATGAAAACATATGAACCAATTGATGGTGAAAAAGCATTTGAAGGTGAGCTTACAAGCTTTGATGGTGAGATTGCAACAGTGACAGTGAAGATCAAGACAAGAAAGAAAGAGATCAATATTCCATACGAAAAAATAGCTAACGCAAGATTAGCAGTTTCGTTCAATTAACCTTTTCATTGATATAAGGGGGAACCATAAAAATGAGTAGTGAGTTGTTAGATGCCCTGACTGTTCTTGAGAAAGAGAAGGGTATTAGTAAAGAAATTATTATTGAAGCGATAGAAGCTGCACTCATTTCTGCATATAAGCGTAACTTTAATCAAGCACAAAATGTTCGTGTTGATTTAAACCGCGAAACGGGAACGATTCGCGTATTTGCAAGAAAAGATGTTGTAGATGAAGTGTATGATTCTCGCCTTGAAATCTCTGTAGATGATGCAGCCAATATCAACCCGAATTACATGGTAGGTGACGTCGTTGAAATTGAAGTCACGCCAAAAGACTTCGGACGCATTGCAGCTCAGACTGCGAAACAAGTGGTGACGCAGCGAGTGAGAGAAGCAGAGCGAGGTGTGATCTACACTGAGTTTATCGATCGCGAGGAAGACATTATGACGGGAATCGTTCAGCGAATTGACAGTAAATTCATTTACGTGTCACTTGGCAAAATCGAAGCCCTTCTTCCGGTCAACGAACAAATGCCAAATGAGGACTACAAACCACATGACCGCATTAAGGTGTTTATTACAAAAGTCGAAAAAACAACAAAAGGACCACAAATTTATGTGTCTAGAACACATCCAGGTCTTTTAAAGCGTTTATTTGAAATTGAAGTGCCAGAAATTTATGATGGTACTGTAGAGCTTAAATCGGTTGCTAGAGAAGCTGGGGACCGTTCTAAAATATCTGTTCGTACAGATGATCCTGATGTTGACCCAGTTGGTTCTTGTGTTGGACCAAAAGGTCAGCGTGTACAAGCAATTGTCAACGAGCTAAAAGGCGAAAAAATTGACATTGTCCATTGGTCTAATGACCCGGTTGAATTTGTTGCCAACGCATTAAGTCCATCAAAAGTACTTGATGTCATTGTAAATGAAGAAGATAAGGCGACAACAGTGATTGTACCTGATTATCAGCTGTCGTTAGCCATTGGTAAAAGAGGTCAAAATGCTCGTCTTGCAGCAAAGCTGACTAGCTGGAAAATTGACATTAAAAGCGAAACAGATGCAAGGGAACTCGGTATTTTCCCAAGAACTGAAGACTCTGAATCTCTTTTCTTAGAGGCTGAACCAGTAGCTGAGGAATCTGACGAATAAGAGGTGATGTAAAAGGTGAATAGCCGAAAAAAAATCCCGCTTAGAAAATGTGTCGTGACGGGAGAAATGAAACCAAAGAAAGAACTGATCCGTGTTGTTCGATCTAAAGAAGGTGAAGTGTCTGTTGACGCAACCGGAAAAAAGAACGGACGCGGAGCTTACCTTTCTCTCGATAAAGAAACCATTCTTGCGGCAAAGAACAAACGCAGTTTACAGCAGCAATTTCAGACACAGATTGACGAACACATATTTGAAGAATTACTAGAACTAGCTGAAAAGGTGAAAAAACCAAATGACTCAATCTGAATGGTATCCTTTGCTTGGTCTAGCAAATCGAGCTCGTAAAGTCGTGTCAGGAGAAGATCTTGTGATCAAAGAAATTAGACATGCGCGTGCTAAGCTGGTTCTTCTTGCAGCAGATGCCTCATCGAACACAGAGAAAAAGGTATCTGACAAATGCAAATTTTATAATGTTCCGGTTAGAAAAGTTGAAGACCGTTCCGTTCTCGGACGTTCTATTGGGAAAGAAGCTCGCGTAGTTGTCGCTGTCACTGACCAAGGCTTCGCTAAGAAGCTGATAAGCTTGCTCGATTAATTTATTTGGGGGTGAACGAATGGCTAAAGTGAGAGTATATGAATACGCAAAAGCCATAGATGTTTCAAGTAAAGATATTATAGCAGCGCTTAAGGATATGAACGTGGAAGTGAACAACCACATGGCGACGCTTGAAGACGACACTGTGAAAAAGCTAGACGCTATCTATAAAAAAGCCAAAGCAAAAGAGACAGCTAACGAGAAACCCGCAGAACAAAAAAAACAATCATCTAACAAAAACAATGATAGAAAGAAGAATGACGTGCAGAATAATCAATTTAATAAAAACAAAAAAAACAACAACCAAAACAAAAACAAAAATAAACGCGGTGGGAATAACAAACCGCAGCATCAGCAAGCTAGACCTGTGAAGCCTAAGAAAGAGCTTCCTGAAAAAATTGAATTTACAAATTCAATGACAGTCGGCCAGTTGGCTGAAGAGCTTGGAAAAGAAACAGCTGAAATTATCAAAAAGCTGATGATGCTTGGTGTTATGGCAACCATTAACCAAGAGCTGGATAAAGATACAGTTGAATTAATCGCTTCTGAATATGGCGTTCCAGTAGAGGAAGTCATTATTTTAGAAGAAACTGAACTTGAAAAGTATGAAGTTGAAGATAAAGAAGAAGATATGCAAGTACGCCCTCCAGTTGTGACGATCATGGGACACGTTGACCACGGGAAAACAACGCTTCTTGACAGCATTCGTAAGACGAAAGTCGTCGAAGGCGAAGCTGGTGGAATCACGCAGCATATCGGTGCTTACCAAATAGAAGAAAACGGCAAGAAAATCACGTTCCTTGATACACCTGGACACGCAGCATTTACAACGATGCGTGCACGTGGTGCTGAGGTAACAGATACGACAATTCTGGTCGTTGCAGCAGATGATGGCGTGATGCCGCAAACAATTGAAGCCATTAACCATGCGAAAGCGGCAGAAGTGCCAATCATTGTCGCTGTCAACAAAATTGACAAACCAACAGCGAACCCTGACCGTGTGATGCAGGAATTAACGGAGCATGGTTTAGTACCAGAAGCTTGGGGCGGCGAAACGATCTTCGTTCCTCTATCTGCAAAAACAGGTGAAGGCATTGACGAATTGATCGAAATGATCCTTCTTGTCAGCGAAGTTGGAGAACTGAAAGCTAACCCAAATCGTGCGGCAAAAGGGACTGTCATCGAGGCTGAGCTTGATAAAGGAAGAGGATCTGTTGCAACCCTTCTTGTTCAAACTGGTACACTTCATGTAGGTGACCCAATCGTTGTCGGAAATACATTTGGCCGCGTTCGTGCAATGGTTAATGACATCGGACGCCGCGTGAAAACAGCAGGACCATCTACACCTGTTGAAATCACTGGTTTAAACGATGTACCGAATGCAGGGGATCAGTTCCTCGTATTCAAGGATGAAAAAACAGCTCGTCAAGTAGGTGAGGCGCGTGCTTCGAAACAGCTTGATGAACAGCGTTCAGACAAAGCGAAATTATCTCTAGATGACCTATTTGAGCAAATCAAACAAGGTGAAGTGAAAGATATCAACTTGATCGTGAAAGCAGACGTACAAGGTTCTGCTGAAGCACTGACGGCCGCTCTTCAAAAAATTGAAGTAGAAGGCGTAAAAGTGAAAATCATCCATACGGGTGTTGGAGCGATTACAGAATCTGATATTATATTAGCAAGTGCTTCTAATGCGATCGTGATCGGATTTAACGTACGTCCTGATGGAAATGCGAAGAGCACAGCTGAAACAGAAAACGTAGATATCCGCTTACACCGCATTATTTATAAAGTTATCGATGAAATTGAAGCTGCGATGAAAGGAATGCTTGACCCTGAATATGAAGAAAAAGTCATCGGTCAAGTTGAAGTTCGTCAAACGTTCAAAGTATCTAAAATCGGTACAATTGCTGGTGGTTATGTCACTGAAGGAACCATCACAAGAGATAGTGGTATCCGCTTAATCCGTGACGGCGTCGTTATATTTGAAGGCGAAGTCGACGTATTAAAACGATTCAAAGATGACGTGAAAGAAGTTTCACAAGGCTATGAATGTGGTATTACCATTAAGAAGTACAATGATATCCGTGAAGGTGATGTCATGGAATCATTCGTTATGCAAGAAATCGAAAGAAAATGATCGGTTATACCGAATGTGAGTGCATCATCTATGATGCCTCCTCACTGAAGGAAAAACGTGCGGTTCTTCAGCGTATATTGACAAGAACGCGCCATAAATTCAATGTAACCATGGCTGAAATGGATTACCAGGACACATGGCAGCGTACATCAATTGGAATCGCCGTGATTTCCTCCTCTCGGGTTCAAGTGGAAAAGGAATTGCAGCGTGTTTTAAGCTTTATTGATTCTTTTCCTGAAATTGAACGAACGATCACGAAAACTGAGTGGTTTTAATTAGAGGTGATAAGATCATGAGTATGAGAGCAACCCGCGTGGGTGAGCAGATGAAAAAAGAATTAGGTGACATCCTAGGCAGAAAGCTAAAAGATCCAAGAATTGGCTTTTTGACTGTAACCGATGTTGAAGTATCCGGTGATTTGCAAATTGCGAAAGTTTACATTTCTGTTCTCGGTGACGAGAAAAAAAGAGAGGAAACCTTAAAAGGCCTTGCAAAGGCTAAAGGGTATATCCGCTCTGAAATCGGCAATCGAATTAGACTTCGCAAAACACCAGAACTGCACTTTGAATTCGATGAATCCGTAGATTATGGAAATCGAATTGAAAGCCTGATTGCTGAACTAAACACAAAAGATCATGAATAAGACGTTGAAATAAGGATAGGCGATGATCGTCTGTCCTTTTTCATCGTTTATGAAAGGAGAGAACGCAGATGATAAATGGTGTTCTTTTATTACATAAAGAAAGAGGAATGACCTCTCACGACTGTGTGTTCAAAGTGAGAAAGATCTTGCATACAAAAAAAGTCGGACATACAGGCACTCTCGACCCGGAGGTATCAGGTGTTCTGCCCATTTGTATCGGAAGAGCAACGAAGATTGTCGAATACTTAACAGATAAATCGAAAACGTATGATGCAGAAATCACGATTGGCTTTTCTACAACAACAGAAGACCAAACAGGTGAGATCGTAGAAGAAGAAAAGGTTCAAAAACCCATCTCAGAAGAAGAAATTGATGCTGTGCTGAAACAGTTTCAAGGAACCATTGAACAAATTCCTCCCATGTTTTCTGCTGTGAAAATTGGCGGAAAAAAACTCTATGAATATGCAAGAGAAGGCATTGAAATTGAGCGGCCGAGCCGTGAAATTACGATTCACCGTATCGAGCGGACAACACCTGCTTTATTTGAGAATGGAAAGGTATCATTTAGATTCACCGTTTTATGCTCAAAAGGAACGTATGTCAGAACCTTAGCGGTTGATATTGGAAAGAAACTAGGGTTTCCAGCCCATATGTCACATCTCATTCGCACAGGGTCAGGTGATTTTACACTAGATGAATGCATCACCCTTGATGAGCTCCGAAATATAAGCGAGGAAGGAGCAGTAGATGAGCACCTTGTCCCGATCGAGCGCGCGCTCAATCATTTGCCGAAATGGGAGATAAATGATACATTAGCAAGTAAAGTGGAAAACGGTGCAGTCCTGCCAATGCCTGATGAATTCGCTCATTTCGCAGAGGAAGATCGTGTCGCTGTCTTTGCTCCTTCAGGTCGCTGTATGGCGATATATATGAAGCACCCGACCAAACAGAATCTGATGAAGCCGGCGAAGATCTTATCTCAGGACAAGCAATCTTAAAGAAAAGGTGACCATCTCGTGAAGACTATACATATTTCACACCCACATACATTGAATCAAAAGGATCAAGACCCTTCTGTTATGGCTTTAGGGTATTTTGACGGTGTTCACCTCGGACATCAAAAAGTTATTGACGCAGCGAAAAGCATTGCGAGAAAAGAAGGATTGGCTTTAGCAGTCATGACCTTTCATCCGCATCCATCACATGTTTTGCAAAAAGCACGTGAACCAAAGGACTTAATTACACCGCTTGAGGATAAAATTGATTTCATCGAACAGCTGGGCGCTGACTATTTATACATTGTGCAATTCAGCGAAACCTTTGCAGCGCTGTCTCCTCAAGAGTTTGTGGATCAATATTTGGATGAGCTGAATGTGAAGCACGCAGTAGCCGGTTTTGATTTTACGTTTGGCCGTTTTGGTGCAGGCACAATGGAAACATTCGATGAGTACGGAAAAGGGCGTATTACGGCCACCATCGTTCCTAAGTTGTCCAATCAAGACCGTAAAGTCAGCTCTACACTCATACGTTCCGCATTGAAAAATGGGGATGTTGAATATGTGAGTGAGCTTTTAGGAAAACCTTATCAGCTGCGCGGTATTGTCATTCATGGAGATAAGCGAGGACGGACGATCGGCTTTCCGACTGCAAATGTCGGTTTATCTGCTGAATACATTATTCCGCCAACAGGGGTTTATGCAGTAAGAGCAGAAGTCAAAGGCAAAGTGTATGACGGTGTTTGTAACGTTGGCTATAAACCAACCTTTTATGAAAAGCGCCCTGATCAGCCTGCCATTGAAGTAAACCTCTTTGATTTTAACGAAGAAATATATGGTGAACCGATTAAATTACAGTGGTTCAAACGCATTCGCAGTGAACAAAAATTTAACGGAATCCAGGAGTTAACGGCTCAAATCAGTCAAGATAAAGAAGAAGCGATTCAGTTTTTTCAAGATCAGCTAAGGCAAACAAAAAATTCATAGAAAAACAGCTCTACCATTTGCAAATTCAGCATATTTTTAGTATGATTATTCCTGTAGCTTTAAAACCACTTACTTGGCAGGCCGACTTCACCGACGGTTGCGAGGTAGATGGGGCTAACATGATTTGGAGGTGAAACAGGATGGCTATTACTCAAGAGCGTAAAACTCAATTAATTAATGAGTTCAAAACACACGAATCTGATACTGGATCTCCAGAAGTTCAGATCGCTGTCCTAACAGAATCAATTAACAACTTGAACGAGCATTTACGTACTCATAAGAAAGATCACCACTCACGTCGCGGTCTTTTGAAAATGGTAGGTAGACGTCGTAATCTTCTTACGTATCTACGTAATAAAGACGTAACTCGTTACCGTGAGTTAATTAACAAACTAGGCTTACGTCGATAATCGTAAAAAGCGGGAGGATTCCCGCTTTTTTATCGTATAATCACTAATATTTTATGGTTAAAATGTTGAAAGAATGGCAAAAACCCTTCTACATACACCTTTCACATTGATATGTGAAAATCATTTTGTTCATAATAAGAATTAACTAAAATTTCAAGATAAGAGAGGAGTTTTTCTCAGAATGGGACAAGAGAAACATGTCTTCACCATAGACTGGGCTGGACGTCAACTGACAGTTGAAACTGGCCAGCTTGCAAAGCAAGCAAACGGAGCGGTCCTCGTACGCTACGGAGATACAGCTGTGCTTAGCTCAGCAACAGCTTCTAAAGAACCAAAACCACTTGATTTTTTCCCGCTCACTGTGAACTACGAAGAAAGATTATACGCAGTAGGTAAAATTCCTGGAGGCTTCATTAAAAGAGAAGGCCGTCCAAGTGAAAAAGCGATCCTTGCGAGCCGCTTAATTGACAGACCAATCCGTCCATTATTTGCAGATGGATTTAGAAACGAAGTACAAGTCATTAGTATCGTCATGAGTGTGGATCAAGATTGTTCATCTGAAATGGCTGCAATGTTTGGCTCATCTTTAGCATTATGTGTGTCTGACATTCCATTTGAGGGACCAATCGCCGGCGTTACAGTAGGACGAGTTGATGGAAAGCTGATCATCAATCCAAATGTAGAGCAGCTTGAACAAAGTGACATCAACCTTGTAGTCGCTGGAACAAAAGATGCGATCAACATGGTCGAAGCTGGTGCTGATGAAGTACCAGAAGAAACAATGCTTGAAGCCATCATGTATGGTCACCAAGAGATCAAACGCTTAATCGAATTCCAAGAGGAAATTGTCAAGGCAGTCGGTAAAGCAAAAATCGATATTCCTTTATATGAAGTAGATCAAACGTTAGCAGACGAAGTAAAAGCACTTGCTGAAACAGACCTGCTGAAAGCGATTCAAGTACATGAGAAGCATGCACGTGAGGATGCAATCAGTGCTGTGAAAAAAGCTGTGGTTGAGAAATTTGAAGAAGAAGATCGCGACGAAGCGACGATTAAACAAGCGAAGGATGTATTAAACAAGCTTGTCAAAAATGAAGTTCGCCGTCTGATCACTGAAGAGAAAGTACGTCCAGATGGACGCGGTGTAGATCAAATCCGTCCACTTTCTTCAGAAGTAGGACTTCTGCCAAGAACGCACGGTTCAGGTCTATTTACAAGAGGACAAACACAGGCGCTCAGTATTTGTACATTAGGTGCACTTGGCGATGTGCAAATTCTTGACGGTCTAGGCGTTGAAGAATCGAAACGCTTCATGCACCATTACAACTTCCCGCAATTCAGTGTTGGTGAGACAGGTCCAATGCGTGGCCCAGGCCGCCGTGAAATCGGACATGGAGCGCTAGGTGAACGTGCATTAGAACCAGTGATCCCATCTGAAAAAGATTTCCCTTATACGGTTCGCCTTGTGTCTGAGGTACTAGAATCAAATGGATCTACTTCACAAGCAAGTATTTGCGCAAGCACACTTGCGATGATGGATGCGGGTGTTCCAATTAAAGCACCAGTTGCAGGGATTGCAATGGGGCTTGTGAAATCTGGTGAATACTACACAGTGCTGACAGACATTCAAGGAATGGAAGATGCACTTGGCGATATGGACTTTAAAGTTGCCGGTACATCAAAAGGTGTAACAGCGCTTCAAATGGATATCAAAATCGATGGTCTATCAAAAGACATCTTGGAGGAAGCTCTCCAACAAGCGAAAAAAGGAAGAATGGAAATCTTAGAAAGCATGCTGTCAACGATTCCTGCTTCTAGAGGAGAATTGTCTCGTTATGCACCAAAAATCTTAACGATGAAGATCAATCCTGATAAAATTCGTGATGTCATTGGACCAAGCGGTAAACAAATCAATAAAATCATTGAAGATACCGGTGTGAAAATCGATATTGAACAAGATGGTACAATCTTTATCTCTTCTACAGAAGAAGACATGAACCAAAAAGCGAAGAAAATCATTGAAGATCTTGTGAGAGAAGTTGAAGTGGGGCAACTTTACTTAGGTAAAGTAAAACGCATTGAAAAATTCGGTGCTTTCCTTGAAATCTTCAGCGGCAAAGATGGACTTGTTCATATTTCTGAGCTTGCGCTTGACCGTGTAGGCAAAGTAGAAGATGTCGTGAAGATTGGCGATGAATTAATTGTCAAAGTCACTGAAATCGATAAACAAGGCCGTGTGAACCTTTCTCGCAAAGCTGTTTTACGTGAAGAAAAGGAAAAAGAAGAAAAACAGTCTTAATGAAATGTGTTAGAAGCCAGGTATCCGTACCAGGCTTCTTTCTTTTCTTGCGCTAACAATAGTTCTAGCTTGTTTCTCCCCATCATAATTTGTGGTAAAGGGGAGGGACAGCCATTGAAAAAAACGTTACCATTCATTGTGTTTGTATTTTTACTGCTCGTGTCATATCAAACGATGAAGCAGCCGGCTGCTGTTACATATATTGAATCAATGAAAGAGCATGCTGAGGTTGCATCTGTTTCAAAAGATATTTTATATCAAGAGATTGAATCGAAGTCTTCTGACTATGAAGTGAAGGCGCAAAATGCTAAGATTGATAAAGTGTGGAAAAAGATGCCTGGTCTAAATGGACAGACAGTCAATATCGATGCCTCTTATGAAAAAATGAAAAAACAAGGGTCATTTGATGAAAAGCTGCTTGTTTTCAATGAAACAAAACCTTCTATTCATTTACACGAACTTGGTGCTGAGCCCATTTACAAGGGACATCCAGATAAAAAAATGAATGCTTTCCTCATCAACGTGGCTTGGGGTGACGAGCATTTAATCAAGATGTTAAAGACACTGGAAAAGCATCAGGTCAAGGCGACCTTTTTCTTAGAGGGCAAATGGGTGAAAAAAAGCACGGATCTTGCTAAAAAAATCGTGGCAGATGGTCATGAAATTGGAAACCATTCATACAATCACCCGGATATGCGCACACTGACAAGAGAACGAGCATTAGAGCAAATTACCAAAACGAATCGTCAAATTGAAGAATCCCTTGGAAAAAAACCGAAGTGGTTTGCCCCTCCTAGCGGCAGCTTTAAAGAAGAAACAGTGAAACTCGCTGCTGAAGAAGGAATGGAAACCATTATGTGGACGGTAGACACCATTGACTGGCAAAAACCGTCACCAGACATATTACAAAAACGGGTGCTTGGGAAAATTCACAATGGGGCGATGATATTAATGCATCCAACAGATTCGACGGCGAAAAGTCTTGACGCACTTATCACTCAAATCAAGGAAAGAGGATATGAATTAGGAACGGTTTCAGACCTCCTAAGTGAAAAAAGACATCCGTGATCCGATCTGTTTGTTGAATAGGAGGAGCAAAACTTGGTCAAAACGTATACATGCCAAAACGGAGTAAGAATTGTACTTGAAAACAATCCCACTGTAAGATCTGTCGCAATTGGCGTCTGGATTGGAACTGGTTCTAGACATGAGACACCAGAAATTAATGGAATCTCACACTTTCTGGAGCATATGTTCTTTAAAGGGACAAAGACGAGATCTGCACGTGATATCGCAGAATCCTTTGACCGCATTGGTGGTCAAGTGAATGCCTTTACGTCAAAAGAATACACTTGCTACTATGCAAAGGTGCTTGATTCACATGCTGGCTACGCCCTCGATGTATTAAGCGACATGTTCTTCCACTCCGCTTTTGATGAAGAAGAGCTGAAAAAAGAAAAAAATGTAGTCTATGAAGAAATCAAAATGTATGAGGATACACCTGATGATATCGTTCATGATCTGTTGAGCAAAGCGATTTATGGTGATCATTCTTTAGGCTTCCCGATTTTAGGAACAGAAGAAACACTTTCTACTTTTAACGGAGGCTCTCTTAGAGCTTATATGGATGAATTCTACACGCCGGACCGCGTTGTGATCTCTGTTGCAGGGAATGTGGATGACACCTTCATTCGAGAGGTTGAAAAGTTGTTCGGTTCGTATGAAACGAAAGGGAAAAAACAGCCTTTAGAAGCGCCGCAATTTCACTATGACAAGCTCACACGCAAAAAGGAAACAGAGCAAGCGCATCTATGCATGGGCTTTAATGGCCTCCCAGCTGGAGATAAAGGCATCTATGACTTAATCGTCTTAAACAATGTTCTTGGCGGAAGCATGAGCAGCCGCTTGTTCCAGGATGTAAGAGAAGACAAAGGACTCGCTTATTCCGTTTTCAGCTATCACAGTTCATTTGCAGATAACGGCATGCTGACGATTTATGGCGGGACTGGAGCGAAGCAGTTAAACCTGCTCTCTGAAACCATCTTACAAACATTAGACGTCTTAAAACGTGAGGGAATCACGCAAAAAGAGCTTGAAAACTCTAAGGAGCAAATGAAAGGGAACCTCATGCTCAGCCTTGAAAGCACAAACAGCAAGATGAGCCGAAACGGTAAAAATGAACTGCTCCTTGGCAAACATCGTACACTCGATGAAATTATTGACGAAATCAACCACGTCACATTAGACGGCGTGAATAACTTATCAAAACGAATCTTTACAGAAGATTATGCGCTCTCGCTTATTAGTCCGACGGGTGATCAGCCATCATAATGTAAACAACACGGCAGGCTTCTAAGAGGTCTGCCGTTTTATTGTATATAAAGAAGAAGGGAGCACTGCTTTCATGGAACATGAAAAACTGAAACGCCTCTCTCCGCTTCTGACACAAGCCATCTCCTTCCAGCCGATGACATCTGGCTTTTCAGGAAACCGTACTTATCTCGTCACAACATCCTCTAGTCAAAAGCTAGTGCTCAAGCTATCAAACCTCAAAACGTATTCCAGCTTTAAAAGAAAAGCGTCAGTTCAGCGAAAGTTAAAAGATCGAGGGCTTCTATGTTCTGAAGTGATGGAGATTGGAATGAATGCTGAACTTAACTGTACCTATCGTATTTTCTCCTTGATTGAAGGAGAGAATGCTAGAGCATCCATCCATCTGCTCACAAATGAAGAGCAGTATGAAATCGGGAGGCGGGCAGGCAGAGAGCTGAGTTTCATGCATACATGTCCCGCACCTTCTCATGTCGCACCGTGGGATGAGAGGGTCATGGCGAAACATGAACGGTATGTACATGCCTATCAATCAAGTGGAGTAACTTTTGCTCAAGATCAATTCGTATTAGATTTTATCAAATCACATGTTGATGCGGTAAAGGCGAGACCGAACCAGTTCCAGCATGATGATTTTCATTTAGGGAATATCATCATTCAAGGAGGTGAGTATGCCGGCGTGATTGATTTTGATCAATCTGACTGGGGTGACCCGGTTCATGACTTTTATAAATTGTCCTTATTTAGTCGAGAAAGCAGTATTCCGTTTTCAGCAGGGCAACTGGATTACTATGTAAGTACGCAGGCCACAGACGATTTTTGGCTTCTTTTTTCCATCTATACAGCAATGAGCTGCTTTTCTTCTATTGTATGGACGCTTTCTTATGACCCTAAACATGTAAAAGAAATGGTGAACCGAGTGGAGAGAATGCTGGCAGACCATGATCGCTTTCATCTACTGAAACCAGCTTGGTATTCAAATTGGCATCATTCATAACTTGAAAAAGCGGGACGGTCTATTTCTTCTTGTGGCTGCATATATGATACGGAAGGGAAGTGATGCGATTTTGAGGCTAAGTGAGCTGTCAGGAAAAGAGATCGTCGATATCAAAAGAGCGGAGCGGCTTGGCGTGCTTGGACAAACCGACCTTGAAATCAATGAACAGGACGGTCAAATAACAGCACTCATCATACCTTCGGTGAAGTGGTTTGGCTTTCGAAAGCAAGGAAATGACATCCGCGTCCCGTGGAATCACATTCAAAAAATAGGATCAGATATGATCATTCTCGATGTGCCTGAATCACTTCAGCCGCCCGGGGAAAAAGAGCATCCATCATAAATGGGTGCTCTTTTTCTTTTCTCTCTCCGATTTGTTCACAGGCTGAATCCTCTCCTCATATGCTAGAAGGGAGATTCAGAAAATATTACAGACTTTTTTAAATAAAGAAGGTGAACGGTCAGTATGTTGAGCGGTTTAACGGTTGCGGTGATCGGGGGAGATGCAAGGCAGCTTGAAATTATTCGCAAGCTGTCACAGCAGCATGCCAAAGTGTTTTTGGTTGGATTTGATCAGCTGGATCACGGATTTATTGGGGCTGAAAAGCTAAAAATGTCAGAACTTCCATTCGAACAGGTAGACAGTATGATCCTGCCAGTATCAGGGGCAACGGATGAAGGTGTTGTCGCGACAGTTTTCTCAAATGAACAGGTTTTACTAGAAGCAACATATTTAGAAAGAACCCCTGCCCATTGTACCTTGTACTCAGGTATTTCTAATACGTACTTAGACAATCTGGCAAAGCAGGTGAACCGAAAACTTGTGAAGCTGTTTGAGCGAGATGATATTGCCATATATAACTCTATTCCAACAGTTGAAGGGATTATCATGATGGCCATTCAGCAAACGGATTATACGATTCATGGATCACGTGTTGCTGTCCTCGGGCTCGGAAGAACAGGACTCACCATTGCCCGCACATTTCGGGCACTCGGTGCGGACGTAAAAGTAGGGGCAGCAGATACAGCGCATTTAGCGCGGGCCTTTGAAATGGGACTCGATCCATTTTCAATGGACCGGTTAAAAGAAGAAGTAACGGATGTAGATATCATCATCAATACCATTCCAAGCCTTGTATTAGATTCATCTGTCATCGTCAGTATGACACCAAAGACACTCATTTTGGATATCGCCTCCCGCCCAGGGGGAACAGACTTTGACTTTGCACAAAAACACGGAGTGAAGGCGCTTCTTGCACCAGGACTCCCGGGAATTGTTGCACCAAAGACAGCAGGGCAAATCATTGCAAAAGTGCTTTCTGGGCTCTTATGTGAACTTGCAGAGGAAAAAAGGGGGATGGAATCATGACAACATTAAAAGGGAAAAGAATCGGCTTTGGCTTAACTGGTTCCCACTGTACGTACGAAGCTGTTTATCCGCAAATCGAAGCACTTGTAAAAGAAGGAGCAGAAGTGCGTCCAGTGGTGTCATATACGGTCCAGAGTACGAATACAAGATTCGGAGATGGGGCTGACTGGATTGAGCGGATTGAGAAGCTGACTGGTTTTAAGGCGATTGACTCAATCGTGAAAGCAGAGCCGCTCGGACCTAAGCTGCCACTTGATTGTATGGTCATTGCTCCATTAACAGGGAACTCGATGGCGAAATTCGCAAATGCCATGACAGACAGCCCTGTTTTAATGGCTGCAAAAGCAACCATTCGAAATCATCGTCCTGTCGTTTTAGGAATTTCAACAAATGATGCGCTAGGCTTAAATGGTACAAATCTGATGAGGCTGATGTCGACAAAGAATATTTTCTTTATTCCATTTGGCCAAGATGATCCATTTAAAAAACCGACCTCCATGGTCGCAAACATGGATTTGCTTTCTCAAACAGTAGAAGAGGCGCTCCAGCATAGACAAATTCAGCCGATTTTAATTGGAGCAAACGAATAATAGATTCACTAGAAAATCATGAAAGATTCAAAAAAGATGCTTCAAGCCTTGCTTTTCTATGGTAAAATAAAATGTAAAAAGTCATAGGATGGCCATCCGAAAGAAAAGAATCATGGATGGGTCGGAAGGAGTTTTACTGATGGGAAGAGGATTGCATGTAGCTGTAGTTGGAGCGACTGGAGCTGTCGGTCAACAAATGTTAAAAACACTAGCTGACAGAGATTTTGAAATGGATACACTGACTCTACTATCCTCAAAACGTTCTGCTGGAACAAAAGTGACATTCAGAGGTCAAGAGTATACCGTTCAGGAAGCAACACCTGAAAGCTTTGAAGGAGTGAACATTGCATTATTCAGTGCTGGAGGAAATGTTTCCAAGGCGCTAGCTCCTGAAGCAGTCAAACGAGGTGCGATTGTTGTAGACAACACAAGTGCTTTTCGTATGGACGAAAACATCCCTCTTGTCGTACCAGAGGTAAACGAAAAAGACTTGCATGACCATCAAGGAATCATTGCAAACCCTAACTGTTCAACGATTCAAATGGTAGCGGCATTAGAACCGCTTCGTCAGGCGTATGGCATGAAAAAAGTCATCGTGTCCACTTACCAAGCCGTATCAGGTGCAGGACATGAAGCCATTGATGAACTATACAGCCAATCACAAGCCATTTTAAATAAAGAAGATGTAAAGCCGGAAGTCATGCCTTATCAAATTGCATTTAATGCGATTCCGCAAATTGATAAATTCCAAGACAATGGCTATACATTTGAAGAAATGAAAATGATCAACGAAACGAAAAAAATTATGCATATGCCAGAGCTAGAAGTAGCGGCAACATGTGTGAGACTTCCAATTGAAACAGGACATTCAGAATCTGTCTACGTCGAACTAGAATCAAATGACGCAACAGTTGACGACATTAAGTCAATTCTTAAAGATGCACCAGGCATTACACTGCAAGATGATCCGTCTCAGCAAATTTATCCAATGCCTGCAGATGCTGTTGGAAAAAACGACGTATTTGTCGGCCGCATTCGGAAAGATTTGGACCGTCCAAACGGGTTCCATATGTGGATTGTATCTGATAACCTGCTAAAAGGCGCTGCATGGAACTCAGTTCAAATTGCAGAAAGCTTAAAAGCATTAAAATTAGTTTAACATTCAATGGATGATGAGGACGAACAGAAGAGAGTTAGGCATCTTTCGCCTGCTCTCTTCTGTTACGTCAGAATGAACTTGGAGTGAAAACAGTGAAAATAATTGTCCAAAAATTTGGCGGTACATCTGTCAAAGATGATCAAGGTAGAAAAAGGGCACTTGCACATATCTTATCGGCAAAAGAGAAAGGCTATAAGTCGGTTGTCGTCGTTTCCGCAATGGGACGAAAAGGCGACCCTTATGCGACAGATACGCTGCTTGGTCTGCTTTATGGCAGCGAGCAGCATATGACAAATCGAGAAAAAGACTTGCTCGTTTCCTGCGGAGAGAATATTTCAGCTGTTGTGTTTTCAAGTATGCTGAATGAAAACGGGCTAAAGGCTGTAGCAATGACAGGCGCACAGGCGGGCTTTGTGACAGATAAGGAGCATACGAGTGCGAAAATTATTGATATGAAGTGTGAACGTCTCGAGGCGGCACTGTCTGAACATGATGTTGTCGTTGTTGCTGGGTTCCAAGGAGCTGCGAAAAATGGGGACGTGACCACAATCGGACGAGGCGGCAGTGATACGTCCGCAGCTGCTTTAGGTGCTGCATTACAGGCAGACTTCATTGATATTTTTACAGATGTAGAAGGCGTCATGACAGCAGATCCCCGCATTGTTGAAAATGCAAAGCCGCTCAGAGTCGTGACATATACGGAAATTTGCAATCTTGCATATCAAGGGGCGAAAGTCATTCACCCGAGAGCTGTCGAAATTGCGATGCAAGCAAAAGTACCAATGAGGGTCCGTTCAACATACTCTGATGATGAGGGCACACTCGTCACGTCACACTACTCAGATAAAATGAGCCATGATGTGTACGACCGCCTCATTACGGGTATTGCACATGTCAATGATGTGACGCAAATCAAGGTCCCGGCAAAAGAAGGGCAGTACAGCGTCCAAACAGAGGTCTTCAAGGCTATGGCTAACGCACAAATCAGTGTCGACTTCTTCAACATTACACCGAGTGAGATTGTGTATACAGTGACAGGTGCAATGACTGAAAAGGCAACATCGATCCTAAAAGATCTTGGCTATACGCCAATTGTGACAACAAATTGTGCAAAAGTATCAGCTGTTGGCGCAGGCATCATGGGTGTACCAGGTGTCACATCTAAAATTGTATCGGCTCTATCCGAGCAAAACATTCCGATTTTACAATCGGCTGACAGCCATACGACCATTTGGGTGCTAGTGAACGAAGAAAACATGAGAGCGGCTGTCAATGCCCTGCACGAAGTGTTTGAACTTTCAAGATAAATGTGATTGAATCATGATGAGGTGAAAAAAATGAATTTCGGAAATATCGCAACAGCTATGATTACACCTTTTGATAAAAAGGGCAACATTGATTTCCAAAAGCTATCAATTCTCATTGATTACTTATTAAAAAACGGCAGTGACTCTTTAGTCGTTGCAGGGACAACAGGCGAATCGCCAACTTTATCGACTGAAGAAAAAGTCGCTCTTTTTCAGCAATCGGTGAAATTAGCAAATGGTCGTTGTAAAATCATTGCAGGAACAGGCAGTAATAATACAAATGCGTCTATCAAACTAACGAAAAAAGCAGAAGAAGCGGGCGTTGATGCAGTGATGCTTGTCGTACCTTACTACAACAAGCCATCACAGGAAGGCATGTATGCACACTTTAAAGCCATTGCCGAGTCTACATCTCTTCCTGTCATGCTTTACAATGTACCAGGGAGAACGGTTGCGTCATTAGCCCCAGAAACAACCATTAAACTTGCGCAAATACCTAACATTGTCGCGATCAAAGAAGCAAGCGGTGATCTTGATGCCATGACAAAAATCATTGCAGAGACACCAGAAGATTTCGATGTATATTCAGGTGACGACAGCTTAACACTTCCAGCTGTATCTGTTGGTGCAAAAGGAGTGGTCTCTGTGGCGTCTCATATCGTAGGGCTTGATATGCAGCAAATGCTGAAAAGCTATGCTTCAGGTCAAACGGCCAATGCCGCATTGATCCATCAAAAGCTGCTCCCAATCATGAAACAGCTTTTCACAGCGCCAAATCCAACGCCTGTCAAAACAGCTCTTCAGCTGAAAGGACTAGATGTCGGATCTGTTCGTCTTCCGCTTTTACCTTTGTCAGAAGAAGAGAGACTGGATTTAAGCAGCGTCTTAAACAGCTGATCAAAACAAAAGATTTCGTAAGCGGTCATTCTCAGATGTCCCTGAGTATGACCGTTTTTTATACATAAACACTTTCTTAAAATGTGACTTCATCTTGTTTTCTAAAATTAGATTCAGTTATAATAGCATTAAGCGATGATGGACGGGCTTGAGACTAGGAGGATAAGAATTTTGAAAAAGAAAAATACAGAGAACGTAAGAATTATTGCACTGGGAGGCGTTGGAGAAATCGGGAAAAACTTATATGTCATTGAAATTGATTCCGACATATATGTGGTAGATGCAGGCTTGATGCATCCAGAAAACGAAATGCTAGGCATTGACGTCGTTATTCCTGATATCTCTTATTTAACAGAACGTGCTGATCGGGTGAAAGCAATTTTTCTTACCCACGGACATGATGAAGCAATCGGAGGCGTATTCCATTGCTTAAGCAAATTGTCTGTACCAGTTTACGGAACGAAGCTGACCCTTGCGTTACTTCGAGAAAAATTAAAGCAGTATGGCTTCAATCAAAAAGCTGATTTACGTGAGGTACATGCGAAATCAGTCATTACGTTTGAAACAACAAAGGTATCATTCTTTAGAACGAATCACAGCATCCCTGATTCAGTTGGGATCAGCTTCAAAACCTCTCTTGGTTCAATCGTATGCACAGGTGATTTTAAATTTGATCAAACCCCAGCGCTTAACCAAGCCTGTGACATCGGAGAGATTGCGAAAATTGGAAACAATGGCGTTTTAGCACTACTTTCAGACAGTGCCAATGCTGAAAAACCAGGTTATACACCTTCTGAGGCGCTCGTCCAAGACGAAATCTCAAATGCGATGTACAATGCTGAAAATCGAGTAATTGTCGCTGTATCTTCATCGAACATTAACCGCGTGCAGCAGATCATTAATGCAGCGAATCAAAATGGCCGTAAGCTTGCCGTAGCAGGGAAGAATATGATGACGATTCTTCAGCTGGCGATCAAACTTGGTTATGTCACAGCAGACGAAGAATTATTTGTACCAGTTCAAGAAGTGAAGAAAATGGCGAAAAACGATGTGGTCGTCCTCACAGCTGGAAGCCACGGAGAGCCTCTTGCTGCTTTAACAAAAATGGCAAAACAAAATCACAAACAGCTTCATATTGAAAAAGATGACACTGTTGTGATTGCATCTACACCTCTTCCAGGACAAGAACTCACATATTCAAAAACAGTGGATTTCCTCACAAGAAGCGGCGCACAAGTCATTTTTGCGCAAAAACGTGTGCATGTCTCTGGACATGGCTGCCAAGAAGAGTTAAAGCTGATGCTGAACTTACTAAAGCCAAAGTATTTAATTCCGGTGAATGGTGAATATCGTATGCAAAAAGCACATTCTCGTATTGCTGAAGAAGTGGGAATGAAACGAAGTGACATTTTCTTGATTGATAAAGGGGATGTTGTGGAGTTTAGAGGACAGAACGTAAAAATCGGTGAAAAAGTTCACCAAGGCAATATTTTGATCGATGGTCTTGGCGTTGGTGATATCGGGAACATTGTGTTACGCGATAGACGCCTATTGTCTCAAGATGGTATCTTAATTGTCGTTATTACGCTTGATAAACAAAAGAAACAATTAATTTCTGGACCTGAAATCATCACAAGAGGATTTGTGTATGTCAGAGAATCCGAAGAGCTGATTGTAAAAGCGACAGAAATGGTCAAAGGAATTGTCAAAGAGCAAACGGAAAACTCAATTGTTGAATGGTCAACATTGAAACAATCCATGCGCGATGTACTCAATCAATTCCTATATGAAAAAACAAAACGTAAGCCGATGATCATTCCAATTATTATGGAAGTGTGATGAGAAAGCCCAAGGAGCATAAGCTCTTTGGGCTTTTTTGATGTGGCGCTAGGAATGCGGATTGAATACGGCCTTCTTGTTCATAATAGAAGGAGAGTTTGAGGAAAGGATGGAGACAAATGGACGAAAAGAATGAACAGCAGCCTGAGCGAAAGCCAGAAGAAAAAGACAGCATTATGAGCAAAATACAGCAGCTTGGTGAAACAGCCATACCACAGCTGCCGCAAGATACAAATATACATTGCCTTACCATTATTGGACAAATTGAAGGCCACATGCAGCTTCCGCCACAAAATAAAACAACCAAATACGAACATGTCATTCCGCAAATCGTCGCAGTTGAACAAAACCCGAAAATTGAAGGTCTTTTGATCATCTTAAATACAGTAGGCGGCGATGTTGAAGCGGGACTAGCGATTGCAGAAATGCTTGCATCTTTATCGAAACCGACTGTATCGATTGTACTTGGCGGCGGCCACTCTATTGGTGTCCCGATTGCTGTATCGTGTGACTATTCCTATATTGCAGAAACAGCCACGATGACCATTCATCCTGTGCGTTTAACTGGTCTAGTGATTGGTGTCCCGCAAACCTTTGAATACTTAGATAAAATGCAGGAAAGAGTCATTAACTTTGTAACAAGCCACTCCAATATTACAGAAGAGAAGTTTAAAGAGCTCATGTTCTCAAAAGGCAATTTGACAAGAGACATTGGAACAAATGTTGTTGGTCATGAGGCAGCAGAATACGGACTCATGAATGAAGTAGGCGGCGTAGGACAAGCGATTAAAAAGTTGAACGAACTGATTGGAGACAGGGCATCTCAAAATGAGGGGCTGATCCAATGATTTTATATACACCTATGCCATATGAAGCCATTTACGCGGAGGAACAAGGAGACCGCAAACTTCAACAGGTAAACATCCAAGGCGTGCCAGTTATGGTTGAAATGAAAGAGGATGAAGCAGAAATCGTTCAAGTCATGAGTACCAATCCAATGGACTTTCTGAATCAAGAGCTTGCACCAGGCAAGCGATTGAAGTTACAATTAGGCACCAATCAAACCGACTCATATGAATGATTCTATGCTATAATAAAGGGAAAACTTACAACAAGATGCAGCCAAAACCAGGCTGCTTTCTTTCTGATCTTTCGGTAGGTTATATTTTCTTTCGTAGTAAGGTGATGAGTATGGCTAAAAAGAGAAAACGGAAAACGAGAAAAAAACAAAATAAACAGCTAAAACTGAAATATGAATTAAATGGGTTAGTCTGTATTGCCATAGCGATCATTGCCATTTTACAGCTAGGCGTCGTTGGACAAACCTTCGTACATTTATTCCGATTCTTTGCAGGTGAATGGTTCATTCTCTGCCTTATCGGATTATTTCTTTTTGGCGTGACCATCTTCTGGAAAAAACAAATCCCAGATATGTTGACAAGGAGAAAAGCAGGGCTATACTGCATCATTGCGAGTATCTTGCTTTTGTCTCATGTGAAGCTCTTTCAGCACCTCTCATCTGCGGGCGCGATAGGCTCTCAAAGTGTGATGAGAAATACATTTGAGCTTTTCTTGATGGACATGAAAGGTGAGACTGGGTCGCCTGATTTAGGAGGCGGCATGATCGGTGCCGTATTATTTGCTGCTTCTTATTTCTTATTTGCACAAGCAGGCTCTCAAATTATGGCAATCGTTCTGATGCTGATTGGAATTGTGCTGATTACAAATCGTTCTCTTCAAGAAATGGTGAAAAAAGTGACACTGCCTGTCTCACAATTTATGGTGAAGCAGTGGAAAGCGTTTGTTGAAGATATGAAAGGAATCAGGCAGGCGAAAAAGAGCGCGCCCCCTCAAAAAACAGGTGAAAAGAAAAAACGGTCTCGTATTCAGGAAGAGGACGATGATGATCAGATCTTGATCGAAGAGGAAACGCCGGTTTCTGACAATAGCCAGCCGATTATCTCAAGCTTTGCTGACAGAGATGACATTCTCACCCCGCTCGTTCAAAAAGAGCAGGTGGCAAAAGAGACAGAGCCTCTTCAAGAGTCTGTGCAAAATGCACCGGTTCCATCAGATTCTGCTGATAAAGAGGCGCCGCCGATGACATTTACTGAACTTGAAAACAAAGATTACGAATTGCCGTCACTTGATATTTTGGCAGAGCCGCAGCACTCAGGGCAGCAAACAGACAAGAAAAATATATACGAAAATGCAAGAAAGCTTGAAAAAACGTTTCAAAGCTTTGGTGTAAAAGCAAAAGTTACACAGGTCCACTTAGGACCGGCGGTCACCAAATATGAAGTCTATCCAGATGTCGGCGTGAAGGTAAGTAAGATCGTCAATCTAAGTGATGACTTAGCCCTTGCTCTCGCAGCAAAAGACATTCGGATTGAGGCGCCGATTCCTGGTAAATCAGCCATCGGTATTGAGGTTCCTAATGCAGAAATCGCGATGGTTTCTTTAAAAGAGGTATTAGAATCAAAGCAAAATGACCGTCCAAACGCCAAGCTGCTGATTGGACTGGGCCGAAATATTTCCGGTGAAGCTGTGCTGGCTGAAATGAACAAAATGCCGCATTTACTTGTAGCAGGCTCGACTGGAAGCGGAAAAAGTGTGTGCATCAATGGTATTATCACAAGTATTCTCATGAGAGCGAAACCTCATGAAGTGAAAATGATGATGATTGATCCGAAAATGGTTGAACTAAATGTGTATAATGGCATTCCGCATCTGCTCGCTCCCGTTGTAACGGACCCTAAGAAAGCCTCACAGGCACTTAAAAAAGTAGTCAGCGAAATGGAGCGCCGCTATGAATTATTTTCTCATACGGGGACAAGAAATATTGAAGGATACAATGATTACATTAAACGTATGAATCAATCAGAAGAGGCCAAACAGCCAGAACTTCCTTATATTGTCGTCATTGTAGACGAGCTTGCAGATTTAATGATGGTCGCTTCCTCTGATGTAGAAGATTCCATTACAAGACTTTCGCAAATGGCTCGTGCTGCCGGGATTCATTTAATTATTGCTACACAAAGACCTTCTGTCGATGTCATTACAGGTGTCATTAAAGCCAACATCCCATCTCGCATCGCCTTTAGCGTGTCCTCGCAAACAGATTCAAGGACGATCCTTGATATGGGTGGCGCAGAAAAACTGCTGGGCAGAGGGGATATGCTGTTTCTACCGGTAGGTGCAAACAAACCGGTTCGTGTGCAAGGCGCCTTTTTATCAGATGAAGAAGTGGAGCATGTCGTTGATCATGTGATCACCCAGCAAAAAGCACAATATCAAGAAGAAATGATTCCAACTGAAGAAACGCAGGATCAGCTTACAGCTGTGGATGACGATTTATATGATGAAGCAGTGGAACTCATCATCGGCATGCAGACGGCTTCTGTCTCTATGCTTCAAAGAAGATTCCGCATCGGCTATACCCGAGCGGCCCGCCTGATTGACGCAATGGAAGAGCGAGGCGTTGTCGGCCCTTATGAAGGAAGTAAACCGAGAGAAGTCCTGCTCTCAAAAGAACAATATGACGAGCTCTCTTCATAAATCGAAGAGAGCTTTCCTAAAAAAGGAGTAAACGATAGTATGATTATGTTAACTGGAAGTCAGACTATTTATTTATTTGCAAAAACATGATATAGTTGTGTTCAACTTATCTCGGAATAGAGATTTCTCATCTTATCATTTGCATTGATTAGACGGAGGGAAAACATGTCGACCAAAACAGACAATCGCCATTTATATTTGAAAGTGATTGACCGTATTAAAGAAGATATACAAACAGGCGTATATGCAGAAAAAGAAAAGCTGCCTTCTGAGTTTGAGCTCTCAAAGCTTTTAGGCGTGAGCAGAGCGACACTGCGTGAAGCCCTTCGTGTATTAGAAGAAGAGAAGTATTTAATTAGAAGGCATGGTGTGGGAACGTTCGTCAACTCTAGACCACTCTTTTCAACAGGCATAGAACAGCTGGCAAGTGTCACGAAAATGATCGAGCAGGTCAATATGACGCCTGGTACCATCTTTTTATCCTCGCAAGAAGGGGAGCCAACAGAGAATGATGTGATTCGTTTTCAGTGTGATGAATCTGATGAGATTTTTTCAATGGAACGCGTTCGAACGGCAGATGGACAGCCAGTGGTATATTGTTTAGATAAAATTCCGGTCAAGCATCTTCCTGCTTCTTTTACACATGAAGAAGAGTCTCTTTTTGAGCTGTTTGGAAGAGAACCACACAGCGGGATTAAATATGCAGTTGCTGACATCGAACCAATCGGCTACCACGATCAGGTTTCACCGATACTCGAATGTGACCCTGAAACAGCATTATTATTACTGAAACAAATGCACTATGATCAGGATGATCAGCCGGTCTTATACTCGCTTAATTATTTTCGAGCGGATAAATTCAGCTTTCATGTGATACGTAAACGATTTTAACAAGCAGTCGCTTCCATAAGCGGTTGCTTTTTGTTTGCCCATACATAATACCCGTAAAACTTGCCACACTAATACGTAACAGTATATAGAATTGGGTGAATGATGTTGGGCGAGAAAACAGTCAGTAAAAAGAATATTATTGCATTATCATCAGTGCCTCTAATCATGACACTTGGGAACTCGATGTTAATACCTGTATTGCCAGAGATAGAAAAGACACTCTCCATCACTTCCTTTCAAGTCTCCCTCATTATTACGGTATACTCTGTTGTAGCGATCTTATGTATTCCAATCGCCGGCTATTTATCGGACCGAATCGGGCGTAAAAAGGTACTCCTGCCGTGTCTGTTAATCGCAGGTCTTGGTGGGGCTGTGGCAGCAGTTGCCTCAACGATCATGAAAGAACCCTACATGTGGATTCTATTTGGAAGGGTCCTTCAAGGTGTTGGCTCAGCCGGGGCAGCACCTGTCGTGATGCCGTTTATAGGAGATTTGTTTCATGATGATGAAGAAGTAAGTGCGGGACTTGGCGCCATCGAAACCTCTAACACAGCTGGAAAGGTATTAAGCCCGATTATTGGGGCGCTTCTGGCTTCATGGTTTTGGTTTGTGCCGTTTTGGTTTATTCCGTTCTTTTCAATCATCAGCTTTCTCATGGTACTGTTCATGGTAGAGTCCGCGAAAAAAGAGGAGGACCCGCCTACATTCAAAGAATTTTTAAAATCAACAAAGACCATTTTTAAGCATGAGGGACGCTGGCTTTATGCCATTTTTGCAATTGGCGGTTTTATTATGTTTCTTCTTTTTGGTGTGCTTTTTTACTTATCTGATAACCTAGAGGCAGCTTATCAAATTAAGGGTGTCAAAAAAGGGCTCCTGCTTAGTATCCCGCTCCTTTTTCTATCCATCAGTTCATACATTGCTGGGAAAACGATTGGAAAAGAAAAAGGGAAAATGAGAATCTTTATAATCGTAGGCATGGCCTTGTTATCACTTTCCTATATGTTTTTATGGTGGAATCACAGCTTTTACGTATTGTTTATCTGTTTAAGCGTTGGCGGTGTTGGCATCGGTATTGTACTGCCTGCACTTGATGCCCTGATTACAGAAGGAATCGAAAAAGAGCAGTGCGGAACCATTACGTCATTTTACAGCAGTATGCGTTTTATCGGTGTCGCTTTAGGACCTCCGATTTACGCCTATCTCATGGATAAAGGGGACTCCATCGTTTTTATTCTCTCGACCATTTGCAGTCTTATTTCACTATTTTTGGTCCTCTTCTTCATCCAGCCAGATGAAAAGGATGAAAGTGAACAATTAAAAACGGTTTAATCTAGAAAAAAGACGGTATTTTGCCATCTTTTTTCTTTTTTATAAATTGACATGTAAAATTTTGATAGTTAAACTAATGTATAGTAATATCTTTTAAATTATCCCAAATAGGAGGTGTTCAAAAACATTCATTTTCTGTCTTTCTTCAGGCAGAAATTGAGCTCGCGTGCTGATGATGAATATGTGTTTCTTCAACACGAAAAGACAATTGAATAGGTCATCCTGCCATTAGCACGTTGAAGGAGACGCAGTCAGCACTTCAGACACGCTCAAATACAGCAAATTGATTGATGAACTAGAAGGAGCTTGAAGCAGCTATGTTGCAAATAATTAAAGCAAGATGGATTGTATTAGTGGTGTGGATGATAACAGCTGTGATTCTGTTTATTACTGCGCCTAATTTAGAGGAATTAACAAGAGAAAAAGGGCAATTAAAGGTTCCGGAGGGGACACCAACAGCTGAGGCACTTCACTTATTGGATAAGCTATCAGATCATAACGGGAAAAAAGATACGGGTGTCATTGTATTCTCCGAACAACATCTGTTCCCTGAGAAAGAGCAGGAATTAAAAAAGGCTTTATCTGCACTCATGACTCATGCCCCAGACCTCCACATTGACGGAATTACTTCGTATTTTCATGTAGATCCGGACATTCAAAAACAACTTTTATCAAAGGATAAAAGTACACTTCTTGTTCCATTCAAATTCGACCACTACGAAACAAAAGCTGTGAAGATTAAAGAACAAATTGAGGAAGTTTTAAAGCCCTATCATGTCTCATATGAAATGACGGGTCAAAAATTTGTGGATTCAGATGTCATTAAAAGCTCTCAACAAGGTCTGAAGAAAACTGAACTTATTACGATGATTTTTATTTTCTTTATTTTAATCATTGTTTTCAGATCGATTTTGGCACCTGTTGTTCCGCTCATTACAATCGGCATTTCTTATGCCGTCAGCCGGTGTATTGTGGCTTTTCTAGTAGAATATATGCAATTTCCTCTATCTAATTTTACTCAGATTTTTATGGTAGCTATTATGTTCGGTATAGGAACAGATTATTGTATTTTGCTGTTAAGCCGTTTTAAAGAAGAGATCGGACAAGGTCGTGATGTCAAAGAGTCGATTATCATCACATATAAATGTGCAGGGAAAACGGTCTTTTTCAGTGGCTTAGCCGTGTTAGTCGGCTTCTCAAGCATTGGGTTTGCCAAATTTCAATTGTATCAATCAGCCGTTAGTGTTGCTGTTGGAGTTGGCATACTGCTGATTGCCCTAGTCACCATCGTTCCCTTTTTTATGTCTGTTTTCGGAAAATCCCTTTTTTGGCCATCTAAAAGAGAAAACATTCGCCACCCGCAAAGTAAAATGTGGGAATGGGCTGGGCGTTTTTCATTTAAAAGGCCGCTGATCAGTTTAGGTTTAGTTGCACTAATTACTGTGCCTCCTATTTTGATGTATGACGGAACTCTTTCTTATAACAGCTTAAATGAGATTGGGACAAAGTATGAATCAGTGTCTGCATTTAATACGATATCAGAGCAATTTGGCTTTGGGGAAGCGCTGCCCCTGAATGTACTTGTTGAAAGTGACAATAAGTTAGATAACCAAGAAAAGATTGTCATGATTGAAAAACTGACCCGTAAATTAAATGACATTGACGAAGTAAAAACAGTCCGCAGTGTCACTAGGCCTGTTGGAGACGGGCTAAGTCAGCTTTACGTCACCTCTCAAGCAAAAGAGCTGGGAGGAGAACTTGGCAAAGGCCACGAAGGAATCGGGAAAATTTCAGATGGCCTGACCGAAACAAATCTTGCCCTTCTCAAACAAAAACCAAAAATTCAAGAATCCGCTAAAGGCATTGACCAGCTGATTGATGGAACAAAAGCGATCAAAAGCGGAATTGGAGAAGTAAGGGAGTCCTTGATCTCTTTAGAAGATGGGGTAAGGCGCAGTAAAGATGGCGTCGGGACCATCCGAAGTAAAATCAAAGAAGCGAAAAAGGAATTAGAGCAAGAATATCGCAGCAGTGAAGCGATGATTCAAGAGCTTAAGCGAATGGTGAGTACGCTAGAACGTCATGCGAAATCCAATCAGCAGCTGATGACCACCATTAAAAAAGTAAAAAATTCCTATGAAAATGTATCGTTTGAAGCACTTGAAAAACGGCTTCCAGAAGTAAAAGATATGGATGAATATAAAGAAATCAAGAAAGTATTCAAAGACACAAAAGAAATGCTTGATCAAGCTGGGGACCAAATGAGTGTGTATGAAGAGGAAGCCTCTCACTTTAAACAAAAGATCAAAAAAGCAGATCAAGTAATTCAAACCTTATCAAGCAAGCAAAAAGACGTAAAACGCCAAGTGCAAGCACTCATGGACGGGCTCGATCAAATTTATGACGGTCTTGAACAAACAAATGAAGGACAAAAACAATTGATTAAAGAAATGCCTAAAATTGAAGATGGCGCAGATCAACTGACAGGCGGACAAAAAGCCATCAAAAAAGGATTTAATCAGCTCTCATCAAAACTTACATTATTAACAGATGGATTAGGTGAAAGTATTGAAGGGCTCGAGCAGGTCAAAAGCGGCTTCACCGAGGCGGACGGCTATTTAAAGCAGCTTCAGCAAGCGCCAGATGAAGAAATAACGGGCTGGTTTATTCCAGAAGAAGTGCTGAAACGCCATGAATTTAAGCAAATCTTTAAAACGTATATGTCTCCAGATCGTAAATTAACAACCTTAGAAGTTATTTTAAATGTGAATCCATACAGCAATGAAGCGATGAAAGGCGTTGCCAAAATTGAGGACACCCTTGATCAATATTTACCTGTCAGCGGGTTAAAGAATGCAAATTACGGTGTGTCTGGTATCTCAAGTTTAAATGTAGATTTAAAAGAAACATCTGACGGTGACTTTATTCGAACGGTCATTTTCATGTTAGTTGGCATCTTTATCATTTTAATTATATTATTACGGTCAATCGTCATGCCGATATACTTAACACTTTCACTCATTTTAACGTATTTTACTTCCGTCGGATTAACAGAATGGATCTTCAAAACATTTTTTGGCTACGACGGTCTTAGCTGGGCTGTCCCATTTTTCAGCTTTGTCATTCTTGTCACCCTTGGCATTGATTATTCGATCTTCCTAATGGATCGCTTTAATGAATGGAAGGGAGAGCATGTGCAAGCATCAATGATATCAGCGATGAGAAATATGGGTTCTGTCATTATTTCAGCAGTCGCGATATTAGCGGGGACCTTCGCCGCCATGCTGCCGTCTGGTGTATTATCACTTGTTGAAATTGCAACGGTCATACTCATTGGACTTTTATTATATGCGTTTGTTGTATTACCTCTCTTTATTCCGGTCATGGTTCGTATTTTTGGAAAATGGAATTGGTGGCCTTTTAGAATGAAATAACGACCGGCGCCTCTGCTCATAGCAGAGGCGTTTTTATTTCCTATCCTTTCCTCTGATTGATATAATGTCTATTAAATGGCTGTTTCACGTATATATCAGCTATGTTCTAATACATAATAAATAGGATGAACAAAGGAGGTTTCTCATGACGTACTTACAAGAGAAGACACTAGACACACCTGGTCTTCATACTCATATTGTCAAAACAGAAAAATTTAAAACGGTCACAATCCTTTTTAAAATGCTTGCGCCTCTATCGAAAGATGACGTCACCATGCGTTCACTTTTCCCGCATGTGCTGTTAAGAGGAACAGAAAAAATGCCGAAAACAGGAGAATTGCGTGCTTATTTTGATGAGCTTTATGGTGCTACTGTTTCAGCAGACATGGCGAAAAAAGGGGAGAATCACATCATTACCTTCCGCCTGGAAATGGCGAATGAAAAATATTTAAAGGATCAAACACCTTTACTAGAAAAAGGAATTGCTTTACTATCTGATCTACTATTCCATCCGTATGTTGAAGATGGAGCGTTTAGTCAATTATATGTAGATCAAGAAAAACGTACTTTAAAACAGCGAATTCAAGCAGTGTATGATGATAAAATGCGTTACTCGAACTTAAGGCTTGTGCAGGAAATGTGCAAAGGTGAACCATATGCACTGCACGTCAATGGAGAAATGGAAGATATCGAAACGATCACAGCTCACTCGCTTTTTGAAGCTTATGAGCATGCGCTTCAATCGAATCAGCTTGATCTTTATGTTGTGGGAGATGTTGACGAACAAGACATCAGCCGAATGGTCTCTCAATACTTCAAAACAAGTGATAGAGAACCGGTCAAACAACACGCTGAGTCAACAAGAACGCAAAAAGAAGCAAAAGAAGTCATTGATGAAGAGGACGTGAAGCAAGGCAAGCTGAATATCGGCTTTCGCACGCATACGACGATTGCAGATGAAGATTATCCGGCGCTGCATTTGTTTAATGGCATATTTGGCGGCTTCTCGCATTCGAAGCTATTCATCAATGTTCGGGAAAAAGCAAGTCTTGCGTACTACGCTGTGTCTAGACTTGAGAGCTTTAAAGGCTTGATGATGGTCATGTCAGGAATTGAAGTCGGCAACTACCAGCAGGCAGTAGACATTATTAAAGAACAATTTGAAGCGATGCAAAAGGGTGATTTTTCAGATGAAGCGATTGACCAAACAAAGGCTGTCGTCAAAAATCAGCTACTTGAAACGATCGATACATCTTATGGGACAGCAGAATACCTGTATCAGCATGCCGTTGTGCCAACAGGAGAAACGCTTGATTCCTTTTTACAAGCACTTGACCGAGTGACAAAAGAGGACATCATCAAAGTGGGTCAGAAAATCGAATGGGATACGACCTATTTTCTTAAAGGAACGGAGGGTGCTTCATGACAGTGAAAACAATTCAATTCGACCAGCTGCAAGAAACGGTCTATCACGAAAAAATGGAGAGCGGACTTGACGTTTATGTGCTCCCAAAGCAAGGGTTTAACAAAACCTATGCGACTTTTACAACCAAATATGGCTCTGTCGATAACGAATTTGTGCCGCTTGGCAAAGAAGACATGATTCGAGTGCCTGACGGAATTGCCCATTTCTTAGAGCATAAACTGTTTGAAAAAGAAGATGGAGACGTATTTCATACATTTAGTAAGCAAGGAGCATCCGCAAATGCTTTTACAACGTTTACGAGAACAGCTTACTTATTCTCAAGCACCTCAAATGTCGAACAAAATCTTGAGACGCTCATTGATTTTGTTCAAGAGCCTTATTTTACTGAAAAAACGGTCGAAAAAGAAAAAGGCATCATTGGTCAAGAGATTAACATGTATGATGACAATCCGGACTGGCGTTTATTCTTCGGTCTGATTGAAAATCTATATCAAGAGCATCCCGTGAGAATTGATATTGCTGGAACAGTAGAAAGTATTGCTCCGATTACAAAAGATCATTTGTATGAATGCTATGAAACGTTCTATCACCCGAGCAATATGCTTCTATTTGTTGTCGGTCCCGTTGATCCAAAGCAAATATTAGATCAAGTCAGAGCGAATCAGGCGAAAAAGCCATTTACAGACCAGCCAGAGATCAAACGAAAAGACATCAATGAGCCTGAAGGTGTGTACCGAAAAGAATACGAACTTCCAATGAACGTACAAGGCTCGAAATGTATGTTCGGGTTGAAAACAAAGAATCCTCATAAAAAAGGAAATCAGCTGCTAAAACATGAGCTCGGGATGAATCTCATTTTAGAGACGCTGTTTGGTAAAAGCTCCTTACAATATGAACAAATGTATGAAAAAGGCTTAATTGATGAGACCTTCAGCTACGATTATACGGAAGAAGGCGGCTTTGGCTTCACGTCAGTTGGCGGAGATACAAATGATCCTGATCAACTGGCAAAAGTATTAAAAGAAACCCTTCTTCAAGCAAAGAACTTGATGTCAGAAGAGAAAATTGAGCTCGCGCGCAAGAAGAAAATCGGCAGCTTTTTAAAAGCCATGAACTCTCCCGAATACATTGCGAACCAATTCACTCGATATGCATTTTTAGACATGAGCTTATTTGATGTCGTGACCATGCTGGAACAAATCCAATTAGCCGACATTCAGCAAATTTTAGAGGAAGAAATTGATGAAGAACGGATGTCCGTTTTCAAAGTCGTCCCGAAAACAAAATAAATAAAAAAAGACAAACTCAGATCAAATGAGTTTGTCTTTTTTATGTCTAATTGATAAAAGCATGTTATTAGTGAGGATTTTCATTGACAATCAATTTGTTCGTTAGTTAAACTCTTTAATAGTTAAACACTTAAACTAAAAAGGAGCAGCGTATGGAACAAAATAAAATTGCACAGCTCATTCAGAGATATGCAGACGTCTATCTCATGATGGAAAAAAAGGTATCGGGTATGATCACGGAAAAGCTTGATAAAGAGCTGACGCTTGATCAGTATTACTCGCTTCGATACATCAATTTACATCCTGGATGTACATCAACTGACCTTGCAAATGTATGTAATGTGAACAAAAGTGCGGTAACCTCCATGACAAATCGTCTTTTTACGAAAAACTATATTGTCCGTGAGCACGATCAAGCCGATCGAAGAAATGTTCACCTGTACGTTACGCCAGAGGGCAAAGATGTGGTCAGCCGAATGGAAAAGCAGCTTCAGGATCTAGTTCGATCTTATTTTGAAAAGCTGGAAGAAAAAGAAATGGAATCATTTATTCAAACATATGAAAAGATCTATCAAGTGATCATCGAAGAGGAGGCACAAAGTACTAATGAGAGCAATCATAAAGGGTAGATGGCTGATCACGATTCTATGGATCGTATTAGCGGCAGTGTTACTCATCACAGCTCCTAATATGGCGCAATTAACAAAAGAAAAAGGGCAAATTTCAGTACCAGACGGCTATCCGTCCTCATATGCAAATCAGTTATTAAAGAAAATGTCTGAAAACGGTGATACAGAAAAATCAATCGTCATTGTCTTTCAAGAAAAGAACATCGTCAAAGAAAGAGAAACATCTTTAAAAAAGGCAATGGAGATTTTAGAAAAGGATCATGATCTACATGTAGAAGATATCACTTCTTATTTTGACGCCAACAAAGATATCAAAAAACAGATGCTCTCTAAAGATCGCACGACGCTCCTTGTTCCAGTTACATATGACTCAAACAAAATCAAAGCTTCCGATTTTAAAGAAAAAGTCAATGAAAAGCTGAAGAGCTTAAACCTAACATTTGAAATGACAGGACAGCCGTTAATTGATGATGATGTGATCACAAGCTCGCAAGAAGGTCTGAAGAAAACAGAGTTCATTACGATTGGGTTTATTCTCATCGTTCTTGTCCTTGTCTTTAGATCAGCTGTGGCGCCTTTCGTACCATTAGTCGCAGTAGCTCTGTCTTACTTGGTGAGTCAATCCATCGTGGCTTATTTAGTTAAATATCTCGACTTCCCGCTCTCGACCTTTACCCAAATTTTCATGGTCGCGATCATGTTTGGAATAGGAACGGACTACTGCATTCTGCTTCTCAGTCGCTTTAAAGAAGAGATCGCACACGGTAAAGATAAAATTGAGGCGATTCTGATTACGTATAAAACAGCAGGAAAGACCGTTTTATTCAGCGGAATTGCTGTGCTAATCGGTTTTACCTGTATAGGCCTGGCGCAATTCCAGCTCTATAAATCAGCTGTTGCAGTAGCAGTTGGTGTCGCTGTGCTGATTGTGGCGCTTCTCACGATTGTTCCGTTCTTTATGGCGGTTTTAGGAAAAGTGTTATTTTGGCCGATTAAAGGTGATATTGCTCATCCGCAGTCAAAAATGTGGGAAACAGCAGGACGCTTTTCATTTAAAAAACCACTTTTCAGTTTATTAATCGTAGGAATCATTACGCTTCCGCCCATTCTCATGTATAAAGGAACGCTTTCGTATAACAGCTTAGATGAAATCGGTAATAAATACGAATCAGTCAATGCATTCAATACCATTTCTGACAAATTTGGGCCAGGAGAAGCACTGCCGGCAACGATTGTCGTCAAATCAGCTGATCTGTTAGACAACAATAAAGGGCTGATTGCTGTTGAAAAACTCAGCCGTGCAATTGAACAAACAGATGGCGTAAGTAAAGTGAGAAGTGCGACACGTCCTGTCGGTAAAGGGCTGAGTGATCTGTACGTGAAATCACAAGCCAAAGAGCTGAATACCGGACTTGATAAAAGCAATGAAGGCTTGAAAAAAATCCAAGATGCACTGACGACAATGAGTAAATCTATTGAAGATCAAACGCCGCAGATCAAATCATCTGGAAAAGGCATTAACCAGCTGATTTCTGGCACTGAATCAGTACAAACAGGCATTCAAAATGTCGAGAAAATGTTAAGAAAACTGCAAAGCGGAATCGATCAAAACAAAAACGGTGTAGCAGAGATTAAAGAAAAAATTAAAAGTGCGAAAAAGGAATTAACGGCTCAAGTCGCACAAGTGAATCAGCAAGTTGCGCTATATAAAAGCATTTCCAAAGAATTAAAGGCAGCATTAGCGCAAGTTGATACGTCATCCTCTGCCGCAGCGGATGTAAAAGCATTAATCACACAAGCAAATCAACAATTTAGTACACTCGAAAAACAAATTCCGCAGGTAAAAGAAAATCAATCGTATCAAGCCATCAAAGCTTCATATAATGAACTTTCTACGACCTTGCAAGAAGGGGCGAAACAGGCAGACAGCTATGCCAAACAAGCAAAAGAAGCCAAAAAACAGCTTGAAGCAGCGGATGCCTTTATCGCAAAAGCTTCAGAGCAGCAGAAAGTCTTGACGAGTCAAATCGATGAGCTCATTGCTGGCTTAGACGCAATTGAAACTGGACTTGATCAAACGTCTAAAGGTCAAGGACAGTTAGCTGATAATATGCCGAAGCTTGCAAATGGAGCTGGCAAAGTGATTGATGGTCAAAAACAAATGAAAGAAAAGATTGGCGGCTTTGGTGATGACCTGACCAAGCTGACAGATGGGCTGAACAAAAGCGCAAGTGGACTGGAGAAAATTTCAAGCGGGTTAATGGGTGCAGGTGACTACTTAGACGAACTGAAAAATGCACCAGATCAAGACATGGCCGGCTGGTTTATCCCAAAAGACGTGCTGAAAAATAAAGCATTCAAGCAAGTATTTGATTCATACATGTCGGATGACCGCAAGATGACAAAAATTGATGTCATTTTAGAAAAAAATCCATATGGCAATGAAGCCCTGTCGACGATCAAACAAGTAGAAGCTTCTGTCGAGCGGGCACTTCCTGAAACGAACCTAAAAGATGCATCATTCGGCGTTTCAGGTGTATCAAGTATGAACGCTGATTTAAAACAGCTGTCAGACCAAGATTTCAATAAGACGGTTCTTTACATGATGATCGGTATTTTCCTCATCCTGGTGATCCTGTTCCGTTCGCTTGTTATGCCGCTGTACTTGGTAGGTTCACTTATTTTGACTTACTTTACAGCTATCGGGATGACAGAATTTATTTTCACCCATTTCTTCGGATACCCGGGCATTAACTGGGCTGTTCCATTCTTTGGATTTGTCATATTAATGGCGCTCGGAGTCGATTATTCGATTTTCTTAATGGAGCGGTTCAATGAATACAAAACAAAAGACATTCAGTTTGCTATGACCGAATCAATGAAGAATATGGGCTCTGTCATTATGTCTGCTGCTGTTATTTTGGCAGGAACCTTTGCAGCAATGCTTCCTTCAGGAGTGCTGTCTCTCCTGCAGATAGCAACACTTGTTCTAACAGGACTTTTGCTGTACGCACTCGTTGTGCTACCATTGTTCGTACCTGTGATGGTGAAATTGTTCGGATCAGCTAACTGGTTCCCATTTAAACGAAAAGAATAGATATTTCAAATAGAAAGTAGGAATCCATGTGATGAGTCGTTGGGCGCTGATAACAGGTGCCAGTGGCGGGATTGGGCAGGCTGCAGCCAAAAAGCTTGCCCATGAAGGCTGCCACGTGATGCTCCATTATCACAAAAATGAACAGTCAGCCGTGCAGCTTGCCGCTCAGCTGGAAGAAACATGTCATATTCAGACGCACGTCGTTCAAGCGGATTTAGCTAAAATGGGCGGAGCAGATGAGCTCGTCAGCCGTCTGCCTGTATCCCCAGATATTCTTGTATTAAATAGCGGTAAAAGTCATGTCGGATTAGTGACAGATACAGAAAAAGATGTATTAGCCAGTATGGTGCAGCTGCATGTCACAAGTCCATATGAGCTCACCCAACACCTATTGCCAGCCATGATTCAAAAAAAAGCAGGTCATATTGTTGTAGTAAGCTCGATATGGGGAGAAACAGGTGCATCGTGTGAAGTGCTGTACAGCATGGTGAAGGGGGCGCAAAATGCGTTTATTAAAGGTCTGGCAAAAGAGCTTGCCCCAAGTGGAATTAGAGCAAATGCTGTTTCGCCAGGTGCTGTCCGTACAGACATGATGAAAAGCTTCACACAAGAAGATATTGCAATGCTTGAGGAAGAAATCCCGCTTGGCCGGCTTGCATCACCTGAGGAGATTGCAAATGTCATTTGGTTTCTCGCCTCAAAGCAGTCAAGTTATATGACAGGTCAAATTTTATCCGTTAATGGCGGCTGGTACTGTTAAAAAACGTGTATAATTCGTCTCTCCATGACAAAAGCTATGGCTGTAATTCATCTTTTCGAATGGAGGAATCGACATGTCAGTACTTGAGAACTGGGACCATTGGAAAAACTTTTTAGGTGACCGTTTAAATCATGCGCAGGATAAAGGTTTAAAAGATGATACCATCAATAACCTTGCGTATGAAATTGGCGGATATTTAGCTAACGAAGTTGAAGCAAAGAACGAGCAAGAAAGAGTACTTGCTGACCTTTGGAGCGTTGCATCAGAAGATGAGCAGCGCGCTATTGCCAATATGATGGTCAAGCTGGTTGAAAATAATAGCTCGCACTAAACAAAAAGAGGGGTCGTTTGTGCCTCTCTTTTTATTTTAACCGTTTAGCAACATTGTGCTTTCTAAAAATGTGAAAATGCTTTATGATAAAGGAAGGTAAAAATTTGCCACAATGAAGGGGGTAATATCATTTGGCAAAGCTCGAATGGTATTTTGAATATGAGATACAGGTAAACCGTCCCGGACTATTAGGAGACATTTCTTCTCTAATGGGGATGCTTTCAATTAATATTGTGACAATTAATGGTGTTGATGTATCAAGACGCGGAATGCTTTTGCGCTGTGACCACACAGATCAAATTAAGCGCCTTGAATCAATTTTAAATACAATGGAAACGATAAAAGTAACGAAATTAAGACAGCCAAAACTTCGTGACCGCTTAGCGGTTCGTCACGGCAGATATATTCAGCGTGATGCGGATGACAAAAAGACGTTCCGTTTTGAAAGGGACGAGCTTGGTCTTCTTGTTGATTTTATGGCTGAACTATTTAAAAAAGAAGGACATAAATTGATTGGGATTCGCGGGATGCCGCGTGTCGGAAAGACAGAATCAATTGTGGCTTCAAGTGTATGTGCCAGCAAGAGATGGCTTTTTGTATCGTCCACTCTTTTGAAACAGACGATCCGAAGTCAGCTGATTGCGGATGAATACAGCCCAGATAACGTCTTTATTATTGATGGGATTGTGTCGACGCGAAGAGGTTCTGAGAAGCACTTGCAGCTTTTAAGAGAAATTATGAGACTGCCGGCAACGAAGGTGGTTGAGCATCCAGACATCTTTATTCAAAATTCAGAATATACAATGGATGATTTCGACTATATCATTGAATTGCGTAATAGTGCAGATGAAGAGATTACATATGAGCACGCTGAAGAACCACAAGTGTTTGATCATTCTGGTTTTTCTGGCTTCGATTTTTAATATGGTAATGGTAGGTGTTTGTTTTGACTGAATTGGGAAAACGGCTCATTGAGGCCAGAGAGGAAAAAGGGATGTCGCTGGAGGATCTTCAGACGGTGACCAAAATCCAAAAGCGCTACTTGCTAGCAATCGAACAAGGAAACTATGATATTATTCCAGGTAAATTTTACGTCAGAGCGTTTATTAAACAATATGCCGAAGCCGTTGGACTAAATCCTGAACAATTGTTCGAAGAATTTCGTAAAGATGTACCGAGCACGTATAACGATGAAGTATCTGATAAATTATCAAATATTAAGCCGCAAAGAGAGCTGCCAAAGCCTGCCTCGAAGGTGCTTGAGCTGCTGCCGACCATCTTGATTATTGGAGGCGTCCTTGTGGTCATCGCGATCATTTATGTAATTGTGCAGGCGGTCAATCATGATAGCGGGCAGAAGAACAATCAGGCGGCTCCTCAGCAGTCAGAATCTAAATATGAAGTATCTGAGGATTCATCTCTCGCAAAGGATCAAAAGAAAAAAGAAAAAGTTTCGTCAGATGATCAAGAAAAATCATCTAAAAAAGATGATTCATCAAAGGATTCATCCAAAGACGATGAAACGGTCTCTTTGAAGGCAGCGAATACGGAAGGCTCAACGACAACGTATGAAGTGTCAGGTGCAGATGAGATGGAGTTAACCATTTCTGCAACAAAAGCTTCATGGCTGCGCGTCAGAGACGAATCTGGAAAAGTGCTGAAGATGGGTGAACTAAAAGATGGCGAATCGTTTAAAACAGACTTGTCTGAGCTCTCTCAGGTCGATATCCGTCTAGGCAATGCGACTGGAATTGATATCAAGGTGAATGACGAAACGCTTAAGTACGAATTAGACCCTAAAAACACCATGACACAAAACATTGTGATTGTGAATAAAGGAAAGGAAAAGTCATCTTAAGCAAGCAGATGACTTTTCTTTTGTTCCTACTATTATATATACATAAAAAAATGGCTTATTGGAGGATTGAATTTCATGTTTAACTTACCGAATAAAATAACTCTTTCCAGGATCGCCTTGATCCCTGTTTTTATGATCATTATGCTTGCACCTTTAGATTGGGGTGTTGCGCGTTTTGGTCACGTCAGCATCGAAGTGACGCATCTTGTTGGAGCAATCCTGTTTATTGTCGCTTCGACAACTGACTGGATTGATGGGTACTATGCGCGTAAACTTAACTTAGTGACAAACTTTGGTAAATTTTTAGATCCGCTTGCAGATAAATTGCTTGTTTCAGCTGCTTTAATTATACTTGTTCAATACAACCTCACACCGGCATGGATGGCGATTGTGATCATTAGCCGTGAATTTGCTGTAACCGGTCTAAGGCTTGTATTAGCCGGAGGCGGTGAAGTGGTAGCAGCTAATATGCTTGGAAAAGTGAAAACATGGGCGCAAATCATTGCGATTTCAGCAATTCTATTGCATAACCTGCCATTTGAACTTGTATCATTCCCGTTTGGTGACCTTGCGATGTGGGTAGCAGTGTTCTTCACTGTTGTGTCAGGCTGGGATTACTTTGCAAAAAACTGGGAAGCTTTAAAGAATTCTAACTAAAAAGGACGTGTACGCTTTGAAGTCAGAGAGAAAAGCAGAAATTATTGCAGTCGGGTCCGAACTTTTGCTAGGGCAAATTACGAATACGAATGCACAATTTATCAGCAAACAGCTAGCTGAAATTGGTGTGAATGTTTATTACCACACAGCAGTTGGTGACAATCCAGAGCGTTTAAAAAGGGCCATTCAAGTGGCGCAGGAAAGATCGAATTTTATTATCTTCTCAGGTGGTCTTGGACCAACCAAAGATGATTTAACAAAAGAAACCATTGCGAGTACGCTCGGAAAAGAGCTCGTGCTAAATGAAGAAGCATTTGAATCCATTCAAGACTACTTTCGAAAGACTGGACGAGACATGTCGCCGAATAACCGTAAGCAGGCACTCGTTCTAGAAGGATCTGATGTGCTCGTAAACCGGTTTGGGATGGCCCCAGGTATGTTTATTCAAGAAGACGATACATTTTATATGTTGCTTCCTGGACCGCCAAGTGAACTGCATCCGATGTTTGAGAACGAGGCGAAGCCGCTGATTTCTGAGAAACTGGGTTTAAAGGAAAAAATCGTGTCTGTTGTTCTCCGCTTCTTCGGAATCGGTGAATCACAGCTTGAAACAGACCTAGAAGATTTAATTGATGCTCAAACCAACCCAACGATTGCACCTCTCGCATCTGACGGTGAAGTGACACTTAGGCTCACGGCTAAGCATGAGGATGAAAAAGAAACGGAGCGTCTGTTAAAAGAAACAGAAGCGAAAATTTTAGCGCGGGTAGGAGAGTACTTCTACGGGTATGGTGATACATCACTAGTCCGTGAAGCTTCCAAGGCCTTGCACGAACACGGGAAAACAGTGGCAGCGGCTGAGAGCCTGACTGGCGGAATGTTTTCTGAATGGCTGACAGATCTTGAAGGTGCATCGTCGATTTTAAGCGGCAGTGTCGTTTGTTATACAAATCAAGTCAAACAGCAGGTGCTTGGCTGCCGGGAGGAAACGTTGTCTTCTCATGGTGCTGTCAGCAAAGAGTGTGCTCTAGAGCTTGCTGAAGGTGCTAGAAAGCTCGCGGGAAGTGATATTGGCATTAGTTTTACGGGTGTAGCAGGCCCTGATACCCACGAGGGACAGCCTGTCGGAAAAGTGTTCATTGGGCTATCTACGAAAGACCATACAGACGTGTTTGAATGGATGTTTACAGGAAGCCGGTCGGGCATTCGAAAGCGCGCTGTGAAATACGGTCTGCATCACTTGCTCAATTTATTAAAAGAGAGTTAATTTTGTTTTTTGTTAGGTTTACTCCTTTATAAAAGAGTGTTTTTTCTAATAGAAATCACTCTTTTCTTAAAAATCTGCCAAGAAAAAATCGAATATGTGTTCGTTTTTTTCTTGGCAAATGACGTAAAACAAGGTATAGTATAGATAGTGGAATTGATAAAGGAGGAAACAATAGAATGAGTGATCGTCAAGCAGCCTTAGATATGGCTCTTAAACAAATAGAAAAACAGTTTGGTAAAGGCTCTATTATGAAACTAGGAGAGCAAACAGATACACGCATTTCAACAGTACCGAGTGGTTCGTTAGCACTTGATACTGCACTTGGAATAGGTGGATATCCTCGCGGCCGTATTATTGAAGTATATGGTCCAGAGAGTTCTGGTAAAACGACAGTAGCACTTCATGCCATTGCTGAGGTTCAGCAGCAGGGAGGACAAGCTGCATTTATCGATGCAGAGCATGCGCTCGATCCAGTTTACGCTCAAAAACTAGGTGTCAATATTGATGAGCTGTTACTTTCTCAGCCTGATACAGGAGAACAAGCACTTGAAATTGCAGAAGCTCTTGTCCGCAGTGGTGCAGTTGATATTGTTGTTATTGACTCAGTAGCTGCTCTTGTACCAAAAGCAGAGATTGAAGGGGACATGGGTGATTCACATGTTGGTTTACAAGCACGTTTGATGTCCCAAGCACTTCGTAAACTATCAGGTGCCATTAATAAATCGAAAACAATTGCCATCTTTATTAACCAAATTCGTGAAAAAGTTGGGGTCATGTTCGGTAACCCTGAAACAACGCCAGGTGGACGTGCGCTTAAGTTCTATTCGTCTGTTCGTTTAGAAGTGCGCCGTGCTGAACAGCTGAAGCAGGGCAATGACATTATGGGGAATAAAACGAGAATTAAAGTGGTGAAAAACAAAGTAGCACCGCCATTCCGTATTGCAGAAGTAGACATTATGTACGGTGAAGGAATCTCAAAAGAGGGAGAAATCATCGACCTTGGAAGCGAACTAGATATCGTACAAAAGAGCGGTGCTTGGTATTCTTATCAAGAGGAACGTCTTGGGCAAGGCCGCGAAAATGCGAAACAGTTCCTTAAAGAAAACAAAGATATTCTTCTCATGATTCAAGAACAAATTAGAGAGCACTACGGTTTGGACACAAACGGAGTGAAAGCAGCTGAAGAAGAAGAAGGACAAGAGGAATTGGAAATTTAAAGACTAAAAGACGCTGAAAAGCGTCTTAGATGGTTGACAAAGGGCTAAAATGATCTTTATTTTAGCCCTTTGTCTTCTTTTCAGCGTGATAGAAAACCTTTGAAGTCTTGGAAGGGCGAGTACCGGAGCGGAGCGAATTAAACATTCGTGAGCACCGGAGCGCAGACCTGACACCGAATGCGAGGGTTTGTCTACACGCTAAAGACGCTGAAAAGCGTCTTTTTTTTACATTTACATGACAGCTAGCAGGTCAAAAGTTCTGTCTTTGCTTGAAATAACGACTTACGCCTCAGTCTGACTAGCTTGACAAGTATTTCCGACACAATTACAATGGGAATGTATCACTTGTTTTTCTTAACATGATTGATAACTAATTTAAACTTGACAAGGGCAGTGAGGATCTCATTCCCTGTGAAGGCCCTGTATGTTGAGACACAAAACAATGTACATGCCGACACTTTATTTGTAAAACCAAGTTCATAGCAAGAGGAGGTGAAAATATGTCGCCTACGATGTTTACGATCATCTCCATTTTGCTGAGCCTAATCTGTTTAGTTGTTGGCTACTTTGTTCGTAAAACCATTGCAGAAGCAAAAATATCCGGCGCAAGAAACATGGCCGAACAAATTGTTGAGGATGCAAAGCGTGATGCGGAAGCATTGAAGAAAGAAGCGCTCTTGGAAGCGAAAGATGAAATTCATTCCTTTCGTGTAGAGGCGGAGCAAGAAGTTCGTGAAAGACGTAATGAGCTTCAAAGACAAGAAAACCGTTTACTTCAAAAAGAGGAAAATCTTGATCGCAAAGACGAATCTTTAGATAAACGGGAGTCCCTGTTGGAGAAGAGAGATCATTCTCTGAATGAACGACAACAACATATTGAAGAGATGGAAAGCAAAGTGGATGATATGATTCGTTTGCAGAAAGCCGAGTTAGAACGCATTTCTAGTTTAACTCGAGATGAAGCGAAACAAATCATTCTGGATCAAGTTGAAAATGAGCTTTCCCACGACATTGCAGTCATGACGAAAGAATCTGAAAACCGAGCGAAAGAAGAGGCTGATAAAAAGGCGAAAAACATTCTTTCACTTGCGTTACAGCGTTGTGCAGCTGATCATGTAGCTGAAACGACGGTATCTGTAGTCAATCTTCCAAATGATGAGATGAAAGGTCGTATTATCGGACGTGAAGGACGAAATATCCGTACGTTAGAAACGTTAACAGGTATTGACTTGATCATAGATGATACACCTGAAGCTGTTATCCTATCGGGCTTTGATCCGATTAGACGTGAAACAGCGAGGATAGCTCTGGACAAGCTAGTCCAGGATGGCCGCATTCATCCTGCACGAATTGAAGAAATGGTGGAAAAATCACGCCGTGAAGTCGATGATTATATCCGTGAGATGGGTGAGCAAACGACATTCGAAGTCGGAGTTCACGGTCTGCATCCGGATCTCATCAAAATTCTCGGTCGCTTAAAATTCCGTACAAGTTATGGACAAAATGTCCTGAAGCATTCAATTGAGGTTGCACATCTTGCAGGTCTCATGGCTTCAGAGCTTGGAGAAGATGCAAAGCTTGCAAAACGAGCAGGTCTTCTGCATGACATTGGAAAAGCCATTGATCATGAAGTAGAAGGAAGCCACGTAGAAATTGGCGTTGAGCTTGCGACGAAATATAAAGAGCATCCTGTTGTCATCAACAGTATTGCCTCTCACCACGGTGACCAAGAACCGACATCCATTATCGCTGTTCTTGTTGCGGCAGCAGATGCATTGTCTGCAGCACGCCCTGGTGCAAGAAGTGAGACGCTTGAAAATTACATTCGGAGACTTGAGAAATTAGAAGATATCTCTGAATCTTATGAAGGTGTTGAAAAATCGTTTGCGATACAGGCTGGACGTGAAGTACGTATTATGGTGAAGCCAGATTCAATTAATGATCTTGAAGCTCACCGTCTAGCAAGGGATATTCGTAAGCGGATTGAGGACGAGCTCGATTACCCTGGTCACATTAAAGTGACGGTCATTCGAGAAACTCGCGCAGTAGAGTATGCAAAATAGAGCGGTGCGCTTAGCGCCGCTTTATTTTTTTGTGTAAATATGCAACACTGATAAGAAGTCAATTTATAAGAGAAAGGGTTCAAAGCGCATGAAAATATTATTTGTTGGAGATATCGTCGGTTCACCTGGACGAGACACACTGAAAGAATACTTGCCAAAGTTGAAGAAGAAATATCAGCCCCACTTTACCATTGTCAACGGAGAAAATGCTGCTCATGGGAAAGGGATAACTGAAAAAATCTATCATGAGCTGCTGCAAGCAGGAGCTGACGTGCTTACAATGGGCAACCATACATGGGATAAAAGAGATATTTTTGATTTCATCGATGACGCAGCCAACATGGTTCGTCCGGCGAACTTCCCAGAAGGCACACCTGGTAAAGGTCTTACGTTTATAAAAAAACAAGGAAAAGAACTGGCCGTCATCAATTTACAAGGACGCACTTTTTTACCGCCAATTGACTGCCCGTTTCAAAAAGTAGACGAGTTAATTGCGGAAGCATCCAAACGTACACCGTTCATTTTTATTGATTTTCATGGTGAAGCCACAAGTGAAAAGCAAGCGATGGGCTGGTATACAGACGGCCGTGCATCATGTGTCGTTGGAACGCATACACATGTTCAAACAGCAGATAACCGCGTTTTGCCAAAAGGAACTGCGTATATTTCAGATGTGGGAATGACAGGACCTTATGATGGCATTTTAGGTGTTGATCGGGAGACGATTATTAAACGATTCAAAACGAGTCTTCCAGTCCGTTTTGAGATTGCAGAAGGACGCACAACATTAAGTGCAGTAATCGTAGAAATTGACGAACAGTCGAAAAAAGCTGTCAAAATTGATCGAATTTTGATAAATGATGACCATATTTTCTTTGAATAAATGTTCACATATTTATTTCAGAAAAATATTAATCAGAAAGAAGGAATATGCGCCCTCTATCGTGAATATAGTAAAAATGGTAGGTAGCCTGCTATTTTTGAAAAACATTTTGGGGATGGATTTTCAAAAAATAGCATCATCTAACAAAGATTGTTCTAATGAACACTCACTTATCCATTGTAAATTTAAGGGGGAGCAGAAATGGAAATTTTAAAAGTTTCAGCAAAGTCAAATCCGAATTCAGTAGCAGGAGCATTAGCAGGCGTTTTACGTGAACGCGGTGCAGCGGAAATACAAGCAATCGGCGCTGGAGCGCTGAATCAGGCGGTCAAGGCTGTAGCCATAGCAAGGGGATTTGTTGCACCAAGCGGAGTGGATTTGATATGCATTCCAGCCTTTACTGACATTCTTATCGATGGAGAAGAAAGAACAGCAATCAAATTGATTGTTGAACCACGATAATTCTAATTTTATTATTTTCAACCTGCTTACATCATGTAAGCAGGTTGTTTTTGTTTACCACTATACATTTCTTATATAACATATTCAGTTCATGAAATAGATAAAAATGACATATTAGAGCTTGCATTTTTTCACCATGATGATAAATTAAGGTTAAGTTAAAAATACTTCATCAAAAATAAATATTTAAGTAGGTGAAATAATGATTGAAGCTTTTTTGAAAAGAGGAAAGCTTGTTTTTATTTTATTTTTTATTGTTCTCATTGCTGGCGGCTATTTATTCGCGCAGCTCCCTAAACGAGAACTGCCAGAATTCCAAGCGAATATCGTCACGATTTCCACCGTGTTTCCTGGTGCGGATGCAAAACAGGTGGAAAGTAATGTAACCAATAAGCTCGAATCAGCCATATCTGATATCAATGGTGTAGAGAAAACGAGCTCTGTTTCTGCCATTGGTTTTTCAAATATTGTGCTTGAAATTGATGATCAAGCCGACTTTCAAAAGGTGGCAAGTCAAATTAAGAATGAAACCAGGAGTGCTGCGTCGTCCTTTCCTAATGGAGTGATGGAGCCGGATGTAAAGGATGAGTTCGGCAACGTGCCGGTTGGTTCTTATATGGTTGTGGCGAGTCAATTAACGGACTTGGCAAAAAGTCAGGAATCGCTGCGTGCGTTGAAGGAAAAGGTTGAGGACATCAAAGGGGTAGACAGTGTCGTCATCAAAGGATTCAATGACAAACAAGCGGTATTAAACTTAGATTCAAGTAAATTGGAGGATGAAGGGTTAAATGTAACGGATGTCACAAATGCCATCAATCAGGAATTTGACACATCTCCACTAGGCGACATTCGGGCAGGCGGCGAGAAGGTTAAGCTGTCCATTGATGCCTATGACCGTTTGGATCAAGTGAAAAAGATTGAGCTTTTCTCCAAAACGAACCGTGAGCCGGTCACAATCAGTCAGCTTGGCAGCTTAAAAGAAGTAGAAAAAGAGAAAAGTGACATTGTGTCGTATAACGGAAAGCCCGCCTATTCATTTACAGTCAATATCAAACCCGGGCTGGATATTCCTAAAATGTACGACAAAGTCAGTGATGTTATTAAGAAAGAGAAGCAGCTTCCAAATGGTGTGGAGTGGGTAGACTACTATTCACAAAAAAGTGATGTGGATGCTATTTTTAATGATTTGATAAAAGAAGCCATTGTTGCGGTCATCGCTGTCATTATCGTCACCACACTTGGTCTTACCATTGGCGGTGCGTTCATCGTTTCACTTGCCATCCCATTATCGATCACAATCGGAACGATTCCGCTGCCATTTTTACAAGTAGACCTCAATCAGATTTCGATTATCGGCTTTATCATTGCCCTAGGAATACTTGTCGATGATGCCATTGTCGTCAACGATAATATTTTAAGGCAGATGAAAAAATACGAAAGTCCGCTTAAAGGAACGATTGCAGGTGTGAAAGAAGTTGCAGGGTCTATTTTGACTTCAACACTTGCGGTTGTGTTTGCTTTCTTGCCACTTGTTTTCTTATCAGGTGCAAACGGTTCATTTATACGAGCATTACCGTCTGTCCTAGTCACGACTGTACTTGCGTCTATGGTGATTTCTCTGACACTAGTGCCAGTCTATCAATATACCGTGAACCGAAAAAGAAAGAACAAGAAAATTCAAAAAGAGCCAGGATTCCTAGGCAAACCGTTAAAAAAATTAGCTGATTTTTATGCAGACCGTGTGCTGACGAACATTGTGAAGCGTCCGCTGCTTATTGGCCTAAGTGGTTTGCTCGTTGCAACGCTTGCCTTTTTACTGATTTTCGTCACACCATTTGAATTTTTCCCTGCAGCGAATAAAAAAGAAGTGGTTGTCACTGTCACTCTTCCAAGTGAAACAACATTAGACAAAACAAATGAAACATTAGAGAAAATAGAACAAGAGATGAAACAGCAGAAAGGCATTGAAGAGACGGCGATCTTTGCAGGCGGCGGTGTACCGAACCTGTTTAATGAAAGTATCTCAAATTCAAGTGATCATACTGGTCAAGTTGTCGTGAGAGTAGACAATGATCAAATGACGAGTAAACAATTGATAGATCGTATGACAGAGCCATTGCGTAAGAAATTCAAAGATGCTGATATTTTTATGAAAACCATTGTTCAAGGGCCGCCAACCGGTGCGCCTGTGACAGTAACCATTGCGGGTGACTCTTTTGCAAAGCTCATTAATATCAAAGAAACGCTCACAAGTGAAATGAAAGAAAAAGGAGCGAGCTTGATCACTGACGATGTCAATCAGCCGGTAAAAACCATCTCCTTTGAGTTAAACCGTGACCGAATGGCAGAGGATGGTCTCAGCGCTCAGTTTGTCAGCAAACAGCTCGGTCTAGTGACAGAAGGCATGCCATTAGGCAGCTTTAAACAAGGATCAAATGATATCGACCTAGTGGTCAAACAGGATATGGCTACACACCAAAATGGATTAAAGCTAAAAGAAATAAAAGTGCCTGTCAATTCAAATGAAGGTGGTATGCCTTCACTCGAGCCGCTTAGCCGATATGTAAAAGAAAAAGAAACAGAGCAGTACGAAAGCATTCCACATGAAAATGGAATTCCGACCATTACGCTGAAGGCGTACCCTGGCACGTCAGAGTCGTTTAAAGATGACATGAAAGAAGTCGTCAATCAAGTAGGAAAAACGGATGCAGCGAAGGAGCTAACCATTTCTCAAGGTGGAGAAAATGAAGATCAAACCCAGTTCTTTATTGAAATTAGTCTCTTATTTGGGGTTGTCTTGCTGCTCATTTATGTGACCATCGCTTTTCAGTTCAATTCATTGATGCTTCCATTGTTAGTTCTAGGTACGGTTTACTTAGCGATATCTGGAGCTGTTATAGGACTGTTTGTCACACAAACACCGTTCAGCTTCATGGCAACCATGGGAATTGTCTCATTAGCTGGTATCGTGGTCCGAAATGCGGTTGTCTTGTTCGAATTTATTGAGCAGCGGCGTAAGCAAGGATTCGATCAACAGACAGCTGTCATTGAAGCGGGAAGAGCTAGGATTAGGCCAATTTTACTAACAGCCTTTACAGCACTGGTTGCCCTTATGCCTGTAGCATTAAGTAATGATCCGCTCTTTAAGCCGCTGGCAATCTGCATAGTTTCGGGTGTCTTTTTCTCAACGATTCTCACACTCTTCATTGTACCAGCCTTATATATTGCCGTTTCAAAAAGACGGTGACGCAAAAAGCAAATCTCCTTCTCTACGGGGATTTGCTTTTTTTTTAGAAAAATATCCAAAAAAATATGTGGAGTGTTCATTTGTCTTTTTACAGTAGACAGTGGTATTTACGACTAAAATAAGACGTGTTAAAATCTCATTGGGAGAAGTTTTTTAACAAAGGGGTTGTACGTCATGTGTGGAACGATGAAAGCAATTGTTAAAAAAGAAAGCGCTTACGGGGCGGTACTGATGGAAATGCCGATTCCAGAAATCAATGATCATGAAGTATTGATTCAGGTGAAAGCCACTTCGATATGCGGAACAGACGTGCATATTTATAACTGGGATGACTGGGCAAAGGGAAGAGTTAAAGCGCCCTACATTTTTGGACATGAATTTACAGGGGAAGTTGTCAAAGTAGGGAAGCAAGTCTCACGTGCAAAAGTAGGGGATTTTGTATCGGCAGAGACACATGTTGTATGTAATCAGTGCTATATGTGTTTAACCGGTCAGCAGCATTTGTGCAGTGAAACAAAAATTTTAGGGGTAGACATTGACGGCTGCTTTGCTGAATATGTCAAAGTACCTGAACAAAATGTGTGGCACAATCCAGCTCAAATGCCAGTAGAGCTTGCGTCTATCCAAGAGCCGCTTGGAAATGCTGTTCATACAGTGCTGCACACACCCGTTTCAGGTAAGTCAGTGGCGATTTTTGGCTGCGGACCAATCGGTTTAATGGCGATCGCCGTCGCGAAAGCTTCCGGTGCTGTTCAAGTGTTTGCCGTCGATCAAAACGAATACAGGCTGGATCTTGCCCGAAAAATGGGGGCAGACCATATCGTGGATATTGGAAAAGATGATCCTGTTGAGGTGATTAAGCAGTTCACACGGATGGAAGGAGCAGATGTGATATGCGAGATGTCAGGACATCCAGTTGCCATTAATCAAGCTCTCGAAGCTTGTGCAAATGGAGGGAAAGTCAATATACTAAGCTTGCCAGAACGGCCAGTGACAATTGATATTACGAATCAAATTGTTTTTAGGGGATTAACCGTCCAAGGAATCACGGGGAGAAAAATGTTTGAGACGTGGCGTCAAGTATCTGAGTTATTAAGAACGAATACCATCGATGTCCAGCCAGTTGTCACCCATACGCTGCCATTTGAACAGTTCGAAAAGGGATTTGAACTCATGAGAAATGGTACGTGCGGAAAGGTCGTACTGATGCTGCCATCAAATCAAAGGGGGAAGAAATGATGAAAGAATTCACGTATTTACAAGATGAATTGGAAACAATGAAGCAGCAAGGCACCCACCAAACATTGAAAGAGATCGACTCAAAACAATCATCCACTGTGACATTAAATGAACAATCTGTCATACAGCTCTCCTCAAATAACTACTTAGGCCTCACCTCACATCCAAGGCTGATGAAAGCGGCAAAAGAGGCAATTGATGAATTTGGTGCTGGCACAGGGTCTGTACGAACCATCGCCGGCACAATGACGATGCACGAACGTCTTGAAAAAAAGCTCGCTGCATTTAAAAAGACAGAGGCAGCCCTTGTGTTCCAATCAGGCTTTACGACCAACCAAGGGGTCTTATCAAGTATCCTGACAAAAGATGATATTGTTATTTCAGATGAACTGAATCATGCCTCAATCATTGACGGCATCCGATTAACAAAAGCAGATAAAAAGGTATACGGTCATTCCAATATGGAACAGCTTGAGAAAATTTTAAAGAAATCTATGAATTACCGCATGCGTCTCATCGTCACAGATGGTGTGTTCTCGATGGATGGAGATATTGCGCCACTTCCTGAGATTGTCAGGCTCGCAGAAGCATATGATGCATTTGTGATGGTAGACGATGCGCATGCCTCGGGCGTGCTTGGTGAAAATGGCCGCGGGACAGTCAACCATTTTAAACTCGACGGCAGAGTGCATATTCAGGTTGGGACACTTAGTAAGGCTGTCGGAGTCCTTGGCGGCTATGTAGCGGGTTCAGCAGTTTTAATTGATTATTTAAAACATAAAGCAAGACCGTTTTTATTCAGCACCTCACATCCGCCAGCAGTGACTAGAGCGTGTGAAGAAGCGATTGAAGTGCTGTTAGATGAACCGGAGCGAATTGGCACGCTCTGGGAGAACGCCGCCTATTTTAAAGAAAAAGTCGTCAGTCTTGGATTTCAGGTTGCACCCACAGAAACACCGATTATTCCAATCATGATTGGAGACGAAGCCCTTACTTTCCGCTTTTCAAAGGCTTTAATAGAGCGAGGCGTGTTTGCTCAAGGCATCGCCTTCCCAACTGTGGCAAAAGGAAAAGCGAGAATTAGAGCCATCATCACAGCAGAGCACACAAAAGAAGAACTAGACCGTGCACTGACGGTGATCAAAGAAGAAGCAAAAAAACTGAACATACTTGATTGAGAGAGCGCAGGCTCTCTTTTTTTAATAAAGAGATTGGCTGTGACCTTCTTGCTGAATAGGCATTTTTTATAGAAAAACTGTATATGAATTTATTTTCAATTCATCACAAAATAGTCTATACTGTAGGGTGGAGCTTGGTTTGAAAGGAGTACAAATTCATGAATGAAGAGCAGAGAAAAGCGAGCGGACAAGTAAGTTCATCGGACAAAAAATCCGAGAAGGACTACAGCCAGTATTTTGAAGCTGTGTACATTCCGCCTTCCTTAAAAGAAGCAAAAAAACGGGGTAAAGAAGAAGTCGAATACAATCAATTTCAAATTGACGAGCGGTTTCAAGGTTTAGGGAACGGCCGCAAGTTTTATATTCGAACATATGGCTGTCAAATGAATGAGCATGACACAGAAGTGATGGCTGGTATCTTTATGGCGCTTGGTTATGAGCCAACAAACTCAACGGAAGATGCAAATGTCATCTTATTAAACACTTGTGCGATTCGTGAAAATGCGGAAAACAAAGTGTTCGGAGAGCTTGGTCATTTAAAAGCATTAAAACGTGAAAAGCCAGATTTAATTTTAGGTGTCTGCGGATGTATGTCGCAAGAGGAATCTGTCGTCAACCGTATTTTGAAGAAACATCCATTTGTTGATTTGATTTTCGGTACACACAACATTCACCGCCTGCCAGAGTTGTTATCTGAATGCTATCTTTCAAAAGAAATGGTCATCGAGGTTTGGTCAAAAGAAGGCGATGTCATTGAAAACCTTCCGAGAGCCCGCCAAGGAAAAATTAAGGGCTGGGTGAATATTATGTACGGTTGTGATAAATTCTGTACATACTGTATCGTCCCTTACACGCGCGGTAAGGAAAGAAGCCGCCGCCCGGATGAAATTATTCAAGAGGTCAGACGTTTAGCGGCAGAAGGATATAAGGAAATTACCCTTCTTGGTCAAAACGTGAATGCGTATGGAAAAGATTTTGAAGACATGGAATATGGTCTTGGACACCTGATGGATGAGCTGCGTAAAATCGATATTCCGCGTATCCGTTTTACAACAAGCCACCCGCGTGACTTTGACGATCACTTAATTGAAGTGCTTGCTAAGGGTGGGAACCTTCTCGATCATATTCATTTGCCAGTTCAATCAGGAAGTTCTTCTGTATTGAAACTCATGGCGAGAAAATATGACCGTGAGCGTTATCTTGATCTTGTGCGCAAAATCAAAGAAGCCATGCCAAATGCTTCATTAACAACGGACATTATTGTTGGGTTCCCAAATGAGACAGATGAGCAGTTTGAGGAAACACTTTCCCTCTATCGCGAGGTTGAGTTTGATGCCGCTTATACGTTCATTTACTCTCCAAGAGAAGGAACACCAGCAGCGAAAATGCAAGACAACGTGCCAATGCATGTGAAAAAAGAACGTCTGCAGCGCCTGAATGCCCTCGTGAATGAAATTTCCGCGAAAAAAATGAAGGAATATGAAGGGCAGACTGTCGAAGTATTAGTAGAGGGTGAAAGTAAAAACAACCCTGAAATCCTAGCCGGATATACAAGTAAAAGCAAGCTTGTGAATTTTAAAGCACCAAAAGAAGCGATTGGCAACATCGTCAAAGTGAAAATCACACAAGCCAAAACTTGGTCTCTTGACGGAGAAATGGTTGGAGAAGCTATCGAGGTGAATTAAAATGACGCTTTATTCAAAAAAAGAGATTGTCGAGCGTGCAAGAGAGCTCGCTAAAATGATTTCTGAAACAGAAGAAGTTGATTTCTTCAAGAAAGCAGAAGCGCAAATCAATGAAAATACAAAAATTTCAACGATTATTAATCAAATTAAGGCGCTTCAAAAACAAGCTGTGAATTTAAAGCATTACGGCAAACATGAAGCCTTAAAGCAAGTGGAAGAAAAAATCGATGCCCTGCAAGAAGAACTGGATGAAATCCCGGTGATTCAAGAATTCAAAGAATCACAAGTGGAAGTCAATTCCCTGCTTCAGCTCGTAGCGCATACGATTTCTAATCAAGTAACAGATGAAATCATTCTTTCAACCGGCGGTGACCTCTTATTAGGAGAAACCGGTTCAAAAGTGAAAAACTCATCACCAAGTTGCTCCATTAAATGAGAAAACCCCGCAGATGCGGGGTTTTTTGCTTTGCTATCATCATTTTTTGAAAGAACAGAAGAAATTCACCCTTCCTGTTCTACCTCTTGCTTCGTCACCCCAAAATCTCTCACTCTCCAACTTTTCCAATTTTCAAGGCAAGTTTATGGGCGACCATGCATACACTGAAACAGAAATGAATTTAATTGAACATGAAGTTCAAAATCGTGACACACTAGACGAATGCCCAGCATAAGATAAAACGATCAAGAACAAGGAGGCATGCCGGAATGTCTGAATACAGAGAGATTATTACAAAAGCGGTGGTTGCAAAAGGGAGGAAATTCACCCAAAGCACACACACCATTTCTCCATCGCAAAAACCAACCAGCATCCTAGGTGGTTGGATCATTAATCATAAGTATGATGCTGAAAAGGTCGGTAAAACTGTTGAGATTGAAGGAACCTTTGATATTAACGTATGGTATTCTTACGCTGATAACACAAAAACAGAAGTCGTCACAGAACGGGTGAAATATGTAGACATCATCAAACTGAGATATAAAGATAAAAATTTCCTTGATGATGAGCATGAAGTGATTGCAAAAGTGCTGCAGCAGCCGAATTGTTTAGAAGTGACCATTTCACCAAACGGCAATAAAATTATCGTTCAGGCAGAACGTGAATTCATTGCTGAAGTGGTAGGAGAAACAAAAATTGTTGTAGAGGTCAATTCAAGCTGGAAAGAAAAAGATGATCACGAGTGGGAAGAAGAGGTGGATGAGGAGTTAGAGGATATTCATCCAGAATTCCTAGCGGGTGATCCAGAAGAGTAATTGATGACTAGGGCGCATATCCCCCTAGTTTTTTTGTGTCCTATCTAGGAGAAAAAAGGGGATTTTTTATGCTATAATGAAAGATGGTATGAATTCGAATGTAATATAGTGAGGGATTAGAAATATGGCAAGTTATACGCCCATGATACAGCAATATTTAAAAATCAAGGCAGAGTATCAAGATGCCTTTTTATTTTTTCGCTTAGGCGATTTTTATGAAATGTTTTTTGATGACGCAAAAGAAGCGGCACAAGAATTGGAAATTACGTTAACAAGCAGAGATGGCGGGACAATACCAATGTGCGGTGTGCCTTATCATTCTGCTTCTGCATACATAGAACAATTGATTTCAAAAGGCTACAAGGTCGCGATTTGTGAGCAGGTGGAAGATCCTAAAACGGCAAAAGGTGTGGTCAAAAGAGAAGTCGTTCAACTCATTACACCAGGTACGGTGATGGATGGTAAAGGCTTAAGTGAAAACGAAAACAACTTCATTGCATCTGTTACAAGATTTGAAAATGGATACGGACTTGCACTTTCCGATTTATCTACAGGTGAAAATATGGCGGCTTTCATCGATCGATTAGATGAAGTCGTGTCTGAAATTTATTCTGTCGGTGCAAAAGAAATTGTGGTGTCAAAGCAGCTGGATGAGGAAACAGTCAAAACATTAAAGGAACGGTGCCAAGCGACCATTTCATACGAAGATAGTGATGAGTTAATCGATGAAGCTGAGCGACTCGTGTCCCGCCTGAGCGAGCAACTAAGATCGACCTTTTTGACATTATATGCTTATTTAAGAAGAACGCAAAAAAGAAGTCTCGATCACCTTCAGCAAGTGCAAGTGTTTGAGCTCGAACAAACAATGAAAATTGATCTTTACTCAAAACGAAATCTTGAATTAACAGAGACGATCCGCTCAAAAAGCAAGAAGGGCTCTTTATTATGGCTGCTAGATGAAACAAAAACAGCGATGGGCGGAAGGCTGCTCAAACAGTGGATCGACCGGCCGTTAATTCGTCTTTCGCAAATTAAGGAACGTCAGGAAATGGTGCAAATTCTCATGGATCATTTCTTTGAACGAGAGGATCTGCGTGAACGATTAAAGCAAGTATATGATCTTGAGCGTCTAGCGGGCCGCGTCGCATTTGGCAACGTAAATGCCCGTGATCTCATTCAGTTAAAAGAATCCTTAAAGCAAGTGCCAGCCATTAAAGAGCTTGTGCACTCACTGCCAGAGGAAATGGCGAAATCAAGAGCGAATGATATTGATCCTTGTGGTGACTTACTTGATTTATTAGAAGATGCGCTATATGAGAACCCGCCGATGACGTTAAAAGAAGGCAATTTGATTAAAGACGGCTACAATGCAAAATTAGATGAATACCGTGATGCCAGCCGAAATGGGAAGGACTGGATTGCACGGCTTGAACAGCAAGAAAGAGAATACACAGGCATTCGCTCCTTAAAAGTCGGGTTTAATAAAGTGTTCGGTTATTATATCGAAGTGACACGCGCGAATACGCATCTTCTGGAGGAAGGGCGTTATGAAAGAAAACAAACGCTTGCCAATGCAGAGAGGTATATTACACCTGAATTGAAAGAAAAAGAAGCGCTGATTCTTGAGGCAGAATCAAATATAAGCGAACTGGAATATGAACTATTCGCAGCTCTCAGGGAACAAGTGAAAGTCTATATTCCGAGATTACAGCTGCTCGCAAAACAAATGAGTGAGCTGGATGCCCTCCAATGTTTTGCGACTGTCAGTGAAAAGCGCCGTTATATCCGTCCGGAATTCTCAGAGGATGAGGTGGATGTCATAGATGGCCGTCACCCAGTCGTTGAAAAAGTGATGGATCATCAGGAGTATGTGCCAAATGACTGCCATATGGGAAATGGCCGGCAAACCTTACTCATTACTGGGCCGAATATGTCAGGGAAAAGTACGTATATGAGACAAATGGCGCTTATCTCAATTCTTGCGCAAATTGGCTGCTTTGTGCCGGCATCAAAGGCGACCCTTCCGATCTTTGATCAAATCTTTACACGCATTGGTGCGGCAGATGATTTGATTTCTGGTCAGAGTACTTTTATGGTAGAGATGCTTGAAGCAAAAAATGCGATGGTGCATGCAACGAAAAACAGCTTGATCTTATTTGATGAAATTGGACGCGGGACAAGCACTTATGATGGAATGGCTCTTGCGCAGGCAATCATTGAATTTGTTCACGATCATATTGGTGCCAAAACGCTATTTTCTACACATTACCATGAGCTTACAGTCCTTGAGTCTCAATTAAGCGAGCTGAAAAATGTCCATGTACGTGCTGAAGAGCATGAAGGCACGGTCGTTTTCTTACATCAAATCAAAGAGGGGGCAGCTGATAAAAGCTATGGTATTCATGTAGCGCAGCTTGCTGAATTGCCTGATGCCATCATCGATAGGGCCCAGACCATTTTGACGGAGCTTGAGAGCGGATCACATGAAGTGACCCCGCACGTATCTGCAGCCCCAAAAACAGAAAAGACCGAGGGAAAACAGCAGCTTTCTTTCTTTGAAGTAGAAGAAAAACCGCAAACTAAACCAGTTCTAAAACAGAAAGATCAAGCGGTGATCGAGGAATTAAAGTCATTCAACCTAATGGATATGACCCCGCTCGAAGCGATGACAAAGCTATATGAATTGCAAAAGAAATTATAATATAAGGTGAGGTGAGCAAAATGGCAAAGATTATTCAGTTATCCGATGACCTATCCAATAAAATTGCTGCAGGTGAAGTAGTCGAGCGTCCGGCTTCTGTAGTAAAGGAGCTTATGGAAAATGCAATCGATGCAAGCAGTACAGTGATTGAAATCGATGTAGAAGAAGCAGGTCTTTCCTCTATTAGAATGATTGATAATGGTGTTGGAATCGATGCTGAAGATTGTAAGCTCGCCTTTCAGCGCCATGCAACGAGTAAAATCAAAGATGAAAATGATCTGTTCCGTGTCAGAACGCTCGGGTTCAGGGGAGAGGCGCTGCCAAGTATCGCATCTGTCTCTCATCTAGAAATGAAAACAAGTACTGGTGAAGGAGCTGGAACGCACCTGGTACTGCAAGGCGGAAAGATCATTTCAGAGAAAAAAACCTCTGGCCGCCGCGGTACCGAGATTGTCGTTACCAACTTATTTTACAATACGCCTGCCCGTTTAAAATACATGAAAACCGTTCATACGGAGCTTGGCAATATATCGGATGTCGTCAATCGAATTGCGCTGGCTCACCCAGAAGTATCGATTCGCTTGCGACATCAAGGGAAAGTCCTGCTTCAGACGAATGGAAACGGGGATGTGCGGCATGTGCTTGCGGCCATTTACGGGACAGCTGTTGCGAAAAAAATGGTGCCGCTTCACGTGCAATCACTTGATTTTGAAGTGAAAGGATATATCTCCTTGCCAGAAGTGACAAGGGCATCACGGAATTATATGTCTTCTGTTGTAAACGGCAGATATGTTAAGCATTTTCCGCTCGTGAAAGCGGTCCATGAAGGGTATCATACCCTGCTGCCGATTGGCCGCCATCCGATTACATTTATTGAGATGAAGATGGACCCCATTTTAGTGGATGTGAACGTTCACCCTTCGAAGCTTGAAGTGAGACTAAGTAAAGAGCAGGAACTTCATGAGCTAATCAAACAAGGAATTAAGGAAGTATTTCAAAAGCAGCAGCTTATTCCAAGTGCTTCAGTGCCAAAGAAAGCACCAATGCCAGCAGTGAAAAATGAGCAGCAATCCTTAACCTTTGATGCGAAAAAAGTAAACACAAGCGAAACGGAAACGCCGCTACGCTATCAACCGGAGCCTCTCGAATCGGTTGTATACGAGACAAATCAGATGGGCACATACGGGACGCCTGCGCAGGAAATGACAGGGACGTCATCACCCGTATTTAATGAAGATGCTCCATCTGAGCGTGTTCATTTAGAGGAATCCGCTGCTTCTCTTGAATATGAAGAGTCAGTACTGAGAGAAGATGCAGCAGAAGCCATTTCAGAAAACGAACGTGTTCCTGTCATGTATCCCATCGGGCAAATGCACGGCACATATATTTTGGCTCAAAATGAACGAGGGCTTTATATTATCGATCAGCATGCGGCCCAGGAGCGAATCAAGTATGAGTATTATCGTGAGAAGGTAGGAGAGATCAAGCAGGAAGTGCAAGAAATGCTCGTCCCATTAACATTCCACTACTCGAAAAACGATATGCTGATTATTGAAGAGCATAAAGAGATACTAACGAAAGTGGGCGTCTTCTTAGAGCCTTTCGGTTCAGGAAGCTACATTGTTCGGTCGCATCCGCAGTGGTTTCCAAAAGGGGAAGAGGCTGAACTGATCGAAGAGATTATAGAGCAAGTGCTAAATGAGAAGCGTGTTGATATCAAAAAATTGAGAGAAGAAGCGGCGATCATGATGAGCTGTAAAGGTTCTATCAAAGCAAATCGCCATTTGCGTCATGATGAAATCAAAGCCTTATTAGATGAACTCCGGCAGACAAAGGACCCCTTCACTTGTCCGCACGGCCGGCCGATCATCATTCATCACTCGACATATGAAATGGAAAAAATGTTTAAACGGGTCATGTGATCAAATGAAAAAAAGACAAAGGGCTAAAATCATCTTGATTTTGGCCCTTTGTCTTCTTTTCAGCGTGATAGAAAACCTTTGCAGTCTAGGAAGGGCGAGCACCGGAACGGAGCGAATTGAACATTCGTGAGTAACGGAGCACAGACCTGACAAAGAATGCGAGGGTTTGTCTACACGCTGAAGCGCTCTTATTAGAGCGCTTTTTTATTTAGCATCCACAAGGATTTGGCGGTGTGACCACAACTGGTCGTGTTTGAATATCAAGGGTGTCCTCTGCATAAAATTTAGAACCAATGCTAAGCGCACGGTTTTCTGCGCGGAACGTATATGTACCTGCAGCAGGAAGTACTTTATGAGAAAGTTGTAATTTATATTGTGAGATTCCTAATAAATCGATTCTAGCTGGAATGCGGACAGTTTTTCCACTGTTCAAAATGTAGCTGTCTTTTAATGCTTTTCCATTGAAGATGTCTTTTGTTGTCGCTTGAAAGCCTGCAGGCAATGTGAACTCAATGGCACCGATACTTAAAATAGAATTTGGGCGGTATGTCAGCTCAATGTCAGAAAAAGACCATTCCTGCTTACTTGTACCTGTAATTTTTGCATAAAGTTCAGCTGGTCTTGCATTCGTTGATGCTTTGCCTTCCTCCGTTTTGACTCCTTCTGCGGATGCGGCAATCGGTACCGATAGTGCCATGACCAGTGTAAGCATTCCGATCATGATCATTGTCCATGTTTTTTTCATTTTTTCCTTCCCCCTTGTTGAATATAGGCAAATAATAGATGATTACACCCATTATTTACCTATAAGGTTACCATATTCCTATATGGTATTAAATGGTATATTGTACCCTTATTTTTTCACTTTGTTTAGTAATAACGGGGGAAAAACGCATTTGGTTGGTTCATTCCATAACCATGGCCTGTCATTTGCTGATTTGGCATCATCATATGCATATCTTGATATCCGTATGGATGATATGGCATCATTCCGTATCCACCATAGTGGCCAAGATGATGGTGATCTTTCATTGGAACATGTGAAAAGGCATCATGCTGATTTGGAAACGGCGAATAGGTTGAATGATGATGCGGATAGTGTCCGCTGTACATATCTTTTTTACCGGTATGATCATGCTTTGGCATATTCATAGGATCCTGCATGTTTGGCGCGACCACATGCTCATGATTGGCTGTATACACATTCTCAAATGTATGATAGGGGTTTTCTTGGTGATGATGATTCATTGGGCTATTCATATTGTTCATTTGATATCTCATCCTTTATGTCAGGTTGCCATATCCTATGAGCATGATCCGTTTCATGAGCCTATCCATATGAAAAAAACCGGCTTTTCAGCCGGGAAAACGAAAAGCAGGTGAAAGCGTCAATTGCTAATATGAGAAGCCATGTCTTCTTCTACGACGCTTCTTACAGCTGCTGCAGACACTTTTAGGACAGTAATAGGGATCGTAGCTTCTAGAAGTATCCCAGAAATCGCTCTCAAACCATTTATCTTTTTTATGATGAAACTTTTTTTCTTTACATGGATCCTCATGGCAATGATCGTCATGCTTTTTATAACAGTTTGAGTGGGAATGTTTGCACTTGCATTTGCACATTGTCATCCCTCCTAAATGTGACTCAATGCTAGTATATGCAAGAATAAGACAAGGGGACTGGATAATGGCGCTTTTTTTGTAAAAAAAGGCTTTTTCTGAAAAACTCAAATAAAAAGAATTGACTAGTGCTAAAATAACATGATAGAATATAAATTTTTATCCACCGATGAAATGTGTTATAATCATAATGTGAATACTTTCGGAGGTGGCGGATTTGTTTCAAATAGGTGATAAAATTGTTTATCCTATGCATGGTGCCGGTGTGATTGAAGGAATGGAAGAAAAAGAGATTTTAGGTAAGACGGAGGAATATTTTCTGATTCAAATGCCGAATATGCAGATGATGATCCCAAGAGGCAGAATCAATCAACTAGGTATACGTCCGGTAGCAGATCAAGCAACGCTGAAAGTTGTGATGAACAATTTTGCAGAAGAAACAAACGACGACACGCTTACTTGGAAGCAAAGATATGATGAAAATCTGAAAAAGCTAAAAACAGGTGCGATCGAAGATGGTGCAGACGTTGTCAAAGATCTGATGAGACGCAATCAGAAGAAAGCATTAAATTCAAGTGAAAAGAAGATGCTTGAAGATGCACGAGGCATGTTAGTGAGTGAGATTTCTCTTGCACAAGGACTGTCGCAAGATGAAGTCCTTTCAGCTTTAGAGAATGAACTAAGAGTTTAATGATGGATATACAGTAATTGGCTGTAAACAGAAGGGCATACCTTTTGTTTACGGCTTTTTTTGTTTGAAATCAGAAGAATATGTCCATTTTTGTAGGTGATTTTAACTAAAGCTAAAATAAGGTCATACGATGCAGTTTTTATTCAAGCAACGAATGATTCAAAGAAGTCAGAAATACCTAGGGCAGCATAAAAAACAGGTAAGTTCTCCTGATTCGTTCAAATGAGCCGGACAACCTTTGAATTCTGTTAGCCATTGATAGTAAAATAATGCGATAAGATGACACCTAAGAGAATGAAAAGGAGCGGTGAAATGAAAAGGCTACTGATATGTGGATTCATCTTTCTGATCCTGTGTGCTCTTTTAATGGTGAAATGCAGCCATTCTGTTCAAGAAAAAAAAGAGCAAAAGCAATATCAAGAAGAGGTAGAAAAGTATCAAAAAGAGCGAAAAAAAGGGGATCAATATGAAAGCTTTAAACAGCTTATCCGACATGAAAGAGAAGGCTATGAAATAGAATTTCACGAAAAGGGTGGAAGTGATTTACTCGTCTTTTCTCCTCATGGAGGGGAAATTGAACCAGGAACAAGTGAAATTGTAGAAGCATTTCAAGAAAAGTACTCTACGTATTTGTTTGAAGGAACAAAACAAGACAATAATCGTGATTTGCATATTACAAGCACCAAGTTTGATGAACCGATATTGGTTCAAATGATTAAAACGTATCCCTTCTCCATTTCCATCCACGGCTATAAAAGTGATAAAAGACACACGCTAGTTGGTGGGACAAACGAAAAAATGCAAAGAGCAGTTGTACGAGAATTAAAGGATCGAGGATTTTCTGCAGAAATGGTGCAAGAAGGCGAACGGCTTTCAGGAACAGATCCCAAAAATATTAATAATCGAAATGCGAGTGGTGAAAGTGTTCAGCTAGAAATTAGTACGGCGCAGAGGGAAGCCTTTTTTGACAATTTTGATACGAGAAAAGGAAAGAAAAAAGCATTCAGACGTTATATCAGTGCTTTAAAAGAAGTATTAAGAGAATTTGACCCATCTTCGTAGAAAAACCGTTTTGATGGGCAAAATTACTCCATTTAAACTTGGTAAAAAAGATAGAAATATGCGAAATGAACATAAATTATGTAATAACTTACAATTTGCCTTAAAAACATAAATTATGTAAAATAATAGTTATCAGTTTGATATGATAGAATGGGGCTGAAGTGGATGGCACACAAAATACCATCTTCCGAAGTAGGTGTAAAGATCAATCAATGGTACACGCATATTTGCAAATTTGAAGTCGAACAAGCAAACGATATGAAGCGCCTTGTTGAAGAAGAAATTCATGAGATGGAAGAGGATCAAGATTTACTTCTATATTATTCTCTAATGGATTTTCGCCATCAAATGATGCTTCAGCATTTAACGCCAGTCCATGCAGGGAGTGAAACGCTTCAAGCCGTGTCTTTTCCGAAAGAAATGGAAGATGGAGAAGATGAGATGACAGGCTTGCTCGGCTATTACTTTCATTTTTTCCATGGAATGTATGCGTTTATCCAGCGCCGGTATATCGAGGCTATTTCCTATTACAAGCATGCGGAACATCAACTGATCTTAGTGACAGATGAGATTGAAAAAGCGGAATTTTACTATAAAATCGCTGAAGTATACTATCATATGAAACAAACTTATTTCTCCATGCATTATGCTAAAAAGGCGAGAGACATTTATAAGAAACATCAGCTTTATGGAAAAAGAAGCATTCAATGTGATTTTGTCATGGCAGGTAATTGGATTGATGTGAGTCAGCACCAAAAAGCGCTTCCTTATTTAGAAAAAGCGTTAAAGGTCTGTGAAGCGATGGAACGGCAAGAATGCACATCTTATTTTAAAGCGATGGCTCTTAATAACTTAGGTGCTTGTCATTATAGTATGGGAACGTATCATACAGCGACTGTCTTTTTTGAACAAGCCATTTCCCTTTATCAAAAAGATCAAGCATCCACGATGATCAAATCATTATTTTCACTTGCCCTTACTTGTTTTAAACTCGGAGATATCCAGCGGGCGGGCGAGGCTATACGTAAAGGAATGAAAGAGGCTTGTTTATTGGAAGATGAAATTTATCAGTTGAAATTCCAATTTTTGCAGGCGCTTTATATAGAAAAAGACAGCTGTGAGCAATTAAGGTCGGCCCTTTTTGGTCTGCGAAGCAAAAAAATGTTTGCTGATTTAGAGGAATTAGCACTTGATGCGGCTAATTATTATAAGGAACGCGACATGTACAAGGAATCTTCCACTTTTTTTGAGATTGTGATCGAAGCGCGTACGCACATTCAAAAAGGAGATGAGATGTATGAGAACGAAGCATAACATGTCAGCTGCTCAAGTAGATGAAAGACTTCACACGTAATAACAGACAAACAACACCCTTTACGAATCAACGTAAAGGGCTTTTTTAATTTATTCTTTGATGGCCTTTTCTGCGTCAATGGCACCTGCTCCGTAAATCATCGGGTCATCTCCAGACCACTTGCTTGTATTTTCTTTTAACAGGGTTTTGACATCATCGGGCGTTAAATCTGGTGAATGCTCTAAAAGAAGAGCGCAAATACCAGCACAAATCGGTGTTGCCATAGATGTGCCAGATAACGTCGTGTAATCGTCATCGACTCTGCTTGATTTATCGAGTTTATCTAGAAAGGACCTTGGTGATCTGAGAGAGACGATGTTTACTCCTGGTGCGAGAATATCAGGCTTTGTTTCACCATAAACAGTAGGGCCTCTGCTCGAAAATGGTGCCACGATATCATCGTTTGATTCTGGTGTATTTCGGTCATCAAAAGCGCCAACCGTAATAACTTTTTGACTGACGGCAGGGCTCGCAATCGTTTGGCTGTTAGGACCAGAGTTTCCGGCAGCGACGCATACAACAATGCCTTGATCCCAAGCAGCATTGACAGCGCGTACCATCGGATCGTCTTGTTCGTCATCATAACGCTGGGCATCTCCGCCTAGTGACATACTCATAATATGAATCGGATCATCAGGATGATCTTCATTGAACTGGATGCACCATTCAACCCCTTCTATAATAGTAGAAAGTGATCCAGCCCCTTGTTTATTTAACACTTTCACGCCAATTAAATTAGCTTTTGGAGCAGGTCCTTTGTACAAGCCATCTGAGGCAGCTCCGTCTCCAGCTACATCTCCAGCGCAGTGAGTGCCATGCCCGTTATCATCATAAGGCTTTGTTTTTTGCTTGACTAAATCCACAAAATCGCGAATTCTTCCTTCTAGATCTTCATGCGGATAAATCCCTGTGTCAATGACAGCGACCGTAATACCTTCCCCTGTTAAGGTTGTACCGTTTCGGATGACTTCATCAGTATGACTTGCTTGTGTGGCCACATCCAGAAGTGCATGAACTTTCCGGTCTAAATAAATTTTACGAATATGCTCACCATTCGCTAACAGCTCCTCTAAAGCAGCCGGTGTTAGGTCAGCAGCGCAGCAGTCGATATGTGAAAAGTGCCGTTTAATTTTTGTTTTTCTACTTTTTTTCATGAACTGTTTTGCGCTTTGAATACCTGCTTCGACCGCACCTTCCTTAAATTCAATGATCACACGAAGCTTCTTTCTCTTCTTTAATCTTCCTTCAAAGAAACGATGAAGAAAGCATGGCGTCCATTTAAAAGGTTTATAAAGGTGAAGGACGGTTTCTCTTAAAGGCTGATCCAGTTTACTAGCTTGTGTTCTGACCATTTGCACCATAGAAAATCCAAACATGTAATGCCCTCCATTCTAGCTATCCATTCTTGTACACTATTACGTTATGAGAATGAGAGCTGCTTGGTTCGGATTCATGCCCCTCCTTTTCTTCATATTGGCGGCTGACTGATTTCTCTTTAAAAAGAAAAGCGCTTACATTTTGTAAAATAATAGAAAAAGGTGAAAAACATGTAGAATCTGCCGATGATAGGTGGGAGAGTTCTTCAAAGAGAACCGGTGAAACAATCGATTTTGCAGAAAAAAGGGGGGGGATAAACAGGGTCAATGCTCATACAAATGTGACTTGTCACAGAGGAAAAAAATCAAATCCATATAAATACAAGCCGAATTAAAGAAAACAGACTGGATAGAACTAGGCCATTTTAAACATAACTTCATTTGTCTGTCATACTATTCTAACTCTGTTTTCAAAGAGGAGAGGCGTTTCTGTGTATATAAATGCAATTATCTTATTTTTGAGGAATCTCATGATCTAGAGTGTTATGATCAAATTTGAAGAGAAAAAGTGGAAAAAATGAAAAGAAATGATGATTCAATATAAATCATAGAAACGGCTTAGAAATCTGTTAAAGGAGAACGGGAATGAAGAAGTTTTTTGCTTTGCTTCTCCTGCTTGCGATCGGATGGGGCGTTTATTATACAATGCAAGCACAGGAACATGATGAGCCAGTGTCATCAGGTGGGGAAGACGAAAGCGGTTCAAATGATATTTATCGCAATTTTAAAGAACTGGAAGAAAACGAATCAACAAGCAGCTATCAGATTACAGCCAACCCAGTGCCTGGAAGCCGTCTTCTAGTGATGTCACCCCATGGCGGGAGGATTGAAGGCGGCGTGAGCGAGATCGTCCATTTTTTCGATAATGATTTCTCTACGTATTTGTTTGAAGGCTTAAGAGAGAATGCGTCAGAACTTCATATTACAAGCACAAACTTTGATGAGCCAGTCGGCGTCGCGCAGGCAAAAGCACACGATTATATCTTAGCAGTTCATGGATACAAAGGTGAGGAAGGAATTGACCATACTCTCGTTGGCGGAACAGATTACGACCGTGCAGAAAAAATTGTGAACTCATTAGAGCGGAACGGATTTTCTGCTGAACTGGCTGTCGCACACGCAACCCTGAGCGGAACAAGCAATCATAATATTAATAATCTTACAAAAACAGGGCAAAGTGTACAGCTAGAGATTAGTAGAAGTCAGCGTGAAGCTTTATTTGACAGTTTTGACTTTCGGCGGCGGTCGAGTACAAAAAACGAGACGTTCTACCGGTATGTCAGGGCGATTCGGACAGTGCTGGATGAGGAATATACATAAAGATGGTGCACATGTTAAGACAAGCAGCGTGAATTCTTGTTACACTATAAAAAGTGATAATAAAAGGAGAGACGAATATGGCGCGTCATCATTTTCATCTTCAGGCGAGCTGGCCTGGTCTGCGTAACGATGTGGGTACAATCTCATGTGAACAGTTAAAAACGAAGATTTCAATTCCAAAAGAAATGGACGGTCCCGGCATTGGAACAAATCCAGATGAGATGCTCTTAGGTGCAGCGGCTACGTGTTATATTATTACACTTGCCGCTATGATGGAGCGGAGCCAATTAGAGAAAGAGGATCTAACGATGAGTTCTGAGGCTGTCGTAGATGTGACCAATGGTGTGTTTACATATGAAAAAATCATTCACCGGCCTGTCATCATCCTCAAACAATCCGCTTCCCCGCAAGATATTGAGCTGGCCCGCAAGCTCGCGCATAAAGCCGAAAGCTCATGTATGATCTCAAGAGCTGTTCAAGGAAATGTGGCCATTTCCTTAGAAGAAACCATTCAAGTTGGCGGGTAAAAACAAAAAAGTCATTTTCTCTTATTAAATGGAGAAAATGACTTTTTTTATGACGTCCATTCGGTTTGATCGATTTGTTCTTTGTTTTCTTCCTTTTGTTTTTTGGACAGGTTCAAGACAATCACGCCGCATATCACAAGTGCAAGGCCGATGAAGCCTTTTATGTGAATGGTTTCGTTAAACAGCACGAGTCCGATAAGAGCAGTGAGTGCTGTTCCAACGCCAGACCATGTCGCATAAGCAGACGAAAGGTCAATGGTTTTAAGTGCCAAACTGAGGAAGGTAAAGGCGCAGCCAAATCCGATCAGGACCCCAATACTCGGCAGCAGTTGCGAAAAACCTTGTGAAAGCTTCAGCATCGTACTGCCAAAAACCTCCGTCAAAATGGCTCCTGTTAAATAGAGCATTCCTTTCATGATCTCTCACATCCTTTATGACATATTTAAAAGTACGACTCCTGAGACAAGCATCGCCATCCCAATGACTGCTTTTTGGTTCAAGGTTTCTTTGAAAAAAAGCACGCCAAAAATAGCCGTGAGGATTGTACCAACCCCAGACCATGTTGCATAAGACATGCTAAGCGGAATGATATTCAGAGTCAATGACAGCATATAAAAGGCAAGTGTATACCCAGCAACAACGACAGCGCTCGGCTTAAAGCGAGTAAAGCCGTTGGAGAATTTTAACATCACGGCGCCAATCGCTTCTGAAAAAATCGCCACAGCTAGAAAAAGATATCCGAGGATCATTATGATCCCTCCTCTAATAGGTGTAAAATCCGATGAAGTAAAAGGGTTTTTTCCTCTCGGTTCAGCGGTTCAAGCTGAAACATTTCTGAAAACCATATTCCATCACAAGCAAGACGAATCAGCTGGCTCAATGTTGGGTCATTGATTTCATCAGCTGCTTTCGCTTTGAACTCTGCATAAAAATCACGCCAAGGGTTCAATAACACTTCATCAAATGACATAGTAGCAAGCATACTTGTACATAGCTGAGTCGTATTTTGATGATCAAGATCATGTAATGTGGCCGATATATATGCACGGACATAAGGCGCTTTTTCATGCTTGTAAGTTTCTTGATACGTTTCGAGCTGCTGACGAAAGCAAAGAATCGCATGCTCATTCATTTTTTGGATGAGCTCTTCCTTGCTTGCGAAATGATAAAGCAGGCCGGCTTTGGTCATATGTGCATGCTCTGCCACTTGCTGAAGGGTAAGCTGGCTTAATCCTTCTTCTAAGATCGTGCGGGCAGCTGCATCAAAGATTTGCTCTTTTTTGGTTTTAGACATAAAAAAAACACCTACTTTACTGAACGGTCGGTAAAGTAAATGTTAACCCATCAAAAACGAGTGTGTCAATCGATTCATTTGATTTCGCTAAATCGTCATATTTAATAATAAGGGTATGGTCCATATGGCGGGTACGGAGGCGGATAAGGGTACCCATAGCCATAGCCTGGCGCAAGCAGAGACCCAGCAAGCAGACCTCCAGCAAAACCACCTAAAAATGGAGGTCCGAAGAATCCGGGTCTACCATAACCGAATCCAGGTCTCCCAAACCCAAAACCCGGGCGTCCAAAGCCAAAACCAAAAGGTCTTCTCATGTCTTCTTGCATAAATGGCGGTGCATCAAAATAATTCATAAAAAAAGGCTCCTCTCACATAAAATCACTGTAACTGACATCAGTGTATTCGATTGGCCTATATGTGTTTGGGTGAACGCCTATTATAAGGAGGAATGTAAAAAATGGGCCTGTATCCATCTGATTGGGCAAAATGCCCGCCGCATGCTCATGCCTATAAAGCACGAACGGATGTAACAGAAGAGCATTATCATTTAATAGAAGGCATTTCTCAGCCTGTCAATGGAAGTAATACCGATCAGCATACTCATTTCTATCGCGGGATCACCTCTTTTGAGAGAGGGCATTTCCACAGATACTACGGCGTCACAGGGCCGGCAATTCCAAGATTGGATGGTACGCACTATCACGAGATTGAGGAAGTCACGTTTTCTGCCTATAACGATTCTGTCCCCATTCCGTACGGAGGAGTTGTCTATAGTCCGGACGAGGAGCGGCCGACGCATACGCACCGATTAAAAGGGAAGACATATGAAGTGGTCGGAAATGAACCACTCGGCTGGTGATAGGCCGTATATAGGAGAGAAAGAGAAGTTATGCTATACTGTAGGCAGTTTGTAAAAGAGAGTGATGTTATGAAAAAAACGAAACAACCAGTGATTGTATTAGTAGGACCGACGGCTGTCGGGAAAACAAAACTGAGCATTCATATAGCAAAAGCATTTAATGGAGAAATTATCAGTGGTGATTCTATGCAGATTTATAAAGGAATGGACATTGGAACAGCTAAAATCACCCCTGAAGAAATGGATGGTGTCCCGCATCACTTAATTGATATTAAAGAGCCGGACGAATCCTTTTCTACAGCTGAATTTCAGCAGCTGGTCCGTGTGAAAATCAAAGAGATTGCCGCTAGAGGGAAAACACCAATGATCGTCGGCGGAACAGGTTTGTATATCCAATCTGTTTTATATGATTACACATTTACCGATGAGAAAAGTGATCCTGCTTTTAGAGAAGAAATGGCGCTGTTTGAACAGCAGCATGGCCCCCTTCAGCTGCACGAAAAGCTAAAGGCATTAGACCCTGATGCTGCAAAAGCCATTCATCCGAATAATGTCCGCCGCGTGATCCGGGCGCTGGAAGTGATCCATACAACAGGTCAGAAAATGTCGGAGATGCAAAGTGGTCATCAAGAAGTTCCTCTTTATGATACAGCCTTCATTGGGCTGAAAATGGATCGAGAGCTTTTGTACGAGCGCATTCACCAAAGAATTGATATGATGATAGATGAAGGCTTAATTGAGGAAGTGAGCGCACTTTATCAATCTGGCTTGAAGGATTGTCAATCGGTTCAAGCGATTGGTTATAAAGAGCTGTATGCGTATTTTCAAGGTGACTGCTCACTTGATGAAGCTATCCAGCAATTAAAGCAAAATTCCCGCAGATATGCGAAGCGTCAGTTCACGTGGTTCCGTAATAAAATGGATGTCACTTGGTTCGACATGACACCGCCTTGCCACTTTTCAGACAAAAAAGAGGAAATTTTCGCATATATAGCAGGAAAGCTTGGACTTAAAGCGAAACTGTAGTTATCAGAATCAAGGAGGACGAAACATGAAACCGATTAATATTCAGGACCAATTTTTGAATCAAATTCGTAAAGACAATACCTTTGTCACAGTATTCTTACTGAATGGCTTTCAGCTTCGCGGTCAAGTGAAAGGATTTGACAATTTCACGGTGCTGCTTGAAACAGAAGGGAAGCAGCAGCTTATTTATAAACACGCCATTTCTACATTTGCACCTCAAAAGAATGTGAATCTAGAATTAGAATAGGATAGTTCCACCTAATAGCCCCATGCATCTGCGAATAAACCTGCCGGAACCCGCTACGTTTTTTGTCAGTGCAGAGGGGCTATTTTGCATGCCATGAAACTTTTCTGCCTATTCTGCGTATAATCCCTTATTGGATATGGAGAAAGGTGAGGGAAGCGATATGGAAAACGCAGAGCTTGAATTAAGAAGGATTAGGGTGATCCTTCTACTAATTGGGATTGTTGTCTTATTTGGATCGTGCGCCATTTCAAACATTGAATCCAGGCAGGAAAGCTGGCATAACTATTCTAATCAAGATGATCATGGACATATAGAAGGTCTTTTACAATCAGCTGTTGCTCTAAAAAATAATCACTTTGCTGTTGTGAAAGATGATGAAGTACATGTGTACCGGTTTGACGAAAAAGAGGGAGAACTGACTCTTATTAAAACAAAATACATAGATGAGTGGGACGAAGATTATGATGATGATGACGATTCTGTAGAAGAGTAAGCACGTGAATTTACAAATGAATGTGAAGTCGCTACACTATAATCATGCATCAGACATCTAGACAGAAAAGGATGAGTTCATGACACACAAAATTAAAATTAATCACTGGGAACAAACTTGTGAAGACGACTCCTGTTTCGAATATGGAACAAGCGTTTCTGTAAATGGGAAAGAATTAGTCAGAGAAGCTTCAATCGTCTCTGCGCTTGAAGCGGTGCTAAAAGAATTAGGTGTTGAAGTGGAAATTACAGAAGTGTCAGAAGATTTACAGTGCGATGCCTACAAAAAATAAAACAAAAAGTCTAGTCTACTAAGCGATTTTTTTTCGTGTTATGATAGATTTCGGTTTCAGTTGAATAGGGAGTAGAGCAGTCTATTTTTAGATCCTGTTCTGCTCTATTTATTTGAACGTACGAGTTCGGCTATGAATGTTCGGCCGGGTTGGTTGATTTTTTTCGTTTCGAACATCTATATGTTGTGTTTTGAAAAAACATAGTATACTATATATAGTGAATAACGAAATGATCAACAATACTAAAAACTAGGTCGTGATGGAATTGATTCAAATCGTATTTGATTCAAAAACAGGAAATGTTCAACGCTTTTTGGACAAGACCCCTTTTACAGACAAACGAAAATTGACTGGAGAAGAGTTTTTGGATACGCCGTTTATTCTCGTCACCTTTACGACAGGATTTGGACAAGTCCCTAGTACCACTCAATCCTTTTTAGAGAAAAATGCCCACCTTTTACTAGGTGTTGCGGTGAGTGGAAACAAAGTGTGGGGAGATAATTTTGCCAAAAGCGCCGATACGATTTCTAAACAATATCAAGTTCCTATTTTGCACACCTTTGAACTAAGCGGAACAAAAAGGGATGTTGAATTGTTTACACAGGAGGTAGAAAGAATTGTCACAAAATCAGGTTCCAAAGTGGATACAATTAAATAACGAGATTATGATTCAAAAAGAAGGAAAGTTTCAGTTTGATAAGGACAAAGAAGCTGTACATAGTTATTTCGTAGATTATATTAATCAAAACACGGTCTTCTTTCACAACTTAGAAGAGAAGATTGATTACTTAATAGAAAACGACTACTATGAGGAAGAATTTTTAAGACAATACAGCATGGCAGATATTAAAGAAGTATTCGAAGCTGCATATGCGAAGAAATTTAGATTCCCATCATTCATGAGTGCGTTTAAGTTTTACAACGACTATGCACTGAAAACAAATGATAAAAAGAAAATCCTTGAACGCTATGAAGACCGCATTTCAGTTGTAGCGCTTTTCTTTGCGGGCGGAGATAAAGAAAAAGCCCTTGAGTTTGTAGAACTGATGATCAATCAGGAGTACCAGCCAAGTACACCAACATTCTTAAACGCTGGACGTAAAAGACGCGGTGAGCTTGTGAGCTGTTTCTTGCTTGAAGTGAATGACTCATTAAACGATATTTCAAGAGCGATTGATATTTCAATGCAGCTTTCAAAACTAGGCGGCGGCGTCAGTTTGAACCTGTCAAAACTTCGTGCAAAAGGCGAAGCAATCAAAGATGTTGAAAACGCGACAAAAGGTGTCGTCGGCGTGATGAAGCTTCTTGATAATGCATTCAGATATGCAGATCAAATGGGACAAAGACAAGGATCAGGCAGTGCCTACCTCAATATTTTCCACAGAGATATCAATGATTTCTTAGATACAAAAAAAATCTCTGCTGATGAAGATGTTCGTGTGAAAACATTGTCCATCGGTGTTGTCATCCCGGACAAATTTATCGAGCTGGCAAGAGAAGATAAAACAGCTTACACCTTCTATCCACACACAGTCTATAAAGAATATGGACAGCATCTTGATGAGATGGACATGGAAGAAATGTATGATGAGCTTGTAGAAAACCCGAAAGTCAAAAAAGAAAAAGTCAATCCGAGAAAGCTTCTTGAAAAATTGGCTGTTCTTCGCTCAGAATCAGGCTATCCATATATCATGTTCCAAGATAATGTGAATAGAGAGCATGCATTAAACCATATTTCACGAGTGAAATTCTCAAACCTATGCTCAGAAGTGCTTCAGGCTTCAGAGGTCTCTTCTTACACGGACTATGATCAAGAAGATGAAATCGGTCTTGATATTTCTTGTAATCTTGGTTCATTAAATATCATGAATGTCATGAAAAACAAATCGATCGAAAAAACGGTCAAACTTGCAACAGACTCACTAACACTTGTGTCTGAAACAACAGACATTCGCAATGCACCGGCTGTTCGAAAAGCGAACAAAGCGATGAAATCAATCGGACTTGGCGCGATGAACCTTCACGGGTATTTGGCTCAAAACCAAATTGCCTATGAAAGTGAAGAAGCAAGAGATTTCGCGAATACTTTCTTTATGATGGTGAACTATTATTCAATTAAACGCTCAAGTGAGCTTGCAAAAGAAAAAGGAGAAACATTCCATCGTTATGAAGGCTCTGGCTATGCAACGGGTGAGTACTTCAATAAATACGTGGAGAATGATTTCACACCAAAAACAGAAAAAGCAGCAGCACTATTTGAAGGCATGCACATTCCAACAAAAGAAGACTGGGCAGCACTCAAAGACTTTGTAGCGGAAAATGGCATGTACCATAGCTACCGCTTATGTATTGCACCAACAGGTTCCATTTCTTATGTGCAATCGGCCACAGCCTCTGTTATGCCAATTATGGAACGTATCGAAGAAAGAACATACGGCAACAGCAAAACCTATTACCCGATGCCAGGTCTTTCAGCGCAGAACTGGTTCTTCTATAAAGAAGCGTACGATATGGACATGTTTAAAGTGGTCGATATGATCGCAACGATTCAGCAGCACGTCGATCAAGGAATCAGCTTTACACTATTCCTGAAAGATACGATGACAACGCGTGACTTAAACCGCATCGATCTGTATGCACACCATAAAGGCATTAAGACACTTTATTATGCAAGAACGAAGGATACAGGGCAGGAAGGCTGTCTTTCTTGTGTTGTTTGATTAAAGGAGAGTTTAACGTGACAAAAATTTATGATGCAGCCAACTGGTCAAAACACGAAGACGATTTTACACAAATGTTTTACAACCAAAATGTGAAGCAGTTCTGGCTTCCTGAAGAGATTTCCTTAAACGGGGATCTCTTAACATGGAAATATTTAGGTGAAAAAGAGCGAGATACGTACATGAAGGTACTTGCTGGCCTGACTTTACTTGATACAGAACAAGGAAATACAGGGATGCCGATTGTGGCTGAACATGTAGACGGCCATCAGCGTAAAGCGGTATTAAACTTTATGGCGATGATGGAAAATGCGGTACATGCAAAATCATACTCAAATATCTTCATGACCCTCGCACCAACTGAAACGATCAGTGAAGTGTTTGAATGGGTCAAGAAAAATAAATTCTTGCAAAAGAAAGCAGATATGATTGTCAGTTTATACCGTTCGATTCAAAAGGACGATCCGATTTCCCTCT
>NZ_PVRE01000003.1:0-737301 GCF_002998605.1 Bacillus sp. MZGC1
AAATGCTTTTGCATCATAATACATGGGCTGAGCGTTCTTACCTTTTCCTGTAGCAGCCATCATTTTTGTATAAAAAGTTGCAAGATGTTTCTCAATCGCTTCTGATTTTGCGTATTCTGTTTTTAGGACATGATCTAATGTATGTACAGCCTCAATTGCATCTTTTCTTTTTTTGTTCGCATCATCTAAGTGCTCGTCTACCTCTTTACTTGAAAATACATTCAGTTCTATGAGATCACTGATGTCATCAAAAATAGTAGATAGGGCTTCTTTTTGTTCCTTGACCATATCTTTATTATTCTGAATCCCTTGTTTCAGTTGAGCGTCTAAGAAATGCTCATCAATAAATGTACTCCCGCCTAACGATTCATCATCAAGCTTTCCTTTTACCCCATCTAAAAAAGCTTTTTGCATATCAATAAAATCAAGATAAGTGTCTGTGTATAGTGCAAGATCATTATAAAAAGCTTTGATATTGTCTGCACCTTTTCCAGTAAACTCATCACCTAAATTAGCCACGCCTTGCAATGCTTTTTTTAAGTCTGTTATTTCTTCCCTGAGTTGTTGATATACCTTTGACCTCTTCTCTACAGCTGATATCAGGGAAGGAGCATCTAATATTTTCATATAAAAAAGACTCCTTTTATGGAATATTCTTTTACTAGAATACCATAAGGAGCCTTATACTTTAATCCATTTTATCTAATTTTAACCATTCATCCACCAGAGCTTCCTCTTGATGCGACTGTTTGGACATCTTCATGTAGAGGTTGAATCAAACCATTTGTAAAGAAAAGTGTACCTAGTGCAACTACAGCTATTGATAATGTTATAAAAATAGACTTTTTCATTTATTTCACTCCTTTTCCTACATACTGGCTTGCACGTAAGGCTCTTTTATAGTAATCCAATGATTGTTGCAGCAAGCCTATTCTCTCTAAATATTTCGCCACATCAACTAAGATTTCCTCTAAATCAACCCACACTCCTTTTTCTTCAAGTTCAGAGCACAGGGTGGTAATATTATTTATTTGAGACTCAGTAACATCATAAGCAAGCTCTTTTAATAATTTAAATTTAATCTGAAAGATTTCATGTCCAACTTGTTCAGATAAACTATACCCTTGGTCAATTAATTCTATTGCTTCTTTACTTTGAGTGGAAATTTCAACTCTAGATAATTCGTACAAACATCTCAATTTCAATAAATCTTGGTTTTCAACTTCTCTGTAGCTCAAGGTACGTCTATATAGTTTAGAAGCATCTGTGTAATTGCCTTTTTTACTTTCCAAAAATCCCATACTGTAGTAAAGGTGTATGATTAAGTGATTATCGGCTATACTCTTAATCATTTCCTCTGCTTCAATAAAGAGGTCACTTGCATCATCATACTTAAATTGATCTATTAAGTTTAGTGCGTGAAGCAACCTACAGTTGATTTGTCTTTTGACATAAGTTTCATGCGCATTAAATGTATCTGAAGCGATTTGAGCATGATATTTAGATAGGAAAGTCATTTTCAAATCATAGAAAAGAACAGCTAATTTATAATGAAATTCAGCTTTTTCTATTTCATCTTCAACAAAAGCTAATTTCTTTTCAGCAATTCTGAAATAACTTAAAGCCTTATCGTAGTCTTGCAAGTAATCATGATATATCCCATTGTAAAAATAAAAGTAATAAGACATGAGTTTATTTGTTTTTTCTTCTTCTCCGTCTGGTGCGTTTCTCTCAAAGAACGGCTTGTCTAAATTTCTGCTAATATTCTGAAGTATCAGCTTAAGTCTAAAACTTAATAGTTGATAATACAAAAGAATGTCCTGATTTTCTTCCATCGATTCAATAGCACTGTCTATATCATCTTGCATTTCAATAGCTGCTGATAAATCCCCTTTTTGTATGGCAAGATTCCAAGTGTTCAACATGTTTCCTACCTCTTGAGAGGCAATTAACCTTGTCATCCCGTTACCCCCTTGTAAACAATTCCTTTGTATAATTTTAACATGGAATTTACAACATATGTAAAGTTGGGTTGCTCATTTTAAAAGTTTTCGGTATACCGCAATCGAGGTGTTTTACTTGGTTTGCTGTGCTTGAATAATCAATGAGACAACATTTTGAACAGATCATTTTAATTTAAACAAAAAAGGATGCGAAAAATTAGCATCCTTCAATCTTTAAAAACTATCGATTTCGACTATTATTTCTTTTTCTCCGAAATTTGGAGAATACATTAAGTAATACCTAACTCTCTCTTTAACATCAAAATGTACTTTGCTTGCTTTTTTGTCGACCAAGAAAAATTCATCTTCTTTATTTGCGAAGTAATAAGGGTAGACTTTTCCTTCATCATCTTTTAGCTTGAAATCTCCAGGTGTAAGACTTAGTCTCTCTTCGTCTAATTCAAATGTGAGTACATAGTCATTTTTCACATGCATAAACTCATTAGGTTCGGTCTTATATACCCTACTTACTTTAAATGATTTTCCATCTACTTGAATTAACTCATTTAAACGGTGAACTTCAGGTTCTCCTTTGTTTAGTTTCATTCCCATTTCTATATTAATGCCGTACTTTTTAAATTTAAAATTCTTTTCCATTATCATTCCCTCTTCCCAACACTATAATGTCAATCGGTGTTTTGCATAAATCGATTTTGAAGTTACTGCTTATTATATCAAAGGATCGGCTTTTATTAACATTGAATGTGTTCAGAATGAAAGATATGTTTTATGCAGAAATAATCATTTAATAAAATACAAATTACATACATATGTGGTATCATAGATTAAGGGGAGGTGAAAATGATGACCGAGTACATACATAACGAAATTTCCACAAATGATTTTATCAAATCGAGTTACATACGTGTTCGAAAGTTTATTGAGAAGACCTTAGATTCTTTAGAAATTGATGAGGCAGAAAGTGTTTCCAAGTATTCTAAAGGAGGTTATAACATAACAGTTTATTCAAGTAACAAGCCCTCTGATGAAGCTTTGGTTCAAACCAATCGAGCAGTCAATCAATTTATGAACAACTTATCTATAGACTAGAGCCTATTGCACGGCTCTTTTTTCATGCAAACTTATGTTGTACTCAAACTATATTCCTTACGACAGACCCTGTCACAACAGGCGGGAAAAATTTCACAAGCTTCCCAAAGAAAAAGGAAAGAAGAATGATGATACATCCAGAAGCGATAATACTTCCATAGATAGACGAAATTCCATATTTAGAGCCAATCGCAATCATAGGAGAAACCGCAGTAAATGTACAGCCTAATACAACAGGCAGACCGATACCAAAGAAACGGTTTTTCCAAACTTGAAGGAGCGTGGCAGCCCCGCACATGAAAATATCTGCCGAGATTAAGTAAGTCAGCTGTGCAGGGGTGAGGCCGAGCGCATCTCCCACAATGAGCGGCACAAGAACGGCACCTGCATACATCGCCAGCACATGCTGAATCCCTAGCGAGAGCGTTTTGGCTTTTTTAGCGGCACTCATGATTGTACCTCCCGTACAAACGTGACTTTCCCTTCCTCAAGTGATTCAATACGTGCAAGGGACTCGACGCGGTAGCCCATTTGAACAAGCGCATTCCTTCCGGGCTGAAATGACTTTTCAATGACAATGCCAAATCCGGCTACTTTCGCCTTCGCCTGCTTTGCGATTGCGGCAAGCCCTTTAGCGGCTTCACCGTTCGCTAAAAAGTCATCAATGATTAATACACAATCTTTTTCACTGAGATGCGTATTTGAAACAGCGATCGTGCTTTCTACTTTTTTCGTAAAAGAGTACACACTCGCTGTTAATAGGTTATCTGTTAGTGTTAGTGATTGACGTTTTCGAGCAAAGACAACTGGTACTTGAAGAGCTAGTCCAGCCATCACAGCAGGTGCAATGCCAGAAGATTCGATTGTGACAATTTTTGTAATACCATCATGCTTGAATAATCTAGCAAACTCTTGCCCGATCTCATGCATTAACACAGGATCAATTTGATGATTTAAAAAGGCATCTACCTTTAACACTTGATTTGACAGAACGATTCCTTCGTTCTCAATTTTTTGACGTAACAATTCCATCATTCTTCCTCCCAGCATATTGGCAAACATTTTCATTTTTTGCATAAAAAAAGCATTGCTGTCCATGAGGAGCAAGCAATGCGAAAACGATCCACGGATCTTCAGCTCAAACAAGAGCTGTTTCATTTTGCTCACTCATAGTCGGACTGTATCGGTGTCCGGTAGAAACTTGCGTGCCATCATCACGCGATTATATGAGTGTTATAGTGTTCAAATTATAACAAGATTTCAGACGCTTGGAAAGCACTTTTCCAGAAAAATACCGAACTTAAATAATAGATCAGATCAAAACGTTCGTTTTTAGAATATTCAAGCATCAAAAAAGCACCCTTCTGAGCAAAGGGTGCCTTTTATTTAAGATAAATACAATTTCGTATATTTATCTGTTAAATAATCGATTAAATATTGCACATTTAATTCCTCACCAGTCGCATCTTGAATGATTTCAGATGGTTTTTTGCGTTTTCCATGCTGGTGAACATGTTCTGTGAGCCATTCTTTTATCGGTGCAAAAGACCCGTTTTGAATCAGCTCATCAAAATTCGGTAAATCTTTGATCATTTGGTGCTTTAGTTGCGCCGCATACATATAACCAAGCGCATATGAAGGGAAATATCCAAAGCTTCCATCAGACCAGTGAACATCCTGCAAAATGCCGAGTGCATCATTAGGAGGCGTAATGCCAAGATACGCTTTATATTTTTCATTCCACAGTGCAGGCAGGTCTTCAACTGCTACTTCTTCATTAAAAATCGCTTTTTCAATTTCATAGCGGATGATAATGTGAAGCGGATACGTCAGTTCATCTGCCTCAATTCGAATGTAAGTCGGCTTCGATTCATTCACTGCATGCACAAAGTCTTCTAAAGAGACATCTTTAAATTGCTCAGGAGACGCTTCTTGCAGCTTATGATAATACGTTTTCCAGAAATCTTCATGTCTGCCGATAAAATTCTCAAAGAAAAGAGACTGTGATTCATGGATCCCCATTGATGTGCCATCACATAATAGCGTTCCGCTCAGTGCCTCATCAATGTTTTGCTCGTAGATGGCATGACCACACTCATGAATCGTGCCAAAGATCGCCATCCGAAAATCATGCTCATCATAACGGGTCGTCACACGAACGTCCCCTCTGCTCAATGTCACAGCAAACGGATGAACCGTTGTATCCAGACGTCCTGCGTCAAAGTCATACCCCAATTCTTTTAAGAAGAAGAGACTCAGTTCCTTTTGTTTGTCGATCGGAAAACTTTTCGATAAAAATGAAGTATCCGGCTTATGAGGAGAGGCTTCGATTTTTTTCACGAGAGGAACAATGGCATCACGAAGTGCACCAAACTTTTGATCGAGCTGTTCAACTGTCATATCTGGCTCATAGTTATTGAGCAGCACATCGTATGGCGTTTGTTTCACGCCCCAATATTGAATAAAGCGCTTGTTAAAATCAATGAGCTGTTTTAAGTATGGTGCAAAGAGTGAAAAGTCTGATTTCTCCCTTGCTTCTACCCAGACATGCTCTGCTTTTGATTGCAAAATCGAGTATTCTTTAAATTCTTCTTTCGGAATTTTGCTGTTTTCATCATACTCTTTTTGTGATAATTCGAGCGCCTTTTGTGTATCTTTTGACAGCTCATCTCGATGTTTGTTTAATGCGTGAAGAAGATCTCTCATTTCATCAGAAGTCTTCATATTAAAAATATCACTTGATAATTGACCGATGGTTTCAGCTCTGAAATCGGCGCTTTTTTTAGGCGCCTGTGTTCTAGAGTCCCAATAAAGTAAATGGAGCGCCTCCGTATAATGGGCGATTTTTCCTAGTAATTGATAAAACGCTTTCTCTTTTGCTTCAAGACTCATACGTTTGTTCCCCCAATCAATAAAATATGTATGTACGTTTCAAGGCTACTTCAAGGAATGTTCTTTTGTCAATGAAAAAGGAGGATACTCAGATGGTATCCTCCTCTTTTCCTCGTTCGGGCGTTATTTAGATGATTGGCTTGACTGGCAGAACGGATTCAATTTTACTTTGAAGCTCTGTATCTTCCTTACGGTCAAAATAAATATGAATGGTTCCTGCATCTTGGCTTGTCCGAATCAGCCTTCCAATACCTTGTCGCAAGCGCAGCAGCATATACGGAAGGTCAACTTCAGCACGAGCATCCTTTGCTTCATTCCGTTTTGCCTCAAATACCGGATCATGAGGCGGGTAAGGAAGTCCCCAGATGATCACATTTGTTAGTGATTGTCCTGGAATATCCAGCCCTTCCCAAAGGTGAACAGAGCATAACACGGATGTCTCATCTGCTTGGAACTTTTGAACAATCGTGCTGATTTCCTCGTCTCCCTCAAAATACACGTGGAAAGGCAGTGATTCATCCGATGCCTCAAGCTGCTTTCTAAAGAAATGAAGTTCATCAAATGAAGGGAACAAAATCAGAGATCGTCCTCCGTTTTCTTTCAGCTGAGTGATCACTTGCTGTCCTTTTGCCTCTTGCTCTTGAAGCTGCTGAATCCCGTGGAAATAAATCTTCATTTGCTCATCGTAATCATACGGAGAAGCGACACTCATTGATAAATAATCTTTGATCCCAAGACTTTCAGCTAAATAATCAAAGGATTGATTTTCAGACAATGTAGCAGAAGAGAAAATGTATGGTCTTTTTTGCGAGAATACTTTTTCACCAAGCACCTCTGCGACTGTCTTTGGCATCACAACAAATGTCGTATCTAACTCCTGCTTTTCAAGCCAGCTAATCGCATTTTTTTGATATAGCGACAGAGAATACGCCATTTGTTCAATGTACTCTTCCACAACAGACAATTCGTATTGATCGATTGTATACATCTCTGATTCAAACACGAGTGCTTCTCCGATTTTTTCAAGCAAATCACACAATTCACTTGCAGACCGCTTCACTTCATCCACACGTCCAATTTCAAGTCGATGCGAGCCCTTGATTTCTTTGGCATGTGTTTTTAAGAGATAGAAGAACTCATCGTTTGTGGCAAGTGCATCTTCAACGAGCTCGGCAAACTCTTCACGTATATCGTTTTGCAACAGGCGCTCTAAAAATGTTTCGAGCATTGATTGCTTCACTCGGTACGTCAGTGCTTTTTGTGCGGCAAATTCAAGAAGGTGCCCTTCATCAAATACGACGGAGCTATGTTCTGGAAGCAGCGGAAGCTGGCCCTCGCGTTTGCGGGATTCCTTCGTCCACACATGCTCCATGTAAAAATCATGAGAACAGATGATGAGATCGGTTGCTTTCCGGTAATGATCTCTTGATAAATTCAGACCGCAGCGATGACGCATATCGCACGTCAAGCAGTCTTGAAACGAGTCATAGCCAATGCGTGACCATTCATCATTTGATAGTTCTGGATACTCTTTTCGATCACCATACGGATAAAAGTTTTGCATGCCATGTGATTCATGAACAAATGAAGGAAGCGATTCATAAATATCGAGCCACTTCTCATCATCTTCACGCTGCATGGTTTTCTCTAGTTTCTTTAAGCATAAATATTGGTCATGCGATTTACTTAATCTCGCATCTATTTGAATATCAAGGTGATTGGCAATTTTATAGATATCACCCTCTTGTTTCACCAGCTGTTCAATTAACGTTTCGTCTGCACATGCAATAATCGCAGGTTTCCCTGTATACCTTGCATATGTGACCGCAAATAATAGATAGACGATGGTTTTGCCTGTGCCTACCCCAGCTTCGGCAAACATCACACTTTTTTCTTTAAAGGCTCTTTCTAGTTGAAAAGCCATAAATATTTGTTCATCTCGAAGATCAAAGCCCTTTTCTGGCAAAATGTCATAGAACACATCACCAATCCAGTTGCCCAGTTCTTCGTAAAAATTATGTTCTTTTGATAATGAAAAAGGCAAACGAGATGCTGTCACCTGCTTCAACCCCCAACTTTTGAATCATTCAGACATTCAATAGTAACATTTATGCTGGGGAATGACAATCTTTTTTACGACCGCAAACGATGTTGATAGGTTTCTTTCATTAAAAATGCATGCTCTGAACGCTCTATGTAAGCCTGAGCAAGCGCTAAATCTTCGATGGCTGCTGTCAACTGAGCAGATTGTCCACCTTCTTGCCCTTCAATTTTTTGAGCAGTCGAAGCAAGTGCTTTTTGGATTAACTGAAATTGATCATATTGTATCATGGAGACACCTCTTTTTTTAAAATCAAGTTCAGTTTATTCCGTCCCGTGAAGGTTTATACCTTTCTGCGATAAAAAAAGCCACACCTTCTGTAGGTGTGACCATTTTTTTATGATTCAGTTGTCTGTTTTCTAGGCGGGCGTTTTCCCCAATATTGGTAATAGTCTGTTTTAATAAAACCATTAAACAGTTTTCTCTTTTTCGTTGCTTTTCTGCCGAAGCACTCTTCGAACTTTTCGTGTGACGTTAAGATGTAAATGGACCAAGTATCTAGGCTCTTAAATGCTTCGCCCATTCCTTGATACATTTTTTCAACAGCTGGTTTATCACTGAGTCGTTCTCCGTAAGGCGGATTTCCGACAATCACACCATACTCTTCTTTCGTTTGAAAGTCTTTCACTTGCATTTGTTTAAATTGAATCAATTCACTTAGACCAGCTTCTTCAGCATTCATTTGTGCAATGTCTACCATCCGATGGTCGATATCACTTGCAATAATGTGGAGCGGCTGATCATAGTTTGCTTTTTCTTCCACTTCGTGACGCGCTTTGTTCCAAACGTCTTCACCAATCCATTCCCATGACTCGGACGCAAATTCCCGGTTAAATCCTGGGGCAATGTTTTGTCCTATCATGGCCGCTTCAATAGCGATTGTTCCTGACCCGCAGAAAGGGTCAACAAACGGACGGTCAGGTGTCCAGTTTGTTAATAGCACGAGTGCAGCCGCAAGGGTTTCTTTAATAGGTGCTCCGCCTTGATCCATGCGGTACCCTCGTTTATGAAGACCCACACCAGATGTATCAAGCGTGAGCACAGCTTTATCTTTTAAAAGGGCAACCTCAATTTTATACTCAGGTCCTGTTTCTTCAAGCCATTCAGACTGTATGTTGTAAGAGGAAATGAGCTTTTGCGCGATCGCCTTTTTGACGATACGCTGACAATCCGGCACACTGGCAAGCTGTGATTTCACAGATTTACCGATGACAGGGAACGTGCTGTTTTTCGGTAAAAAAGCGGACCAGTCAATCGCCTTCGTCCGTTCAAACAGCTCATCGAATGTTTTTGCCGAAAATTCAGCTACTTGTACCTTAATCCGGTCTGCTGTACGCAGCCAAAGGTTCGCACGGCAAATCGCAAGAGCATCCCCCTCGAAAATCACTTTTCCATTGTCTACTGTGCAGTCATAGCCAAGGTCTCTTACTTCTTTTGCAACAATCGCTTCAATTCCCATTGGAGCTGTTGCGATGAGTGTATAGGTTTTCATTGTTTTATCACCTGTTTTCTCGTCCTTTTATGTATTCAAGATAAAAGCTCTCCATATGTTGAATAGGAGAGCTTTGTTTTCATCATGTTTATAATAACGGATATAACGTTCTGTAAGCCATGTTTTGTTCCATCGTACTGCAAACGGCAAATGCCTCGTACTCAGGTGGTAATCATCTATCTACAGAATACTCTGTCCTTCTCTCCGTTTGGTTCCTTTGAGAAAGTTCCCCTACCAAGTTTGGGTTTCTCGCTCGAGGGGTTTACCGCGTTCCACTCTCACCATTTCTAGTGAGACTTCGTCACTGTGGCACTTTCAAGGATACTTTGCCATATCCTAAAAGGACGTAGGCATTTTTCCTGCCGTCAGCCTTTCCCAGGCTGCCCTGGCTTATTTTTTCGCCAGGCACGAACACTACGGGCATCTCAGCACCGTGCGAGCATGGACTTTCCTCTGCAATGTCTAAAAGCATTGCAGCGATTACCCGAACGTTAATCAATAATCGTTATTATAAACGACAATGACATCAGGCACAAGCTTTTTTCAGCAAGGCTCAATCATAAAGTTTGCTGCCGAAAACGTGTTTCTCAAGGTTAGATAGTCTTTTTAAAATATCAAAGTTTGTTGTATTAGACTGTGCAGGCTGTCTTTTTCCTTGCTCAACGGCTTCTTCAAGCTGTTTAGACAAATGGAGGTTTTCTTGTTGAAGCTTTTCGATTTCTTGGTTGAATGTCTCATAGTCTTTAATGACCATATCTAAAAATTTATCGACTTCTTCTTGTTTGTATCCTCTGACACCTGTTTTAAATTCTTTTTCTAAAATTTCTTTCGCAGAAAGCTTTACTTTATCAGCAAGCATCTTTTTCACCTCATATCGTGAATTCATAGTATATTTTTTCAGAAATACGTGACGTTGTCAAATTTTCTCTTGCTTTTAGTCAAAAAACGGATCTTCTGCCTCAACTTGCGCTCTCAAATCATCCATTGTGATGTACATAATGGGGTAATCGGTATAGGTTTCCGCTTCTTTGATCATGTACTTTGGCGAGCCATCATGCTCAGGATCATAAAGGGCGAGAAGGCCATCTGTTTTTTCAATAAAAAAACGGTTCTTTTGTTTAAATTGTGCCGGACTTTCATACGGTCTATGCGTGACACTTTCTACAAAATCGGCCTGTGCAAGAATCCCTTCATACAACTCTTTGTTTTGTTCATTCCAGCGCTCTTCCTGTTCATAAAATGGTGTAATGACGGCCAGTTTTAACGCTGGATACTCCTCTTGAAGCTCAAATACCACTTCGGCAGTCCAGATTTCTGCCCCAAGCTGGCCTGATATGAGAACCCATTCCAGGCCTTCTTCAATCAGGGCTGTCAGCCTTTTTTGAAGCTCCGCTTTTATGTATTGAAGTGCAGGCTCGTCTTGTTTGAATATCCCAAGCTCAAATGGCTTGTACCCTGTGACAGCAATAATTTTCATTTTTTCACCTGCTTTTAAAAAAAGGGACTTCTAAAAGTCCCATTTCACTTTATCTGTTACAGCAAGGTCCACCGCAGTTAAAGTGTTGATGTGTTGCCGGGTCCACCTGAGAAAACGTATGCGGGAAGTAGTGAACATGTTTGAAATTTTGATGGTGAACATTTGTCACATGCTGCGGATGGATATGCGGCACAATTGTTGTTGAATCGCTGTGTGTACAGCAATGATTTGTCGGATGAACAATTGGCTGTGTAACATTCGGCTGGCAATGATGATGATGATGGTACATGTAGCATTCCCCTCTCCTTAATTTTCTTACATTAACAATGTATGAATTAAGAGGTGTACATGTACTAATGCATTAACCTATTTTAAAAGTTTGCAAGAAAAACATCCTTATAGTTTGAAAACACAAAAGCGACCAAAATGACAACAAGAAAAAACAAGTAGAAAAGACCCTTATACATGCTCTACGCTCCTCATTCAATATCTAACGTTATTTTACAGGATTCGTGACTTTTCTACAATAAAAGTGCTAAACAATTTTTATTTTCGGCCGAGAGCCGAACGTTGTCATGTTTTGCGCTTTCCCGGGCAATAATGTTCATTGCCCAGCTTTTCTCAAGAGCCGTTTTTTTCGCTTCTCAAGTTCTTCCGTGTCTCGCTGACTTAACGATGAGAAAGATAATAACGATTCAGTGATGGATAGAGCTGACCTTGCATTTTTTTGACGATGCTCTTTACACTTCGCAAGCTCTATACCCGCTTTTAATGCTAAATGGACATCGCTTGATTTAAATAATTTTTCCCATATTTGAACCGCTTCATCCCACTCGTTTTGTCGTTTATATTGTAAGGAAAGATCATAAGACGCCTGATTCGCATGCTCAAAATCAGCATCCGTTAATTTTTGCAAATGCTTCGTTGCTTCCTGTACATCACGATGAGCAAGATGCCACCTGGCGAGCGCATACTTCTCATTGTGTTCCTTTACCGCATCCTCAGATAGTATTTTTTTGGATAGATGAATGTAGAGGCTGATTAACGATAAGACGTCTAGTTCATTATGAGTCAAGATCCCTTCAATCAGCTTCGGATTTTGTTCCTTTAAAAAATGAAAATAAATCATCGGTGCCAAAAACCCCGGCGTGTCGTTTTCACGATGCACGTGCAGCTCTTCTTTTTCCACAACGGATAGCGCCATTCGTTCATATTTATGCTTCCACAATCGTCTAGATCCGTGCAGAAGATCAAAATGTCCGAATTCAGGAAGTGCAGGGATTTGATCTCGTAAGAGCGTATGTCTCGTTTTCACTTGCGGCCAGTCGAACGATTTACCATTATATGTAACCAATGATTCTACGTTTACTTCATCGAGAAAGCTTTTGTACAGAGCCGCTTCATTTCCTGGATTGGTGAGCAGGTGCTGTTTCACCACCACTTTGTCGGAAAAGACACGTGCATGTCCAAGCAAGAAAATCATATTTCCCGTACCGCCAGATAATCCTGTTGTTTCTGTATCAAAGAAAAACAGCTCGTGCGGCTCGTACCCTTTAGCCGATAGCGAATGCTGGATGCCGCTTTCGTTCCATGCCTCGATGATCTTCGGCAGTTCCGCAAACGAATAGCGCCCATGCTGATCTTCTAATGAATAGGTGACTTCCCGAATCAGACAAAAGGAACCCTCAAAGTGATAAGGAGATACACCTAATGTTTCCCATTCTTTTAAAAATGGGATATTTTCTGAAGTCACAGGCTGTGGTTGTCCTTCTAAAGTTTTCTGCCGGTTTTCATGTGTCTGATTGTGCGATAGGTGCTTCTTCATTCTGTTTAATTTCCCTTTTAAAGACATGAGCAGGTGTCCCCCTCCTTTCCCTTAAAATACGGACATCAATTCAACGATGCTGCTTTTTCCGCTCACCTCTTTCATTTCCATGCCAATGCAGGATGGACAGCCATTTTCACAGCGGCACCGCTCAATCAGCTGAATGGCTGCGCCTGCTATTTCATCGAAACGAGCTTGTACTTCCTTGCTTAAGCCGATTCCGCCAGGGTAGTGGTCATATAAAAAGACCGTCGGTTTTCCGGTATGTGCCGCTTTAATTTGTGAAACAACATGAATATCAGAACGGTCACACATCACAAAAGCAGGTACAATGTGCTGAAGAACATTTGCGATGCCAAGCAGCAGCTGTTCAAGTGTTTTCTCTTCAAATCTCCGCTCTGCTTCATGTAATTCAAACCAAGCAGCACTCGTATGAATTTCTTCTTCCGGCAAGTGAATCGGTCCAGAGCCGATATTTTCACCGGTACTTAGCCGGATTTTTTTAAAAATCGTCGGCATTGCGTTGACAGTCACATCACCGTAGTGAACAGATACGGCTTCCTTCTCTGTCGTCTGATCGATTTCAAGCACCTTAAGTTGAACAGCTAAATTCGCATCCGTATAATATTCTACATCTACTTGTTTCACATAAGCCTTCAGATGCTCGTAATCTAGCTTTTCCACTTGATACTGAACCCCTTCGTGTAAATAAATGGCTTCATCATGAAGCAGCGTCATCGCACTGAATCGATCCATCTCTCCAATAATCCGAACATTCGCCACATCTGATTGATCCACAATCACCACATTTTCCTGGCTTGCAGACCGGAGGCTGATGCCATGCGCTGGGAACGATTGATCTGACCAATAATACCGGTTCCCGCTAAAATGAAGAACACCTTCCTCATGTAAGTATTGCAAAATCTCTTCTACCTCCATGCCGCCAAACTGTTCATCCTCCCGAAACGGAAGCTCGTAAGATGCACATTTTAGATGATCCACTAAGATAATGAGGTTTTCAGGGTTGATTCTGGCAGCTTCAGGCGGCCTGTTAAAGAAATATTCAGGGTGTCTGACAATATATTGATCAAGAGGTGAGGAGCTTGCCACCATAATTATGAGTGCTTCCTCATGACGCCTTCCAGCTCGTCCTGCCTGCTGCCATGTACTCGCTACACTGCCAGGATACCCTGTCATGATACAGACCTTTAGCTGACCTATATCCACTCCTAATTCTAGTGCGTTTGTGCTGACGACACCTAGAATGTCTCCTTCTCTCAATCCTTTTTCAATCACTCGCCGCTCTTTTGGTAAATAGCCTCCGCGATATCCACGAATCGATTTTGGACCGATCTCTTTTTTCACTAGCTCTTGAATATGGCTTAAAATCACTTCAACTCTTACTCTGCTTCTAGCAAAAACAATCGTTTGGATTTTTTCTTTCAAAAAAGTTTTTGCCAATTGATTGACAACAGTGGCGGCACTTTGTCTAATATTTAATGGTTTATTCACAACTGGCGGGTTGTAAAACACAAAATTCTTTTTACCGCTAGGTGCCCCGTTTCGTTCAATCAGATGCACCTTGCTCCCCGTTAGCTGCTGCGCTAGCTCTTTTGGATTCGCAATCGTTGCGGAAGTACAAATAAAAACCGGTTCACTTCCATAAAATGCACAAATTCGTTTTAACCTGCGAATCACATTGGCCACATGACTGCCAAATACACCTCGATATGTATGAAGCTCATCAATGACAATATACTTCAAATTCTCAAACAAGCTGACCCATTTCGTATGATGAGGCAAAATGGCTGAATGCAGCATATCCGGGTTTGTGATGACAATATGTCCTGCTTGTCTGACTCGCTGCCGAATGGCCGGAGAGGTGTCTCCGTCATATGTTTCACTATGAATCGGAACATCCATCTCGTGGATGATCTCGTTAAGTTCACTTTTTTGATCTTGTGCGAGCGCTTTTGTTGGGAATAAATAAAGGGAGCGGCTTGTCTGATCTTCTGCGATCGACTGTAGGACAGGCAAATTGTAGCAAAGCGTTTTACCTGAAGCTGTTGGTGTGACAGTTACCACATGATCTCCATCCATCACACGTTCAAAGGCTTCCTTTTGATGAATGTAGAGTTCGCTCACGCCTCGTTTCTCAAGCGCCTTTTTCAGCCTGTCGTTCACTCTTTCAGGAACCGGAGAGGTCTGTGCAGGCTTCGCATCAATTTCATGCCAATGTTCTACCTGTTCGTCTTTCTTTAATTCTTCTATGAGTTCGTTCATTGTTTTCTTTTTCATATCGCATCACCTCTCTTACATAGTGTACCGAATATTTGTTTGCATGACTAGGCGGCAATTTTTTGATGCGCAGCCTATGAGCAAATACTTTGAAGTGTTGTAACAGTATCTATTACACTTCTATAGTGAAATGATTTTATCAAGGAAGAAGATGATGAGAGTGAAAAACGAATTTAAGCCTTTATTTGAACCATTTACGTTTCCAGGAGGTGCGTCTATTGATGGCCGGTTAGTCGTTGCGCCAATGACACACTTCGGTTCTCACGAGGATGGCACCATTTCTAAAGAGGAAATTGATTTCATTACAGCTAGATCAAGTGATATGGGCATGGTGATCACAGCATGTGCAAACGTGACTCCAGATGGTAAGGCATTTGAAGGACAGCCTTCTATTGCAAGAGATGAAGATATACCTGGCCTGAAAAAACTTGCTTCTGCGATTCAGGCAAAGGGAACAAAAGCCATCATTCAAATTCATCACGGCGGTTCTCAGGCTCTCCCTCACTTAGTTCCAAACGGTGATGTGGTTGCGCCAAGTGATGTGTTTAAAGATGGAAAGCAGATTGCACGCGCTTTAAAAGAAGAGGAAATTGTCCATATCATTGACTCTTTTAAAGAAGCGGCAAGACGAGCGGTTCAAGCAGGGTTTGACGGCGTGGAAATCCACGGTGCAAATGGTTATCTATTACAGCAATTTTACTCTCCGCATAGCAATCAGCGGACAGATCAGTGGGGAGGAAATGAAGAAAAGCGTCTAGCCTTCCCTATCGCTATTGTGGATGCAGTCAAAGAGGCAATCGAAAAGCATGCAACAAAACCGTTTATCTTTGGATATCGATTATCCCCAGAAGAACCAGAAACACCTGGTTTAACAATGACAGAGACGTTTACCTTAGTGGATGTTCTCAAAACAAAAAACCTCGATTATTTGCATATCTCTTTAATGGAGATTGACTCTAAAGCAAGACGTGGTGCAGATACTCATAAGACACGTATGGAGCTGCTAAAAGAACGCTGCGGCGATACCCTTCCGCTCATCGGTGTGGGCAGCGTCATTACAGCCGAAGATGCACTAAGTGCTTATAATCAAGGAATTCCGCTTATCGCTGTCGCACGAGAGCTGATCGTCGACCCAGATTGGGCAAAGAAGATTAAAGAAGGCAGAGAAAGCGAGATTGAAACTGTCATTAAACGCAGCCAAAAAGATAAGTATTTGATTCCAGAAGGATTGTGGTCTGTCATGGAAGCGAGTCAAGGCTGGGTTCCGATGGAAGATTAATGTCATCAAAAAAACTACCCTCATACGATTGGGTAGTTTTTTTGTGATTCCTGATTATTTTAGTTTAACGGTAAAAAGCTTAGAAGTCTGTTTTTCTACAGGTCCCTTTGGTTCTTTATCAAGATGCTCGATCAAGTCACCATTCATAATGACAATCGGAGTCACTGTACTTGCCGCTTTCTCTTCAATCAGTTCTAAATCACACGTAATGAGAGGGTCACCGATCTTCACTTTATCCCCTTCTTTTATGTGCGCTTCAAATCCTTCACCATTTAATCCCACTGTTTCAAGCCCGATATGAATCAGAAGCTCAAGCCCTGAGAGTGTTCGAATGCCAATTGCATGTTTTGTATGGAAGAGCTGGATGATTTCACCCTCTACTGGTGACACAATCGTGCCACTTTTTGGTTTTACTGCTACGCCGTCTCCCATCATCTTTTGAGAAAAAACAGGGTCTGGTACATCCGTCATATCCATTAACTCTCCATCAGCTGGAGAATAAATGATTTCTTCCTTTACATCATCTTGGTTTTTTCCGAAACCGAATAATTTTTTCAGCAATGTCAATTGCTCCCTTCAAGCTTTGCTTCTAGTTCTATTCCGCGTATGAAACGCTGCGCTCATACACCTTGCTTCATTCAACACTATTTAATCATAATTTTTTCCTCTCATCAATTGATAACCGCCTGAGCCCTTTCTGCATAGGCTGTAGATGAGAGGTGATTCAAATGAAACATGAAGGCGAAAAGAAACATGAATTGCTGGCAAATGAAGATATTCTCAATGAAGCGATTGAACAATTTTTCGCATCCTCCCCGTTTCACGAGATAATAAATAGTGCGGAGGCGCTCATGACCACATCACATTCACTTGCATCGATTACGACCGATGTGACAGAGGATGAGCAGTTTGTGTATATCGAGATCCAATTTCCCGACCATTTTGTCGAAGGGGATATCGCGCTAGAAGTAAAAGCCCAATATTTACACTTATCCGTGCAGGAAACAATCAAAACGGATACAACTTCCTCGTATTCGAGCTTTACCAAAACCATTTTAATGCCGGCAAAAATAGATGAAACGAACATGAAGAGCGTGTGGAAAGATCAAACGCTTCGTGTGACGGCACCAAAGCAAACTACCCAATAGGTCCATCTATTGGGTTTTAACTATGCTTTAAAAATGCTTGTAAATCCTTTCGCTAATGAACCTACTTGATTCATCGTACTCATCATTTGCCCAGCTGTATCAAACATTTTGTTAAAGTCGTATTGTCCATTCGTTTTTTTGAATTGTGACAGCACACTTTTAAATTGAGATGATTGCTGTTTTTGCGGTCTTGGCAAAGGATAAGGGTTCATAGGCTGCTGCATGGGCATCATGCCTGGTGGCGGCATCTGGGGTTGATTGATCGCTTCAGGCGGATGAAAAGGCGGCACATTTTCTTGGTATCCATAAGGCGGCTGATAGACAGCAGATGGTGCCTGGCTCATTCCACCTTGATGTGGCGGCATGAAATATTCTGGAGGCTGCGGAGGCTGCTGCATATCTGGATACGGAAAAGGCCCTCGATTGAATGGATTGAATTCATAAGGCTGCTGGTTTGAATAAGGGATCATATATCTCGCTCCTCTCGCTCTCAACACATAGAGATGTCACTCATATATTATGATCAAGAACAGAAGATGTGCCTAAAGCAGCCATAAGAAAAACGCAGCATATGTCTTCAGCTGCGCTTGTTGATTTCTTCTATTAAAAGGTTCAGTGTGTAAATCACTGACTCAACTAAATTTTTCACACGGGGTGCATGCTGTTTGCCAAAATAAGATTGCAGGACAACCTCTTTTCCATTTTCTTTGACGGCTTCAAGCTGTTCTTGGTGTAAATATCTAGGTTTGACCAGATGAATAAACGAGATCGCAGCAGTGAGCCACTCTTCCATTTTCTGATCAAATGTCTCAACGGCCGGCTGAATGTCCGTGTGAAAATCATATACGGGGTATTCCTCTTCAGCCTTTCCCTTTTGGTACTGCTCATACGCCTCTTCGATCCATATTCTCAGATCTTGTGTATGTTCAAGTAATGTTTGATTATCCAAAATGTTCACCTCTATGAACCATCCTATCAAACGTTTACTTATTGCTCAAATAGAAAAGCTATCCGGCGTGATATGCCGGTCTTGCCGCCAGTTTATACTCAGCCGCGTGAATCTTCACTTCACAGTCCTTTACTTCTGATTCAAGCCGGTCTATCATTTGTTCTTGCTCCTCTATGGCTGCACGTTTTGTTTGGTTCACAGCAAGAGACAGTTCTTCTTCCACCGCATCAATTTTCCGCTCGATTTCCTCTAATAACTGCATAATGGATTCTTTTGATACAAATTCGCTCATCATCAGATTCCTCCTTTATCGTCTCTCGTTACATTCTCTTTTCTTTCACACCCTCCTTCACACATGACAAAACTAGAAGCAAATCGCCAATCTAAGTGTAGATGAGCGCTATTTCTTCCTTTTCGACATATGCTTGTCCTTCTTTGTATGATTGCGTCCGATTGTGTAAATTCTAAGGACAAAGGAGGTAGATTTCATGAAAAAGCAGCCAGCACCAAAAGAGCAAAAGCCAAAAGGGAAAGAAAACAGTACAGATCAGCTTGATAAAAAGCTCGGCGGTCCTAATCGACCATCCACGTAAAAAAAGCAGGTACCCCCTGCTTTTTATTTATGCAAAAAATAGTGCTCTAATGAGAAAAGAAAACGAAGCTGTCTTTTTTTATGAAAATACCAGTCGGTCAGCTCAATTTGTTTTGGTAACGTTTCTGCATCAAATAAGGATGGGCTCAATTTCTTTTGAAACCAATCGTCCCTTTGATCGTCTAATGAATGTGTCATCACCGGATAAACTGTTCGAAGAAAAGGTGTTGACCTCCTAGCGATCCCTAAAAACGGCTCAAAATCAAACCGTGATCCGGTATGCGGAACGGTATGCAAAAAATGATAAAAATCCGAAAATAAATCGGCTCGAAATAATAGTTTCGCTAGTTTTTTTCCTAATGTAATACGCTCCTTTACGCGGGAAAACTTCCGTATGGTTAACCCGTACAAATGCCCGTCCACCGTTGGAAAAACAACGGTTTGGAAATGTCCCCACTCGCTGAACAGATATTGAATCGAGTGAAAAACATTCTTTTTCAGAAGAGGATTTTGTATAATAGGAGATTGTATAGTATATTGTTCATTTATGATGAGTGCATAAAGCAGGCGCTCTGTGTCACCCTTTAGCCAAAAACGTTCCCACTCAGTGCTCATAAAACGAGAAACAGAAAAATATGGAAGCAGATGGAACAAGGGTTTGCTGCACCGCTTAGACCATTCATACAAAAGAAGCTGAGGGTAAGCATCCGAAAAGATCAGCCAATTCGCTCTTTCATATGCTGTGAAAAAAAGGTGCCCCTGCTGATCTGTTAAACCTGGATGGAAGAGCTCACCCTTAAGATCCGTCATAGACCATCCAGCATTTCTCGAGACAAAGGAAGCAAGCAGCGACCATTTCATCTCTGGATGGCGGTCATAAAAGCGTTTGTAAGCATTTGTCCTCGTCAGGTTGTCTTTATTTTTTGCTTTCGTTTCACGCAATATATACTGAGTGATGATGTGCTCTTCTTGTGACAACATAGTAATCTCTCCAATACAAAATGCATTAAAAGGAGGCTGAAACTTGATGATTCGGTATCCAAACGGAAAATCGTATCAGCCCATTCAACAAATTGGGACAAAAAAAAGAATCAGCGGCGAATCCTCTTATAGTAACCGCGGGATGACGCTTGAGGCTGACTTAAATGAAACCAACCAGTACTATTTGGTCAACGGGATCGCAGTCATTCATAAAAAGCCTACCCCCGTTCAGATTGTGAATGTGGATTATCCAAAAAGAAGCGCTGCTGTTATCAAAGAAGCCTATTTTAAACAATCATCCACAACAGACTATAATGGAGTGTACAAAGGGCGCTATATCGATTTTGAAGCAAAGGAAACCAAAAGCACCACCTCGTTTCCACTCAAAAATTTTCACGATCATCAAATTGAGCATATGAAACAGGTAGAAAAGCAAGGCGGTATTTGTTTCGTTATTATATCCGCATTTGGCTCCGTTTATTATTTGTCCGCTTCAGATCTCTTTTTCTTCTGGGAGCGGCAGCAGCAAAACGGCCGGAAATCCATTAGCAAAGACGAATTAATGGAAGCTGGCCACTTAATGACACTTGGATATTCGCCAAGAATTGATTATATTAAAGTAGTGGAGACACTTCATTTTTCGGATGAAAGTGAGTAGCAATGACGTTCGAAAAAGGTTTAACACGAAAGGTTGAGATGTGATGTCTGATCAATTTACAAGTCGTGAACAGCGACGTAAAGCAAGTCAAGAAAACAATAAGAAGCAAAAGAACAAAAAAGGCAAAAAGAAAGCAGGTCTATTTAAAAAAATATTTTTATCTTTACTCGTGATCGGTCTTCTTTGTGTAGTTGCCGGAATCACAACTTTTGCCGTTTTTGCATCAAGCGCTCCTTCTATTGATGATAGTAAGCTCAAAACACCGTATTCTTCAAAGCTTTATGACAAAGACAAGAAAGTGTTTGCAGAAGTAGGTGCGGAAAAAAGAACGTATGTCTCGATTAAAGATATACCCGATGTGGTAAAAGAAGCATTTATTGCAACTGAAGATGCACGTTTTTATAAACACCACGGGATTGATCCAATCCGTATCGGCGGTGCCCTTGTCGCAAACGTCGAGGACGGCTTTGGAGCTGAAGGTGGAAGTACGATTACACAGCAAGTTGTGAAAAACTCTCTACTTAACAATCAAAAAACGTTAAAACGTAAAGTACAGGAAGTATGGCTCTCGATTCAGCTTGAGCAAAAATACTCTAAAGATGAAATTTTAGAAATGTATTTAAACCGTATTTTCTTCTCGCCTTATGCTTATGGTGTTGGGAAAGCGGCAGAACAATTTTTCGGCGTGACAGATTTAAATAAACTAACTGTTGCACAGGCTGCCACACTTGCAGGTATGCCGCAAAGTCCTTCTGCCTATAACCCAGTGAAAAATCCCGAGGCAGCGGAAAAACGCCGTAATATCGTTTTAGGCCTCATGAAAAAACAAGGCTACATTTCAGAGAAAGACTATGAGGATGCAAAAGCTACCCCTGTCAGCAAGACGGTCGTCTCAGCTGATAAATATAAGAGCCAGAACTCAAGTAAGTACTCTGCTTATATTGAAGAAGTCATGGAAGAAGTACAGAAAAAAGCCAAAGTGGATGTATCAACAGATGGATTAAAAATCTATACTTCACTCGATCGAAAAGCACAGGATCACCTAGATGATATTATCAATGGGGATTCAGTTGGTTTTACGAAAGGTATGCAGGCGGGTGTCACCCTGCTTGATACGAAAAATGGCGAAATCCGAGCTATTGGCGGTGGACGTGATGTACCAGCCGGCGGCTTTAACTATGCGACAGATGCAAAACGTCAGCCAGGTTCAACAATCAAACCAATTTTAGATTACGGTCCTGTCATTGAAAACAAAAAATGGTCTACGTATCAGCAAATTGATGATGCGCCATATACGTACTCAGATGGTACACCGATTAATAACTTTGACAGAAGACATTTAGGGAAAATGTCCATGAGAAGTGCTTTGGCACAATCACGTAACATCCCTGCACTCAAAGCATTCCAAGAAGCTGGTTCAACTAATGCAGCTCAATTTGCCAATAATTTAGGCATGGACTTACCTTCTGATATTCCAGAGTCTTATTCAATTGGTGGATTTGGAGATGGTGTGTCTTCATTAAAAATGGCAGGTGCATTTAGTGCATTCGGTAATAACGGATACTATAACGAACCGCATGCTGTCACGTCTGTTGAATTTAATGACGGTACAAAGCTTGACCTTACGCCAGATTCCAAAGCGGCTATGAGTGATTACACAGCATTTATGGTCACAGATATGCTAAAAACTGCTGTCCAATCTGGAACTGGGACACTTGCACAAGTACCAAACGTTCAAGTAGCTGGTAAAACAGGTACAACGAACTTTGAACAAGATGATATTAATAAACACAATATTCCTTCTGGCGGTGCGAAAGATTCGTGGTTTGTTGGTTATACGCCGCAATATACAGCAGCCGTTTGGACTGGAATTGGTAACTCAAAAGATGCGGACGGCAAAATATGGCTCACAAATTATGAACAGCGTGTTGCCAAACTCGTCTTCCAGCGATTAATTTCTCAAATTGATGATGGAAGCGGCTCATTTGAAAAACCAGACAGTGTCGTTGAAGCTACGGTTGAAAAAGGATCGGATCCAGCGAAATTAGCCGGACCAAATACACCGAGCGAAAAGAAGACAACAGAATACTTTGTCAAAGGAACGGTTCCGACAAAAGTGTCTGACACATATGAGAAAAAAGAAGCCGATAAGCCTTCTGACTTAAAAGCGGTGTATGATGAAGAGAAAAAATCCATCACACTGTCTTGGGGCTATGATGACGACGCAGATGCTACATTTAATGTAAAACAAGCGGTTGATAACGGCGGCTATAAAGAGATTCAAAACAGTTCTGCTAAAGAAGCGGTCATCTCTGATGTGAAGCCTGGCTCTACTTATAAATTCCAAGTGACAGCCACTGTAGAGGATGTCACAAGTAAAGCAGCTTCTACCTTCCTCACCATCAAGGATGATGAAGATGAGGAAGAAAAAGCAGATGATGAGAATAAAGAAGAAGAAGAACCGCAGCAGCCTGACGACGAGCAGACAGACCAGACTGACGATAACAAAAATCAACCCCCAGGCACTGACGAGCAAAAGCCAGATGATAAAAAAGATCAAGATAAGGATAAGGATCAGGATCAAGGCGGAAATACGGAAAATGGAAATAATGGTTCTTCCGATGATGGCTCAGACAGTACAAATGGGAACTCACAAACTGACAATAATAAAGATAAAAAGAAAGATGATGCGAAAACAAACTCTCAAAGCTCAAATTCGCAATCAAATTCTCCTAGTCGAAAAGAAAATGAATAATGAAAAAGCACTTGCCCATATGGCAAGTGCTTTTTTTAACGGTTTTGTCTGATCTTTTTAAGTGCTTCATGTTTTCCATACTGCTTTTTTAGTTCCGTGTATAGCTCGTCCAGTTGAATAAAGCAATGATATTGAGTTGGTTTTAGCAAAATGAACTCTAAACGTTCTGTCCAATTAATTGGAGCTACAGGAAAAGTCTCTTGCTTGATATGTTCCCATTCAAGCGTTTGAAGTCTCTCCCCTTTGATCCAGTAAAACATCGCAATCATACTGACAATACCTTGCAGCATATCATCTTCTTCACACCGGGACTTTCTTGTTTGAAAACGAGGAAGCATTTTTTCTTTTAATTCATTCCACAGTTCGAACATCACAGGAACAAATTCTTCTGTTTTCTGCCATGGAAGCTCATCTGTTAAAAGTTCTGATGATAGATCATATGCGAGTGGATGATCTCTAAGTATGTCTACTCGATCGCCTTTCATCTCTACCTTTTTCCCTTTTAGCTTTTCGACATATGAGGTAAAAACAGCTGCCCCGCTCATGCCAGCTTCACCAATCCTTTTTTCAGCCTCTTCTGCCCTTCTCTACACATATCAAGAAGCGGACAGGACTCGCACTGCGGCCGCTGCGCCTTGCAGTGATATCTGCCAAAAAAGATTAGGCGGTGATGCGTCACAGACCAATCTTCTTCTGGCACCTTTTTCATTAAGGTTTGCTCTACTTCAAGAACAGAATCCTTCCACCGGCAAATCCCAAGACGCTTACTAACTCGTTCTACGTGTGTATCTACAGCAATGGCCGGCACTCCAAAAGCGACAGATACGACGACATTTGCTGTTTTCCGGCCCACCCCAGGAAGCTTCACAAGCTCGTCCCGATCCTTTGGTACTTCACCGCCATATTCTTCAATCAGCATTTTACTCAACTTTTGAATGTTTTTAGCTTTATTGCGATAAAGGCCAATCGAACGAATATCTTGCTGCAATTCTTCAAGCGGTACACTTAAATAGTCTTCTGGTGTTTGATATTTTTGAAATAACGTTTTGGTGACTTTGTTGACAAGCACGTCTGTACACTGCGCAGAGAGTGCCACAGCGATCACAAGTTCAAATGGATTGGAATGAACAAGCTCACACTCAGCCTCTGGAAACATATCTCCTATAATATCTAAACATTCATTGATTTGTTTTTTTGATAACATGACTTCTCCTTTATTGGTTATTGTTCCAGCCAATTATAAAAAGGAACTTGTCGTTTATATGTTGACGTCTCTTCTTTTGAAGGTGGCGCTTTTTGCTGAGAACGGAAATGCTGGCTATGCTCTTTTGCTTCTTCCGCTGTTTTCAGCCCTTTCTTTTTCCACTCAAACAGAATTCGATCGATATAACGGAAATTTAATTTTCCTGATAAAACCGCTTCTCTTAACGCTAGGCGAATCATTTCAGCATCATGATGGTCTTGATCCATCCAGATCGAGAGTGTTTCTCCTTCAAGAGGAGACAGCGGTCTGCCAAATTCATCTTCAAATAGAGCATATAAAGACTTTTCAGCCTGCACATGAAGTTTTTGACCTTCCTTTGCTTGTTTTGCTTCTAAAAAGTCATACAGTACGCCCCATAAAGGCTCAACTGAGTAGCGGTCATGCTGAATACCAGACCCGTCCTCAAACGGCTGAATCGAAATAAATCCCTTTTGAATTAAATGCTGAACCATATACGCACACTCTTCAGCTGAAATGGTCATGCCATGGGACAGCTCTTCAAATGTTTGAAAGAAAACACCTTGTTCTTCATTCATTTTAATCTTGAGCATCACCATCATTTGTGATTCATTCAGTCCTAACTGCTCATAATGAGCAATCAGCAAATTAGGCAAACTGGTCGAACCCATTTGCTGCATATTAATAAATTGCTGCCTATTCATCGGATACACCTCTTCAGTTTAAGTATATCACGTTTTATTTCACGTGCCCCTTCAAAAAACGTTTGAAAAAGCCTCCATATGTTGGAGGCTTTCACGTCTTAAGGATATAAACGGTTTAATAATCTTGGGAAAGGAATGGTTTCACGCACATGCGGCGCTCCACTAATCCAAGCAACTGTACGTTCAAGTCCAAGACCAAAACCTGAATGCGGTACAGAACCATATTGTCTTAATTCTGTGTACCATTTGTAAGTTTCTTGATCTAGCCCATGTTCTTTCAATCTTGCTTCAAGCAGCTCTAGATCATGCACACGCTCAGAACCGCCAATGATCTCTCCGTAGCCTTCTGGTGCAATCAAGTCTGCACAAAGGACGACATCATCACGATCCGGTGCAGGCTGCATGTAAAATGGTTTTAATGATGTTGGGTAATGAGTGATAAACACTGGTTTATCGTAGCTTTCAGCGATCGCTGTTTCGTGAGGCGCACCGAAGTCATCTCCCCATTCAATATCGTCAAAGCCTTTTTCCTGCAAGAATTTAATCGCTTCATCGTAAGTGATGCGCGGGAATGGTGCTTTGATGTTTTCTAATTTTGCTGTATCACGGCCAAGTGTATGCAGTTCAACTTTACAGTTTTCAAGTACACTTTGAACAACATGAGTCACATAATGTTCTTGATACTCAAGGTTTTCATTAAATTCGACAAAAGCCATCTCAGGCTCGATCATCCAAAACTCAATTAAATGACGTTTTGTTTTAGATTTTTCAGCTCTAAATGTTGGGCCAAATGAGAATACTTTTCCGAGTGCCATTGCCGCAGCTTCCATGTAAAGCTGTCCACTTTGAGAAAGGTACGCATCTTCATCAAAATATTTCGTCGCAAACAGCTCCGTTGTGCCCTCAGGTGCACTTCCAGTTAAAATTGGCGGATCTACTTTCACGAAACCTTCTTGATGGAAGAATTCATATGTAGCACGAATAATTTCGTTACGAATTTTCATAATGGCATGCTGCTTTTTAGAACGAAGCCATAAATGACGGTGATCCATTAAGAATTCTGTTCCATGCTCTTTTGGTGTAATTGGATAGTCAGTTGCTTCGTGAATCACTTCAATGGATTTCACTTGCAATTCAAAACCAAGAGGTGAACGCTCGTCTTTTGTCACTTGTCCTGTCACATAGACAGATGTTTCTTGAGTGACTGATTTCGCAAGCTTAAAGACTTCCTCTTCCACTTCTGCTTTTACTACGACTCCTTGAATAAAGCCTGTCCCGTCACGCAGCTGCAAGAATGCAATTTTACCGCTTGAACGTTTATTGGCAATCCATGCGCCGATGGTTACATCTTCATCGACATGTTTGAACACTTGATTAATCGTTGTTTTCAACATAATTCCCTCCAAAGCCAGAAAGAAGCTCACCTTTTCGACAGGTGTGAATCTTTTTTCATACATTTTATTATAACCGTTCTAAATCAGCATGGTCAACGCAAGACAGGAGAAACTACGGCGTTACATTTTTTTCCACATGTCCTGTCGAGAAGTCGACATAGCTGAAGCTGTATTGATTGTTCTCATTTAAGTACGTCACTTCCCAAAGGAGTACGTCACCTTCTCTTGCTAATTGAACGTCCTTTAGCTTAGATACAGTGTTCTCCTTTTGAACGGCTTGTACTGCTTGATTTGAGGTAATGCCTTCTTTTGCTTTTTTTGCGATCACTTTTTCTTTATTGCTGGCAGGTACCCAAACATAGGTTGTTTCATTTTGTTTGTTTTTCCCTTCAACAATAAATTGTTTTTCTTTCCCGACAAAGGTTTCCACTTGCTCCACTTGTACGATGTTTGCTTGTTTTTTTGCTCGTTCAATCGCCGCCTCATGACCTTGTTCTTTTTGTCCTATGGCAATCTGATAAATCCACGTAAAACTGATGATGCCAATGAGCAAAACGAGAGCCAAAACGGATGAAATGATCCAGACTATTTTTTTCATGTCAAGCTTCCCCTATGTGCGATATATCGTAAATATCGCTTGATTTTGATCTTCTTGATCTAATGCTAATCCAAACATGAGATCTTCTCTTTTAAGCGTTCTGTTCAATAAGTCAACAATTTTATACAGGTCCTCTGAATGCTTAATTTGAACAGTTGAAAGTACCTCTATTTTACTTTCCACTTCTAATTCCTCCTCGGTACGTAAATATTGTTAGTCATACTTTTCGGCGCGGGAACCGATACTATTTTTACAACGGAACACAAAAAGCCGTTACGATAAATTAACTCCAAACCCACACCAGCTAAAGGCCGCTTATGACAGCGGCTTTTCGTTGTTGAGCTTCTCTATATACGCCTCAAGTGATTCTTTTGACATCTCGTGGACTGGCGCATGAGGGAGTGATTCTAAAAATAGCTTTCCATATGAAGCGGTTTTCACTCGGCGGTCTAGAATGAGCAATGTACCTATGTCTTTTTCAGAGCGCAGCAAGCGTCCTGCACCTTGTTTAAAGGTTAGCACAGCTTCTGGGAGAGCAACGGCTTTAAACGGGTTCTTCCCCTGTTTTTTAGCGGCATCACATTTTGCTTCAATGAGCGGTGAATCAGGCGGCCTGAACGGGAGACGTGCCATAATGACTGTTGTCAGCTCTGATCCAGGAAAATCGACACCTTCCCAAAAACTACCCGTACCAAGTAAAATCGCATGTTTTGCTAATTTGAACATTTTCGTTAATTTAACAGGGCTCCCGCCCGTCAGACCTTGAGCAAAAAGGGCGGCTTGCATCCCTTCTGTTTTCAGCTCTTCATACACTGCTTTTAACATCTCATGTGAATTAAACAACACCAATATCTTCGCTTGATGCTGCTTTTCCATCACCTTAATGTACCGTGCTGCTTGCTTTACATAGTCGCGCTCATCACGGTTCGTAATCGGCGGCATATCAGCTGGTACAATCACCTTGAGCTGTTTTTCAAGTTCAAACGGTGACTCAATCTGTACAAGATGCGGATAAAAATCCTGCAGACCAAATCGTTCTAAGCAATAATCAAAGCGCCCATTGATTGTGAGTGTTCCTGATGTGAGAACAACACTTTTTTTGTTCATAAAAAATCGGTCCGCTAAAAGCTCTCCAGTATCTAGCGGCTGTGCATGCATAAAGACAGCATTTTTGGCACCCTTTGCATCAATCTCAATCCAAACCGTTTCATCATTTTTCGGTTCAAAAATAAACCGGTACAGCGTACTGCAAAATGTATGCATAAACGACATCACTTGATCGTATTCCTCTGCTTCAAAGGCAAAGTGTTCTGTCAGCTGATCACTTTTTTGAAGAAGCTCGCTTTTTTGCTGCTCATACAACTTTTCACAAGCAATTAACAAGGAACAAAGCTTACTTGCCGTCTCTTTAATCCGTTTCCACTGCGCATGCTTCGAATGATGACGTACTCTATGAATGAGACGATTGATGTCTGCTTTTGGTTTTGTCCTTTTGACAAAAGAATGAACGGTACTAAAGAAGGCGTCACTTTCCATTTGAAGCTGATGAAGATACTCATCCATTTCGATAAAGGTGTCCGTCTGTAAACCAGCACCGTGAAATCTCTTTTTCAGCTTGTTTAAAAGACCGCCCTGTAAGGAGCCAAGCTGCGTTAATTTCGCATGAAGCTGGATATACGACGCACTATCTCCTAGTGTTTCATTGGCTGTTTTCTCAAATTGATGAGCCTCGTCAATCACATATACGTCTGCATGCTGAAAGATAGACGATGCTTCCGTTTGTGATAAGAGCAGGCGATGATTTGTTAAAATTAAATTGGCTGTTTTGGCCCTTTTTTTGGCACGTTCATAAAAGCAGTATTCTTTAAAGCGGCGCTTTTTTGATGTAAACGGCATGTGCACACACGAAATACGGTCTTTTATATTGGCAGCTCCTGACGGTAAATTCAGTTCAGATAAATCACCCGTTTCTGTGACAAGAAGCCACATTAATATTTGCGCCTTCGTTAAGACCACATCATAGTTATCATCTTCCTCATGCAGCACATGCTCAAACTTATCTAAGCAAATATAATGCGCCCGTCCTTTGAATACACAGGCAGCTGGCTCAAACGGAAGCAATTGATTTAAAATCGGCACATCGCGCTGAAGCATTTGCTGCTGCAAAAGAATGGAATATGTACTAATAATGACAGGTTTTCCTGATTTCTTTGCCTCTAGTGCAGCTGGTATGAGGTATGCCAGCGTTTTTCCAATACCTGGTGCCGCTTCAATTAAAGCATAGGCCCTTTCATGAAACACATCTCTCACTTTATTCATCATCGTGAGCTGGCCTTCTCTTACTTCATAGCCTTCCACTGTTTGGGGAAGCTTCTTTTTGATCTCCTCAAACAGCTGTTTATCGTCTTCCCCTACTGAATCTGTCGTATCCGTTTCAGGATTGGTGATATCTTTTACAGCAAAAGAGCCCACTTCTACCAAAGAATCTTCACGGCTAGCACGACTCGTTTCAAGCTGCTGTATTAAAAGTCCTATATCGCTTAAGAGATAAGAGGATAATCTGCGCAGCTGCTTTAGCACATTTGGCGGTGTATGTGTTAATTGATGTAATAAGGTTAAAAATAACATGGCAGTAACTTCCGCATCACTATCCGCCCGGTGCGGGTGGTCATGTGGAAGCATGAGCTCTTCACTTAATTCAGTGAGCTTATAACCTTCAAGCTCTGGATAAAGAATTCTAGAAATCTCAACTGTATCAATCGCTAGCACATCCAGCTCATTTTTCCCGCATGCTTTTAGTTCATCATTTAAAAAATTCAAGTCAAAATGAACATTGTGCGCAACAAAATAAGCGCCTTGAATAAGATCATACACCTCTTGGGCAATGTCCTCAAAAAACACTGCATCGTTAACCATGTGCTGCTGAATACCTGTCAGCTGTTCAATAAATCCAGGGATCGCTTTTCCCGGGTTCACATATTTTGAATACCGTTCGACAATTTGTCCATTTTCAATGACCACCGCAGCAATTTGAATAATTTTATCACCCTTTTTGGGTGAATTTCCGGTGGTTTCAATATCAACGACAACAAACCTTTGATCGGCCATAAAATGGACACCTCAATTCCTCGTTTCACTCGAAGTGAAACACGCTCTGGGCAAAATAGCTGAAACAGAACAGCTTCTTTTCTTAAAACTGTTCTGTTTCCTTGCAGCATGCGTTATAAAATCGTTCTCGCAGGCTCTTGCCCAATCATTTGTTCAATTTGATTTTGTTTATTTAATACGACCACTTTTGGTGTATGTGTCTTTGCTTCTTCTTCTGAGAGCATCCCATAAGCGATAATAATCACTTCATCCCCCGGCTGAACCAATCTTGCTGCCGCGCCATTTAGACAAATGACACCGCTCTTTCTTTCACCAGGAATAATATATGTTTCAAGTCTCGCGCCATTGTGATTATTGACAATCTGTACTTTCTCATTTGCCATCATGCCTGCCGCATCAAGTAAATCTTCGTCAATGGTGATACTTCCTACATAATGTAAGTTTGCTTCTGTTACCGTCGCTTTATGAAGTTTAGAGGTCATAAAGGTTCTATACATGTTTTTCACCGCTTTCAGGAACATGGAATATCACATTATCAATCAGTCTTGCCCGTGAGAATTTCACCGCAATCGCAATGATGACCTGACCTGCCAACTGCTGAAGCGGCTCAAGCTCTGGATAGGAGTAGATCTCAATATAATCGATTTCCCCGCTCGTTTGAAGAATTTCCTCTTCTACCAACTGATAAATACGACTGACGTCACGTTCACCTTTTTCAACCGCTGACTGTCCTTTTTTCAATGCGCGGTACAAAGCAGGTGCTTCTTGTCTTTCTTTTTCAGATAAGTACACATTTCTTGAACTTTTCGCTAAACCGTTTTCTTCTCTAACTGTCGGCACAGATACAAGGTGAAGATCAAAGAAGAAATCCTTGATCATCGCATCGATCACAGCGACTTGCTGTGCATCCTTTAGACCAAAGTATACATTTGTTGGTGCTACAAGATGAAATAGCTTTGTAAGCACAGTAACAACGCCGTCGAAATGTCCTGGACGTTTTTTCCCGCATAAGACATCAGTCCGCTTTTGAACCGTCATCGTGATAGATGGCTCATTTGGATACATTTCTTTCACATCAGGTGTAAATAAAATATCCACACCTGCTTCTTCTGCAAGGCGCTGATCTCTTTCCATATCCCTTGGATAAGATTCAAAGTCTTCGTTCGGTCCAAATTGCAAAGGATTGACAAAAATACTCATTACCACAATGTCATTTTGATCCCTTGCTTCTTTCGCGAGCGTCAGATGTCCTTCATGAAGAAAGCCCATCGTTGGGACAAAGCCAATGGAATGCTGTTTTTCTCGATGCTGCTTGATCAATTCCTTCAGCTCGTGAATATGGGTGACAACGTTCATTTTTTCATACCCCCATATAAACCATCAAGGACTTCTTCTTTGATATGAAATGTATGCTTGTCTTCTGGAAATGTGTGTGCTTTTACTTCTTTCGTATATTGAATAAGCGCTTCTTCTAGTACAGTATCAATTTGCGCGTATTGTTTCACAAACTTAGGTGTTCTAGACACCCCGTATCCTACCACATCATGGTAAACGAGAACTTGTCCGTCTGCCTCAGCTCCTGCACCAATCCCGATGACAGGAATTTTCAGCATGTCGGTAATTCGTTTTGTCAGTTCACCAGGTACGCATTCAAGCACAAGTGCAATCGCACCAGCTTCCTCACATTTTAAGCTGTCTTCAATCAATTTCTGCGCACTTTCGTGGTCTTTTCCTTGCACTTTATATCCGCCAAGTACTCCAACTGACTGAGGGGTGAGGCCTAAATGACTGACGACAGGAATCCCGCCTCTTGTGAGAGCTTGAATGGATTCAAATACGCCATCTCCGCCTTCTAGCTTTAAGGCATCCGCTCCGCTTTCTTGCATGATGCGTGCTGCGTTTTTCAATGTTTCTGCTAATGAATAATGGTAAGACATAAATGGCATATCCGTCACAATAAATGTGTCTTTTGCGCCTCTTTTCACTGCTTTTGTGTGATGAATCATATCATCCATCGTGACTTGGACTGTCGAATCGAGTCCAAGTACAACCATCCCAAGTGAATCACCAACTAAGATCATGTCGACTTCCGCTTTTTCTGCTTGCTTTGCAGATGGATAGTCGTATGCTGTCAGCATCACAATCGGTTCGTTTTGTTCTTTCATTTTGAAAAAATCTAGCTTTGTCTTCATTTGTTCCTCCTCATTCTGGAGAGGAGATGGCTTGCCTCACATCACATGTTTTGATTTCTCATGCGCGGCGAATCATCCCTCTGTCCAAGTCCCTTAGGATCAAGGCAGAAATTTATCAAATTTTTGTTTCTACAGGTACAGCTCTTTTTCAGATACTGCCCACACGAAGTATATCAAAAATGTGCCGGGTGTTCCACTTAAGTTGACTTTATCTCGATGTCTGCGGAGTAGATTTTTTGAATACCCTCCTCCGTTTCAAGCAATAAAACACCTTCTTCATTGATTCCGAGCGCTTTTCCAGTGTATTGCCCATTGACGGTGCGGGCAACAATATGCTGACCGATCGTCATCGCATACGATTCCCATAATTGTTTAATCGGTGTAAATCCATGCTTCATATAATCGTCATACCTTTTTTCAAAGGTGGACATGATCTGTTGTATGAGCGCAGCACGGTCCACTTTTTCATTCAGTTCCATTCGCAGGCTTGTGGCGACATCCTTTAGTTCATCCGGAAAGTCATCAGCCGTTTGGTTCACATTAATGCCTGGACCAATTATCACCGCATGAACCTGGTCCGCCTCTGCTTTTAATTCGGTTAGAATGCCAACGACCTTTTTCCCGTTTAACAAAATATCGTTTGGCCATTTAATGGATGGACTGAGTCCTGTTTGCTCTGCAATGGCTTCTGCGATGGCTACAGATGCTAAAAGCGTCATCTGCGGCGCTTTGTGCAGCGGAATTTCAGGCCGTAGAACGAGACTCATCCAGATGCCTGTCCCATTTGGTGAATGCCACGTTCTTTGAAGGCGGCCTTTCCCGTTTGTCTGATGATCACTGACAACGAGCGTACCGTGGGGCGCACCTTCATTTACAAGATCATGGGCAATCAGCTGTGTGGAGGCGACTTCTTTCTGAAAATAAATGTGCCTGCCAAAGCTCTCTGTTTCTAGACCAAACAGAATTTCATCCTCACTAATTTTGTCCGGTTTACGAAGCAGGCGATATCCCTTTCTTCTGACGGCTTCTACCTCATAGCCCTCTTTTCTGAGGCCCTCTATATGCTTCCAGACAGCCGTTCGAGAACAGCCAAGCTCATCACATATTTGCTGACTTGAGACAAAGTCCTCACTTGATGCTGTAAATAGTTCGATTAATCGTTTTCTAATTGCTGATCGCATGCTGTAAGCCACTCCTCTATGGCTTTTTTTCGGTTTTCCAAATGATTTTGCAGAACGGCTTTTTTCACCAAATCGAGCTCTTCTGCGATCCATTTTCCTGATGTCTTTTGCCGAAAGGCCATTAAATCTTTTCCTGAAACAGCGAGGTCTTGAAGCGTTTTAATCGGAAGGGCATCATAAGAACGCTTCGCTGCCTCAAGCTCGTCAAAGAAAATGCGGCGCTCGTGTTTTAGCTGTGAGATCTTCAAACTAGATAAGAGCACGTGTTCACCAGCCTCAAACATCTTCTCCGCATCCCAGTCACAATCGACGTATTGGCTAATAGCCACCGCGTCTTTCAAAAGCTTTGTTGACAGCTTCCATTCTTTTAAGAAGAGCACAGCCTCCGCTTCATCTAAGCCAAGCAAATGGATAACAGCCCCCCATACTTCTTCTAGTCCATCCAGTAAATAATACGGAAATGATTGAAAGGATTCTTGCAGACCATCCTTTTTGAGACCCGGCAATTCTTCATACAATTTGGTAGAAATGAGCACCTTAATCGCCCGCTCACAATAACGGCCTTTTAAAAGCTTCTCCATTTCAATCTTTTTGCGTTCAACTGATATGTTGGCAAGCAGGTGCTTATCTTTTTTCATCGCTTCAGCCGTTTCTGCAGCGAGCTCAAAGCCAAGCTGGCTTAAAAAACGGACCGCTCTCATCATACGAAGCGCGTCTTCCTGAAAGCGGCACGCAGGATCTCCTACGGTTTGAATTCGTTTCCGCTCAATATCCTGTTTGCCCCCTACATGGTCAATGATCTCCCCATTTATATCCATGGCCATCGCATTGATCGTTAAATCTCTTCTTAAAAGATCTTCCTTCAATGATGTGATAAACGCCACTTCTTTCGGTCTGCGAAAATCTTCATATTCTGATTCAGTTCGAAACGTCGTCACCTCATAGCTGACCCCATCATGTAACACGATGACAGTGCCATGCTCTTTGCCAACATCAACTGTTTTTTCAAATAAGGATTCGACCGTATCAGGCGTTGCATCTGTTGCTATATCGATATCGCCGATTTCCCTGCCTAAAAGGACATCTCTCACTGCTCCGCCGACAAAGTAAGCCTGATGCCCATGTTCGTGCAGTGTATGTAAAATAGGGATCGCATGTGTGAATGGTTCATTCATGTTCATCATCACCTTCGATCAATTCTAGATAAAGCTCTTCATATTCACTCACAATTTTTTCAGAAGAGAAATGGGCCTGAACACTAGACTGGGCCGACGCAGACACTTGTTCATGAAGCGCTTTGTCTTTGAGTATAGAGACTGCGTGTTTAGCTGCCGCGTCTATATCGCCGAGCGGGACAAGGAAACCTGTTTCTCCATGTGTAATGACCTCTGGAATCCCGCCAACATCAGTCCCAATACATGGGACACCGCATGCCATCGCCTCAAGAAGCACAAGTCCGAAGCTCTCTTTCTCAGAAAGAAGCAGCTTCAAATCACTGATGGAATACAGCTCTTCTACTTTCTCTTGCTTTCCTAAAAATAACACGCGGTCTGTCAGCCCCAGTTTTTTCACGAGTTCGCATACGACCGATTTTTCAGGACCATCACCGATGAGCAGCAGCTTTGCCTGCACCTGTTCTGAGATCTTTTTAAACACATGAACGACATCATGCACCCGTTTGACCTTTCGAAAATTTGATACATGGATGACGACCTTATCGCCCGGTAAAAGACCATAATGTGTCTTTAGCACTTCGTGATCTTCGCGCAAATACACCCGTTCATCGACAAAATTATGGATCGTCTCGATCTTTTTATTTGGTTTGATAAGGTCATACGTCTGCGCAGCTAATGAATGCGACACCGCCGTTACCCGGTCTGATGATTCGATCGCAAATCGAATGACTTCCTTTAGTGATGGATCATAGCCTAATACCGTAATATCCGTCCCGTGAAGCGTCGTGACGACTTTCACAGAGTGTCCCGTCATCTGCTTCGCTAAGAACGCACAGACGGCGTGCGGAACCGCATAATGCGCGTGAATAATATCAAGCTTCTCTCGTTTTGCGACTTCTGCCAATTTACTTGCTAATGCAAGGTCATAAGGCGGATATTGAAAAACAGCATATTGATTGACATCCACCTCATGAAAATAAATATTCGGATACACTTTATTGAGCCTAAACGGAATACTTGAGGTAATGAAATGAACATCGTGCCCTTTTTCAGCTAAACGTTTTCCAAGTTCCGTAGCAATAATGCCCGAGCCGCCGACACTTGGATAACAAGTGATTCCGACCTTCAGTTTTTTCATAATTACCCCCCAAGTAAGTCGTCATCTATCAAAAGTGGTTTCTTTGTGATAAACCCTTCTGCATAAGCTTTATTGACTTCCCTTCCATACATAGACTCTCTCATTTTGACAAAATCAATATAACCGTTCACAAGAGGTGTCTCAACTGAATTCGCCGATTTAACAAATTGGCTTTTATACGCATGCAAGCTATCAATCTTTTGGTGCATTTCCTCAGAAATATCAATCACAAAATCTGGGCGATGATGACCGTTAATCATGTAATAATACATCTGACTTATTTTATGCGCTGGCTGCTTGTATGAATCTTCAAATTTATGTATACCTGCCGAAAAAGCAGCCTCTTCTACAAGTGAGCCCGCATGACCATGATCTGGATGCCGATCTTGGTGATTCGGAGCAAAAATCAGTTTTGGCTTGTATGTTCGAATCACGCCTGCAATGTCCTTCATCGCTTCGTCATTTAGATAAAGTCCTCTGTCTGGCAGTGTGAGCTGGATTCGCGTTGACACACCTAAAATGGCGGCAGCAGCTTTTGCTTCCTCTTTACGGCTCTCTACCGTTCCATTCGAAGATAATTCGGCCTGGGTCAAGTCGCAAATCCCGACACGCGCCCCTTTTTTTACGTATTTTGCAATCGTTCCGCCCATACCGATCTCAACATCATCGCTGTGGGCACCGAATGCAAGGATATCAAGTCGTTTCATTTGTTCCTCCGTTTTTTACTACATCTCGAAAATCAAACGTGCCTTTATTTAAATTCCTGACTAAAATTTCAGCGGTCCCCATATTGGTGGCTAGTGGAATGGTATACACATCACAAAGCCGAATGAGTGCAGATACATCCGGTTCATGCGGCTGCGCGGTAAGCGGGTCTCTAAAAAAGAGCACAAGATCCATTGCATTATCAGCAATTAAAGCACCAATCTGCTGATCTCCTCCAAGTGGTCCTGACTGGAAACGATGAATGGGAAGCCCCGTCGCTTCTTTCACTCTCAAACCTGTTGTCCCTGTTGCGTAAAGTGTATGATCTGCCAATATATCACGGTACGCAATGGCAAATTGGATCATGTCACTTTTTTTCTTATCGTGAGCGATTAAAGCAATGTTCATCAGGAATCCACTCCTTATTAGTCGATGATATTTTCTAAACCATAGACAAGCTGATCAATGTGCATGACCTGTTCAACTGAAAGCTTCACACCTGACATAAATGATGCACGGTTATAAGAATCATGGCGAATGGTGAGCGTCTGTCCGTCCATTCCAAACAGTACTTCTTGATGTGCAATCATACCCGGAAGTCTTACGCTGTGCAGACGGATACCGTCATAATCTGCGCCTCGTGCACCTTCGATTAATTCTTTCTCTTCTGGATGTCCCTGCTTTTTGCTTTCTCTGACTTCTGCAATCATTTCAGCTGTTTTGAGCCCAGTACCGCTCGGAGCATCTAGTTTTTTATCATGGTGAAGCTCAATGATTTCAACGTCAGGAAAGTAATTCGCTGCCATTTTGGCAAACTTCATCATTAAGACCGCACCGACAGCAAAGTTTGGCGCAATAATACAGCCTATGCTCTTTTCTTCTGTTAATTGCTGTAGCTCTTTCAGATCAGCTTCAGAAAATCCAGTGGTTCCTACGACTGGACGGACGCCATGTTCAAGTGCCTTTTTTGTATGTACTTTCCCGATTTCTGGTGTCGTCAAATCAATTAATACATCAGGTGCTGTCTCTGAAAGACACACATCAATATCTGTATAAATTGGCGCCTCAGATGTCGTATGAATCACATCAGATAATTTTTTTCCTTCGTGCGCGTGATCAAGGGCTGCCACAAGCTCAAAATGGCTCGTTTCTTCTGCCAGCTTTACAGCCTCTATCCCCATTCTTCCTCTTGCTCCAGCGATTACTACTTTGATGGTTTGGTTCGTCATCGTCTCTACTTCCCTTCTTTTTTTGTCCAGCGGTCTTTGTCTCTTGTATTGAATTTATGCATCACACGATCGTGTGCTTCCTCTAGTGATATATCTAGTGAATTAGCGAGGCATGTTAACACAAACAAAACATCGCCAATTTCTTCTTCCATGCTTTTTTCTGTTTCCGTTGTTTTTTTCGGCTTTTCTCCATAGTAATGGTTAACCTCTCTTGCTAGCTCGCCTAATTCTTCTGTCAGACGGGCCATCATGGCAAGCGGGCTGAAATAGCCTTCTTTAAATTGTCCTATGTAATCATCTACTTCTTGCTGCACGTGACGCAGCGTTTTTTCATTCGTCATGAAGCTCATCCTCCTATCCATCTCTTACATGTTAGCGAAATCATAAATATTTGACAAATGTTTAAGACTCAGTTTGCTTGTTTCTCTCCCATACCATATAATATTATCGCTGTCTAAGCAAAAAAAGGAGTGGTCTCTTGCTAAAAGAAATTCGTCTTAAAAATATCGTATTTATTTTAATAGGATCTGCGATTTTTTCTTTCGGTCTTGTTCATTTTAATATGCAGAACAATTTGGCGGAAGGCGGATTTACAGGTATTACACTGCTTTTATATTTTCTATTCCACATTGATCCATCCATTTCAAACCTTGTCTTAAACATTCCGATCTTTTTTATCGGCTGGAAAATGCTCGGCAGAACCATGTTTACTTATACAATTGTAGGAACCGTCAGTCTTTCTGTCTTTCTTGCCATCTTCCAGCGCTTTCAAATACATATGCCTCTCCAGCACGATTTGGCGCTAGCCGCGCTCTTTGCTGGTGTGTTTATCGGAACAGGCCTCGGGATCATCTTTAAGTTCGGCGGTACAACCGGCGGCGTGGACATCATCGCAAGACTCATCAACAAGCATTATCAGGTGGCCATGGGACGAACAATGTTCATCTTCGACGCATGTGTCATTACGATTTCTCTTACTTATTTAAATTACAAAGAAGCCATGTATACACTCGTCGCAGTGTTTGTTGCCGCAAAGGTCATTGACTTCATGCAAGAAGGCGCTTACGCAGCCAAAGGCGCCATGATTATCTCTGAAAAAGATGACATCATTCAAAAGAAAATCACAGAGGAAATGGAGCGCGGTGTGACCATTTTAAAAGGGGTTGGTTCCTATACAAAACAGGAGCGCAACGTCCTTTATTGCGTCGTCCCGAAAAACGAGCTTGTCCATCTCAAAAGCGTCGTGACCTCAGTCGATCCTCATGCATTTGTATCTGTCAGTGACGTGCATGATGTGCTTGGTGAAGGCTTCACATTAGATGAACACAAAAAGCCGCTTAATCCGCATTAAAAAAAGAAGCCCAAAAATGGTGCTTCTTTTTTTATGATTTCGGATAATCAGCCTGACGCTTTTGCTTCTTCTCTTTTTCAGCACGGTATTTCCGAAACCCAACATACGTTAACGTTAATAAAATGATACTCCCTGTTGTTAAAATGACCCATAAAAGCGATGGATCAGCTTCATCTTGATCGACGTGAGCAAACACACTCGATAAATCCTCTTCGAGCTTCGTGAGACGCTCAAGCTTTGTCCCACTTGATGCTTTTAAAAATTCACCTTGCTCAATCACTTCCATATGCTGCTTAATCGTTTGCAGCTTTTCAGGCGAAATATCAATGGTTAAACTAGGGTATATCATATCGTATAAAGAAACCAGCTCATTCCAAGTTTCATAAAACGTCGTCGACTCCGGATCCTTCACTTCTTTTTTCAAAGTAGGAAAAGACCCCATAATGGGCTTCTCCAGCGAACCCCAAAGAGGCTCAGAGTCTGACTGGATCGCATCAAGCAGCATTCTAAACTGAGAGGCATAACGAAGCTTTTCGCGCTCATTCAATTCTTCCTGCGGCAGCCCTTTTATAATATCTTGATAGCCAAGTGTAATTTGCCGAATCTGCGTATTTGTCAGAGTACCACGCCAATTCTCAGCTTTAAATGTCTTTTCAACATACAATGCGACCTGTAACGCCTCATCATATTTAGCTTGTCTCGTTAATTGAAAGATTGAATCTGATAGTTCCGTTAATTCTTGCAGCACGTTAGCGGCTGTTTCCTCGCCTTTGGCAACAGATGGCTGTAATACGAGAAAAAATAATAGAATCATCGCGATTGGCTTTCGTTTCATGCAAGTCCCTCCTAGCCCTTCTCCATACAGCGTATGAAGAAAAGGACAAGGTTAGACCAATATTGTTAAGGGAGTTCAAGCTTGACCGATTTTTTCGATAGGACGAGATAATACGAAACAAGAAGAACGGCAATACTTAACCAAAACGTGACATAGCCGATCTCGTTTGAATAGGCAGACAGCATAGAATAACGCGGCATCATACCAAATACATAATCAATCACATCGTTATGTAAAATCCATATGCCGGCTATCACCAAATGACGCATTTTAAAACGATAATACGGTGCAAACAATACAGCTTGAACCGCCATCGCAAAGTGAGACCCAATCAGCATGTATCCTTCCCACGGAAAGTCATCAACAGATAAAAGCACAAAGATATTCATTCCTACAGCCCATAACCCGTACTTAATCAAGGTCACAAGGGCAAGTGCTTCAAAATAAGGAGCGTTTCGTTTCATCAAAAACGCAAGTAGTACAAATAAAAAGAAAAAGCTTGCCGTTGGGCTGTCTGGAACAAAAGCTAAAAAGATAGCCGGCGTCTCTACAAGCTGAGGAATATACCAATAGTAGCCGTACACAGTGCCAAGGAAATTGATCATCAGGACTAGCACAAGCATGTAGCGCGTGGCTAGCAGATATTGAATCCATCTCATACGTCTCTTCACTCACGATCTGTTAAAATCAGAAAAAAGCTGACAGCGCCAGCTTTTTCTCTTTTGAGTATATCCTTGTACTTGCATTTAAACAACTGAATTATTTAGATTTGACTTCAGATAAATATTTAGAAAGCTTTTCAAGTTCTTCATCGCTACCTTTAAAGATACCCTTAGGCATGTTGCCTTTTCCTTCAACAGCGATTTTAGCTATCTCCTCAGGTGCAAGACCGTTGTCAACAAGTGACGGTCCGGCTGCTCCGCCCTGCATGTTATCCCCGTGACAGGAGATACATGTCTGCTCCTGATAAATTTTATACTCTTCCGCTGAGGTATCAATCTCTGCTTCTTTCTTAATTTCACCTTGCTTCGCCGCTGCTTCCCAATCATGAGTAGCAACAGACTCCCACGTTAAATATGTTGCTGCGCCGACTGCAAGGATCATCATCCCCACTGCAACCGGTCTTCTATACGGTCTGCGTTCAGGACCAGAATCAAGAAATGGTGCGAGCAAAAGTGCACCAAACGCAATTCCAGGCATAATCATCGCGCCAACTACTGTATAGCCTCCTGCAGCAAATTCATATTTTAATAACTGGTACAAGAATAGGAAATACCAGTCTGGCAGCGGAATATAGCCGGTATCTGTTGGATCAGCCATCCGCTCAAGCGGAGGTGCATGAACAACAGTTAGGACAAGAAATCCAATTAAAAAAACGGCACCTACAAGCCATTCCTTTAAAAGAAAGTTCGGCCAAAAGGCTTCTGTTTTTCCCGGATATTCGGAATAGTCTTTAGGTATGTTAGGTTTTCTTTCTGCCGGAATTCTGGAGTCTCCGACAAACTTCATCCCTTTTCCCCTATGCAAAGTCATCCCCTCCTCATTGAACATTCATCAAACGCAACTTTTTTTATAGCGGTCCAGAAATTCCTTGCTTACGAATCATAATAAAGTGGGCAGCCATCAGCCCAAATAATGCCGCTGGCAAGAAAAAGACATGGATAGCGAAAAATCTCGTCAGCGTTTGTGCCCCTACAATGTCAGGATGACCTGCAAGCAGCGTTTTGATCTCTTTTCCAATGAATGGTGTGGCTTCTGCAATTTGAAGACCAACCTTCGTCGCAAATAGCGCCTTCATATCCCATGGCAAGAGATATCCTGTAAAACCAAGTCCAAGCATCACAAAGAAAATGAGCACACCAACAATCCAGTTCAGCTCTCTAGGCTTTTTATACGCCCCTTGGAAAAAGACCCTTAGCGTATGTAAAAACATCATGACAATGACTAGACTCGCACCCCAGTGGTGCATCCCTCTGACAATCTGACCAAATGCCACTTCATTTTGCAAATAATAGACAGATTCCCAGGCATTTTTAATATCCGGCACATAATACATCGTTAAAAACATGCCCGAAAGGACTTGAATGACTGTCACAAAAAACGTTAAACCGCCAAAACAGTACACAAAAGCGGAGAAATGATGTGCTGGATTGACATGCTCTGGCACCTCATGATCCGCAATATCTCTCCATATTGGTGTAATGTCTAGCCGCTCATCTACCCAATCATAAATCTTGTTAAGCATCGTTACCCTTCCCCTTTCGGCACAGCTTTTCCAAGATAGAGGTATCCGTCCTTCACTTGCTGCTTATAATGGTCAAGCGGTGCAAGCGGTGGAGTTCCGGGTACGTTTGTACCATCCTTGTCGTACAGCCCATAGTGGCATGGGCAGAAAAATTTGTTTGGATTTTTCGGATCACTGTTCCAGTTCACTGTACATCCTAAATGTTTACAGATTGGCGATAAAGCGACAATTTCATCCCCTTCTTTGTACACCCATGCTGACCTAGATTCCTTTGACTCATACCATGCATCTACTTGATCAATTTTAAAGTCAAAGCGCTTCGGTTCCTTCGTCAGTTCATCTACACTGACAACTTGAACCATATCCTGATCCTCTGTTCCTTTTAGCACAGGGTCAAGCGCAAAGCGAACCATAGGCATGAGCATTCCAGCGGCCATAAATCCCCCCACGCCGGTCAACGTGTAATTCAAAAATTGACGCCTGGACACTCCATGTCTCTTCTCGCTCATTTTTTTCTCCCCCCCTCAGGTCGTCAGCTACTTTATAACTGAATTAGAAAAAATTTCATAAAACTAGGACACCCTCATAATATATCAATCTATTCACAAGGTCAACAGCCTAAAAAGCTATGTACAATGCAAATGTAAGGGTTTTTATGAAGGGTTCCACTTTTGTAACAAAAAGTTCAAAATTTGTTCTACACTGTCTTGAACGATTTTTTGCTTTAATTCTACCTTTAAATGCTCGAGCGGAACCGGCTTTAACAAAAATAGCGCTTCACTAACCGCCGCATGCTCTTTCCATTGATGATCAGATGAGATCAACACGACATGCTGAAAATGATCTTCTAGCGACTGCTTCATCGTAAAGATGTCTTCTAGTTTTCGATCATTGATCTCTACATATGTATGTGGTGGAAAAAGAAAGACCCGCCCTTTCAGCTGCCTTTCAAGTTCCTCTGCTACAAGAATGGTAAACTCACCTAAAGATACAGTTTGTTTGATTTGATTCGCATCTATTCCAACTATTGGAATGATAGCGGTATCAATGTAATCTTTAGATTGCAAAAAGCGATCCGCATCCTCCGCTTGAAACTTCATCAATTTCCCCTCTTTCATGACATAAGCCCTGCCTGTATAGGGCAAGGCTTATTCGTTCAGTTTATGACAATAGGCTTAATTCTTTTGCTAACTTATTAAATGTTTCTTGATCATGACGGTCAAGTGCCTCATCTATCTCTTTCATAAGCCGTTCTTTTTGGAACGTTGCGATCGAGTGTTCAAGCACTTTCTCCGCAAGATCCTTATCTTTTTCGTTCTCATAAAGATCCTTTGGAATATGAGGATTTGTTTCAAGCACAGCTGCATATTCCGGCGAACGATAAGCAGAACGGAAATTCAATTGAATAAACAAATCTTGCTGTTTATTCAAACGAATATCATGAAATGACTTTTCAGCATCTGTCGTCATGATGTTTTCTTTATAAAATCTAAAGGGAACTTCATCCACACAGTGTGTTGACATAATGATTCCCCTTGGGCAAAATTCTGCTTGCTCTACAAAATGAACCTTTTCCATCAAAGAGTCGTGACTCATTAAATAATTTAATATCCAAACACACTCTCTTCGTTTTAGCTGATAATGGTTTAAAAACCACCGGATGAATTCCTTCTTTTCATTGACAGAAACAGGGGTCTGCATGTTATTCCCTCCTCTATCGTAAATTAAATTGCTATACATGAATTATTCAACAAACCAGTTCTTCATTCCTGCAAACTATAAGGAAATTTCGTCTTCAATTCTTAAAATCGTTTCTTCGATTTCTTCATTCGTGCCATCTTTCTGAAGAACTTTGCGTAATAGCGGCAATGCTTCTTTTTGTCTGCCTTCTTCTAAAAGGAACGAAGCGTATTCATATAAAAAGTCACGCTCCTCATCAAAATCAGGCAGAGCCAGCTTGAAGTAATCGGCTGCTTCTTTGTATTCCTCTCGTCCAACAGAAGCAGATGCAGCATACCAATTCCATTTTGGATCATCTTCCCCAAAGCTTTTAACCTCTTTAATGACATCCAGGATTTCATCAAAAAGCTCTTCATTTAAATAGATCGCGAGCAATGTTTGAACCGCTTCAATATATCCCGGATCAAGAGCAAGTGCTTCTTGAAGCAGCTTTTTCGCATCTTCTGAATCCCCATTTTTCAAGTCAATCTTTGCACCATATAAATATAATTCTTTGTTATACTCATCAATTTTAATACCCTCTTTTACTACCTCTAAAGCCTCCTGATATAGTCCTTCTTCCTCATAACTTTTCGCTAAAGGCATATAAAGAGACGAATAAGACGGATCAATATCTTTTAGTTCTGAAAGCTGCTGAATGGCTGTTTTCGTTCTGCCGGCCCTCATCGCTGTAAATCCGTAGCCAAAAAGTGTATTCGGGTCTGTTTGATCTTTTACTGCCTTTTCGTACCATTCAAGCGCATCTTCAAATTCTCCAGCGGTGCTGAGTGATTCAGCGAGTCTCTGGTAAACATTGACGCCGCCAACCTCATGTTGTTGATCTGCGACTTTGTAGAAATAGTCGGCGGCTTTCTTTGAAAGACCTTGTGAAAAATACAATTCACCTAACGCAAAATCAATGATGGCTTCATCTGGAAGCAGTTCTTTCGCTTTTAAGAGCTTTTGTTCACTGACTTCAAATAGTCCTTGCATTTGATACAAATCTGCCATTAACAATAAACTCTCTGGATACGCATCATCATCTTCAGGAATCGTCTCTAATACCGAAATCGCCTTTTCTTCTTCATCAGAGTCAATCAGTAGCTCTGCATAAAAACATGTTAACCCTGTTTCCTCTGGATATAAATCATGTAAATCACTGATGAGATTCCGCGCTTTATCGATATCTCCCCAATCATAATATAACTGAGCTGCCTGCGCCTTTTCTTCATCATGCAAATGATTTTCTGCCTGAGCAAGTGTTTGGAGTCCTTTTTCAGTCTCACCCGCCTCAACTAATTTTATGGCTTCTTGTAATGAACTATTCAAATCAAACCGTTCCTTTCTGTTTCCAAAAACCTAAACTATTGTTACTTCATATCATAATCGACAGGTACTCATCCAGCAAATATGTTGCTCTTTTAAAATGAACCCATTTTTTTGTTTTAAAGACTGTTTTTCATTTCATCCTTTACGAAACGGAAGTTTTGTAAACTGCAAGCACCTGAAATTCATTTTTTTATCGGATAAAATGATTTTTTTCCAGGTTTCATCTTGAGACAAGCTATGCTATATTTCTTACAAATATGCATAAGGAAAGAAAAAGCCTGAGGACATCCTCAGACTGTTTTGGTTAAGTATTCAATGTGTTCAAAGAAATTCGGGTATGATACACGAACAGCATCTGTATCTTCAATCTCAACAGCTTGCTTTGTGATGCAAGCAGCAACCCCCAGCATCATACCGATTCGGTGATCTCCGTAGCTTGACACGATAGCGCCGCCTTTAAGTGTGGTTTTACCATGAATCTTCATACCATCATCAGTTGCTTCAATTTCAGCACCGAGTTTTTTAAGTTCTGACACGACGGTATCAATTCGATTGGTCTCTTTTACTTTTAACTCAGCAGCATCTTTAATAATCGTTGTTCCTTCTGCTTGTGTCGCTAGAAGCGCTATAATCGGGATTTCGTCGATGAGTCTTGAAATCATGTCACCAGAAATTTCAATTCCTTTTAATGAAGAGGTTGAAATCGTTAAATCACCATACGGTTCTCCGTCTTTTGCATCTACTTCTTTGATCTCAAGATTCGCACCCATTTGTTTCAGTACATCGATAATACCCGTTCTTGTTTTGTTTAGCCCGACATTTTTTAACACAATCCGGCTGTTAGGAACAATAGATCCAGCAACAAGGAAAAATGCAGCTGAAGAGATGTCTCCAGGAACAAATATATCTGTTGCTTTTAATGTTTGACCGCCTTCAATGGAAACACTTTGTTCATCTTCGTCTAGTTTTACACCAAACATAGAGAGCATTCTTTCTGTATGATCTCTTGATTTATGCGGTTCAGTTAATGTTGTTGTTCCCTCTGCTTGAAGCCCCGCTAAAAGGACAGCGGACTTAATTTGGGCACTTGCCACCGGAGATTCATATGAGATACCTTTTAAATGACCGCCACGAATAGACAGTGGCGTATACTCGCCGTTTGCTCTGCCATCTATTTTCGCTCCCAGTTGTTTAAGTGGACCTGTTACTCGTTGCATTGGTCTTTTAGCAATACTCTCATCACCGATCAGTGTACTGTGAAACTCACAACCAGCTAATATTCCCATCATTAATCGAATGGTTGTACCAGAATTCCCAACATCGAGGACGTCAGACGGCTCCTTGAGCTCTTTCAGTCCCTTACCGTGGATCACAACATCTGTCCCTTTTTGTTCAATTTCAACGCCCATCTTTCTAAAGCAATCAATCGTACTTAAACAATCGGCTCCAGGAAGAAAGTTTTTCACCACTGTAGTCCCATCAGCAATTGCACCAAACATCACTGATCTATGAGAAATGGATTTATCCCCTGGAATATGAATGACTCCATTCATAGGAGCATTTTTATGAATTTTCATGTTTGTCACCTCAGTCAGCATAAAATGTATCGTAATTCGCTCTATTTTTTATACAGATCTCTGCACGCTTACGGTCGTCATCTGTTTGAAAACTAATGCGCAAAATCCCATTAATGTCTTCTCGCGTTTCAATAATACGGATATTCGTAATACTGATGTTTTCATTTGCTAAATGCCCTGTAATCTCCGAAATGACCCCAGGGTGATCTGGAACATCCACATAAAGGTCATAAAAAGCAGGAATGGCACCTTTTTTCCTAAGAGGAAGTCCATCGCGATATTCCTTTGCCTCTTGAAAATAAGAGAACAAGCCTTCAGCGTCTTCTTGCTGTACAAAGGTCTCAATGCGGTCGATCTCTTTTTTCCATTCATGGAACCGGTCTAAAATCTTGTTTTTGTTGTGCAGAAGGATATCTCGCCACATTGCAGGATTGCTTGAAGCAATACGTGTAATGTCACGAAAGCCTCCAGCAGCAAACCGTTTGACAAGTGGGAATTGTTCTTCAAAATGATGTGCTTGATGCACAAGGCTGGCTGCAACAATATGAGGGAAATGACTAATCACACTTGTTACACCATCATGTTCTTCTGGAGTCATCTCAATGAAATGAGCATTTGTCCCCTTTAACAAGTCCTTCAAACGATCAACAGCCTGGCGATTTGTTTCCTTTGCCGGCGTTAAAATGTAGAATGCATTTTCAAATAAAAAGTCTTTCGCTGCAATGACTCCTGACTTATGAGAGCCTGCCATCGGATGTCCACCAATAAATTGGTAGTGCTTAGGAAGCGTTTTTTCAGCAAAATGGACGACCTTTTGCTTTGTGCTGCCAACATCGGTAATTGTGAGCTCTCTCTCAATTCCAGAGTTTGCAATCTCACGAAGCATCTTGACTGTTTGCTGAACTGGTGTTGCCAATATAATAGTCGCAGATTCATCCAAACCTGCCGCAAATGAATCAGCTGCTAAATCAATGATACCCAACTTTGTTGCCGCAACCATTTGTTCTTTGGACACATCGTATCCTACAATTTTTTTATGGGGATACTCTTTTTTAATCGACAGTGCGATGGAACCTCCAATTAAGCCAAGTCCAGCGATTAATATTGTTTCGTTTGCATCATTCATGTTCATCACCTGTTTTTTCACGAAAATTAAAAAAGCCATTTCAACAGCTTATATGTATATGAGGTTGGTACAATGAAAGCCATATCCTGCCTTAGGATATGACTTTATGGTTATGCTACGCACGAATGCCTTGCATTAAATCGGCAAGTGTACTTAGAATTTCTGCATTTTGCTCCATTGTTCCGACCGTAATACGTAAAGAAGTCAGAAAACCAAGTGCTTTACCAGAACGAACAATGTAGCCTTTTTTCAATAATGCATTGAATAATTCATCTGCATCTCTCTTAAAATCAATCAGCACGAAGTTTGTTTGAGACGGATAAATAAAAAGTCCAAAACGGTCAGCAAATTCTTGATATTGCTTGAGACCTGCTTCATTTTTCTGTCTGCAAGATTGAATGAAATCCTGATCTTTTATCGCTGCACGTGCAGCTGCCTGAGCGATACGACTCGTATTAAACGGCTCTCTCGCTGGTTCAATCGCAGTAATCAACTCTTCTGACGCAATGCCATAGCCTACTCGAAGTGCAGCCAGTCCATACGCTTTTGAAAACGTTCGGAGTACGATGACATTTTGATAGGAATGTAATAAAGATAAGCTGTTCGGAAAGTCTTCCGCACGAACGTATTCGACATATGCTTCATCTAGTACAACAAGCACATGAGCTGGTACTTGGTCTAAAAACGCCACAAGCTCAGATTCTGACAAATGATTTCCCGTCGGGTTATTCGGGTTGCATACCCAGACGACCTTCGTGTTCTCATCAATCGCATCCAGCATGCCCTTCAGATCGTGAGCTCCTCCGTCTAAAAGCGGCACCTCTCGAATCTCTGCCTGCTCAATGACGGCATTGTGACGGTATTGCGGAAAAGATGGAGCTGGGATGACGGTATTTGTATGTTGGTCAAGGAATGCCCTAGCAATAATTTGCACAAGTTCATCTGAGCCATTCCCGAATATTAATTGTTTTTCATTTACTTGAAGAAACTCAGCAAGCTCCGTTCTTAAACTTGCGCTGTATCCATCTGGATAGATCGCTAAATGTTCGAGCTCAGCTTGTATCGCCTCTCTTGCATGTAAGGAACATCCAAAAGGGTTTTCATTTGAAGCCAATTTCACAATCTTGTCTAATTGATATTCTTTTTTGACCTCTTCAATTGGTTTCCCAGGCTGATACGGTTTTAGTTGTTTTAATTGATCTTTGATTTGCAAAAGTTTCACCTCATTTGAATGAATAGAGGGGACTAAATGTTTTTGCATAGGTTTCAAATTCTCTTAAAGCTTCTTGACGTGTATCACTTGCTAACAATTGATCTTGAAGTTCTTCAATTTTTTTCACAAGTGCACTGCCTACAACGACACCGTCACTCAGTTTATTCATTGAGTCTACCTGCTCTCTTGTTGAGATGCCAAAACCGACCGCAACCGGTATGTGACTCAGCTGTTTCACTTGTTGAATAAAATCAGTAATCGATTCGTCAAAGGTTTGTCTGACACCTGTTACACCAAGAGATGAAACACAATACACAAAACCTTCTGCCTGCTCTACAATGTTTACTAATCGTTCCTTGCTGGTTGGTGCAACGAGCGAAATATATGAAATGTCATAAGTTTGACAGTTCTTTTGCAGCTCACTGCTCTCTTCAAACGGCAAGTCGGGTGTTAAGAGTCCCGAAATATGATTTTTGCGCAGTAAAGCGAAAAAGTATTCTGTGTCTAATTGTAACACAGGATTATAATACGTAAATAGAATTACAGGAATTTTTACACCATTTTTTTTCATCTTCCCTGCTAATTCTATCGCTTTTACGATATTCATGCCATGATTTAGAGCTCTTTTGGAGGCTCTTTGAATGACAGGACCGTCCGCTAGCGGGTCGGAATAAGGGACACCTAGTTCAATCGCATGTGCACCGGCTGCTTGAAGGGACACAGCTAAATCAATCGTGACTTCTTCTGACGGATCTCCTGCCGTGATAAATGGGATGAATAACTTCTCGCCTTGCTCTAATTGAAATGTGATCATTTGGTTTTGCCCTCACTTTCAAGCACATTCATTAATGTATGCACATCCTTATCTCCTCTTCCTGACAGGCAGACAAGGACGATTTCATCTTCATTCATCGTCCTGCTCATCTCAAACGCCTTGGCTAAAGCATGTGCTGATTCAATCGCTGGCAGGATTCCTTCCTTTTCCGTCAGCAGCTTTAGCGCATCCAGTGCTTCTTGATCTGTAGCACTCACATATTGAACCCGGCCGCTCGCATGTAAATATGCGTGCTCTGGCCCGATCCCAGGATAATCTAAACCAGCTGAAATGGAATAGGGCTCAATAATTTGGCCAAATTCGTCTTGGATTAAATATGTCAAAGATCCATGAATGACCCCTTTTGTCCCCTTCGTAATGGTTGCTGCATGAAGCGGCGTATCGATTCCTTTTCCAGCGGCTTCTACACCAATAATATCAATCTCTTCATCTAAAAACGCTCGGTACATTCCAATGGCATTACTTCCGCCGCCGACACAAGCAATGACTTTATGTGGGAGCCTGCCTTCTTTTTTAAGTATCTGCTCTTTTGCTTCATCACCAATCATCCGTTGGAACTCACTGACGATTTGGGGATACGGGTGAGGTCCTACAACTGAGCCGATCATATAGAAATGATCACTGCAGTGCTGGACCCAGTAACGAATCGCTTCGTTGGTTGCATCTTTTAATGTGCCGTTCCCGCTTGTGACAGGTATAACCTCAGCGCCAAGGAGCTTCATTCGGAATACATTGAGTGATTGTCTTTCCACATCCTCTTTTCCCATAAATACTGTGCAGGATAATCCAAATTTTGCGGCCACCGTTGCAGCTGCTACTCCGTGCTGTCCTGCGCCTGTTTCCGCAATGATGTTCGATTTCCCCATTTTTTTTGCGAGCAGGGCCTGCCCAAGTGCATTGTTGATTTTATGAGCGCCTGTATGGTTTAAATCTTCTCTTTTTAAATAGATTTTTGCGCCGCCGAGGTATGCTGACAATTGATCAGCATATGTCAGCGCAGTCGGTCTGCCTGAATAGTTTTGCAAAAGGGAAAGATACTCTTGCTCAAAAGCAGGGTCTTCTTTTAATTCGTTAAATGCTTGTTCGATTTCTTCGAGCGGCTGCATGAGCGTCTCAGGAACAAATTTCCCTCCAAATTCTCCATATCTGCCAAGCTCATTTGGATATGCGTACATCGTTTAACATCCTTTCTTCGAGCGCTTTGATCTTAGCGCTGCTTTTATTCCCGTTTTCTTCTATGCCGCTTGAAAGATCGATCGCTTTTGGGCCATAGGCAAGCAGCTCTGGCAGCGTTTCTGGTGTTATTCCGCCTGCAATGATACATGTTTTCTCCAGTCGTTTTGCCTGCTGAATGTATACAGGTACCGCTTCCCATGTAAAAGCTGTGCCAGAACCACCTCTCATCCCTTTTACTTTCGCATCAATGAGGAAGCCATCGACAAACGGCGCAAATGCCGTCATTTTATCGAGTGTTTCTTTTACATCGGGCTCGTGGTGAAAGACTTTCCACACAATCGCTCCTGTTTGTTGTTTTATTTCTTTTGCATCCTCTCGTGTTTCATCTCCATGCAGCTGCACGATATCTAAAGGAATATGCTTTGTGATGTCACACACTTTTTGGATGTTTTCATTTACAAATACACCCGTAATCTCTTTCTCACACTGCGACTCGGTGAGCCATTGTTTCACTTGTTCTGGATCGACTTGTCTTTTACTTGGAGCAAAAATAAACCCGATCGCATCTGCTTGAGATTGCGCAATGCATTCTACATCTTCTAGTGAGACCGCTCCGCAATATTTTAAAAAAGGCTTCATCGTGATCATTCACCAAACAACGTCTGGACGGCTTTTTCTTGTGAGGGTTTTCTCATTAATGATTCACCTACAAGGACAGCACTCGCTCCATGTTTTTTAACAAAGGTCAGATCATCAAATGTCTGAATACCGCTTTCACTTACTAGTAAGACATCCTTTGGAACAAGTGGTGCAATCTCTTTTGTTTGCTCAACTGTTGTTTTAAATGTTTTTAAATTTCGGTTATTCACGCCAATGATTTCAGGGGTGAATAGGTTTAAGATTTGTTCCAGTGTATCTGCTGCATGAACTTCGACAAGAATATCTAGTCCTTTTTCCTTCGCTTCAACATAGAGTTCATGCAGCTGTTTCGGTTCAAGCACTTCTCCAATTAATAAAATGGCATCTGCACCGATACGTCTTGACTCTTCTACCTGTATGGAATCGATGATAAAGTCTTTTCTTAAAATTGGACGTCCGACGTGTTCTTTAATTAAGGAAAGATACTCGTTCTTCCCTTGAAAAAATGGTTCATCTGTTAAGACTGATAAGCAATCAGCATTCGATTTTTCGTATGCTTTTGCTGTTTGCAGAGGATCAAAATTCGGCTGAATGATTCCTTTGGAAGGAGATGCCTTTTTCACCTCAGCAATGAGCCCAATCGAACGGTGAGGATTCATCAGTGCTTCTTTAAATGATCGTCTTTCATAGTGTCCATCATCAGGTAACTCCAACGTTTGGATATGTTCTTTTTTGCGTGCAATGATTTGATTAAGCATAGATCTCTTCCTCTTTCGTTTTTTGTCTTAAACGAGCCAATTGTTCTTTGGCTGCTCCGTTTTTTATCGTTTCTAATGCTTTTAATGTTCCTGCCATGAGGCTTTCAGACTTGCCTGCGATATATAAAGCCGCTCCGGCATTCAGAGCTGTAATATGAAGCGGCGCCCCTTCTGTTTGATGATTCAATATATTCTGAATCAATTTTGCGCTCTCTTCCGGTGATTGGACCTGAATATCTGATAAGTATCCTTTTTCCAGTCCAAAGTCTTCTGGGTTTAGCGTATATTCTGTCATGGCACCTTTTTTGAGTTCAATCACATATGAATTTGCTGTAATCGTTAATTCATCCAGCCCGTCTTCCCCGCATACAAACAAGACATGCTCTGGCTCTAATGGGGCAAGGGCTTCCGCCATTAATTTCGCCTTTTCCTTTGCATACACACCGATGATTTGCTTTTTGGCTTGCATCGGGTGGCAAAGCGGTCCTAATAGATTAAATACCGTCCGGAAGCCAAGCTGCTTACGGACTGCTGCTACTTGTTTCATAGATGAATGGTACAGTGGTGCAAATAAAAAGCCCATGTTTTTGTCTTGTATTTGTCTTCTCGTTTCTTCTGGAGTGGATTGAATGTGAATGCCAAGACACTCTAGCACGTCGGCACTTCCGCTTTTAGAAGAGACTGAACGATTTCCGTGTTTTGCGATTTTAGCACCAGCGGCGGAAGCCACAATGGCAGCTGCAGTTGATATATTAAATGTAGAGAGTCCATCGCCTCCTGTACCGCATGTGTCAACGACATCGAGCGATCTTTCCGCTGGTGCTGCCTTTTGCCGCATGGCCCTCACGAAGCCTGTCATTTCTTCAGCGGTTTCTCCTCTGTGCGCTAAAATCGATAGACTTGCAGCGACTTCAGCATCTGTTAAAGATCCGCTCATCATATCATGCATTAGCCTATGGGCTTCATTTTCTGATAGGAAGCCTCCGTTAACAAGAGCTGAAAGTCGCTGATTCATCCTGCACACTCTCCTTTTCTGAGAAAATATGTTCAGCAAGCTGAATGGCCTTCAGAAGCGCTCCTGCCTTGTTACAAGTCTCTTCCCATTCATTTTCTGGAACAGAATCTGCGACAATGCCAGCGCCTGCTTGTATGGAAGCGGTCTGATCTTTGATGCTCATGGTGCGAATGGTAATACAAGAGTCGATATTGCCGTCGAACCCAATATAGGCAATACAGCCGCCATACGTTTCCCTTGGCTCAGGCTCCATTTCATTTAATAATTGCATCGCTCTTATTTTCGGTGCCCCTGTTAATGTGCCTGCAGGAAAAGCGGACATGAGCGCATCGACTGGGTGTGTATCCTGCTTTAGCTTCCCTGTCACAATGGAGATGATGTGCATGACATGTGAAAAGTTCACAACTTTTGTAAAGGTCGGTACAGACACACTGCCGTATTCTGCTACGCGGCCGACATCATTTCTGGCTAGATCTACTAACATGTAATGTTCTGCTTTTTCTTTCTCATCCTCTAACAGCTCTCTTGCAAGCGCAGCGTCCTCTTCTTTTGTTTTTCCTCGTTTTCTTGTGCCTGCAATGGGGTGAATTTCTAAGTGCCCATTTTTGGCATGGATTAATCGTTCTGGCGAGCTTCCGACTAAATCGCGGTCTTTTAATTTCATAAAATACATGTATGGAGATGGATTCACAATGCGAAGCACGCGGTATAATTCAAATGAACTCACTGACACTGGGATATCAAAGCGTTGTGAGAGGACGCCTTGAAAAATATCACCTGCTCGAATGTATTCTTTGATTTTTTCTACGTCCTTTAAAAATTGCGCTTTTTCATAGGTTGACGTCACATGTTCAAAGGACGGTGATTCGTTCATATTCCCTGATAAAATCAGTTCTTTCATATCAATCTTTGTATGGAGCTTGTGAATCATCTGTTCAAGCCGCTTTTGATTTTCTTTATAAGCTTGTATTTTTTCGTCTTCTGTTTCATTTCCGGTCAGCTGGGTGTATTGGATAAAATGAACATGATTAGTTTCATGATCAAAGGCAATCATCGTTTGGCAGACAAATAGAGTACAATTGTCTGTCGTTGATGCGCTTAGGTGTGGCCTGACAGAAGGTTCAATACTTGGAATAAGATCGTAACTTAAGTACCCAACTGCCCCGCCTGTAAATGGGATGTCAACATCTGGTGTCTTGATTTGGTATTGCTCTTTCATCCAGTCTAGTAAGTCTTTCAGTTCTTGCTTTTTCATGACTTCCTGCCCTGCAGCGTCACGTGCAATATATTGGTTTTGGTCATCGTGTAAGGTTAAAAAAGGATGTAATCCGATGAAGGAATATCTCGACCAGCTAGAAGACTCGTCTCTGCTTTCTAGCAGATACACAATATCTTGCTTGAGTTTTTCGACAATTTGAATCGGTGAGAGCGTATCAACTGTAATGGTTTCAACAATCGGGATTGTTTTGTGGGACTCGCTGTCCCTTAAAAATTGGGTCAGGTTTGATTGGGAATTCATAAGCACACTCCTTAAATGGGATTAAGGAGAATGAGGGGACATATAGAGGGTTTGTATGAGTATACGAAATAAGCCTAAAAGAGGGTTGCTCTTTTAGGCAGTATGATGAAATAGACGTATCGTATCTCTGCTCAACTCTACTCATCTCAACTACCCTAGTCTCATTCTCATCTTCTCTAAGCTTGCAATGCCGTTTACACCTGTGTGTAAACTTCGGCTGTTCATATCGTATTATAATTCCTTGTTTTTTGTCAACTGTAAATCAGGGCGAAGCGTCACAGCTTCTTCCAAGTACACATGCTGCACATCTTCCTGCTTTGTGTCTGTTTGGACCGTCATTAAAACGCGAATGCAATGCTTTAGACCGCCTTGAATGTCCAGCTCCTGCATACAAGTAACAGGCACATACGTCCATCCTTCAAACTGACGAAGGGCTTTTGCCGGAAAAACGGAGTGAATATCTTGTGTAGCTGAAATTAAGATCTGCACGACACGTTCTGGATCTACTTGATTTCTTGAAATAATCGCTTCTAGCAGCTGTTTCGTTTTGTTTAACACTTCTGTTTCTGTATCTTCTGTCACAGTTGTAGCCCCACGTATCCCGCGAAACATCATAGACATCCCTCCTCCCGTTTCCATTCTTCGAGCCAGTGATGCAGCTCATCTTTTGTGAAAGACTGCAAGACAGCGTCTCCAACCTGTTTTAATAAAACAAATTGAACGGTTCCGCCTCTTGCCTTTTTATCACCAATCATTCGGTCAACAAATGTTTTCGTGGAAATGTTTTGAGTGACTTGTACCGGGAATCCGAGTTCTTTCATCCAATTTTTTAGTTCCATCCGATTGAGGCTGAGTCCCAGCTTCTTTTCGCTCACATATAGCGCAAACTGCATGCCGATTGCAATAGCATCTCCGTGCGTGATAACGCCGTATCCATACTCTGCTTCAATGGCGTGCCCAAGTGTATGACCTAAATTCAAAAATGCACGCACGCCTTGTTCTCTTTCGTCTTTTTGAACAATCGACGCTTTGACTTGAATCCCTTGATACAGCATATGTGCCAGCTCGCTCTTTGAACATTCCGCCAAAGAACGAATGGACATCAGTTCTGATAAAAAGTCTTCACTTGAAATGAGGGCATGTTTGATGACCTCAGCAAAGCCTGACCTCATTTCAATTTGAGATAGTGTCTCAAGCATACTCGTATCATAGATCACAGCTTTCGGCTGATGAAATGCACCGATTAAATTTTTACCGAGCGGGTGGTTAATCCCTGTTTTCCCGCCAACTGCACTGTCATGTGCCAGCAGCGTCGTCGGCACTTGAATAAAATCAATGCCTCTCATATAACTAGCAGCAACAAAGCCAGCCAAATCCCCAATTACGCCTCCTCCCAGCGCAATGATGCACGAGGAGCGATCCAGCTGAAACTGAATGGCCTTCGTATGAATATGCTCAAACTCAGCAAAAGATTTCGACTGCTCTCCGCTTGGCACAACCACTTTATGCACAGACCACTTCTGCTTAAGTAATCGAACCATTTCATCACCGTAAATGGCATCAACAGCTGTATCTGTAACGATTAGGAGCTTCGTATAGGAATGCCCCGTGGAAGTCATCAAGTCGACGATATTGCGTTTAATCCCATCACCGATGTATACAGGATAAGTGGCTGAAGACGTCTTAACTTCCAGTGTTTTCATTAAAATTCCCTCTGAAGCTGGCGCATTTTTTCAACATTTTCTTTAATGCGGTCGATTTGATCAAGACCAAACTGCTCAACAACAGCATTGGCAATTTCCCAAGCCACGACTGCTTCTGCGACAACACTTGCGGCAGGAACAGCACAGCTGTCAGAACGTTCAATACTTGCGGAGAAAGGTTCTTTTGTTTCAATGTCAACGCTTTGAAGCGGTTTATAAAGCGTTGGGATTGGTTTCATGACCCCTCTTACGACAATTGGCATACCAGTTGACATTCCGCCTTCAAGACCGCCTAAGCGATTTGTTTTTCTCGTATAGCCTTTTTCTTCATCCCAGATGATTTCATCATGGACCTCACTGCCATTTTTAGAAGCCGCCTCGAAGCCGATACCGAATTCAACCCCTTTAAAAGCGTTGATACTCAGAACAGCACCTGCAAGCTTGCTGTCTAATTTGCGGTCATAGTGAACATAGCTTCCGACTCCAACCGGCATTCCTTCAACGATAACTTCAACAATTCCGCCAATTGAATCACCGTTTTTCTTCGCTTCATCAATGGCATCCATCATTTTTTGACCTGCTTCACTGTCGTAGCAGCGAACAGGCGACTCTTCCGTTACCTTTTGCAAATCTTCAATCGATTTATATGTCGTATGAGCTGCTTTCACTCCGCCAATTTCAAGAACGTGGCCAGCTACCTTGATTCCTAGATGAGCCAAGATTTGTTTGGCGACTGCGCCTGCTGCTACGCGAACGGTTGTCTCGCGGGCTGATGAACGCTCTAATACGTTTCGCATATCACGATGTCCATATTTAATCGCACCATTTAAATCCGCATGTCCTGGTCTAGGGCGTGAAATTTGACGCTTCATTTCACTCTCTTCTTCTTCTGTGATCGGCTCTGCCCCCATCACCTTTGTCCAATGCTTCCAGTCGTTGTTTTCAACGACAAGTGCAATAGGAGAACCTAATGTTTTCCCGTGGCGAACACCACTTAACACTTTCGCTTGGTCTTTTTCAATCTGCATTCTTCGCCCGCGGCCGTGACCTTTTTGTCTTCTAGCCAATTCATAATTGATGTCATCCTGCTCTATGTAAAGTCCCGCTGGAACGCCTTCAATAATTGTGGTCAATTGTGGACCATGTGATTCACCTGCTGTTAAGTATCTCATGACTTGATCTCCCTTCATCGCATTAACGCTTTTAAGTAAAACTATGATAACACACTTACTACTAAAAAGTCAGCTACAACCCCTTCTTTTGATAAAAGAAAGTATCAGCAGATGTCAGTCCAAACTTTTCTGGGTGAAAAATTTGTTCAGTAGAACCCACAAATAATACGCCATTTGGTTTTAAACTGCTGCTCATTTTCAAGTAAATCTCTTCTTTTGCCTCTTCTGTAAAGTAAATGAGGACATTTCGGCACACGATAAGATCAAGCTGTTTTTCATAAGGATCTGCTAAAAGGTTGTGCTTCTTAAATTGAATGTGCTTTCGCACATCATCCTTCACAGTGTAAAATGAAGAATCTTCTTTTGTGAAATATTTTTGCTTGATTTGATCTGGTACCTCTTGCAATGATCGTTCATGATATCTTCCTTTTTGAGCTGATTGCAGAACTTTATCATCAATATCAGTTGCAATAATTTGGAAGTCCTTCACGAGCGGATGGCTTGATAGAAGCATTGAGAGTGTATACGGCTCCTCTCCTGTCGAACATGCTGCACTCCATATTTTTAGGGTGCCGCTGTTTTTCGAAAGCAGCGGAAGAATTTTTTGGTCAAGCACTTCCCAGCGCTGATAGTTTCGGTAAAATTCTGACACATTGATCGTCATTCGATCCATCGTCTCATCTAATAGTGCTCTATCCTTTTCAAGGGCAACCGCGAATGCTTCAAAATCTCTATATCCTTTTTTATCATAAAGTGACGTTAATCTTCGTTTCATTTGTGCTTCTTTATATAAATTCAGATCCACCCCGGTTAGTTTTTTCCATTTTCCGACAAATACTTGATATTGATCCATCAAAGTCCTCTCCTGTCTCATCTATCTTTGTCCTAGTATAGCTGTTTTTATCGAAAATTTGTATCTTCTCATGCGAAATTTCGTGTAGAAATATTCATATAAAAAAAGCCAAGGTGCTCATTTGATGAACACCTTGGCTTGAACCTTAATAAATCCAGCTTGAGATGGTTTGATCCCAGCTTGTGAGTTCTTCTTGTTTGAAGAATAAGTTGATTTCTCTTTCAGCACTTTCTGGTGAGTCTGAGCCATGGATAATGTTTTTTCCAACCGTCAATCCATAGTCTCCTCTTATTGTGCCTGGAAGTGCTTCCTTCGGGTTTGTTTTGCCGATAATCTGTCTTGTTACATCTACTACCTGTTCACCTTGCCATACCATTGCAAATACTGGTCCTGACGTAATAAAGTCAACCAATTCCCCGAAAAATGGTTTTTCTTTATGCTCTCCGTAATGTGTTTCTGCTACTTCTTTTGGAATACTCATTAGTTTTGCACCAACAAGCTGAAGCCCCTTTTTTTCGAATCTTGACACAATTTCACCGATTAATTGTCTTTCCACACCATCAGGTTTGACCATAAGAAATGTTTTGTCCATATACGTTCTCCACCCCGTCGTTATGTATGTATAGGCTTACATTGTTACAAAGTGATCGTATCATTTTTTTTTATAATAATCAATTTTTGACAAAAAATTTCACAAAAAAACCAATCAACAACATGTTGATTAGAATTTTCGTTTTCCAATATATTTGGCAATGGAGGCGAGTGACGTTTTTGCTCGTCCTCGAGGAAGTTTGTCCAGCTGTTCAAATGCCTTCTTCAAATACATTTCACTCACTCGAATCGAGCGGTCGATCGCATCTGTTTGTTTGAGATGTTCAATCACAGGCTTCAGCTGCATTTCCGTTGTTTCACTATTAATCAGCTTTAATTGGCCTTCGAGTGCCTGGTTCTTCAGTGCATATAAGACCGGGAGTGTGACATTTCCTTGTAAAAGGTCTCCCCCAACAGGCTTACCAAGCTCTTCTTCAGTTGATGTGAAATCAAGCACATCATCAATGATCTGATAGGACATACCGACATAATAGCCAAACCAGTAAAGGGCTTTATGTGTTTTCTCATCTGTACCTGCTGCTATCGCACCTAACTGGCAGCTGCCTGCAATGAGCAAGGCTGTTTTTCGTTTGATTCTTCTTAAGTATGTACGCAGGTTTTGATCCATATTGTATTTGTCTTTCACTTGCTCGATTTCACCAAGACAGAGCTCGACGACCATCTTTGACAAAATTTCATGCGCCATTGGGTGATTGATCTTTGTCATATACTCAAGCGATCTTGCAAACATATAATCTCCTGTGTACATGGCAATTCGATTGTCCCATTTTGCCTTAATCGTTGGCTTGCCTCTTCTCAGCTCAGCATCATCAATGACATCATCATGAACGAGCGATGCCATATGAATCAGCTCAAGAGCAACGGCAACATATTTAATTTTATTAATGTCATAGTCGCCAAACATGCCTGAAAGGAGAACAAAAACGGGGCGGATTCGTTTTCCGCCCGCTTGCAGCAAATGAAGACCAGCTTCACTTAATAATGCATAATCAGAGCGAACTGTTTGTTCAAGCTCTTTTTCAATAATATCGATATCATGATTTAAAAAAGAGATCATTGCTTTTAGTTTCATTATTTTCACCCAAATATCGTTTATTCAAAGCTTCTTTCCGATATGTGTTGCTGCTACACCGCCTGTAAATGGATGATACGAGACATCAGACAGACCCGCCTCTTCGAAAAGAGCCGCCAGTTCTTTCATGCCAGGGAACGCTTTGGCTGATTCTTGAAGCCATGAATACTCCTGATAGCTTTTGGCAAACAGTTTACCAAAGAGCGGCATGATGTATTTGAAATAGACATAGTAACCTTGTTTAAACCCAATCATTTCAGGCTGTGATGTCTCAAGACAGACAACCATTCCACCAGGCTTCACGACTCTTGTCATTTCCTTTAGCACCGTTAAGTAATCAGGGACGTTTCGTAGGCCAAAACCGATCGTGACATAATCAAATGTGTTATCCTCAAAAGGAAGCTCCATCGCATTGCCGTGAAGCAGTTCAATTTGATTATAGCCCCCAGTTTTCACCTTCGTTTCTCCAACACTCAGCATATTTTTACTAAAATCAAGGCCTTTGACTTCGCCTTTTTCGCCTACAGCATCAGCAAGCGCAATGGTCCAATCGGCTGTTCCGCAGCATACGTCTAATGCTTTGGCTCCTTTTTGAACATTCATGAGTTTCATTGTTTTATCGCGCCACTTTTTATGCTGCTTAAAGCTGATGACAGAGTTCATTTGATCATAATTTTTATAAATTTTTTCAAATACACCGTGTACTCGCTGTTCTTTTGATTGCTGCATGACTTACCCTTCTTCCACTTTCTGATGGTACGCAGGCTCATTTTTCATATGATCCAAGCGATTTAATAGCTCTTTTTGAACGACCGGAGATGAAACAAGATGCTCCTTGATCGATCGTTTGGCCTTTTCATAGCCTTCCTTCTCAAAGTTGTCAAAACATGTATAGGCGTCCGTATAGCTATCGTTCAAAAAAAGTTTTAAATGTTTGTCATCTTCTGCTTGTTTCATGAAACGCTTATAAACAAGGAAACGACTTGCAATCTCATTCCAATGCGTTAATTGAAAATGCTCAGAAACCCTTTGGAATAACGCAGACTCAACAGTTGCTACACTTTTGTAAAAGTGCGCTGCATCTTGAATGGATCGATCATACAGTCTAATTTTATGTTCATTGATCTCTTTGATCGCCGTTGCGAGCGTGCGAATCATGTAGATGTCTTTCATGTCAGAGAGAAGAGAATAATAGAGACCGCTGAAATAGTCTCCTGCTAGGATGGTCAGCTGACGATTTTTGAATTCGTCTTGTTTGATGGCTGCAGCAGTTGTGACTTCGTCATGGGTATCAAGGGCAATTTGTACAAGCATCGCCGTTAAAATATAATTTTCTTTTTTCTCTGCATCAATTTGAGCTTCATCAAACATTGCATGAAAAAGAAGGAGCTTATCTTCATCGATGAGTGGCGCACGTAAATGCTTCGCCAAATAAGGATGAGAAAGCTTTTTATTTAATTTTATATTTAGATTAGATAAAATTCCGTAGATGTCTTGCAAAGATATCACCCTTGTCCCAAAAATTACAGTTTCATATGTAGCCCTGCACATTGTATAGAGATTTATTATACCATATCAGCTCTCACTTTTATGCTATCAAGTGCATTCAAGTGCTTATTTCTTTGCTTCGCTTTGAATTTCACCGAAGCTTGTTTGAATGACAGCATCGCCTCTTACTTTGATCGCTGACGTATGCTCAGTAAATTGTGCAATGATGACTTCACCTTTATCGAGCTTTTCGGAATGGTGAAATCTTGTATCAGAGCCTCTAGTTAAGCCGATGACATTTACACCATTATCAATGGCTTTAATCACTACAAAATCAGATGCTTTATTTTCACTCAATCTGTTCACCTTCCATCTATTGAATTAGTCGTTTTTAATAAAGGAAAGCACTTCTGCTCTTGCCGCCGTATCATTTGCAAATGTACCGCGTACTGCTGATGTCACGGTTTTAGCACCTGGCTTTTTCACTCCGCGCATCGTCATACACATATGTTCTGCTTCAACGACAATCATCACGCCATGCGGATTGAGTGTTTCCACCATACTATCTGCAATGGTTGATGTAATGCGTTCCTGAAGCTGCGGGCGTTTGGCAACAGCCTCTACAGCTCTTGCAAGTTTGCTAAGTCCCGTTACTTTTCCGCCGCGCGGAATATAAGCGACATGGGCTTTTCCGTAAAAAGGTACAAGGTGGTGTTCACACATTGAATGGAAAGCAATATCTTTTACAAGAACGAGTTCTTCGTGGTCTTCACCAAAAATGGTTTTAAAATGTTCTTTTGGATCTTCATTTAATCCCGAGAACACTTCTTCATACATTTTTGCTACTCGTTTTGGGGTATCAAGAAGTCCTTCACGATCTGGATCTTCTCCGATGGCTTTTAATATATCGCGTACTGCGTGTTCAATTAGTTCTTTATTTATTTCACTCATGTATTATATCCTCCAAAGGCGATTACATTTCAATCAGATTCTAGCACACTTCAGATCCTAAAAGCAAAGGAGAGCGTTCTAAACGAACCTTTTGATTCAAAAGGAAAAGCCCCTTATGAAAGGGGCTTTTCTAGACCAGTGTGAAACTGTATATGTATAACTCCTGCAATAGGATCATTACACATAACGATTATTTACCTGCCACCGCGTCTTTAAGTGCTTTACCTGGTTTGAAAGCAGGTACTTTGCTTGCAGGGATTTCGATCTCTGCACCAGTTTGTGGGTTACGTCCTTTACGAGCTGAACGCTCACGTACTTCAAAGTTACCAAAACCGATAAGTTGGATTTTGTCACCATTTTTAAGTGCATCTAAAATTGTATCAAAAACAGAATCAACTGCTTTTGTCGCGTCTTTTTTAGATAACTCGCTTGCTTCAGCAACCGCGTTAATAAGTTCTGTCTTGTTCATGCCTTTCACCTCCTCCCAAAAATATGCATTCAGTAGATTGTTATCATTTCTTCACAATTCATCTTCTTTCTATACACTTTTTTCGAAAAAAAGAGCGTCTAGAAAGCGTTATACATGGCTATTCATTAGAAAACAACTCTTTGAAGGAATGTTTGTCCAACAAAGTGAAGATTTTCTGTAAGTAGATTAACACATATGAAATACCATATCAAGCATTTTAAAGGGAAGAATCCTTATTCGTCAAGGATTAAGGGCACTTTTGCGAACGAATATTCCTAATTTCAGCCTGAATCTGACTAATCTTTATACATTTGTCTTTTTATGACTCATTCAATACGCAAAAAAAGACCCCTGTCAATGAGAGGTCTCACATGCTATAGGATAATGGCGATCAAACCGCCTGATCCTTCGTTGATGATTCTTTCAAGCGTTTCTTTCAGCTTATACCTTGCATTTTCTGGCATCAGCGACAGCTTTGCTTGAATACCTTCTCTGACAAGGGAGCTGAGTGAGCGCCCAAATATATCAGAATTCCAAATCGAAAGCGGATCATCTTCAAAGTCTTGCATTAAGTAGCGGACGAGCTCTTCACTTTGTTTCTCTGTTCCAATAATCGGTGCAAATTCACTCTCTACATCTACCTTAATCATATGAATAGATGGCGCAACCGCCTTTAATCTCACGCCGAATCTCGAGCCCTGCCTAATGATTTCTGGCTCATCTAAACTCATATCTGACAAGGCCGGGGCCGCAATCCCGTATCCCGTCTGCTTCACCATTTTTAATGCGTCTGATACTTGATCATATTCTGTCTTCGCATGCGCAAAATCTTGCATGAGCTCTAGAAGATGGTCTTTCCCTCTAATTTCCACACCAACCACTTCTTTTAGAATATGATCATATAGATCATCTGGGGCGTACAGGTCAATCTCCGCAATCCCCTGACCCATTTCAATCCCTGCTAAGCCCGCTCTTTCAATAAAGTCAAATTCGCTGAATTGACCAACGACACGGTCAACATCTCTTAATCTTTTAATATCCTTTACGGTTTCCTTCACTGAATCCTGATAACTTTCTCTCAGCCAATGATCTTCTTTCAGCACCATGACCCAGCTTGGCAAGTTCACATTCACCTCTAGGACTGGGAATTCATATAATGCTTCACGAAGCACACTAAGGACGTCTTGCTCTCTCATACTTTCTACACTCATGGCGAGTACTGGAATATCATATTTTTGGCTGAGTTCCTGCCGCAGCGCTTCTGTTTCAGGGTGATATGGCCTCACAGAGTTGATTACCATAATAAACGGCTTTCCAACCTCTTTGAGCTCATCAATCACACGTTCTTCAGATTCAATATAATCATGTCTTGGGATTTCTCCAATGGAACCATCTGTTGTAATCACAACACCGATGGTTGAATGCTCTTGAATGACCTTGCGTGTGCCAATTTCCGCTGCTTCATGGAACGGGATTGGCTCTTCATACCACGGCGTGTTGATCATTCTTGGACCATTTTCATCTTCATACCCGCGCGCACCAGGGACTGTGTATCCGACACAATCAACAAGCCTGATGTTGACATCAAGACCGTCACTCACATGGATCGATGCCGCTTGATTCGGTACAAATTTTGGCTCAGTGGTCATAATGGTTTTTCCTGCTGCACTTTGCGGCAATTCATCCTGTGCTCTTGCACGATCTGCCTCATTATTGATATTCGGGAGCACCACGAGCTCCATAAACTTTTTAATAAACGTAGATTTCCCTGTACGAACAGCGCCAACGACTCCTAAATATATATCGCCTCCTGTTCGTTCAGCGATATCCTTGAAAATATCGACTTTTTCCAAGTGATCCCCTCCCGGACTTGCTATCCTCGTTTTCAAATAAAATACTCTATTCTTCAATCAAACTGTGCTTGAAAGGTGTCTGGACAATATATGTGTATGACGTTGTCCTATTTGAATATGACACCTTTTTTGTTTTGAGAGTATGTTTAGCCATAAAAAAACCTTTCTCCTCATTTATATGCAGAGGAAAAAGGTTCATTCTTGTTTATGACGTCTTTTTTTCTAAAAAGTCAGGCTCACCTTTTTTGTTGATGGTATATGGGACAGAAAACGCGGGTACAAACGGGGTTTCCTGCCAATAGACATCTTGAATGTTTTCACCTGGTTTGAGCTTTTGTTTCGTATTCTTCAAAATATGAGCAAAATCACTTCGGTAGTCCACATAGATTTCGCCATTTGATGAAATCAGTAACGGGAGGGAATTCCCCGTCACCGGACTCATGACCGTAGGCGGCGATTTTAAGCCTAGCTTTTTTTCATTTAACGTATATAAATTGCTTGATACTACTTTGCCATATGGCGGATATGTATGTTCATCTTGATATATTTTGATTCTAAGCCGTAATTCACTGATGGTTTGCGTCATTTTGACATCAAGCAGTTTCACCGTTGGTTTTTTTTCGACGTCTGTGAGGACATACATATATTCGCCCCCGCCTTCAAAAGATGTCGACGGTACATCGTGTAAATATCTTGGTGACAAGCGCTTAAAGTCGATGACGTACTTCTGATAAACCGGCGTGTCTGCTTCTTTCGTTTCAATCGGCAAAAGGCCATTTGTTGCTTTTTGAAATTCCTCAATCGCTGTCTGAACGCTTTGCAGCTGTTCTTCATATGGCACACGGTTTTCAGTTTTGCGATTTTCTGGATACAGACATCCTGTTAGTAAAATAAGTGCTAACAACGTGACACTGACTTTTGCTTTGATCATCACATTCTTCCTTTTTCTTTATTCATTGACCGGCCCGCTAAATACAACTAAAAACACAATGATACCTGATATAAGCATCAAGCTGTATGCGACGGTCGAGGCTGTTATTTTAAGAAACCGGCTTTTCAGCTTAAATCGACTGAAATAAATGGTTACTACGGCTAAAAACATGAGCCCCATTGAACCAAGCGCAAACCACATCTTGATTAAAGCAAAACTCATCGTGCCTGTCCCCCTTCAAAACGAACAAATTGTAAGCGTTTATATTTCATTCTAAACCAAAAATAAGGTAAATATCAATCATTTTTCCAATCATTCAGAAAAAAGCGCATAAAAAAACTGAAGCAAAGAGGGGGACTCTGCTTCAGTCATTAAATCGACTATTTTTCCTCATTCTGTAGAGGCAAAGCTCTATTCAAACTTCATTGCTATGTTATGCAAGTCTTCCCCTTCTTGCATCCTCTACATGCCTAAGTTCAGTCTTCCATTTATTTTGTTTGGTTTTCAAACATGTTCACAAGGTCTTCCATTTCATGTGTTTTCACACGTGCCATCAATGATTCTACAGCATCGTCGACCTTTTTCCCTTCAAATAAGACGTGGTAAAGCGCCTCTGTAATCGGCATGCTGACCTTGTATTCTTTGGAGAGCTGATAAGCGCCTTTTGTTGTACGTACGCCTTCAACAACCATCCCCATTTTTTCAAGCACTTCTTCAAGCTTATACCCTTTACCAAGTAGATTTCCGCAGCGCCAGTTACGCGAATGAACACTTGTACATGTCACGATCAAATCTCCCACGCCTGTTAATCCGGCAAATGTCAGAGGATTTCCTCCCATTTTTGTACCGAGACGTGCGATTTCAGCGAGTCCTCTAGTGATGAGCGCCGCTTTCGCATTGTCACCATATCCAAGTCCGTCTGTGATCCCTGCCGCAAGAGCAATGATATTTTTCAGTGCTCCGCCAATTTCTACACCAATCACATCTGGGTTTGTGTATACTCTAAAGTTGTTGTTCATGAACAAATCTTGAACAAATTGAGCCGCTTCAATATTTTCTGATGAGACAGTGACAGTTGTCGGATGACGCAAGCCTACTTCTTCGGCATGGCTCGGCCCTGATAAGACAACAACAGCTTCTCTTTTCTCATCTGGGACTTCTTGTTCAATCATTTGAGATATTCTCAGAAGTGTATCTGGTTCAATCCCTTTACTTACATGAACAAACGGCACTTTCGATATGATCAGCTCATTTGCCTGCTTTAATACTTCACGAATGGCCTTTGTTGGCACAGCGACAATAATAGCGTCTGTCCCCTCTAACGCCTGCTTCATGTCTGTCGTCGCCTTGATAGACGCTGGCAGTGAGACATTTGGCAAGTAATCATGATTTTCATGTTTCTCATTGATTTGGTCAATGAGCTCTTGTCTATGTCCCCACATGTGTACATCATGATGATTATCAGCTAATACAAGAGCAAGAGCTGTCCCCCAGCTTCCTGCTCCAAGTACTGAAATTTTCTTCATTCTGCTCACCCTTTTTATTTTCTCGCTCTCGCAAATATTTTAATCGGTGTTCCTTCAAAACCAAATGCATCTCGAATGCGGTTTTCTAGGAAACGTTCATAAGAAAAGTGCATAAGCTCTGGATCATTTACAAACACCACAAAGGACGGAGGCTTAATAGCCACCTGTGTCGCATAGTAAATTTTCAGACGCTGTCCATTATGAGTCGGTGTTGGATTCATTGCCACTGCATCCATGATGATATCGTTCAAAATATTCGTTTGAACGCGCATCGCATGATTTTCACTAGCTGTAATAATGGATGGCATTAACGTATGAATTCTCTTTTTCGTGAGAGCAGACATAAACAAGACAGGTGCATAATCCAGGAATTGAAAATGCTCGCGAATGTTTTGCTCAAATTCCTTCATTGTACGCTCATCTTTTTCAACAGCGTCCCATTTGTTCACAACGATCACAACAGCTTTACCAGCTTCGTGTGCATAGCCTGCAATACGTTTATCCTGCTCAATAATGCCTTCTTCACCGTCTAGAACAACAGCGACAACATCAGAACGATCAATGGCTTTTAATGCACGAAGCACACTGTATTTCTCTGTTGTTTCATATACTTTTCCTTTTTTCCTCATACCTGCTGTATCGACAATGACAAAGTCACGCTGATTGTACGTAAACATCGTATCCACAGCATCTCTTGTTGTACCAGCGATGTTGCTCACAATGACCCGGTCTTCTCCAAGCATTGCATTCACTAAAGAAGATTTCCCTACATTCGGGCGGCCGATTAAGCAGAACTGAACAACTTCTTCAGCATACTGTGTATCCGGTAAATTTTTGAAGTGTTCTGCGACAGCATCAAGTAAATCACCTAGACCTAATCCGTGCGTTCCAGAAATCGGATACGGTTCGCCAAACCCTAGTGCATAAAAGTCATACACGTCACTTCTCATTTCAGGGTTGTCCAGTTTATTGACAGCAAGTACAACTGGCTTTTTCGTGCGATATAAAATTTTTGCGACTTCTTCGTCCGCAGATGTGACACCATCTCGGCCATTCACCATAAAGATAATGACATCCGCTTCATCCATTGCGATTTCTGCCTGATGGCGAATTTGCGCTAAAAATGGCTCATCTCCAATATCAATTCCACCAGTATCTATTAAGTTAAAGTCATAATTTAACCATTCAGCAGAGCTATAGATTCGATCTCTTGTTACACCAGGTGTGTCTTCTACAATCGATATTCTTTCGCCTGCGATTCGATTAAAAATTGTAGATTTTCCAACGTTGGGCCTTCCAACAATGGCTACGACAGGTTTACCCATAGTACCCTTCCTTTCAATCCAGCCGCGATTCAATATGTTCATCATCATGTTTCAACCGGGATTTAAAATTTTCATTCAGTTTTATGAAATAAACCCTTCAAACATGAAGGGTTCAACTTATATATTATATCAATTTTTAATCAGACCACAATGAATAACTTAAAAATGTTTGACAATCAAGTAAAGATCTTCTCCAATTCCGTGTGCAATTCCATCTAAAATGGCCTCTAAATTCATGGCGTACATGTCGAGTTCTTCTTTATTTTCACAGAAAAAAACGGCTGTTCCGCCCATGACCCGCTCTTTATTTGTTGTAGCCACAGCGAGTATAAATTGTTCAATGGTGTTCGCCATGCTCTATTACCTCACTTTCTTTTTTATGAACTCTGTCGGCATTCTGATGGCATTTTCTAAAATAGGCACTTCTTCCAATACACGGACAGCCAAATCTTCACGATACCATTGCGGTAAAATGAACACGCCAAGTGTGCCGTTATTTAGATCACGTTTTGCGAGCGGACAGAGCGATGGTTCACCAGAGTCGCGATACACACCAAGTACGTTGGATAAATCAAATAAAATGGCTTGCCGCTGCCCAAGATTGGCAATCGTTGTGGCTGAGTTGAAATTTTTCGGCGTCAAAATAAAGCCCATCCCATGCTCTAAAATGAGCTTTTGCTTTTCGGGCAGTCCGATATTCATGATGTAAATATCATTTACATAAAGCCCTGCCCCATCAAAGCGAAGCTCTCCTTTTTGTATATTGACAATATCCTTTAATTGACTGCCAGACATTAATAGCTTTGCCAAGAAAAAACAAAGAATACCGACCACTGTCCCAATAACGAGCGAGAAGAAAATACAGGCTGTGGTCGTAATCAGTGCCGTGAGAATCGCAATATAATTCCGGCTTTCAAAGGCAATGGCAATGCCTTCTATATATGTACTGCCTCTTGAGACTAGCTCATATGAATCCATTTGAGTTAACGTATTTCTTTCCATATTGCGGACGTCTCGGAATTGTGTGGCCGCCAGCGTGAGAAAGGTAATCGCCGTAAATTCCTCCTGAATGAGTGCAGGCATAATGATCGCACCAAGTCCTGAAGCGATAAAACCAAGCGCAATATGAATCACTTGTCCATGAATATACGTGGGGTATTGCCGGTAATCTGTTCTTAACATATAAAGTCTGGCCGCCATCCCAAAGATGACACCAATAATCACAGGAAACGTATAATCCGTCATGTTGATTTTGCAGCCCCTTTTACTGGTTTTCTTGATGAACGGGCGTTCAAGAGCTTTTCAAGCTGATCGACACCTAATAGGAAGATGGACCCTTGAACAACAAGGGACAGAAAAGAGAGATCTCCTATGACAATCGATGATGTCAGGCGGTGAATCGTCAGCGCATAAAGGGCTTCGCCAAGACATACAGACATCATCCATAGGGTGACTCGTTCTGTGAAATGATGTCCATATGTCAAAGACATCAAGATCAGCAAGGCAAATACGACCCAATCCACTTTTATTAGCGTGAACCAAACCGGGTCATATAATGCAAAAATCATAAAAAAGGCATATGCGCTCACCATGGAGCCTAATTGCATGATTCTCATCATTTGATGGCCAGACCGGAATATAACGAAACCTGCACATGCATATAAAAAGGTCATCAAGTACCCCGCATTGAGGCTCATATCAAACATGGATACCATGAAATGACTACATATAATATGGACGAGGACACAAACGCCTAGCATACTGCGCCATGAGCTTTTTTCCATAATAAATGTCACCATAATCCAAACGAACCATATGGACCAATAATAGTACAAAGCCTCCAACGTCTCATCACCTCAATTACATTATGGGAAAATCCCCAATTTTTAAACGTAAGGGATCGCTTTGGACATTGTATGAAATAAACAAGAGGTGACACTCTAATAATTGAGGAGGGATGCATGATGGGAAAAGATAGACAGGAAAAACGCTTAAAGGCATCAAAAAGAGTGGAATCTGACCGTGATCAATCCATTCATCATAAAGGGGCAACAGCATTAGAAGGTCCAGATAGCGCACGAAGAAGAAATCAATAAAAAAAGGCATGTGATGACCACATGCCTTAGATGTTTAAGGGCTAAACTTGATTTTAGTCCTTTTTCTTCTTTGATCTTAAACTATAGTACGTTGTGTCGATGCCTCTTTCTTTGAGCCAATGACTTGTTTCCCCGGAAATGACAACCTGGGTTTTTCTCAGTTCTTCAATGGTCTTCACGCCAAGCACTGTCATCATCATCTTCACATCTTCTTGAAGATCTATGATATCAGCGATGAGGCCGCTCTCCCCTCCGCCAGTCAGTGATTTTAAGAAAAAGCCAGCTAGACCAGCAGCGGATGCGCCAAGAGCAATTGATTTTGTTACATCAAGGGCGTCTTGTATACCTCCGGAGGCTAAAACCGTTTGATCTGGAAAACTTGTATGTACTTCAGCAAGACTCGCTGCTGTTGGAATCCCCCACTGGTCAAAATAATGAAGCGCTTTTTGGCGGCGAAGATTTTCGATCTTTGAAAAGTTCGTACCACCAAATCCTCCTACATCAACGGCCGCAACTCCAGCATGAAATAACTTTTTTGCCGTTTCCTTGCTCATGCCAAATCCGACTTCTTTTACGACAACAGGCACACCAACTGATTCAGCGATGGCTGCGATGCGCTCAAGCGCCCCCCTGAAATCACGGTCTCCTTCAGGCATGACGATCTCTTGGATCACATTTAAATGAATCTGGAGCAAATTGGCCTCCAGCATCTCGACTGCTTCCTCCGCTTGCTTAATCGATGCTTCACTGCCTAAGTTCGCAAACACAATTCCATCAGGATTGACTTTTCGAACAACTTCATACGTACGTCTTTCTTCTTTATCTTTCAGTGCAGCCATTTGTGATCCAACTGCCACCGGAATATTCGTTTCCTTCGCTGCGATCGATAAAGAGCGGTTGATCTCATAGGTCGACTTTCCGCCCCCGCCAGTCATTGCATTGATAAAAATTGGCGAACCGAAAGTCAGTCCGCCAATTGTCGTATGTGTATCAATTTGTGATGTCGCAAGATCTGGTAGACCGACGTGAACGAAGGAAACATCTTTTAAACCTGTTGCTGCATGCTGTCCAGTGGACAAGGCATGTTCAATATGCTGCTTCTTTCTTTCTGCTCTCGTCAATTTTGATCACCAAATTATTTTAATTTATTAAGCTTATCGCCGATCAGGTCACCAAGCTGGAATCCGCTTGTGTTTTCTTCTTTCGCCTGATATTGACGATAATTCTCTTCGATTTGTTTTTCAGGATTTTCTTCTAAATCACGGATGCTTAATGAAATGCGCTCTTCATCTTCATTCACATCAAGCACTTTCACTTTCACAGTCTGCCCTTCTTCAAGGACTTCTTGCGGTGTACCGATATGTTTATGAGAGATTTGGGAAATATGCACAAGTCCTTCGACGCCTGGCAGAATTTCAACAAATGCACCAAAGCTCACAAGACGTTGAACAGTTCCTTCAAGCACATCACCTTGTTTTACCTTTTCACCAATCTGGCTCCAAGGTCCTGGTAATGTTTCTTTAATAGATAGTGAGATACGTTCGTTATCACGATCAACAGCAAGTACTTTGACCTGGACTTCCTGGCCTTCTTCCACTACGTCAGATGGCTTTTCAACATGCGCATGGGATAGTTGAGAAATGTGAACCAATCCATCAATGCCGCCAATGTCTACAAATGCACCAAAATCAGTAAGGCGCTGCACTTTACCATCAATCACACTGCCTACTTCAAGCTTTTGCAGGAAGTCTTGCTTTTTGTCTAATTGCTCTTGCTCCACTACTGCACGGTGCGAGAGAATCACACGATTTTTTTCGCGGTCAAGTTCGACCACGACAAGTGAGAGTGTTTTACCTTTGTAGTCTGAGAAGTCCTCTACATAGTGCGCTTCTACAAGAGATGCAGGAATAAATCCACGCACACCAATATCTACGACAAGACCACCTTTTACAACGTCTTTTACTTCAGCTTCAAATACTTCTTTTGTCTCAAACTTTTTCTCTAGGTCTTCCCAAGCGCGGTCTGCATCAACAGCACGTTTCGATAAAATCAAAGCATCGTCTTCGACTTTTGTTACTTTAAGCTCTAACTCGTCGCCATCTTTCACGACATCTGATGCTTTTTCAACGTGAAGACTTGATAATTCACTGATTGGGATGATCCCAGGCTGTTTCACATTGACGATATCTACATTGACATGCTTGTCCTCAACTTTAGAAACAATCCCTTTCACTACATCTCCAACCTCTGGTACCTGAACATCGATTTGATTCATTTCCTCTGTCATTTCGATAACCTCCTTGGTCCAAACCTACACAGCTTAGTTAAAACGACTGGGCGAATATGTGTCTTAAGCATGATGATTACCAGCCGAATATGTATTAAAGAAACATTCAAATCAATATAATTGCTTGAATGATCAATAAAAATAGTATTAGTATAAACTTCTAATAAAAGACCTTGTTTGTCAAGAGATAAACCTCTAACTTATTAAAGTTTTCTAAAATTTCTTACTGTTTCTCCACGCGGTCTGCTGCATCTAAAATTTTACCTGCTACCTCTTGAATGGAAAGAGAAGTTGTGTCAATTTCAATGGCGTCATCCGCTTTCTTAAGTGGCGAAACTTCGCGCTCAGAATCAAGTTTGTCACGTCTTGCAATCTCTTCGATCAGCTGATCGTAATTGACATCGTAGCCTTTTTTCTGATTCTCTTCAAAACGGCGTTTTGCTCTTTCTTCTACTGATGCAAGCAAGAAAATTTTCACTTCGGCATCTGGAAGAACGTGCGTACCTATGTCTCTTCCGTCCATAACGACACCGCCTTTTTGACCAAGCTCTTGCTGCCTGCGGACCATTTCTTCCCGAACAGCTCTGTGCTTTGCGACAACCGATACTTGGTTGCTCACGCGGTCTGTGCGAATATCCTCTGTGACATCGGTATTGTCTAGATGAACTTTTTGACCCTCGTCCGTTGAGACCAGATCAATCACAGTTTTTTTTAGTAATGCATCAAGTGCTGTTTCGTCCTCAAGGTCTACACCATGATTAAGTGCCGCAAGTGTAATCGCGCGGTACATGGCACCTGTATCGATATAGATATATGATTTTTTTGCTGCGACAATTTTTGCCACAGTGCTTTTTCCTGCTGCAGCAGGACCGTCAATTGCGATAGATAATTTCTTTTTCATAATACCTCTCCTTGATTGAATCTCCCTTATGAATTGTAACACGATCACCGCTCAAACGGGGGAATTTTCTATCAATCCTTCTGCTTAAACGTTTCGATCCAATCTTCAATGCTCATGTTATTTACACCCTCGTATTGCACGACTTTTGACAAAAAGAGTTCTCCTTTTGTCAAATGAAGTGTGATCTGAACGGCTAATAATAAGACAAGCTGAATGAGCACCGCTTTCAATAACCATCTTTCCATTGTCTTCATACAAAAAGCCTCCACGCTAGATTCTTTCACCTCTAGTATGGAAGCTTTTAACATCCTTTATTCTTATGCTTTTTTTACCCGTGTTAAAAGCTGCTGCTGGAAGCAGTACTTCATAATGTGCTGCTGGTGGTCATTTGTAATCTCAGAAAACTCCATGATCGCTCTTGTTTTGCCAGTCTGCTCATCTTGATATACTCGATTCATCTCTGCAACCGCTTTAATTTTCACAGGCTCTTTCAGCGGAAGTTCAAACTCTGTGACCACTTCTCCGTATTCTTTCAATGAGACACCTTCAGGAACAGCAATTGCTAAGCCGCCAGCACTCATATTGACAATAAACGTGTCAAAGGCTTCTTCATCCGTTTGCGTGATCGCCGCTTTGACCATTGTATCGACTCTCAGGTATTCTCTGCGCTGAAGCCGAATCATTTCTTCTTTTGGCGGAATGGAAATGACAATCATCGGAATATCTTCTTTCCTCTTTCCGATGACTTCGCTTGTACATTTGTATGGAATTTGATTTTCATCGAAAAAGAAAACGGTGATTTCTGTTTGCTGGTTTAAATAGATCGTGCGGCCCGTTTCTTTATCAGCTGGATAATTAATGCAAATATCATCGTTATTATTTTCCAAAACTTTCGATTTTGCAATTTTCACTTCTTTGTTCTCATTGACGTATTCAATTGTGATTGCATCCCCTATTTGTAACATTCCTCATCACTCTTTTCATCTGTGAAATCATATCCTCTCCTATATTAAACCATGTATAAAACAAAAGGAAAAGGCTTAGTCGCCTTTTCCTCGCTTCCTTTTCTATAGGTCTTTATATATAGGTTCTGCGTTTTTTAGTTTATCTACTCGTTCTTCTTTTCCAGTATCCGCATTAATGAACATTCGGTACGTATCGTTCTTAATAGTTCCGAGGAACTCATAGCACAAAACTTCCTCTGACATATCATTTTGAACAATCGCTACATGAGAATCTTCGATTTTTACATGCTGATTCAATGTTTTCTTCGCTTCTTTTTGTGAGATTTTAGGTGCTTTTATGTCTCTTGTTTTATGATTCGTTAAATAGTCTTTCGCTGAAAATCCAACCACCTCACCATCATCTAATGCGACCTTCATGCGTATACTATCTGGATAAAGCAGTACATTTTTTTGAAGAGGTACATAGGTAAATACACCGATATTATCAAATTGCGCGCTTTCATCTAAATGGAACGACTCTGCATCAAATCCTTGCTTCTTTAAGAAGCTGAGTGCTTTTTCTGATGCATCATTTAAACTGATTTTCTGTTTTTTTACGTCTCGATTTTGAAGAAGGTAGACTGGGTGCCCTCCTTTTTCAGTCAAGTCTAAATAGAAATTCGCTTTACTATCAGGATCTGACATCGATAAGCTGTACACATCTCGATTGGTTTTGCTTCCGCTTTTTCTGACCTTAAAATGTTGATTATGATCAGGTGCGAATTGCTGGGCAATGCGTATCGCTTCTTTCTTTGAGATCTTTTTCCCTTTTAAATGATTGTAGCCACGTGTTTCTGATTCTGTCGACACATTTGTCGGACCGAGATTGACATCCGCAAATGCATCTGCATTTCTCTCGACTGTTTTCAACCCGTCAATGATGGTGTTATCATTCTTTCGGTCGCCATCAGCAAGCGCCATTTCAACATCCATCCATTTTAAATTTTTATTGAGGACAAGGTGCTGTACTTGTCTCAGTTCGTTTTGGATATCAGCCGCTTGATGATATAAAGACGTAATGGTTTTGTGCGTATTTTTGTTTAATGGTTCATCTGATAAGGATTTGACTGATGATTTGTAGCTAAAGTCTCCGACATTCGCCAAAAATTCTTCCGTTTTGTTAAAAGGCATTAATGTGAGCGGAAGCTGACTCACATTGTTATGTGCTTCTGATGACATTCTCCATACATCTGCAAGTGCTGGTGAAATCGACGTTTGGCTGTTCATCGCAAGCGTTGCCCCAAGTTTGTCGTGCAGCTGATCCACTTGGTATGTTAAATCGTGAAAAGCCCTTTGATAGTTGTTCTCTGCGTGCAGCAGCACTGCGTCTTTTTCTTGATGCTCTTTATAGCCCCAATAACCTGTTGAGATGACAGCAATTCCTAAAATGGCAATCAATATTCCTCTGATCATTTATTTACACCTCTTTTTATTCGCAGAAAATATGTTTCCCGATTCGTTTAATTTGTGGTCTTCCCCAAATCCATGGACTGGTTGCTGTATCAGGATTAAAGTAATAGACGGCGCTCTCAGACGGGTCCCAGCCGTTAATGGCATCAAACACAGCCTTTTTAGCAGTGTCATTTGGCGACATATAAAATTGACCATCCGCCACAGCTGTAAACGCAAGCGGTTCAAAAATAACACCTGCGATCGTATTTGGAAAAGTCGGGTTGTTCAATCGGTTTAAGATAACCGCAGCGATCGCCACCTGACCTTCATACGGCTCGCCTCTTGCTTCGCTATAAACAGCTTGTGATAAGAGCTGAATATCATTACTAGAAAAACCACCTGGCATGTTGGCTGCCGTTTGTTTCGGTGTTTGGTTTGCTTGCTGATTGCCTGACTGATTCCCAGTCTTTCCAGATGTCCCGCTTCCTCCGCTTTGACTTTTTTGATTCTCTTTTGCCCCTTGAGCTGTCTTTTTTTGTGAGCTTCTTTTCGCAGAAGCTTTTGTTTGCTGATCAAGAGGTTTCCCGCCATAATGGGTAAACTCATTCCCCTTTTGCAGCTGCTGCTGAACAAAGTCTTTATAGTATTTTGTCTTTTGAACTAATAGGCTTTTTGTTTGTTTACCTACAAGTCCATCGACCTTCTTTACACCATATTGGCTTTGAAAGTTGCGAACGGCCCAGTACGTCCCCCAGCCATATACACCATCAATTTTGCCATTGTAAAAGCCATTATATTGGAGCCGTGCTTGCAGCTCGACTACATCTTCTCCTGTTGCACCTCGCTGGATGACTTGACTGGTGAAGGCTTCACTTTTTTCAGCTGACATCAGTGAAGCTGCGAGTAGAACGATTGAGAAGATAAGGACGATTTGTTTCATGAAACGAGCTTTGTCCATATTTGATCCTCCTGTACTTTTGATGTTTGAATATATATTTCTTCCGATCCCTATTTTTATACATTCATCACAGGAGTGAATTGGATGAAAAGACAAAAAAAACGCCCTATCAACTGATAGGACGTTTTCCACATTAAATTTGCACCATTTTCACGGAACGAGCCTTTTTTGCTTTCCGCAGGCCAAACCACCATAAAAAAATCATGAATGGCAGCATAATATATCCCCAATTTCTCATGCCAAGAAGAATAAAATCATATAAGCCGTGAAAAAGTACTGGGAGCGTTAAAGATAGGATCAACCATTTCACTTGCTCTTTTTTTGCAGAGAAACGGGCTTTCCCAATATAAAACCCCATCACAACACCGAATAAAGCGTGACTTGAGACGGGTAATAAAGCACGGGTGAACGCATATTCAACCCCATGCCCGACCAAGTAAAGAATATTTTCAAGTGTTGCGAAACCAAGTGAGACACTTGTTCCATATACAATCCCATCATAGTGTTCGTCAAACTGGGCATGCGCATAGACGCTGACCATTAAAATAAACCATTTTAAAGATTCTTCTAAAAAACCTGACGTCACAAATGAAATCAAGATAGGGTTCGTTGCAATATGCTCCTCTTGAAGGACATATTGAATAAACATGGTTGGAAACACAAGTATAACGCCTAGCATAAAAGATCTGATGACCATGTGAACCGGCTCATTGTCGTACTGATCTTTCAAATAAAAATAACTTAAAAGTGCGATGCCGGGAGCTAAACCTGCTGAGATGATTGCGATCATAACCAGACCTCTTTCCCTACATTATCCTTCATTATCGTACCATGATTTACCCTTTTTTTATATGACTCGAGCCCATTTTTATGAAAATATTCTTCTATATAATCCCATTTTATATCAAAAAGAACCGAATCCCTCAGAAGGATCCAGTTCTTTTTTTATCCGTTCATTCTTTTGTTGATTTCTTCTGCAATAAGCCCCCCATGAAACCTTCCATTTTCAATGAAAATTTCATTGGCATTATTTCCAGCTGCAATGACTCCTGCAATGAAAATACCTTCTACGTTTGTCTCCATCGTCTGTTCATCAAATGCTGGACGGCCTGATTCTTGATCAATTGTCACACCCATTTTTTCTAAGAAAGAATGATCTGGATGATAGCCTGTCATGGCAAAAACATAATCACTTTTCACTCGCTCCGTTTGATCTTGCTGGTTTGTAAAAATCACCTCTTCTTCTGTGATTTCCTTCACCTGCGCTCCAAACTCCATTCGGATGGTTCCATTCCGCACAAGCGCTTCAAACTCTGGTAAAATCCAAGGTTTGATGCTAGACGAATATTCAGTTCCTCGATACAGCACAGTGACTCTGCTTCCGCATTTCACAAGTTCTAGCGCTGCATCGACACTTGAGTTTTTCCCGCCGATCACCGTCACATCTTTATCAAAGTATGGGTGTCCTTCTTTAAAATAATGATACACATGAGGAAGGTCTTCTCCTTTGACGTTCATATAGTTTGGATGATCATAGTAACCAGTAGCAATCACGACATAATCACATGAATAGTCGTCTTTTGATGTGCTCACGGTAAAACAGCCATCTTTTTTCGTCACAGCGGTTACTTTTTCAAAGGCATGCACACGCAGGCTTTTTCGTCTGACTACTTCTCGGTAATAAGAAAGCGCCTGGATACGAACGGGCTTGCGATTTTCAGTAATAAAAGCGACATCACCAATCTCAAGCTTTTCACTTGTACTGAAAAAGGTTTGATGTGTTGGGTAATGATAAATACTGTTAACGACATTCCCCTTTTCAATGACAAGTGCATCAATTCCGATTTGCTTGAACGCGATGGCAGCTGATAGCCCGCATGGGCCGCCTCCTATTATGATCGCTTTTTCTTGTTTCATTTGTTCCACTCCTGTCGTTTCAATACAATAACAACTGCTAGCTGTTTGATGATTTGTTCCATTCCATAAAAAAATCTCCTATTTAAGGATAGGAGATTTTAAGGCGCGATGCAAATAAGCCGCTTAAATCCAGCCTCTGAATCGAGAAGCTTCAGCCATTTTACGTACGCCGACCATATATGCAGCAAGACGCATATCGATGCGGCGGTTTTGCGCCATTTCATAAATATTATTAAATGATTTCACCATCATATCTTCTAAACGAGTTTCGACTTCCTCTTCAGTCCAGTAGAACCCTTGGTTATTCTGCACCCATTCAAAGTAAGAAACCGTTACACCACCCGCACTCGCAAGTACGTCTGGGACAAGCAGTACTCCACGATCTGAAAGAATTTTTGTTCCTTCAAGTGTCGTTGGACCATTTGCTGCTTCTACGACAATTTTGGCTTTAATGTTTGCCGCGTTATCTTCAGTGATTTGGTTCTCAATGGCTGCAGGTACTAAGATATCACAATCAAGCTCAAGCAGCTCTTGGTTTGTAATGGTATCGTTAAATAATTTAGTCACGGTTCCAAAGCTGTCGCGCCGGTCTAGCAAGTAGTCAATATCAAGACCATCTTCATCGTATAATCCGCCGTAAGCATCTGAAATCCCTACGATTTTTGCTCCGGCATCATACATGAATTTAGCCAAGTAGCTTCCTGCATTTCCGAATCCCTGTACGACAACACGAGCCCCGTTGATGTCAATTCCTTTTTTCTTCGCCGCTTCTTTGATGCAGATCGTCACACCTTTTGCTGTTGCAGTATCACGTCCGTGTGACCCTCCAAGAACAATTGGTTTTCCTGTAATAAATCCTGGCGAGTTAAATTCATCAATTCTAGAATATTCGTCCATCATCCATGCCATAATTTGAGAGTTTGTAAACACATCTGGTGCTGGTACATCTTTTGTTGGACCAACGATTTGACTGATTGCGCGAACATAGCCGCGGCTTAGTTTTTCAAGCTCTCTAAATGACATTTCTCTTGGATCACAGATAATACCGCCTTTTCCTCCGCCATAAGGAAGATCCACAATACCACATTTTAAACTCATCCAAATTGAAAGCGCTTTTACTTCTTTTTCAGTAACGTTTGGGTGGAAACGAATGCCGCCTTTTGTCGGTCCGACAGCATCATTGTGCTGTGCGCGGTAACCAGTGAAAATTTTCACTGATCCATCATCCATCCGTACTGGAATTTTGACCGTTAATAGACGAATTGGCTCCTTCAGCAATTCATACACTTCTTGCGGATACCCTAATTTGTCTAGCGCTTTATGTATGACGGTTTGAGTTGACTTTAAAACATCTAGCTTATCTTCTGCGTTATGAGCGGCGTTTTGATCGGCTGCCATTAAAATAAACCCCCTAGAAATCTTTCATGATCTACTGCTCCCTTTCAAGCAATAGTATACACCTTCGTACTGGTAAAGCAAAGGTAAAAAACGTTTTTTATCAAAATAAAATATCAGCGTTTATAAATATAAAAAAGAATATAAAAAATACTGTTGTTTCATCACAACAGTATTAAATATAATAGAAAAAAGTGATTAAAAATACATTTGAATCGTTTTCACTGCATCATCTTGCATGATCACTTTTCCATATTCTTTTAGCCGATGAATCGTTAATGTCGTAGGAGAACCAAACTCCGCTAAAATGGAAATGACTGTATCAGCTGACAGTTCTTCAAAATCATCTAGGCTGAGAAAATATTGACCTTCATAATGGTAAACTGTACCCCCTAAAAGTCCAATACGACTTAAACTATGGGACAGTTGAATCACATCTTCAAACGAGGCAAATTGATAGAGCACATGATTACTCTCGTCGAGCTTGACTTGCATCTCAATGTAATCTTCATCAAACTCATCATCATCAGCATCTTCCTGCTGACTCTTTGTGACAATGACGACCATCCCCTGCGCCTGAAGAGAAAATACTTCAACAGCAATCGGTCCACTCGCTTCAAAACCGAGCTCCTGATTCGCCTCGTTCATCATGTCTTTAAACAGCTGATGGACTTTGAACGAATCTTTCCAAAGGTCTTCTTTCGTAAGACCCCGGTCTGTCAGGTCATCTAGTGTGAGAAAAATTTTGATTTTATTATAATTCAGACGCTCCAGTCGCATAACGTTCCCTCCTGCCTCTTCTAAACACACATCATACTGTAGTATATGAGATGATGAGTCATAGGTTCTTAATTTTGTATTCAGTTTACACTGTGTCAAGACGGAAGACAAGCATGAAGCTATGCTTACGGTGACTTTTATGGAAAATATTGAGGGTGCAGCAAGTCATCGCGTTTTTACAGGCATTAAATAGATCAGATGGGTTTCTGGTTCTGCCCCGAGACGCATTGGAATCTTTGTTGTTCCATAGCCATTACTAATGAGAAAAAACGCGCCTTTGACCTGACCTGTTCTTCCTTTTTCATACGGACCAAATTTTCCGATTCGGATCTGACCTCCATGCGTATGACCGCTCAGAACAAGGTCGATTCCCTCTTCTTCACTCATCAAATGATGTACATCTGGGTTGTGTGATAAGAGAATATTCACTTCATCTTTCACAAACTCAGGCCGTATCGCTTCATAATCCGCCTTTTCAAGCCGAATATCATCGATACCTCCAACTTTGATTGGCTGGCCTTCGAAATCCCACACAGCCGTTTCATTTTGCAGAGTCGTGACATCATATGCATGAAGTATCTCTTTAAACTTCTGCTGGTGCAGCTCATGATCATTATTTCCCCAAACAAAATAAACGGGCGCAATTCTTGATAAACGTTTCACATTTTCTTCAATCCTGGCGTAGGGTACACCTTTTTCTGCTAAGTCCCCGCCTACCATAATGACATCTGGTTCTTCTTGTGTGACTTCTGCTAATAATGAGTCACTAATAAGACGCCGGTGTGTATCAGAAATAAAGAAAATCACTGCTGGTCGATCTGATTGAAGCGCTTCTATTGTAAAGTAATGCTTTTTGATGTTGTTTTGTTTTGCCGTTTTCACCATTTTTGCCGTTACACACACACCTGTTGTAACAGCCGCAATGGCGGCAGTAAATCCGATGGCATATTTCATCATAAATGGCTCCCTTGCATATGTTTCGTTCATAAGACGCTTGAATGAAAAAAGACGTTTCAACTATTAAAACGTCTTTTTACACATTTATTTACTTTCATAATAGAGATTAATGTCATATTGCTTCTGCATATAGTGAAAAACCGCTTCACGCTCTTTCCACTGGTCTGATTGCGGCCATAAGTCTGTGCTTTTTTGTATAATCTCACATCTAAGCCGATGATATTCATCCTCAGCCTTTTCCTCTTTTTTCTTATAGTAATAAGATGCGTAAAAAGCAAACACCTCAGCCATTATCCAAAATAGAAAGATCTCATGACCAAGCAGTGTTGCAATCATCGCTTCCGGCTGAAGAGAGCCTCCCTTATTTGCCGTTATTACAAAATAAAACAAAAGAATCGCCAGCGACAATAGGGCTGTCCATTGCCATCTTTTGCACTGCTTAGCAAAGCCCTCATATTTGTGCTTTCTTTTGATCAACGTTTCCATCATTTTCTGTGTCGGCTGATCCATATAGCGGCTGATTACGTGCAATGTCATCACATACACCCTGTCCCTTTTTTCTACATATGTATGTGCTTTTTCATTCGATCATGTCAGGTAATTAGTTTTCCAATGGAATGTTGAGTACTTGACCACTGTATACACTGTTCCCATTTAAATGATTATAGGCTTTAATTTTCTCTTCACCCGATCGGTTTTTGTAATATTTCATCGAGATTCGATACAGGTTTTCCTCTGGGCCCACAGTGTGCTGTACGACACGAACCGGCTTTTTTTCCTGCTTCTTTTTCTCTTCGGCTTCTTTTCGTTTTTTCTCTTCTTGTTGTTTTTGCAGTGCGAGCTGCTGCTGTTCACGCTTTTTCGCAGCTGCGGCTTTTTCACGCTCTTCTTTCTCTTTAGCAGCTTTTTCTTTTTTCTTCTGCTCTGCTTTTTCTTTTGATCGCTGCTTTTCTTTTTCTTCATCTTTCTTTTTCTTCTCTTCATCAGACGCATCCGCTTTATCATCGCTAGCGTCATTTTTTGTTTCGACAAGTGCTGACGGAACTGGGTCTGTGTCAGCACTTGAGGTTTTATCGATGTATACACCTTGATTGTTATTATCGTTGATTTCCTTTGATGTGTAATAGATCAATAGAAAGAAAACAGTGATGACGATGATAGGAAAGATAATAGCCAATGTCGTAAACAAAGGATTGCGCACTTTTTTCGTGCGCTGCTTCTTATATTCATGAAAGTCTTCTCGTGTAGGAAAGTGAGAGTCATCAGAAGGATGTACTTTTTCTTCAAGAATTTCCTCTACATCGTCGTCATGGTTGTTTGTCAGCTGCTCCTTCTTTCTCTGCATTCTCGACATTTCTTCCATGTTCATCCCTCCCCTTATATTTCAAACGAATTTGACAAGCAAAGACTAAGTCAATGACAAAATGAGTCATGACAGGAACAAATAAATTCTCTGTCCACTCGTATAAAAGTCCTAAAAAAATACTAATGGAAACCACGAGGATAAACAAGAGTATTTTTGATAAATAGCGAAAGTGAAGAAGCGCAAACACGATGCTGGCAATCTCCAGCCCAAATTGCTGTTGAACGATTCCGCGAAATAGTATTTCCTCTGAAAAGGCGATAAGTAGTGCTAACCAAACAATATGCGGGATGCTTCGGTTTTTGAACATCTTTTCATTTAAACCGCCATCATCATACATATGAGCGGGAAACACCTTCATGAAAATCGCATCCACAATGATGACGAGCAAAGCACCGCCAATTCCATATGTCAGAATGCGCATATCATGAATCTGCCAAAGTGCTGTAAAATCCGTCCATTGATCGAACATAAATATGCCTAGTAAAAAAGAAACGATAAGCATGAGGAGCTGCGTGAAATACAGCTGTTCTACGACTTGTCGATCGGTTAATTTTTCAATGATTCGACGATGTTGTTCAATCAATGCTGCGCCTCTTTTGTCAGATGAAACATACGATCCAGCACGGTCTTCCAGTGTTTCATTTCATTCAGCTCCAATGATTGATCTTTTTTTTCATAATCAGACAGGTCAAGTCCGCAAGAAGAGCAGCAATGATCAGAGGACGCGTGCTCTGTTTGATTAAGCTGTTCGTGAAAGTATGATAACAGAGATTGTCTAAAGCAGTCATGACCCATGATCCGCTCTTTAAATTGCCACACTTTTCTCAGCTTTTCTGTTTGTCTGTCCTGCAATTTTTCTTTTAGATTCATGAGGATTGCCGGGCGCTGTTCGGACTCATGCATCATGTAATAATGCGTCAGCATTCTTGCACGGGTCTCCTGAAGCCCTGTTTCCATTAATCGTTCACGTAATTTTTTTTCATCATTTGTCTGCATTTGTGTGAGCTGTGCTAAGTAGAAATCAATTTCTGGATCGTCAAATCCTTCTGCTTGGATCAAGTGTTGCTGAATATCTGCATCCTCTTCTGTATATAAAAGAATGCTCACACTGTTTTTCCCGTCCCTTCCCGCTCTTCCAATCTCTTGCATAAATGCTTCAATCGATTGCGGCGGGCTCATATGAATGACAAATCGGATATCCGCTTTATCAATTCCCATGCCAAAAGCACTCGTGCAGCAAATGAGATCAAGCTGACCGCTGATAAATTGCTGCTGAATGAGCATACGGTCTCCTGCATCCATTCCGCCATGATAAAACTCAACACGCTGATTGGTTTTTTGTTTCATCCAGAGTGCAAGCTCTTCTGTCATTTGCCGGGTCGGGCAATAAATAAGACCTGGTCCTTGCAGGAAGTCCGCAAGCTCAATGGCCCGTTTCTCTTTTGCTTCTTTCGATTCGTGCGCTTCTTTGACGAAGGCAATGTTCGGGCGGTTGACGGAATGAATATGAAAGTCAGGATGCTGTAATCTTAGCGTTTGCACTGTATCTTTTAGCGTTTGTTTCGTTGCTGTAGCTGTAAGAGCTAAAGCAACAGGATGACCTAACGCTTCTCTCCATTCTCCCAGCTTTGAATATTCAGGACGGAAATCATGCCCCCATTCTGATATACAATGCGCTTCATCGACGACAAACAGACCAATATGCATCGACTTGAGCTGTTCTAGCAGCACTTCTGACATTAATGCCTCAGGTGCGACGAATAAAAATTTATATGATGGCAAATGCCGAATGATATGTCGTCTCTCCTGAAAAGACAATGTGCTGTTAAGCGCCGCCACTCGTTTTTCTCCGCGCATTTTCATTCGTTCGACTTGATCCTCCATAAGCGATAAAAGAGGCGAAATAATCAGAACTAATCCTTCTGTCATATAACCGGGAATTTGATAGCAAAGTGACTTCCCTCCGCCAGTAGGCAGCATGGCAACCGTATCTTTTTGATGCAGTACACTTTGAATAATGTCCTCTTGACCCACTTTAAATGTGTCGTGGCCAAAGTATCGCATGAGCGTCTGATGAAGCTTATCCATTTGCTTTCACCATCCTTGTCAGTGCCAATCGTATTTGAAAATAAGTAAATGGATGCTCGAGTTTTTCTTTAATCAGCTTCATTTTATTTGTTTGAAGCTCCCTGGCTACAGTAAGGATCGCGCGCTGCTCTTCTATACTCACATACGGATCTATTGAAAAGCTTGGCTCATGTATCGACAGCTCCACGATATGATCTTCGATCGTTGCCTTTTTTAGTGAACGAATGTGAGCAATCTGTTCAATATCAAATCCTTTTTGGACAAGCTCAAGTGTTTTATGGGTAGAAGTTGTTAACACGCGTTTGAATTCAAGGTCACCTACGAGCTGCTGCAAAATCGGTGCCTCACCTTTTTGGGCAGATTGAATAAAATAATGGAGTACATTCCAAAAAAGCAGGTACACATACCACACATCTTCTTTCATCCACTCCGCCATTTGCTGATACGTACGCCCGATTCGTTCATTTGAGGTCAATGAATAAACAAAAATCAGTGCCTCTTGATCGCTTAAACAAACAAGGAGCTTTTCTAGTTCATGATGCAGATCTTCTGAAAGCTTGCTTTTCTGCTGATGCTGTTTCAAGAAAGATTTCGTCCAGCTTTGAACCGAGACATCTCTTTGTATTGGAACATATTGATGCGATCCAGCCATATAGTGAGAAAGCACTTGTACAAGTAAAGAGAGCCTCATCCATAGCATCTTTGCTTTATCGTGATATTTGGCACCATGAAAATAAGCGGGCATCGGTTTTTCAGAAAAATGCTGGTTTAGCATTCGCTGCCCTGCTTCAGTGATGCTGAATGTCTCATCGTTTTTTCTAATGTAGTGCTTCTCTTCAAGCTTTAAAGCAGAACGATTCAGCTGATCCCTCGTAAACCCCGGGTAACAGCCGAAGTACCTGGAAAGCTCAAACAAGCTGGCATCCTGTATGGTTTGTGATGATTTTTTTCCTTTAAAAAGATGGTAGACAGCACTAATGGAGCGTTCGCCGTTCAATTTATATACGCTGTCCATTAACATGACATCCAAATAATGAAGAGTCATTCATCAAAGCACCTGTCTTCCTGACAAAATTCGAATATTTTCTCCCTTTATTTTAACAGATTTCATACAAGAAGAAATGTTTAAACTCAATTTATGGGGGAAAGTTATGAACAAACCCTTATGTGATAAGCATTCTCAATCACTTTACAGTTGAAATGTGAATTTAAAATCATTACAATAAGGTTTGAGGAAATTGTTTTTTATCGGTGAAACTAAAAAGGTTAAACCATGTGTTCCATCGAACTATCTGGGAGGTATTTTTTAACATGGCAAAATATACAATTGTAGACAAAGACACATGTATTGCTTGCGGCGCATGCGGTGCAGCTGCTCCAGACATTTATGATTATGATGATGAAGGCATTGCATTTGTTACGCTTGACGACAACCAAGGGACTGTAGAAGTTCCAGAAGTACTTGAAGAAGATATGCTTGATGCATTTGAAGGATGTCCAACTGACTCAATCAAAGTTGCGGACGAATCTTTCGAGGGTGACCCACTTAAGCATGAATAGTATAAAAGCCCCTTATGCAGGGGCTTTTTTTATATTAACTATTTTGAAGTCGGCGTTTATTTTCAAACCATGGACGCATTTTCACAAAAATGAAGCTAAACACGATGGTAATGATCATTCCTTTAATAAAGTTAAAAGGTAAGATCCCTGCTGTAATGGTCGTCTTGAGCGCATGATCAGATAGTTCAGGTGCGTTTAAAAACCATGTGTAAGCTGGCAGGAATAAGAAGTAATTTAAAATGCTCATCATCACAGTCATCAGTAATGTACCCATGATCATTGACCATGCCATCCCTTTTGCTGATTTAATTTTTTTGAACATAAAGGCAACTGGTAAGATGAATAATGTGCCTGCAATGAAGTTCGCGACTTGCCCAACTGGAACACCAGACATACTGCCTTGAATGAGATAATGCAGAACATTTTTTAATGCCTCAACGGCAATTCCTGCACCCGGCCCATAAATTAAAATCGCAATAATGGCTGGTATATCACTGAAATCAATTTTCAAATACGCTGGAAGCCCTGGGAAAGGGAAATCCAATAAAATTAACACGAACGAAATACTGCTGAGCATACTGGTGACGACTAAACGTTTTACTTTACTTTGATTCAATATTCTCTCTCCTTTTCGATCAAATCTTTCGAAAAGAGGATTGTTCAATTTCAGCCGCAAAAAAACCGCTCATGAAAACAGGAGCGGGGAATTTGGGCTAGACAAATAAACGTGTGAAAAACCATGTTTTCAACGTTTACGAACCTCCATCTTCTCCCATCCAGACTATACTGTCGGCTTCGGAATCACACCGAATCCTGCCAAAAAAGGCTCGCGGGCTTAGAGACTATGCTCATCACCGCCGGTAGGGAATTGCACCCTGCCCCGAAGATTGATCATTATTCAATTCGACATCATTATATATGATATATGAGCATTTGTACAGATAAAAATCCTGAGCAATTTCATCAGTTTTAAGAAATCGTAAAAAACTTAAAAATTATAATGACAAATGCGCAAAAATTGGTTATCTTTTGTTTAAAGGTGTCCATTCTTTATAAAGATACCAATAAATGTTCGTGTTTTCTTTTTCGCTTTACTGCTTTAATTTGATTGACACAGTGAAAAGGAATATGGTAAATTATCAGATATTTATGACGTTTATTTTAGGAGGAAATCTTACGATGTTTCGAGTATTAGTCTCAGATAAAATGAGCAATGATGGTCTTTTACCACTTTTAGAATCAGATTTTGTTGAAATTGTCCAAAAAAATGTAACAGAAGCAGAAGATGAATTACACACATTTGATGCCTTACTTGTCAGAAGTGCTACGAAAGTGACCAAAGAGCTTTATGAAAAAATGTCTTCATTAAAAATTGTCGGCCGTGCCGGTGTGGGAGTAGACAATATTGATATTGATGAAGCGACCAAGCATGGCGTCATTGTCATCAATGCACCAAACGGTAATACGATCTCCACAGCTGAGCATACATTTGCCATGATCTCTTCGCTCATGCGTCATATTCCACAAGCCAATATTTCTGTGAAATCAAAAGAATGGAACAGAGGCGCATATGTTGGTGCTGAGCTTTATGGAAAATCTCTTGGGATTGTTGGACTTGGCAGAATCGGAAGCGAAATCGCCCAGCGTGCAAGAGCATTTGGCATGACGGTAAACGTATTTGATCCATTTCTCACAAAAGAACGTGCAGAAAAAATTGGTGTCAATGCCAAGTCACTTGATGAAGTACTCGAAGTATCAGATATTATCACTGTACATACCCCATTAACAAAAGAAACAAGAGGGCTTCTCAATAAAGAAACAATTGCAAAAACAAAAAAAGGCGTTCGCCTAGTGAACTGTGCGCGCGGCGGTATTATTGACGAGCGTGACCTTCTTGAAGCGCTTGAAAACGGCCATGTTGCAGGAGCTGCACTCGATGTATTTGAGGTAGAACCTCCTACTGATAATCCGCTTGTAGACCATCCGCTCGTCATTGCGACTCCGCATCTTGGCGCATCGACAAAGGAAGCACAATTAAATGTAGCGGCGCAAGTTTCTGAAGAAGTACTTCAATTTGCAAAAGGACTCCCTGTCATGTCATCTATTAATCTACCAGCGATGACAAAAGACGAGTTCAAAAAGATTCAGCCTTATCATCAGTTTGCAGGAAAGCTCGGACGTCTTGTCTCTCAATCAATGAGAGAACCTGTAAAAGAAGTAAGCATCTCTTACGAAGGCTCTATTTCAAAACTCGAAACCTCCTTTATTACAAAAAGTCTCCTGTCAGGCTTTTTAAAAGAACGCGTCGATTCGACTGTAAATGAAGTAAATGCTGGGATGGTGGCAAAAGAACGCGGCATTAGCTTTAGTGAAAAAATTTCTTCCAGCGAATCTGGTTACGAAAACAGCATTTCTATTGAAGTCAAAGGTGACCTTTCAACCTTTACTCTAAAAGCAACCTACATCCCGCATTTAGGAGAACGCGTTGTTTCCATTAATGGATTTAATATTGATTTTTATCCAGATGGACACCTTGTCTACATCCAGCATACAGATGCACCTGGTGTGATTGGAAAGGTTGGACAAATATTAGGCGACCATGATGTCAACATTGCGACAATGCAAGTAGGACGTAAAGAAAAAGGCGGCGAAGCCATCATGATGCTTTCTTTCGACAAACATCTTGAGGACGAAATTGTCAAAGAATTAACCGAAGTGCAAGATATACTTTCTGTCCGTCTGATCGACCTATAAAAAATAATGTTAAACCTCATGCATTTGCATGAGGTTTATTTTGTTGAAATCATTAAACGGTCTCCCGTTCGGATGAGATGAGTAGTAAGCTCATTGATTTTTTTCAATTGTTCCACAGTCATCTCGTGCGCCTTTGCAATCGACCAAAGGGTATCTCCTTGTTTAATGAGATATGTATTTTTTTCTTGCCCGTTTACATGAAGAGCCGGCTCTTGGAAACGATCCATCGCAATGATTGTGAGTGGATCTACCGCATCTTCTTTACTGACTGACCAATTACCCTTGTGCACCTCAAAATGCAAATGAGTGCCTCTAGAAGCCCCTGTGTTGCCGATAATGCCGATCGGCTGCCCTGCTTCTACATGGTCACCTTTTTTAACAAAACGCTCGTGTAAATGTGCATAGACGGTTTCATATCCATTTGGATGCTGGATAAACACAACCTCTCCATATGTAGCAGATACATACGAACGCGAGACCACACCTTCACTTGCAGCAAATATGGATTCTCCTTCAGGCGCAGCTATATCTAATCCCTTGTGCGAGCCACCTCTTGTCCCAAACAAATCCGTGACTTCTCCTTTTATCGGCTCCACCCATTCGCTTGTTTTCTGTGCATGAGCAAAAGGCGAAAAGATCAACAGCAAAAAACAGCTGGCACATATGAAGCAATACCTTTTCATCAGTGACTCCCCTTCTTTGAGGTTCTTTTTATGACAGCTTAGTATACAGCAAGGAAGCTATTTTCTATACATCAAAAAAGAACGCAATTTCTTGCGTCCTTTAACGGTCTCTTATAACAACTGGATTCGGCAGAGCCGGCACCTCTATGGGTTCTTCTAATTCATATGGACCAACTTGATCTGCCCCCGCCTGTTGAATGGTGACCTCTGTAAAACCAAAATCTTTCGCTGAGAGCAGCAGACCTTCAATGAGTAGAATATGATCATTTGAGTCCGATAATTGCGCTGATGCTCCAAATGTGATAGTCACATGTTTTCCTTTAGTCGTCACTTCTTTAATCGATTCATCTTTAATTAATGGATCAAGTCCGGCATCACTTGTCCGCTTCATGGCCTCTACCGCATCTTCATACGAAGAATAATGGGTTTTTGAAGGCACTAAAAAAGTCCCGCTTTTGTTGTCTAAAATATAATAAGCGTGCTTTGTTTGTTTCTCAATCGACATTGTTCCAATGCGGCCATTTGCTCCTAATTGAAGTTGAGAACCTTTGGATGTCTTGACCTGTACCTGCTTATACTTACTCCATTTTAGCGTTTCTTTTACCATATCTTTAAACCGGTTGGCTTCTTTTAACGTATCGAGGGACAAATCATTTTTTAACTGAAAGATGAGTGTATCTCCTTTTTCTCGAAGATCTACCATATCAATATAAGATTGAAGAGGTTTTGTCATTTCAGGCAGCTGCACCTGCTCATATGTGTTCATCATTTCCTGCAAATGATCATACTCATCCTCTTTTTCAATGCTAATTGGAACTACCTGAGAGGTTGATTCATCTATGTATGCAATGGTCATATACTTTTGCTGCTGCTTACGAGAAACAACGTGTGAGGGCCCATCAGTCTGTTTGACCGCCTCTAATGTGGCGTTCACCTGACTTTTGTCAGCACTTGTTTCCACTTGCTTATGATGATCTTGAGCAGCCGGCTGAAATAAATGAGGAGAAATCAAAAACGCCATAAATAAAACCACAACGGTTGCGACCGCTGGACCGATCCATTTGGCACTTTTCTTTTTCTGCCCGCTTGCCATCAGCATCTGCTGGTATATCTGCTTAGATGAACGGTTGTCCTCCACCTTTGGAAGCTGACTTAGTAACACCTTGATTCGTTCTTCGCTCCAATCGGACCTGTTCGTTTTCATTCACTAGCTCCTCCTTCAAAAGCTCCATATGTTTTCGGAGCACTTTCAGGCCTCGGTGCTGCGTTGTTTTGACTTTGCTTTCCGAGAACTTTAGCGCCTTTGCCGTCTCCATGATTGAGTAGCCCTGGATAAATCTTAAAATGATGACAGCTCGTTGATCAATCGTGCAATGATCAAGTGCGGCATAGATTTCTTTTACATTTTCATCCTGTACAGCCAGTTCGTCTGGGAGCAAGTCTGGGTCCTTTACATCCTGCTTATCCCAATCAAACGTGCCGAGTACCCGTTGTCTAATGGTTTGCTGTTTGCGAAACCAATCAATCGCCACATGCCTCGCAATTGAAAACAGCCATGTTTTCTCGCTGCTTCTTCCTTCAAAAGTTTTATATGAGTGAAGTACCCGGATGTAAACCTCCTGAACGAGATCCTCTGCCTGATTTTTATCTTTAACCATATAAAATAAAAACTGGTACAAATCTTGATGGTACGAATCATATATTTTTTGAAAGGTTTCATGCATAGGAAACCCCTCCGTTCACTTATTTTTGTCGATTGACTCTTACAAAACGTTACATTACAACTTTATGACAAATATATTACAAGTTCGACAATTTGGGAAGGGCTTTTTGTTTAACTTCTCCTTAAAAATATGAAAATAAAAAAACACTTCTTTTTTTAGAAAAGAAGTGTTTCTCATGTAACAAGATTCTTCGTCAGGATTAGACGAGTTCCTGCTTTTTTCTCGGAATATAAAAGGTAAAGTGTGTACCTGTACCCGCTTTGCTATGTGCATGAATGGAGCCTTGATGCGCCTCTACGATGTTCTTCACAATCGCAAGACCAAGCCCAGTACCAGAACGCCCTCTTGTTCTTGCCTTATCCGCTTTATAGAAACGTTCGAAAATAAATGGCAGATCCTCTTCCGGGATTCCGCTTCCCGAATCTTTTACATCCATTTTCAGACCGCTTTCCACCGATTGAACCGAGAAGTGAACCTCTCCGCCCTCTGGTGTATGACGAATGGCGTTATCAATGAGATTCGTAAACACCTGCTCAATCTTATCCGGATCGAGTACAAAGTGCGGTTCATCCACTTGAATGTCATATGTGAGATCAACTTGTTTTTCTTTCGCAATACCGAGAAACTTGCGGTAAATCTTCTCGGTTAACTCTTCTGTATCTGTCGATTCAAGATTAAGTGTAATATGGCCCGCTTCCATTCTCGCTAGATCTAGAAGGTCATTCACAAGACGTCCCATTCGAAGTGATTCGTCGTAGATAATTTGCGCAATCTCTTTCTTTTCCTCTTCTGAGCCTGCAATATCATCTACAATCGCCTCACTATACCCTTGAAGCATGGCAATTGGTGTACGAAGTTCATGACTGACATTGGCAATGAAGTCTTTTCTCAGCTTATCAAGTCTTCGTTCCTCTGTCATATCACGAAGGACCGCAACTGCTCCCCTGACATCCTGCTGATTATAAAGCGGAGACATGAGAAGAACCCAAGTACGTCCTTGCAGCGTGACTTCGATCATTTGCTCTTTTTCTGTGCTGACGGCTGTATGAAACAGTTCTCTCGCTTCTGGTGGCAGTTCATCTCCATCTTTGATCTTCATATTTTGCTCGTAATACCATGCCTGCAAGAATCGTTCTGCAGGAGGATTCGTCATGAGAATCGTTCCATCAATATTGATGGTGATGACACCATCGGCCATACTGCTTAAAATGTTGGACAAATGTTCTTTTTCTTGATTTAAGGCTGTGATATGGAATTTAAGCTGCTTGCCCATTTGATTAAAGGCGATGGCCAATTCTCCAATTTCGTCTTGCGTTAATATAGGAATCTTTGTATCAAATTTCCCCTTCGCCAAATCCTGTGCTCCCTCTCTCATCTTTCTGAGAGGATAGGTGACACGTGTTGATAAGAAGAAAGCGAAGATAGTGGTCAGAACAATGGCAATTCCGGCTGCTAAGAAGATATAACGCGTCGTATGTTTCGTTGTTTGTTCTACAGCGAGTAATGATTGAGAAAGAAAGACCATGCCTTTTTTTCCGTTTGCCTCAAATGGAACACCGACGACAATTCGTTCATCTTTCTGATTGCCTGCATTTGGTTCTGCACGTTTACTGATTTTTTTACGATCTTTTAGTGCTTGATTTAAATCACTGTCCGCTTCAATTTGTTTCTTTGTAATCGCAGGAAGCTTCCCGTCTTTTTCAGACGAATACCACTCTAGCCCGTCCTCTTGGATAATCGCAATACTCGTCAATTTGTCAGCAAGCTCTGATGTAATCGACCTTGCGAGCGATTGATCCTCATGGCTTTCTAAAATGACCGCTACTTTGTTTGCCATTTGAGTTAAATCTGACTTTGCTTCTTCTACATGGTAATTCTCAATGAACTCTAAAAGAAGCACGGTTAAAATAGATAAAACGATCAGGACGAGGAAGAGAATGGTTAACCATAGCTTTCCAACGACACTTTTCCACAGTTTCATTCAGCGCCGACCTCAAATTTGTACCCGACACCCCATACCGTCACGATTTTTTTCGCAGCTTCTGGTGACACTTTATTCAGCTTTTCGCGAAGTCGTTTGACGTGGGTATCGACTGTTCTCAAGTCTCCAAAGAATTCATACTGCCATACTTCTTTTAACAGCTTCTCTCTGTCATAAACCTTATCCGGTGTTTTCGCAAGGAAATATAAAAGCTCATATTCCTTCGGCGTGAGACTGACTTCTTTGCCATCAGCCGTCACTCTATGCGCATCGTGGTCAATTGAAAGATGAGAAAACACAAGTACATCTTTTGTTGTTGTCCCAGTATTGAGATAAGACGTTTGAGAAGATCTTCTGAGCAATGCCTTCACACGTAAAACAACTTCACGCGGGCTAAAAGGTTTTACGATATAGTCATCCGTTCCTGCCTCAAACCCTTGGACGCGGTTGGCTTCTTCTCCTTTTGCCGTCAGCATAATGATTGGAGTCGCTTTTTTGTCTCGAATTTGATTACACACTTCGATTCCATCTGTCCCAGGCATCATTAAATCGAGTAAAATGAGGTCATAATCTGTTTGGAGTCCTTTTTGAATCGCCTCATCTCCATTTTCTGCTTCATCGATTTCATAATTTTCACGTTCTAAATACATTTTTAAAAGGCGGCGAATTCTTGCCTCATCATCTACGACTAATATTTTCGTTTGAGTTGTGTGTTCCATTAGACAATCCTCCTGCTTTCTCCGTTGTTACATTCATTTTAACAAAAAGCCGAATCGATTCATAAAAGTTGGCCTTTTTCATGTGATTACGCGTAAGAATGAAGCCCTGCAATCACAAGATTGACAAAGATGAGATTAAACATAATGATGGCGAATCCGATGACAGCTAACCAAGCGGACTTTTCGCCATGCCAGCCCCTTGATAAGCGAAGATGAAGGTAGGCTGCATAAAAGAGAAACGTAATCAATGCCCATACTTCCTTCGGGTCCCAGCCCCAGAACCGAGTCCAGGCAATTTGCGCCCAGATCATTGCAAAAATCAGCCCGCCTAACGCAAATACAGGGAAACCAATGGAAACAGCCCTGTATCCAATTTCATCGACTAAATCTAGGTTCACCTGCTTCACAAGCGGTTGAAGCAGAGCGCTGAGTCGTTTGCGAATGATCAACCGAATCAGTCCATACAAGATCAGCCCCGTGCCGAATGACCATAACACCGTATTGACCTTTCTTCCTGAAAAAACAGGCGGCAAATCAACAAATGGTTCCAAACGATCTTGCGTCACAAGCTCTCCTTTATGAGGTCCAACTAGAGCTGGCAGCTCATAGACCATCACACTTTCCTCTTTATTTTTATCGACCCAATTAAATTTCGCCTCGTATCCTGTCATTCTAAAGATGGACGTGACAGCGATAAATGCAAGTGTGACGACAATCATAAACATGACGAGCTCTAAACCAAATGTCTTCTTCCCTGGCTTTGTTTGGTCGACATGCTTTAATAAGAAGATGACACCTGCCACAAAGCTGATCGCTAAAATGGCTTGCCCAAGTGCTGCTGTTGTCACGTGAATATAAAGCCAATTACTTTGTAGTGAAGGAATCAGCGGTGAAATATCTGATGGGAACATACTTGCATAGGCAATAATCAATAAAGCGATTGGAAGTGTAAATAAACCAAGTACAGACACTTGATACACAAAATATAAAATGATGAATGCGAGCACAAGCATCATGCCAAAAGCGGTTGTGAATTCAAACAAATTACTGACTGGTGCATGACCAGACGCCATCCATCTTGAAATAAAATAGCCAAATTGACTTAAAAAACCGATGATGGTGAGCGTAATGCCGATAAGTGCCGCCTTATTCCTGCGCGGTCCATCAACTTTCTTTTTTCCTTTAATGGCACCACCAAAAAAAGGAACTGCCGCTAAATACAATAGAAAAGCTGCAAATAACAGGTTTTCACTGACTGCTGCCATCTAATCCTTCCCCCTTGCTTTTGCTGATACTTGTTGTATCAGGCAGTTCTTTTTGATCAACTGGCTGTTTGATGCCACTGTCACTTAGTAACACGTTGAGATCAGACTTTAAGCCGAACCAGTTTTTGTTTGTGTGTCCTGCCACAAATACTTTTCCATCCTTTGCAGACAGCCAAATTCTTCTATGCTGCCAATACATCCCCTGCACGACACCAATCATGAAGATAATCCCGCCTACGATGAGCACCCCGAGAGTTAAATCTTTTCTAACCGTCAATCCCGTGACGTTTTTCGTTTCCACTCGATCAAACTTCATCTTATATATGTTGTTATCAGAGCCTTCTACTGTCTCTTGAATCGCCACAAAACTTTTTTCACCTTTAGGCTTTTCAGGAGAAATCATTTCAAACACGAAAGCAGGATTATTTGGATTCCTTGTTTTCGTACTCGGCGTTCCATCATCGTCAAAATAAAAATCAGGGAGATAGCTCATCACTTTGACTTTGTAACCGCTACCAAGATCATATTCTGACTTAGGCTCCAGCAGATTAATCTTCACTGTTCCGAAAGATTTTTCTGTATCTTTACGAATCAGCTGAAAGACCATTTGATCGAGTTCATTTTGTTTAAAATCCACTTGATATAATGAGAAATGATCAAACTTGAGCGGTTCGTTCACTTTGATATCGTGTTCTGTTACCTGCTTCAGCTTGGGCTTTTCACCAAAAACAACTTCCCCTTCACGTTTGTATAAAGTGGCATCGGTTTTATAACTTTTCACCACTTGACCGTCGCCAGCTCTTTCAATCGCATTCTCAAACACTTCTTTTTCATTTCCAGTTTCATAGCGGTCAATTGAAAACGCATTATTTTTCAAGAAGTATTGACCATCTGTGCCTGGGATTGGGGCCGTTTCCCCTTCTCTGACCCAGAGCGTTTCATCCACATACATGCCCGGGACAAACCGGAGCATCGATCCAATGAGAAAGATGATTAATCCAATGTGATTGACGTAAGGCCCCCAGCGTGAAAAGCGGCCTTTTTCAGCTAAAATATGTCCGTTTTCTTCTCGCACGCGGTAACGCTTTTGTTTCATTGCTCTTATGATGCCTTCATATGTATGCTGATCTAACGTTTTGTCTGTTTCACTGAACAGACGCTGTCTTCTCATAAAGCCTTCTTTTTTGATAACCCCTTGATTTTTAAGTGCCCGATAAAGAGGAATGACCCGGTCGAGACTGCAAATGACAAGGGAGATTCCGATTGATGCGACTAAAGCTAAAAACCACCAAGAATTATAAAGATCATGGAATCCAAGTATGTAATACAGCTTACCAAACGACCCATATTGCTCTTCATAATAGGTGGAAGCAGATGCACCTGGCGGAATAAACCGCTCCTGCGGAAAAATGGTTCCTAGTGAGGAAGCAAGCAGTGTAATAACAATCAGCCACACACCCACTTTAACGGAAGAAAAAAAGTTCCATACTTTATCCACAATCGTTTTGTTGTATGTTTGCGAGCGTCTTGCACTGCCGTCATATCTCATATCAAGCAGCTTTGAAGAGTTTTTCTCTATAGCTGCAATTGGATTCCCGCATGATTCACATAAAACAGTACCGATTGGATTAATATGTCCACACTCGCACTTTACCTCTTTCATTCTATGACCCCTTTGGTTTAATCAAATTCATATATTCATAGACATTACGTTCTGTCATGGTTCCCTTTATGACTTTGATTACCTTGCCTTCAGGATTAATTAAAAATGTGGTTGGCAGCGGCGTAATATCATATGCCTCTGTCACTTGACGATCTTTGTCCATCGCAACAGGAAAATTCACGCCATAGGTTTCCATAAAATTTTTCACGGCAATATTGGATTCCCCAACATTGACTGCAACAATTTCCACACCGCGATCCTTGAATACTTCATATTGATTTGCCATGTAAGGAAATTCTTGTTTACACGGACCACACCAGGTCCCCCAAAAATTAAGGAAGACGCCTTTGCCTTTTAATTCCTTTAATTCAATCCGTTCCCCATCCACTGATTGAAGGACAAAGTTTGGCGCAATAGATCCTTCTTTGACTTGATCCTGTTTGGCAAATACTGAGTTATACATCGTATAACAAAGTGCAGCAAGCATCACGAGGAGAATGCCCGTCCGTATGAAAAACCGTCTTTTCTTCATCTGAAGTACCCCTTCCCCATAGACATTCAGGTAAATTATAGCATTCTCCTTCTTTTGATGCTTCTTCATTTTTTGAAGTTTATGTGAAAATTAAAAAGCGCTTTTCCCATGATCTGCAATCGCTCTTAGGCGCTTGACTTCATGCGGAGACAATTCTCTGCGGTCTCCTGGTCTCATGCCTTCAATATGAAGGAACGCATATTGCTCTCTTTTTAGCTTTAACACATCATGACCGATCGCTTCAAACATGCGGCGCACTTGTCTGTTTCTGCCTTCATGAATGGTTAATTGAACGATAGATGTCTGCTTTCGTTTATCGATAGAAAGCATTTTGGCACGAGCACGTGCTGTCTTTTTATGATCTAACATGATCCCTTTTTCTAGCTTTCTAAGCAATTCCTTTGATGGGATGCCTTTTAGCTTCGCTGCATACGTTTTATCAATTTCATATTTCGGATGCATGAGCTTATGGGCAAATTCCCCGTCATTTGTAATTAAAATCAAACCGCTCGTATCATAATCTAAGCGGCCGATTGGATAAAGGCGCTGCGGGACGTCATCAAAGAAATCTGTGACGACCTTACGTCCTTTATCATCCTCAGCAGCTGAAATGACGCCGCGCGGTTTATAAAGCATAAAGTAAACCGGTTCTTCTCTTTCAAGCTTTAATCCGTTGACTTCAATTTTATCTGAAGAGCCCACTTTTACTCCGAGCTCTGTCACTGTTTGACCATTAACGGTAACTCGTCCTTCTTTAATTAATTCTTCTGCCTTTCGTCTAGAAGCGACGCCGGCATGTGCAATTACTTTCTGTAAACGTTCCATTTGTCTTTCACCTCATGTACTATCTTACTTGCTTGACTTAAAACAAACAAGCATTCGTGGAAAAATAAGCGATTCGTCTGTCTAATTTCAGCTAAAAAGCGATTTTCCATCCACGAAATACAAAAAAGCGCCTCATTAGGCGCCGCTAAATAACAAACTGACGATGATGACAGATGCAATGATTCCAATGAGGTCCGCTAACAGTCCTACTTTCAGCGCATCCCCCATCTTTTTAATACCGACTGCTCCAAAATAGACCGTTAAAATGTATAGGGTGGTATCTGTTGACCCTTGCATGACAGCTGCGAGCTGTCCGATAAAAGAATCTGGTCCATATGTCGCAATGAGGTCTGATGTCATCCCGAGTGCGGCCGTGCCAGATATCGGACGAATAAACGCAAGCGGCACCACTTCTGCCGGGAAGCCGATCGCTGTAAACACAGGTTTTAACAGTCCCATGACAAAGTCAAGCGCACCAGACGCACGGAATATCGTAATGGCCACAAGCATGCCGACTAAATAAGGAATGATTGAAAAGGCAATTTGAATCCCCTCTTTCCCGCCCTCGACAAATGTTTCATAGGTCGGTACCTTTTTAATGGTTCCCGCAATCAAAATTCCTGCGATGATCAGTGGGATCAAAGCAAGTGACAGCCAGTTAATAAATGACACGAGATCACCCCCGCCTGCTTCTGCGATAGTGGAAATAGCGATCAATGAGAATTGCACCGATTCCTGAAATGAGTGTTGCCAAAATGGTTGGGCCTACAATGTCTGTTGGCTGATCTGCACCATAGGTCATTCTAATCGCAATGACGGTTGTTGGCACAAGTGTGATAGAGGATGTGTTGACCGCTAAAAATGTAATCATGGACCGGCTTGCCTCATTTTTTCCGCCGTTTAATGCTTTCATCTGCTCCATTGCCTTAATCCCAAGCGGTGTAGCAGCATTCCCGAGACCAAAGAAATTCGCCATAAGGTTGGACAAAATATACCCCATTGCGGGATGGTTAGGCGGAATATCCGGAAATAGCTTTGAAATAAAGGGACGGCACAATTTACTAAAGAAATTTAACAAACCTGCCTCTTCTGCAATCTTCATCAGTCCGAGCCAAAAAACGAGGACACTAATCAGACCAATTGAAATGGTAACTGCTTCTTTTGAGCCCTTAAATACAGCTTCGTTTACTTCCTCCATCGTTCCGTTGAACATCGCATAGACAAGACCGATGACAGTGAGGAATACCCAAATTAGATTGACCATGAAGATCCGCCTATAGATGTCTGAAAGACAGACTTAAACATTTCTTGAAAGCTTTTTTGAGGCATTCGATTTCGTTTATTTTCATAAAAAATCGGAACTTGCTCGATCACCTGGCCATCTAATAAAAATGTCATTTTCCCTACAACATCCGGGATGGCTTCGGCGTTTTTTTCCCACTTCTTTTGAGGGGTAAGCATTTCCGTTTCAATTTCCACTAGCTTTTTCTCATCTTCATTTAAAAAATAGTCCACATCACGCTTGATAAATGCTTTTTTTTCGTAAAAGGTTCCTTTTAACGAAGCGAGTCTTCCTTTTTCAGCAAGTACGTACGTTTTATAGTGATCAAATGCATATTCAAACATAGAGATATGATCCTTCCAATCATCTGGCGCATTAATGGTCACAGCGATCAGCGCCGCATCCCCTTTTGCAGCTGTAGAGACAAGTGTGCGTTTTGCAAGCTTCGTATATCCCGTTTTCCCCCCAGTTGAATATTGATATAAACCAGTGAGGAGCTTGTTTTTATTTTTCCAATAGCCTTCCATCGTTTTCGCTTTATAGAAAGTCGTGCCCGCAATTTTTTGATATTGTTTATGCTCCATGGCATATTTTGTTAAAATGGCCATGTCATACGCTGATGAATAATGATGTTTATGATCATCGAGTCCATGCGGATTTTGAAAATTTGTATTCTCCATTCCTAGTTCAGACGCTTTTTGATTCATCATAAAAATAAATCCTTCTAAGCTGCCGCCCACATGCTCTGCAATGGCAACAGCTGCATCATTTCCAGAACGCAGCATAAGCCCGTACGTCAAGTCTTCTAAACTCACCTTCTGCCCTTCTTTTAAATAGAGCGATGAGCCCTCTGCTTGAATCGCGCGTTTTGATACCTTGACGGTGTCTTTCATTTTTCCTGATTCAATGGCTAATACCGCCGTCATAATTTTCGTAATACTGGCGATTCTCCTTTTTTCATGCTCGTCCTTTCCAAATAGGACTCTGCCTGACTGTCCATCTATTAAAATGGCGCTTCTTGCACTCACAGATAATGATATGTCTGCTTTGGCATGTGAGGAAAAAGGCAGTAAGAGTGTAAATAGAAGAAGGACTGCTGTTCCAATTTTTAAATAGGGCATGTTCATTCACGTCCTTGTCCGTTTTGTACAAGTGTATGCGCGCCTTAAAAAGTTATGATGCCTCGTCCATAAAAAAAGCGTCTCTATATGTAGAGACACTTTTTCCTCTTGCTATACCATTTTCATTTGCTGATGAGATGTCGTATATTCTAGCTCTTCTCTCATCGCTAAAAAATCGTTTTCTAATGAAGAAAATAATCGTTTCATATCAGCGGATACTTCATGGTGGAAAACAATGCTGCCCTTTCCTGTATACGCGGAACGGCTGTCTTCATACCATGTATCCTTTTTCGGCGTAAAAAATTCTTCAATACATTGATGATAAATACGGTGAAGCGTCTGCTGCGCGGCTTGCTGCGGGAATGTCTGCTGCTGGCTGATTTTCCTGCAAACTGCCGCTGCATCCTCGCTGTACACTGCAAGCTTCCGTAATGTACTCAATATGTCACAATAATAGGCTTCCGCTTCAGGGTTTAATCGTTTCATGCTTGATAAGGTAGCTTCGTTCAGAAAACCATTCATTTCAGTTGCAACCTTTGATAAAAAGACGCCTGCTTGATCAACTTGAGCCTTTACATTCATATGTGCCATTTGTTTCGTGTTTACCTTCCCCTCATGGCTTTATTACCATTTTATCTGACATCAATAGATGTTAGACCTAAAATCTTTTTTATATTTTATCATACATTTTTCATTCTTTTGAACTATTTTATCTCTTCGAATGTTTGATTGAAGTTTCCAAAAAATAGATCAGCCTCTTCTTGTACACCATCTGCTTCCACATTCTCTGGAAGCGGAGGTAATTCATCCAAGGCCTTTAAGCCAAACTGCTCTAAAAAGGTAGGCGTTGTCCCATAAAGAATCGCTCGCCCCGGGCCATCGGCACGTCCTACTTCACAGAGCAGTGCTTTGGCTACTAAACTATGAAGCACCCGCTCTGATTTGACTCCTCTGATCTCCTCTACCTCACTGCGTGTGATCGGCTGTTTATAAGAAACGATTGCGAGTACCTCAAGCGCTGCCTGTGACAAACCTTTGGATGGGGTCTCGACTAATTTTTTCAAATAAATGCTGTATTCTTTTTTCGTCAGCAGCATATATGAATCTGCATATTCAATGAGCTCAATCCCTCGTTCTTGTTTTTGATATTCTTCCTTTACGGCAGACATCATGTCGAGTAATGCTGCCTCTTCTACTTCAAGAACAGACATGAGCTGTTTTTTTGTTAAGCCTTCGTCACCTGCTGCATACAGCAGCGCTTCTATGATGGCTTTCCAATTCACGATATCAAGCGTCATGAATCGTTTCACTCCCTATTATATAAATGTCTTCAAAGTTTCCTTCCTGCTCTAACATGATTTGATGACTTTTCATCAATTCGAGAACAGCAAGAAACGTCACGACAAGGTGCTCCTTTTGATCATGTTGAAATAGAGTCATGAAATTGGTCCGCTTTTTCGTTTTTCTTAAATGGTTCATAATCTCATTCATTTTGTCTTCAATCGGGATTTCTTGTCTTGTAATCTTAGATGGTGCTGGTTTCGTTATTTTTTTTCGGTTCAATACCTTTTGGAACGCACCTAACATATCATACACCGTGACATGTAAGTTTGTGTCCTTCACTTCCGATTCTTTTGCAAATTCGCTTAAATCACTCGGAGGTTTTGTAAAGGCATTTTGCCTTTCTTCCTCGCGTTCCTTTAGTTCTTGTGCTGCATTTTTATACTTGCGGTATTCAATCAATTTGCCAATCAGCTCTTCTCGAGGGTCCTCTTCCTCTTCGAGCAGGTCTTCATCAAATAGCTCTTCCTCTTGTTTCGGAAGGAGCATTCTGCTTTTAATACTCAGGAGGGTTGCAGCCATCACCAAATATTCACTTGCCACATCAAGTTCAAGCTCCCTCATTGTGTGGACATATAATAAATACTGCTCCGTAATTTTAGCAACGGGAATATCATAAATATCGATTTCCAACCGGTTGATTAAATGTAAAAGTAAGTCCAAAGGACCTTCAAACGAATCTATTTTCACCTGATATTCCAGCATTTTTTTCTCACCATTTCTACTGTCTTCTAAGTACCGTTTCACCGGCTAACCTTTAGTATAAGACAGGATAAAGCTCTCGTCCAATATAATTTCGACCATGATGTCCTAGGCAAAACAAGAAAAACAGTGGTTTCGCCCATACCATTCAGGGCATTTATACATAGAATACCATTGTAAACAGAACTGATGAAAAAGGAGGCCGTATCATTATGGGAGATGGCTATAACTTTGGCGGAGGTTTCGCGCTTATTGTCGTGCTTTTCATCTTGCTGATCATCGTTGGCGCGGCTTGGGTTTATTAAAGAAACAGAGCGTCCTTTCACGAAGGGCGCTCTTTCTTCTTTTCTTTTCAATATGTTAGACTGAGAGTGGAAAAGGAGATGACCACTGTGTATCCTGAAGCGTACGTGGCTTTTTTACATGAATTTCATACGACAAGGGATTATTTTGAGTGTCATGAAATTCTTGAGGAATATTGGAAGGAAGACCCGCCTGAGCAGCGCAAAGAATATTGGGTTGGTTTCATTCAGCTTGCCGTTGCTTTGTATCATCAAAGACGGGGAAATGGAAAAGGGGCAAAACGGCTCATTTCAAACAGCCTCCACTTGCTGGAAGCAAACCGGCCCGTATTAGCGAACCTCGGTCTAGATGATGAGGCGTTTCTCATACTTCTGAGAACGCTAAAGAAGAAAATGAATGAAGACATGCCCTACGAAAGTGTGTTGCTCCCGATCAAAGATCAAGCGCTTCTTTCTTTATGCCAAGAAATGGCTCAAAAAGAAGGACTGACCTTTGGACAGGAGAGCAACTTATCCCACACATTTTTGATCGAAAAACATAGACTGCGTGACCGGACAGATGTATTGCTTGAACGAAAAAAGCAGATCGAACGTAAAAAAAGCAGAGGACTGTAGCCTCTGCTTTTACATGTGTGATATTTAATTTGTTTCGCTGTGACACTTATGAAAGAAGCCTTGCGTTAATTCATTTGGAATGAGTGTTTTGGTTTTGAATACCTCTTCCACGGCTAAAACCATTTCCTTGCCGATTCCTTGATCTCGATGGGATGGATTCACACTAATATGCTCGATTTGTACTTGGTCGTCTGTTTTCAACACACCAATGGCACCTACGATATCCTCGCCATCTTTCCAAAGGAACAGCTGCCGATTTTCATCCATTTCATATGACTTCATCGTCTGCTGAAGCTGTTTGACGTCTTTCTCACCCGGCATGAAGGAGAGTAGCCCCATGGCAATTTTTTCAAAAGACCTCTTATAACGAATTAACATATATACCCCTCAATATTCAAATTATCCTAATGTCCAGCAAATGTCTCACGAATCATTTGCTCATCACACATTATAAACATTTTTATACCGTTTTTAAACTCTTTTTCACTAAATTAACGAAAGGTTCGATTGAGATTCGCCATTTCAATGGCAGCTGCAGCCGATTCGCTGCCTTTATTTCCAGCTTTTGTGCCGGCTCTTTCGATGGCTTGTTCAATGGATTCTGTTGTTAGTACACCAAAGATAATCGGTACTCCTGTTGACATGGCACTTTGAGCAATTCCTTTAGCGGCTTCATTACAAACATAATCGTAGTGAGTTGTTGCGCCCCGGATTACGGTTCCTAGTGTAATGACGGCATCGTATTTCTTTGTTTCAGCTAGTTTTTTTGCCATGTACGGAATTTCAAAAGCACCCGGTACCCACACGACATCAATATCGTCACCGTTTGCTCCGTGTCTGAGCAATGTATCTTCTGCTCCGTCAAGCAGTTTACTTGTAATAAAGTCATTAAATCTCGCGACGACGATTGCAAATTTTAGTCCTTCTGCTACTACATGCCCTTGTATTGTATTCATATGTTGATCATCCTTTTTTGTGATTTTTATTTTGTTTCGATAGTTGCTGTTTCGTTATTGTTTAAATAGGTCTGCAATGCTTCGATTGTCAGCATCTTTAAACCGTGCTGTTTTTGGATCTCTTTTAGTTCGGGGACGCGCGCCATTGTGCCATCTACATTCATAATTTCACATATGACACCCGCTGGCTCTGAACCTGCCAGTTTCGCAAGATCTACCGCCGCCTCTGTATGACCTGGTCTTTCTAGTACACCGCCCTCTTTTGCAATGAGCGGAAACACATGACCTGGGCGGGCAAATTCTTCTGGTGTTGCGTCTTTATTTAACATGGCAAGCATGGTCGCAGAGCGCTCAAAAGCACTAATACCAGTCGTCGTTGTCACATGATCAATGCTCACTGTAAACGCTGTATGGTGTGCATCTGTATTTTGTTCTACCATTGGATGCAGGTTCAGGTGTTTGGCGATCGACGTATGGACCGGTGTACAAATGAGGCCTCTTCCATGTAAAGCCATAAAGTTAATAACTTCAGGCGTGGCATGCTCAGCAAGTGCCACAAAATCTCCTTCATTCTCTCTGTCTTCATCATCCACTACGATAATGATTTCTCCTTCTTTTAGAGCATATACTGCTTCTTCTACTGAATGATACATACAATCGCCTCCTAGAATCCGTGCTCTTTTAAAAATGATGGGGTCAATCGGGATGGCTGCTTTTCGCCTTGTTCTTTTGTTAAAAAGCGATAAATGTATTTGCCGATCATGTCACACTCTATATTCACAATCTCTCCCATAGATTTAGTCGGGAAAATAGTTCCTTCAAGCGTATGAGGAATAATAGAGACTGTGACGTGTGAATCTTGCAAATCGAAAATGGTTAAGCTGACACCATCTATTGCGATCGAACCCTTTTGCGTGAGCATATCTGTGAGGGTCTTGTCCATCTCCAAATCATAGTAAATAGCATTACTTTTCTTTTCTATTCGGGTAATGACTGCCGTTCCGTCAACATGGCCTGAGACAAAATGGCCGCCGAATCGTCCATTCGAGGACATGGCCCGCTCTAAATTCACTGGACTGCCTGATGTCAGCTGATCCAGTGATGTCGCTTTGACCGTCTCTGGCATCACATCTGCTGCGAACTGTGCTTTTGTAAAGCTTGTGACTGTAAGACATACACCATTGATCGCAATACTGTCTCCAAGGTGAACATCTTCCAGCACACGGCTGCACTTAATGACAATTTCCATGGCATCTGCTGACTTTTTACTTAATGACTGTACGGTGCCAACTTCTTCAATTATCCCCGTAAACATGTGATCCTCCCTTTCTTTTCATTTGTATTTCTCACTTTATAAAAAAGCGATGTTAGGGACATGTGATCGATTGAGCACCTTCGTCGCTTTTTAAGGTCCATACAAGGTAGATGAGGGATCACCTAATAAACACTGCATGCCGGTCTATTAACTACATGTACATACAGAAAGCCCCGGAAAAAATTCCGGGGCTTTGGCTTTTTTGCATCAGAAATAAAACTATGATCAACAAATATTTTTCGTTCATAGCTTTCTTTATCCTTCTCCCATCCAGACTTTCACTGTCGGCTTCAGCTTTTCACTGAATCAACCGTTAATAAATTAACGGGTCACGGGCTGTAAAGCATTTGCTTTATTACCGTCGGTCGGGATTTTCACCCTGCCCCGAAGGATACAATCGATATTTAGCTGTCCTTAGGGGCTATTATAGCGATCCTTGTTGTCAAATGCAACAATCAAGATTTCTCACAAAAAAAGTCTCCTTATAGGAAAGGAGACTTGTTAATTAACGACTTTTACTACTTTTATAAGTCCATCTATTCTTTTTTCATTACTAAAGTAGGCTTTAATACGATCGCCTTTCTTCAAGTCGGCCACATCATCTTCGAATTTCTTTCCATTAAAAATGATTTTTGTGCCGTTTTTTGCTTGACCGTAATATTCATCTCCATCAATTTTCGTAATGGTATATTCATAGATGGTATAATCTTTATCATTATTTGTTAAGCTTTCACCAATGGCTGTTGGCACATCTTCAATTTTCATGCCATTCATGTATAAATAACCTGCGCCTAAACAAAGCAGTAAAACAAATAAGACGGCAATTTTCAATTTAATTTTCCCCATATTTAGAACCTCCATCATCTGCACTTCGCCTATTTGTATGTTTTATTCCTTCTTTTGATGAAATAAAACCAAAAAAGCTGATTTCCATTAATGGTTACTTATATAACGATTGAGTTGGACCTTTGGTTCCACCTTTTCATCATTACATATGATACGAATATGCGTTCTTTATTAAGGGGGTCTCTTTCCTCTTTATCCGTTAGTAGGGCGCACACCATTGATGATCATCTTTTTTCGAGTGCGAATAGATCTTCCTCTAACAATTGCGATCTCTGAACAGCAATGTTCCGGCTGTCACGAACCCCTTGATTATAATAGTAACTTCCAAGATTTTTTGTGATAAATTCTAGTATATTAATGGCTGCTAATTCACCAATCTCTTCTTCTCGTTCTTCGGCAAAGTAACGCTGAATGGCAATCATCATTTGATTTTTTTCTTCTTTTGTTAATGGTTTCAAATTATCTCCTGCTTTCTTTCAGCATGAAACACGCTTTTTTAATTTGCATTGACATCTGTTTTTCAGTTGAATGTGGCGACACCCACAAATGCGAATATTTGTTCTCTTATCATATCACAAAATCGAGTTCTGTCCATAACTGTCCTAAAAGAAAAAGCGTGTTTTGATAGCTTGATCAAAATACGCTTTCCCTATATTGACTGTTTTCCACGTAGACTGTTTATTTCAATATGGAAAGTATCGTCGCTACAGAATGATCTACAAATGAACGCTCTGGACGAGATTTCATGAGGACGGTAAGTCCAATGAAAGAAACGACCAGTGTCTGTGCTAAAGCTTTAGCATTCAGACTGCTTTCGAGCTCACCCGAGCGAATACCTTGAACAATCCTTTCTTCAAAAATGACCGAAAGATACATCTGATGCTCTCTTGTAAGAATTTCAAATTTCTCTTCGTGTGGCGCAAGTTCCACTATTGTATTGATGCAAAAACATCCTTTACTCGGACCATCTCTATATTCCTCTTCTACTAAATCTGCAAATAATGCATGAAATGCTTCCTTTGCAGAAAGATTGCTTTGAAGTTTTGTTCGAATATGGCCAGCATGCTGCTTTGTATATTTGCGTAATGCGGCCTCAAATAATTCCTCTTTATCTCCAAAAGCTGAGTATAAGCTTGGCCGCTGTATTCCCATTTTTGCAGTCAAATCGCTTAATGTAGTGGCCCTATACCCCTTTTCCCAAAAAAGCACCATTGCCTCATCCAACGCTTTTTCCTTATCAAATTCCCGTTGTCGAACCATCAGCAATTCCTCATTTCAACAATAAAATTTCTTCACAAAGTCAGCCATCTATTTCTTGATATTATTCTCTATTTGGTTACCAATCGGTACATTATAATTTTATTTTATTGACGTACTAATGTCAAATTGCCTTACCCTCTCAAGATCAGCATCAATTAACTGTATCAAAGTCTTGACTTTAAAACGTTTTGTTGGTTATCCTTAACAGGAATCATAATATACCGACCAGTATATTATACTTTTTAGTACAAAAGGAGACGATGAAATGCATGGTGAAAGAAAAAATCACTTCCATTGAACATCTTGATATGGAAACGACTCATTTACCAATCAAACCGAGATCAACGATGACTCGCTATATGGCACTGCTGTTTGCGATAGCCTGCGGGATGGCAGTTGCAAACATATACTTTGCACAACCGTTATTAGACTCCCTCGCATCCGAGTTTGGTATCACCTATTCATCCATTGGCATGGTCATTACGATTACTCAGCTTTGTTATGCGCTGGGACTGCTACTGATAGCACCACTTGGTGATCTATTGAATAGACGCCGGCTCATCATTGGTCAGATGCTTTTATCCGTGTTGTCTCTCATTCTAGTCGGCATCGCTCCTATCGTCACCGTCCTCTTTATAGGATTAGCTGTGGTCGGACTGCTTGCTGTGGTCACTCAAGTACTCGTAGCGTTCGCAGCGACTTGGGCCGCTCCAGAAGAGCGCGGTCGTATTGTTGGCTTGGTGCAAAGTGGAATCGTGATCGGGATTCTTCTCGCACGAACGTTTGCTGGTGTACTAACCGATCTCGCCGGCTGGAGGTCAGTCTACCTAGTTTCTGCCATTATGATGCTTATCATAACTGGCGTGTTGTTCCGAATTCTCCCGGGTGATGACAGCGAAAGAGAGTCATTATCCTATGCAAACCTGCTTCGTTCAATGTTTACATTGTTCAGACAAGAACGAATCCTGCGCATCCGTGGAATTCTGGCTCTTCTTATTTTTATTGTGTTTGGTACGTTATGGACTTCGCTCGTGCTTCCCCTCAGTACCACGCCATTCTCTCTTTCACATACTGCTATTGGCGCATTTGGCCTTGCTGGAGTAGCCGGAGCATTAGGTGCTGCTCGGGCTGGGAGTCTTGCTGATCGAGGTTTAGGACAGTTCACAACCTGCATTGCCCTTGTCCTATTGCTCGTTTCATGGTTTTTCATCGGTTTGGTTAAGCATTCACTTATTGCATTAGTCATTGGTATTATCATTCTTGACCTATCTGTGCAGGCCGTACACGTGACCAATCAGAGTATGATTTTCACTGTGCGGCCTGAGGCGAGAAGCCGGCTTACTGCTGCTTATATGATTTTTTACTCCATCGGCAGTGCGACTGGTTCTATTGTTTCAACCAGCATCTACGCAAACGATGGCTGGATCGGGGTATGTTTATTTGGTGCCTCTGTCAGTGCCATTGCCCTTTTGTATTGGATCATCACCTACCGCCTCACGGAACAAATAACCGTAAAATCAGATTTAACATAAAAAAACACCGCGATTAAGCGGTGTTTTGGATTAAGCATCGACAACTTCGACTTTTTCCATACCTTGGCCTTGTTCCATATCTAGAACAGCCTCGATACCAGATGTTACTTTGCCAAAAACAGTGTGAACACCGTTTAAATGCGGCTGAGGGTCATGTACGATAAAGAATTGGCTGCCGCCTGTATCTTTACCAGCATGCGCCATTGATAATGAACCTCTTTCGTGTTGATGTGGATTCCCTTCTGTTTCACATTTAATTGTGTAACCAGGACCACCAGTTCCATTACCGTTTGGATCGCCGCCTTGGCTTACGAAGCCTGGGATGACGCGGTGGAATTTCAATCCATCGTAGAAGCCTTCATTCGCTAATTTTTCAAAGTTTGCTACTGTACCTGGAGCAGCCTCTGGGTATAGTTCAAACTCAATTTTCTTACCATTCGTTAGTTGTATGTATCCTTTTTTCGCCATTTTTCACATTCTCCTTTCAGGTTAAACAACGCTCATTATAGCACATTTTCGGTGATGTTAAACATCCCCTGCTCTTTGATTGTGATTTACCTCTTTTCTTAGGATTGATACAATAGAAGAGCTTGATCCTTTTTTCCTATTAAATTGATGACAGACTGTGCAACATGTCTTCATTATATTGGAAAAGGAAAACATCTTAAAAAGAAAATTGAAACGTCGAATCGATTTGTTACGTCTATATGATGGAGTGCATTTCTTTACGTGTGCTCAAAAGATGAGTTTCTCTTGAAAGAGGAACCCTTTCGACTTGAAGGAGGTCAACATGTTTAAAAAATCAATGCTTGGTATGATGGCAGCGCTCCTTTTCCTAATTGGTGCGCCAAAAGTCAGCTTAGCGGATGCAGCTGTCGGCGATGTCATCGTCACACTTGGGCAAGACTTAACTCCGGCTGATCGCCAGAAGGTGCTTGACGAGTTGAATCCACCTGAAAATGCGACAAAAATTGAAGTAACCAATAAAGAAGAGCATGAATATTTAGGAAAGTATATCCCTCGTTCTTCTATCGGGACGAGAGCATTATCATCTTCATCTATCACCATTGAAAAATCAGGTACTGGTCTGACTGTGGATACACATAACATCAAGACCATTACAGATGAGATGTATTTAAATGCTTTAATGACAGCCGGTGTCAAGGATGCCAAGGTTGTCGTGACTGCGCCGTTTGAAGTTTCTGGTACAGCCGCACTGACGGGTCTATTAAAAGCCTATGAAGTGTCAAGCGACAAAGCCATTCCAGAAGATGTGAAACAGGTAGCAAACGAAGAGCTTGTGACAACTTCTAAATTGGGTGACTCCATCGGGAAAGACAATGCTTCTGCCCTTATTGCAAAAATCAAGGATGACATTGCGAAAAATGGTGTCCCTAAAACAACAAAAGAAGTAGAAGAAAAAGTGGATCAGGCTGCTTCTGATTTAAACTTAAATCTAACGCAAGATCAAAAGGATCAGCTTGTTTCACTATTCGATAAAATGAAGAACATCAATATCGATTGGAGCCAAGTAGGATCTCAAATCGATAAAGCAAAAGACAAGATTACGAAATTCATAGAATCAGATGAAGGGAAAAACCTTCTTCAAAAGATTTGGGATTTCTTTGTCTCCATTTGGAACGCAATCGTCTCTGTATTTACTGGAGGAAAATAAGTCATCATAAAAAGCTGCCTGTACATCAGGCAGCTTTTTTACGTAGATGATTTCACTTTTGATTGATACGGTAAATCAAGTTTGACAATATCGGCATATGTTTCGCGTTCAACGACAAGCTGCGCTTCCCCGTCTTCTACAAATACAACAGCCGGGCGCGGGATGCGGTTATAGTTGTTTGACATACTGTAGCCGTAAGCTCCGGTACAAAAGACAGCTAATAAATCTCCTTGTGATAACTCTGGCAAATCGATATCCCAAATGAGCATATCTCCGCTTTCACAGCATTTCCCTGCAATGGAAACCGTTTGATCATGCGTTTGGCTCATTTTGTTGGCACTTGCCGCTTCATATTTCGCTTGATATAAAGCTGGACGAATGTTGTCACTCATTCCCCCATCTACCGCAACATAATCGCGAATGCCAGGTACATGTTTTGATGAGCCGATCGTATAAAGCGTTGTCCCTGCATCTCCAACGAGAGAGCGGCCTGGCTCAATCCAAATTTCCGGCATATCAAACTCATAGCGGGCTACGTTCTCTTTTACAGCTTGGATAATTTTCTCGACGTATTCTGTCGCAGGAAGTGGTTCATCTTCTTCTGTATAACGGATACCAAAGCCGCCGCCTAAGTTTAACACGGTCGAAATAAAACCAAATGATTCTCTCCATTCATCTAGCTTCAAAAAGATTTTATCTGCTGCAAGGACAAAACCAGCCGTATCAAAAATTTGTGAACCGATATGGCAATGAACGCCTAAAAGCTCGATCACTTCTGATCCAAGCACTTGTTTCACCGCTTCATCTGCTTGTCCATTGTGAAGGTCAAAGCCAAATTTGGAATCCTCTTGGCCTGTTGTAATGTAATCATGTGTATGCGCTTCGACACCTGGTGTAATACGGAGCAGCACTTTCACCTGTTTTGACAGCTCTTGACCAAGCTCTTCAATGAGCTTCATTTCGTAGAAATTATCTACGACAATACAGCCGATCTCGTGCTCTAACGCCATTTTCAATTCTTCCCTGCTTTTATTGTTGCCATGGAAATGAATTTTTTCTACCGGAAACCCGGCGCAAATGGCTGTGTGAAGCTCCCCTCCTGATACGACATCAAGAGATAATCCTTCTTCCTTGGCAAGCTGAAACATGGCGATGGAGGAAAATGCTTTACTCGCATATGCTACCTGCGCTGTTAACTCTTCTTCTATAAATGCTTTTTGAAAGCTTTTTGCACGCTCCCGTATTAAAGCCACATCATATACATAAAGTGGTGTCCCATACGTTTCAGCTAAAGAAACGGCATCAACACCACCAATTTCTAAATGACCGAGTTCATTTTGTCTGCAAGTGCCGTGTAAATACAATGTCATTCCCTCTTTCTCCGCCTCGGCTGAAAAAAGGCAGCTGCGTGAGCTGCCTTTTGCCGTTTCTCAAAGTTAAAAATACAATATCACAATCTTCAGCCACTTTCAATGAGCGTTAAGAATTTGGCGGAATTTTTGATCTGTTTTGAGGGTGAACGATGCTTGGCCTTACTTTTGAGCCAGGAACAGACGTCCGAATTAACACTTGCCATAAAGCTTTCCCATTAAAAGGAAGAAACGGCCACATATAAGGCGTCTGCAATGAACGTATGGATGTTAAATATATGATTAACAACGTAAAACCAATGATGAGTCCATTCAGCTTAAAGATCGCCACGAGTGCTAGTATGATGAGTCGTACAATCTTATTGGCGACACTCAGCTCATAGCTTGGCGTTGTAAATGTCCCGATAGCCGCTAGTGAGACGTATAAGATGACCTCTGGCGTAAATAAACCGACATCAATGGCGATTTGTCCAATTAAAACAGCCGCAATCAGCCCCATAGCGGTCGACAAAGCGGTTGGCGTATGAATCGCTGCCATCCTTAAAAATTCCACCCCAAAATCAGCAAGGAATACTTGTAATATGACCGGGATATGAGAAGGTTTATTAAAGCCAATATAGCTTAAATGATCCGGCAGAAGACTTGGTTCGAGGATAAACAGAAACCAAATTGGTAAAAGAAACGTTGAACATAAAATGCCTAAAAAGCGTACCCATCTTAGGAACGTACCAACTGCAGGTGCCTGGCGGTATTCTTCTGCGTGCTGAACGTGGTGAAAAATGGTGGTTGGCGTAATGATGACACTAGGAGATGTATCCGTAATGATGATGACATGACCTTCTAGTATATGGTTAGCGGCGACATCTGGACGCTCGGTGTAGCGTACAAGGGGAAAGGGATTGTATCCTTGTTTAATAATGAATTCTTCAATCGTTTTATCAGACATCGTCAGCCCATCGACTTTGATTCCTGATACTTCTTTCTCTATAATATCGACAAGATCTGGGTCCGCAATATCTTCAATGTAGCAAACACATACATCCGCTTTCGAACGTTCGCCTACTTTGAGCATTTTGTATCTCAGTTTTTCATCTCGCACCCGTCTTCGTATGAGCGCTGTATTGACAATAATGTTTTCAACAAAGCCGTCTCTTGCGCCCCGGACAACCTTTTCTGTATCCGGCTCCTCTGGCATTCTGCCAGGATAGCTTCTGACATCAATGATAAATGCGTAGTTTTCACCTTCTACTACAACTGCCACAAGCCCCGACAGTACTTGGTCTACCGCTTCATCGAGCGTTTCAACCTTTGAAACCTGCTGATTGACTAGACGGTTCTCGACCACACGTGCCAGATCATCTGATTCAGGTTCGTTGTCATTGATTTCAATTAGCTCTTTTAATAAGTAGATGACATACTGTGTATCACACAGTCCGTTTACATAGTAAAGTTGGATTTCCTGATCGTGTATATAAATTTTCCGCACGCCAAGGTCAAAGCTGAGACCCATTCCGACATTTTCCTTGAAGTAATCTTCATTTTTCTTCGGGTCTCGGTACACGTTTACCTTGTCTTTCTTCATGGAAACCACTCCTTTCTAAAATTAATTCAACTGCTTTCATTGTGATCGGAGATCCCTTGCTCAGATCATCTTTACGTCCCATTTTGCCAATATCTCCAATCCCAACAACAAACGGAAGATGGAGCGAGTCAAGACAATACACTGTATCCCCGCTCATTTTATGAGGCTCCATTTCAGGAAGACCATGCTTGTCGACACCGTATTCTGTCAGTTCACCCTCCCGGTCAATGGAAACATGAACTTTTGTCCATTCAGCTTGATGCGTTTTGGATGCAACGGCGATCGCCCCAATGACTTCAATTTCAGGGTGACGCGCAACATGTTTCATCGCCGTCTCCCCTGTTCCTTCACCAGTCAGGCCAGAATCATCAAACATGACAAACACTGGATCATACGGCGTTTTTAAAATCATCTGTACAAGTTCAGGCCCTGTCCGTTTGCTTGGATTTCCTTTTGAGCTGGAAATACATCGTCCACCGACTTTGTTAGCAGCAAGCTCAATGGTTTTGGCAGCATATATATCTCCGTCTGTCACTAAAATGACTTTCCGTCTTTGCCCCATATTAGGTTATCCTTTCGGTTTAAAGATAAGAGCGATAATAAATGAGAATAAAATCGCAGCTGAAATTCCAGCAGAAGTTAATTCAAAAATACCGATCCCGATTCCGATGAACCCGTGTACATCTGCCTGATGCATCGCCCCATGAAGCAAGCTATGACCAAAGCTAACGATTGGTACGGTTGCGCCCGCACCTGCAAATTCAATAAATTTATCATAAATACCGAATCCGTCTAAGATGGTACCCGCCACAACAAAGGTGGTCATGACATGTGCAGGCGTAAGTTTGAGTACGTCTAGTAAAAGCTGGCCAATGACGCAAATAAGTCCGCCTGCAACAAAAGCGATAAGATAATCCATTAGCTCTCTCCTCCTGCACGCTCAAATACGACACCGTGCGCAATGGTTGGAATGGTCTCTTTTTGCTGGACCATCGTCGGGCTGAGAAGTGCCCCGGTTGCGACAACCAGTACTCTTTGCAAATTCCCTGCCTTCATTTCTTGAAAGATGTGACTGAATGTCACAATAGCTGAACAAGCACAGCCGCTGCCTCCAGCGAACACGTTTTGATCGGGTGTATAGATGATTAATCCGCAATCATCGTGCTTTCGGCCGAGCTGAATGCCGTCTTCTTTGAGCAGATCCTTTAAGATCGGTGAGCCAATGCCAGATAGATCACCTGTTAAAATAAGATCGTAATCGTCAACCGTTCTCTCTAGATCTTCTAAATGCTGCTTGATGGTATCTGCTGCTGCCGGTGCCATTGCGGACCCCATGTCAAATGGATCTGTAATCCCAAGATCCATAACTCGTCCCACGGTTGCGCTTGTAATTTGAATTTGGGAGGGCTCTTGGCTGATAATAACGGCCCCGCTCCCAGTCACTGTACTTGTCGCTGTATCTGGTTTTTGTCCGCCGTATTCTGTCGGATTACGAAATTGGCGTTCTGCCGTCGCATTATGACTGCTTGTCGCAGCAATGGCTCTTTTTGCAAAACCACCATCTACTAATGCCGAAGCAATGGCGACCGATTCCATTGATGTGGAGCATGCTCCAAATAAACAAAGAAACGGGATTTTAAGTTCTCTTGCCACATAGTTTGCTGTGACGTTTTGATTCAGTAAGTCTCCTGCCAGCAAAAGATCAACATCGCTTTTTTGCAAATTTGCTTTTGATAAAGCGGTTGATATCGCATCATCCATGAGCTGCCTTTCAGCCATTTCCCAGTTCTTTTGATAACAATGCATTTCGTCGTATGTTTTATCAATAAGATGACCGATCGGGCCTTCTTTTTCTTTCGGTCCTGCAGCTGTTCCTTCTGCATTGACATAAAGCTTGTGCTCAAATACCCAAGATTGTTTACCTGTTAGTTTCACGTTTCATTCCTCCTACGAAAACGCCTTTTCCAAGATGTATCGAATGATCCCTACGACATATGCCGAGACGACACCAAAAACAATGACGTTCCCAGCAAGCTTAAACATGTTCGTGGCTACACCTAACACAAGCCCTTCACTTCTATGTTCAAGAGCAGCACTTGTCATGCTGTTTGCAAACCCTGTCACCGGGACAGCGGATCCCGCTCCAGCAAACTGGCCGATTCTATCGTAAATACCGATACCAGTTAATATAGAAGAAATTAAAATGAGGGTCGCTACGGTTGGGTTCCCTGCTGTCTTTTCATTAAAATCAAAAAAGTGAATATAGAAATTTTGCAGCCCCTCGCCTATGGCACAGATCAATCCACCAACAAGAAAAGCCTTGATGCAGTTGAGGACATAAGGAGGTTTAGGCTGATACGTTTTCACCTTAGATGGATAGTTCTCTTTTAAACTCGACACGTGTTGTTCCCTCCAAATTCTTAAATATAAATTAGCCAATGAAATAGTGAACCAAATACCTTTCCTAAGACAATGGCCATGAGAAGCAAAACAATTTTCCCGTCCATTCCAATTCTTTTCGTTAATATAGGAAGTACATTTAATACTTCAGTCAGCGCAGCTGCAAGCATGCCGACGAAGATGCCCGCTAAAAGACCGATCGGAAGTGCCAGCCATTTGGATAAATGCAAATGTATTGGACTTAAGGTTGCCCAGCCGCCAACGACCGCCCCGCTGATGACAGCCGCCTCGTACCCTTGTATGAAGCGCTGCGTTTTGGTTAATTGCATTAAACGAGGGATGATGCCCAGCACTGTGAGAAATGCCACAAACCCTGCTCCTACCGTTAAACCGCCGCCAAGTCCAACAAGCACGACAAAAAGCCACTTACCGATCATGAATGTCTTTCATTGTCTCTTTATTTTCTTTGAGGGCGACATAATGATCGAGATCGAGCTGATATTTAAACATTTCCACTTCAAGCGGACTTGGTTCTTCATTTAAACGCTTTTTAAATACATGATTGAAAAATAAAATCATGCCGAAGCCTAGTCCGAAGCTATATGGAATTTGCAATAAATAAGGATGCTCAACCGTTTTTCCTGTGATCATTTCATATAGGCGGATATGAACGAGCCGCATACTGACATCCTCGTGGAAATTCATAATGGCAAGCGCCGCTCCGACAAATAACAGGAGCCATACAAACACAAATAAAACGGGAGAAAGCTGGCGTTTGCCTGTATCAATTTCGACAATGGCCTCAGCGCCTCCAACGGTTTGAATGTCGATGTCTGGCCATGTTTTTTTGATCGTTTTGACCACATGCATGATATCAAGAACGGCGATGTGACGATCCTTTTTACTGACATGATATATCGGCATTTTGCTAAGCTTTTGCACAACAAACTCATCACCAGTGATTTGGGCGATATCTTCTAAATAAACAAGCTGATCATTACCGGTCTTGATTCGATGGCGCAGCCGAAGAAAGATTTGTCCGTCCATCCAAGTCACTTCCTATACGATGGGTTAAAAATAGTATGTGGTGAAAAATGGTTCTCATACTGATAGAACTTGATTTACCGGTAATTACCACACAAAAAAAGCCAGCCTAATTGGCTAGCTGTCTTTTTGATCCATTTGCATTTGGATTTGTTTTAAAATTTTCTTTTCAAGCCGCGAGACTTGTACTTGTGAAATACCGAGCCTCTCTGCTACCTCAGATTGTGTTTGGTCTTTATAATATCTTAAGTACACAATGAGTTTTTCTCGTTCTTCTAATTCCTTGATCGCTTCTTTCAGAGCGATTTTATCAAACCATCTTTCTTCTGAATGATCCGCAATTTGATCAAGCAATGTAATCGGGTCTCCGTCATTTTCATACACGGTTTCATGAATCGATGTCGGTGAGCGGACCGCTTCTTGGGCGAGGACGACATCCTCTGGTGTGATATCAAGATATTCGGCAATTTCCTGGACAGTGGGCATTCTTCCGTGAGACTTAGACAATTCATCTCTTGCCCGCCGAATTTTATTTCCAAGTTCTTTTAGTGACCGGCTCACTTTGACTGTTCCATCATCACGAATGAATCGCTGGATTTCACCAATGATCATTGGAACAGCGTAGGTGGAAAACTTCACATCATATGACAAATCAAATTTATCAACAGATTTCAGCAGTCCAATACAGCCAATCTGAAACAAATCATCTGGTTCATATCCTCTATTTAAAAAGCGCTGAACAACGGACCAAACAAGACGCATGTTTTTTTCTACGAGGAGGTCTCTTGCTTGCTGATCACCGTCTTGGCTTTTTTTGATGAGCTCTTTGACTTCATCATTTGACAGCTGGGCTTTTTTTGCTTGCTTTTTTACCTCCACATCCATATGAGCAGCTCCTTTAATTACAAAGCGCTTTGCTTTTTGATAGATGCTTTGTTAAACGGATGGTCGTGCCCATTTCTGGAGATGAGTCTATCATGACATCATCCATAAAATTCTCCATGATGGTAAAGCCCATTCCAGAGCGTTCTAAGTCTGGTTTTGTGGTGAATAGCGGCTGTCTTGCTTCTTCAAGATCTGTAATGCCCATGCCTTCGTCACGGATGGTGAGGTACACAACATGGTCATCAAGTGTGACATGGATATGCACCTTGCCATCTGGATTTCCATCATAGCCATGGATAATGGAGTTTGTCACCGCCTCTGACACAACGGTTTTGATTTCTGTTAATTCATCTAATGTCGGATCAAGCTGGGCGATAAACGCTGCGACTGTCACCCTCGCAAAGGATTCATTTTGACTTAAAGCAGAGAAGGTCAGGTTCATTTCATTCCTCATGATGCCACCCCCAATGTTTGCAATGCCGTTTGCTCTGAAGGCTCCATACGGATGATTTTAAATAAGCCAGACATATCAAATAATCGGTTCACTGCTGGCGAGATAGCACAGACGACCATTTCTCCGCCAAGCTGCTTAATTTCTTTATATCTTCCTAAAATCACTCCGAGACCTGAGCTGTCCATAAACGTTAAATCAGCCAAATTCAGCACGATGTGGCGAATGTCCTCTGTTTCCAAATAATTCGTCACCTTTTGTCTCAATGTTTCTGCGGAGTGATGATCAAGCTCTCCTGTTAACCGAATGCAAAGTACGCTCTCTTTTACTTGAAAATCAATTTCAAGGCTCATCTTTTTATTCCTCCTTGCTCTAATTTCGGATAAAGATTGTTTCTCTTTTTTATCAAGTAAATCCTTCACCATGACAAAACTAGTGACCATTCGTCACATTTAGATGTTCTTTTCTTCTTACTCATAGCAAAAAGACTGCCAATTACAGCAGCCTTTCACATTTTATTTCCATTTCACAAATTCCGCCATCGCTCTTTTCAAGAAAGTCCAAACGCCTGCTTTTTCCATTCCTTCTTTAGCTTCTACAGGGCTTTCATGCAGCACTTTTCCGTCTTTTTTCAAGACAATTGTACCTAGTTCCGTTCCTTTTGAGAATGGGGCCGTGACATCCTGAGACAATTTGATTTCTTTTTTAATCTGATCCACATTTTCGCCTTTTTTCGTTAAAAGGGAGATTGGCTCAGAGGTGACAAGCTGAATTTTTTTCTTTTTCCCTTTGCTTACCTTGATCTCCGCTACATCTTGTCCTCGTTTGTAAAGCGGGTGAGTGGTGTATTGACTAAATGCATAGTCTAACATTTTGACCACTTGAGCGTTTCTGTCTTTCGGTGTACTTGCGCCGAAGACAACTGCAATGACGCGCATGTTGCCTTTTTTAGCGGATGCAGTTAAACAGTATTTGGCTTCGCCTGTAAAACCTGTTTTCAACCCATCGACTCCTGGATAAAATTTAATCAATCGGTTCGTATTCACAAGCCAGAATTTTTTATCCGTGTTTTGACGGAGATAGTCTTCGTAGACCCCTGTGAATTTAGTGATTTGTTCATATTTCAACAGCTCTTTTGCCATTTTTGCCATATCATGAGCTGTACTGTAATGGTCTTTTTCAGGAAGTCCTGTTGGGTTTTGAAAGACCGTAGAGGTGAGGCCGAGTTCTTTTGCCTTTTTGTTCATTTGCTCCACAAACTGTTCTTCAGACCCTGCAATATGCTCTGCCATGGCAACTGAAGCATCATTTCCTGACGCAATCGCAATGCCTTTCATCATTTCTTTCACGGTCATTTCTTCTCCAGGCTCAAGGAAGATTTGTGACCCTCCCATTGATGCTGCATAGTCACTTGTTCTAACCTTGTCAGTCATTTTCAGTTTTCCTTGATCAATGGCTTCCATGATGAGAAGCATCGTCATGATTTTGGTCATACTTGCGGGTGCAAGCTTTTCATCGCTGTTTTTGTTGTAAAGCACTTTTCCCGTGTCACGTTCTATTAAGATCGCTGATTTGGCTTCGTGCACCAATTCTGATGTTTGTTTTTCTCCTGGTTTTTCAATCTTTTCTTTTGCTATCGCTGATGGTGAAACCATTGAGATAAGGATCATTAAAATAAACAATGCACATATATGACGTTTCAAGTGGCAGACCTCCATTATCGTAATCCTTTCTATTTTTTCCTCATACAGGCTGTTTTATTCAGAGATCGTATGATTGCCATAAAAAAACCTTCTGTCGATAAAACAGAAGGCTTCTTGAAACATGCTATGAGAGTTGTTTGACTACATCTTTTACTAAATCAAGGAAACTCGCTTTCACTTTTTCCGTTACTTCAATGACTTCATCATGAGACAGCGGCTGATCTAAAATACCTGATGCCGCATTAGAAATGCATGAAATACCAAGCACTTTGATTCCTGCATGACGCGCAACAATCACCTCTGGAACAGTTGACATGCCTACAGCATCTGCTCCAAGTGTTCTGAGGAAACGAACTTCAGCCGGTGTTTCATATGAAGGACCTGTCATCCCTGCATAAACACCATGCTGTACAGATATACCTAAGCGCTGAGCTGTTTCTTCTGCAAGTGCCAGCAAATCTTTATCGTATGGGGCAGACATATCAGGGAAACGAACACCTTGACTGTCATTTGGTCCAATTAATGGATTGGTCCCCATCATATTGATATGATCTGTAATCAGCATGAGATCGCCTGGATGGAAGGATGTATTCACACCGCCGGCTGCATTTGTCACAATGCATGTCTCAATGCCAATTTCTTTCATCACACGGACTGGAAACGTCACTTGCTTCATATCATATCCTTCATAGAAGTGAAAACGTCCTTGCATAGCACATACGACAGTGCCTTTCAGCGTCCCGATGACGAGCTGTCCTGCATGACCCTCTACTGTTGAAACAGGGAATCCAGGAATATCTTCATATTTCAATTTGATTGGATTTTCAATCTCATCTGCTAAAATGCCAAGCCCTGAACCTAAGATCAATCCAACTGTTGGTACGTTTGTCGATGCTTGTTTAATGTATGCCGCCGCTTCTGAAAACTGTGCTCCCACGAGATTTCCCCCTATTTGAGTTTAGATAAAAAGCTTGTGCCGTATTTTGGCATGGCTGACTTGAAATTGTCTGCAACTGTTGCTCCAAGATCAGCAAAGGTTTTTGCTGTTGGCAGTTCATTTGCTCCCTGATGCTTTTTGCTGTAAGCAATGAGCGGAACGTATTCTCTTGTATGATCTGTTCCGTGATGAACAGGGTCATTTCCATGATCTGCTGTGATCACAAGGAGATCATCCTCTTTCAACAGGTCAAACACTTCAGGAAGTCGTGCGTCAAATTCCTCTAATGCTTTTCCGTAGCCCTCTGGATCTCTTCTATGTCCGTAAAGAGCGTCAAAATCAACAAGGTTTAAAAAGCTGAGTCCTGTAAAGTCTGTTTTAAGTGTATCGACCAGCTTGTCCACTCCATCCATGTTCGATTTTGTTCTAAGAGAAGATGTGATTCCTTCGCCATCATAAATATCAGAGATTTTTCCGATTGCAATCACATCGAGCCCATCATCTTTCAGCTCATTCATCACTGTACGGTCAAATGGTTTTAAAGCATAGTCATGGCGGTTTGGTGTTCTGACAAATGCGCCAGGCTCCCCGACAAACGGACGAGCGATAATACGTCCAACCATATACTTTTCATCTAATGTGAGTTCACGTGCAATTTCACAAATACGGTAAAGTTCATCTAAAGGCACCACTTCTTCGTGCGCAGCAATTTGCAGCACAGAATCCGCAGATGTATAGACGATTAAATCGCCTGTTTTCATGTGCTCTTCGCCAAGCTCGTCTAAAATTTCAGTACCAGACGCAGGTTTATTTCCAATAATGCCTCTGCCTGTTTTTTCTTTTAGTTCATTTAATAGTTCATCTGGGAATCCGTCTGGGAAGACTTTGAACGGTGTGTCTATGTAAAGACCCATGATTTCCCAGTGTCCTGTCATTGTGTCTTTACCATTTGATGCTTCTTGCATTTTTCCATAATACGCAAGCGGTTTTTCATCCGCTGGAATTCCTTTGATTTCTTTAATATGGCTCAGCCCAAGCTTCGCCATATTCGGCATATGAAGCCCGTTCATTTTTTCAGCAATATGTCCTAGTGTATCTGCACCTACATCATTAAATTCAGAAGCATCGGGTGCTTCCCCAATTCCTACTGAATCCATTACGACGAGGAAAATGCGTTTATACTGATAATCAGGCATTAAAAAGCGCCTCCTTCAATATTCTTGTCTTTTGACCTTTCAAAAAGAGAGGTCTGACATCTCAAGTATAAACCGTTTACAAGCCGGTTGACAACCATAAACGGTGCAAACATGAAAAAGCATGACACACGTTCACTGTGTCATGCTTTACTTATGCCCTTGGATGGAATTTGTGATACACATCTTTCAGTCTTGTTTTCGTCACATGTGTATAAATTTGTGTTGTTGAGATATCGGCATGTCCGAGCATCTCCTGCACGGCTCTTAGGTCTGCACCGTTTTCAAGCAGATGTGTTGCAAATGAATGCCTGAGTGTATGGGGTGTGAGTTCCTTTTGAATCCCTGCTTCGATGGTTCTTTTTTTCAAATTCTTCCAGAAACCTTGCCGCGACATTTTTTTTCCGTGATGATTGAGAAATAAGGCATCTGCCGGCTGTTTTTTTAACAGCTTGCTTCTTCCCTTTTCGATATATTCTTCAATCGCACTTGCAGCAGCTTCACCAATTGGCACAATCCGCTCTTTTCTTCCTTTTCCAAAACAACGGATAAAGCCCATTGTGAGGTGAACATCAGCAAGAGTCAGATCCAGCATTTCACTGACGCGAATGCCTGTTGCATATAAGAGCTCGAGCATCGCTTTGTCACGGTAGTCAAACGGAGTGTGCTGATTTGGTGTATCAAGCAGCTTTTCGACTTCCCCTAGTGATAGAACTTTCGGTAGTTTCCGCTCTGTTTTTTGCGTTTCAATGTTCCACGACGGATCATCTGTTGTCACTTTTTCCCGGAGCAGAAATTGATGGAAGGAACGGATCGAGGATAGATGCCGCACTGACGTTTTGCTCGATTTCCCTTCCTCCTTTAGCTGCTTTAAATAATGAATGATATGCAGGCGCGTGACATCTTTGATATCCGTCAGCTGCTCATGTGTCATTAAAAAAGAAAGGTAGTTCTGTAAATCTCGTTTATAAGAAACAATGGTATTTTCAGAGAGTCCTCTCTCTACTGTCATAAAATGAATAAAGTCGGATAATTGATCGTTCAATGATTTCTACTCCCCGTTTTGATAAAAATAAATCAATCGGTCTTGCCAGTTGTCTTGATTCGGCTGATCCATTTCCATCACTTTAATTGCTGCACCCTCTGGTTTATCATAACGATGGTAGCTTTCATATTCTGAATTTATCCATATCATAGCATAATAGAACAAGACGGTAAAACCAGTGAACAAGATGAATACTTTCATCACTTCACCTGTTGTTTTGAGCCATTTCCGCATGATTTTCATGTCCTTTCTCAAGCTTCTCATTACTTCAGCATATGCCAGGTGGGACAAGGAATATACAGCGAAAATGCAAAAAACCTCTTCATCTTAAATGAAAAGGTTCCAATTCGGATTATTTGCCGGATTCATCATCATGACACCGGTGGCAAATACCATGGAATGTCAATCTATGATCCTTAATTTTAAATTTCCAGTCACGTTCAATAATCTCTTCAACGTCTTCTAATAAATCATCTTCTATCTCATCGACTGTCCCGCATTCCATGCAGACAAGATGATGATGGAAGTGAGCGGCTCCTTCTTTGCGAAGATCATATCGCGAAACGCCGTCTCCAAAGTTAATTTTATCAACAACTTTCAGTTCAGTTAGCAATTCTAACGTTCGATAAACAGTAGCAAGACCAATTTCAGGAGACTTCTCTTTTACGAGGAGGTATACATCTTCTGCACTTAAATGGTCTTCTTCATTCTCAAGCAGTACTCTTACTGTTGCTTCACGCTGTGGCGTGAGCTTATAGCTGGAAGAATGAAGCTGTTTCTTAATTCGATCAATCCGATTTTCCATTGACTTTCCCTCCTACGCCACATTACTTGATCATTATATCAAATGATGTGCTGAGAGCCAACTATAATCATTTTAAATTGATAAATAAATTGATTATTATTTAATAACGATTATAAAATTATGAAAAAAGAACACCTGCCAGCTTTTTCATGAGCATGAAAGATACGTAAGATTCAAAAAAGGACGAAAGTGCAGCAAGCGTTAAAATCATCAGCAAAACAGATGCATACCGGGCGAACCACTGAACAGGTGCTTGACTGATGGTTTTTTTCATGAACAGCTGCCCAATGAGACGGATGGAAAACGCAATCGCACATGTACCAATCACTAAATAGGCTGGAATAAGCAATATGTTTTGCGGAAGAACCGATACGAACGAAAGGAAAAAACCACTCAGCCCCATTTGATTTACTAGAAAACCAACTGTAAACCCAACGACAATTCCTTTTAAAAAGATCATGAGAAAGATGAGCGGCAGGCCAATGATAGATATTCCTAGTATCCACATAAGACCTAAATATTTCATATGATGCAAAAAGCTTTGCAAAAACATTTCTTTTGATTCTGCTGCTTTCTCATTCGTCAGCTGACCAAAAAATTGATTTAAATAATAGAATAAATCCTCTTTCTGACTAATTGTCATACTATTAACGATGATGGCCCCAAAGATCACGCCCATTAAAAAGAGTACAGAGACAAACAAATAAATCGATAGATGGTCTTTTACGTGCTGAAGAAGATGTTCCTTCCAAGACTTTTTCCGCATGCGTCTTCCTCCCAAATAGTAAAGGTTACTAGATTCTATGAGAGAGATTACGAAACATGACAGTTTTATTGAAAGAAAAAAGAGAAAGCAGCCTAAACACTGCTCTCTCTTATCATTTATCGGGCGGCTTTTTGTACGTTCACAAGCCCGGCACCATAATAAAAAGGATCTCCAAGCTTTGCAGCCGTTTTTGAAAGTCTCTCGCGCACTTCATCGTTTGTCAAATTCGGATGTTTTGATAGAATGACAGCCGCAGCGCCCGCTACATGCGGTGATGCCATGGATGTTCCACTCTTATAGCCATATTCATTATGAGGAATGGTGCTGAGCGTTGAAACGCCCGGTGCTGAGACTTCCACTTCTTCGCCGACAGATGAATCAAAGGCTCTTTGTTTTCTTTCGTCAACAGAGGCAACCGCCATCACTGAGGCGTACTTAGCTGGATAGTCAACCGTGTTGAGAGAGCCATAACTTCCTGCATTCCCAGCAGAAGCCACAATGAGAATCCCTTTGTCGTATGCTCGATCTACCGCTTCTTTCAGCGCTTCAGATTCACTTGCTCCTCCCATACTAATATTGATGACATCCATGTCATTCTCAATGGCCCATTCAATTCCTTTAATGATCCAGCTATAGTAGCCGTCACCATTTTCATCTGCCACCTTGACCGCATAGATAGAAGCCTTTGGCGCAACACCAACGACACCTACCTTATTATCTAACGCTGCAATTGTGCCTGCCACATGCGTTCCGTGTTCATGCGGGTCAACAAGCGGATCTGACTTTGTTGGAACAAAGCTGACTCCGCCGGTGACATGTAAATCTTCATGTTTGCCATCGATGCCGCTGTCAAGAACGGCTACTTTGACATTCTGTCCGGCGTATCCCCGTTTATGTACCTTTTGTGCTTTGATGCTTTTGATGCCATATGGGATCGTTTGACCGCTTGTTTTTGCCTTTTGGTCCTCCTCAATGAAGGTCACTTCTTTTGCCTGATTCAGTTTCTCTTTCGATGCCTCATTCAAGGAAACTTTCATCATATCTATTTGCTCTATGGATTCTTTTACATGCCCACCAGCTTCTTCGACAAGCTGTTTTTGTGTATGATCTTGAACGGAAGAAGAAAAGCCGATCATGTACTCTTTTTTTGCTTGCTCCTTTGCAGAAATATGTGAGGCGCCGAACGTGACCGATGCCAGCATCATACTTGCCATACAAAGCCTTGCTCCAATTGACTTGACGTTCACAATACTCACTCTCCCTTTCATCTTTTTGTCATTTAACTACATTTTCAGACAAAAAGAAACGACCGTTTGTCCTATTTTTTAAAATTTTTCCATTTATTTGAACTAGTTGTCACAAAAAAGCAAAATAAAAATGCTTATGATCCTCTTGAAAGTGATCATAAGCATTCCTTCTTTTATGTTTTTTCATCATGTGCTGCAAGGCTTCTTGTTTTGTTTTTGTCTTTCTTTCATGTGTGCTAAAATGCGGCATGTTTCCTCTCGACAGTTCCGGGTTTCGGCTGTGCTGCCTTTCAATATGTTCTCGTTTTTTCTTTGCATTGCTTTTTCCCATTTGGCAAAACCCCTTTCGTTGACGTTATGATACACGATGTGACATAAAAAAGATAGACGTATACACGCCTATCTTTCTGTTTTCACCATATCAAGATGAGGAATCCCATCTTCATCATAACAATCTGAAACGGCCTTAAAACCAAATGATTCGTAAAACGACTTCAGGTAGGCCTGCGCCTGAATTTTGACACTTGTTTCACCTAATTCACTCAGCTTTTCCAAAGCCTTGCTGAGCAGCATTTTTCCATAGCCTTTTTTTCGGCCTGCCTGCGTCACAAGAACGCGGCCAATGGACGCCTCTTCGTACATGATTCCGCTTTGAAAAATTCGGCAATAAGCCACAATCGTGCCGTCCTCTTTTGCAGACAGATGAAGCGCTTCTTGGTCCCGGTGATCAATTTCAGGGTAAGGGCATGTTTGTTCAACAACAAACACATTGACTCTTTCCATTAAAATTAGGTAAAGATCCTCTTTTGTTAATTGGTCAAACGTTTGACATGTCCAGTTAACTTGATTCATGATTGATATCCACCTTACCGTACACTCCGCCCCCGCCAGCGATCAGTTCGACTTCACCTTTTCTTGCTTTGATGATGTAATTGGCTGTTTTTTCTGGCAGGATAGCTTTTAGTTCTTGTTCTGTTGCTTGATGAAGGATATTCATCTCTGTGTGAAACACGGCTTTTAGCTTCTCCAGCGTTTTGACTCCGACACCCGGAATAAATTGAAGCGGGAGCTGATGAACATAAGGAGGTCTTGTTCCTTTGTCACTTTCTTGGTCAGCAAGCTCCTTTAAACGCTCACTCACCCCTTTTGTCATCCGGGTATGTCCGCATGCGTGGCACTTTTCTTGATCTAGCGCGCGAGGTCTTACTCCGCACTTCTCGCAGGTTGTATGATAGTACTTCCCAAGCCGCGGAGCGAGTCCATAATTTCCTGTAATGGCTCTTCCCTCTTTCCCTTCAAGGGCTAGTTTGAATTCGGCAAAAGAGGCATGATCCATTCGGATTTTTGTATATTCTCGCGCAATTTTCCCTAAAGAATGAGCGTCTGAATTCGTTAAAAAGGGATAACGGTTCAGCTCACTTATTTGGGACGCCATTGACGTATCGCAGCTAAGACCTAGTTCAACAGCATCAATGAGGTCTGGGTCGAATACTTCCGTTAAAGACGTGTTGACTCCTTTGCCAAATAAGCTTTTATGCGGCGTGAAAATATGAGCAGGAATAAACAAGCCTCCTAGCTCCTTGACCTTGCGCTGAAGTGTTTTCCCATCAACATAGAGGCGCTGTGAACTCAAATGCACATTTTTCATATGAAGCGCGAGCCATGCGGAGAACTCAGACATTTTGTGAAGTGTGGGCATAAATGCAAGCACGTGAATTGGACCTTTTGAATGGTTATCGTTAATTTCTAATTCACTGCCTAAAAGCAGCACGGTCTGTCCAAATGATAGACCGCCATCATTTAGTTCAGTGTACTTGCCTTCCTCTACACCCTCTATTAATTCTTCTAGGACTTCTGGAGATTGTGCATCAATCACACCAATCATCCCCATCCCTTTACTTTGCGTTGCTTCAATGAGAATTTGGTCAATTGTCAGTGACCTTGCACCTGTAATTTTAACAGCTCTGCCTGTTCTGGTTCTGCCAATATGAATATGGATGTCTGCAAAAAACTCCCTCATTTTGTTGACTTAAGTACCTCTTGCAATTGTAAGTACTGAATGGCATAGGCTGTTTTTGCATCATAAATGTGCTGCTTTTCAATGAGGTGCAAGGCTTCTTCTAATGAAACTTCCATCACTTCAACAAATTCATCTTCATCCAGCTCTCTTTTTTCTTCAAGCGGAACCAGCTGATCTGCAAGATAAATGTGGACGATTTCATCTGCGAAACCAGGTGATGTATAAAAGGCCGTCAGCTTTTGGAGCTGCTGAGTGGTGTACCCTGTTTCTTCTTCTAATTCTCGCAGTGCTGTATGTGCCGGCTCTTCTCCTGGCTCTAATTTTCCAGCCGGAATTTCAACGATGGCTCTCTCTAGTGCTTTACGGTATTGCTTGACCAAGATGATTTTATTTTCGTCTGTACGAGCAATGACGGCTACTGCACCAGGATGTTTGATGATTTCGCGTTTGCCTTGTTTTCCGTTTGGCAATTCTACATCTTCAAGAACCAAATCAATGATTTTTCCATTATATAATTCTTTAGTCGATAATGTTTTTTCTTCAAAGTCCTTCAATTTTGTCAGCTCCTCGTTCTACTTTCACTTTTTACTTCATTCATTTTAACATAGATGATTTAGGAGAAGCGAAATGCGAACGCTTGCTTCAATGCGCCACTTGAAATCACCTAGCTTGAATTCCAGATTTTTTTCACTTAATGTGAAGGGATAGGAGTGTGATGGAATTGAAAAAAAGACGAATTGGTACCTCGGATCTTTTGGTGAGTGAGGCAGCACTAGGATGTATGTCCCTTGGAACGGAAAAAGGAAAAGCGCTCTCTTTATTAGATGAGGCTATAGACCTTGGAATTAATTATTTGGATACAGCCGATTTATATGATTTTGGGACAAATGAAGAAATTGTCGGGGAGGCTATTAAAAACAGGCGGCAAGATTTGATTTTGGCCACAAAAGGCGGCAACCGCTTTGAAAAAGGCAAATCTGGCTGGGACTGGGACCCTTCAAAGGCGTACATAAAAAAGGCCGTGAAACAAAGCCTCAAGCGGCTGCAAACAGATTATATTGATTTATACCAACTGCACGGAGGCACGATAGATGATCCTATCGATGAAACGATTGAGGCTTTTGAAGAATTAGTGGAAGAAGGCGTTATTCGCTATTATGGCATCTCTTCTATCCGTCCAAACGTCATTAAAGAATACGCCAAAAAATCGAACATCGTCAGTGTGATGATGCAATATAGTTTACTCGACCGCCGTCCAGAGGAATGGTTCTCTCTTCTTGAAGAACAAGGCATTAGTGTCGTCGCAAGAGGACCTTTAGCAAAAGGGCTTTTAACTGAAAAACCACTTTCGCAAGCAAGTGCAGCGATTCAAAAAAACGGCTATCTTCAATATTCATTTGACGATCTCCAGCAGGTCATTCCTTCTTTAAAGAAAGTCGCTTATGACCTATCACTCACAGAGCTGTCCATTCAATATTTGCTTAAGCATTCTGCGGTCAGTTCCGTTGTATTTGGCGCAAGCTCGGTGGAACAGTTAAAAGAAAATGTTGCAGCGGCAAATGCACGTTCTTTAAGTGACCAAGAAGTAAAAGCATTGACTTACTATACAAAACCATCTGTGTATGAGGCGCACCGGTTTAAATAAGATAAAAAGAGATCGCTTTATGTGATCTCTTTTTTATCGTGTTTTTCTCTATTAAAAATGAGAAGGGGCTAAAAGCCCCTGTACTCTTATCTATTTGCACTTTCATAATACGCATAATTTCCGGCTTTGCCTTTAAGGTGAAATGTAGTACCAAAACGTTGAAAATTATTTGCAAATACGCCATTATCTGAATGCATACATAATCGATTACCTCCACCTTTAAAAGGAGTTACAGAACAATCAACAATTGTAGTCACCGACGTACGAAAATCCGCTTCCGTTGAATCATTTGTAGCAAGAGCTTGTCCAGAAACAGGTAAAAGCAATCCTAAAGATAAAGCAACTCCAGTCATTGTTCTTCTCAATTTCATGTGAATCATCTCCATTTCCAAATTTTTCAATGCATCTTCATTATAAGAAGAATGCTCCTTTATTTAAAGGGTCTTAATTACTATATTTGTAATAAAAAGGGATTTTAATAAATCAATACTCCCGTTTCTTCTATTTTGATCACGTATAAAATAGGTGATGGGATTTAGTTTTAAATCATATTGTCACGAAGCTGAAATGAAGTGAAATTCGAAGGAGTCAGAAGAGTCTGCTCTCAAAGCACCTATGTTTTGAACAAGTTCATTTCTGTTGCTCAATCTCAATGATGACATGAAAAAAAGGAAGCATCAGAGCTCCCTTTTTTTAGCTTTTATATTTTCTCCAGTCCAAATGACTTTCATCTAGCAGCTCGGAGAAGCTTTTATTTTTTTCTTTTTCTTTCTGCTGCCGAAGGAGGTCTTGTCGTTTTTGTTCTTCTCTTTTTTCTGTCTGGGCGGCAAGGTTCTGCTTCATTTGAAGAAGCTGCTGTTTAAGATCCTCGTTTATGCCGTCCTTTAATTTCGCTTGTTCTTGATTGGTCTTTTTCATCGTGCCTCTCTCCTTTTGTCCTAAGTGTATCATTCGTTTTATTTGCTGAGCAAGAGTCACGCCAATCTCCCAACATGTGGTATGATCGTCATAGGAAAAACTTCGGAAAGGAAGAATCAGCTGGATGAAGAAATGGATCGCTATACTTGCCTTGATATTATGTCCGCTCGCTGCAATCGGCATTTTTTTCACCAATAAAATGATGTATATTCGAAAATTAACGGATGAAGAGCTCATCAAAAGAGAATCAGATGAAGGACACTATCATCACGAAGAGTTTCAACAGCTTAAAAAAGAGAAAGTGTGTATTCCTTCAGCATTTGGTTATGATCTTCATGGCTATTTTGTGCCGCATCCACATACAACACGCACCATTGTACTTTGTCATGGCGTCACAGTCAGTTTGATTAATTCCGTTAAGTATATGAAATTATTCCAAAAGCTCGGATGGAATGTGATGCTTTATGATCATAGAAGACATGGAATGAGCGGCGGGAAAACCACGAGTTATGGATACTATGAAAAAGAAGATTTAGCGCAGGTCGTGAAGTGGCTCAGACAAAGACTCGGGGAAAATGCCATTATCGGCATACATGGAGAATCAATGGGTGCAGTCACGACTTTGTTATATGCTGCAAAGCCGGAAGCAAGCGCCAATTTTTACATAGCTGACTGTCCTTTTGCTTCTTTTGAGGATCAGCTTCTCTATCGATTAAAAACAGATTTTCGTCTTTCAGGGCAATGGATTCTTCCACTAAGTGATCGAGTGTTAAAATGGCGGGATGGATACAGCATTCGGCAAGTTTCACCGCTGGATGTGATCGATCAGGTGAAAGAACCTGTGCTTTTTATCCATAGTCTTCATGATGACTATATTCCATGCGAGCAGAGTCAGCAGCTATATGCTCGAAAAAAAGGTGATAAACAGCTATTTATAGCGCCGCACGGGGCACATGCGATGTCTTTTAGCGAAAATAAGGCAGCTTATGAACAAGAAGTTCAAGGATTTCTTCAACAATTTGAATCGAATGAAGATAAAAGAGGAGAATGAACAGCGGTTCGTCTCCTCTTTTTGAGCTAACTTATGCGATAGTCACCACTGTTGTATGATGTCTGCCCGCCAGCTCCATATGACTCTCTTCCGATTGCTGCTGACTCATGACCGATAATCCTGCAGTTGCTGCCAATAAAAGAACTATCAAACTCGTTTTCATATAAATGACCCCCATTTTGAATTTTTGATATGGCTTGAATCTTCCTTTCGTAAAACCGTGTAGATGCTTCATACAGTCCAAGCTCATTGTAATAATGAGCCGCATCAAGTGCCAATTCCTCAATATCTGGGTATAAGCGCTTGTCCTCGAGCAGGTCTAATGTATCGTCTATGATCGTTATTTCTGCATCAACGTATAATGCTTTTAAGAACTGAAATTTGCAGATGTAAATTTCATCTTCTAATTCACAGGCTTTCATAATACCTTGTTGATAGAGGGTTAACGACTCTTCTATTTGTTTTTGTTTAAACAGGATTTGGGTCAGCATAAATAGTGGGTCTAGAGAGCGATTAAGATGGGTTAAATTCTCCTTTTCAAACACTTCAAGAGAGTCTTTCAGATAACGGCTTGCTTCCGCAAGATCGTTCATTTGGTAATAACAGTTACCTAAGTTGAAAAGGGCCGAACCTATGACTCGAGGGTTTCCAATTGAGCGTGCTCGATTTAGAGCATTTTTAAAGTAGGGTAATGCATGTTCATAGCATTTCAAATCATCATAGTTTGCACCGATGACAAATTCACAGTGGATGATTCTCAGCGTGTACGTTCTGTAGGCAGAGTACGTATCTAACGCTTGCAAGGCATAGTGCATCGAAAAGTGGGTTTGTTTCATGTGGTAGTATATTTCAGCTAATTTAAAGTAAAATTCTGCTCTTTCTATATCATCTGATATAAGATTGAGCTTTTTTTCTGCTGAACGGTAATAAGCAATGGCACTTAAATAGTTTTGCTGTTCAAACTCAAACATTCCTGTGAAAAAATGAACATAGTATTCAAGCATGTCCGTTAATTTCGTTTGCGAATGTTCGATCGTTTCTAGCAGGTTCTTAATTTCTTCATCGTTTGAGGCTTTCTTTGCCGGTTCAAAATATTCAAGCATCACCTTATGGCGAAAATCCATCAGCTGGTAAAACAGCAACAAGTTTTGATCCTGTTCCATCTCCAGAATTTCCTGCTCGATCTCGGCCTTCAGCTTCTCTGCTTTCATGACATGAAATCCGCAAATCTGCCTATACCATTCGTTTATTTTGATTCCAACCTGAGGCGATGACAGCTTGAGCTTCAATTCACTTTAGCACCTCCCTTCTCATATACGATACATGTTGTATTCTATCACATTCCCTCGAATGGAAGAAATATGAAATGTCATTTTTCGCAAAGTTTTCGGTATCCCGCAATAAACGCTTTCATTGCCTATTTTTCGGCATTTATAACCACGATTTTTTCATTTCTATTTTTCTCATTTTGTCGAATTGGTTGTTATAAAACGGTTTTTTTGCGTTTTAAAAGATCATTTTTCAGATTAGACATCCCTGCTGTTTGATGAGATGATGAAGGCACGAAAAAAACCCTTTTGTCAAAAAAGGGCTTTTATAATACATCTGTTACCTGTTCCATATTCTCTTTGATCCAATTGACAGCTAATTCGAGCGTTGGAAATTCTTCCGTTTCAAATGTGACTTCATCTTGAAGAAGCCAAACGTCCTTTTTCACCGAATCCATTCCACCTATTGACCAGTGCAAAAGGGTATAGGGATGATTGTTATTTAAAAACGACACCCATGTTTTATTTTGTGCCGTGTTTTGTATCACTCTAAGCTTCTGATCCACTACGTTTCCACCTTACTTTACAAGTATGCCCATTCTTGGACTGAGTATTTGCTGAGGACTTTTCAGCATCAATGTATTGGCTTTTTCATTAAAATCGATGGTCATTTCCTCATCAAAAAATACCTTCTGTGCAATGTGTATATATAGTTTTAAATGTTGGCTATTATTCAGTTGTTCCCATTCACCTGTTCTTTCACTTGTTAACCAAAGCATTGGTACGCCACTCACTGCACAGCCACAACCTTCTGAATCGTAGCGAAGCAGTAATTCCTTAGTTTCGTTTCCTATTTGCTGTTTTTCTATATATGTTTTAGCCAGTTTTGTGATGTGAATATACATGGCGAACATCCTTTTTAAATTGATGCTTACATTGTAACACATAAAACACCATAAAACATGACACACGACTAAATCCGAAAGTCATATTCTTTGAAATACACGCTCTTCTCACTAGGATTATATCTATCTATTGGCTCTTTTCGCTTCTTGTTTTTTAGAATTATACTTATGACGCTACCAATTTTAAAAGAATAAACAGGAGGTTTTAGATCGTGAAAAAAAGATTATCTCTCTGCTTCATCGGGGCACTGATATTTATGTTGAGTTTTGCTGTGCCAAACATGAAAGCGGCATCTGTCCTTGATGAAGTACGAGAAAGCTATGCGACTTATACGGGATCTGGTTACTCAGGGGGCGCCGCATTATTAGATCCTATTCCATCTGACATGAAAATTACGGCTTTAAATCCTCATGACTATAACTATAAAGGGGTAAATGCGGCACTTGCAGGTGCTTACCTTGAAGTAAAGGGTCCAAAAGGAAAAACCGTTGTGTATGTAACCGATAAATATCCAGAAGGAGCAAAAGGAGCTCTTGATCTTTCTCCTAATGCCTTTGCCAAAATCGGTAATATGGCAGATGGAAAAATCCCAATTAGTTGGAAAATTGTAAAAGCACCGATTAGCGGAAATGTAGCTTACAGAATAAAAGAAGGCAGCAGTGAGTGGTGGGCTGCGATTCAAGTGCGCAATCATAAATATCCGATTATGAAAATGGAATATTACAAAGATGGACAATGGGTGAACATGGAAAAGACAGACTACAACCATTTCCTTGGATTTAATATGGGGTCTAAATCTCTTCCTGTTCGAATCACAGATATTCGCGGGGCCATAGTAAAGGATAAATTACCCGCTCTTCCATCTACTGCTGCTTCACAGGCCTATATTGTAAAAGGCAATGTTCAGCTTCCTAATTAACGAGGAAAAGAGGTAGCTTATTTAAGAGCTTCCTCTCTTCCTTCTCTATCCCAGTGATATGCCTCATTTTCTATTTCTTTTATGATTTCATTCTTTCCTGCCATATAGCTTTGTATATCTTCCGGATACTGATTTGCTAATTGTTCCTTGACAGACGCATACGCTTCAGCTCGTTCTGGATGGGCCCTTAAGTAATCTCGAAACAATAAATGCCTTTTCACATCAGGGTGATTTCTCTCATAAACATGGACATGATGCGTACGATTCAAGCCACCCTTTTGAAAAAAACGTCTCCCTTTTATGCCATTTTCACCTAGCACTTGATATCCAAGATGTTCAAAGCTCTCTCTTTTTCTATCGATCTCTTTTATATGACTTACTTCTATTAAGATATCAATAATTGGTTTGGCAACAAGCCCTTCAACTGACGTACTACCAATATGATGTCCTTCTATCCAGTTCTTTTGAATGATTTGCTTGAGTTGCTGCTTTTCTTGATGGAATTCTTCATGCCACTCTTTTTTGAATTCGACAACCTCAACCTTTCGCCTTGGTCTCCATTTCATTTTTGATAAGGTGAGCTCTTTTGCAACATGAATCACATCTGTTTCAAGAAATCCTAACTTTTCGTATAGTCTTTTTGCAGGGGTGTTTTTTTGCCCTGTGGTCAGTTCTATAGGGACATTTTTCTCCATAATTGTGGACATAAGTCTTGTTCCAATACCCTGCTTTAGCGCTTTTGGATGTACAGCCAATCGACTAATGATCAAATAATCTTTCTGCTCTTCATAAGAGGCAACACCTAGTAAGATTCCCTTTTGCTCAAAACCAATAAATTGCTCTTTTGCTTTCATTACATCTTGAATGGTCTCTTTTAATGGTGGGAGATCGGCATAGCCAATTTGTTCAGCTTCTTGTTGGTATGCAGCTAGTTGAATATGTAAGATCTGCTTTGCTACATCACTTATTGTTTGATCTAAATTGACAATCATTGCATTGCCTCTAATTTTTTCACAAATAAAACACGATCTTCATTTATTCCATCATAGTCTGAAAACACGGAGATTCCTTCTACAGTTTTGTCCCCTTTTTCAATTTGAAAGCCCAATTTTGCATGATAGGCAATCGATACTTTATTTACAGGTGCTGTTACCGCTTTAATGGTTGTTCTTCCTTCCTGTTTTGCCACATCATAAAAGGCTTGATATAGGATTTTTCCTATCTTTAATTTCCGATGGTCTGGATGTACACCTACAAAATGAATATACGCTTCATCTGAATGAGATTGCGATAAAAAACCGACTAAAAAGCCAATAAGTTCACCTTTTTCAACGACGACAAAACTTGTTTGCTGAAAATGTTCAAAAAATAGCTTCGGCAATTTTGCGCGCAAATCTCTGCCTCCCCACCAGCTTTGGATGACGGATGTGACGGCGTAAAAATCTGACGGCTTCACTTGACGTATCATGATGACCTCGCCCCTTTTCATTTTTGGCTTACCGCTCTCTTTTTTTTAAAAAACTGTTGTTTCAATAGTCTACCTGTTCGATTAATTGTTTGTAAAGATCACGTGTCAGCCTTTTTTCCTTTCAGCTTTGTTGATTCTTCGTTCTTTCGCCGTCATCTCCTTTTAAATCTTCACACTTATTTCAAAAAGTTCACTTTTTGTGCGAAAGTTTCATTCTTTTGGTATGTTAAGATGGTTCATATAGGAAATGTAACAAATGTTTATTGGAGATGATGATATTGGTTTGGATTGTTACTTCACTTGTTGTGTTTAGTCTTTTAAAGCTTCTTGTCACTTCGCTGCCTTCTGGTGTTGTGGAACGCCTTTTTAGTCGTTATGCGGTGCATGCAAAAGTAACAAGTGATCAAACAACGATCATGTTTGAAGATCGTCCGCTCAATGATCAGCAAGTATCTGAAATTATTCAACATTTTAATGATGCGATCTTTATTGAACGCTATTATATTTATCCTGGTGATGAAGAGCGTTTTCTTCATCCGCAGGAAGGGCCTGCGCCGCTTACCATGCAAACAAAGCTTGGCAAACATGATGTGACCCTTTATCTGTATCATTACGATGACCACGTGGATGTGGTGCGGCAGTTTACACATAAGCCTAAGAAAAAACTGACGGCCTATCGTTTGCGTTCTGAGCCGCTCCAAACATCTCACAACTTGGCACATGCTTAAAATAATGTTGCATCAAATGAGACGAAGTGGAAGACACTTCGTCTTTTTTGTATGGATTTACACTCTTTTCTTTGAATGATTTACCAGTATCAATTTCGCCTCCTGACGGTTACAATATAAACGGAACATATGTTCTAAGAGGTGAAAATAATGAATGAACGAGCCATTCTGCTTGTGGATATGCAATCGTTTTATGCGTCAGTCGAAAAAGTGGAGGCTCCCCACTTGAAGGATGTGCCGCTCATCGTCTCTGGAGATCCTGAGCGGCGGAGCGGGGTCGTACTTGCCGCCTGCCCGCTCGCTAAAAAACGAGGCGTACAAAATGCATCAAGATTATGGGAAGCGCAGGAGAAATGCCCCGAAGCTGTCGTCGTACGCCCCCGTATGCAGCGCTATCTTGATATCTCTGTCATGATAACAGAGCTGCTCGAACAATACACAGATCTTGTCGAACCCTATTCAATTGATGAACAATTTCTTGATATTACAGGCAGTCTGACACTACTCGGTTCTCCCCGCGAGATCGCTCAAAATATACAAACAACCATTATGAACCAGACTGGCATTTACGCACGTGTTGGCATCGGTCCTAATAAAGTGCTCGCTAAAATGGCCTGTGACCATTTTGCTAAAAAAAACACATCTGGTATCTATGAACTTCGTACAGACAGTGTTGCGGCTGATTTATGGCCGCTTCCGATTGGAAAATTATTTGGCGTCGGCAAACGAATGGAGCACCATTTAAAACGAATGGGCATCAGTACCATTGGGACGCTTGCTGCTTATCCGTTAGACCGGCTTAAAAAACGCTGGGGAATCAACGGAGAGCTTTTGCAGCGAACAGCTTTAGGGCATGATCCCTCTCCGGTCACCATTCACACACATGATCAGCAAAAAGCGGTTGGACATCATATGACTCTTCCCCATGATTATGCGTCTTTTGAGGATATCAAAGTCGCTCTTCTTGAATTGAGTGAAGAAGTGGCAAGACGTGCACGCTTTAAGCATTATCTTGGGCAAACAGTGTCTGTTGGCGTGAGAGGCGCTGATTTTTCTCATCCGACTGGATTTCATAGACAAATCAAGCTTCATTCACCTACACAGTACGGGACAGATATTGCAGACGCAGCCATTCAGCTATGCCAGCAGCACTGGGATGGCCAGCCCATTCGCAGTGTGGGGATTACTCTCTCACAGCTGCAGTCTGACAGCCAATATCAGCTGACTTTATTTGATCACCATGTTCAAAAAGACAAACTCAGCAAAGTATTTGATGCGATCCACATGAAGTATGGACCTGCTGCCCTGCTGCACGCTTCGTCACTGACAAGCGCAGGGCAGGCGTATCACCGCGCCGAAAAAATTGGCGGACATTACAAATAACGGAGGCGAACAGCCATGAATCCCAATAAATTAACACCTGGATACAACCTCATGTGGGAATCAAGCCGAATGATGCTTCCAGAGCACCGGGAGCAGCTGCTTGCTCAAAAACGGAAGAAAAAAGAGTACACCCCTCCCCCGCTGAGCACCGATCAACTGGAGGAAATGAATTTTTTGATCACACAGTCGATTACCGAGGATCAAGCGATTTACGTGACATATGCCGCAGCAGGTATGAAAGAGCAGTTTTGGGGCTGGGTAAAAGCCATTCATTATGAAACGCAGCGCATAAAAATCGTCAATGATGAGGATGTTCTCAACCTGTCCTTGCAGCAAATCGTCGCGATCGACCTTGATTAAATTTTCGCCAAATGACCGCGCGAATCAGTGACATAGAAGCACTGGCAGCAAAAAGCAAACCTCCAAATGGCGAGCCAATCTTGCTTCTTTGCCATATGGCAGATGTCTCCTCCATCAAATTGTGTATTTAATTTGCACAATTTTTCATGTATGATTGGAACATCTTACAAACTCAGGGGAGAAACAGCATGAAAAATAACTTACGTACGTTACATCCGCTTAGTTGGACGATCATCATCGGCACCATATTTGGCCGAATGGCGACGTCCATGAGCATTCCTTTTTTGGCCGTTTATTTGACACAAGTCAAAGGCGCCTCAGCGTCTTCTGCTGGATTAATCATTGCCGTTAGCTCTCTGATTGGGATCGTTGCGAGTTTTTACGGCGGATATATTTCTGATCGTATCGGCAGAAAAAAGGTCATGCTTCTATCGATCTTCGGTTGGTCACTTGTCTTTGTTGGCTTTGCATTTGCAGATGCCATTTGGGTCTTCTTTATCATGAACGCTTTAAACGGACTGTGCCGGGCACTTTTTGAACCAACATCTAAGGCGCTCTTATCTGATGTCACCCCATCAAGTATTCGGTTGTTTGTGTTTAATTTACGCTATACAGCCATTAACATAGGGGTCATCTTCGGTCCTCTTCTTGGCTTATATCTCGGGTCATCGAAAACAACGTTCCCATTTCTCGTTGCTGCCTTCATTTACTTGTTATACGGATTAACGCTGGTCTGGCAATTTCAGAAACATCCAGTTGCTGCTCCAGAAAGCACGAAACAAATTGGTGTCAAAAAAGCCCTTTCCATTATCCAAAAAGATACGGTCTTTAGCATTATCCTCATCGGCGTGACCTTATGTTCGTTCGGTTATTCGCATTTGAGCTCAACGCTGCCTCAATATTTATCCGCTTCGCCTATGATTGAGGATGGTCCGAAACTGTTTGGATACCTTTTATCTTTAAATGCAGTTGTTGTCATTGTCGTACAATATCCGCTCATCATGATCGCCAAGCGCTACTCCACCATTTTGTCGCTGACCACTGGGAATATTCTTCTTGCCGGCAGTTTGTTTGCTATTGCTTTTTCACAGAGTCTCGGCATGCTTGCTTTCATCATTGTCGTGTTTACAATTGGAGAGGTTCTGCTGTTTGCGATGATGGATCTTTTTGTAGACAATGTGGCAAAGCCAGAAGTAAAGGGATCGTACTTTGGTGCGATGGGATTTTCTCAGCTCGGCAGCGTCATCGGACCATTTATCGGCGGACTGTGCATTGACTATTTTGGCGCAGCCCATCCCTTCTCCATTTTTTCAGTCTTGTCGATGGTCACCATCGCAGGTGTCCCGTTCTTACTCATTGGATACTACCGCCTGAAAAAGCGATCCGCAGCTGCGGTCGCTGTTAAAGTCAGTGGAGATCATTAAAAAAACCGCTCTCGTTTGAGCGGTTTTTCTTTATACTCGGCGGATAGCAATCTCTTCCACCTTATGCTGATCACCTTTTTTCAAAATGAGATCGGCTCGATATTTTGTCGGTAAAATATTTTGATATAAATTAGGGCGATTGACGGTATTCCAAATCGTGCTTGCCATGTGATCTGCCTCTTCATCCGTCAAATCTTTGTATTGATGAAAGAAGGATTCAGGGTCTTGGAAAGCTGTTTCCCTTAGCAAACGGAACCGTTCTTTATACCATGATTGAATTTGCGTTTCAGCAGCATCTACATAAATCGAAAAATCAAAGAAATCTGATACAAACACACGCGGTTCATCCTTCAGATCATCCAGCGCTGGGGATTGCAGCACATTGATTCCTTCAATGATGACAATATCGGCATCCTCCACTGTTTCATACACCCCTTCAAGCCGGTCATAGGTCAGATGCGAATATACCGGGGCATGAACAGTTTGTTTGCCTGATTTTAATTCGTTTAAAAAAGATAACAAGGCTTTGACATCATAGCTTTCCGGGAAGCCTTTCTTTTCCATGAGTCCTCGATCCTTTAATTCTTTTTGAGGATACAAAAAGCCATCTGTTGTCACAAGACTCACTTTCAGCCCATCTCCAAGTCTCGATAAAAGCGTTTCAATGATACGAGCCGTTGTACTTTTCCCGACAGCCACACTTCCAGCAATCCCAATTAAAAAAGGGATTTTCGCATGATGCGGGTAGTTTAAAAAGGCATTCACATGCTGATTTTTTTGTTTTTCTGCAAAGACATGCAATGTCAGAAAACGAATAAGTGGTATGTAAATATCTTGAACTTCTTCAAGCGATAAATAGTCATTTAATCCTTGAAGTGCTCTCGCTTCCTCTTCTGAAACAGATACCGGCATATATTCCCCAAGTGCAGACCAAGCCTCTCTTGTATGCCGTGTATATAAAGTATTAAAATCTAGTCGCGTGTCACTCAAAGTCTTTCCCACCAATCTTCACTAAACTCGTAACCAAAAAGACGATAATCCGATTGTAGCTTAAAATGAAGGCGCTGTCTTTATTTTTCAACTAAAGTTTGCTTCTTTTGCGAAAAAAAGCATTAAAAAAAGGAAAATGAGGGTAAATAAGAGTATTCAGTTCGATAGATAGAAGGGAGCACACCAAATGAAATATGTGATGATTGGCGGAGATGCAGCAGGAATGAGCTGTGCTATGCAAATATATAGAGAGGATCCAGAGGCACATATTGTCGCTTTTGAAAAAGGAGAGATTTTCTCATATGGACAGTGCGGCCTTCCCTACTTGATCGGCGGTCTCATTGATCATCACAGCAAGCTGATTGCACGCAGCGCTGAAACCTTTCGCGACAAATATGGAATTGATGCTAGATGCTTACACGACGTGACCTCCATTGACCCAAAGCAAAAAACGGTGTCAGGTCATCATACGAAAACAAAAGAACCATTTACCGAAAGCTTTGACCGCCTCTTAATTGCGACAGGAGCAAGCCCCGTCACACTGGGTTTAGACAATCAGCCGCTAGAAGGCGTACACGTATTAAAAACCATTCCGCATGCGCTGTCCATTTTAGACCATTTAAAACAAAATATCACACATGTCACCATCATTGGCGGCGGGTATATTGGCTTAGAAATGGCTGAAAATTTAAAAGCGCTGGGAAAAAAAGTACATATCATTCAGCGGGGTTCAACACTAGGTCCGGGCTTTGACCCCGATATGGCGAAGCACCTGAAAGAAGAGGCGGATGCCCAAGGTATTCACGTGACACTTGGGGAAACCGTGCAGACATTAGAGGGCGAGTCACATGTAACAGCTGTTCAAACAGACAAACAAACCATTAAAACGGATATGGTCATCATGGCCATCGGCGTCACACCGCAAACATCCTTTTTAGACAAAACAGGAATCAAGCGTCTTCCAAATGGCGCCATTGTTGTAAACGAATACATGCAAACCAATGTAAAAGACATCTATGCTGCCGGGGATTGCGCAGCAACTTATCACCGCATCAAACAATCACTAGATTATATTCCGCTCGGCACAACGGCGAATAAACAAGGAAGAATCGCTGGTTTTCATATGACGGGAACAAACCGGGCGTTTCAAGGCGTGACTGGAACAGCAGTCATGAAATTTATGAGCATGACAGCGGGACGAACGGGCTTATCAGAAAAGGAAGCACAAGCAGCTGACATTCCTTATTCCACCATCACCATTGACAGTACGGATCACGCTGGATATTTTCCAGATGCGCAGAAAATGAAAGTCAAACTGATTTACAGAAGTGATGACTACACCTTGCTCGGTGCCCAAATCATCGGAAGAAACGGTGTAGATAAACGGATCGATGTGATGGCAACAGCCCTTTACCAACAGCTGACCATAACAGATCTAGAAGATTTAGATATTAGCTATGCCCCGCCTTTTAACAGTGTGTGGGACCCGCTTCAGCAAGCGGCAAGGCGGAGATAAAAAGACGGTCAAAATGGCGTCTTATCTCAAAAAAAGAAACCAGCTCACGACCGGTTTCTTTTTGTTATTTTTTCATCATCGCTTTGCATGCTGCTTTTTCAAATAAAAACGGGAATAATTGATACAATTTACTGCCAGCGTTCATCCATCCAGGCAGATTAATCTCTCTTTTTTTCGTCATCATGGCGGATACGACCTTCCCAGCCACCTTGTCCGCACTAAGCATCATGAATTCAACATTCTTCACATATTCACCGCTGCGATCGGCGATGGTAAAAAAGTCAGTGGCGATCGGTCCTGGATTCACCGTGGTGACGTGAATGCCGAGGTCTGCCAGCTCCATTCTAAGGCTGTTTGAAAATCCAAGGACGGCATGCTTTGATGCCGAATAAATGGCTGATTTCGGAGTGGCAATCTTTCCTGCCTGAGAAGCAATATTGATAATATGTCCCTGTCCTCTTTGTTTCATCTCTGGAATGACCTTTTTCGTGCAGGCGATTAAGCCAAACACGTTTACTTCAAACATCGACACCATTTCCTCAATGGACGCATCTTCAACGAGGTCAAACGCACCAAAACCGGCATTGTTAACCAAAATATCAACAGCCCCCACTTCTTGATATGCGCGATCAATGTCCTCAAGGTGACTGACATCTAACTCCACGATGTGACACACCCCGCCAGCACTCATAATCTTTTCTTTTACACCCGTCAGCTTTTCGATTCGTCTTGCTGAAATAATGATTTCTGCGCCTTCTTCTGCTGCCAAGTACGCCATTTTTTCACCAATGCCCCCAGATGCGCCTGTAATCCATATCCTCTTTCCTGTTAATCTCCCCATGCGTTTCACTCCTTAGTTTGCCCTGTAATAGAGAATTCCGTCTTTTTGCACTTCTTCAATTTGCCCGGCTTCTAAGAGGACATCCAGCTGCCCAACTGTCTCCGACATCGTTAAAAATAAGGCCTCTTCATACAGCACTGGAAATAGCTTGCGGCAAAGATGAAAGGCAGTCATTTCTTTTCGTTTGAGCAGCTGATACATCGTATTTGCCCGTTTCTCTTGTTTCTTAAATCTTTCTTCGATCAATTCATGATGAGAGGTAATGAGCTCACCGTGTCCTGGATAAATCGTCTTGATTGGCAGATGCAATAATCGATTGAGTGATGCTTTATATTGAAGCAGCGATTTTTGGCGTTCCTCCCCTTCAAACGGCGCTTCCATTAACGGGTTTGAGGAAATGGTCGTCAAAAGCAGGTCTCCACCAATGAAATGGCCCGTTGTTTCATCTAGAAAGGAAAGATGAGATTGTGCATGTCCCGGTGTTTCCATCACGAAGAAGTGTTCATGCTCTTTCAACCGATCGCCTTCTTTGATGACGTCATCTACATGTGCAGTACAGGAATATGTATAAGATTGCTTCACGATTCTTTCACACTCACCTTGACGAAGCGGCACACCTAACTGCTGAAAAAAGCGTTCCATAAAAGCAATTTGACGCTCTTTAAACACAGGGTCCTGGCTAATATACGGCTCATTTAACTCGTGTCCGATTACACGGACATGAGGTTTCATCAGATTTAAAAGACCGACATGATCTGCATGATGATGGGTCAACACCACTTGATCAATATCGTCTATCGATAAACGATGCTCTTGTAGTTGCGCGACAAAGGCGTGCTCCGCCTCTTCTGTCATCGGCCCGCAGTCCACTAAGGTCACGGCTTCTCCTTTTAATATATATGCATGTACATCCCCAACAGCAAACGGTGTAGGGATGGATAATTGAATGATGTCTTCTTTCACTTTTATATGTCATCTCCTGCTTTTTGACTCATGGTTCATTGTAACTCTGTCTTCTTTATTCATTGTATCTTGCAAAAGGCAGACTGTCATGCGGTTTAGGCGGTCAATTTTTTTATCTGTCCCTATTGACACAAACTTGTCCATCGTTGCATAATGAACAACAAATATAAGATGCGCGATGACAAGGATTAGTAAGCAAAATAATGATGAAAGAGAGTGAGGTCCGCCGGCTGTAAGGCCTCACCGTCCTCTTATTTGCTGAACCTGCCCTTTGAGCTGTTAGGCAAACCTAAACGTTTCCCGCGTTAAGGGACTAGAGCTGAGTATGCATGTCTGCATGCTAATTGAGGGTGGTACCGCGAAAAACCTTTCGTCCTTTTCAGGCGAGAGGTTTTTTTATTTTCTACAAGGAGGAGCAGCTTATGAGTAAAATTGGATTTATTGGCGCAGGCTCGATGGCAGAGTCGATGATAAAAGGTTTATTAAAAAGCGGCATCATGTCAAATGAAGATATTATTATCACAAACAAAACGAATGAAAAACGTCTAGAAGAATTAAAGGTGCGTTATGGGGTCAAAACGGATTTCTCTCGTTCTTTTATTTATGAAGAAGCGGATATTCTCGTATTTGCTTTAAAACCGAAAGATGCGGAAAGCGGGATATCTGATGTGCGGCCTCATTTACAAGGACAGTTGATCATTTCGATTTTAGCTGGCATCTCCATTGAAACGATTCAGCACTATGCTGGCGAGAAGACTGCGGTGGTTCGCGCAATGCCAAATACATCAGCGGCGATTCAGCAATCAGCAACAGGCATTGCCGTAAGTCAAGAAGTGACAGAGGATCAAAAGAATAAAGCAATCGAGCTGTTTGAAACGATCGGTCATGTGACGGTATTGGATGAATCACAGCTGAATGCTGTTACAGCTATTGCAGGAAGCGGCCCTGCCTTCATTTATCATTTGATTGAAGGAATGGAGCGAGGCGCCTCGGAACTTGGGATGGACCAAGCAACAGCGAAGTTACTCATTTGCCAGATGATTGCGGGCGCCGCCAACATGCTTCAAAGCAGCGGTAAAGAACCTGCTGAATTGCGCAAAGAAATCACAAGTGAAGGCGGAACGACAGAAGCCGGCCTGAACACACTTGCTGCCTATCAATTTGAAGAAGCCGTTGTCGATTGTGTTAAAACGGCAACAAAACGCGCAGCAGAATTAAACGAAATGTTTTCAGCAAGCACGTATAAATGATAGAGAAAAGCACCTGTTTTGATGACAGGTGCTTTTTTACATACTGCTATCGTTCACTCTTTGACATGATGGCTTTGATTTGATCCAGATGATGTTGTTCATGTAAAGCGATGGTTTCAGCTAATATTTGCACTGTCATCACCCCTTCTTCAGGATGCACACCCGATTGCTCCCATGTATCCTTTTCTAATAGATGAAGTGTGTTGTTTCTTCTCTCTTTCAATCGTTTGATCAGTGCTTTGATCTCCTGTTCGTTATACCTTTCATAGCCTCTTTCCTTCACATATATTTCAGGATCATACGATTGAAAAGGCGTCTGCTCATCTGATATCGCCTGCTCTATCCGCTCTGACCAGACTTCTTCTGTATCATACAAATGCCCTGCGATTTGCTTGATCGACCACTTGCCCTCTCCCAAAGATTGATCTAGCGTGTGCTCATCACATGTTTCCACTAGCTTTTCTAGTTCACGGATACTTTCCTGAAGCGATGTAATGATGTCTGTTTTTGTTAATTTTCCAGTTTCCATTTCATCCTCACAATCTCCCTTCAAATAAGTGTAAGTCTTATTCTTTATCATACTCTATCTAAGTCGATGGATCGTCTATTTAAAAATAAAAGCCCTATCATCACGATAGGGCTCTTCATCATATACTTACTTTTTCTCTAACAAAGCATGAATCGCTGATTCTAGTAATTCTGGCAAAATGCCGAATGAGAACGGGATGTGCAGCCGCTCTGTCCATTTGTGCGGGTCCTTTCCTAATGGCCCCACGTTAATAACTGGAACGTAAAGTGCTCCCTTTTCTCCTTCCGGTAAAGAATAGCCTTTTTGATAAAGCGGCATATTGGTCGTGTAATGACCTACTTCCTGTTTTTCGAGCTGTAAGTAACTTAAATCAGACAATCCGGGGAAATATTTCACTTCTTCTATTTCAAGTCCATAACTCTTTTTTGCCTCTATTTGAATCCTCTTTAAGGTTGCTTGGATATGCGGATCTTCCGTTGAAGAAACCGCAGGATAAAATGGCGGACTATAAAATAGAACAATCAGCGGCCCTTCTTCCTTACAAAGCGTAGTCAGCTCAGAGATGATTTTGGTTGAAAAATCACGATCTCCAAGCTCACCTCGATTGGCGAACGCATAGTTAACAATGCGTTCAACCTCCTGTTTACCTGAGCGTTCTGCAGCTTTTTGATACAGCTCATGATACGTGAGAACCGTAATCTTCGTATCAATCGGTGTAAAAGGTTTAAAGCGCTGAAATTCAACTGTTTTCTGTTTGAGATTTGCCTCGATTTCGTTTGCTGCTCGTTTCGCAGTGTCATAGAGAAGCCCGTGCAGTTCTTCACTTGAACGATTCATCATCAGCACATTAAATAAAGAAACAGCTGTGTGAGGTGTTTGAACGGAATAGGCTTCTTTTAAGTCCTTTTGCATCAAGTTGGTGGGCGGCGGCGTGACTTCACCGTCTACTTCCTCACAATAATCACTATTCAGCTCTAACAGCCGGTTTAATTCAGATACCATAAAATTCGCATTTAAGCCTGAGAATGGCTCTCCTACATGCGTTTCAATTCCTTTGCAGAAAAATCCGGCCAGCACCTTCCCTATACTGCCTGTATACATATATTTGTGTTCATCACCTGGATAATTTTCAAACATGGGCTCACTGTTTAAGCACGCGGTATAGTCAAGGTCATGCTTTTCCTTAAGCTCCTTTAGTTTCGGAACAGCTTCAAGCATTCCTTGAGAATTCACTTCTTCATCAGGGACTGTGACGAGCAGGACATTTCCATGAAAGGTTTCTGTCATCGCTCTTTCCAGCATAGAAAGCTGTACAGTAAGACCTGCTTTCATATCCATGGCACCTCTTCCAAACAACCAGTCACCTGAAGCTAGATCTTCTCTTGCTCTTTTTGGGAGAAGCGCACTTTTTTGAGAAAATGACGCCATTAACTCTTCTGGCTTGCATGCCATGTTTTGAAATTCACCGTAATCTTCTGTATCGACGACATCGAAATGACTAAGCAGCAAAACGGTACGTGGCAGCGTGCTGCGCTTTACAAGCGCCGTTAAATAATACCGGCCATCTTTCATCGGATGCAAAGCCAAATGATCAGGGTTCTGCTTGAAATAAGGCCGCTCCCTCAGCAAATAATATAAATATTCAGCTAACGCGACTTCTCCAGTTGTACCCGATATGCTTTCATACTGCATAAGAGCGGTGAGCAGTTCCTTTAGTTCACTCTCTGTTTGCCATTTCATCCCTTTTCCCCCTTTGTTGTCTCTATCTCTCCATTATACAAAAACGCGTATAAAAGCTATATTCTTTGAGCACCTTTTATGACGAAAGTTTGAATGGCTGTTATAATCGGCTATACAAAGCCATGAGGAGGCGAAGGTATTTGGAAACAAAACTCTTTTCACCTTGGACATTAAAAGGTGTTACACTGAAAAACCGCATCGTGATGTCCCCGATGTGTATGTATTCATCCTATGACCATGATGGGAAATTACAGCCTTTCCACTTTACGCATTATATTTCCCGTGCCCAAGGTCAGGCTGGCCTGATCATGGTGGAGGCAAGTGCTGTTTCTCCCGAGGGAAGAATTAGTGATCAAGACCTCGGTATTTGGAGTGATGAGCACATTGAAGGATTTGCTTCATTAAACGAACAAATCAAAGCATACGGAACCAAGACAGCTATCCAGCTGGCTCATGCAGGGCGTAAGGCTGAACTAGGTGGTGACATCCTGGCACCATCAAGCATTCCATTTGATGAACAGTCTAAAACCCCTGCCGAGATGTCTATCGATCAAATCAAAGATACCGTTCAGGCGTTTCAGGATGCAGCTGTCCGAGCAAAAAAGGCCGGCTTTGACATCATTGAAATTCATGGGGCGCATGGCTATTTGATCAATGAATTTCTTTCACCGCTGGCAAATCATCGAACAGATGACTATGGCGGTTCACCAGAGAACCGTTATCGTTTCTTAAGAGAAGTCATCGATGCAGTCAATGAAGTATGGGACGGACCATTATTTGTCCGTGTGTCTGCTTCTGATTACACGACAAAAGGACTTGATATTGCAGATTACATTGGCATTGCTACATGGCTGAAGGAACAAGGTGTCGACTTAATCGATGTCAGCTCAGGCGCTGTCGTACAGGCGAAAATCAACACATTCCCTGGCTACCAAGTGACCTTCGCAGAAAAAATAAAAGAAGGTGCCGGTATTCAAACAGGGGCAGTCGGTCTGATCACATCTGGTGTACAGGCAGAGGAAATTTTACGAAATCAGCGTGCAGACTTAATCTTTATAGGCAGAGAATTTTTACGGGATCCATACTTTCCAAAAACAGCTGCTCAAGAACTTCGTACATCTATCGAAGGCCCGCGTCAATATGATCGCGCTTGGTAAAAGCTCATAGAAAAAAGGTGTCTATTTTTTGAAATAGGCATCTTTTTTGTTTTTAAGAGAAACATATCAGCCTTTTGTGCCGTCTTTTAGCTAAAGAACCACTTAGAGGAGATGGAAGAATGAACTCGGCAATGATTGAAAGAATGTATCATATAGATGGACATCATTTTTATACAAAACATCGTCAAGGCAAAAGGCAAGCCACCATTATCTTTGAAGCAGGCTACGGCATTTCGGGTGATACGTGGTCGAATATGGTCCGCGATATTGATCCTGAGCTTGGGGTTTTCTTATACGATCGATTAGGAAATGGAAAGAGCAGTGACAGCAGTGAAGGAAGAACATTGCATGATCTTGCAGATGATTTAGATGCGCTGCTAGAAGAAGCCAATATTCAGCCGCCCTTTCTCATTGTGGCTCACTCATTTGGCTCTCTTGTCAGCCGGTTATGGGCAAGCCGCAGAGGAGATGACGTCATTGGCATGGTGATGTTAGACCCAGCAAGTGAGGAGCAAGAACAGGTCATCCTGCCGCTTTTATCAAAGGAAGAACGCACCTCATATATGGCGCAATTCACAGCAGAATGTACGCATGAGGACTTTCAGCAAATGCTAAGTACAATGAAAGAGGAGCAAACCCATTATGGGATGATGCCGCTCCTTGTCATTTCATCAGGTAAGAGCCGATTGTTTCATCCAGCGCATGAAGCTTGGCTCAGACTTCATAAACGGATGCTGTCTTTGTCATCCCAAAGCGGATGGATTCAGGCGCAGAACAGCTCGCACTATATTCATCATGATGAACCGCATATTGTGCAGCTTGCGATCTATGATGTATGGTGCGCAGCCAAACAACCTGTTTCCTATTATCAAACAGCCAATTAAAAACAAAAACTCCTTGACTAGTTATCAGTCAAGGAGTTTTCTTTTCTTTATGCCGTTGGAGCAGACTGACTTTTTTTAGAAAGCAGCTTTTCAATGCTTACAAGCTGAACACATAATGTAAAGATGTCAATCGCTTGCTCTAGTTCTTCAAGTGTTGGGAACGTTGGCGCAATGCGAATGTTACGATCAAGCGGGTCTTTTCCATAAGGATATGTCGCGCCTGCACCTGTCATTGTAACACCTGCTTCTTTTGCCTTTTGCACAACAGCTTTTGCACAATGATCGAGCGTATTTAAACTAATGAAATATCCGCCATTTGGCTTGTGCCATTCAGCAATGTCTTTCCCGCCAAGTGTTTCATCAAGAATGGAAAGAACGAGGTCAAACTTTGGCTTAATGATCGCTGCATGTTTTTTCATATGTTCCTTCAAGCCTTCTGGATTCTTGAAGAAACGAAGATGTCTTAATTGATTGATTTTGTCTGGTCCGATCGTTTGAACCGATAATTGCTTTTGAGTGAAGCTTACATTGTCCGGGCTAGACGCCATCAGTGCAATACCTGATCCTGGGAATGTAATTTTAGAAGTAGACGCAAACATAAACACACGATTTGGGTGCCCTGCTTCCTCTACTGCTTGAAAAATATCTTTTAACGTATCAGGCGTATCAGTTAGATGATGGACTGCGTATGCATCATCCCAAAAAATGCGGAAGTCGTCTGCTTTTGTTTTCATAGAAGCGAGGCGGTCAACAACCTCATCTGAATACGTAATGCCATCTGGGTTGCTATATTTCGGTACACACCAAATGCCTTTAATCGCTTCATCTTCTGCGACCAATTTTTCTACCTGATCCATATCAGGTCCATCAGCCTTCATATCGACTGTGATCATCTCTATGTTAAATAGCTCACAAATGGCAAAGTGACGGTCATATCCTGGGCTTGGTGCAAGGAATTTTACTTTTGGCAGCTTTCCCCAAGGTGTTTTGCTGTCATATACGCCGTGAGTCATGGCACGGGCAATGGTATCGTGCATCATATTAAGGCTGGAATTACCGCCGATGATGATTTGTTCTGGCTTCAGATTGAGTACATCTGCAAAAAATGTCTTCGTTTCAGGAAGCCCTGTCAAGCCGCCATAGTTTCGCACATCTGTGCCATCTTCAGCAGTCATCGCATCCTTTGATGTCACAACATCGAGCATGCCCATAGACAAATCGAGCTGTTTTGGTGAAGGTTTTCCTCTAGACATGTCTAAGTGTAAGTTTTTACTTTTATAAGTTTCGTACTCATTTTGTAGTGCTGCATATAGGTCATTTAATTCTGCTTCACTTAACGCTGTAAAACCGCTCATCTTTGATTGTGCCTCCCGTATTCTTCATAGTTTCATTCGTCATTTGTTTTTTCTTCACCATTTTACCACTACCTGAAAAAGAGAGTCATTATAAATATCAAAAAAATCACACAACTTTTTTTGACGATTCATCCAATTTTTACAGCGTGCGGTCAATGGAAAAAGAAAAGAAATCATGTGCAGCTTCTGTCAGCGGGAATATATCGCGGGCTTCTTTCAATAGTTGTTTCAGTGCCTCTTCTCCTTGGTAACGTGCACTAATATGGGTCAAAATTAATCTTTTTGCGCCTGCTTCCTGCGCCGTTTTCGCTGCTTGTTCTGTCGTGCTGTGATAATAATTGTAGGCTAGATCAGCATCTTCTTTACCGAATGTTGCTTCATGGACTAACACATCCGCATCTTTGGCAAGCCTTGTTATATTCTCGCATAAACGGGTATCTCCTGAAAATGCAACGATTCTCCCTTTTTTAGGGGGTTCCAAATAATCGGTTCCATCAATGATTCTTCCATCTTCGAGTGTCACGGTTTCCCCATTTTTTAACTTCTGATACAAAGGTCCAGGTTTTACACCGATTTCTTTCAGGTCTTCGGCTTTTAATGCACCTGGTACATCTTTTTCCACTACCCGATAGCCGTAAGCTGGAATACCGTGAGATACTCGTCTTGCTTCTACTTGAAAGGTATCATCTTCAAATATGATCCCTTCATCTATCTCTATGATATGCAGCGGATATGTCAAATGCGTTTGTGTAGCTGAAAGTGCTGCGTTCACAAACGCTTTGATGCCCTTAGGCCCATAGATCGTTAGTTCATCCTCTCCGCCTTGAAAGGATCTGCTGCCAAGCAGTCCTGGGAGACCGTATACATGATCACCATGCATATGAGTGATAAATATTTTCTCGACCTTTCTCGGTTTAATCGTTGTATGTAATATTTGATGTTGCGTCGCTTCTCCGCAATCAAAAAGCCACACTGCTTTTCTTTCTTCTAAAAGCTTTAGCGCAGTGCAAGTGACGTTTCTAGTTTTTGCAGGAATGCCTGCACCTGTTCCTAAAAAGAGCAGTTCCATTACTTTTCCTCCTAAAGCCGGTATACAATATCTTCATTCATATAGAATACATGAAGACAAGGTAAATGTGAATTCAGCGGAATTTTCGAAAAAAGTCAAACGAGAGCAGAAAAAGTCGAATCAAATGTTTGCTTTACGAACAATGAACCTTTAAAATAAAGAAAATGTACATACAATCTCGGTTTTTACAACAATGCTACGAATAAAGTGAGGTACTTTTCGTGAATACAGAAACTAACAATCCAAAAGCAGTCATTGTCATTTTTGGCGCAACAGGAGATCTTGCCAAACGCAAGCTCTACCCTTCTATACATAGACTTTTTCATAGCGGAAAGCTTGGTGATCAATTCGCCGTCGTCGGTGTTGGACGCCGTCCGTGGTCTCATGAGGATCTCAGAGCTGTGGTAAAAGAATCTGTTTCTTCTGATGATGCAGAAGCGAAAATAGAGGAATTCAGTTCGCATTTTTATTATCACGACTTTGACGTATCAAGCCCTGCTTCCTATCAATCGCTTAACACACTTTTAGCAGGCCTTGAAGATACGTACAGTATCCCAAATAACCGAATGTTCTATTTAGCGATGGCACCGGAATTCTTCGGAACGATTGCGAAGTTCCTAAAAAGTGAAGGCGTATCAAAAACAACCGGCTGGTCAAGACTTGTCATTGAAAAACCATTTGGCCATGACCTGCCAAGTGCCAAAACATTAAATGAAGAAATTCGAGATGCATTCTCTGAAGATCAAATTTATCGTATTGACCACTATCTCGGTAAACAAATGGTTCAAAACATTGAGGTCATCCGTTTTGCGAATGCCATCTTTGAACCACTTTGGACAAACCGATATATCTCAAACATTCAAATTACATCTAGTGAATCATTAGGGGTTGAAGACCGGGCTCGCTATTACGAAAGTTCAGGTGCACTAAGAGATATGGTCCAAAACCATATGCTTCAAATGGTGGCACTTTTAGCAATGGAGCCGCCAATTAAGCTGAATACAGAGGAGATCCGCAGCGAAAAACGGAAAGCATTACGCGCTCTTCGTCCTTTCTCTAAAGATGAGGTCGATCAATTCTTTGTCCGCGGACAGTATGATGCTGGTACGGTTGATGGCAGCATGGTTCCTTCCTATCTTGAAGAGCAAAATGTAGACCCGAACTCAAACACAGAAACCTTCGTTGCAGGGAAGCTGCTCATTGATAACTTTAGATGGGCCGGGGTGCCATTTTACATTCGTACAGGAAAACGATTAGAAAAGAAATCTACTCAAATCGTTGTTCAATTTAAAGACATTCCAATGAACCTGTACTATGGAAACGGAAATTCCATGCATCCAAACTTACTCGTCATTCACATTCAGCCAGATGAAGGCATTACCCTTCACCTGAACGCTCGCAAGCTTGATGGCGGTACGTATGCGAAACCGATTAAGCTCGACTACCAAACAAACTATAACGACATCATGAATACACCAGAAGCATATGAAAAGCTGATTCATGACTGCTTGCTAGGCGATGCAACGAACTTTGCTCACTGGGATGAAGTGGCGCTTTCTTGGAACTTTGTTGATCCGATTTCTGAAAAATGGGCAGAAACCAAAACATTAAAACCAAATTATCCTGCTGGTTCAATGGGACCAAAAGAAGCCGATCAGCTTCTAGAAAAAGACGGATATCATTGGTGGAATATATAAAATGAAATAAAAAAAGAGCAGTCTCCCTCGGGGGTTCTGCTTTTTTTTTAACGTCCTGTTTTCGTAATTTCAACCGTTGAAAAGTCGAACTTATCATAGCGGTGATGACTAAAGGAGTACTCAAACGGGCGGCCTGTGTTTAAATAAGCAACCTGCTCGACTTCGAGCACAGGATCCGTTGGGTCACAGCCTAAATATTGCTGGTCCAGCTCATCTGATTTAGCCGCTCTAATTTTCTTGTGCGCTCCTGCCACTTTTAAATGGAGTTCATTTGATATGTAGCCATAAATCGATCCCAATAAAACCTCTTCATCTATGCCCTTAATGACATTGACCGGCATAAACGTTTTTTCTAATACATATGGCTCCTCATCCACGAGGCGGAGCCGGATGATGTCATAAACGGGTGTGGTTAAGTCAATGGATAGGTGGGCTGCCACTTCTTCGCTTGGAAAATGGACATCAAAGCGAATGATTTGGCTCGTGACGTTTTTGTCCGCCATGACTTTCGTGAATCCTTTATTTTCATGACCAGATACATTAATAGCCCCTTGGTTTAGCGCTGCCTTCACAATAAATGTGCCGTGGCCTCTTTTTCTAAAGAGCAGACCTTCTGCTACGAGAAGATCGAGCGCACGCTTCATCGTCATTCGGCTGCATTGAAATTCAGCGGCAAGCGAGTTTTCATCTGGAATGGGTTGATCTTCTGGATAATAAGCTGTTCCTATTCGTTTTCTGATTTCTTCTGAAATGAGTTCGTACTTTTTCATCTCACACCACCAACTGACTTGTTTTTTCATAGCTTCCTCTCATTCTACACTAAGCCTAGTGAGCTTAAAAGGTACCAGCCATTTTTGTTTCATCCACTTACCGTCACATAAGAAAAATACTTGCCCTTTTCAGGAAAGAGCAAGTATCTTGATTAAAAACCGTTATTCTCTGATACCGATTGAAACCAGTATCCGCTTTTCTTGATGGTTCGTTTCCCGTCTTCTTGAAGATCAACTGAGACAAATCCATAACGATTCTTATAGGCATTCGACCATGACCAGTTATCCATAAACGTCCACAGATGATAGCCTTTTACATTACTTCCTTCTTGAATGGCTTGATGCACCCATTTGAGATGCTCAGAAATAAAGTCAATGCGATAATCGTCATGAATCATTCCTTCTTTATCCTTAAACCGCTCTTCTCCTTCGACACCCATTCCATTTTCAGAAATAAAGCATTCAATATTATCATAGTCTGTTTGAACTTTTTTCAATATATCATAAATACCTTTTTCATAGATTTCCCAGCCTCGATACACATTCATTTTTCTTCCCGGCATTTCAAACGCATCAAAATAATGATTTGGCATAAATGGTGCTTTCGGATGCGGCATATGCTCTTTCGCTTTCACTCTTCTTGGCTGATAATAGTTGATCCCAAGGAGGTCGACGGTATTCTCTTGAATGAGCTCAAGGTCTCCTTCTTCAATACTTGGCATAAAGCCTTCTTTCTTTAAGACCTCTACTAGTTTTTCTGGGAAATGTCCCTTCACCGCAGGATCTAGGAAGGAACGGTTAAAGAAAGCATCAGCCATCTCAGCTGCTTCTACATCGCATGGATTCTGGCTTCTTGGATAAGATGGGGTAAGATTTAGGATGATGCCAATCTTCCCGCCTTGCTGCAGCTTTTTATAAGCCGCAATCGCCTTAGCATTTGATAAAAGTTCATGAAAACCGACCTGTACAGCCTTTTGGAAATCGACTTCGTTTGGATAATGAAAGCTATACATATACCCGCCCTCTACAGGAACTATCGGTTCATTATGGGTAAACCATTTTTTCACCCGGTCGCCAAATAATTGAAAGCACAATTCCGCATAGCTGACATAATCATCTACTACCTGTCTGTTCACCCATCCGCCTTTTTCCTGCAGCGCCATTGGCATATCGAAATGGTACAGGTTCACAAACGGCTCAATATCATGTGCAATCAGTTCATTGATCACATCATTGTAAAAAGATACTGCTTCTTCATTGACCACACCTTTCCCTTCAGGTAAAAGACGTGACCATGAAATGGACAGCCGAAATGAATTGTGCCCAATTTCTTTCATCAGACGGATATCCTCTTTATATTTTCGATAAAATTGGGATGTCACGTTTGGGCCTACACCATCAAAAAAACGAGTCGGCTCTTGTTCAAACCAATGATCCCAAATATTCGGTCCCTTACCATCTCCAGGGACACTGCCTTCTGTTTGCGTGGCAGAGGCAGAAGATCCCCACCAGAAACCTTCTGGAAATGTATATGATTGCTTGTTATTTTCCATCGACATGTATTGAGTCTCCTTCGCCTTTGATGTTTGTTGTCTTCGTTTTTTCCGTTGGGGTTATTTTTTCATTCTTCACATTCATACGGTCAATAAACTTCAGGAACGGGAACCAAATGACAAACACAATCATCAGATTAAACAGCTGAAGCAGACCGCCCGCTAGTGAATTTGTTGCCATTATTCCGCTAATAAAGATCGGCACCGTCCATGGAATATTCACGCCTGTCGGCGGCGGTACAATGCCTGTTGCCATCGCAAAATAAGAAATACATGTAATGACCATTGGCGCCAAAATCCATGGAATGAGAATAAGTGGATTCATGACAATCGGTAAACCGAAAATAATCGGTTCATTGACGTTAAATAATCCTGGTCCTAAGCCGAGCTTTGCTACTTGTTTTAATTGCTTACTTTTCAGGAAAATTAAAATCGTAAACACAACAGCCAGCGTCATACCGGTTCCGCCCATGCCAACCGTATAGATTTCGATAAACTGCTTGCTGATGATATTCGGAACCTCACCAGTTTTTGTGTAGCTCTCTAGGTTTTGAATGGACAATGTATTCCAAATCGGGTCCATGACAGAGTTGATAATAATTTGGCCGTGGAGCCCAAAGAACCAAAGAATTTGTATAAAGAAAACAGCGATCAAGGTCGGGATGATACCGCTTCCAAGTCCAACAAGCGGCGCCTGAATGGCATGATAAATCAGGTCATGCATGTTTGTTTTGAAGCCTTGTGTAATGATGATATTGATCAGTAAAAAGGTTGTGAGTGTCAAAGTAGCCGGGATCAGTGCAGCAAAAGACTTTGAAACAGCTGGCGGAACCCCTTGCGGCATATTGATGACAAATTTCTTTTGAACAAAATAACGATAAATTTCAGCAGACAAAAAGCCTGTGATCATTCCTAGGAACATCCCCTTTGCTCCTAAACGATCGACTGGGATCACACCTGCAATAGATGCACCGCCTTCTTGTTCTAGTAAAAATGGCGTCAGAAGCAAGAAAGAGGCTAAAGCAATCACGCCGCCAAATACAGCTTCCACATCATAGCTTTTCGATAAATAGTAGCCAATCCCAAATACAACAAACACGCTCATAATGCTGATGGTCGCACTTGGCGCGATATTCAGTGCAGACTGGACTCCTTCCAGTGCGGTTTGACTCATGATTTTATCTAAAAATGGCAAATTCATTAGCACAACCATAATGGAACCAAAAATGGTGAGCGGGAACGCAAGCATAAAAGCATCCCGTAATACGCCTAAATAACGGTTGTTGTTCAATCTCCCAGCAATCGGAACCAAAATGGCACTTATTTTATCAAACATTGGTTTCCCCCCTTGTTTACACCCTTTATTGTTTAAGCGATTGGAAAATCGGCAGGAGCTCTCCCACAAGCTCCTTGATCGTAATGGTGGACATTAAGTGATCTTCGGCGTGCATGAGCAATAAGGAGAAAGGCGTTTTCTCCCCGCCTGCCTCTTGCTGCACGAGTTGAAAATGGATACCATGAGCATGACGTAAATCTTCTTCCGCTTCTTTCATGAGACCAAATGCCTCATCTTCTTGACCTTCTCGAAATTGTTTAAGAGATTGAAGCAATTTGCTGCGTGCATTTCCACTGTGTAAGATCAATTGAAAACTGACTTGTTCCTCTGTGAGCCCTTCGAGTGTTTTCTTTTCCATTCTTTACGATTCCTCCATCAATGTAACGGCTTGTTCATACGCTTTTTGTCCATCGGCAAGCCCGTACGCCTGCATATCTATGACCTCTACTGCAATCCCGTATTTTGTTGCTTCTTTTTGAAGATCCCCTTTTAAAAAGCTCATTTGCGGTCCAATTAACACAACATCCGCATTCGCCATTTCTTTTCTCGCTTGATCTTGCCCAACTGCCCAAATTTCTGCCTCGTCCCCTATTGAGTCGGCATGAGCCTTCATCTTTGTAACTAGTAAACTCGTAGACATTCCTGAACTGCATGCTAATAAAATACGTTTCATTTCTCTCACCCCATTGTTGTAATAAAAGCGCTTCCATTTAATATTATATATTTTTATTTTTAAATGTCTAGACATTTAATTTTATTTGTCTGTATTTTATATAAAAAAAGAGCGTCATGTGTGTACGCTCTTTGTCTTTCTCCCTATCCTTTTCCTGCCTGGAAGCCAGGATACTTTGTCATGCCGCCGTCCACATAGAGCGTCAAGCCTGTGACATAGCTTGCCTCTTTTGACGCCAGCCAGACAGCACATGCTGCCACTTCTTCCGGCTTTCCAATATAGCCGATGGGGATCAATTCAATCACGCCTTTTTTCAATGCGGGATCATCGAATTTCTCAGCATTGATCGGGGTATCGATGGCGCCTGGTGCAATGCTGTTTACACGGATTTTTTTAGGGGCGTATTCTAGTGCCAGCGTTTCTGTCAGCAGCTTGGCGCCCCCTTTACTTGCTGCATAATGAACGAAATGAGGCCAAGGGATTTGCTGGTGAACCGACGACATATTGATGATCGATCCTTCTATCCCGTGATCTGTCATATACTTCAGTGCATCACGGCAGCCGAGAAACATACCTGTTAAATTGGTCGACATGACTTTGTTCCAATTATCAAGCGTCATTTCTGTGGAAGGCACTTCGTTTTCAATACCTGCGTTATTGATCATGACATCAAGGCTGCCGTACGAATGAATGGCTTTATCAATCATTGCCCGCATATCCTCTTCCTTTGATACATCTCCCTTGATTTTCACAGCCTGGCCGCCATTTTTTTGAATATCCGCAATGGTGTCATCCGGATTTTCTTGATCTGAGAAATAATTGATCACCACATTGGCTTTTTCTTGTCCAAACCGGCGCGCCATTGCTTGCCCTATTCCTGTGCCGGCTCCTGTAATCAGGACTGTTTTTCCTTCTAAATCTGGATACATTCGTTTACCCTCCTATTTTGTAAAGCCTAGCAGCACGCCGCCTGCAATGATCATCAAGCAGCCTGCAATGACAAAGCTTGTTCTGGATGCTTTCTCTTTTAATAAGTAAATGCCGCCTAATGTTGAGATGACAATCCCTGTCTGTGACATCGAAAAGCTTACGGCTACGCCAATGAGCGGAATGGCCATTAGAAGCCCAAGATTTCCTGTCGACCAAACCAAACCGGCAATGATATTTTTAAACGTATATTTACTAAACGGGTTCTGTTTTAGACTAATCGCCAAGGATGAAAGCAGCATACCGACCGATTGCGGAACGAGGGCAGACCACCCATCAATATGAAACCATCTTAAAATGACGACATATCCGACATAGCCAACCGTTGAGATGAGCAGAATAATGATCCCTTTTTTGAAATTGCCTCCACCGTTCCCGCCGCCATTCTTCTTTTGACCGAGCGATGTCATCACAACACCTGCAATAATCAGTAAAATGGCGCAAGAACCAATGAGTATGACCGTCATCGTTTGCCATTCTTTAAAAACCATGACACCAAATAAAGTAGTGCTCACAAGCTGCATGCCTGTTGACAAAGGAACCGCCTTCGAGACTCCGAGAAACGCAACACTTGAAAGCTGATTCATTTGTCCAATGCTCCAAAAGATGCCTGAAATCACAGAAACCGCAAAAATAAACGGTGTCAGCTCTGGCATTTTGATGAAGAAGGCTGCAATTGAAAATAAAAATGCGCCAAGCGTAATGCCGAGCGTTTGCTGGTATGCATTCCCGCCAAGTTTGACACTGATCAGAACAATACTTCCCCAAAATATTGCTGGGAGAAGTGCATATAAGATGCCCACTTCTATCCCTACTTTCTTTTCTTTTTTACATAGCATCCCTCTTTTTCGCATTTTTAGCCGAAAAGATGCAAACACAAAAAAACCTTACCAATCCAATGGTAAGGTTTTTCTGACGTTCTATTTTATTTCATCCATTCCGTATGGAAGACGCCTTCTTTATCTGTGCGCTCATACGTATGTGCACCGAAATAGTCACGCTGCGCTTGAATTAAGTTCGCTGGCAGGACAGCTGTGCGATAGCTATCAAAGTAAGCAAGTGCACTTGAGAATGAAGGAACAGGAACTCCTTGCTCCACTGCAAGTGAAATGACTTTACGAAGTGATGATTGATAGCTTTGAGCAATATCCTTAAAGTAAGGATCTAGCAATAGGTTTTTCAGTTCAGGGTTACGGTCATATGCTTCTTTAATTTGTTGTAAGAAGGCTGCACGAATGATACATCCACCGCGGAAGATCATCGCAATTTCACCGTATTTTAAATCCCAGTTATATTCATCAGATGCTGCTTTCATTTGCGCAAAACCTTGAGCATACGAGCAGATTTTACTCATGAATAGGGCTTTTCTAACAGCTTCGATCAGCTCTTGTTTATTCTCAGCTGATTGCGTTGGCTCAGGACCTTGAATTGATTGACTTGCTTCTACACGCTCATCTTTCATTGCTGAAATATAGCGCGCAAAAACAGACTCAGTAATGATTGGAAGCGGGACACCTAGATCAAGAGAACTTTGGCTCGTCCATTTTCCAGTTCCTTTTTGACCAGCTTTATCTAAGATGACATCCACAAGCGGCTGGTTTGTTTCTTCATCCACTTTTGTGAAAATATCCGCTGTAATTTCGATTAAATAGCTGTCAAGCTCGCCTTTATTCCACTCTGAGAATACTTCATGAAGCTCCTCTGCTGATAAGCCAGCCACATGCTTCAAGATAAAGTATGATTCAGAGATCAATTGCATGTCTCCGTACTCGATGCCGTTATGGACCATTTTGACATAATGTCCTGCTCCATCTGGGCCGATATACGTTGTACATGGCTCGCCATCTACTTTCGCAGAGATCGCTTCTAAAATTGGTTTCACTAGCTCATGCGCTTCTTTTTGACCGCCTGGCATGATAGATGGACCTTTTAGTGCACCTTCTTCACCGCCAGAAACACCTGTACCAATGAAGTGGATACCACTTTCCGCAAGCTCTTGATTACGTCTTTGCGTATCCTTGTAATATGTATTTCCACCATCAATTAAGATGTCACCTTTCTCTAGGTGAGGAAGTAATGATTGAATGGTTGCATCCGTTGCTGCACCAGCTTTTACCATTAAAAGAATTTTACGCGGTGTTTCAAGCGACTGAACAAATTCTTCAATGCTGTATGTGCCTACAACGTTTTTTCCTTTTGATTCTTCGAGAAACTCTTCCGTTTTGCTGCTAGATCTGTTATAAACGGACACGGAGAAACCGCGGCTTTCAATATTAAGGGCAAGGTTTTTCCCCATAACGGCTAGTCCAACCACACCGATTTGTTGTTTTGACATAATTCTGACGTCCCTTCTAACACACTATATTGATTACTGCTGAAATGATGTACCCTTTGAAATTACCACAACACCACCTCTTTTATCAAGTTTTCAGGCTAGTCATTTCCTTTTTCGTCCTGAAAAAAGTCTTTATTAAAACTTGTTCCGCTTGTTTTGCTCTCTTTTTCCTTGATGGTCATTCCTCTTTGAATGAGTGATTTGCCATATTTTTCTTTCAGCCCTTCTAAAACGGTTTGGAGAGGCTCTTCTTTTGCATCTTCTGTATAGGAAAATAAATCAAGCTGTTTAACAGCTGCTTTTCGTTCTACAAGGTCTGTCCCCGTCACACCCAAGAGCCTCACGGGCTGGTCATTCCAATGTTTAAGGAATAACTGCTTTGCTGCCTCAAATAAGTCTTCCTTTCGATCCGTTGGATTCGTGAGTGTGACACTTCGCGTGATATTTTTCCAGCTTGCGTACCGTATCATGATGAGAAGCCGATTTGCCATCACTTCTTTTCTCCTTAATCTTGCACTCACAGATTGTGACAGCTTATCAATTAACGTGACAAGTTCATCTGGATCGTCAGAATCATGAGGAAGGGTTGACGAATTACCGACGGATTTAAATTCGTATATCCTTTCTGGGTCCACGATACTGTCATGTTCACCATTCGCCTTTTGCTTTAATCTCGGTCCATTGATGCCCAGTAATTCCTTTAGCGTATACTCATTTGCTTTCGCTAAATCTTCAATGGTATGAATGCCAATCGTTTTCAATTTATCTGCCGTTTTCTGTCCAACTCCGTGCATGTCACCGGCTGGCAGCGGCCATAGCATTTTCGGAACATCTCGTTTACGTAAAATCGTGATGCCCATTGGTTTTTTCCAATTAGACGCCATTTTCGCTAAAAATTTATTCGGTGCAATGCCAATACTTGAAGGAAGCATGAGCTCCTCTACAAGCCTCGTTTGAATATCATGAGCCGTTTTCACCGCATGCTCAGCATATGGCGTATGCGTTAAATCAATATAGCCCTCGTCAATGGATACGGGTTCGACTAAATCGCTGTATTCTCTTAGCATCGTAAACATCTCTTGTGAGGAGCTGCGGTACCGGTCAAAGTTAGGTGTACGGACAATCAGCCCCGGACAAAGCCGCTTCGCTTCCCATAACGGCATCGGGGGCTTTACACCTAGTGCTCTTGCCTCGTAGCTGCACGTCACAACAATCCCTTTACGCTCTTTCGCATTTCCGCTAATGGCTAAAGGTTTCCCTCTCAAAGAAGGATCATACGCCATTTCGACAGATGCATAAAAACTATTCATATCAATATGAAAAATAATTCGACCCTTCCTTTGAGAATCACCCATTTGCCTGCCTCCTACATTTATTGACTCTTGTTACTTCATGTTTGTTCCAATAGACATTTCATATAGTGTATAGTACACTGTGAGTAATGAAATGGATGTGATAATCATGATTATTGATACATTCAATGAAGTCTTTTTCCTTGTTGAATTCTTTACGATTATTCTTCCAGCGCTGACGGCTATCGGCATTGCGTTTTTATTAAAAGACTGCCGTATGAACGAACACCTCGGTGGACATCGTTTGGAAGAGTTGGACGCATCTTTATTGAACCGAACAGACTTTCTGTTTATCATATATGATCGCATTACAACTTGGATTAGTAAAGTCATTCGAATGAAACGATCATCAAATGATGATGAAGACCATTCGCTTCCTCTCTCTAATTAATTTTTTAAAAAATGAGGAGGAAACGAATTGAAACGTTTATTGACGATTTGTACGACTTTATGTTTAATGATGATTGCCTCACCTGCTTTTGCAGCGAGTGGGCAAACGAATGCGAGCTCTGATGGGTTTTTCCATCATTATTTTGTCCAGCCTTTTTCGGAGCTGATCATTTGGCTTGCGAACTTCTTCCATGATGATTATGGTTTATCGATTATGTTCGTGACCTTGATCGTCCGCCTGCTGATTTTCCCTCTTTTTGCGAACCAATTTAAGAAACAAAGAGTCATGCAGGAGAAAATGGCACTGGTGAAGCCTCAAATTGACCAAATTCAAAGCAAATTGAAGAAAACGAAAGAACCTGAAAAACAAAAAGAACTACAAATGGAAATGATGAAAGTATACAAAGAGAACAATGTGAACCCGCTGGCAATGGGCTGTCTGCCTATGCTGATTCAAATTCCAATTGTTCTTGGCTTTTACTCAGCGATCCGCTCAACACCTGAGATCGCAACACATTCGTTCCTATGGTTTAACTTAGGACAAACCGATCTATTGGTCGCGATCTTTGCAGGCGCCATGTATTTCTTGCAATTTTATGTTACGCAAAGATTTGCGAAGCAATCAGGCACCCAGACAGAAGCTGCGCTGAAGCAAGCCAAAGTCATGGGCATGATTTTCCCAATCATGATGCTGTTTATTTCAATCAATGCACCCGCTGCCCTTCCTTTATACTGGATGACAAGCGGATTACTACTCACAATCCAAACAATTATTTTGAATGTCATGTACCAAAAATCAAAATCGAAAGCTGAGGCAAACGACCAAGCTAGCCCAGCTGCTGAATAAAAATAATCCCCTTATCATCAGATAGGGGGATTTTCTTTATGCCAACTCTTCTTTTAACCGCTCTGGCAGTTGATCGAGGTCATCAATTCTCCCAAGGAACTTATTAGGGTCCACTTGTAAAATCATCTTGTTCTCTCTCTCCACAACGCCGAAGAAATATTCGGAGGCTTTCGTGTTCATATGAAATGGCTTGATCTCGCTTAGCTCGATATCGATAATATCTTTTGCATCTGAGACAAGACAGCCAATCATTTGATCGTTTAATTCAAATAGCAACACCTTGGACTGTTCGTTCACATCAAGAGGCTTTCCGTGAAGCATCACGCCTGTGTCACTGACAGGGATGACTTCTCCTCTTAATGACATCAGTCCTTTAATTTCTTTTGGAAGGTTCGATACTTCTTGTAAATAAGGGACCTTCTCAATCGAACGAATATGCTCTACACTGATGCCAAAATCCTCTTGCCCCACTTGGAAAATAATGATCTTTTGTGTGCTCACAGAGTCTCCTGCCTTTACGATAGATTTGTCGTTTCTTCGATAATGGCGAGAACCATTTCAGCTGTTTTGACTAATTCTTCAATCGGCATTTTCTCATTTTTCGTATGAATATCTTCATATCCAACAGCTAGGTTGACAGTTGGGACGCCGTTTCCTGCAATGACGTTTGCATCACTGCCTCCGCCGCTCGTCTGTAGTTCTGATGGACGGCCAATTTTCGCAGCCGCTTTTTTCGCCACTTCTACGACTTGATCGCCGTGAGAGAATTTGAAGCCTGGATACATGATGTCAATTTGTACATCGGCACTTCCGCCCATTTCTTTAGCGGTTTTTTCAAAGGCTTCTTTCATCTTCGCTACTTGTGCTTCCATTTTTGCAGGTTCTAAAGAGCGTGCTTCAGCAAGGATATCGACTTGATCGCACACAATATTCGTTTGCGTTCCACCTTCAAAACGCCCGATATTCGCCGTTGTTTCTTCATCAATTCGGCCAAGCGGCATGCTGGCAATGGCTTTTGATGCAATGGTAATCGCAGACACGCCTTTTTCAGGTGCCACACCTGCGTGAGCTGTTTTTCCGTAAATGGTTGCGCGTACTTTCGCCTGTGTTGGCGCAGCTACGATAATTGTCCCGACCTTGCCATCTGAATCAAGGGCATAGCCGTATGCTGCTGTCATCAATTTTGGATCTAACGCTTTTGCTCCAACAAGTCCTGATTCCTCACCTGCTGTGATGACAAATTCAATCGTTCCATGCGGTAAATTCTTCTCTTTCAGCACGCGGATGGCTTCAAACATAGCCGCAAGCCCTGTTTTATCGTCAGCACCAAGAATGGTTGTTCCATCTGTCTTCACATAGCCGTCTTCAATGACTGGTTTTACGCCATTGCCGGGAACAACTGTGTCCATATGAGAAGTGAAATAGATAGTATCAGCCTCTTGATTGCCTTCCAGTGTACAGATGAGGTTGCCTGCACCGTGGCCAGTTTTCGCTTTTGAGTCGTCTTCCACCACTTTAAGACCAAGCTGCGAGAATTTTTCTTTTAAGACTTCCACAATTTTCTCTTCGTGTTTTGTTTCCGAATCGATCTGAACCAGTTCTAAAAATTCGTCTAGTAAACGTTTTTCATTGATCATGATGATGCTCCTCCTCTTATAGCGGCATGTTGCCATGCTTTTTTAACGGTCTATCTTCTTCCTTCCTGCGAAGCAAATCAAACGAGCGAATCAATCGCTCTCTCGTTTCATCCGGCATGAAAATATCGTCTATCAGCCCTGCCTGAGCCGCTTTTAATACACTTGGTTCCGTCTCAACCTCGCGCGAAGCAGGATGAACGATTTCGTCTGCGAACGTTTTCCCCATGACATCAATTTCTGCCGCTGGCCATGCATAAACAAAGTCAGCGCCTAAGCCCTTGCTATTCATCGCGACATATGCACCGCCAAACGCCTTTCTTAAAATCACCGTGATTTTTGGAACGGTCGCTTCAGCGTACGCATATAAAAGCTTTGCGCCGTGACGGATAATTCCCGCATGCTCGGCTTTCTCCCCTGGTAAAAAACCAGGGACGTCGACAAGCGTTAAGATCGGAATATGAAACGCATCGCAAAATCGAATAAACCTGGCCGCTTTATCGGCAGCGTCAAGGTCAAGGCTTCCTGCCAACACCTTTGGCTGATTGGCAACTACGCCAATTGGAGCCCCTTTTAATCTGGCAAACCCTGTGACGATATTTTTTGAGAAACAAGGCTGGGTCTCAAAGAATGAGCCTGGATCGATGATCGCTGTCACCACTTGTTTGACATCATAGGTGCGTGATGGATCCTTTGGCAAGATTTTGCCTGGATCAACGGCGTCATGCTTTTGCACTTCAGTGTGCATGTCAGGCTGTTTAGTCGTTGGTATGTACGTTAAAAGTGTTCGAACCGCCTTTAACACGTCCTGCTCATCTTTCCCAGTATAGTGCACATTCCCGCTTGTCTGATGCTGAACACTTGCACCGCCAAGACGGTCAGGACAGACCGTTTCTCCTGTTGCCTTTTCTATTACTTTCGGACCTGTTAAAAACATATGAGCTGTTTGTTCTGTCATGAAGACAAAATCAGTCAAAGCAGGAGAATAGACTGCACCTCCAGCACATGAGCCTAAAATAACGGATATTTGCGGGATTTGACCAGAGTACAGCACATTCCGTTTAAAAATCTGTCCGTATCCTTCTAATGATACCACACCCTCTTGAATTCTCGCACCACCTGAGTCTTTTAGACCGATGACCGGCATCTGATTTTTAGCAGCGAGATCCATTAGAGAAGCAATTTTTTTGGCATGTATTTCGCCTAAAGAGCCCCCATGCACTGTTGCATCTTGTGCATAAACACATACTGGCTTTCCATGAATAAGTCCCGTTCCAATGACGACGCCATCACCGACATGCTCTGACATGCGGCCTGTTGCAAACCTCTGAATTTCCATGAAACTGCCCACGTCAAGAAGTTCATGCAGCCGCTGACATACCGATAGCTTTCCTTTGTTTCTGTGCGCGGCTGCTCGTTTTTCACCGCCGCCCATTAACGCTTTTTCCCGCCATTTAGACAAGTCATTGAACGATTCATTCATTGCCATGTTTTTCTCCTTTCAAGGGCTCGCACAATTCGAATAACACACCAGACGTTTCTTTAGGTGAAATAAATGCAATCTGCTTGCCGCTTGCGCCCTTCTGTGCTGATTTTTGGAGAAGCTGCACGCCAAGGTGTTCAAGATGGTTAAGATCTGCCTGAATGTCTCCTGACTTTAACGCAATATGATGGAGCCCCTCTCCTCTTTTTGTTAAAAAGGTATGTAGTTTACTGCTGTCTGACATTGGTTCAATTAATTCAATGTGCACATGATCAAGTGAAGCGAAGGACGCTTTAATCTCCTGCTCAGGAATCTCTTGTATGTCTGAAAAATGCCAGTTAAACAGCTGATGAAGAAGTTGAGATGTTTGTTTAATAGAAAAGACCGCAATGGCAATATGATCGATTTGATTCATCCGTTCACTTCCTTTGTTGATCACTTGTCGCATTTGAAAAAACCAGCTAGAATAAAGAAAGGTGCGTTCGTCGCAAAAAATCTTCGGTTATAGGGGTGCGATATGTCTCAGAAATTTATGAAATTCATGGTATTGCTCATGATTAGCCTGCTGTTAATTTCTTCACTTTTAGCAGGAGCAGCAACCTTTTTATAAGGTTTCAATAAAAGCAGACAAGCAGGTGATTCGTTCAATCAACGAATGGCCTGTTTGTCTTTGGCAAGCTTTTCAAATGAATCGCTTGATGTTGTAATCCATACTTTTGTTCCAACCGGAAGCTGGTCAAATAGAAGCTCTACATCTTGATTATGAAGTCTCACACAGCCTGCCGTGATAAATTTCCCAATCGATGTTTCGTCACTCGTCCCATGAATTCCGTACGTTCTGCCATCTGTTCCTCGTGCATCAAATCCAATCCACCTTCGGCCAAGAGGGTTATTCTTCGCACCGCCTTCAATATTCTTTTTTCTGTAATAGGGATCTTTCGCTTTGATCATAATGGTAAATTCCCCTTCTGGTGTTAAATCGGCTGTTTTCCCTGTAGAAGCAGGATATATTTTTTGGATTTGTCCTTGATCAATATAGGCAAGTTCATTTGTTTGTTTATTAATAATGACATACGGGTCTCCTGGAAGCGGGTTTTGTCCGAGCGGCCAGATAGGTGAAAGGGACATGGTCAATACGGTATAAAATAAAAGACGCATAGGCTCCTCCTTTTTCATTAGATTGACCAATGAAGGAGGAACTCATGCGTCTCTATTCTTTCATCCCTTTAAAATAGCTTTTCAGTACTAAATATTGTTCCATTTCTCCGAGGAAATGAAAAAGTGCAGCTCTTGCCTCAAACTCTTCTCGTGTTTGCGGCAGCGGAAGCTTATCGAACTCTTCTTTCATATCAATGAGACGTCTTAAAAATTTATGCGCCGTGTTCCCTGGGTGAATATGTTCGCGTAAGTCTCTGACGTATTCGGCAATCATTTGCCCATGCTCTGTTGTGATGGAAATGGACGTGATTTTCGGAAGCACACGCTCAATGATTTCGAATTGCTTTTGCCTCATATTAAAATAATGATAATACAGGTTTTCATGTCTTAGGACATGGTTTTCAACATCACGATATGCGAGAGCTTTCGCTTCTTTGATCAATTGATGTGTCTCTGGTATTTCTTTTCCTGTCCAGTCTTGTTTCCCTGTCATTAAGTATTGCTCGATTTCCTCAAAGATTTTTGCAAAGTTGGCTTCAATCTGTTCGCTGTAGCGTTTGAGCTTTTTATCGACACTTGGCATATACAAGTTCATGATAAGTGCTACGCCAACACCAATTGTTATCAGCAGCAGCTCATTCCAGATGAGGTGAAGGGTAATCCCGCCAGACATGTATAAATGGAGAATGATGACTGAACTTGTGACAATCCCTTCTTTAATGCGGAGCAAAACGGTTGTCGGAATAAAGACAAGCAGCATCAGACCAATCACAAAAGGATGATACCCAATCAGATCGAAAAATAGATAAGAAAATAAAATGGCAAGACTGCATGCTGCAAAGCGGGCTCCCGATGCTAAGAGGGACCTTTTCTTTGTCACCTGAATACACAGAATCGTAATAATCCCGGCAGCCGAATAATTTTGAAGGCCGAGCAGTTGTGCAATATAAATGGCGATCGCTGTTCCTAGTGCTGTTTTCAGCGTTCGGTAGCCGATTTTAAACATGATGTGATTCACTCTTTTCTGTCTTGTTTCCATTCACTTTTGTGAAATGATGAACTTTTTTTACTTTCCCCATTATAATCAAAAAAAGAAGGAGATGTTAAGTCGCCTTCTCTTTTTTCTTTATAATATTTTTTGTAAGAAGTCTTGCGCGCGCTGTGACGACGGCGATTCAAAGAATTGCACAGGGTTTGCATCCTCTACAATTTTCCCATCATCCATAAAGATCACGCGGTCAGCCACTTCTTTTGCAAAGCCCATTTCATGTGTGACGATCACAAGTGTCATTCCAGATTGAGCAAGCTCTTTCATGACCTCTAGGACTTCCTTGACCATTTCTGGATCTAGTGCAGAAGTTGGTTCGTCAAACAGCATGATGTCTGGAGTCATCGCAAGCGCACGTGCAATTGCCACACGCTGCTTTTGACCGCCTGACAAACGGTTCGGAAAATCATCTTTTTTCTCTAAAAGCCCTACCTTTTTCAGCAGATCTTCAGCTTGTTTGATGCTGTCTTCCTTCGATTGATTCTTCACATTCATTGGCGCATACGTGATATTTTCCAGCACGGTTTTATGCGGGAACAGGTGGAAATGCTGAAACACCATTCCGATGTTCTCACGCACTTTGAGTGCATTGGTTTTTGGGTTTGTGATTTCGGTATCCTGAATTGTAATGACACCAGAAGTCGGCTTTTCAAGCAAGTTGATGCAGCGAAGAAACGTCGATTTTCCTGAACCAGATGGTCCAATGACTGCGACAACTTCCCCTTCTTTAATGGTGGTGTCGATCCCCTTTAATACTTCATTTTTGCCAAAAGATTTTGTGAGTTTCTCTATGTTAATCATTTGATTTTAACTTCCTTTCCACCGATTTGCCGACAAAGGTGAGAACAAGCACGATGACATAATAGATAAGACCCGCAAAAATTAGCGGTTCAAGATAATTATACGTGACGGCACCTGCTTGATAGGCTCGTCTCATGACATCTCCCAGTCCAATAACTGTCACAATAGCTGATTCTTTTGTCAGTGTAATCGTTTCATTCACAAGTGCAGGTGAAATATTTTTAAATGCCTGCGGAAGCAATAAGTCCTTCATCATTTTAGCATAAGGGATGCCTAAAGCAACGGCTGCTTCTTTTTGACCTTTATCAATCGCATTAATACCAGCACGAATAATTTCAGATACGTATGCCGCAGAGTTTAGTGAAAATGCGGCTACAGCAGCCCAGTATTGATCGATTTGAAACCCGAGAAGCTGAGGCAGACCAAAATAAATAATGAGCAATTGAAGCACAAGCGGTGTGCCTCGGAAGATGGATGTATAAAAATCTGCAAGCCAAATGAGCGGCTTAAATACACTAATTTTGCAAAGCGTTAATAAAATCCCTAAGATAAATCCAAGAAAAAGTGATACCACAACAATAGAAAGTGTGACCTTAAGCCCTTCTAAAATAAAGGGCATCTGAGGTATTACATCTTTAAAATCTAACATGACAGTCTCCTTTTTTATGCCTTCATACGAAATCAAAAAATAAAACAGGAAAAAAGTTCAACATAAGTTGAACTTTTCAGCGCTTTCTACTGAATTTTCATGAATGACGCTGATCCTTTTCCTGACTTATTTTTCATCAGCAAACCATTTTTTAATTAATTTATCAAGTTCGCCATTGTCTTGCATTTCTTTTAATGATTTATTAAATTTAGCTGTTAAGTCGCTATTTTTCTTGAATGCAATGGCTGAACCTTCGTTTGAACTATTCAATCCAAATGCTTGGAAGTCTTTTTCTTTTTTCAAATAACCAGCAGCTACTTTATCTTCAATAATGGCTGCATCAAAACGACCTGCTTTGATTTCTTGAATGATATCAGAGATTTTATTACGGTCTTCCACTTTTAAGTTATATTTCTTTTGCAAACCGTTTGCTTCATCCTGCTGGATTGAACCTAATTGAACGCCGACTGTTTTATCTTTTAAGTCTTTCTCTGTTTTCATTCCGCTAGATTTCTTTGAGACAACTAAGTTTTTAGCATTGTAATAAACATCAGAGAAATCTAATTGTTTTTTTCGTTTTTCTGTAGGGGTCATGCCTGCAAGGACAATATCAGCTTTATTTGTTTTAAGGGCTGATACAAGGCTTGCAAAATCCATATCTTGAATTTCTAGCTTGTAGCCGTTCTTTTTCGCTAGTGCTGTTGCAAGATCGACATCAAAACCGACAATTTTATCTCCGTCTTTTGATTCAAATGGCGGATAATCTGCCGATGTCGCCATAACGAGTGTTTTGTCATCTCCTGATGCGTTTGAATTATTAGAAGAAGTTCCGCAAGCTGCGAGTGCAGCTGCAAGACCAGCTGTCATAAGTAATAATAACCACTTTTTCATAAGATAATGCCTCCCAGTATTTAAAATCATGTATTGTTTTGAATATTTATTCACTATAATGTATTTTAAACACTTTCTTTTTAAGATGCAATAGTATTTTGCTAAAATTATTTTGATTCAATGGTCTTATAAAACAAAAAGCAGACCGATCTAAAGACCGGACTGCTTTATATTTCATCATTCAAACGTCACACGTTAAATTTCTTCGCAATGCTCATCGAATGCAGCTTGAAGCTTTGACACGACTTCCATTGGCTCGTGTCCTTCAATTTCATGACGTTCGACCATTTTAATGATCTTTCCATCTTTTAATAATGCAAAGGATGGTGAAGATGGCGGGAAGCCTTCAAAGTATTCACGGGCTCTTGCTGTTGCCTCTTTGTCTTGTCCAGCAAACACTGTCAACAATTGATCTGGACGCTTATCGTAATGAACAGAATAGCCTGCAGCTGGTCTTGCAATACCGCCAGCACATCCGCATACTGAATTCACCATCACAAGTGCTGTGCCTTTTTTAGACAGTGCTTCATCTACCTCTTCAGATGATGTAAGCTCAGTATAGCCTGCCTGTTTGATCTCTTCTCTCGCTTGTTTCACAATATCATTCATAAATAAATTAAAATCAATATTCATTGTCCGTCCACTCCTTTAGCATGCCAAAACCATTTTAACAACATCATATCAAGGAAAACGCCTGCGGGCAAATGTGTTGTCTTTTCATCCCCCCACTTTTTCCGAACATCGTTTATGAGCTGTCAAATTGGGGAAAAGTGATGATAAAGAGATGAAAGGGAGAACTGCGTGATGGCACAATTCAAAAAAGCGATGCTCATTTATAATGGAAATGCTGGACAAAAAAACATGGAAAAAATTCTCGGTCAAACAGTACCTCTTCTTTCTCTACATATTGATGAACTCATTCTTAAACCAACAAAACAGCCAAATGATGCTTATCAATTCTGTCGTGCAATTGATGAGACGATAGAATTGCTGATCATATTAGGCGGAGATGGAACCGTGCATGAATGCATGAATGGCATCGGCGGTTTAGAAAAAAGGCCGGCTGTAGCGATATTACCAGGCGGGACATGCAATGACTTTTCTCGAACGCTTGGTATTCCGCAACAAATGCAAAAAGCCGCTCAAATAATTGTAGACGGCATAGAAAAGAAGGTCGACTTAATCAAAGCAGGAGATCGATACTTGTTAAACTTTTGGGGCATCGGGCTGATTGCAGACACATCCAACAATATTAATGACAAGGAAAAAGCTGTACTCGGCAAAATCAGCTACTTCACAAGTGCCCTGCGCACCTTGCAGCAAACAGATCCTTTTCACGTACGAATTGAAACAGAGGAGGAAAGCTGGGAAGAAGAAGCCGTCATCGTTCTTGTCATGAATGGACATTTCATCGGGACAAATAAAATTGATTTGCCCAATGCAGCAATTGATGATGGGAAAGCAGAAATCTTAATTTGCAGAAATACGAGCTTCTCTGCTCTAAAAGAAATCTTTTCTATGAACCGGGAAGAACTGGAGGATTTCACCGGGGACCTCTCCCTCATTCAAGCATCCAATATTCAGATCCATACAAAGGAGGAAATGGATGCTGATACAGATGGCGAAGTGTATATGACAGCCCCAACTTCTTTAGAAGCGTTAAAACAGCATTTGACCTTTATTGTTCCAGCAGAATAAAGAAAACGCCCGAGATCATTCTTTTTCGGGCGTTTTTTTGATATAGCGTCTGTATAAATATTCAAGTGCATAGCCAAGCAGCGTCCCAGCAAGAAGAGAAATTCCTAAGAGGCTATTTGCTGCTCCTTTAAATCCACCGACAATCAGCAAGCAATACACAATTTGAATCATTGAAACGATTGATATGATGAGTAGTAATCTTTCAGGATGATTGCGTGATTTAGAAATATATCGAAGAAAAGCGAACGCAATTGCTGTGATAAACATGAGCCCAACCGTTAAAAACGCAAAAAAGTCTAATCCAGACATATCACCGCTCCTTTCTCATTATGTAGAAATCCCCCTCTCCATATCGGGAGGGGGACATTCTTGTTTTAGTAAACAGATGTCTGCTCGTCAATGCCTTCAAGGATTTGTTTTATTCGTTGAAGGAATCTGCCGCATACAAGACCATCAAGTACTCTGTGATCTAATGAAAGACAAAGGTTGACCATGTCTCTTGCTGCAATCATGCCGTTTACAATCATTGGACGCTTCACGATCGATTCTACTTGTAAAATCGCCGCTTGCGGGTAATTAATGATTCCCATGGATTGTATAGAACCAAATGATCCCGTGTTGTTTACAGTAAAGGTGCCGCCTTCCATGTCACTTTGCTTCAGCGTTCCTTGTCTCACCTTGGAAGCAAGCTCATGAATTTCTTTGGCGATGCCCTTAATCGTTTTTTCATCCGCATCCTTAATGACTGGAACAAAAAGAGCGTCATCAGTCGCAACAGCAATCGAGACATTGATTGCTTTCTTTTGAACAATTTTATCTCCAGCCCACATGCTGTTCATTTCTGGGAATTCCTTTAAGCCCTGAGCCACTGCTTTGACAAAGAACGCAAAGAACGTCAAATTAAAGCCTTCTTTTGCTTTAAATTGGTCCTTGAGCTGATTTCTTCTTGTCACAAGGTTTGTCACATCGACTTCCATCATCGTCCATGCGTGCGGAATTTCATGTTTGCTTCTCAGCATATTTGCCGCAATCGCCTGCCTAATTGGCGTGACTGGCAGTTCAACATCACCAGGCATTGTAGAGACGGAAGGGGCCGCTTTTGGTTTTGATGGCTGCGCAGGCTCCGGCTTTACCGCCTGTTCATTAACAGGTGCTGCCTTCTCTTGTACGCCGCCGTTTTCAATGAGCTGAAGTAAATCTTTTCTTGTGATTCGTCCGCCTGCTCCGGTTCCTTGAACAGCCGCTAAATCAATGCTGTGCTCATCTGCTAAACGAAGGACTGCTGGAGAGTAGCGTTTCTTTTGACTTTGATTCTCTTTTGTTTGATCTGCTTCAGGTGCTTCACTTTGCTCAGGTGCCGCTTCTTCTTTCGCACTCTGCTGCGAGCTGCCCTCTACTTCAATTTCACAGAACACTTCTCCTACTTGCAGCGTATCGCCTTCTTCAGCCGATAGCTTTGTAATCGTTCCTGTAAAAGATGACGGGACTTCTGCGTTCACTTTATCCGTCATGACTTCCGCAATCGGATCGTATTTATTCACATGATCGCCAGGTGAAACGAGCCATTTGCTAATGGTTCCTTCTGTTACACTTTCACCTAGCTGAGGCATTTTCATTTGTTCAATTGCCACTTGAAACCCTCCTCTTTCTTAAAACGCCGCTAGCTCTCTCATTTCAGCTTCTACCTTATCTGGATTGACCATGAAGAATTTTTCCATTGGCGGCGCATAAGGCATTGCCGGGATTTCTGGTCCGGCTAGACGTTTGATTGGTGCGTCTAAATCAAATAAGCAATGCTCCGAAATGATCGCCGCTACCTCACTCATGATGCTGCCCTCTTTTGTATCTTCCGTTAGAAGAAGCACTTTGCCTGTTTTTGATGCCGCTTCAATAATGGCTTCCTGATCGAGCGGGTACACTGTTCTCAAATCGAGAATATGCGCAGAAATGCCGTCTTTCGCAAGGCGGTCTGCTGCTTGCAGCGCAAAATGGACACAGAGGCCATATGTAATGACCGTGATATCATCGCCTTCACGTTTCACATCTGCTTTTCCAATAGGGAGTGTGTAATCCTCCTCAGGTACTTCTCCTTTGATGAGACGGTAGGCACGTTTGTGTTCAAAGAACAATACAGGATCTGGATCACGCACCGCAGCCTTTAAAAGACCTTTTACATCATAAGGTGTAGAAGGCATGACAATCTTCAAACCAGGCTGATTGGCAAAAATCGCTTCAACCGATTGTGAATGATAAAGCGCCCCGTGTACACCGCCCCCGTAAGGTGCGCGGATGACCATTGGACAGCTCCAATCGTTATTTGAGCGGTATCTGATTTTCGCAGCCTCTGAAATGATTTGGTTGATTGCAGGCATAATGAAATCCGCAAATTGCATCTCCGCAATTGGGCGCATTCCATACATCGCTGCCCCAATACCTACACCAGCAATGGCTGATTCTGCAAGAGGTGTATCCATGACGCGCGCCTCTCCGAATTGCTCATAAAGACCCGCTGTCGCTTTAAATACGCCGCCCTTTTTCCCGACATCCTCTCCGAGCACAAACACTTTTGGATCTCGTTCCATTTCTTCTTTCATCGCCAGTGTAATGGCGTCTATATATGACATAACAGGCATTTTTCTTCCCCCTTACTCCGCATACACGTAACGAAGTGCGCTTTCTGCATCAGCATAAGCAGCGTTTTCCGCTTCATCAGTCGCTTCGTTTACGATTTGCATGATTTCTTTTGTCATCTCTTCTTTCATTTCAGAAGTCATGACGTTTCCTTCAATTAAATACGTTTCATATTGGATGAGCGGATCTTTCTTTCTCGCTTCGAGCACTTCTTCTTTTTCTCGATAGCTTGAATCATCATCATCACTTGAATGCGCAGTTAAACGGTAAGAGATCGTTTCAATCAACGTTGGCCCTTCGCCTCTTGCCGCACGGTCTCTCGCTTCTTTGACAGCGGCATATACTTCAAGCGGATCATTGCCATCAACGGTTACACCAGGCATTCCGTACCCAATTGCACGATCTGAAATGCGTTCACATGCCACTTGTTTGTCATACGGCACGGAAATCGCGTACTTATTGTTTTCACACATGAAAATAACAGGCAGCTTATGCACAGCAGCGAAGTTAGCGCCTTCGTGGAAATCACCTTGGTTTGAAGAGCCCTCACCGAACGTGACAAAGCTGACAAAGTTTTTCTGCTCCAGACGTCCAGCAAGTGCAATCCCCACTGCATGAGGAACCTGCGTTGTGACAGGTGAAGATCCCGTCACAATTCGATTTGATTTTTGTCCAAAATGACCTGGCATCTGTCTTCCGCCCGAGTTTGGATCGTCTTGTTTTGCGAAACCAGACATCATTAAATCTTTGGCTGTCATCCCAAATGCGAGGACAACCCCCATATCACGGTAGTAAGGTAAGACGTAATCCTCTTCTCTATTGAGAGCAAAAGCAGCACCGACTTGCTGCGCTTCCTGCCCTTGACAAGAAATCACGAATGGAATTTTACCAGAACGGTTTAAAAGCCACATCCGTTCATCAATTTTCCTTGCTAGAAGCATTGTTCTATATATATCAATTGCTTGTTCATCTGATAATCCTAATTCCTGATGACGCATGTTACTCATCCTATTTCCCTCCTTGATTAAAAATGGATCGCCTTCCCGTCAACAGCAAGAGCTGCCTCACCAATCGCCTCTGATAAGGTTGGATGCGGGTGGATCGTTTGCCCCACTTCCCACGGCGTTGCATCAAGTACTTTGGCTAATCCAGCTTCAGATATCATATCTGTTACATGAGGACCAATCATATGAATCCCTAAAATATCATCTGTCTTTTGATCGGCAATGATTTTGACGAATCCATCAGATTCCCCGTACACAAGCGCTTTACCGATCGCCATAAATGGAAATTTTCCCATTTTCACTTCGAAGCCTTGCTCTTTTGCCGCCTGTTCAGTGAGTCCAACACTAGCGGTTTCTGGGTGAGAGTAGACACATTTAGATACGAGCGTTTCATCGAGCGGCTTTGGATCTTTCCCAGCCATATGTTCCACAGCAATCATGCCTTCGTGTGAAGCCACATGTGCCAGCTGAAGCCCGCCAATGACATCTCCTATTGCGTAAATATGCGATTCTTTCGTTTGATAATGTTCATTCACGACAATGCCTTGTTTTTCTGTTTGGATGTCCGTGTTTTCAAGACCAATGCCTTCAATATTTGGTACTCTGCCGACTGAAAGAAGAAGTTTTTCCGCTTCAAAAGTCTGAATGTCTCCATCCTTTTCTGCTTGAATCGTCACGAGATTCTCCTGCTTTTTGATGGTATCTGGCAGTACTTTCGCATTTTTCACAAAGGTGATGCCTTTTTTAGATAAAAGCTTTTCCATTTCTTTAGAAATGTCATGATCCTCTGTTGGCAATATGCGATCTGCAAATTCAATCACAGTCACCTTCACACCAAAATCATTGAGCATGGAAGCCCACTCAATTCCGATCACCCCGCCGCCGACAATGAGCATTGACTGTGGAAGCTCTGGCAGTTCAAGTGCATCATCTGATGAAAGAATGTGCGTCCCATCTGCTTCAAGCCCAGGCAGCACCCGCGGTCTTGAACCTGTCGCAATAATGACCTGCTTTGGAATGAGCATTTCATTTTCATCTCCATTTGCCATTTCTACGGAGATGGTTCCTGGCATTGGCGAAAAGATAGATGGACCAAGGATACGGCCGATCCCTTCATAGACATCAATTTTTCCTTGTTTCATTAAGTGTTTGACGCCGCCTGCTAGTTTCTCTACAATCTCTGTTTTTCTTTTCTGCACATTGGCAAATTGCAAGGCAATGCCGTTTGCCTCAACGCCAAAATCAGCAGCACGTTTGACGGTTTGATAGACTTCTGCACTTCTAAGCAGCGCTTTAGACGGAATGCATCCTTTATGCAGACATGTTCCGCCAAGCTTTTCTTTTTCTACAACTGCTGTTTTCAATCCAAGCTGTGAGGCACGGATGGCCGCTACATAGCCGCCTGTGCCTCCACCAAGAATGACGAGGTCATATTCAGTTGCCATGACTTGTCACTCCTTTCTTCATTCGTTGATCATTTGGGTATTCTTTCGGTGATTCTTCTTCTTTTAAAATACGAAGTGCACCTTCTGCTAAGGATTGCAGTTCATTTTCGCCTGGATACACGACAACATCTGAAATCCAGTCAATGTATCCTCTAATACTTGATGTAATTTGTTTGCTGTACGCAAGTCCGCCTGTTAACACAATGACGTCAACTGCTCCTTTTAAGACAGCACTAGCCGCACCGATTTCCTTGGCAATTTGATAGCACATCGCTTCATAAATCAGCGCCGCCCGTTCATCGCCTGCTTCAATCATGCGCTCCACTTTCACAGCATCTGTCGTGCCAAGGTAGCCCGCAAGTCCGCCTTCACCAATAATGCGTTTCAGCATTTCCTCTTGGCTATACTCACCAGAAAAGCAAAGATTGACGAGGTCACCTGTTGGCAGGGTCCCCGCTCGCTCCGGGCTGAAAGGTCCTTCGCCATGCAGTCCGTTATTGACATCAATGACTTTTCCTTTTTCATGTACACCAATGGTGATGCCGCCGCCCATATGCGTAATAATCATGTTCAAATCTTCGTAACGCTTCCCAAAGGATGCAGCCGTTTTTCTTGCGACTGCTTTTTGATTTAATGCATGGAAGATGCTTTTTCTTTCAATCGTTGGCAGCCCTGAAATACGAGCAATTGGTTTTAGTTCATCCACCACAACTGGATCGACAATAAAAGCTGGGATGTTCAGGCCAAGTGCAATTTCTCGTGCAATGATACCGCCCAGATTTGATGCATGCTGGCCGGCATATCCTTCTTTCAGGTCTTCCACCATTTGCTCATTGACTTCATATGTGCCTCCTTCGATAGGCCGGAGAAGGCCGCCGCGTGCGCACACTGCATCAAACTTTGAGATGTTCATCCCTTGTTCATGCAGCGTTTTCAGGATTGTTTCTTTACGAAATGAAAATTGATCAATGATATGTGGGAATTGCTTTAATTCCTCATCTGTATGTCTGAGTGTCGTTTCAAAAATAGATCGTTCATTGTGAAACACACCGATTTTTGTTGAAGTAGAGCCAGGATTAATTGTGAGAATACGCCATTCTTTTGTCAGCAAAAACAAAACCTCCGTTTCAACTCATTCTTCAAATTAGCGACGACTTAAAATATGTTGACCATTTTGCAGGAATTGGCTTCTTGATTTGCGCATTCTTTCAATTCGCTCCTCTGCCAATCGGTCTGCCGCTTTATAAGTCGGAATGGCATCACGGTTTGAAATTTCAATGACACGTTCAATATTTTGGTAAATACCTTCCACTTTTTTCATCGCACGATCTGCATTATAGCCATAAAGCTCATCAGCAACGTTAATCACGCCGCCTGCATTGATCACATAATCAGGTGCATAGACAATGCCCATTTCATGGATAAGATCGCCGTGATGCGTTTCTCTCAGCTGGTTATTGGCTGCACCTGCGATGACCTTTGCTTTCAACTTAGGAATCGTTACATCGTTAATCGTTGCACCAAGTGCACATGGTGCATAAATATCACATGCTTGATCATAAATATCGTCAGGGTCTACTGCTTTTGCACCAAAGTCTTCAACAGCTCGCTTTACAGAGTCTTTGTTGATATCTGTGACAATTAGCTGTGCACCTTCTTCGTGCAGGTGTTTACACAAATTGTAGGCCACATTCCCAACACCTTGGACAGCAATTGTTTTTCCTTCTAATGAATCGGTCCCAAATGCAGCTTTGGCAGCAGCTTTCATCCCTTTATATACACCGTAAGCCGTAACAGGAGACGGATTTCCGGAAGAACCAAATGCAGGAGAAATACCTGTCACAAAGTCTGTTTCTTCATGAATAAGATCCATGTCTTCTACCGTTGTACCGACATCCTCCGCTGTGATATAGCGGCCATTCAATCCTTGAATGTAGCGTCCAAACGCACGGAACATTTCTTCATTTTTATCTTTTCTCGGGTCACCGATGATGACTGTTTTCCCGCCGCCAAGATTCAGGCCTGCTGCTGCGTTTTTATAAGTCATCCCTCTTGCTAGACGTAACGCATCTTCGATCGCTGCTTCTTCGTTTTCATACGTCCACATTCTCGTCCCGCCTAGTGCTGGCCCAAGTGTTGTATCATGAATAGCAATAATGGCTTTTAAGCCAGACTGTTCATCCTGACAAAATACAAGCTGCTCATAATCGTATCGTTCCATATATTTAAAAAGTTCCATTGTTTATTCCTCCTATGACTTCCGCTTAATTTGATGTACAGATGGCAAGTGCAATTGAATAAAGCTTACTTTCGGCTGTATCCGATCGGCTTGTTAAGGCAATCGGCGCCTTCGCTCCTGCCACCACAGCTCCCACCTTTGCATGTGCAAAGTAGATGAGAGATTTATAAAGAATGTTCCCTGCTTCAATCGTTGGCACAAGCAAAATATCTGCATGACCGGCGACATCACTCGTAATATTTTTATGAGAAGCTGCCGTTTGAGAAATGGCATTGTCTAAAGCAAGAGGTCCATCAATGAGGCAGCCAGAAATTTGACCTCGCCTATTCATTTGTGCCATACTTGCCGCTGTCAAAGTTGAATCCATTGCCGGGTTCACGACCTCTACCGCAGATAACACTGCCACCTTTGGCATGTCGTTTCCGACAGCTTGTGCTACTTGAACAGCATTGATCGTGATCTCTTTGAGCATATTTAAATCGGGCGCGATGTTCATCGCAGAATCCGTGACATAAATAAAACGATCAAAGCCCGGCACTTCGAATGCCGCGACATGTGATAGGACACTCGCTGTCCGCAGCCCGTACTCTTTATTCAGTACCGCTTTTAAAAGAACGGCTGTCGGGACATGCCCCTTCATCAATATATCTGCATGCTTCTCACTCACTGCCTGCACGGCAATTTTGGCTGATTCTTCAGGAGAATCCGAATGAATAATATCTATCCAGTCCTCATTGATCTCATGCTGTTTCACCAGCTCCTTCAGGTTGCGTTTGTTCCCAACCAGCAGGAAGCGAGCGACCTTTCGTTCAATTGCCATCTTGATGGCATGAAGCACTTCTTCGTCTTCTGCATGAGCCACAGCAGCAGTTTTATTTTGCAGCTGGGCGGCTTTCATAATCAGATCGTCAAGCTTCATATATGTCCACCTTTCCTTATGCTCGGTTCATGGTTTTCATATGCAAGTTCTGTGCCAGCTTGAAATGCAGCGACATAAGGCATTTCGCATGAAATACATGCAATTTTTTGCAGGTAACATGCATTTTATTGCATGCTATCTTTTGCAAGTTGATATTTATCCATTTTATAGTAAAGGTTTCGAATGCTAATCCCTAACGTTTTCGCTGTTTTCGTGCGGTTGAATTGATGCTTTTCAAGGGTTTGTTTAATCAGCTGCGCTTCAAATGCCTCAACAGCATCCGAAAGTGTCTCTCCCTCAAATTGACTGACAGCCAGTTCCTGCTGCTCTTTTTCTTCCTGCTCTTCTGACTCCATGAAGGAAATATGATCTTCATCGATCCATTCTTCTTGCGGGTTCAAAAAGATCATGGCTCGTCCAAGGACATTTTCCAGTTCTCTTACGTTTCCAGGCCAGCTGTAGGATCGAAGTCTATCGAGCGCCCCTTCCGTTAAGCCGCTCACATTTCGTCCATAGTCTAAATTGATCTTCTGGATGAGACGTTTGCTTAAGGAGTCAATATCTTCAAGGCGCTGCCTTAGCGGCGGAATAGAGATCGGATATCTGTTCATGCGATAATATAAGTCCTCTCTGAACTTTCCTTCCGCCATCGCTTTTTCAATATTGACATTTGTTGCGGTGATCACACGTACATCAACAGGGATGGCTTTTGTTCCGCCTACTCTGACAATTTCTTTCTCCTGCATGACGCGTAATAATTTCGCTTGTGTACTTGGCGTCATTTCACCAATTTCATCCAAAAAAATACTGCCGTGATTTGCCTCTTCAAACAGCCCTTTTTTACCGCCGCGCCTTGCACCAGAAAACGCTCCTTCCTCGTAGCCAAAAAGCTCTGACTCTAAAAGGGTTTCCGATAAGGCCGCACAGTTGACTCTTACAAAGCGATTATATTTCCGGTCACTTTCATTGTGTATAGCGTGCGCGAACAGCTCTTTCCCAGTACCTGATTCTCCCCTGAGTAAGATGGTGGCTGGTGTTTTTGCCCCTAGCTTTGCCTGCTCAAGTGCCACAAGCATTTGCTCACTTTCTCCAATAATGTCTTCAAATGTGTACTTTGCCTCAAGTGTCCGGATGAGCTGTCTTGCTTTATTCAATTCATTGGTGAGTGATTGAATTTCTGATACGTCATGAATGACGCCGACACTGCCTTTTAGAATGCCATCAACGATCACTGGCGCTACGTTGACGATCACATCCTTCTTATTTGGTCCGACTTTCATTCTAACGCCTCGAACCGGCCTTCTCGTTTCAAGCACCTTCAAATGCATGCTTTCGCCTTCAGAAATATCCGCACCTGCTGGTTTGCCCACAACTTCTTTGTCTGTTAACCCCGTCATTTTCGTGTAAGCTCGGTTGATTAAAATTCCTTTCCCCTGCTCATCTACGACGGATATCGCTTCATCCGATGATTGAATAATAGCCTCAAGCATTGTCCGCACTTCTTTGAGGTTTGTGACTTCCTCCGCAAGCTCCACCGCATCTGTAATATCTTTGAAGATCGATAAAGCGCCCAGCATTCTTCCTGCGTCATCAATAATTGGCAAACGCGTTGTGACAATTTGTATTTGCTGATTCAGAAATTGTTTTTGATTAAATTCAGGCTCCCTCGATCTTAAAATATAGGGAAGCTTTGTGTTTGGAATGACTTCACGTATGTGACGGCCAATCGCATCTTTTTGCGAACATCCAACCATTTTGGCAGCCGACCGATTAAATAGGACGACTTCTTCATCCATATTAATAAAAATCATGCCATCGTTCGTTGCATTAAAAATGCGGTCATGTTTATAGGTTTGTTCCTTTAATATTTGAATGAGCTGATGCTTTTCTGACATTAATTCTGATATGACGTATGCCATCGAACTCGGAACAATGACAGCATGCTCTCGTTTTTCTTTCATCAGTTCTTTAAGCACAGCTGAACTGCCCGTTGTTTCAATGATGATATCAATGTCATCTTTTATGTATTCTTTCCAATCCGTTGTCGTATCGATTCCATTCTTTTTCGCTTCTACCATCCCCGGTGCCCCAAGATCAAGGTCGGCGATCGCAACGATTTGAATCATATTTGTTTTCAGCAATGTTTCAAGCAATATTGATCCACCGTGTCCTGCACCGACAATCAAGACTCTCTGCATCCCGTTACCCCTTTATATGAAAAAATTTGCACACCATATTTTTCCGTTGCAAAAAATTGCACAACTCTTATATTACCACGTTTTCCTTTCTTGACAAAATATTTTTTGAATTAGACAATGGAAGTAAATGACGTTTAAGGGGACATTTGATGGGGAGAATACTTGCATTAGTGATTATTTTAATACCTGGCGCGCTTGCTGCACTTGGGATTAAGCTGCTGCGTGACACGGTTTTCGGCATCATCATTGCACCATTTCCATTTTTATGGCTGCAAGGAATTGCAGGGTTGTTATTTTTAGGAGGAGGTCTTTATGTAGTCGCTGGCTTTATTTTATATAGAGACCGCAAACGCAATAAAGTGACCACCCGCTTTAAGCAGAGATAGACATGAAAAAAGACCCGCTTCTGATAGCAGGTCTTTATTTCATTTCTTCTCTTATTTTGACGGCTCTGTCAGGAAAATCAGTGAAAATTCCATCGACACCTAAGGAAAACATGCTTTTCATCTGCTTTTCACTGTTTACCGTAAATGGCCTGATCACTTGCTGAGCGGCACGGAGAGCCGACACGACTTCTTTTGTCACCCCTGCGCCCTTTATATTCGGATGATAACCTCTTGCAGGTACTGTTTTCAAGTACATCTCCGGCTGATGAATCACATCCATTGTGAGAACAGCAAGCTCAACATGCGGCATCAGCTTGTGAAAAAGAGCTAAACTCCCATGATGAAACGATGAGACAAGTACACGATCTTCTATTTGAAAGTGTTCAATTTGCTCCTTTACTTTCTCTTCAATACCAGGATATCGATAAATGGAATTTTTCAGTTCAATATTGATGATGAGTGATGGTTGCTGCGTCACTAACTCCAATACTTCCTCTAAAAGAGGAATGGATACAGCACCGGTTTCTTCATAGAAAGAATGACTCGCATCTCCTGCTTTTAACTCTTCATATGTATGGTCTTTCACTAAGCCCTTCATATTCGTTGTTCTGTTCAGCTTCTCATCGTGAATGACAGCAAGCTTGCCATCTTTCGTCAGCTGAACATCGAGCTCAATTCCGTCAGCTCCAGAATGGAGTGCATGCTCAAAGGCTATCATGGTATTTTCAGGGTAGATTCCTTTAAAACCTCTGTGTGCAAAAATTTTCGTCATAGGTCACCTCTAAGTATGATGCTTCCTTTCATTATGACGTGTCTCTTTTCATTTTTCCAGTTTGAGCACATAAAAAAACCTCTTCTGATTAGTACGAAGAGGCTCACAGGTAAATTCGATCACGTAATCGCTCTGATGGCTTGCTCTGTCGTCTCTGCGTCAAGAGCAAAAAGGGAAGAAACAACTGCGACTGCTGTAACGACGGTTACACCTAACAACAACTTTTTCATAAGATAACCTCCACTTTCTTTTGAAGTATTTGTGCATCGAATTTCTTTTCAAGAAAACGAATGGCGTTTTGATAGTCATTTCGTTCCTTGAAGTATTTCGATATTTGTTCAGACAAATCCTCAAGCTCCACATATAATCTATTTTTTTCTATGTAGTCTAATTTTTCAGAGAATACGTCTGCTGCTCCACTATTTTCGCACATCAAATCCAAAATTTCAAATTTTACTATATATTCATTATTTTGGATATCGCAGCTATACTGAATACCCTCTTTAATATATTCCTTCGCCTCTTGATCTCCTAGATGAACCAAGGCATTTGCCAGAACATATAAAGATTGGATGTAATAATGGCTATTGTCACGGTGAATTTGAATGCCCATCCCTTTTTTGGCATATTGTGCGCTTTTTTCATAATCAGGCTTCGCATAATAAAGAACGGCTAAATTGTGATAGCATTTCCCAATCAGCACTTCATTGTTAATGCGTTTACTTTTCTCAAGTGCTTCTTGGTATTTTTCTTCTGCTTCTTCAAATTGAAACAAATCAATACAATTACTTGCATGTAAAATCAAACTGTCAATCGCCTGCGCTGTATACTCTTCATGCGCTTTGAACGTATCGATGGCTTTTTTAATATGATTAATGGATATGAAATTTTGTTTCAGTTCGTAATAGATTGAAGCAACCTTATGGTGAAAAGTTCCTACTTCCAGGTCTTCATTCACACGTTTTAGGCGCTGTTCTGCAATTTTGTAAAAACTGATGGCTTCATCATACTTTTTCACATATGCAGCATATTGGCCTTTGTAAAAGTAAAAATAAAAATTAATAATGTCATCTGCTTTCTCATCGAGCGTTCCGACACTCTTCATAATGTGATTGGCTTTTTCAATATTTCCAAGTAACATTTCATGTCTGCCATTAACAAGCTGATAATAAAGGAGAACTTCACGGTCTTCATCTGTATTTTTTAGCAAATTCTGAATTTTCTCTTTATAGACAGCAGATTTTTCTAGGTCATTCTGAGAAATGACCCTCGTCCACTTGCTAATTTCGTTCGCTACCTCAGCAGAGTGGATTTTCAGCTTTCCCATAACCTCACCCTCTTCTTCTCATTATTATAGCATAGTAAAAGAATGTGAAAATTATTAAATTCGACAATGGGAATATTCAGTTCAAATGGCACAATCTCTAAGAAGCCAGTGACTTTAAAACGCCAACCAATCAGGTCAATAGAAATAGAACTTTCGATCTTATTTGCTTTATTTACCAAATCCATCAGACCTTTTCCTCTCATCCTTTTCCTTACGAATGAGCTTTTTCTTCTTCTATTTGAAGACCAAACAATTGATTGGCGTAGCTGATTACCACTAATTTATGACATACCCATTTCTTTCATGCTTTATTTTTCATTTTATTCCGAAAATAAAGCAAGCCGAGTTGTCCAAATGAAACAATAAGATGATTGTATCAATACAACCAATTTTTAACAATATTTTTCGAAATAAAAAAACGCCTCTTTGCAGAAACGTTTTTTTAAGAGAATGAACTAGCTAGCTCTATGCTCTAAGCGCAGACGATCAGCCACCATAGCAATAAATTCAGAATTGGTTGGTTTCGCTTTAGACATGCTGACTGTATAACCAAAGAGTGAGGAAATGGAATCGATGTTTCCTCTGCTCCAAGCAACTTCAATCGCATGACGAATCGCTCGTTCTACCCTGCTGGCAGTCGTGTTAAATTTCTTCGCGATGTCTGGGTACAACACTTTTGTGATGCTTCCGAGAAGCTCAATGTCATTGTACACCATCGAAATCGCTTCTCTTAAGTATAAATATCCTTTAATATGAGCGGGTACGCCAATCTCATGAATAATCGTCGTAATGCTCGCATCTAAGTTTTTACGTTTCGGTTCAGGTTTGTTCCGAAGGACACTGTTTTGGATAGATGAAGATCGATGTGTGACTTGTGTGCCGTTTCCACTGACTTGACGAATATGACCGACTAGGTTTTCCATATCAAATGGCTTTAAGATGAAATAGGATGCGCCCAAATCAACTGCTTTTTTCGTGACATCTTCTTGTCCAAACGCCGTTAGCATAATCACACTTGGCTGTTTGGTCATGTCATTGTTTTCACGGAGGCGTTCCAGTACAGCAAGACCGTCTAAATGAGGCATGATAATATCTAAGAGGAGAACGTCGGGCTCTTTATCTTTAAATAATGTCAGACATTCCTGACCATTATACGCCACGCCAAGTACTTCCATATCTTCCTGTCCCTCAATATACTCTGTCAAAAGGCCAACAAGCTCTCGATTGTCATCAGCTACACACACTTTAATTTTCTCCACGTTCTTTCCTCCCCAATGTCGATTCCTTTAGTCTTTTGCATTTCTCTTCTGAGTGTTCAATTCGACAAAACCATGCTATCCCCTTTAAAAAACTTTAATTTTCCGAATAATAGAGCATTATCTAGCTTTTTCTACGTTTTTCTTAACGAATCGACGATTATTGCAATTTGACAACATACTATTTTCCATTTTGTCGAAAAATCTCTTTTTCCTTATTTTATAACATGATGGCAGAGAAAGAAAGGGGAGAAAAAAACTGCCGGGAGATTCGCGGCAGTTTGATGATCAGCTTGCTTTTTTGTTTTTTTGATAAAGATCGATTCCTGCTTCTGACAGCATCCATTCAATGTGTACGCCGTACCCGCTTGTCGGATCATTGACAAATACGTGTGTGACCGCTCCAATGACCTTTCCGTTTTGGATGATGGGGCTTCCGCTCATGCCTTGGACGATACCGCCCGTTTTACTTAAAAGACGTTCATCTGTTATCTTCAATACCATCCCTTTTGTTGCCGGGAATTTCTGCGGTGTCGTGCTGACGATTTTAATATCAAACTTCTCCACTTTATCATGATCCACAACGGTTAAAATTTCTGCTGGACCTTCTTTTACTTCATTTGATAAAGCGACTGGAAGCGGTTTGTCTGATACATGATTTTCAAGCTTTTCGGTTAACGTACCAAAGATACCAAATGGGCTGTTGCGGGAGATATCCCCTATCGTTTTTCGTTCGGAAGAGAATCTCGCCAATTTTTCTCCAGGGTTGCCTCCTGTGCCTTTTTCAATTGATGTCACGGTTGATCTGACAATTTCACCATTGTTGACAACGATTGGTTTTTTTGTATCCATGTCAGAAATCACATGCCCAAGGGCACCATATTTTTTAGAAGATGGTTCAAAGAAGGTCATCGTGCCGATTCCTGCTGCGGAATCTCGAATGTAAAGACCAATTCGATAGGTGCCTTCACTTGCATCTTTTGCGGGTGTTAATGTTGTTTGAAAGGTTTTATGGTCTCTTTTTATGAGTAAACGAAGCGTTTCACCTGTTTTTCCTGCTTTCTGGATAAATGGGGTGAGGTCATTCATTTTCTCCATCTTTTGACCATTGATTTCAATGATCATATCCCCTGATTGAATGCCTGCGGCTTCGCCTGGTGATTTTTTGCCGTCTGCTGTTGTGATTTGATGAAAACCTACAACGAGAACTCCTACAGAGTGGAGCTTGACGCCAATGGATTGTCCTCCAGGAACTACTTTTAATTCAGGGAGAACGTCGACTTTTGTTTTCTTAATAGGAAATCCTTTAAAATCATAAACAATTTCGGCTTTTCCCGCCTTTTGTCCTGTCACTTCAAGCTGATTCTTTTTCTCTGAAAGACTAAAGGCTTGTGAAGAAGCATTGGCTGACGCTTCTATTGATGTGTCAATTGAGTGCTTCTGTTTTTCAAATACAGCAACATTTGTTGGAATGCTGATGTATTCCTTCACTATGCTCATAAACCCTGTACTTATTAAAGAAACAAGGAGAATCACACCAATGGCTTTTCTCATCTTTTCGGGCATTCATTTTTCACTCTCCTCGCTCCTTACCCACACCAGAACACTCATGTTTTGGCTACATCTTTACTTTTGCCTTCTTCGCTAGGATTTATAACCGGCACCTATAGAAAATGATTGGATAAATTGATAAAAGAAAAAGACGATTTCACGGGTATATACAGCGATTTTGACACAATATAAAAAAGGCAGCTGATTTTTCAGCTACCCTGTTGTTTTGACATCATTTGCTTGATGAAGCAATTCTTTTGCGTGCTGTTTTGTCAGCTCAGTGACTTCCACACCCGCAATCATCCTGCCAATTTCACTCACTTTTTCTTCATGACTTAATGGTTTGACGCTTGTCAGTGTTCTGCCGGCTTTAGAGCGTTTAGAAATGAAGAGATGCGTGTCAGCCATTGCTGCTACTTGCGGGAGGTGCGTAATGCAGAGCACTTGTGAGCCAGCCGCCACTTTGTAAATTTTTTCGGCAATCGCCTGTGCCACTCTGCCGCTTACGCCCGTATCCACCTCATCGAAAATAATGGACGTGACTTCTTGTTTGGCTGAGAAAATACTTTTCACGGCGAGCATGACACGTGAAATTTCTCCACCCGAGGCAACTTTTGATAAAGATTTCATCGGTTCGCCAGGATTAGTAGAGATCACAAATTGAGCTTGGTCGATTCCGTTTTTTCCAAGCTGGACGGGCTTTCCATCTAGCAGCGGATTATCCGTGCTGCTAAAAGGCGCATACCGAATGGAAAAGGATGTATCAAACGTTGACTTCTCCATATACAAATCTTTTAGTTCTGTTTGAATTTGCTTCGCTAGTTTTTTCGCCCATTTTTTACGAAGCTCTGAAACGTTAAGTGCTTCAAGCAGGGCATCACGGCTCATTGCATCCAGTTTGTTTTTAAGCGTCTGCAGGTGGCTGTCTCGATTTTGAATTTGATCTATTTCTTCTTCTATCTTCGCCGCATACTCCAAAATTTCCTCAACCGTTGTCCCATATTTTCGTTTTAACTGCTTCATTTCATTCAGCCTAGATTCAATAAAATCAAGACGTGCTGGGTCGAACTCTAATTGATCCAACATGCTTCGCATTTGGAACGTCGAATCCTCTAATAAGTAATAGGAGTTCGACACTTGTTCGGATAGCTTTTTCAGATCGTCGTTGATCTCAGAAACCTGCTCGAGCTCGCTTGATGACATGCCAACCCAATCAAGTCCTCCCTGCTCATTGCGCAAGGCATTATATGCGTTTTGAAGTGAGGAAAAGATTTTTTCGTAGTTGCTGATCTGATGGCGCTCTTCTTGAAGCTTCTCATCTTCTCCCGGCTCTAATTGTGCCGCTTCAATCTCCTCTAGCTGAAATTGCAGTAAATCTAACCGGTGCACCATCTCTTGCTCATTCTCAGAGAGCTGTTTTAGCTTTTGGGCTGTCTTTGTATATTGCTCATATGCTTCTTGATATTGTGACAAAGCAGGTGCAATTTCTTCTGCTCCAAATTGATCGAGCAAATGCAGATGATTTTCATCCTCCATCAATAACTGGTTATCGTGCTGCCCATGTATATCGAGCAAAAGGCGTCCTACCTCGCGTAAAAGTGAGATCGTGACAAGTTTGCCATTGATGCGGCAGATGCTTTTTCCGTTATTGTTAATATCACGGCGAAGAATCATCATTTCATCCGATGCGTCAATTCCCTGCTCTTCGCATAAAGCAAATACAGGGTGATCGGCTGGCACAAGAAAAAGCCCCTCCAGCTCTGCCTTTTTTTCACCATAACGAACAAATTCAGACGACCCTCTCCCTCCTACAAGAAGTGAGACTGCGTCAATCATGATGGATTTTCCAGCACCTGTTTCCCCTGTTAGGACTGTGAGTCCTTTTTCAAACGAAACCGTTAACTCTTCAATGATTGCAAAGTTTTTAATGGTTAGTTCTGCTAACACTCATTTGACACCTCTTTTTGTAAACCTGATTCTTTATAGAAGCTCTAAAATTTTGCTCGAAACTGTCTCCGTATCATCTGGTGTGCGGCAAATGATCAAAATGGTATCATCTCCGCAAATGGTTCCCATGATTTCTTCCCAATCTAAATTATCCATTAAAGCCCCAATGGCCTGAGCATTACCGGGCATGGTTTTGAGGACGATTAAATGACTGGCAGCATCCATTTTGATAAATGCATCCATTAAGGATCGCTTCAGTTTAGACAGCGGGTTAAACCGCTGATCCGCAGGAAGACTGTATTTATATGTTCCATTGTTCGTCGGCACTTTCACTAAATGTAATTCTTTAATATCTCTTGAAACGGTCGCTTGTGTGATGTTATATCCATCGGCTTTTAAAATATCGACTAGTTCATCCTGTGTTTCAATCTCTTGGCCCGCAATGATTTCCCTAATCTTAATATGCCTTTGACCTTTATTCATGTTTGACCCCCCTAGGCGTTTGATCTCAGTTTGTCTTTACGTTCTATGTTATATGAACCACAGTTCAAAAAACAAGCATTACGTGAGAATCGGTCAATTCTCGTCTTTTGACCATGTAAAAAGGAATAATAGCGAGCTATTATTCCTTTTGTTTCGATGATCTCATGTGTCAGCCGGCTCAGGGCTGTTTTTCTTTTCTTTCAATACAGAATGGGCTTCCTTGACGACCTTTTCAAGCTCTGAAGCCGGAAGTGCCGCATTCTCTTCTTGATCGGAATGAAGCACTAAATGAAGAAGGAACTCAATATTCCCGTCTCCACCAGTAATAGGCGAAAATGATACATCCTTTACATCATAGCCTTCTTTTGCAGCAAACTGATTCATCTCTTCCAGTACACCGAGGTGGACGGACGGATCTCGCACAATGCCTTTTTTCCCAACAAGCTCTCTGCCTGCTTCAAATTGAGGCTTGACGAGTGCAATACAGTCTCCGCCTGGGACAAGAATGTGCTTTAAAGCCGGCAGGATGAGTTTAAGTGAAATAAAAGAGACATCAATTGATGCTACTTCTGGCAACCCTTCAGTAAAATCTGCTGGGACGGAGTGACGGAAATTGGTGCGCTCCATGACGATTACCCTGTCATCCTGCCTTAATTTCCACGCAAGCTGATTGTAGCCAACATCAACAGCATATGATTTGACCGCTCCATTTTGAAGAGCACAATCTGTAAATCCGCCTGTTGATGAACCAATATCGATTAGCAATTTCCCTTCAACGGTTAAGTCGAATTCTTTGAGTGCTTTTTCGAGCTTTAACCCGCCGCGGCTCACATATTTCAGAGGGTTCCCCTTCACAGTGAGCGGAGTATCACGAGCGATTTTCTCTCCTGGTTTATCCAAACGGTTTTCATTTGAGTAAACGATCCCTGCCATGATGGCACGCTTTGCTTTCTCTCTCGTTTCCATTAGTCCTTGTTCGACTAATAAAACGTCAAGTCGTTCTTTCTTTGATGTCATGATCCAATTCCTTTTCTTGGTGCTGCGGGAAGCAGGTCACGTAAAGAGTCAGCAACGTGTGCTTTCGTCAGACCAATTTCTTCAAGCAGGGCATCAACACTTCCATGCTCAATAAATTCATCTGGAATGCCCATACGCTCTACTTTGATATGAGATGCTTTCTTATCGTGTATATATTCTAAGACGCTGCTGCCAAATCCGCCTTGGAGCACAGCTTCTTCAATCGTTAAAATCGGAATACCTTCAGAAAGAATGTCATTTAACATCGCTTCATCAAGAGGCTTAATAAAACGAGCATTGACGACACGAATTGATTTCCCTTCTTTTTGAAGTTCTTCTGCTGCTTGAAGCGCCATTTTAATCGTAGTACCAAATGTTAAAATGACAGCGTCCTTCCCTGGACGAAGAACCTCCCAGGACCCAATCGGAATGGTTTTCAGCTGTTCATCCATTTTGACACCCAGCCCATTACCGCGCGGGAAACGCATAGCAATAGGACCGTCATCGTACTGAATGGCTGTATTGACCATGTGCTGTCCTTCATTTTCATCTTTTGGCATCATAAGTACCATATTCGGCATATGACGCATAAAAGCAATATCAAACACACCTTGATGGGTTTCTCCATCTGCACCGACAAGTCCCGCACGATCAATGCCAATAAATACGTTGAGGTTCTGACGGCAAATATCGTGCAGCACTTGGTCATAGGCTCTTTGCAGGAACGTTGAATAAATCGCTAAAAATGGCTTCATGTCCTGCGTCGCAAGCCCAGCTGCCATTGTGGCTGCATGCTGTTCGGCAATTCCTACATCAAACATCCGCTCTGGAAATTCCTTCGCAAAGCCTTCAAGCTTTGAACCAACAGGCATCGCAGGCGTGATCGCAACAATCCGCTCATCTTCCCGCGCCAGCTTTCTGACCGTTTCACTGACGAGACCACTCCAAGACGGAGCTGCTGCTGCCGGTTTTACAAAATCACCGGTATCGATTTTGTATGGACCAGTACCGTGCCAAGTCCCGATTTTATCGGATTCTGCCGGTTGATAGCCTTTTCCTTTTTTCGTAATGACATGCAGAAGAACTGGACCTTTTGTTTTCTTTGCATATTCAAGATTTTCAAAAAGATCTTCATACGAATGTCCGTCTACAGGACCTAAGTAAGTAAATCCCATTTCCTCAAAAAACATGCCAGATACAAGTAAATATTTGAGGCTGTCTTTGATACGCTCTGCTGTGGCAGCAAGCTTTCCGCCTACAGCTGGAATGCGCTTGAATAAATATTCGAGCTCGTCCTTTACCCATTGGTATTTGCCTGCTGTACGTAATCTGCCAAGCATTGTGTGAATCGCACCAACGTTTGGTGCAATACTCATTTCATTGTCGTTTAATATGACAATCATATCTTTCTTTTCATCACCGATATGATTCAAAGCTTCCAGCGCCATCCCTCCGGTTAGTGCACCGTCTCCGATAATCGGCAGGATATATTCATCTGTCCCTTTAATATCACGCGCTGCCGCCATACCCATCGCACCAGATAACGAGGTTGAACTGTGACCTGTCTCCCAAACGTCATGTTCGCTTTCATTTCGTTTAGGAAAACCGCAAAGCCCTTTATATTGACGAAGTGTATCAAACTCCGACCCTCTTCCCGTTAACAGCTTATGAACGTAAGACTGATGTCCAACATCCCAGAGGAATTTGTCTTTTGGGCTGTCAAATACTTTATGAAGCGCAACAGTCAGTTCAACGACTCCCAGGTTCGGACCGATATGCCCGCCAGAGTTAGCTAAGGACTCAATTAAAAACATGCGAATGTCAGCGCTAAGCTCCTCTAATTCTGCATTTGACATTCCTTTTAGAAACGTTGGATTTTTTATTGATAAAAGATCCAATTAGGATCAACTCGCTTTCAACAAAATTTCTATATACAGCTATAATGCCTTATTCCTTTGAAAACCAATAGGGAATAAGAGTTGTCTCATCATAATAAACTGTTTACAGTTTACCACAATTGCTCGAGGACCCTCAAATCTAGGCTGTTTTTAATGATCTCTTGAGGCAATTAGATCACATAAATCATGCAGCAATTGCTGCTCTAATTGAAGATTTGAGACAATTTCTTTTGCACGTGTGATGTGCTCATGCAGTTTTTCTTTTGCTCCTGAAAGCGTTAATAAAGAAGGATATGTCGACTTTTCATTTGCTGTATCAGAGCCGACCCGTTTGCCGATTTTTTCTTCGTTTCCTTCAAGATCTAAAATGTCATCACGGATTTGAAACGCAATGCCAATATGATAGCTGAATTCCCTTAGCTTTTCGATATCGTCATCTGATGCTCCTGCCAGCATTGCACCTGCCGCGACGCTGAACGTAAGAAGCTTTCCTGTTTTACGGGCGTGAATGGATTCTAGTTCAGCAAGCGATACTTGTTTTTGCTCTGCTTCCATGTCGTCAAATTGACCGCCAACCATTCCTAGTGCACCTGCTGACTTTACAAGCTCCTCTACAATTCTGAGCTTTTGGTCAGCTGAGACGCTGCTAGACAGCTGTGATGTAATCAGGCGGAAGCTTTCTGTTAAAAGGGCATCACCTGCGAGAACCGCTGTTGCTTCTCCGTACACTTTATGATTTGTCGGTATTCCTCTGCGAAGGTCATCGTCGTCCATGCAAGGAAGGTCGTCATGTATCAATGAATACGTATGAATCATCTCAACTGCACAGCCGACAGGTATACCGTCTTCTTCGTTTTTACCGTAGGCATGTAATAGAGCAAGAACGAGAACAGGTCGAAGCCTTTTCCCGCCCGCTTTAAGAGAATAGAGCATAGAAGATTTCAGGTCTTCTGGAATCGTCAATTCCTGAACATATGTAAATAAATAATCTTCAATGGCCTGTTTTCGTGTTGTTAAAAATTCATTTAAATTACTTGTCACCAGCATCTGCCTCCTTCACTGAGAAGGGAGCCAGCTCACCGTCCTCTTTTAAAATGAAATCCATTTGCTTTTCAACATGCTGTAATTTTTCATGACAAAGCTTCGAAAGGGTCATGCCTTCTTGGAAATAATGAATGGCCTGCTCAAGTGGTACATCTCCTTCCTCGAGCTTTCCCACAATCTCCTCAAGACCTTTCATCGCCTCTTCAAATGTCATTTGTTCTTCTTTTTGTTTATTGGATTCTGTCATGATGATTGCCCCTCCTTCTCAATAACCTCACAAATCAGACGTCCATCTTTCATCGTGATAGTCAGCTGATCCTTCGTCTCTACTTGGTTCACACTTTTTATCAGTTCTTCTTCTTTATAGGCTAAGCTGTAGCCTCTTTCCATCACTTGAAGTGGATTTAATGCATTTAGTTTACCAAGAACCGATTGGAACTGCGAATGAATTGTTTTCATTTGCACATTCATACTGCGGATGAGCTGTTCTGATTCATTGGCGTGGCGTTTTTTCGCCTGAAGCAGCTGCTCTTTAGGATGAAGCGGCTTCAGCCTGTATGTTTGTCTGTCTAGTTGACTGCGTTTTTGCTCAATTTGTCTCGTCAGCTGTTTTTGAAAACGGTCAAATACCAAATCAAATTGCTGCTCTTTTTGCTCCTGTAATCGTTTTGGAAAACGGAAGGCATACGAGGATTGCAGCGCCACAAGACGGTCTTTCGCTTGTGAGGTTTGATTCTTTACCGCTCTTGTCAGCCGTATATCGATTGATTTGATTCGTTCAATTAAATCGGTCGTGCTTGGAACAGCAAGTTCGGCTGCTCCTGTTGGTGTGGGTGCTCTCATGTCTGCAGTGAAATCACTGATCGTAAAGTCTGTTTCGTGCCCAACTGCAGATATGATTGGAATGTCTGATGCGAAGATGGCCCTTGCGACAGCTTCTTCATTAAAGGCCCAAAGTTCTTCAATCGAACCGCCTCCTCTTCCGACAATCAAGACATCACAGAGCTGTTTTTCATTCGCTTCCTTGATCCGTTCTACGATGGAACGGGTCGCATGTTCACCTTGGACAAGCGCCGGAAGCACAATGATTTTCGCCTGCTGATAGCGCCGGTTGATGGTCGTAATGACATCTCGAACAGCAGCTCCTGTTGGAGATGTAATCACACCAACAACCTCTGGATATTCAGGAATTGGTTTTTTATAGCGCGCATCAAATAAGCCTTCACTTGCCAGCTTTTTCTTCAGCTCTTCATAAGCAAGATGAAGAGCACCAACACCATCAGGCTGCATTTCTTTTGCATATAATTGATAGTTGCCGCTTGGTTCATATACTTGAATCCCGCCGCGTACAAACACCTTCATTCCGCTCTTAGGAGAGAAAGGCAGCTTAGACGCAGAGCGCTGGAACATGACAGCTTGCATGCGTGCGTTTTCGTCTTTTAAGGTGAAGTACACATGTCCTCTTGAATGAATCTTTACATTGGATAGCTCACCTTTGATCCAAATATCTTCTAAATGCGGATCAACATCAAATTTTCTTTTTATGTATTTTGTAAGGGCTGTGACCGTCACAAAGGCTTTTTCACTCATGACGTATTCCTCCTCTTCAAAAACGCACATTCATCCACCAGCAGCATGCAGGTGGATGAATGGATAAAGCTTATGCTAATGTACGTTTTGCTGATTTAACCGTATTGTGTGCAAGCATCGTAATCGTCATTGGACCGACTCCGCCAGGGACTGGTGTGATATAAGAAGCTTTTTCTTTTGCCTCTTCAAAATCAACATCTCCAACAAGCTTCCCATTATCTAAACGATTGACTCCTACATCAATAACAATAGCGCCTTCTTTAATTTGGTCAGCTTTAATAAAGTTTGCTCGACCGACGGCAACAACTAAAATGTCCGCTTTCAACGTATGTTCTGAAATATTCACTGTTCTTGAATGGCAATAAGTAACCGTTGCGTTTTCGTTTAACAGCAATTGCCCTACTGGTTTACCGACAATATTGCTGCGTCCCACAACAACGACTTCTTTTCCAGAAAGATTAACACCCGTTTTGTTTAGTAATTCAACAATGCCTGCTGGTGTACATGGAAGGAATGTGTCCTCCCCAAGCAGCATTTTCCCGATATTCAATGGATGGAAACCATCAACATCTTTTTCAGGTGAAATACGTTCAATAACGGCTTTTTCAGAAATATGTTTTGGCAGTGGAAGCTGAACAAGAATCCCGTGGAATTGGTCGTTCGCATTGTACTGATCAATCAGCTGAAGCAATTCTTCTTCTGTTAAAGAAGCATCTAAATGGTCAAGCTGGAAATGCATCCCCATTGCTTCTGCTGCTTTCTTCTTCCCGCGCACGTAAGAAAGTGAAGCCGGATCATCACCGATTAGAATAACGGCAAGACCAGGTGTGACACCTTTTTGTTTTAGCTCTTCTACTTCTTTTGCTAATTGCTCACGCTTTTCTTTTGCTGTTTCTTTCCCATCGATGATTGTTGCTGTCATGTCGAATCCTCCTATTGCTGCTTTAGGTCGTTTTTAATGTTTGAAAGTACACCATTTACAAATTTCGGTGCTTTATCATCACCGAATAATTTGGCCAATTCAATCGCTTCATTCATCGAAACACTAAGCGGGATATCTTCTTGATACACCATCTCGTACACAGACAGCCTTAAAATGGCTCTGTCTACGTTTGCAATACGATCGAGTTTCCAATTCACTAGATGCTGTGAAATCATGTCATCGAGCTTGTCCTTTTGTTCAAGCACACCGAAAACCAGTTCCTCGAAAAAAGGATCTGATTCTTGTTCATCCAGCGCATGTGTAATGGCCTCTTTCGGATCAATATTGCTCACATCAATTTGAAATAATGTTTGTAGCGCCTTTTCTCTTGCAGTTCTTCTTTTCATTATTTACTCCTTTAACCACTTTATCCGCTTGTCGTTAAGCCATACAGAGATCATAACATATTTTGCCCATGGTCGCACCAAGATCCATGCGAGCTGTGACGAAAAACGAATCAATCAACGCGTGAGATCATTATTATTCGGAAATGACCCAAAAATGGGCTTTAAAAAACCAAAGAGGCAATGCCTCCTTGGTTTCACTTGAACTCTTTTTTTACATTTCTTGATCTACTTCAGCCTCAGATGCTTTAGTATCAAATTGAATACCAACGACATGAATATTGATTTCATTAATCGTCAAGGCAGTCATGTTCAAAAGAGTTTGACGGATATTTTCTTGGACAGCAGTGGATACCTTTGGAATGGATAGGCCAAATTGAACCACACAGTATACATCGATTGTGATGCCTTCATCAGAGACATCTACTTTCACACCTTTACGGTGATTTTTCTTACCAAAGCGTTCTGCTACATCAGCAGCGAAATTGCCGCGCATTTCGGCAATGCCTTCGACTTCTGAAGCGGCGATCCCAGCAATGACCTCAATCACTTCTGGTGCAATTTGCACTTTTCCCAATTGATCTTCATCAAGGTTCATTTCAAGCAAATTGTTTTCTGACACGATCATTCACCTCCGAAAGCTATGATTATTTCATGATTTGGTATGTTTCTAAAAACTTCGTATTAAAATTACCGCTCACAAATGTTTCATGCTCAAGCAATCTTAGATGGAATGGGATCGTTGTGTAGACTCCTTCAATGACGAATTCTTGAAGCGCGCGTTTCATTCTCGCAATCGCTTCTTCTCTCGTCTTACCATATGTGATCACCTTTGCAATCATACTATCGTAATATGGCGGAATCACATAGCCCGGATAAGCGGCAGAATCAACACGTACTCCTAGACCGCCTGGCGGAAGATACATTTTAATTTCACCAGCTGATGGCATGAAGTTTTTCTCTGGGTTCTCTGCATTAATACGGCATTCGATCGCCCATCCTGCATATACGACATCCTCTTGTGTAAGAGAAAGTTTTTCACCTGATGCAACTTTAATTTGTTCTTTGATCAAGTCAACACCTGTGACCATTTCTGTTACAGGATGCTCTACTTGAATACGGGTATTCATTTCCATGAAGTAGAATTTCTCTTCATTATAATCATAAATGAATTCGACTGTTCCAGCACCAGTGTATTCAACAGCTTCTGCTGCTTTTACGGCTGCTTCACCCATTTGCTCACGGATGTCTGCATTCAGCGCTGGTGATGGCGTTTCTTCAAGAAGCTTTTGCATTCTTCTTTGGATCGAGCAATCACGCTCTCCTAAGTGAATGGTATGGCCATGCTGATCTGCAAGCACTTGGATTTCCACGTGTCTAAAGTCTTCAATGAACTTCTCTAAATAGACGCCAGGGTTACCAAAGTTTTGCGCTGCTTCCTGCTGCGTGATGGTAACACCATTAATGAGCTCTTCTTCGGTACGAGCCACACGGATTCCTTTACCGCCTCCGCCGGCAGTTGCTTTAATAATGACAGGATACCCAATACTTGCTGCTGTTGAAACAGCATCATCAAGATCTTTTACAATTCCTTGAGAACCAGGAACAATCGGAACCCCGGCATTTTTCATTGTTTCCCTTGCGACATCTTTCGTTCCCATTTTGGAAATCGCTGACGCAGTTGGACCAACAAAGATGACATTGCATTCCTCGCAAAGCTCTGCAAAGTCTGCATTTTCAGCAAGGAAGCCGTATCCTGGATGGATGGCATCTGTCCCTGTTAATTTTGCTACACTGACAATATTCGTGACATTTAAATAACTATCTTTTGAAGCAGTCGGTCCGATGCAATATGCTTCATCAGCCATTTGAACATGAAGCGCATCGCGATCCGCTTCAGAAAATACCGCAACTGTTTCAATTCCAAGCTCTTTACAAGCGCGGATAATTCTAACTGCGATTTCTCCTCTGTTTGCAATTAATAGCTTTTTAATCATGATCGTACTCCTTACTCTGCTTTCACTAGAAAGAGGGGTTGTCCGAATTCTACAAGCTGACCGTTCTCAGCTAATACTTCGACGATTTCACCTTTTACTTCTGCTTCGATTTCATTAAACAGTTTCATCGCTTCTACGATGCACACAACTGTGTTTTCCTTCACCTTAGAACCTGTTGTCACGTATGGACCTGCTTCTGGTGAAGATGAAGCATAAAATGTGCCAACCATTGGGGATGTGATTTTATGCAGATTTTCAGACGCAGCTGCCTCTTGTGCAGGGGCTTCGGTCTGAGCTGGAGCTTGTGCTTTAGGAGCTTGTTGAGCTGGAGCTGCTTGGACAGGAGCCACTGGTGCCGCAACTTGCTGAACGACTTCTTTATTTTTCTTCAGTTTGATTTTTGCACCTTCGTTTTCGTACGTAAATTCATCAATTGTAGATTCGTCAATTAATTTAATCAGTTCATGAATTTCTTCAATTTTTAACATGGATTTGCACCCCTATGTATGGATTTATCTTTTTCTTATAGGCTAGTACTAAAAGTACATACTATAACCATCTTACAGGAGGATTTCAATGAATTCAACTACTATTGTGGCGAAGCGCCTCGCGAAAGCACCTTGGAGAGGGCGCCAAACCGCATCAAAAAACGCCCTTTTCGGCAAGGGCGCCTGTTCATTTTTTATTGATTGGAGGGCTCAAAAGTGACAGCTACGTTATCAAGACCTCTCATTTCTTTTGTGACCATATCAATAATATCGGCCGCTTGGGACTTTGATTTTTTGTCAGAACGAACCGTGATGCTCACTTTATCTCCTTCAGCACTCACTAGCGCATCTTTATATCCTTTTGTTTTAATTAAGGTTTCGAGCTGACGCTCCGTCCCTTCTGCCTCACTAAGCGCTGTCATTTGATCATACGCTTCACTTTTTTCTTGTGCTGTTGCATCATCACTGGATACGATTTCGTTGAACTCTTCGCGCTGTTTGCTTCGTTTATCTTCAAGCTCTAATCTGTATGTTGTAAAAAGCTCATCGTCTGTTTGCTCCGACACAGCCTTTCCTTCTTCACCGCTTGTTTCGATATCCTCTTGTTTGCCATTTGTTTCTTTGTCAGTGAACTTCTCATCAGTGCCTTTTTCCGTTCCTTTGTCCGTCCCTTTTTCTGTTTCAGTCTTTTTCTCTTCCGTTCCTTTTGATTTCATATCTTCTACTGTCACTGCATTTTCACCTTGTGGAGACATGATATAGTACACACTTAAGACGACAACTAAACTTAGCATCGTTAATAGCCAAACCGTTTGTTTTTTTAACATCATTCCGAATCCTCCTTGATTTTTTTAGGGGCAACAGCCACTCTATGGCTCGGTACATCAAGCACTCGTGTAACCGCTTCAATGATGGTTTTCTTTATTTGAACGTTGTCTACTCCTTGAGCAACAACGAGGACACCGCGAATATCTGGTTTTTTCGTTTGAACCACTACAGGTGTTTCTTCATTGCCATTTTTGATGATGACAATTTCTTCTTCTTTTGTTTGATCAGTGACACTTCGCACGCCGCCTTCTTTATCTGTTTCCTCGGTCGTTGTGCTTTTATTGGATTTGTTTTTTTCAAACACTTTTAAAGAAGTTGCGTCTACATTGACCACAATCGATACATCCTCAACGCCAATGATGGTCTCTAAAATTTCTTTCAGCTGATTTTCGTATTCTTGCTCCACATCCTCAATCGAATTCTTTGATTTACTTGACGATGCCGGCTTGAATACCTCCTGCTCTTGTGAGGATGTTTTTTTAGAAGCAGGAACAGCAGCCTGTTCTTTGCTTGATGGCGGTGACAAGATCTGACTGACTAACATGAAAGATACGCCGATGATGAATACAAGCAGCAAGTAATGGTGCTTCGTTAATTTTGGTTTCCCTTCACCTTTTTCAGGCGGCTGCAAGAATGATTTCAGCTTTTGTTTCCAGTCCTTGTTATTCATGATCTGCTGCGTCACCTCCCTCAATGTTCAGCGCAATGTGCTCAGGACTCGTATTCCAAACATCAGCAAGTGTCTCTTTCAACCTCGTGATCTCTTTGCTAGAAGATTCAGCGCTTTCCTCCTTTTGCGTGGAGAGATCAATGTCCACCTTTGCCACCGTTTCTACAGCATCACCTGTGAGCGGGGAAAGAACTGCTTTGATGCGAAATTGATCCGCCTCCATATTCTGATCCAGGTGCTCCTCATCTGCCAGCACTTCTACGTGTTTCATTTCATAGCTCTCCTTCTCCAGTGGCTCCTTTGCGCTTTTTTCTAGTTGGACAGCCATTTGCTTTAAAATATATGCACGCTGAGAGGCTTGTATTTCTTTTTTTTCTAAATTCATCTGATTTTTTATTTCTTCTGACTGTGCTTCTTCCTTCCCCTTCATCAATTCCGAAAAAATTTGGTCAGGGTCTGCCCGAAATAAAGCAAAGATCGGATTGAGCATCACCACAATCAGCAGCAGGCTGACGACCATTTTGGCATACTTTTGCATGCTTGAATTGGGAAGCAGAAGATCAATGACAATCGCAAATAAGATAAAGAGAATAATACTTGTGATCCATTCCGTGAGAAAACTCAAAAGGTGTCCCCTCCTTACTTCATCATCATGGTCAAGTTGCCAGCAGTGATAATGACGGTAATGCTTAAAAAGAACATGAGCGACACGACAGCAAGTGCGGCAAAGATATAAAGAACACTTTTTGAAATGACATCAAGACAGCTGATGATCGGTCCGCCTCCTAATGGCTGAAGAATGGCTGCGGCAAGCTTATATATAAGGGCTAGCGAGAGCACTTTAATCGCCGGGAAGGCGGCAATTGAAATGAGAATGGCAACGCCAACAAGTCCGACCGTATTTTTGAGTAACACAGAGGCACTGATCACGGTATCCGTCGCATCTGTAAACATTCTGCCAAGGACAGGGATGAAATTTCCGGTAATAAATTTGGCTGTACGAAGAGCGATTCCATCCGTAATTGCAGCAGATGCACCTTGCACAGAAATGACGCCAAGAAAGACAGTTAAAAAAACGGCTAACCCGCCTATCGCCACATTTCTTAACAGCTGGGCAAGCTGGGTGACCTTGTATTGTTCGGTCAGCGTACTGACAATGCTCAATATCGCAGATAAAAAGATAAGGGGAAGAACGACATATTGAATAAAAACGCCGCTCGTATTCATCAAAAATAAAATAACGGGATGAAAGAATCCGGCTGAGACAAGCCCGCCTGATGAAGCAATAAGTGCTAATAAAAGAGGAATAAGAGCAAGAATAAAACTGGTCATCGTTTGAATGGCTTCTGTTGCATAAGAAATCGCCACATGAAAGCTGTTGAGTGCAATAATGATCAGCACCATATAAACAAGAGCGTATGCGACTTTACTGACGGTGCTTTGCTCAAACGCATTCTGCAAAAGCTGCAAAAGCGAACAAAAGATGGTGAGTAAAATCAGTGTACCTAGGAGCTTTCCGTTTGCTATCACCTCGTGAAAAAGATAATGAACAAAGGCTTTCAGCCATGTTTGGGGAGACAGCTCTTTATCGCCATCAATCATTTCCTTCACTGTGCCTTTTTGGCTTTCTGGCAGAAAGCCGCCATACTCGTCCAATATGGTTTCCCAAAAGTCATTGATGGATTGAAGCTCTAGTGCATCAGCCTGTCCATTCGCCACTTCTTCTGCTGCTGGTTCTTCATTTGATAAAGGTACTTTCTCTTCTGCACCTGCATGCGGAGCGATCAGCCAGAAGAAAAGCATCAGTCCCATAACAGCTGTCACCCGTTTCATTGTCATCACCTCTTTTCAATTACGTCATGGACGGGATCATACCTAAGATGGTCTCAATGATGACTGTTAAAATAGGGACTGCCATGACCAAGATGAGAATTTTGCCGCCAAGCTCTATTTTTGATGCAATGGCGCCTTGTCCAGCATCTTTTGTCAGCTGGGCGCCGAATTCTGCAATATAGGCAATGCCAATAATTTTTAAAATGGTTTCAACATACTTCATATTGACGCCGGCGCTTGCCGCAATTTTTTCAATCATCGAGATAATGGCATAGATTTGATCAATTAAATAAAGAAAAATCACACATCCTGTAAAAACAACAAGCATAAAGGCGAAGGTCGGCTTTTGTTCTTTGACGATTAATGCTAAAAAAGTAGCGATTAAACCAAGTCCAACAATTTGTATGATTTCGATTTGTAAGCCCTCCCCTATCCTTGAAATAGAAATACGGCTTTAATCTTTTTAAACAAATCATCTACAATGGTTGCCACCATAAACAAAATGTAGATAAACCCAAGCAGCGTGACCCACTGAGCGTACTCCTTTTTCCCCATTTGATCTAAAATCGTATGGAGGAATGCCACAACGATGCCTACTCCCGCAATTTGAAAAATGACGTTTACATCAACGCCCATGCTCTCGACTCCCTTCCTCTCACATCAATAAAAGAATCAGTAGTAATCCGCTTAAAAATCCGAGACTTCTGACCATTTTTTCATTTTTCGCTTGGGCAATTTCAGCTTCCTTCTCCTCCGATTCCAAATGACCTAAAGCAAGCTTGATATACTTTTGCTGAGACGTGACATCATGCTGGCCAAGTGTTTCTCCAAAGTGCTTCAGTGCCTCATATTCGCCTTTTTTCAAAACGGTTTTTTTCCAAACATCCTCAAGACTCTCATTCCATGCATGCCGTGCCGAAAAAGTTCCGACTTTGAGTTTTTCTGCAAATTGTTCAAATAACCGATTCACAGGAGGACCTACTTGCGACGCAATTTGCTCTGCAGCCCGCGCTAGAGGCGTTTGCCCATACATAATTTCAGCTTCAAGAGACTGGAGCGCAAACCGAAGCTGCCGAATTTGTTTCGGCCGGTCGCTATATCGTTTGGCAAACTCGAACCCTCCCCAAGTCGTAGCCGCGACAATCAAGATAGCGCCAATGAGCTTTAACATACGTCCACTCCCCGCCTCCATTTCATCTCTTGTCCGTCTTGGTCATATATCCGCCTAATCGTGCCGGGACCATTCTTGCGATTTAATTCAACATATCGTTCAAATACTCGAAGCTCCCATAACGGCTTCAATGATGGGCGTCTATACACATCTTCAAGTGAATAGCCATGAACTGAGACGATAATGGTGACTCCGGCATGAATCGCTTCTAAAAGTGCCTGTACATCCTCGCTTTTTCCGATTTCATCGACAATCATGACCTCTGGACTCATAGATCGAATCATCATCATCAAACCTTCAGCCTTTGGACACGCATCGAGCACATCAACCCGGTGTCCAAACTGGTGCTGCGGCACCCCTCTTATACACCCAGCGATTTCGGAACGCTCATCTATAATGCCTGTTTTTTTAGGAGGAATTGCTTTTGTGCCAGTACTAGCCAGTCTTGCTACATCCCGCAATAATGTCGTTTTCCCTGTTTGCGGTGGACCGATGATGAGTGTATTGCACCAGTGCTCGTCATATAAATAAGGAAGAAAGGGAAGCGCAATCCCGATTTTTTCTTTTGCGATGCGGATATTAAATGAAGAGATATCTCTTAATCCTTTGACAATGCCGTTTTCAACGATCACCTTTCCTGCAATTCCCACCCGGTGTCCGCCAGATATGGTGATGTAGCCTTGCTTTAGCTCCTCTTCAAGTGTGTACATGCTGTAATTGCTCAGCCTGCCTAATAGCTGAGACGCATCTTCTCCTGTTGTGCGATAAGAAAGAAAGCGCGGTTTTCCTCTTTGCATCAATTCAATAGGACGATCCGTGCGAATGCGGATTTCTTCTATTTGATCCCATTCTGCTTCTTTTAGCAGTCTAAGTTCTTGTCCAATCGAGTGCGGGAGAATATCCAACAAACTCCGCAACGAATTCCCCTCCTTTTTTTCTTCTCTAAAATGTATGATGGGAGCCGTTAATTATGCCAAGCCGTTTCACTTATAGATCCCAACAAGAATAAACACGACACCAATGAAAATAAAGACGAGCTTGGCATAGGATAACTGCCCTGCAATTTGATAGATTCCAATCGTCATCGTGATAATAAAAATGAGCGGCCCAATGATCGCCAATATACTATTGATGACAACCGCTTTTCGAACGTCATTTGTGACTAAAATGAGGATGGCGGCCGTCAGTTCAATCGCTGCCGATAAGAACCTCATGCCGGCCATTGCAGCTACTGACGGATGGATGCCTGGGAAAAGAAATGGTTTCATATAGAACCTCCAGCTTTTTTTACACTATATGCTTGTCTAGATGGAAGTAGTCTTGTTTTTCAGAAAGGAAAAGAGATGAATGAGAGAATTGAGAGAAGGTCTGCCTTTTGAGGAGTCTTACATGTTTTACAATAAAAAAAGACTGTAAACACGACGTTTACAGTCAAAGCGTGTAGACAAACCCTCGCATTCGGTGTCAGTCCTGCGCGCCGATGCTCACGAATGGCAAATTCGCTCCGCTTCGGTGCTCGTCCTTCCTAGACTTCAAAGGTTTTCTATCACGCTGAAAAGAAGACAAAGGGCTAAAATAAACGTCATTTTAGCCCTTTGTCAACAATCTAAAAAGACTGTAAACACGAGGTTTACAGTCTTTCTTCGTTCATTACGCTCTTGACACGTATGAACCGTCTGATGTATTAATGACTAGTTTATCTCCTTGGTTCACAAAGAAAGGAACGTTGACGATTAAACCAGTTTCAGTTTTTGCAGGTTTTGAGCCACCTGATGTTGTGTCACCTTTAATACCAGGCTCTGTTTCTACTACTTCTAGTTCTACCGTGTTTGGAAGTTCTACTCCAAGTGTTTCAGCACCGTACATCACAATTTGAACTGACATATTTTCTAGCAAATATTTCAGCTCATCTTTAATTTGTGTTTCACTTAGTTCAAGCTGCTCATAAGAACTTGTATCCATGAAGACATGCTGGTCGCCATTTGCGTACAAGTACTGCATTGTTTTTGTTTCAATTTGAGCTTTCGCTACTTTTTCGCCTGCACGGAATGTTTTTTCTTGAATGGCACCAGTACGCAGGTTACGCAGTTTCGAACGAACAAACGCTGCGCCTTTCCCTGGCTTTACGTGTTGGAAATCCACTACACGCCAAATACCGCCGTCCACTTCAATTGTCAGGCCTGTACGAAAATCGTTTACTGAAATCATTTTGTCATCCTCCTACATTTCACCATCATAATATGATAAGTTCTTTCGGTGAGTGGGTCAATCGTTTATTGCCGTCAGCTGTCAGGACAATATCATCCTCAATTCTCACGCCGCCGACATCCGGCAAGTAAATTCCCGGCTCAACTGTCACGACCATTCCTTCTTCTAAGACGACCTCTGATCGTGAGGAAAGGCCTGGCGCTTCATGTACTTCCATCCCTAGCCCGTGGCCAGTTGAATGCCCGAAGTATTGACCATAGCCATACTTTTCAATGATGTCACGTGTGATGCGATCAGCTTCTTTTCCTGTTAAGCCTGGCTTGATTCTATCCACACCAGCGTTTTCTGCTTCTAATACGATATGATAAATTTCCTTTAGCTTATCGCTCGGTGTGCCGACAGCAATCGTTCTAGTCATATCAGAACAATAACCTTTATAGTAAGCACCAAAATCGAGTGTGACTAAATCACCAGATTCAATCACCTTTTCACTCGCTCTTCCGTGCGGCAGGCTTGAACGAACACCTGAGGCGACAATCATATCGAATGAAGATCCTTCAGCGCCTTCTTTTCTCATGAAAAATTCAAGCTCGTTCATGACAGCAATTTCCGTCAAGCCCGGCTTGATGTAAGTGAGAATATGATCAAAGGCGTGATCTGCAATCTTCGCAGCTTCCTCTAATATCTTAATCTCTTCACTAGACTTAATCAAGCGCAACTTTTCAACTGATTCTGAGACCGGAACAAGCTCTATATCGCCTGCTTTATCTGCATACTGCTGGTACGTGGCAAATGTCATATGATGTTGTTCAAACCCAAGGCGTTTTATCCCAAATTCCTTTGCCGTTTGGGCTGCGGTTTCCACGATGTTTCCTTTATGTTCAATAATGTCGTAGCCTTTTACTTGGTCCTTCGCTTGCTCTGTATAACGAAAATCCGTGATAAAAGCTGCCTGGTCCTTTGAAACAACTGCAAGACCGGCTGAGCCAGTAAAGCTGGTCATGTACTGTAAATTAAAGCTGCTCGTAATGACAAGACCATCGATCTCTAATTCAGATAAAAGTGTTCTTAACTTTTCAAGTTTCATGATACTGCTCCCCCTTCACTCACTAAATAACGAATCGCCAATTTATACCCTTCTAAACCAAGACCAACGATTTGCCCTTGGCATACTGGAGCAAGTACAGAATGATGGCGGAATTCCTCTCTCTTATGAACGTTTGAGATATGTACTTCGACGACGGATAAAGAAATACTTGCAATGGCATCTCTCAGCGCATAGCTGTAGTGTGTAAAAGCACCCGGGTTAAACACGACTCCATCGTACTGATCTTCTGCCTCGTGGAGCGCATCAATCAAATCCCCTTCGTGATTCGATTGAAAGAACGTTAACTGGATATTGGCTCTTTCTGCAAACTGGAACAAATCCGTTTCTAAATCTGTCAGCGTCTTACTTCCGTAAACAGCCGGCTCTCTTTTGCCAAGCCTATTTAAATTGGGCCCATTCAGCACAAGAAAATGAGGCATACAACCACTCCTTCACCCTAATTCAATCTATATCGAGATCTGTTTCTTTTTCATTAGAAACCTTTCGTTTCCAAAAATATTTTATCATATGAATAGGTGATTTACACTTTATTCTGTCTTTTTCCCGAGTGCCCTTGCAAGCTTCTGACTCGTTAATTCATTATATTCAAACGAAATACTGTACCCGACAAACATGCCATATAAAATATATAGGCAAAATGTCGTGACGATGGTGCTTTGCTGCAAATCTTGGACTTGCTTTACATCTGGGAAAATCGGATTAAATACGTAAAAAACGAGCAGCCATAAAAGCGCGCCATATATCAGCCCCATCCAATAGCCTTTGATTCGTTTTAAAACCCCATAATAAATAAAGGCTGCTCCAATCGATAAAACCCCTAAAAGCACAATACTAATAAAAGTGCCAAGTCCTCCCTTTTTCCACTCTCCGAGCACAAAAGGCTGAAGGAGCATATTGGGACTCACCTCTGAGAAATGAAACATATGGGTCAGAAACCCGATAAAGCCCCAAAAAACACCGCCAACAAAGCCTGTCGCAGCTGCTCTTGCCCACAGCGATGACGTTTGTACAGCCTGATTTGTCTCTTCTTGGTTTTTCTTTTCATCACGTTTCATTTGTGAACACCTCCAGCAAGTAGTATGTCCAAAATGTCATAAAAAAAAGGATTTCCATACGTGAGTGTAAAATTTTTATAACAGGGTATACTGGCTAAAAAGAGGTAGATAGAATTCTAGTAGATAATCGACTTGTGCGCTAGTGATTTCCCCTCATTTCCTGTACAATAAAGGTATAAGGAAATGCATGTAAATTACAGGAAACAGGCAGGTTGATGAAATATGTCCAATCAAACAAAACGTCCAGCATATGGAGGGCAGGCAGTTGTCGAAGGTGTCATGTTTGGAGGTAAAAAGAACTATGTGACAGCGATTCGGCGAAAGGATCAGTCCATTGAGTTTTTGAAGCTTCCCCGGACCTCCAATAAACGAACCGCCTTTCTCAAGAAAATCCCCTTTGTCAGGGGTGTTGCTGCACTTGTTGAAGCAAGCGCAAATGGCAGTAAGCACTTGAACTTCTCCAGCGAGCGCTATGACTTAGATCCTTCAGAAGATCATACTCTTGAAAAAGAACAAAAAAGCTCGAAATTATCCATGATTTTCGGCATTGCTGTAATCGGAGTTCTCTCTCTTCTCTTTAGTAAATTTGTCTTTACCCTAGTACCTGTCTTTTTAGCTGAACTGGTGCGGCCCGTCTTTTCAGGGAATTTCGCACAAATCGCAGTGGAAACATTCTTTAAACTGGTCCTGTTATTAGGCTACATTTACTTTATTTCCATGACCCCTTTAATTAAAAGGGTATTTCAATATCATGGCGCAGAACATAAAGTCATAAACTGCTATGAACAGAATCTTGACATCACAGTGGAAAATGTACAAAAACAATCACGGCTGCATTATCGATGCGGTAGCAGCTTTATTTTATTCACTGTCATTGTCGGAATGTTCGTCTATTTACTCGTACCGACAGATCCTTTATGGGTGAGAGTTCTGAATCGCTTGGCGCTCATTCCGGTTGTTCTGGGCATTTCATTTGAAGTGCTTCAGCTCACGAACAAACTCCGAGAAGTGCCTGTGCTTAAAGTGCTTGGCTATCCTGGCCTTTGGCTGCAATTGCTCACAACAAAAGAACCCTCTGACGATCAAGTCGAGGTAGCCATTGCAAGTTTTAATGAACTTCTTCGTTTAGAGGAAGCGTCTGAGAAACAAGCATCAGATTCTGCTCATCAAGTGATCTAACTTATAAATCCGGTAAATTCCTTCGGAGGTGGACAGTTATGAATCGCCGAGTACATCCTGCTTTTACCATTATTTTCGCTTTAGGTGTTTTGGGATTTGTGTATTTACTCACAACGAATCCAGGCAGACTTTTTACAATGCTGCTATCAGTTGTGATCATTGGAGCGGTTCTATTTTTCCTATTTAGATGGCTGATGAATCGAAGAACTGGAACAGAGGGCAATCTTTATCGTAAAGCAGTCAAACAATCAAAACGTCGCTACCAGCAGCCTAAACCAAAAACGAAAAGCCAGATGAAAAATCGGGTCACTCATTTGCGAAGCGTGCCGACTGACCACAAGTCTAAGCCCGTCCTTCTCAAAAAGAAAAGCCAAACACAGTTAACTGTGATTGAAGGCAAGAAAAACAAAAAGAAAAATCGCGCCTTGTTTTAAAATGTCCAGCTTTTTAAAAATTGCTCGGCTTTCTGTCTGCCTAGATCGACAAGCGCCTTTTTCTTTTCTGTCTTCAGATGAAAATCAGTGGCAATGACGTGTTCTACAGGAATAAAAATAACATGACGTTCGTGTTTTGTGGCAATGTGTCTTTCGTCATGAGCACCACGCATCGTTTCAAAAAGAGCGCCAAACAGTTCAAACGCATTGCGGATGGAGTGTTGAGGGCGTTCTTTTTCGTTTGGGGTTAATGTGACACCGACGAACGGTCTTTTTTTCTCTTCCGCAAACAACCAAATTGGAAAATTGCTAAGCACTCCTCCATCCACAATGGTACAAATGCCTTTTGATGACCTTAGTTTGACAGGCTCGAAAAAATACGGCAGGCTGCAACTCATCCGAATCGCCCTTGCAACGGAAAAGCGCTCTGGATTTAAGCCGTATGAAGGAAGGTCGTCTGGCAGCACGAGGATTTTCCCATTTGTTAAATCGGAGGCAACAATTTTCAGCGAATCTTTTTTGAGATCTCCAAATACGGTAACCCCTTTTCGTTTTAAAACGTCTGTCAGCCATTTTTCCAGCCGGTCGCCTTTGTACAGACCGAGGCGCCAGTAAATGGATACCCACCTGAGCATTTGAAACGGAATGAATTGGCATCTCCTGTCAAGTAAGTGATGTTCCTCCATTTCATCTAAAAGCTCCCGAATCTCCTGACTAGTAAAACCTGCTGCGATGAATGAAGCAATGATCGCTCCAGCACTTGTACCAGCAAGGCGGACAAATTGATATCCTCTCGCTTCAAGCGCTTCATAGGCACCCGCAAGTGCTGCCCCTTTAATGCCTCCACCTGAGAACACACCATCTATCTTCATCAAGGAGCCCCCTTTGATATCACGCTATTAATAGTGTAAGAGCATATGCTTTCAATTAGAACTTTAATCAAAAAGGACACCCATGCTGAGGGTGTCCTTTCAGCGCGCGGACAAACCCTCGCATTCGGTGTCAGGTCTGCGCTCCGGTGCTCACGAATGTCAAATTCGCTCCGCTCCGGTACTCGTCCTTCCTAGACTGCAAAGGTTTTCAAGTCACGCTGAAAAAACAGAAGACAAAGGGCTAAAATAAAGTTCATTTTAGCCCTTTGTCAACAATATGAAAGAACACCCTTGCTAAGGGTGTCCTTTTTCTTAAGATTCTTGATTTGTTTGTTCGTTTTTCTTTTGAATCGCTTTCAGCTGAACAGATCGCTCGTCGTTTTCTTCAAAGAATTGAACAAGATCGCCGATGCGGTCAATGCTGTTCCAGCTGAGATGATGTTCAATGCCTTCTACATCATCATAAATTTTCTCTTCATCTACACCAATGATTCTTAAAAATTGCTCTAGCAGTTCATGTCTGTATACGAGACGTTTTCCAATTTTTTTGCCTTTCGGGGTTAAAATTAGACCACGATACTTCTCATAAATGAGGTATTCATCTTTATCTAGCTTCTGAACCATTTTTGTTACAGAGGAGGGATGGACAGCGAGTGCTTCTGCAATATCAGAGACTCTGGCATATCCTTTTTCTTCTATCAGCATATATATTTGTTCAATGTAATCTTCCATACTAGGTGTAGTCATAAAACCCCTCCATAATGCACCTTTACTTAATAATCATAACAATTCTACACCATCGCCCATTAAAAAACAAGGAGTGTCCACTGTCTTAACGCTTGTAATTCCACTCGTCTGAGGCATATTTCGTTTTGGCGAGATGATGGACAAACGCTAATTCTTCATCTGTCAGCTCATAAGGCACAAGCTCAATATTTAACCCTTTTTCAAATCCTCGTTTAAACGCAACACGCGCATCGTCTATTGTACAAGTTCGGTCTGAGATTTCATTGATGGCGACCGCTTTGTTTTTAAAGCTCCGCTGCATCCGCTCTCTCACACGGTCGTTTGGATAAAGAAATAAATCGAACAATTTGTCCTCATCAAGGTCAATTAAGATGGAGCCGTGCTGGAGGATCACTCCTTTTTGTCTCGTTTGAGCACTGCCTGCTACCTTTCTGCCTTCTACGACAAGCTCATACCAGGAAGGAGCATCGAAGCATACAGACGATCTTGGATTTTTTAAGCTTTCTTTTTCTTTATCTGTACGAGGAATGGCAAAATATGCATCGAGTCCCAGTTCTTTAAAGCCCTCTAAAATGCCTTCTGAAATGACGCGGTATGCCTCTGTCACCGTCGCTGGCATTTCTGGATGTTCCTCTGACACAATCACGCTGTAGGTCAGCTCCTGATCATGAAGAACCCCCCGCCCTCCAGTTGGTCTACGGACAAACCCAAGACCATAGCGCTCGACTGCTTCCATGTTGATTTCCTTTTCAACATGCTGAAAATATCCAACAGACAATGTCGCCGGATTCCATCCATAAAAACGGATGACAGGCGGGATGAGCTTCTCACTATGCCAATAAAGCAAGGCTTCATCCATTGCCATGTTAAAGGCAGGGTCTTGATTTCCTGTATCAATGAAACACCATTTCTCTTTTTGCATATAAAAATCCCTTCTCTTTTACGTAGTCAATGTTAGATGATGGTGATGGCCACCGGTTTTCTCTCTTCATCAGTCTATCAAATAGGGAACGAATTGAAAATAATTCTTACCATTTATGATGACAAGTTTCTTTTGCTTTACTATAATAGTATTTGTCTAAAACGTACCATCAGACAGGCTACTGTGCTGATGCTCAAGAAGGAGTCGAGTTGTATTGTCAATATTCAACTATATCGTCCTCTCACTTTGTGGACTTTTCGTTCTTTATTCCATCGGCAGCTACATTTATCAGCAGCGCATTATGAAAACGCTGACGGAAGCAGAATTTATTAAAGGTTACCGCAAAGCTCAACTCATTGATGTGAGAGAGCCAAATGAGTTTGAAGGCGGACATATTTTAGGGGCAAGAAACATCCCCCTTTCCCAGCTAAAGCAGCGCAAAAATGAAATTCGTCCTGACAAGCCTGTTTATCTCTATTGCCAAAACAATTTAAGAAGCGGAAAAGCAGCTCAAACTTTACGTAAAAACGGCTGTCGTGAGATTTATAATTTAAAAGGCGGCTTTAAAAAATGGGGCGGCCGCATCAAAACAAAGAACTAACAAAAAAGACTCTGGGAGCGTGGTCCCCCTGAGTCTTTTTTTCTTTATCTTTCAAAAACGAGGACTGGATTCCGCGCGGCCTTTGTTTCGTCCATTCGTTTGACGACCGTCGTATGCGGCGCTTCCTGTACCACTTCTGGATTCTCTTCTGCTTCTTTGGCAATCTGAATCATCGCTTCGATGAAGGCATCAAGAGTTTCTTTTGATTCTGTTTCAGTTGGTTCAATCATGATACATTCCTCTACATTGAGCGGGAAGTAGATCGTTGGCGGATGATAGCCAAAATCAAGTAATCGTTTAGCAATATCGAGTGTCCGCACACCTAATTTTTTCTGACGTTTACCTGAAAGAACAAATTCATGCTTACAGTGACGGTCAAATGGCAAATCGAAATGAGCACTTAAGCGGCGCATCATATAGTTCGCATTTAACACGGCATTATCCGTTACAGCCTTTAGGCCGTCTGGACCCATAGAGCGAATGTACGCATATGCTCTGACGTTAATGCCAAAGTTGCCATAGAACGGCTTCACGCGGCCAATTGATTCTGGTCGATCATCATCAAAGTAAAAGCGGCCTTCCTTCTTCACAAGTACCGGCTTTGGCAAGTACGGAATCAAATCCTTTTTTACACCAACAGGACCTGAACCAGGGCCTCCGCCTCCATGTGGACCTGTAAAGGTTTTATGGAGATTTAAGTGAACGACGTCAAACCCCATATCCCCCGGTCTTGCTCTGCTTAAAACGGCATTCAAGTTGGCTCCGTCATAATAAAGCTTACCGCCAGCTCCATGAACGATTTCAGCCATTTCTAAAATATTTTCTTCGAATAGACCGAGTGTATTCGGATTCGTCAGCATTAAAGCAGCTGTTTCTTCATTGACAACACGGCGCAGGTCCTCTAAATCAACAAGCCCATTCGCATCAGATGCGACGGTAATGGTTTCAAATCCGGCCACTGTCGCAGATGCCGGGTTCGTTCCATGGGCAGAATCAGGCACAATGACTTTTGTTCGCTTATGGTCTCCTCTTGCTTCATGGTACGCACGGATCATCATGAGTCCTGTCCATTCCCCGTGTGCTCCTGCCGCAGGCTGTAATGTCACAGCGTCCATCCCAGTAATTTCTTCAAGATGAGCACCCAGGTCGTGGAGTAACTCTAATGCACCTTGCACAGTGTCTGCCTCCTGTAGTGGATGGACTTGCGCGAAGCCTGCAAGGCGTGCGACCTTTTCATTAATCTTCGGATTATATTTCATCGTACAAGAGCCAAGAGGATAAAATCCGGAATCGACCCCATGATTACGTCTTGATAATGCTGTATAATGACGCATGATATCAAGCTCAGATACTTCAGGAAGCTCAGCATCCTCATGACGGATATACGTGTCATCAAATAAAGACGGGATCTCCTGTTCAGGTACATCTAAATCAGGCAGGCTATAACCAATTCTTCCTTCTTTGGATAATTCAAAAATAAGCGGCTGATCTTGTTTATTCATGGCGATCCCCCAATTCCTTAATGAACGTATCAATTTCTTCTTTCGTTCTTAGCTCTGTTACGGCGACAAGCATGTGATGTTGAAGCTCTGGGTAGTCTATCCCTAAGTCATAGCCGCCGATGATTCCTTTTTCAAGCAATCGTTTATTGGCTTCTTTCACAGGCTCTTGTAATTTGATCACAAATTCATTAAAATGGGCCCCTTCTATATCAGCAAGCAGTCCATATGTTTGAGCCTGCATCTTAGCATAGTGCGCTTTTTGCACGTTTTGATAGGCGATGTCTTTGATGCCTGTTTTTCCGAGTGCTGTCATGGCAACGGAAGCGGCTAATGCATTTAATGCCTGATTCGAACAAATATTGGACGTCGCTTTATCTCTCCGAATATGCTGCTCACGCGCTTGAAGGGTCAGCACAAACCCACGAACACCATTTTCATCTTCTGTCTGCCCGACTAAACGACCTGGCACTTTTCGCATCAACTTTTTCGTCACAGCAAAATATCCGCAATGCGGCCCGCCAAACGCTGCTGGAATGCCAAACGGCTGTGCATCACCAACGACAATGTCTGCCCCAAGTTTACCTGGCGGCGTCAGTAACCCGAGTGCAAGCGGATTACTTGAGACAATGAACAGACTTTTTCCTTTATGCGCAATAGGTTCAATGTCTTTTAACGGTTCGACGACACCAAAGAAGTTTGGATATTGCATAAGAACTGCTGCTGTATCGTCACAGACGGCCTTCTCTAATGCTGCTAGATCCGTCTGCCCTTTTTTTGCAGGCACTTCAACAACTTCGATGTGCTGTCCTTTGGCGTATGTTTTTAGCACTGCTCTTGATTCAGGGTGAACCGTTTCAGAAACAACCACTTTTTTCTTTTTTGTGTGTCCCGCAGCCAGCATCGCCGCTTCAGCTAATGCCGTCCCGCCATCATACATCGAGGAGTTGGCAAGATCCATACCCGTCAGCTCAGCAATCATTGTTTGAAATTCAAAAATGGCTTGTAGTTCACCTTGCGAAATCTCCGGCTGATAAGGTGTGTATGCTGTATAAAATTCGGAACGTGAGATGACATGATCAACAATGACAGGCTGGTAATGATCATATACACCGGCACCAAGAAACGATGCATAGGAAACCGTATCCTTATTCTTTGCAGCTAATCGGGATAATTCCCTTACAAGCTCTGTTTCAGATGCGGCTTCTTTAATGTTGTATGCTCCTTTAAATCTCACTTTTTCTGGGATATCTGAAAAAAGCTCATCAATCGACTGAACGCCGATGACATCCAGCATTTCTTTTTGATCTCGCTCGGTTTGCGGCAGATACCTGTGCTTCATCCTCTATTCCCCCTCGTTATTTGGCTCTTTTATAAAATGGTGTTGCGACGATTTTAGCTTTTAGACGTTTTTTGCGAACTTGTACTTCCACCTCTGCCTGAAGCTGCGCCTGAGAAGATTCGATCAAAGCAAGCCCGACATTTTTCTTTAATGTTGGGGATTGTGTGCCGGTTGTGACAACCCCAATCTGCTTTTCTCCTGAAAAGACCGGATAGTCTGTGCGCGGAATCCCTTTATCGATCATTTCAATGCCGACAAGCTTTCGCTTCGCTCCCTCTTCTTTTTGCTTTTTGAGCGCTTCTTTGCCAATAAAATTGGCTTCTTTATCCGTTTTGACAGCAAAGCCAATCCCGCCTTCTAATGGAGAGATATCCTTTGTCAGCTCCTGGCCATAAAGCGGAAGTCTTGCTTCAAATCTTAAGGTGTCACGTGCACCGAGCCCGCACGGTATTAACCCTTTTGGCTCGCCTGCTTCTAATAAAGCCGACCAGATGTGGACCGCATCTTCTGACTGGCAGTAGATTTCAAAGCCGTCCTCCCCTGTGTAGCCCGTTCTTGAAACAAGCACTTCTTTTTGAGCGACCTCAGCTTTTGATAAAAATGTAAATGGCTTGAGAGATGTCACCTCTTCATCCGCCACATCTTTCATAATGTCAGCAGCAAGAGGTCCTTGAAGGGCTAGCAAGGCGATTTGATCCGAGACATTTTGGATCAATACGTCGTTCTCATCTTGATGCTGAAGCAGCCAATCCACATCTTTTTCAATATTTGATGCATTAATGACAAGCAGATAATTGTTCTTTTCTTTTTGATAGACGAGCAGATCATCCACCGTCCCGCCATCTTCATAGCACATGGCTGTATATAGTGCCTTACCGTCTGTCAGCTTAGACACATCATTGGTTAATAACCTTTGTAAAAAAGGAAGGGCATCTTGACCTTTGATTTCCACCTCACCCATGTGAGACACATCAAAAAGCCCTGCTTTTGTTCGAACAGCTTCATGTTCTTCTTTAATGGAAGAAAATTGGACAGGTAATTCCCAGCCCCCGAAGTCAATGGTTTTTGCGCCAAACGTTTCATACGCATGAAAAAGCGGTGTTCGTTTCAACATCAATCGTTTCCCCCTTTTTTCTTTCAGTGCAGATCACAAGCTGAATTTTCAGAAAAAAATCGCAGCAAAAAAGGACAGAGCGCTCCCTTTTATCAAAAAGAAGTCTCTGTCCTTGCACCTGAAAGTTTACAGCACAACAGCATTGTGCGTTTTCCCCTTTGGTGGTTTGCTAAAAATCGATGAGCAAACACTCTCCAGAGTTGCGTCCGGTAAGAGTACTTTTGCCTGAGAGATTCACTGAAACGATTCAGCTTGCTCCTTCGGCGCCTGCCAGTGCTAAATAACCGCCAAGTCTCTCCCCATACCATCATCCGCTCATATTCTTCACATTTATTGGACATACTATCAAAATGGGTGACTTATTTTCTAGATCACTTACCAACATCCTACCATTAGAAACGGATGAAGAGCAACAGAAAAATCATTAACATTTTTCAAACAAACATTCACTATCGTTCGCTTTTATTCATATATCTAGTCTTTTAAAGACCTCTTAAAAAATGAAGCGTTTAAATACAGAACAATTTTATCATTAACCTATTAGAAAGGCAGGCGATCACATTGAATATACAAACGATTTTTGATCAGGAATGGGCAAGTGAATTTCAGCAGCGGCTTGCAGCAGACGGCCCCTGGGCGAACTGGGACATGTACCGTTTAGCGACGCAGGTTCAAAAAGTCACAGCCATTGATTCATTTGAAGGACTGCAAGCTCCCGCGCACCTGCCTGCATTCACGCCTTTAAAACATCAGCTTGAAGTAGCCAGAAGAGTCGTAGAAGAGATGAACGGAAAAGCCATTTTAGCAGATGAAGTGGGACTTGGAAAAACCGTAGAAGCAGGACTCATTATCAAAGAATACATGATTCGTGGACTTGCAAAAAAAATTCTCATACTTGTCCCCGCCTCCCTTGTGTCTCAATGGGTACAGGAGCTGCGGACGAAATTTTACATTGATGCTGTTGAACAAAAAAAGAGCTACGTGTGGGAGCAGTGTGACGTCGTGGTTTCCTCCATTGATACAGCCAAAAGACAGCCGCATCGAGACACCATTTTATCAATTGCCTACGATATGGTCATTATTGATGAAGCACACAAACTGAAAAACAATAAAACGAAAAACTATGAATTTGTGAGAAATCTAAATAAGAAATTCTGCCTGCTGCTGACAGCGACACCTATCCAAAACCGTATCGGAGAAATATTTAATCTCGTTTCCCTTCTGAAGCCAGGCCACCTCGGGAATGAACATCAGTTTAAAGATGTCTTTGCCAAAAAGGATTTACAGCTTGAAGACCACGACCGATTAAAACAGCTTGTGAATAAAGTGATGATTCGTAACCGAAGGCAAGACACGGGCATCGAGTGGACAAAACGGCATGTCAAAACGATTTCCATTGATTTCTCTCCAACGGAACAAGCTTTATATGATGAAATCTGCAAGCTGAAAGAGAACCCGTCTTATACAAAGCACATGTTTTCCATCATGACCTTGGAACGTGAATGCTGTTCAAGCCGCGAGGCGGTCTATATGACGATTAAAAAAATGCAGGAAGATGAAAAACATATCCTTGGATCTTCTGCTATAGCGCAAATTATGGAGAAAATCAATCAAGTTCAGCAAAACACAAAGGCGCTTGAAGTCGTCAAGCTTATTCAGCAGTTAAATGAAAAGGTCATTATTTTCACCGAATACCGCGCGACACAAATATATTTACAATGGTTTCTTCAGCAAAATGGCATCAGCTCCGTTCCTTTTCGAGGCGGCTTTAAGCGGGGCAAAAAAGATTGGATGAAAGATTTATTTAGAGAACGGGCGCAAGTGTTAATTGCGACAGAAGCGGGCGGCGAAGGAATCAACCTTCAGTTTTGTAACCAAATCATCAACTACGATCTTCCGTGGAACCCGATGCGTCTAGAACAGCGAATTGGACGTATCCACCGCCTTGGACAAGAGCGAGATGTCCACATTTACAATATGGCAACAAACGGAACCGTTGAGGAACATATCTTAAAGCTTTTATATGAAAAAATTCAGCTGTTTGAAAACGTCATTGGCGATCTAGATGATATTTTAACGCGAATAGATATCAAAGATGCCGAAACAGAACTACATCAGATTCTCTTTCAGCACGAATCAGACGGAGACATGAAAAAGAAATTAACCCAGTTTGCTTCCTATTTATCAGAAGCAAAAACACCACTTTTAGAAAAAAGACAGCAAGGCTCATAAAGGAGAGTTGATCAATGGAGCAGCGTGACATACATACCTTTCTTCTCCGTTTCTTTCAGGCAAATCAATGCGACATACTAGAAGAAAGTGCAGGACATATGACCGTACAACTAACCATCGATATGGATAAATTGATTATGAACCGCCCTTTTTATTGGCACTGGCTTGAAAAAACTGGTGGTGTACCAGAGCCGCGGCAATTGACCCTCATCACCGATCAAAAAAAAGTGGATGATACGATTGAGGGTGAATTTATCCACTTTGGCTCCCCTCGTTTATTTCAAATATTTGAAGCTGTCAAACAGCAGGGCCGTTTTATCCGTCTCTATGAACGAGTCACTCCGCTCACGAACAACCAGATCGCACTCGAGCCATGGCTTGGTCTCAATGTGAAAATTTCTTATCTCGCAGATCGAAAGAAGGATAAACTTTTATCACTAGGACTTCATCTAATACGCGGAGAAGTCGTTGAACAATTTCAAGAAAAGCTGGAAACCCGTGAGCTGTCATCTCAAATTCCCGATTATTGCTTTACAATGAGTACAATGATCAAGCCAGAAAGCGGAGTCAAACGGCTCTATAGTCTAATGGAGCGTTACGCCCATGAGGAACCAGACAATTGGGCGGTGAGAGCTGTTCAAAAATGGAAAGAAGACACTGAACTTTTAAACCAATTTTATGAAGGGACTTCAGACACGTCTGTAGAATATGAAATAGAAAGACAAGCACTTAAAACTTTATACGAACCAAAAATCAGTCTTACGATTGAAAATGGCGGACTTTTTTACTTACAGCAAAAAAGAGGAGGTTGACCCATAGGTCCCCTCCCTTTCATGTGACATACAATTTTCGATCAGCCAAAAGCAACGTTTGTCTGTTTGTATTGGGCGGAAAAATGACGCAAGCAAACTATGAGGTCTTACCACCTGTGTCTTTCCATTTCATGCGTTAAGTGCCTGAAATACATGATTCAGTATTTTAGGAGGGTATTTGTATGGAAAAGAAAACGAACATATTAGACAGTGAATGGATTGAATTATTACTTGAAGCTCGTAAAGCAGGGCTAACAGTTGAAGAAGTCCGTCAATTCCTCAAATCAAGTGAAAAGTCCTCTGAGTCTCACCCTCTGGTAAGAAGTCATTCTATCAAACCTTTCTGAATGTGCTATAATATCGAAAGGAAGGTGATGACATTGATTGGCCAGCGTATTAAACAATACCGCAATGAAAAAGGCTACTCACTATCAGAACTGGCCGAAAAGGCTGGGGTAGCGAAGTCTTATTTAAGCTCAATAGAAAGAAACTTGCAAACAAACCCCTCCATTCAATTTCTTGAAAAAGTCTCCGCTGTTCTGGACGTCTCGGTTCATACACTGTTACACGAAAAAGATGAAACCGAATACGATGGTCAATTAGATAGTGAATGGGAAAAACTAGTTCGAGATGCAATGACATCAGGGGTTTCGAAAAAGCAATTTCGTGAATTTTTAGATTATCAAATCTGGAAAAAAAATCAAGAAGAGGAGTAAAGCGCACATTTTAGCGCATACTCCTCCAATTGCTATGCAGAGCTTGATATCAGTCTAAAGACTGGCTTTATTTTTTATCTTCGCTGTGTGCTTTTTCGTTTTCTTTCACGTAGCCTTTTTCATCCGTATGCTTTTTGGGATTGATCGTTAAACCATTCCACTGAGTCGCTTCGAAGGAAAGATCAATTTGAATCGCATCGCCTTGGTATTTATTTTGGATATAGTGACCAGCTTTATCCTTCGTCTGGTCATTGACAAATTCAATGATCATTTCCATTTTATCGTAATCAAACGGGTTCTTTGGAATGCCGTCATACTCTGGAGCCACTGTTCCATCAACAGTTGCTACATTAATCTTCCCACTTTCATGTAAAAACTTCTCATCGACGGCATGACGAAGCTTTTCAAATGCGGTCTGATCCTGTTTTGACGTTAGTTGATGCAAGTCAAGCAGGTTTGCATGGTCTAAGATAATATTTTTCGGATAACCATTTCCACCTTCGGCTCCAACCGTAAGAACACTCACCTGAAACTGGCTGAGAAATTCTTCAGCTGTATTCTTACCGCCATTCTTCGCGGAAGCTCCGTCTTGAAACTGGCTGTAATCAAGACTCATCAGCACTTGATTGATCGCAAGCGATCCTTTATTTTCAAAATGAAATTCTTTCTTGATCCGATCACCAGGTTTTAAGTTCGCAAGGTTGATGGCGCCGGAGTTCTCTTTTGCTGATAAATCCAGCTCTCCTGTCGAGTAGACCGCGTTTGCCTTTTCTACATCGTTAAACGCCGCCCATGTCCCCCCGCCGATTAATGCAAGGCCTAAAGCCCCTGATAATACACCTAAACGAATTGATCTTTTCTTTGCCATGAATGAACCCCCTAATAAATTGTTTTATTGAAACCTAATTAGGTTACAAACGAAAATTTAAGCTTGTTCCTCTGACATATGTAAATCAGCCGTGTGTCTTCGGTGTTTTGCAGCGCCCACAAAATGAAGAGTGGAATAAACGAGCAGCATCACACCTGGTATAATGAGCAGCAACGCAGTTCCAGCCGAAGTCCCTGCATACGATAGAAGCTTTCCTGCATAAGGAATGTTCACACCGGTATACTGCGCAGCCACCTGATCCGCTTTTACTAGCGTGCCGTCCTGATACATATTGTGGTCACCTTTCGTCTCAAAGGCTTTATTTGCTCCCTTTCCTTTCACCCCAACAATTCGGTGGGTCACATAAGACTGGTCCTGCTTCGTTTGAAACGTGATAATATCTCCTTTTTTAAGCGCCTCCGGTGAAGTCACTTCTTTTACGACAATGAGTGAGCCAGTCGAAAATTCTGGCTCCATTGATCCAGATAATACTTGCTTGAATTGATAACCGAAAATCTGAGGATCTCCCCCAGTAGTTCTTGAAGACAATGCGACAATAATACATGCAATCATCACCGTGAACACCACCACATAAAGAATACTTCCAGACATCTTCATCCATTTTTTCATGACCTCTTCTCCCCTTCGCCTATCATTGTTTCATTTCAAAGGCAGCTCCATTTAGGATGCCTTTTCCTGACACTTTGCGAGCTGCATATGTTTAGACCATATAAATGCTTCTTCAGATCCTTCAAAACCTTTAGGATAATAGATTTTAAACGCATAGATTCCATTCGTTTTTGCTTTATCTGTCGTGACAGTCGTTGTTTCTTGTGAAAGAAGAGACTGTATAGAGCCTTTTGCAAGAATATGACCATCTTGTAGCGGCTTCTGCTCACTTTTCACTTTATGTAATTCCCATTTCCATTCAGAGTGTGCAATAGATTGTCCACTATTTTTTAATGTCATGCTCAAGCTTTGAGGCGCGCAGACTGTTCCTTTGTTCATCGTTTGATCGATGAGTTCCAAATGACTTCTATCCCATTTGGTAGGCTGACAATGCTGATCCGTCTGTTCAAAATTTTCGCATGTTTTCATGACAAAGTTTGAGTGCTCAACATCGTTAAAAGAAGCGTTCGTTGTTGAGATCAAAAGAGATGTGAAAATCAAACAAATGGTACAAAAGAGTACAAAGAGCGACTGTTTCATTCATTCTCCAACTCCTTGAACGATTGTTCTTTAATAAGAACGATTACATACAGTATAAGGAAATACCTATAAAACCCAAAACGTCAAATTAGTCCATTTTGTTCTTAAACAAGAACTATTACGAGAAAATTCTTCCATTTTCTCATTCTTTCGCCGTATTCAATAATTTTTTGTGTGACATTTGTACTTCTTAAAAATTTACATAAAAGTGCAGCATTTGGTCAGAATAATAACAGGTGAGGTGATGTGAAGTGAAATATGGAAAGATGATAATCATGCTCAGTTTACTGTTGAGCCCTATGATACACGACGCCAATCCTGCTGATGCGAAAGGTTTCACTGCCGCCGCAGATCAATGGGAAACACGGGCAGTCAAAGAAGCAAAGAAACGATATCCGCTGGCACAAGTCTTATTCAAACAAAAAGTATGGGACCGTCATCGTGAGAAGGAATCTGTGAAACAGTATCATATTACGTTAAAAGACCACGCCAAAGAATTTGGGGTATTTGTCACTATTTCTTATAACCCTTACTCAAACAAGGTCAATAAAGTGATAGTTGTGGAAGAATACAGCTAAAGGGGCATAAAAAAACCGCCTGCTGGCGGCTTTTTACTTTCGTCGATGTCGCTGACGTTTTTTTAACATCATTGAAAACCCAAACGGCAGAACCCCAAATAAACGCTGTGAAAATGGCGGTTTCGTTTCCATTTTCTCTTGTTTATGTTCCTTCCTTTCGTCACGTGGTGTATTCATATATTTAATGATTTCCTGCGTCATATATTTTACATAGTCATTGGTTTTCAACACATTCACCTCTTCTTTCTTCAAGTGTTACCTAGAAGAGGATCATTTTATACACTGGCTATTCAGGGTTTGCCCATTTCATGATTTCACGGGTCTTCCAATCCAGCACCAGTTCCCGCTCATCTGATAAACCATCCTTTGTTTTCACACTGACTAACATGAGGATACGCTTTTTCTTTTGATCGCATGTCATCTGCTTCAATGTCACGCGGCCTTCTTCAGTGTCAATATGGGTATGCTGCTTTTCACACAAACGATGTAATGTACGGGCAGCTTCACTCGCCCCCACCCTGAAAAGCTGCTGTTTTTTATAAAAAGAAATCGTCAGCTCTGCACTTCTCAGCTCTTTTTGAAACCCTATCGTCATTGATCCTAGGATCAAGAGAAAAAATAGAATCGCAGCTAGTACATGCGGATAGATAAATCCTCCTTCTCTTTTCACGATGTAGGAACCACCCCTTTATATATGAAAAAAACGGCTTCATACACCTTACCAGATTCATCTGTGACTTTCAGGATGGCTCTATATTGATTCGTTCTGACACGAAATTCTTTCACCTTTTGCAATAAAGGAAGATGGCCTGCTTGATCCATTCGCTTCCGAAGCATCTCTTGATATGGCTCAATCGTTACCACTCGCCCTTGATCAGATACATACTCTAACGCTTTACCTCCTTGCACCGATCTAACAGCCGTTGCACGGCTTAATTCCTCATCTAATTGCAGGACAGTCTGTTTCCACTCCATTTGTGAAAATCGGTTAATCTCTTCAAAAGGACGGGCTTTCTCAGCTGTAGAAAAGATTAGTACACAGCCAAAAGAAAGGAACAAAAATAGCTGTAATTGCCACAAAGCCTGGACAAGGGTAAAACCTTGTTCACCGTTCAGCAACATGGTGAAAGCATATGGTCTGCTTTTTTTGTATTTTGTATGATACACATCCCTTCTCTTTACTCCAATTGAATACATATGTGACGTCGCCTCGTTTCTTTTTGACAGAAGGTTTTGTACCATCTATGAACGATTCATTCATCTGTTCATGCAAGATTTGGTAAGCTTCAAGTTTGGCTCTTACTTCATTTTTCCCTATCATGATTTTTTCATAGGCTGGCATGAGCACAAGGGCTGCAAATAGGAAGATATGACAAGCAAACAGCGCCTCAATCGTACTAAACCCTCTATTGTTTTTGAACATGGATTCGCCCGCTTCCTAAATAGATCGTGAGTTTATACGTTTGACTGCCAAATTGAATGATGAGAGACCCGCCGCTGCTTGGATGTCCGTTTACATTAAAATAGATACCTTGTGGAAATGTAGAAGCCTTAATGCTTCCCTTTTGTTGCTGAAAAGAAGTAATGACTTCGCCATCCTTCTGATCGATTACCTGATACGATACATGTGGCGGATGGAATTCAACATACACACGTGTTTTTTTGATAAATGCAGTATAAGCAGCCAATTGAAAATCTTGTTTCATGATGTTCACTTGTCTTTTGGCTTCAGCGTCTTCTATTAAATTGGGGATTTTTCCTCCTATGATCGACAATAGAATCGATAGAACAAGTAAGATCATTAGCTGTTCAATGAGGGTAAAACCCTTCTCATGAAAAATCAATTTATTCATGCTTCACATGGCCGTTTTGAATGACAATCGCTTTTCCATTAGGACACGTTAATCCCTTTTTGACATAGCCTTCTTTTTCTAATTCAGCTAAAGATGGTGTCTTGCCATCATGCTCTAATTCATATGCCATCACCTGTGTGCTCACCATTGATTTAAGCCCTTCACAGCCCTTTGCTTGAATCGTTTGGTGGTGACGAGTGATATTCGGGATGGTAATAAGTAAAAGAATCGAAATCACGAGCATGACAATTAACATTTCTAACAGGGTAAATCCTTTATCATTCATGTCTTTGTCCTCCTTCTTACACTTGCTCCATGAGTTGATACATTGGTAAAAGAATAGATAGATACACAATGAGTATAAGAAGTGCTGTCACACCATAGATCACCGGCTGCAGCCACGAAATCCATTTTTCAATTTTCAGCTCTGCATTCTCTAATAGAAATTGGCTGTACGTGTACATTTCTCTTGCAAGCATCCCGCTCGCTTCACCATGCTCGATGACGGCTGCAAAATGTTTCTCGAAAAAAGGAGACGAGCTTACTTGATGTGCCATGCTTTCTCCTTTTCTTAGCTCTTCAATCATCTGTTCTGATATTTCTTGAAGAAAGGGTAAGTAGCTTTGCTGTTTAAAAGCTAGCAAGCTCTCGTACATCGATAATCCAGCTTGAAGCAGTCCGCTTAACTGAAGAGAGAAAAGGTACGTATGCATCAGCCGCATTCCTTTATATAAAAAAGGAAACCTGCTTATCACCCTCAGCTTCTCAAGGGTGGACTTTTTCTTAAAAAAGACAGCATAGTATCCGGTCAAACAGATACACACACAGCCGATGAGGAGGAGAGAAACATGCAGCAATTGAAAAAGTCCAAACATACCTTGAATCAGCCATGACATTCGGGTATCCATCGAGGAGTACAAGAGAGAAAATTGAGGAATGATCATTTGTTGAACGAGTATGAGCACGACCAAAACCGTAAAGATGAGGAAGATCGGGTAACGTAACATGCGTTTAAACGTGTCTACCTGTTTGATTTTTTTCTCTAAAAACCGCGCGCTTTGTTCAAGTGCTTGTGCTAGACTGCCATGCTTTTCGGAGAAACTTAATATGGCAATGACTTCCCGCTGAAATTGGAGTCTCTCCAGCACCACATAAAAAGGCTCCCCTTCGAGCAGCCACTGAATGCCCGGTGTTAATTGTTGCTGCTGCTCATTCGACAACTGGATATTCACCATCGTTAATGCCTCAATCACTGTATATCCAGCCTGAATCAATTGAGCAAGTTTTGATAGACATTCCGCTTGGTCCTTTTTAGACCATGCTTTAGAGGCTTGCTTCTTCATAAACCCAGCGATGATAGGTGTTTTTCGATAAATAGCCTAGTGCCACTCCTTTACGAATTAATCTTTGCAGTGTTTCATATGACGAGTGAGCATATTCTCCTTTAGCCTCCTTGATACACTCACCTAGCTCCTTTCCGAACAGCAGTTCAAATACATTTGTTCGTCTGACCGATCGATTTAATTTACAGTAAAGCTGACATGTTTCTCCGCAAAAAGGACAGGTGAGCTCGATTAATCGCTGCGCAGCAATCGCAACCATCGTTTGTTCGAGTTCATTCATCGTGACACCAAATTCAAGCATACGATAAAGGGCTCCTTTTGCATTTTTCGCATGAAGCGTACTCATCACTAAATGGCCTGTCAGTGCTGCTCTAATTGCCGTTCGGGCCGTTTCGGCATCTCTTATTTCTCCTAGCACAATCAGATCTGGATCATGTCTTAAAATAGCACGTAATCCTGCGGCATATGTGATGCCGGCTTTTTCATTCACTTGAACCTGTAACACTTCTTCATTTCTTGTTTCCACAGGATCTTCAAGTGTAATAATATTTCGGTTGAAATTCTTTTTTGCAAACTGGATTAATGAATAAAGGGTTGTTGTTTTCCCTGAATTTGTTGGACCGGTAAATAAAATCAGCCCATGCGAATGATTCAAAAATGATAATAATCTGATGGAGGCTTTCGGAAATAGTGACAGATGTTTTATTTTTGGAACATGATCCTGCGGCAATATTCTAATCACTAAACTCTCATCATTTACAGTTGGTAAGGTAGACATCCGAATAAACACCTGGCCGCTTCTTAGCATCACAGCTAGTGACCCATTTTGCGGCCTCCTTTTTTCCCCGATATCCATGGATGATAAAAATTTAAAATGAGCAATGAGCCGCTCGCCGCTTTTTTTATCAATGGTTCGCTGCTGAATTAAATCTGAGTCTACGCGGAAAGATACCGACGCTTCCTTTTCTTTTGGAACAATATGCACATCAGATGCTCTCATGCGGCATGCTTCTTCTAGCAGCTCTTGTCCCAAATATTCAATACCATACAAATGGTTCACTCCCTTCTCTGACCATATTGTAAGTTGGAGGAACCTGTCTGACAAAAGAGCATTTTATCATTTTAACGACTAAGCATGCGAAAAAATCATCAGCTTGCGATGGAAAACGTGGTTTTTTAAAAAAGAGCATATAAAAAAACCTGACTTTTACAAGTGCAGGTTTTTTGGTCATGTGGCTTCTTGCGGCTGTTCTTCAAAAATACGAAATCCTCTTTTTTCTAAAGCTTTTGCAAGGCTGTGTTCAGTATTTACTTTTGAGAAATCAATGCCCAATTTCACGACGGTTTGAGCAATTTCTGGGCGGATGCCTGAAATAATCGTCTCGATTCCTAGAAGCTTCGCACTATCCACCACTTTAAAGAGCTGATAAGCAACCATCGTATCAACGACCGGTACGCCTGATATATCAATAAACAAATGCGTTAGACGCAGTCTTGAAGCCTGTTCTAGTACGGATTCTAGAATAATTTTGGCCCGGTACGTATCAATCTCTCCGATGAGCGGCAAAATCCCAATTTCCTTTGAAACTGGAATAACAGGAGCACTCAGTTCCTGAATCATCTCTCTTTGTGCATTTAGCTGACTCAGTGTCACACGGTCGTATTCTTCTGATAAACGCTCGATCATATTATCAAACGTGGAATGAAAATGCTGATTCCACCCGCACACATCTTGGAGCGTCACTTCAAGCTCGGTTTCTAGTATGAATTTCTCGATTCTCGAACAGAAAATCTGACGGAATATCTTAAATTGTCCAATGATTTCATATAAAGGCACCTCGTGAACGGCTCGATCACGTGCAATATCAACAGACCATTTTTTTAAATGATTTTCTACTTTGTCTGACAGCGTCACAAGCGTTGCTGCAATGGTTTGAATAAACGCTGTGTTCTGTTCCTTCAGCTTCATTTCCGTTTCCTCTGAAGCATGTTTGGAATATAATGAGCCTTCTTCTGTTCTTGTTTTCAGCCATTCTTCGGTCATGACAGGGGCTTCTTTTAGGATAAATTCATATAATTGCTTAGATTTTTCATTTTTCATTTACTTCTTCCGCTCCTTTTTCACTTAAAACTAGTGACATACAACTTTTATGTATAAATGACCGCAGATGGTGAACAATATCATTACACGTTTGATATTGGGCTATAGCCAAGTGGTAAGGCAATGGACTTTGACTCCGTGATCGTTGGTTCGAACCCAGCTAGCCCAGTTCAGCACAAAAACGAAGACGGCTGAAGAATGTTTCAGCTGATCTTCGTTTTTATTAGGAAACTGATTGATGAATCGCTTTCTTTTTTGATATTTTCATGAGTTCTCCGGGATTATAGCCTACTACTAATTTATTTCCATCAATGATAATTGGCCTCCGGAGCAGTTTTGGTTTTTCAATGAGAAGCTGAAGAACCTCGTTTACTTTTAAATCATTAATATTTAAATTTAAGCTTTTAAAAGCCTGGCTTCGTGTGGCTAAAATTTCATCCATTCCTTCTGTTGTTAAGGAAAGAATCTTTTTTAATTCATCTAGGGTTGGCGTTTCTCTGAAAAGGTGACGCTCTTTAAAATCAATTTGATTCGCCTTTAGCCAATGTTTTGTTTTGCGGCAAGACGTGCAGCTCGGGTATGAATAAAAAGTAATGTCACTCATTAGTCTTCCTCCTTAGGTCGTTAACCTTTTCTCTTATGGAGTAAGTACCCTCATGTATTTCGGCATAAACACGTTTTGATCACTTTTTCAAAAAAATTTTTTCTACTTGTAAAATAAATGTTCACACGTTGTCAAAAATGTAAATGTTTACATAACAAGTGGTGATCAGCTATAATATGAATCAAAGGGGTTTTTTTAAGGGGAGGGAAAGAAATGAATCGCATGTTCCGCGTGCTTGGCTTTTGGACGGGTATTTTTGCTGTCATGTTCTATTTAGGGCATATGAAAGATGCATCGCTGCTGTTCTTCGGTCAAACCGTTCTTTTTGTATTTTTATCCTACTTGAATTTATCCGAAAGAATGTATATTTACATTTTCGGAGCGTACTTGACGATTTTCTTTGCCGGATTTACATATTATTCGATCTTCATCATGGTTCCCGGTACCGGACATTAATTGAAAAAAGCGTCTCTTTAAAAAGAGATGCTTTTTTCATACCTGTGTTTAAAGAGAAAAACCATTGATAAACGGATTTTGCTCCTGCTCTGTGAGTACAGTGGTTTCACCGCCATGTCCACTTAAAACAAGAGTTGATTCTGGTAATGACAACAATTTGTTATGAATCGATTGAAGCAGCACTTCTTGACTGCCCCCTACTAAATCTGTTCTCCCGATGCCACCTTCGAATAACGTGTCACCAGAAATCACAAATCCTTCTTCCGCCGAATAGTAAGACACACTGCCTGGTGAATGCCCAGGTGTATGGAACATCTCTAATGTAAACGATCCAATTTGAAGAGTTCCTTCTGACGTAATTAATTTTTCTGCTTCTTTGACCGTAATTCCATTCCCAATCAATCGAGCTGAACCGTTTAATTCAGCGTTCGTCAGCCATTCCTTTTCATTCTCGTGTACATAGAGTGGCACTCCCCACTCTGCACGCACCTCATCTGCCGCACCGATATGATCAAAATGAGCATGTGTCAGTAAGACAGCAAGCGGTGTGAGCTGTTTTTCTTTTATATAGGAAATCAGCTTTTGTGCTTCACCGCCTGGATCAAAGATTAAGCATTCTCCGTGCTCATTTTTCCAAATATACGCATTCGCTTGTACATAGCCTAGTGGCATTCTTCTCCAATTCATTTTCATCACCTACTTTATTCATTCTTTTTTATTATGAAGGCTACACAATAAAAATTCAAACAATCGTCAACTGGAATCTACTCGACAAGCTTTATGAAAACGGTTAAAATGAAAAGAAAGGAAATCAAGGGGATTGATGACAAAGGGGGACTTTCACATGATGCTCGTCATTATTTTTGGTCTAGTCACGATTTTAGCTGCACTCGGGATCTATCGCTCACTTAAAAAAGTGAACGTACTTGCCATCGCTTTTGCTGGCGCGACATTTTTGGTTTTTGGATGGTTTACTGTCATGACCATCATCTATAGCGGTTATCCAACCGCACATTAAAAGCCTGCAAATAGCAGGCTTTTTTTATTGATTCAAGTGCTTATTCACGCTTTCTATTTTACTTGTAAGCGTTGTGGTTTGATCCCGCCTGTCATCAATGCGGATATTGGTCGCTACGCGGTGCAATCCCTTTTCAAAAGGTGCTTCATGAATGCGCTGAATGACTTCAAATAAAACAGATAATTCACCTTCAATTAACGTATTCATTGGTGTTAATTGATAATTAATTTTCCCTTCTTTTTGAAAGCCTTCTAAAATTCTTTGTACATCTGCTACATAAGCACTGACACTTGGTGTTTCAGTACCTATTGGAATGATGGTCACATCTGCTATGGCCATGTTTCTTGCCCCTTTCCATTGAATCCTAATGTTTTCTCGTCCTCATTGTAACCTATTCACAATCAATCATGCCATGCTCACGTTGCATTTAAAGAAGGTTTGTCTCGTTCTATCGTCAAATCCGCCCTCTCTACCTTCCCAATCTTTGTGAATAGAAGCAGGCATATCCCTGACACAGCTTCAATGATGCCGCCAGCCGCAATGACATACCCAGACCCAAATAGTGTCGCCATATAGCCGCCAATGAGAGCGCCTAACGGAATCATGAAGAAGGAGATCATGTTGATAATCGCATACACTTGCGGCTGATCCTCTGCTTTTACTGACAATTGAATCATTGTATGTTCAGGCACGTTGACTGCACTGATGGCAGCCCCTAAAGCAAAGGCTGATATAAACACAAGTGGTAAAAATGCGTTCATGCCTGTGATGAAGAACGAGATTCCATCAACGATCCCGGCACCTATAAACAGCAGCCCATACCGGTTCACTTTTACCTTTGTCAAAACAAACCCCATCAAGAAGGCACCTAGTGCCGTTGTGACTTTAATAAATGAATAGATAACTGGTCCACTATGTAAATCCTCTGTTAAATAAATAACAGACAATGCTTCCCATGGTGCTGCAGCGAAGTTTGAACAGACACAAAAAATCGCCAATGGAAACAAAATATGATGCCTTTTAACAAGTGAAAATCCCCGAATTAATCTTTTGCCGTATGATAACCCTTTTTTGGCTTTATCGATGATGACTTCTGTTTCATATGTAATCATTAATACCAATAAAGCGGAGAAGAGATAAAGAGGAATGATCACAAGCATTGTATACCCTACCCCTACAAACGCAATCATGACACCACAAATCGTTACCGTCACAAGCCTGACCACATGACTTGCTGATTGGATAGTTGCATTCGCTTTTTGTATGAGGTCCTCATGGACAAGCTTTGGAATAATTGATACGGACGCCGGTTCGTAGGAGCCACCAGTCGCCGAATGAAGCAGCATACAGCCAATCACAAGTGCTAATGGCGTGAAATCATAAAAGTAACTGACCACGATCACAAGGATTATCGCTCCTCTTGTTAAATCAGCAAAACACATCCAAAATTTCAATTGATGCGGCTTCATCATTGGGGTAATCAGCGGCCCAACAATGGCTTGCGGAACAAAGCTGACCGCAATAAAAAAAGCTGTTCCAATTGCCCCTTTCCCGCCTAGTACTAAAAGCCACAAGATGGTGTTGAAAGATAAACTATCAGCTGTTATTTTGCACATTTTAGAAATAAATAAGTAAGTGAAATTCCTTTTCCACAGGCTTTGAGCACTCAATGTTCGACATCTCCCTAAAACATATCCTTTTTTTTACATCCGTACTTTTCACAATAGCTCACAAGGCGGCCTTCGTCAATTGCTCTAACATTATTTTTATTGACAATAAGAAATTGATTCACGTTCAAATGTAAAAAGCACCTGACAGGTGCTTTTTAACACTTACATGCTTCCCATAACAGCCGCTTTGTTTTCTCATAGATGGTGTCAAATTGATTCATGGAAAGAGGATTTTTTCCTAGACCAAGCTCGACTGTATAGCCCTCATTGTGAAATTGATAAATAAACCAATCGCGATAGCCTGCATAGCTGTCAAGATATCGAACCGGTTTATAGCCGCTTACTTGCTCGAATCGTTTGACCGTTTCTTTTGAGATGGCAGGTTCGTGGCCAAGAAAACCCCAGTATATCTCTTCTCCTTGTGTATGGAGAGCGATCAGCCGGTCAAAGCGTTTTCGTAACGCTAGATTTGCCATCGCTTTCGCTTCTGGTTCTGTTAACGGCTCGCGCCCTGGAAACCCCCGATTGGACGGTGCCTTAGGCTCATGACGGTAGTATTCGACCTCCCAATAAGCTGGAAATTGATTGTTCAAATCCACCCCTCGAATATTTGCTTTCCACTCCTGATAATCAGCATATCCACCATGTAGCGGTGTGAATTCTTCACTGCTGAGACCTAGCGACTCAGGTCCATTCCGAACGAGGTCTACGCCATCTGGATTCACCATTGGCACGATGGAGAGAGCTGTGGTTCGCAGAATATGAACGGCTTCATGATGTCTTGCTTGCACCGGGTCAGATGCGGCTAAACACAGCGATTTCAGCCATTTTATTAAAACAGACGTCGTGATCCATTCATTTGCATGAAAAGAGGCATTCAAATGAATAGAATGTAAATGCTGAACAGGCTCTGTTCGGATTTCATAAATAGGTGTATCAAGCACTGAATGACCTATTATGCTGATTTGAAGAAAAGGAAATGCGGCTTTCAAGCGGCTCAGCTCTTCTTCTAATTGAGCACTATCATATTCAAAGGTTCCATTGATCCAATCATCGGATTGCTGCAGCCTGTAAGGCGCAATAAATTTCTGCAGCTCACCTATGGAAGAAAATGAATGGATGCCTTCCGGAAGTCTATATCCCGGTAAAAGAAGGTGATCAGTGCTTGTTTGATTGGATAAATGAAAAGCCGCATTCCCTATCCCTAACTGTTTTGCCACATTATCCTTTCCCGCTTCATCCAGCTGCCATTCAATTTTCCCAAACGACGTTGTCTTCATTTACATCCCTCCTCTCATACTATATGAGCCGGCAGACAAAAAAAGAAAACCTCTGCATCTAAAAATAGCAGAGGTTTTCTCATATGTTAGGACGCCTTTTTCAGCTTCGTTTCATCTTCTTTTTTGGATGGAGAATGGTCCGGGCTGTTCCGGTCATAAAATCTAAGGAGATCACCGTAGATGATTTGATCAGAGAATTGGAGCTCTTGCTTTGCCTTCTCTTCATAAGACTGACAAACGGTCTCATCATCTCTTGGCTCACCCGTTTCTTTATTGTAGCAAACTCCATCTGTGAAAACACTGTCCTTCGTAATAAAGCTGCCATCACGAAGCACGGTAAAGTCATTCTTATCTTTTGATAAAAGATCATGACCAAATTGAATCTGTTTACTTGTATCAATTCCTAAAAGATTGAGTATAGTTGGACGGATATCGACTTGACCGCCTACCGTATCAATTTCTTTTGGATGTTGATCTGTGATCCCTGGAATGTGTACAACAAACGGGACTTTTTGAAGCTGCACTTCTTCAAATGGCGTAATCTCTTTATTTAAAAATTGTCCCATTGCTTCGTTATGGTTTTCTGAAATTCCATAGTGATCCCCATATAAAACAAAGATGGAATTTTCGTACAAACCTGTTTCCTTCATCTTTTCAAAGAAAATCTTCAGCGCCTCATCTTGATAACGCACTGTAGGAAAGAACTTGTTTAACGTTTTGCTCTTAGAATCATATTCATCAATGAGCTTATCTTCTTCATCTAGATCAAATGGAAAGTGATTCGTTAATGTAATCAATCTCGTATAGAAAGGCTGCGGGATCGATTTCATCAATTCCGCTGACTGTTCAAAGAACGGACCATCTTTCAAGCCCCAGCCAACTGAGTTCTCTTCATTCACATCAAATGATTTAATATCAAAAAACTTATCGTAGCCAAAGCTATCGTAGATCAGGTCACGATTCCAGAAACTTTTGTTATTCGCATGAATAACAGAAGAGTGATACCCCTCATCCTTTAACAACTCAGGTGTGGCTGTATACTCATTGCTTGGGTTTGTGAAGAACACAGCCCCTCTTCCAAGTGGATAGAGAGAGTTATCAACAATAAACTCTGAGTCCGATGTTTTCCCTTGACCTGTTTGATGATAGAAATTAGTAAAGTTGTAGCTTTTCTTGATTAGTTTGTTTAAAAATGGGGTAATTTCTTTCCCATTTAATTTTTCATTGACCACAAAGCTCTGAGTAGACTCTAGGGAGACAAGAATGACATTTCGCCCTTTCGCTTGACCAAACGTTTTTTCATTACGGTCGGTTTGATTTGCGCTTACATAGTTTTCAATTTCCGTTAAGCTATTGCTGTCGGCAAGGGCTCGTTGAGCAGACTGCTTCGATTGCAACACTCCATCATAAATATGGAAATTATATAAGCTAATATTTTTCACCAGCATCTCACGGTCAAATGAGCGAGTGAGCAGTTCTGGTCTTTCTGTTTCAGCCAAACCAAGGTTAAAGAAGAAAGTGGCTGCCACAAATAAATAATAAGCTGCTCGTTCTTTTCGTGAAATGGTGACATCCGTTCTAAAGGAAGGCTGCTTTTTATAGAGCCACATTAAAATCATAATATCAACGAACATCAGAAAATCGACTGGTTCAATTAAAGAGGTAATACTTGACCCGAGGTCACCCATATTGTTTGTTTGAAATAGGACGGGGATGGTTAGAAAGTCACTATAGAATCGATAAAACACAATGTTAGCTAACAAAATGAATGTCAGGATAAAACTCATCACGATGATATATCGATTGCGATTTTTTTCTTTCATAAATAAACCGATACCGAAGATAAACAAGAGAAAGCTAAGCGGATTAATAAACAGGATAAACTCCTGCATGAAATTTTCTATTTTAATATTAAAGCTAGATTTATAGATAACATAGGTTTTGACCCACATTAACAATGTCGCAATCAGTAAAAATGAAATCGCCTTTAATCTTTTCTTTCGCATTGTAACCTCCTTATGCTCTAAGCATGCACTCAAGTTAGGGAATACCCTAATTATTGGTGCTTCTTCAAAAATAACTAAACTATATCTTATCCTGTATGTGCTGGAAAATCAATGTCTTTTTCCTCATGACAAACTTATGAATATGCTAAACATTTCATTTCATGCCCATCTATCGCTTTTTTTAATAAAAATGACATCATGATGACTTTTTTGTTTAAGACAGCCACTTGTTTTTTGCCATCCATGCACCACCGATGACTCCTGCATCGTTTCCGAGTGAAGCAATCACGACTTCGACATCATCAGCGCAAGGCGGAAATGCGTGATGTTTAACAACGCGCTCTACTTTACTGCGAAGAAGCTCCCCTGCTTTTGAAACACCGCCGCCAATGACGATTTTTGTTGGGTTTAACGCACTGGCAAGATTCGCTAAGACTAGTCCAAGATGAGTCGTCACTTCTTCTACGACACGTATGGCAAGATCATCTCCACTTTCAGCGGCCCTAAACACATCCTTTGCAGACAGCGAAGTGAGCGTGCCAAGTGAAGATGTATGCTGCTCCGTTTCTAATTTATCCTTTGCAAGCCGAACGATGCCAGTCGCAGATGCAATGGTTTCAATACAGCCTGTTCTTCCGCAGTTACACGGTGCTCCTTGGAATGGAACGGCACAAATATGGCCAATTTCTCCGCCAGCCCCAGTCTCACCTTGAACAACTTCACCATTTACAATAATACCGCCGCCAACACCCGTGCCAAGTGTGACCATCAGGATATTTTTTGCACCATCTCCTGCCCCCTTCCACATTTCACCGAGTGCAGCAATATTCGCATCATTTTCTATGACAGATGGAAGTCCTGTCTCTGCCTCCAGGTGATCTTTGAGTGGATAGTTTGTCCAGCCGAGATTCGTTGTTTTATAGACAATCCCAGATACTTTATCTACAGGCCCAGGTGCACCCATTCCAATCCCAATAAGCGCTGATTTTGGCATACTGATTTCGAGCAGTTTGTGGTCAATTGATTTGGCAATATCGACTGTGATCGTCTGCCCTGATTTATCCGTAGGAATCTCCCACTTATGCTGAATTTCACCATATAGATTAATGAACGCAAGCTTAATTGTCGTACCGCCAAGATCAACTCCTACAAACCAATCCCCTATCATATGCCCTCCACCTTCACATTGTTTTTCGATTTAATTTGGCTAGTTCCATTTGAAGAATAGTCATTGCGTTTGACCATTCGGTCCGGTCAATAATGCCCGATGTATACATTTCCTTCAGTTCATCTGCCATAAATTCTAATTCCACTTCACGATCTCCGAAATACACATAATTTCCAAATCTCATGAGCAGCTGCTGTACATCATATAACGTTTTCATTATTTCCACCATTTCTTCTCATCAACAGATAGGATAAGCGTATTCATAAATGCGCTTTCAGTCAAGTCATTCAATGTGTTTGCGTGCTTTCAATATATTGTTTCAGTTTTAAAAATTGATCATTTTTTGGATCTTGGTTTAACCCTTTCTCGATTAGATCCTCCGCTTTCGCTGTCTCTCCTTTTTCAACGTACAACAACGATAAATGATACAGTTTATTTGGATCATCAGGATCTTTTTTAAGCGACTTTTGTAAAAATTCAATCGCTTTGTCAAGGTGGCCGAGCTGCGCTTCCGATAGTGCATATATATGGAGAGCATCAGCTGATGCATCCTTTTGGTGTACATATTCCTCTAATCGTTTACTTGCTTCGTTATAGTTCTTCTCATCAAATAGACTTGCTGCCTCACTTACTGCCGCCGCTTCCTTTTGATCGTCTGAATGAAACCCTGTATACAGTCCAAAACCGCCAATCAACAGCAGAACAGCACTAGCAAGAAACATTTTGACAGGCTGCACCTGTTTAGGGAGCCGGACAGCTAAAGCGGCTAAAAAACCGCCAACCAGACCGCCAAGGTGCCCTGCGTTATCAATACCTGATACGGTGAAGCCTATCCCTAAATTGATAAGGATGATCACAATAATATTTGTCCCCATCGTTCGAAAGAATAGCTTGCGGTTAGAAATTGCTAAATATAATAGCGCACCTAAGCAGCCAAAGATCGCACCTGATGCACCGGCTGCGATGGCCGTATTAAAGACAAAGCTCGCAATGGAGCCAAAAATGCCGGAAATGAAATAGATGAGCAAAAATCTCCCTGAGCCATAAATTCTCTCAACAGCCGCTCCGACAGACCAAAGAGCAAATGTATTAAAGAGTAAATGCGTCAAGCCAATGTGCAAAAACATTGGTGTAATGAGGCGCCACCATTCTCCATCTAAGATCAGCCCATTATTTTTAGCACCAAACGCTGTTAAAGTCGCGGTATTGGTACTTCCGCCAGATAGTTCAAGCAAAAGAAACATCACCACTTGAACAGCGATGAGCAAGTAGGTGAAAATCGGTCTGCCATTTTGAAAAACGGCCCGTTCTCGTTCACGCTGCTTTTCCTGATCATTAAATGCTTGAAGTACATTCATTTTAAGCTGCATGACATCCTCAGCTGTGTCTCTCTTCGCCTCTTCTACATCCAATGTTACCGAGGTGTTCAGCCATTTTTGCAGCTCGTTTACATCGTGCTGAAGAGTGTCTGCGTTCAGTAATACAGGTGTAACCGTCACCTTTTGTTTTTTCTGCGGCTGACCGTTTAAGTCTTCCCAATCATCTACAGGATCGTCAGCTGTAAATTGGAGCTGCAAGAGATGAAGAGACCGTTTACGCATCGCCTCTCTCAGCTGATTCACCCGATACGTCTGCTCTTCGATATCTCGAACAATCTCCTGTCTAAAATTCACATCTTTTCTATATAGACGGATGAGATCATACCCTGAGTTTCTTGGTGCTTCAAAAAATATTTCATCTTCTGGATACGGACTTTGAATCATCTCGTACCCTTTTTGCCTTAATTCATCAACAACTCGCCAAAATAGACTATCTATGACATTCATTCATTCGCGCTCCATTTTTTACATTATTATAACAAGAATCGTTCTGATCCGCATTTCTGAACAAAAAAATCCCGGCTTCTGCGGGATTAGAATGCTTGGCGAATAAATTTCGTCCGAAAATATGGGATTTTCATCAGCCACTTAATAAAAAAGTGACGCACTTGATTTTGACCTAAGATCAAATTCATCAGCCGATAACGATTTTGCACGAGAACGAATGCAAACAATGTGAACACAATGCTCCAAATCATTTTATTCATCATATTCCCTCCTATGTTCGTATCGTGGCTTAAATAGGATTTGTTTATGCATGAACGATCATTTTTATCGCTTACAATGGTTCTTTTCATTAGCCGGCTTTCACAATCTAATCCCTTGTTCTTTTGATTGAATATAATAGACCTCTTCACACTCTGATTGATCATAAGAAACGTCATTATTCACTTCCTCCCACATATTACGGAAGTATCTTTTCTTTCCACGAAATTTTTTCAAAACGGACCTCCTAGCAAAATGCCACTACATGCAGATTTGTTGATCAATGTGAAATCATATTGCGTTTCACCCTACCGTTACTACAACTCTGATGAAAGGATCTCAACACAAAAAGCCCGTTCTTTGGACAATCAGCGGACTTTTACTTTTGATATAATATACCTTTTTCACTGACAATCATAGACACCGGTATGTCGTGTGCTTCAGACGGCACATGTGTGATTTGCTGTAAAGACAGACAAAGTGCAATGGTTACACCGTGATAGTCAGCTAAGTAGCGGTCATAATAGCCGCCCCCAAATCCAATCCGGTAGCCTTTTTGATCGAAGCATACCCCAGGCACAATGATTAAATCAATGGTTTCTTTATGTACAGCTGTTGATACTTGAGGGTCTGGTTCCAATAGCCCAAAGTAGCTGGATGTCATCTTTGTTTGCGGTGTATATTCATAAAACATCATCTCTTTTGTTTTCGGAAAACAGGTAGGGATACATACTGTTTTTCCTTCTTCCCACGCTTTTTCAATCAGAGGCATTGTCGGTATCTCTTTTCCTCTAGACATTGTCAAAGCGATCGTTTTCGCCTGTTTCCATGCTGGCAGCTGCAATAAGTACTCATGAAGTAAAGCCGTGCTGCGCTCAAACTCTTCAGCGCTTATCTGATCCAGCTTGGCTAATGTTTGAAGGCGAAGCTCCTTTTTCATAAAGATCATCTCCCATCATAAAAAAACAGCAGGAAAATTCCCTGCTGCTTACTTTGTTTCACGATGTAAAGTTTGTTTTTTATCACGTGAGCAATACTTTTTGAATTCAACGCGATCTGGATTGTTTCGCTTATTCTTTTTAGTAATATAGTTACGCTCACCGCATTCAGTGCAAGCTAGAGTAATATTTACGCGCATATTTTTCCCTCCAAACTAAAATCAATTCACATTCAGACCTAACTATAATACCACTTCTAGCTTAGGAATGCTAGAATGTTTTTTCACCAATTTCATTTTGAGTGCATTCACTTACATATCGCATGGTTATGTCATGAAAAATCGTCTGCTCCCCTATAAAACCTTATCCTTTGTCGTACTGTATACATGAGACCCCTCTTCTCCCCGCCTCTTTCATTTATTTTGACAGCGAAGCAAGGTTTCATACCCGTTTTACATATAAAAAGAAAAAAGATGAAAAAAAGGTGATTTTCTTCAGCAATTCCTTTTGAAACTAGCTTTTTTATGGTATAAAAAAGAAGGGTCGAAAACTGTCTGAAACAATCTTGAAAGCCTTTTATGGCTTTCAGCATAAAAATATGAATAAAAGGTGATGAAACATGGAAATTGCAATTATCGGATTGCTTGTTGTCAGTATTGTACTGATCGCATTCTCATATTTTCAAAGAGAGCCGATTAAAGAAGTCGAGCAGGAACTTGAAACACTTCAACTATCTGCAATGCAAGAAATCTATAAACTGAAAAAGAAAATGAAAGTGCTTGAAGAAGAATTACTTGAAACAAACATCGTCGTTCGCAAGCATTCAGAAATTGATCCATCCATCGCAAGACAGATCATTTCAAAGCACCAAAATGGCATGTCTCCTGAGGCCATTGCGCGCGCTGAGCATGTATCTGTAGAAGATGTCAACATGATCATTAAAGACAACGAGAGGGTGCTTGTATGACGAAAAAAAGCATCCAAACGTTTGCAGCAGGTATGATTCTTGCAACTGGGGTTCTTGCGATTGTCTTTTTTCTCACTGGGAAAGACGAGGCAGCAGCTGATACAACAACAAAAGAAACCCTCGCACAGAAAGTAACAGACACTGACGTGAAAAACTATTTAGACTCCAAAAAAGAAGTCACTGTCAGCCGTGAAACGTACCAGCAGCTTCTTGACTATAAAGAAAAAGCGCTGAAGGCAAATGAAGACAGCGATTCTAAGAGTGATAAACAAAAGCCTAAAGGCAAATCGATCAAATTCGTGATTAAAAACGGTATGAGTACAAGTGATGTTTCAGACATGCTTGAAAAGGACGGCATCATCAACTCGTCTAAAGATTTTAATGATTACGTAATTGACGCCGGCTACCATAAAGAAATTCGTGCAGGCAAGTTCAATTTAAAAACAGGGATGACGTTCAAACAGATTGTCAAAGCCTTAACAAAATAACAACAAAAGCCCTCTGGCGGCACTGACCTCCAGGGGGCTTTTCTTATCCAAATCGACCAGATATATAATCATTCGTTCTTTGATCGTTTGGCTCAGAAAACATCACATTCGTATCATTAACCTCAACAAGCTCCCCCATTAAGAAGAATGCCGTTCGGTCTGATACCCTAGCCGCTTGCTGCATGTTATGCGTCACAATGGCAATTGTATATTTCTCTTTCAATTTCATAATCAATTCTTCAATCTTTAATGTTGAGACAGGATCAAGCGCTGATGTTGGTTCATCCATTAATAAGATGTCTGGGCTTGTGGCAATGGCTCTTGCGATACAAAGACGCTGCTGCTGACCGCCAGAAAGACCTAGAGCGGGCGCACTTAATCGATCTTTCACTTCATCCCAAAGGGCAACATCTCGAAGCGCTTTTTCAGCGATTTCTTTCAATTGCTGCTTGCTCTTTACTCCGTGAATTCTTGGTCCGTATACGACATTATCAAAGATAGACTGAGGGAATGGATTCCCTTTTTGAAACACCATCCCGACATTTTTACGCAGCTCCACTAAATCGACACGGCCTTTTAAAATGTTGTCACCGTTATACATCATATCCCCGGTGATTTTCACACCTGGCACTGTTTTGACCATAAGATTTAACGTTTTAATAAAGGTTGACTTTCCGCAGCCGGATGGGCCGATAATCGCTGTGACTTCATGCTCTCTAATCGCTAAGTCAATATGCTTCAATGCATGATGCTGTCCATACCAAAGGTTCATATCATTCACACGAAACACTTCTTTTTTTGCTGTTTCAGTTGCTACTGCATTCATCAAATCCACCCGCCTTATCCAAATCGACCATTGATATAGTCTTCTGTTTTTTGCTGCGCAGGACGTGTAAAGATACGTTCTGTGGCATCATATTCTACTAGATCTCCGTTTAAGAAAAAGGCCGTACGATCTGATACACGGAGCGCTTGCTGCATGTTGTGTGTCACAATGACGATTGAATAATCATTTTTCAATTCCCCTAATAGTTCTTCAATTTTCGCATTTGAGATGGGGTCTAGGGCAGAAGCCGGTTCATCTAATAGCAGAACACTAGGTTTCATCGCAAGTGTACGTGCAATACAAAGGCGCTGCTGCTGACCGCCTGACAATGACAAAGCAGATCTGTGCAAACGATCTTTGACCTCATCCCATAGCGCCGCCTTTGTTAAGCTTTCCTCAACCGCATCATCAAGCACAGATTTTCTTTTTTCCCCGGCATACTTTAACGCATGGGTGATGTTATTGTAGATCGATTTAGGAAATGGATTTGGCTTTTGGAAGACCATGCCGATTTCTCTTCTTAAATTCACCACATTAATGCGGTCATCCAAAATATTTAACCCTTCGTACATGATCGCCCCTTCACTTCTCGCACCTGGAATTAAGTCGTTCATGCGGTTAATGCTGCGTAAAAAGGTAGACTTACCGCAGCCAGATGGGCCGATTAATGCGGTAATCGCATTCTTCTCGATCTCGAATGAAATGTGATTGACCGCTCTTTTTTCACCATAATAAATGCTTAAATCCTGCACCTGTAAAATCTGTTCCGCTTGAAGTGGAGCCTTTTTCGCTGCAATTTCTTTTTTTTCTGCCAGCATTTGAACCATATCCCCTTCACACCTCTCTCACATTATTTTGACGTAAGCTTTTTATGAATAAATGAACCAAGCCATCTAGCTGCTAAGTTGAACAATAAGACTGAAAGCACAAGTACGGCTGATGCACCATTTGCAATGGCTTCTGCATCTGGAATGATTCCTTGTGTATTGACGTTCCATATATGAACGGCTAATGTTTCAGCCGGTCTAAAAACATTCAGCGGTGACGTATCAGAAAAAGGACTCCAGTTTGTGAAATCAAGGCGCGGTGTTGAGAGACCTGCTGTAAAAAGAAGAGCTGCCGCCTCACCAAAGACTCTTCCTGATGCTAAAATCGCACCGGTGATAATAGACGGGAGCGCACCTGGAATAAGAACCGTCTTGACTGTATGCCACTTCGTTACACCAAGCGCAAGTGATGCTTCCTTTTGATCCTTCGGTACAGAGCGCAGTGCATCTTCTGTCACCCTGACCATCACCGGCAGGTTAAACACAGTGAGCGCCAGAGCTCCTCCAATGATCGTATAGCCCCAGCCTGTTAAATTCACAAACATGAGTAAACCAAACATCCCAATGACGATAGACGGAAGTGAAGACAGCACTTCAATACATGTACGAATAAAATCTGTGACTTTGTTTTGAGGTGCATACTCTGCCATATACACTCCCCCGCCGACGCCAAGCGGGACTGTGATCAGCATCGTAATAAACAAAATATAAAACGAGTTAAACAGCTGATCCCTGATGCCGCCGCCAGAGCCAATCGCACTTGAGCGGGTTGTCAAAAAGTCGAAATTTAATTCTTTTGCACCGTTGAAAATGATATAAGAAAACAAACCAACGAGAATCGCCGTAATAATGGCAGCACATAATCCAAATATAAATGTGGCAAAACGATCGGTCATTTTGCTATTCATTAAATCTTCCTCCTAGACGACAAGTATCTGATAATGAGTATGAACATAAATGATACAACTAGAAGGACAAGTCCCATTGACCAAAGTGTATTGTTCTCAACACTTCCATACGTTGTGTGACCCATGTTTAACGTAATAATGGTTGTTAATGTACCAGCTGTATCCATAATGCTCTCTGGTAAATTACGCGTGTTTCCAATGACCATCTGTACAGCAAGGGCTTCTCCAAATGCTCTAGCCATGCCGAGCACGACCGCTGTCATTAATGTTGGCAGAGCTGCCGGGACAAGCACACGTCTAATCGTTTGCCATCTTGTTGCGCCTAGTGCATACGATCCCTCACGTAAACTTTTTGGTAGTGAAGCCATTGCATCAGTCGCAATGGATGTAACGGTTGGCAGGATCATAATAGACAGGACAATCGTTCCTGCTAGCACGCTATGTCCTGAGCCGCTTGACTTGAAATGTCCGATAAACGGCACCAATACTGTAAGACCTATGAATCCGTAAACAACGGATGGAATCCCTACAAGCAATTCAATGACTGGCTGGAGGATTTTACGTCCCCAAGCAGGTGCAATTTCTGTCATAAAGATGGCGCCTGCGATGCCTAGCGGCGCTGCAATGAGTGCCGATAGGAGCGTGACGGCGATTGATCCAAAGATAAACGGAAATGCACCGTACTGCGGGTTTTCTGCTGTTGGGTTCCAATTGATACTGGTTAAGAACTCAATTGGGCTTACACCATTTACGATGAAAGATTGTAAACCCTTAATGCCAAGGAAGATGGTAATGGCGATGGATACAGCAATCATTAAGAATGCGCAGAATCTCACCAAAATACTTCCTCTTACTTCATCCATTTGCCTATTTTTCTTCGAGCTGATCAGTCGATCGCTCGCTTCTGTATGTTCTATCTGCTTCATCTTTTTCTACACTCCTATGAATGTCATAAAAGGAAAAGTGAAAAGCTCCACTTTTCCTTCATCAGCAATTCAAGACCTCTTACTTATCTGTTTGTTTGCCTGTTGCGTCTCTTTCTACTTTCATATTAGAAACTGAGATGTAACCTTGGTCTTTGACGATTTCTTTTTGTACTTCATCACTCATGAGGTAATCTAAGAATTGTTTTGCTAGACCATCCGGCTCACCTTTTGTATAAGAATGCTCGTAAGCCCAAATTGTATATTTACCGCTTTCTACATTGCTTTCTTCCGGTTTCACACCATCAATGCTAAGCGGTGTAATTTTGTCATCTGTTAAATAAGAGAATGCTAGGTATCCAATCGCACCTGGTGTTTCTGCAATCAGTTTTTTCACTGTGTTTGAAGAATCTTCTGTGATTCCTTCTGCAGGTGTTGCACCATCAAGTGCATACTTCACAAATGTTGCACGAGTTCCTGAAGAGTCAGGTCTGTTCACAAGAGTGATTTTTTGGTCTTTCCCGCCAAGCTCTTTCCAGTTTTTGATTTTACCAGTGAAGATTTTTTTCAATTCGTCCTTTGTGATGTCTTTGACACCCACTTCAGGGTTTACAGCTGCGGCCATTCCAACAACTGCTACTTTGTGGTCTGTTAAAGCTTTTGCGTCGATTCCGTCTTTCTCTTCTGCGAATACATCTGAGTTACCAATTTGTACAGATCCTTCTGACACTTGAGAAAGTCCAGTTCCTGAACCGCCGGCTTGCACTTGAATATCGGCTTTTGGATGTTTATCCATGAATTTTTCTGCTGCCGCAAGAACTAAAGGCTGCATCGCAGATGATCCTGAGATGGTAATGGAACCTGATGCCTCATCTTTGTTTGAAGCATTTCCTTTACTGTCTTTTGAATCTCCGCTTGAGCTGCTGTTTCCGCATGCTGTGACGAATGCTAACAATGCGATAGTAAGGAAAGTAAGCAGCCATAATTTGTTCTTTTTCATTTCAAGAATACCCCCTGAATAATTTGTCCTACGAGTAATACATTAAAGGTTCTTTATTAATTTCGTTTAAATGGAATGTTAAGGTTTTGTAAATGTCGAAGTTTTGTAGAATTCTTGCGATGTTTTTTATGCATTTTGTCAATTTATCTCGAATAATTTGAAGAAAACGTAAAAAAACGCCCACAAAAAGTGAGCGTTTTTACCTAGAAAAGGTCTAGTCATTTGTTTCTGCTTCATTTTCAATTTTATTTTTGTTCTTCGCTTGTGTATCATTGCTTTCCTGTTTTGATTTCAGCTCAAAGTACTTGTCTAGTACTTGTTCACCGATATCATTTGTAATTGGATAGCGCTGATTGTAGTCTTGATACACCCACGGTACAACGACGGAAATGGCCACTTCTGGATTATCAGCAGGCGCATACGCAACAAGAGTGGTGTTATACGTCGGTGTGCCGCGTTTGCTTTTAATTGGGCCGTCATAGAATGATTGAGCGGTCCCTGTTTTGCCAGCCGGGTTGTATTTTTTGTTGCCAAAGTTCGAATAGGCTGTCCCTCGTGGGTTCTGCATAACAAGCTTGAAGCCTTGCTGAACACGCTTGATCTCATCACTCGTCATGTCTAGCTTATTCAATACGTCCGGTTTGACGGATTCTGTCACAGCACCAATGCCGCGCTGCGGATCTGGCTCTCTCACTTCTTTAACAAGCTGCGGACGTAAACGATATCCGCCATTGGCAACTGTTGAAACGTATTGCGCCATTTGCAGCGGTGTAAACGTATCATACTGTCCAATTGCATAGTCAAGCAGGAGACCAGATTGTGTAGACGTTCCCCGGTAGCCTGTCGCTTCGTTTGGCAGGTCAATCCCTGTTTTGACCCCAAGACCAAATTTACTGAAATTATAGCGGAATGTATCAAAAGCTTTCGGATCGATTGGGAGCGGCTGGTTCTTACGATACTCCCCTTTTCCAACGGCAATCGCTGTTTTAAACATATACACGTTAGATGAACGCTCGAGTGCCGTTAAATCATTAATGAGTCCCATATTTTGATAGGATTTCTTGGGCGGTGACTGCGCGATATACAGCGGTTCATCGTACTGGGTACTTCCTATGTGAAGCACGCCTGTTTTATATCCCGTCAGTACAGTTGCCCCTTTGACAGCTGAGCCCATCGCATAAGATGATGTCATCGTTCCTAATGCGTAGTCATCAAATTTGTATTTTCCGTTTTTGTTTGAAATCTGTTTCCCCGCAACTGAGAGAACCTCTCCATTTCTCGGGTCCATCATGACAACAAACGCGCGATCAAGAAGCTCTGTTCCGCCTCTTTGTTTCGCACTTCTCAAGTTCTTTTCAACGATTTTTTCAACCGCTTTTTGCAGCTGAATATCAATGGTGAGCACAAGATCTTTCCCGCTCTTTCCTTCTGTTAGCACTTTAGAGCTTGTCACATTGCCCTCTTTATCGGTTGTGCTCTGTTCTTTTTCCTTTTGGCCTTGCAGGACATCTTCATATTGATATTCTAGATAGCTTTTTCCTACACGGTCATTTCGGCTGTAGCCGAGCGATAAATAATGTTCAAGAAGTGACTGCGGAAGTCCTTCATCACTTGAGGACACACTGCCGAGCATACTGCGGAGCAGTCCTTTATACGGATAGCTGCGTGACCAGTCTGTCGTGACATCCACACCTGGCAGCTCGTCCAAATGCTCAGAGACGTAAGCAATTTCGCTTGGCTTCACATCTTCATTTTTAATGAACTGAGGCGTAAGTGCATAGCCTGCATCCATTTGTCTTTTAATGGCAAGCACTTGTAAGTCTTTTTTCGTCAGTTGATTTAATTCTTTGTCCGTGATGCGTTTTAGTTGAAGCTCATATAGTTTATCATCAGAGACCTTATCGTCACCCTTTAATTCCGATTCCTTTTGAACAAGCTTTTTCGCTTCATTCGGATGCGTTAAGATCCAGAAATCTTTTTTGTCACGATCTGTGATTTTTTTCGTACTCACATGAATCATATCCGCTAATTTTGTTGCCACTTTGAGCCGCTCTTCTTGTGAAGTTGTCGAGGTTCTCGTATATGTAATGGCATTTAGCGCTTTATTGCTGACAATCGTATTATAGTTTCGATCGTAAATTTTTCCGCGCGGAGCAGATGAGCTGACATTCACATCTTCTTGTTTTTCTGCCTGCTTTTTATAATCTTCTCCATTGACAATTTGTACAAATCCGAGTCTCACAACAACACCAGTAAAAATAATAAACGCAGCTAAAAATAGTAAATTCAGCCGGAGTGGAAGTGTTTTGCGCCCTTCCTTTGCGTCTTTTTTGTTTTTCTTGTTTCTCATCACATCACCTTTTCTATCAAGAAAGAAATGGCACCCCTTTTTGTGTATAAAAGGTGCCATCATCATTTTAGCGGTTTTTCTATTATTTATCTAGAAATTTGATGTTCCATTGGTAAGAAATTTTACCTTTCTCCCTTAATAAGGTTCGTGTGAGAAACTGGCTTTTGACCGTCAGTCTCTTTCATATCAGCTGTTTTTTCTTTTAAATGAATATCTTTTACAAAATAATAAATGAGTGTGTGTCCCGCTCCAAGCACAACAAGAGAAGCAGGAATTCCGAGCTCATCACCTAGTAAGGTGACAGACAGAAGAAACAACACAATGGAACAAATACGGCCAGCATTTAAAAACAGCTCTCTGACCACAATATATTCAATTCGGGCTTTCCTTGCATACCTTGCATGACCGATGACATCGTATGTTAAGGATACATATGGAACAAGCAGAAGCGGGTATCCTATCGCAATGGCTACCGCATACATGAGAAGTGATACATAGGACAAGTGAAAGACGATTAAGAACAAGGCGCCGTATAAAATCAGCCCGCCAAGCATAATGGCTTTCTTTCGCCACTTTTTCTTAATCAAACGTGTAGCGAAGAAATAAGCGAAAAAGGCAACACCGGAGTTCACTAAACCAAACGTCCCGAGAGCAAGCTCACTGTTTGTTGCAATAAACACAAAGACACTAATTAAGAAGACAAAGACCCCTTCACGAAGCCCTTGAAAAAAGTGAGCTGTTGTAATCTTACGCCAATTCTCGTCGGCATGGCGTTCTTTCCATATTTGCTTGATGATAAATTTCCCTTTTGACTGCCTTCTCTTGAGGAAAAAGCTCATCACAACCGCGAGGGAAAACAAAAAAAGCGATAACGTGAAAATCACCGTATAGCCTGTATCATCCGTTAATTGAGAAATGACAATCCCCGCAATGAGAGGACCGATCATGCCAGCAGTAGATGACAGCACTCCGAGAAACCCATTAAAGAAATCTCTTGTTTCAGGCTCAGTGATCTCAAAGGTAAGTACGTTAAAAGCAAGCCAGTAAAAACCATAGCCGATCCCAAGGACACTCCCTAATAAAACAAGCCGCGCGGCCGCTTGCTCTCCTGCCATTAAGACAATTAAGTAAAAAGCGGCTAAAAAGATAACGCCGAAACGAAGGACAAACGCCCGGTCTATTTTTTTAGCGAGCCGGCCTGCGAATAAAAATGTAATGGGCTGAAGCACAACAATAGCCAGATTGTAAATCGCAAGATCCGTGAATTTCCCAGACTGTTTCCATAAATACACGTTTACAAACGTATTAGAAAGCGCAATGGCAAGTGCGTATAATCCGCCAATCGTGAGGAGGAGCATTAAATCTCTTGTAACATCCATGTCCCCGAACATTTTCTTTAATCTGCTCATATATTTCATTCTCCTTTTCTACACAATAGTCTGTCTCATCAAAAGGCAGATATGTAAAAAAAGGAGGGAAAATATAAAAAGACCTGCTTCTCTAAAGAGCAGGTCTTTTCAAATCAAATGATTTATTTAGCTTCGCTGTAAAGGCGAGCCACTTCATCCCAGTTCACAACATTCCAGAAAGCTGAAATGTAATCAGGACGACGGTTTTGGTAGTTTAGGTAGTAAGCATGCTCCCAAACGTCAAGTCCTAGAATTGGTGTTTTTCCTTCAGTTAAAGGAGAATCTTGGTTTGGCGTGCTTGTGATTTCAAGTTTGCCATTGTTCACAACAAGCCATGCCCAACCAGAACCAAAGCGTCCTGCAGCTGCTGCAGCGAAATCAGATTTGAATTTTTCAAATCCACCTAATTCTTTTTCAATTGCATCTGCAAGTTCACCAGTTGGTGCGCCGCCACCGTTTGGTGAAAGAAGCGTCCAGAATAATGAGTGGTTAGCATGTCCTCCGCCATTGTTACGTACAGCTGTACGGATGTTTTCAGGCACAGAGTTTAGGTTAGCCACTAGCTCTTCGATTGATTGATCTTCAAGAGCTGATACACCTTCGATTGCTTTGTTTAAGTTTGTTACGTATGTGTTGTGGTGTTTTGTGTGGTGAATCGTCATTGTTTCCTTGTCGATATGTGGTTCTAATGCATCGTAAGCATATGGTAATTCTGGAAGTTTAAAAGCCATGGTTAAATTCCTCCTTAGAAATGTATGTACTGAAATGCTTCCTTAGGTCGTAAGCAAGCAATTCAACCTACTCAAAGAGTATCAAAAGAATTGGCTTGTTTCAATGTTATTGCTCATGATCTGAAACATTTCAGTGTTTATTTTGTATTTAGCCCTTTAGAAAAAGTTTTAAACTCCCTTTTTCTATTTAGCGAAGGACATAAAATAAAAAGATGCCCAGCATCAGCGCTTGAATCAATCCTTTGGCAAATACACCTGATATAAACCCGATTAATGAGCCTAATCCCACTTTCACACTCGTCTTCACATCTTTTTGATGAACAAGGAGCTCTGCAATGACACTTCCGATAAATGGACCAATGATAATTCCTGCAACGGGAATCACAAAAGGACCGACTAATAACCCAATGGTGCTTCCCCAAATAGCTGCACGACTGCCGCCAAAACGCTTGACCCCAATGAGGTTTGAGACATAATCTGCCGCAAATAATACCGCGGTAAACACGGCTTGAATGAGCCAGAACGTCAGTGTAAGCGGCTCGAAGCTGAAAAAGAAACCATATAGAATAAATCCGAGAACCATAAAGACCACGCTAGGGATAATTGGATAAACAAGTCCAACAAACGCAATGATAAATGCACAGATAACCAGAATCCAATACAGCACGTCCAAGTCACTGCCGCCTCCTTTTTATATGCTGTATACATTATGCCTCATTCCATCTATCTTAACCAGCGATGAAGGCCATACTTGTACTTGATAGATAGACATTGATACAATATGAGAAATAGAAAAGAATGTAGGAAGTGAATTGATTGAACGTATTTAAACTATTGTTAAAAGGCATTTATTCTCCAAAAGATATTGCTAAAGCACGGTTTACAGGGATTGGCAAAGCGATTTTATTCATTTTTATCCTTTCGATTATCGCAGCAGTTCCTCAGGGTTATCATATGAGTCAGGAGATCTCGAATGCGATGTCAGGATTTCAGCATGTGATCAAAAAAGATTTACCTGATTTCTCAATCGAAAAAGGAAAGCTTCAAGCGGATCAAAGTGAACCGATAGAAAAAGAAGAAAACGGCATTACGATCATTTTTGATCCTGCTGAAAAAATAAAAGCAAGTGAGCTTGAATCAAAGCAAACAGCCATCGCATTATTAAAAGAAAAAGCAGTGATTGCCATTGATGGCCAAATGACAGATATCCCGTATCAGCTGCTTGGCGGAACGCTGACAAAAGACGAACTTGCCCGCGTCACAAATCAGAATCAAGCGATTATTATCCCAGTCATCTGTGTGCTGCTGTATCTATCAACTGCGGCTCTCATGTTCATTAGCGCAACTTTCCTTGCGATGCTTGGTACATTTATTAAACGCATGCAGCAAAAAGAGCTGTCTTTCCAAATGCTTTGGAAACTCTCTGCTTATTCACTCACATTAACAACGGTCTTTTTCGCCATCATGAGTGCATTAAACACGCCTGTTGCGAATTCATTTTTATTAAATTGGGTCATTAACTTTATCTTCTTATACCTTGTCGTAAAGGAAATACCCGCTAAACATAAACCACTTGTCAAAAGTTAATGAGTAAATGAAAGCTCCCCCAACTTGGAGGAGCTTTTTATGTATGTTCATGCTCTATGATTCATCTGGATGAATCATCGCAAACAAATAATGATCCTCCCACACGCCATTAATCTTTACTTTTTTACGATTCAGTCCCTCATTTTCAAAACCTGTCTTTTCAAGCACACGAATGGAACCTATATTACCCGGCTTTACTCCAGCCTCAATACGATGAAGGTGCAGTTCATCAAAGGCATAATCGATGATTAAACGAATGGCTTCTGTCATATACCCTTTCCCGCCATGCTTTTCATCAAGTACATACCCCAGCCAAGCTCCTTCTATTGGGCCTCTTACGACAGAACTTAATGAGATCGTCCCAATTAAAGCATCTGTTTCATTTAAGAAAATACCATGCATGTAAGCTTCATCCCGTGCACATCTTTCCACACTGCGCTGAATTCGTTCAATTTGACGAGATAACGTGAAAAAATCATCTTTGACCAAAGGTGTAAATTGCTGAAAATATGAGCGATTCTCAAGTTCAAGTGTGAATAGTGATTGTGCATCATTTTCTGTTAGCGTTCTTACATATATATGCTGACTTAGTTTCTTCATAAACTCCCCCTTCTTTTATTTTATCATAATGGTCATAGAAGCTTGAAAAAAGCACCGCCAAGCGTAAAACAAAGTGTTTTTTCAATTCATTACAAGACTCACTAGAACTAACTAGAACCACGCTTTCCAGCTTTTCTCCTCATTTTGGTTCTATCATTTCAGGACATGCATAGACTGAAGTAAACTCTTAAAAGCGGTGAGTGAAATGCGGCGTATTATTTTTTTGCTAATCAGTTTGTTTGTCCTTTTTATTATCTTTTTTGATTTAAAAAATGGCACCATTCCTGTTGAAGAAGGTCCAGCTGTCCCTGCAAATGCCTTTCAAACACCTGAGAAAAAAGCATATAAGAATGTGACTGTGAAACAAGGTGAAACCGTCGTCTCTATCGTCCATACAAGCAAGCCACTTGATGAAGTCATTGAAGATTTTGAAGAGCTGAATCAAGGCGTCAAAGCAAACGAAATTCGGGCAGGCAGCACATATAAGTTTCCGGTGTATAAGAGATAAAACGTTAATTCCTTGTCATTCATACAAAGAGACTGTTACAATATGAACTGTAAAACAAGACGTACATGGCAAATGATTGCTTGTACACTAAGGAGCGATTGACAAGTGAGTGAAGTCACACATCGTACTAAAACGCGTCCCGTCAAAGTGGGACCTTTAACTATAGGTGGAAATAATGAAGTTGTCATCCAAAGTATGGCAACAACCAAAACACATGATGTCGAAGCGACAGTAGCTGAAATTAAGCGTCTTGAAGAAGCAGGCTGTCAAATCGTGCGTGTCGCATGCCCAGACGAGCGTGCAGCAAATGCGATTGCGGATATTAAAAAACAAATCAACATCCCGCTTGTTGTCGATATTCATTTTGACTACAAGCTTGCACTGAAAGCCATTGAAGCAGGTGCAGACAAAATTCGAATCAACCCAGGGAACATCGGAAGACGAGAAAAAGTCGAAGCTGTTGTGAAAGCAGCAAAAGAAAAAGGCATTCCAATCCGTATTGGGGTAAACGCCGGTTCATTAGAGAAAAAAATTCTTGATAAATACGGCTACCCAACAGCAGATGGTATGGTCGAAAGTGCACTGCACCACATTAAAATTCTAGAAGATCTAGATTTTCATGATATCATCGTCAGCATGAAAGCATCTGATGTTAACCTAGCAATTGAGGCGTACGAAAAAGCGGCAAAAGCGTTTGATTACCCTCTTCACCTTGGGATTACTGAATCAGGTACATTATTTGCAGGTACAGTCAAAAGTGCAGCTGGTCTCGGCGCTATTTTGAATATGGGGATTGGGAATACACTTCGCATCTCATTAAGTGCTGATCCAGTTGAGGAAGTGAAAGTAGCACGTGAACTGTTGAAATCATTTGGTCTTGCAGCAAATGCAGCAACACTGATCTCTTGCCCAACTTGCGGCCGAATTGAAATCGACCTCATAAGCATTGCAAATGAAGTCGAAGAATATATCTCCACGATTAAAGCACCGATTAAAGTAGCTGTTCTTGGCTGCGCTGTAAACGGTCCAGGTGAAGCGCGCGAAGCTGACATCGGAATCGCCGGCGCTAGAGGCGAAGGCCTATTGTTCCGTAAAGGTGAAATTGTTCGTAAAGTGCCAGAAGAAACAATGGTCGAAGAACTGAAAAAAGAAATCGATAAAATCGCTGAAGAGCATTATGCAAAAATGGAAGCTGAAAAAGAAAAAGCGAACGCATAACAAAAAACGCCTGACGTCACTGTCAGGCGTTTTCCTGTTCTTGTTAAAAGAACGGGGTGATAAATATGCCAAGGATGACGGAAACAATTCCGATCCCGATTGACCATGCGCCAAGCGCATGTGCTCCTTTTCTTCTTGCAATATAACCAACGACGATTGCCGCTACTCCTAATAGCACCGGCAAGACAAATAGTGAGATAATCGCAATTGCGAGTGCTGTATAGCCTATCCCCTTACTGCCTGAATCGTCACCTGCTTGGTCACGTTCTCGTCTGTCTACTCGATCTCTTGAAGCCTGATATGGCTCTGCAATTTCAGCAGCTGTTTCCTCTAGATAGCCATCATCATTACTAAAGTTTGTGTCGATTTCACGATCATTTCTTCTGAAATCTTCGTCTCTTTCCATGATCAATTCCCCCTTTTGGTTAATAGAAAGGAGCTTTTTTAGTATGAGCAAAAATGTCTGTTTCATGTTTGCTAAAACTTGCTGGAATTGTGAATTGATTATGTTACACTTTAAGAGTATAAAAATGAGGAGTGTGGGCATGTTACGTTTAGGAATTGATATAGATGGCACAGTGACGGCGCAGGACACCTTTGTTCCCTATTTAAATAAGTCGTTTCGATGTGCCATGACACTAGATGATATGACAGAATATGATTTGACGAAGCTTTTAAATATTTCTCAAGAAGAATTTTGGGGCTGGATGAATGAGCATGAGCCTCTTATATATAAACAGGCAAAGCCTGCTAAGGATGCAAAAGAGATTCTTGATCAAATGAAACATCAACACAGGCTGATTTATATTACAGCAAGAAGGCAGCATCACGCGGATATCACCTACGAGTGGTTTCACAAACACCACGTGCACTATGATGACATTGAGCTGGTTGGCGGTCATCATAAGCTCGAAGCTGTTCAAAAGCACAAGATTGATGTGTTTTTCGAGGATCATCATGGGAATGCTACGATGATTGCAAAAGAGGCTGACATTCCGGTTATTCTTTTTAACTCCCCTTATAATCAAATGCCCCTTGAAGACAGGATTATACGCGTCAACAACTGGCAGGAAGCATCTCAATGGATCAAACAATACGAGCAGCGTTTGGAAACTGCTTATTAATGTAGAAAAGCCGATACTTTAATATATCGGCTTTTGATTGTGGACAAAGAATGCAAGGGTTTGTCTACATGCTGAAACCGATACGTTTAATGTATCGGCTTTTTTGATGGAACAAGCTGACCTTCTTTCATGAGAAAATGGTACAGTGCTCCCTTCATGCCTGCCTGATTCAAGTAGTAGCACGTTTCCAGCTTCACCTGAATATTCTTCCATGCATGCAGTGTATGTAAATGTTTCTCAATGCTTGATAGTAAATCCGGTCTTGCACTTACGCCGCCGCCTATGAGGATTTTCTCTGGATTAAGAACAGTTGCTACATTGTAAATGCCAATGGCGATTCGCTTATACCACTGATCCACCAGCTTCTCAATGGACGGATCGTGCTTTGCCTTTTCAAAAATTTCTTGACCGTCTATTTGAGTACTTTGCGGAATTCCTTGCTTTTCTTTATAGCTGCGAATTAATCCAGCCGTTGAAGCACTGCTGTTGAGTGTTGTAAATTGTCCATTTTCTGTCTCTGTCAGCATCATGCCAAATTCACCGCCGCGGAAGGAAGCCCCGCGCACAAGCTGACCGCCAGCGAAAAGACCACCGCCAACACCTGTCCCAATCGTCATACAAATAAAGCTGTCACAATCTTTCGCATGGCCACTATATTTTTCTGCAAGAGCTGCACAATTCGCATCATTTTCAACTTCAACACGAAGAGATGTTTTCTCTTCTAGCAGTGTTTTTACATTTTGACCATTTAAGGCGATGATGGCTCCTGCAAATTCTGTATAACCTGTTTCACTGTCCACAAAACCCGGAAGACTAATAGCGATTCCGCTGACATCCGACGTTCTTTGATATTGCTTGACCACATCCGCCATAGCTTCTAAAAACGGTTCAAGCTGCCGGCAGTTCGTTTGATAGTCACCGCTCGTGACCAGCTCCCCATCCTGATCCATTAATCCATGTTTTGTTCTCGTCCCGCCTACATCGAACACGACATAATACGCCACTTTTGACCCCTCCCTTTACTCCAAAAGACGCAAATTGCTGCATCGTACCTTGTTCTCATTTTAATGAAACAGCCGCCCTTTGTAAAACGTTTTCAAAAAGACAAAAGAAAAAGCCAGCTCTGCGGCTGGCTTTTTCATGAGTGAACTTCCTTCGGTTCGCAGGAAGGACACGTTCCGTAGATTTCGAATTTATGTCCGCTAATGTGATAATCCTCTAAATCGGCGTCTAGCTTGTCCATAGGACAGGCATCGATCTCCTTTGTTTTACCGCATGCAAGACAAATAAAGTGATGGTGGTGATGAGAAAATGAGCATTTAAAACGAAAAAGCTTCTCCCCTGACAATTCCGTTGTTTCTAATATACCTAAGTCTTCATATAGCGATAAGTTTCGATATATCGTATCAAAGCTAAGACCTGGGTAGTCTTCACTTAGTGCCGTCAGCACATTTTTAGCGGTCAAATATTTATCAGAATCAGAAAACAATTGAAGCATATCTTCACGTTTGCTTGTATATTTGTAGCCTTTTTCCTTTAATAAATCAAGCGCTTCTTGTACGTTCATGATGATTCCCCCTTCTGAATTTTCCAATACTAATACATCCGATTAAAATCAAAATGGACAGCATCACAATGGTTCCGCCTGGCGCTAAATCTAGATAATAGCTTAAGATTAATCCGGCCAATACAGACAATTCACCGAACAAGATCGAAAGGAAGATCGCTTGTTTGAATCCTTTGGCAATGCGGATACTTGCCGCAACAGGAAGCGTCATAAGCGCGGAGACAAGTAGTGTGCCTACGATACGCATTGATGCCGCAATGACGAGTGCGACGACTAAGATAAAAATAAAATGAATCCATTTCGCTGAAATACCAGAAGCCTTTGCATGCTCTTCATCAAAAGAAAGTAAAAACAATTCTTTATATAAAAGCACGACAACTAACACAACAACGAGTGAGATCCCAACAATAATCCAAAGATCTAATCTCGAAACCGCACTGACACTTCCGAACAAATAACTAAACAAATCGGTATTAAAGCCATTCGCTAGTGAAATAAAGATGACGGAAATCCCGATACCACCTGATAAAATAATAGGAATCGCAAGCTCCTGATAATGCTTATACACGGAGCGCAGACGTTCAATAAACAATGAACCGGCAACAGAAAACGCCATCCCTAAGTACAGCGGGCTCACCCCTGTCAAGAGGCCAAACTTTTTATCAAGGAATAAGCTTGCTGCAATACCGGCAAGTGATACGTGACTGAGGGCATCTGCAATCAGCGAGAGCCTTCTCACGACGATAAATACACCAAGTAAGGGCGCAATAAAGCCGATCAGCATTCCTGCGATAAACGCATTTTGTAAAAATTCATAATGAAAAAATGGAAATAGCATTATTCATGTCCCCCATGATGATGATGGTCGTGATGAATCACTTGAATGTCATGTCCGTAAAATTGAGATAACGCTTGATCATCCATTGAATCAAACGTTTCTGCATCCCCGTGGAAATGAAGTGTCTGATTTAAGCAAGCCACATGGGTGACTTTATCAGAAACGGTGCCAACGTCATGTGTGACGAGAATTAAAGACATTCCTTTTTCTTTGTTCAATGTTTCAAGCAGCTGATAAAAGCCTTCTACTGTCCGCTGATCTACCCCAACCGTCGGTTCATCTAAAATGAGCAGCTTTGGCTGACTGACGAGCGCACGGGCAATAAAAGCACGTTGCTGCTGACCACCTGAAAGTTCACCGATGTTTTGGTGCTTTAAATCTTGTATGCCAACTGAGCGAATGGCATCCTCAACTTGCCATTTGTCCTGCTTGCTCATTCGTTTGAATAAACCAATTTTCGCCGTCAATCCACTTGCAACGACCTCGTAAACAGAAGCAGGGAAACCCGTATTAAAACTATTCGCCTTTTGAGAAACAAATCCAATTTGATCCCAGTCTCTAAATTTTGACGCAGGCGTGCCAAATAGCTTTAATTCACCTTGCTGTGGTTTAATGAGCCCAAGCAGGCATTTTAATAAGGTTGTTTTACCAGATCCATTCGGTCCAACAAGTGCTAGAAAGTTCCCTTCCTCTACTGTTAAATGAATGTGATCAATGACATTTCGCTGTCCATACGAGTACGAAATATCCTTCATTTCAATAATTGGCTTTGCCATGAATCTTTCCACCTTTAATCAATATAAAAAGAATGATTACGATTTATACAACAAAAAGAAAATGGCTTTTGCCATTTTCTCTGTCCATACATATATTTCATTATATAAAAGAAAGATTAAAAAGTAAAATAAAAGCTAATGAATGGCTGTTTTGAACTTACCGCCTTTTGTTTCATGCGTATCCATAATCGTAATAAATGCTTGACCATCAATTTCAAATACAATGGATTTTAGCTTTGTAATTTCAAGTCTTGTGACAACGGCGTAGATGACATCCTTTTCTTCATCTGTATAACCGCCTTTCCCTCTCAGCTTTGTCGTTCCCCTGCCAAGTCGATGAAGAATCGCATCTGAAATTTCATCATAATAATCTGACACGATAATGACAGCTTTTGTTTCATCAAGCCCTTGAATGACAGCATCAATTGTTTTCATTGCCAAATAATATGTCATGACAGAATACATAGCCTGCTCTGGTCCGAAGACAAAGCCTGCCCAAATAAAAATGAACACATTGACGATCATGACAAACTCACCGACGGAGAAAGGAATTTTTTTCGTCAGAAGAATTCCTAAGATCTCTGTTCCATCCATTGAGCCTCCATTACGGATGACAAGTCCAACACCAAAACCAAGTAATAGCCCGCCAAATACAGTGGCTAAGATCGGCTGATTTGTAAATGCCTCTACATGATGGAGTGAAGATTCAATCACGGCTAAGCTGACAATCCCAATCACAGTGGAAATGAGAAACGTTTTCCCAATATGTTTGTATCCTGATATCATAAATGGAATATTTAAAATGACAACAATCGTCGCAAAATTGATGAATGGGTTATCTGTAAAGAGATAATCCAAAATAAGCGAAATGCCGATGATGCCTCCATCAATAATATTGTTTGGCACTAAAAATAATTCAATGCTGACTGCTGCGCATGCAGCTCCTACTAGAATCAGGAAAATTCTCAAAATAAAATGAGGCACTGATTCCTTTCTATGCTGTTTACTATTTGCCATACGTTCTCCCTTCTACACATGTTAAATTTTCAATAATCATTTTATTCACTTTACTATTTTAGCATTTCACAGGGTAAAATAAAATTTTTTGCACATTTTCCGTTTTCGCCCATACATTATTACAGAGGGGAGGAATGGAATTGATTTTAATTCAAAAAATTGTCCTGCAGCGGCTTAATCAGATCACAGCAAATGATCTGTTAAGGTATGCGAAACAGTATGGTGTCAGTTTAACGTCAAACCAAGCTGCCGAGGTGGCCAAACTCATGAATGGGAAAAACGTTAATATTTTTAATGATGCAGAGCGTAACCGGCTTCTTAAGCAAGTGGAAGCGATTACTTCTAAACAGACAGCTCAGACTGTCAATGATCTGTTTAATCAGTTTACAAGTTAAGCAAAAAAGGGCCGCATTTAGCGGCACCTCATGATGTTGTATGCTTTTTTACTGACCCTTAATTTTATCTAGTAAGCCTTCGTCAAATTGCTTTTCTTTCAGCATCTCAATTTCGAATTTGTAAGGTGGTTTTTTGTTCTTTTTATCTTCACCTACATAAGGCGTTTCTAAGATTTTGGGCACATCTTGAAGTTGCGGGTGATGCACAATATAGTTCAGTGCATCGAAGCCAATTTCACCAAAGCCGATATTTTCATGTCGGTCTTTTCTTGCGCCTTGTACGTTTTTACTGTCATTAATATGAAGAACCTTGATTCGGTCAATACCGACGATTCGATCAAATTCTTCTAACACCCCATCAAAGTCAGTTACAATCGGGTAACCAGCATCGTGTGTGTGACACGTATCAAAGCAGACAGAAAGTGCTTCGTTATGTGTCACTCCGTCGATAATTTGGGCAAGCTCTTCAAAGCTTCTTCCGCACTCTGATCCTTTGCCTGCCATTGTTTCAAGTGCAATTTGAACCTTTTGCCCTTTTACGATGACTTCGTTTAAACCTTCAATGATTTTTTGGATTCCTGCTTCTGGTCCTGCTCCGACATGTGCACCTGGGTGGAGAACAATCTGCCCTGCACCTAGCGCTTCTGTACGTTCAATCTCAGAGCGAAGGAAGTCCACGCCAAGCTCAAATGTCGCTGGATTGACGGTGTTCCCAATATTAATAATATACGGTGCATGTACGACGATATCTGTCATACCATGCTCTTTCATATGCGCTTGTCCAGCTTCAATATTGAGGTCTTCAATTTTTTTGCGGCGCGTATTTTGCGGTGCACCTGTATAAATCATAAACGTATTCGAACCATAAGAGGCAGCTTCTTGACTCGCTGCAAGAAGCATATGTTTTCCGCTCATGGATACATGTGAACCAATCTTCAACAATGTTTCCCCCTACTTTCCATTACGCTTTGACTTTCTACGTTCCTGTCTCTTGATTTTGTCCATCTCACGTGTCATTTTCTTTTTATATCCAGGTTTGACGGCTTTCGGTTTTCTCACAAGACGCTTTGCTTTTTCTTCAATTTCATTAGGTGCTTTTTTACGTCTTTGACGCTTCAAGCGGTCATCTGCATCTCGCCATTCGCCATGAACAATGGTTTTGTTTTCAAACACAACGCCCATTTTCTCGATTTGAATGAGTGCATCCTCATCAGCAAGCTCATAAATAGTCATCGCAATTCCAGATGAACCAGCTCGAGCTGTTCTACCAACACGGTGAACATAAAAATCAAGATCAGATGGAAGTTCATAGTTGATCACGTGGCTGACGCCTTTAATATCAATTCCGCGGGCTGCAAGATCAGATGCCACAATATAAGTGAACTCTAAATCATCAATTTGTTTCATTACTTTTTTACGTTCGCGCGGCGTTAATCCGCCATGAAGCACTCCAACTTTCATTCCTTTTTCTTGTAGGAATGATGCGATTTCATCAACGGTTGTTTTTGTATTGGCAAAAATGATGCCTAAATAAGGCTGTACATTCGTCACCATTTCATGAAGCAATTTTAGCTTGTCACGCTGTTTAGATGGGACTAAAATATGCTGAATGTTTTCAGCTGTAATTCGTTTTGGTTCAACATGGGCATATTTTGGATTGTCCATATATTTTTTCAGGAACGGCTTTAGTTTTTCTGGAATAGTTGCTGAGAACACAAGCATTTGCAGCTGTTCTGGCATTTGTGAACCAATACGGTCCACATCTTCTAGAAATCCCATATCCAGCATTAAATCCGCTTCATCAATGACAAGAGATGTCGCTTTGTAAACATTCAGCGCCTGCTCATGAATGAGGTCAGCAATACGTCCAGGTGTACCGACGACCAAATGCGGCTGGGTTTTTAGCTTTTGAATGGATTTCTGCTTGTCCGTTCCGCCAATGTAAAGCTTTGCTTTCATCTCTTCTTCTGGAGAGGCATTCTTTAAAATCGTTTGGGCTTCTTTGAAAATTTGATTGGCTAATTCTCTTGTAGGTGCAGTAATCACAACTTGTACTTGCTCTTTGCTTGGATCAATTGAATGAATAAGCGGCAATAAGTACGCGTGAGTTTTTCCTGTTCCTGTTTGTGATTGACCAATCACGCTTTCTCCTTTTAACACAGCAGGGATGATTCTTTTTTGAATATCAGTTGGCTCATAAAAGCCCAGTTCATGAATAGCATCTATAATAAAAGGCTTTAATTCATATGTCGTAAATTTTGTTTCGTTCATGTTTTCACTCCTTAAGGCAATGCCTTTTTGCTCATCTCCTCATTATAGCTGATTTTCAGCAAAAAAACCATGTCCGCTTTTCTTACAGGAAACCAATTGATGCTTCCTTGCATAACCTATGAAGAGAAAGAGAATGCAGTAAGGGAGGTACAAGTATGTTAGGGCAAAAGCCTATGGGCGATTTTCAGCCGCACCGTCCCTCACGCCGGCATCTTGGAAATGGCGGACAACCCGGGATTTTTCAAAGAGGGCAGCAGCCTCCTATCGAACAGCCTTTTCAAGGGCAAGGCAATCAATTTCAGCAAATGATACCTCGCTCCCCGTCTGTACAGGGAGGCGGTATACGCGGAATGGGCGGAATGCCAGGAGGCGAAAGCCGTGCACTAGGCGGCGGCACAGGAATGAAAGGCATGCTCGCTAAATTTCTTCCTGGCGCAGGGGGAGCAGGGGTCTCTGGAGGTGGTGCGGGATTACAAGGAATCCAGAGCTTCACAAATCCTGCGACCCTCTCAAGCATGTTAGGAAATGTACAAAAAGTGCTCGGTATGGCGCAGCAATTTACGCCAATGATTCAGCAATACGGTCCTTTAGTAAGAAATCTGCCTGCGATGATTAAGCTGTACAGTCAGCTCGGCAGTGCGGATGATGAAACAGGCGAAGATGAAGAACCTAAAGAGATCGGCGAGGAAACAGAAGTGCCGCAAGAAGAAGCAGCACGAGATGATGAAATAGAAGAAAACAAAGAACCAGAGGACATCCTCGTCAAAAAAGCAGCTCCTCACACATCATCTGCTCCTGAAGCAAAACCGAAAAAAAGACCTGGCAGTTCTGTTCCAAAACTATATGTCTAGTGATCTTTTAACGGCGAAGTGTTCACTGCGTATAACAATCTTTGATATATGCGCTTACTTTGGCTATAATGGAAGCTAGAGAATGATAAAAAGCCGTTTTTTACGGCTTTTTATATTGTTCTTCTCTAGAAGCACTTCCCTACAGGAGGACGAATAAATGAATGTAATTAAAATTTCGCCGCGTGGCTATTGCTATGGCGTTGTGGATGCAATGGTCATTGCTAAAAATGCCGCACTTGATAAAAACTTGCCACGCCCAATTTATATATTAGGTATGATTGTGCACAACAAGCACGTGACAGATGCCTTCGAAGAAGATGGGATCTACACACTGGACGGACCAAACCGCATGGACATTTTAAAGCAGGTTGAAAGCGGAACAGTCATTTTCACCGCTCACGGCGTTTCACCTGAGGTTCGTCAAATTGCAGAAGAAAAAGGCCTTATCACCATTGATGCAACCTGTCCCGATGTAACGAAAACACATGAACTCATTTCAGAGAAAACAGCCGATGGATATGACATTATTTATATTGGGAAAAAGGGTCATCCTGAGCCAGAGGGAGCTGTCGGAGTAGCTCCTGACAAGGTGCATCTTGTCGAAACAGAAGCCGACATTGAGGCGCTCGATTTAACATCAGATAAACTGCTCATCACCAATCAGACGACGATGTCTCAGTGGGATGTTCACGATCTAATGGAGCTGATTAAAGAGAAATACCCTCACGTCGAGTACCATCAAGAAATTTGTCTTGCGACACAGGTACGTCAGGAAGCTGTTTCCGAGCAAGCTGGCCAAGCTGATCTTACCATTGTTGTCGGCGATCCAAAAAGTAATAACTCCAACCGTCTGGCACAAGTGTCCATGGAGATTGCTGGAACGCAGGCTTACCGTATTGGTGACCTAAGTGAGCTCAAGCTGGAGTGGCTGCAAGGCGTAAATACCGTTGCCGTTACTGCTGGTGCTTCAACACCAACACCTATTACAAAGGAAGTCATACGTTTCTTAGAAAACTACGAGCCGGATGATGAAGCAACTTGGAAGATTGAACGGTCGGTTCCTCTTTCGAAAATACTACCGCGCGTGAAAACAAAGAAATAAAGAAAACGTCAGAGCATAGCAGCTCTGACGTTTTTTTGTTTACATAAATTGAAATGGGTTTGTGTTCGATTCAGAAACAAAGAGCTGTACATCATACTTTTTATCTGAACATAGCGATTGAAGCTTCGCCTTTACGCCCTCTTTCATAATCTTTTCTGCATAATGCCCTGGGTCCACTACGTTCAGCCCGAGCATCATGGCATCATGGGCGACATGGAAATAAAGATCCCCTGTCACATACACATCAGCACCCATTCTTTTCGCTTGATGAATGTATTTATTTCCGTCTCCGCCAAGCACAGCCACTTTTTTCACAACAGCGTCCTGATCACCTACAAAGCGAGCACCATTTACATCCAGCTTTGTCTTCACAAATCGTGTAAAATCTCCAAGGGTCATAGGCTCTCTTAGCTCCCCTATACGGCCAAGGCCTTTTTGAATAGGAGGAAGATCTGTCGTGTGTACACTATAAGCGACTTCTTCATAAGGATGTGCTTTGATCATTTCACGAATCACTTGTTTTTCTATACTTGCCGGGAAAATGGTTTCAATCCGCACTTCTTTGACAAATTCCAATTGACCGCTCTCACCAATGAACGGATCCGCATCTTCTGATGGCAAAAAGCTGCCTGTCCCCTGATTTGAAAACGCGCAATGGCTGTAGTTGCCAATATGGCCTGCGCCTGCATTTCCTAAAGCTGTACGGATGGCTTCTTCAAATTCCTGCGGGACATACAGGGCAAGCTGTTTGATTTGATCTTCATATGTCGGGACTAACACACTTGTTTCTTCAAGCTCTAAAGCCTCCGCAAGCAAGTCATTGACTCCTCCATCAGCCACATCTAAATTCGTATGTGCCACATATACCGCAATATCATGTTTGATGCATTTCTCAATGATCCGTCCAGCTGGCTGATCTGTCGCTACATGTTTTAACGGACGGAAGATCGGTGGATGGTGAGCAATAATGAGATCCACATTTCTTTCGATCGCCTCATCTACCACATTCACTAATACATCCAAGGTGATCATGACATTGTTTACCTTTTTATTTAACGTCCCAATCTGGAGACCGATTTTGTCACCTTCTACGGCATATGCCTTTGGTGAAAATTGTTCAAATAATTGGATGATTTCATGTCCGTTTACTGTTTTAGCCAACAGTCAAAACCTCCTTTAGAATCTTTATTTTTACATGCAGCTCTTCAAGGCGCTCCTTATTCTCTTCTGCCCGCGCTGCCTGCTGAATTTGACTTTCTATTTTCTCCATATGCTGAAGCTCTTGCATCCACTTGCGCCGGAAGACGTCGTTTTGCTCTTTCGCAAGAAACGGACCAACTAGCATGCCTGTTTCAATCGACATCCCTTCATAGGCTTTATCTTTGTCGCCTTTTTCTGCGATCATGATTTCGTATATTTTGCCATCCTCTTCTAAAATGACTTCATCCATCAATTCATACCCCTCTTGATAGAGCCATAAACGAATGTGGTGAGCATGGATATTTGGCTGAAGAATGAGCCTCTCATGGCCTGCGAGCTTATGCTTGCCATCATTTAAAATGCTTGCGATGAGTGCTCCGCCCATACCTGCAATCGTGATAGCATTCACTTCGCCCTTTTCAATAACTTCAAGGCCATTGCCTTTTCTGACCGAGATCTGGTCATCTAATTCAAGTCTATGTACTTGCTGCTTCGCCGATTGAAGCGGTCCCTCTGTAATTTCACCAGCAATGGCTTTTACTGCTTTTTGATGCAGGATCGCATAGCATGGCAAATAGGCATGATCTGAGCCGATATCAGCAAAGACGGCCTCATGCGGTAAAAAGTCTGCGACTCTTTTTAATCGTTTTGATAAATTCATTTCATTCATACGTATCACTACTTTTCTTTAATGTTCATACTTGTCTATCTTATATAAATTATGGACTTTTTAAAAGTCGTTTTCAAATGAAAAAAGCTCTTCTGATGAAAAAGAGCTTTTTGCGTAACATTATTTAATTTTGGATACCCATTCCGACATTTCATCGAGCTTTTCATTCGGGATCAGCCCGCCTGGCATCCCGTTGCCGCCTTCTTGAATTTTCTTCTTGATGTCTGCCACTTCAAGCTTGTCTCCAACGCCTTTTAATGCAGGACCTGCGCCGCCTTCATAGTTTTCCCCGTGACAGCTCAAACAGTTTTGCTTATACAATTCTTCCGGCGTCGCATTCGCTGTCTCTTCTTGTTTTTGCTCCTCGCCTCCAGAGGCGATTTTGTCTTCATCTTTCAACCCCTTCATTGATAAGAAAAAAGTGAGTCCAATACCTAAAATGGCAATCAATAAGAATGGTATAAGTGGATTCCGTTTCATTTCTTTCATCCTCCCCTTTGTGAAAACCCCTTTGAGACTATGCAAACAATTCTAATTCTACTTTAATTTTACAAAAAGTAAACGAATTATGATACAAAACTTTGGTCAAGTTCACAGATTAGACAAAAATGATGCAAGATGAGAAATGAAGCCTTCAGCACTTTTTGATGTATTTTTTATACATCTTTTCTCTAAGAACGTTGCAAATTCATTTGTTATTCAGTAAAATATAATCAGATTGAAAAAAGCGTTTTCATTTTTGATGAAGAAAGAACGGATCTCTTTCAAGATCCGTCCAGTTTCTACTCTAAGAAGTCTTTTAATCGTTTACTTCTGCTTGGGTGTCTTAATTTACGCAGAGCTTTCGCTTCAATTTGGCGGATACGCTCTCTTGTGACGCCGAACACCTTTCCAACCTCTTCTAACGTACGTGTTCTTCCGTCATCTAGTCCGAAGCGTAGTCTCAGTACATTTTCTTCACGGTCCGTTAGCGTGTCTAATACATCTTCAAGCTGCTCTTTTAACAATTCGTATGCAGCATGGTCAGATGGAGATGTCGCCTCTTGGTCTTCAATAAAATCACCAAGATGCGAGTCATCTTCTTCACCAATAGGTGTTTCTAAAGATACAGGCTCTTGCGCAATTTTAAGAATTTCTCTTACCTTTTCTGGAGTTAAATCCATGTCTTCAGCAATTTCCTCTGGCGTTGGTTCTCTGCCTAGGTCTTGCAGAAGCTGTCTTTGAACACGGATCAATTTATTAATGGTTTCCACCATATGAACCGGGATCCTGATTGTTCTGGCCTGATCGGCAATCGCACGCGTGATCGCCTGTCTAATCCACCAGGTTGCATATGTTGAGAATTTGTATCCTTTGCGGTAATCAAACTTCTCAACTGCCTTCATAAGACCCATGTTTCCTTCTTGAATCAAGTCAAGGAACAGCATACCACGACCGACGTAGCGTTTCGCGATGCTGACAACGAGACGAAGGTTTGCTTCCGCTAATCTTCTTTTTGATTCCTCATCGCCTTCTTCGATCTTTTGAGCATACGTAATTTCTTCTTTAGCAGATAACAAATTGACGCGTCCGATTTCTTTTAAGTACATACGAACAGGATCATTAATTTTGACACCTGGTGGTACGCTTAAATCATTCAGGTCAAATTCCTCTTCTGCTTTAGCCAGCTGCTGAACATTTGGGTCTTCTGTCTCTTCGTTTTCACTGATGAGCTCTACACCCTGTTCGCCTAAGTATTCATAGTATTCATCCATTTGGTCTGATTCAATTTCAAAGCTAGACATACGCTCTGCAATTTCTTCGTATGTTAAAACGCCCCGTTTTTTACCCGTTTCAGTGAGCTTATCTCTCACCTGTTCAAAGGTTAATTCAGTTTCGGTTTCGTGGGCTTGTTTATCAGCCATTATGGATCCCTCCTTCCAAAGCTTGCAACGAATTCTAAAGTAACTTGCGATTTGCTTTCGCTCTGCTTTTCTCTCTTTATCAAACAGATGAGCAAATAGGAATAAAATAAATAATGATGAAGGCAAGATGCTTGCGGTCTTATGCTCCTCCCGTAAAGGATTCATTGCCAGCCGTAAGTCTTGTCATAAATATTAGACGTATTACTTCAGCGAACGGTTCAACTGAATAATTTCTTTTGCAAGTGTTGCCGCTTTGAAGAAATCTTTTTGCCTCTCCGCTTCTGCACGTTCTAGTTCTTTTTCCTTTATCATTGACAAATTCCGATGATTCAACACTTTTTTTACATAATCACTTAATTCAGCTTCACTTAGTTCGTCTCCAACTTGAATCATGAATATATCCGTCAGAAGCTGATTGATAATATCATCTTCTATACGGTTCATCAGATGCTGCGGCGTTGGTTCTTTGCCTTCTTCATACAAAGCATAAATGTACGTGGCCAGCGCCCTGTGAGAATCTATATTAAATTCAATACCTACTCTGTCAAGTACTTTTCGGATCACGTCATCACTTTTTAACATATGAGCAAGCAGCATTCGCTCTGCATTTTCATATGCTGGCCGCAGACGCTTTCTTCTTACCTGTGTTGACAGATGTGCACGCCGTTTTTCAAGCCCGCTTTCTTCCTGTGTGCTTTTGGCTTCTTGCCGCTGCTGTTTTTCAAACAGCTCCAGTTGTTCTTTTAATGAATCAAGTGAGATCGAGAACTCTCCAGCAAGCTGTTTCATGTAAATCTCTTGTTCCAAGGAACCGTTTAACCGGCTAATTTCTCGGAGTACCTGCTTCATATAAGTAAGCCGGTCTCCTTCGTCAGATAAATTCTTTCCCCTACGGAAAAAGTTCATCTTAAAAGTCATTAATGTCACACTTGCATCTATGATGTCATTCCTAAATTTCTCGCCGCCATATTTACGAATGTAATCATCTGGATCAAGTCCATCTGGTATCATGGCAACGCGAACTTTACATCCTCTTTTTCCAAGCAAATCTGATGCTTTCATGGTGGCTTCATAACCGGCCGTGTCAGAGTCATAGCAAAGAATGATCTCTTCTACGTTACGTCTGAGAAGTTTTACGTGCTCTTCTGTTAGAGACGTACCCATTGTTGCAACACTTTCGCCGACACCTGATGTGACAGCTGAAATGACGTCAGCAAATCCTTCGAAAAGAACCGCCCGTTCGCGTTTTCGTATATGCATACGCGCGTCATGAAAGTGATAAAGCAGCTTACTTTTATGAAAAAGTGGCGTTTCAGGACTATTCATATACTTAGGCTGCTGATCACCAAGCGATCTTCCGGAAAAAGCGACGACTGTCCCATGATGATCATGAATGGGAAACATCACACGATCCCTAAAGCGGTCAAAAAAGCCTGTTCCGTTTTCACGTTGAATCAAAAGACCAGCCTTCTCCATCATCACAGGATCAAACCCTCGTTTTTCTAAAAACTTGGTCACGAAATCCCAAGAGTCAAGAGCATATCCGATCTCAAACTTGGCAATTGTTTCATCCGTAAAGCCTCTCGCCCGTAAATAATCGAGTGCGTTTTGACCTTCCTTTGTATTTACCAGCAAATGGTGGTAAAATTTCTTAAGAAGCTCATGCGCTTCAATCATTTTATGATCTGCAGTGTCCTCTTGCTGTGAGGAGCTGACCTGAGCATTTGCTACATGATCAGGCAAATCAATATGGTACTTATCAGCAACATATGAAACGGCTTCAATAAATGAGTAGCCTTCCATTTGTCTGAGGAACGAAAATACATTACCTCCTGCACCACAGCCAAAACAATGGAAGATTTGCTTATCTGCTGAAACAGAGAATGAAGGAGTATTTTCACCATGGAATGGACAAAGACCGAAGTAATTTCGACCTTGCTTTCTAAGCTGTACGTATTCTCCAATCACTTCGACAATGTCTGCGTTTTTTTGGATTTGCTCCAAAAGTTCATCTGGTATACGTTTGCTCATCCTATAACACTCCGTCGTACATTATTCGCCTTTTAATTCAAAAATCCTTCATGATTCGACAGGATTTTTTGTAGCTGCGCAATAAATCGCTTTTTATCCTCTTCTAAAAGCTTTTTGGGACCTTTTCCATATACACCTTTTCTTCGCTGTTTACTGGAAACATGTCTGCGTTCCAAATCAAAATCAATTGTTTCGTTTGTGTACATCCGTCCTCTTTCAGACAGTACAATGACCTGTCTTGGAAGCAGTAAGGAGGCAAGACCAATGTCTTGGGTGACGACAATATCATGCGCGGCAGCTGAGTTCGCAATGACTAAATCCGCTGCTTCCTTATGTGTATCTACAAACCGCCAATCTTCAAGTGGAGATCTTTTGGTTTGAAAATGCTCATATGAAGCAATGAACGTCACAGGTACTTGAAATTGAGATGCGACAGAAAGGATTTCGTCTTTTACAGGACAAGCATCTGCATCGACATAAATCGTCCTCTCTTGTTTATGTTCATTCAGGTGACTAATTCTCCATCCCTCCACCTTATTCCTGCTTTAGAGAAGCAAAAAGACCATACTTTCCCCCCATATAGCAAACAACAGTAAAACTCATTTTGTCGAAAAGTTATGTTCAGAATCACTTGACTTCTGCCAATATTAGTTTATTCGTTCTTGACTTAACTTAAACCTAAAATCAATCATTTTATCACAATTTTTTATTATAATACAAATGCAGCAAATATGCCATTGTTTTTGTTTACCCGTTTCCCACCATAGGAAAAACCCAGGAGGAGCATCCTGAGTTTATTCGGAACCTCTTTTGGTCAGCATTTGATGAATGACATTTGCCGTTTCCTCAACTGCTTTATTCGATACATCAACGACTTGACAGTTAATGCGGTCCACCACTTTTTCAAAATACTCTAGTTCTTCTTTAATCCGCTCAATGTTCGCATAAATTGCGCGATCATTTAAACCTAGAGATTTCAAACGCTCTTTACGAATATGATTTAGTTTGTCTGGACTGATTTTTAGACCGATGCATTTTTTTGGATCAACTGAAAATAACTCCTCTGGCGGATCTACTTCAGGAACAATTGGAACGTTCGCTACCTTCAGCCGTTTATGCGCCAAGTATTGAGATAGTGGTGTCTTAGATGTGCGTGATACACCGATGAGCACAATATCAGCCTTTAGAATGCCTCTTGGGTCTCTGCCGTCATCATACTTCACTGCGAACTCAATGGCTTCAACCTTTTTAAAATAGTCCTCATCTAATTGACGTACACGCCCCGGCTCATGTTTCGCTTCATTTCCATAAGCAGTCTCCATTTTATCGATGAGTGGTCCGATGATGTCATAATAAACGACTCCGTTTGCTTCTGCCTCTTCAATTAAGAATTGGCGCATTTCTGGCACAACAAGAGTAAAGCAGACGATTCCGTTATCTGCTTTCGCCAGTGAAATGACTTCTTTAATCGTACCGACATCCTCTACATACGGGATTCTTCTAATATTTGAATGGTCTGATGAGCCGCCATCAAATTGGCTAAGTGCCGCTTTGACCACGAGCTCTGCCGTTTCTCCTACTGAATCTGATACCACAAAAATTACGCGATTACTCATAACATCCCCTCGCAGTCTTCTGTAATTAGATTATTTCATTCTCCGATAAGCTAACAAGTATTTTCGTCATGTTTGTTTTCGTAATTCTGCCGACCACTTCAAAGCCTTTATCCGTATCTTTTATAACAGGAAGTGCATCTATCTGCTTTTCAATCAAGTGCTTCGCCACATCCATAATGAAATCTTCCTTGCGGCAAACGGTGATGTTCGGCATTCTTGTCATAATAATATGGACAGGGATAGATGGAAGCTCCTGTTTTCCAATACTTGCGCGAAGGAGGTCTTTCCTTGACAACACGCCTGTTAAAATAGAGTGATCATCCACAACGAATAATGTGCCCACATCCTCTAAAAACATCGTACAAATCGCATCATAAACTGAAACATTCTCATGTATCACCACTGGAATGGATTGAAAATCTTTTACTTGAAGTTTTTTCAGCTTATCTGCTAGAAGCTGCGTGCCTGTTTTTCCTGTGAAAAAGTAGCCGACCCTTGGTCTTGCTTCTAAAAAACCTGACATCGTTAATATGGCTAAATCCGGTCTGAGGGTCGCCCTAGTTAAGTTCAGCCGATCGGCGATATGCTCTCCAGTGATCGGACCATTCTCTTTGACAATCTGTAAAATCTGCTCTTGCCGTTTATTTAACTCGATTGTACTCACCACCTTTAAATAGAGAGAGCGAATCTTTACTTTATGTATATCATTTTCATAACTCATCATATTATAGCGCATCTTTGTCCGAATGAAACAAAAATCCACTCAAAAACCGTGAATTAAATGAGTAAAAAACGATTGCCCTTCGAAAAAGGCAACCGTTCTTAGGTATTTATTTTACAATTAAATTGTTCATATTCGCAAATGATTGAATGACTTTGGCTAGTTTGACCATTTGCGCCAAACGATTTCGCTTCAGCTTTTCATCATCCGCATGTACCATTGTGTGATCGAAATAATGAACAATCGGTGTTTTTAACGTATCTAGCGCCTCAAGTGCTGCGCTGTATTGCCCTGCTGCTACATGTTCCTTGACAGCTGTCTCTACTTGTTGATACGCCTCATATAGCTTTTGCTCATGCTCATTTTCAAACAGCTCAGGCTGAATCTCTGCATCTTCCCCTTTTTTACTGATTGAAATGACGCGTCCTAATGCTTCTGCCGTTTCTTTGAAGCTTTCTTGTTTCACGCTCTCTTCAAGAACAGCTGCTTTTTTCACGACTGCATAAGGTTCAATATTTTCAACATCCAGCACTGCATCGACAACATCATGACGGATATGCTCTGCTTGGAGGACATATTTTAAACGGTGTGTCAAAAATTCAATCAGAGCAGCTTCATGTTCTGCTTCTACTTGAGCAAGTGCCAAAAGCTCTTTAAATGAAATATTCCAATGACGATCGAGCAGGATTTGAACGATACCGCTCGCTTGTCTTCTCAGTCCATAAGGGTCTTGAGAGCCTGTTGGAATGACATCAATTGAGAAGAAGGAACAAATAGAATCCAGCTTATCTGCTACTGCCACAATCGCACCAATCAAAGTGGAGGGCGCCTCATCACCGGCAAAGCGCGGCATATAGTGCTCGTTGATGCTCTTTGCCACTTCTTCATGTTCGCCAAGTGCTTTTGCATATTTCTCGCCCATGATTCCTTGTAATTCTGGGAATTCATAGACCATTTGAGTCACAAGGTCAAATTTCGAAATACTTGCGGCTCTTGCCACACGCTCTGTCGTTTCGTCATCTGCACCGACATGTGCTGCTAAACGCGTCGCAATGTCAGTCACTCTCTTTAGCTTATCGCCAATTGTGCCAAGTTTCTCATGGAATACGACCTTATCAAGCTTCTTAATATTGTCTTCAATGACTAGTTTTTCGTCTTCTTTATAGAAGAAGGCAGCATCTGATAAACGTGCACGAAGTACTTTTTCGTTCCCTCTTGCGACATTTTCAAGCGCTTCACTGTTTCCATTTCTCACCGTAATAAAGTGCGGCAATAATTCCCCTTGCTCATTTTTCACAGGGAAATAACGCTGATGCTCTTTCATTGTCGTTACCAATACTTCTTCCGGCAATGCAAGGAATTCTTCTTCAAAGGAACCCGATAGCACCGTTGGGTATTCTACAAGATTGTTGACCTCTTCTAGAAGCTCAGGATCAACAGGAATCACCCATCCTTTTTCTGAAGCTAGAGCATTTAGCTGCTCGGTAATGGCTTGTTTTCTTTTATCTGAATCTGCAATGACAAATTGATCGCGCAATGTTTGCTCATAAGAAGCAGGCGAGTCGATGATGGCTGCCTTACCAAGGAAACGGTGTCCTCTTGTCTCACGGCCGCTTTTCACCCCAGCAATGTCAACAGGTACAATCTCCTCTCCAAATAAACAAACAATCCATTTAATCGGACGGATGTAGCGTAAATCTTTGCTTCCCCATCTCATGTTCTTTGGAAAACTTAATGAAGTGGCGATCTCACCTAATGCTGGCAGAAGGTCTTTAACTTGCTTTCCTTCTTCAAACTTCTGCACATGGACATAATCCACTCCTTTGATCTCTTTAAAATAGAGATCATCTGTTGAAGCACCTTGTCCGCGGGCAAAACCTTCCGCTGCTTTTGTCCAGTTGCCTTCCGCATCTTGCGCAATCTTTTTAGCCGGACCTTTTGCTTCTTCTTTGATGTCTTCTTGTTTTTCTGCGACACCTGTCATAAGTACAGCAAGACGTCTTGGTGAGTTAAATAGAGTAACATCTTCAAATGAAATGTTTTGCGTTTCAAACCACGTTTTTACTTTTTCGCCTAGCTGCTTTGTGCTTTCTGACATGAAGCGAGCCGGCATCTCTTCTAAGCCGATTTCGAGTAATACATCTTGTTTATTCATGAGAAGCCGCCTCCTCTTTTAGCATAGGGAATCCCAATTTTTCTCGTTCTTCATAATAGGTTTTGGCTACTTTTCTTGCTAACTGGCGCACTCTTCCGATATATCCAGTTCGCTCAGTAACAGAAATTGCGCCCTTTGCATCGAGCAGGTTAAACGTATGAGAGCATTTGAGCACATAATCGTATGCTGGGTGAACAAGCCCTTTGTCCATTTGGCTATGCGCTTCTTTCTCATAGGTCGTAAATAGCTCAAACAACATGTCAGTATTAGATGTTTCAAATGTATAAACAGAGTGCTCATATTCAGCCATTAGGAATAAATCTCTGACCGTAAATCCGTCAGTCCATTCAAGATCGAAGACATTTTCTTTGTCCTGAATGTAGGAAGCAAGACGTTCAATACCGTATGTGATTTCAACGGAAACAGGCTTACATTCCAAGCCGCCGACTTGCTGGAAATACGTGAATTGGGTGATTTCCATTCCATCAAGCCATACTTCCCAGCCAAGTCCTGCACAGCCAAGAGATGGGTTTTCCCAGTTGTCTTCGACAAAACGAATATCATGTTTCAGCGGGTCAATACCAAGCGCTTTCAATGATTCAAGATACAGTTCTTGAATATTGTCAGGTGACGGCTTAATGATCACTTGGAATTGATGATGCTGATACAATCTATTTGGGTTTTCTCCATATCTGCCATCAGCTGGGCGTCTTGAAGGCTCAACGTACGCTACCTTCCACGGCTCTGGGCCAATGCTTCTGAGGAACGTGTATGGACTCATCGTTCCGGCACCTTTTTCTGTGTCATACGCCTGCATTAATACGCAGCCTTCATTTGACCAATGCTTTTGCAGCGTCAAAATCATGTCTTGAATATTCAATGATCGCACCTCCATCTTTTCTACACCATCCACTATGTATAGCGGGTGGGTCTAGAACCCCGCAAAAGAACACAAAAACTCCCGTCTCTATGCTCGCAAGGCTCCTTGCAAACATAGGGACGAGAGTTTTTCCCGCGGTTCCACCCTATTTGCTGGTGTCGTAGCATCCAGCCGCTTTGTTTTACGTTGCTCAAGAATGCCTTTCGTTACGCCTCCATCCTTAGCTCACACCGCCCTAAGGTCGCTTTTAATGAATTCTGCGTAAGTACTTCTTTCTGTCAATGCAACATATTTTATCTTAGATGATCTTACAAAAAGTCATGGGAGATGTCAACTTTTGTTTTCCCCGCCCATTAGCTTTTTCATGGATTCCATCTGATTCATGAATTTTTTTGATTTCAAATAAAGGCCTGAATACTCTTCATAGTAGTGATCGAGCACTTGACGAATTTCTTGTTTCGTCTGCGGTTTCACATCAACCTGACCGAGCCTTGATAAATCAAAATAATGAAATAAACGGAGCAGCCTTGCAGCTGCTGGGGATAAGGGCAGTTTATACGGATCTTTAGAAAAGCAATTTTGGCAAATGAAGCCGTTATCTCTAATAGAGAAATGAAACTGCCCTTCTTTTTGACCACAATGGACACATTGATCAAGTTCAGGCTTCATTCCCATTACTGATAACATTTTGACCTCTACGATAAATAAGATAATATCAGCATCTGTGCCTTCATTCAGATGACGCAGAGATTGAAGCAGGAGCTCAAACAAATAAGGGTTTGGCTTTTTTTCTTCTGTGCCTTTATCGAGTAACTCTGTCATATATGCGGCATATGCGGTCAAAAATAAATCCTCCCGAATGGTTCGCATACTTTCAATCATTTCGCCTTGCTGGAGCGTTCCAAGTCCTGTTGATGATTGGATCAGAAAGGTTCCGTATAAAAACGGCTGGCTTATGGCTGACAGGCGGCTGTTTGATTTTTTTGCACCTCTTGCCATCACGCCAATTTTCCCATGTTCTCTAGTGAGCAGCGTGACAATTTTGTTTGTTTCGCCATAATCTGTTGTTCTAAGGACGATTCCTTCACTTTTAATGAGCATTTGTCTACACTCCGAGCATTGGAGGGGGTCAAGAATTATAAGATTGGAAAATCAAATCGTGCTATCTCTTCTTCAAGTACATCGGGTCTTTCCAGGTTCTCCTTTTCTAACTCTTTGAAAAGCAGATACGTGTCAACGCTTCCTGTTTGTGAAAATACGTTCCATGTAAAATTCAACATAAAAACCCCACCTTTCTTTATTAGAAGCAGCAACGCTACATCCAACATATTAATTTTATCTTGACCAAGCTACCTCCATTTCATGATAAACAATTTTTACTAATCGAACCGCACCATTGTCAGATTTTATGACAACAACAGCGATTTTTTAATATTCGTCTTCTCTAAATCCGAAGTCACGAAGGTGAGTGGATTTATTACGCCAGTCCTTCTGAACCTTTACCCAAAGCTCCAGATACACTTTTGAACCGAGAAGTGCTTCAATATCTCTGCGCGCTTTTTGTCCCACTTCTTTTAATAAGCTGCCTCGTTTACCAATGACGATCCCTTTTTGTGAATCACGTTCTACGACAATGGTCGCCGCAACATGGATCTTGCCATTTTCATCTGGCTTAATGGATTCGATCGCAACTGCAATACTGTGCGGGATCTCTTCTCTCGTTAAATGCAGCACTTTTTCACGAATTAATTCAGAAATAATAAACCGCTCTGGATGATCTGTTACTTGATCTGCCGGATAAAATTGAGGGCCCTCAGGAAGATAACCTTCAATCTGCTGAAGAAGCGTGTCAATGTTGTTTCCTTCAAGAGCTGAAATTGGCACAATTTCCTTAAATGGATAACGTGTGCGGTATTCATCAATTAAAAGGAACAGCTCATCTGGGTGAATTTGGTCGATTTTATTGACGACTAGGAATACCGGTGTAGATGTTTGCTTGAGTCGTTCAATGATGAATTCATCACCCTTGCCATAGCCTTCCTGTGCATTGATCATAAACAAGATCAGGTCGACTTCCTTCAGTGTATTTGTAGCCACTCTCATCATAAAGTCACCAAGCTTATGCTTAGGTTTATGAATCCCTGGTGTATCGATAAAGATCGTTTGTGACGTGTTTGTTGTCAAGACACCTTGCACTTTGTTTCGTGTCGTTTGGGGCTTATCACTCATGATGGCGATCTTTTGTCCAATCACACGATTAAGAAAGGTTGATTTTCCTACATTTGGTCTTCCAATAATTGATACAAATCCTGATTTGAAGCTTTCGTTAGTCATTTAAATCCTCCGGTGAAAATGCGCCTGGCAATAGTTCGTTTACTGTTGTTTCGTATATATGTCCTTTTAAGTTCGTTAGAATCACTGGCATATCAGGTGCACACAGCTCTGAAATGACCTGTCTGCATGCGCCGCACGGCGAAACAGGCCGGTCTGTATCAGCCACTACCGCTAGCATTTGAAACGATGTGATGCCTTCTGAATAGGCTTTAAAAAGTGCTGTTCTTTCCGCACAATTACACATGCCATATGCTGCATTTTCAATGTTGCAGCCGCCATACACTTTTCCATCATTCGACAATAATGCTGCACCGACTTTGAATTTTGAATAGGGTACATATGCAAAATCTCTTGCTTTAACTGCTTCTGAAATCAACTCTTGTTTGTTCATTCCTAGTTCCCACTTTCAGAAGAAATGGACCCACTGTCACATTTATATTTTACATAATTCACGTGACATTTTCACGCCCATTTCTAAAAATGTTAATAAATAGTAATATTGTTCTATTGCATGATCTTCGGTAAGAAGATGATCACCCCAATCATAACCGAAATCGCGGCGTAAACGCAAACAGCGCCTGCTGCAGCGTCCTTCGCTCTCTCTGCAAGAGGGTGCTTATCTTCTGTCATCAGGTCCACTGTATGTTCAATGGCTGTATTGACAAGTTCAAGCGCAAACATCCCCCCGCATAAAAGCAAAACGATCATCCATTCGTATGGTTCAATGTGAAACCAAAAGCCGCAGATCACCACGATGATGGCTGCGACTGTGTGAAATCGAAAATTCCGTTCATTCAAGAAAGTTCGCCATATTCCTCTAAATGCATAATAAAAACTCCGAAAAAAACGGGCAAGCGGCCTTCTTTTCTTACGAAGATCTTGAAAGGCCATAATCATCCAAGATCTTTGTCTGTTTGGCGAACATTTCTTTTTCATCTTCTTCTGTCATATGATCAAACCCGAGCAAATGAAGGAACCCATGAATGGTGAGGAATCCAAGCTCTCTCATAAAGGAATGTCCATATTCCTCTGCCTGCTCTTTCGTACGGTCCACACTAATGATGATGTCGCCGAGTACAGGCGGAATATCATCAGCACCAATGATTTCAATTTCCCCTTCTCCTTCTTCCTCAAGTGCAAAGGAGATGACATCCGTTGGTGCGTCTTTCCCGCGGTATTCTTTATTGATTTGATGAATCTCTTCATTCGAGACGATCGTCACTGATAGCTCCGCTTGATCTTTGACCTCAAGGGCATCTGCAGCGAACTGAAGAAGCTTTTCCACTTCTTCAAGCTGCTCTTTTGATACTTGTCCTGTTTCATCTATTAAATCGATTAACAATGTCATTTACTTCACCTTCTGCTTCGGGGCATCTGGATATTCAATCCGAGAATGAAAAATCCCCTTTAATGTTGTACAAATCGTTTGACCAATAATATTTAATTCTTTAAATGTCAGATCACATTCACTAAATTGCCCATCCTGCATTTTATCTGAAATAATGCCTTTGACGAGCTTTTCGATTCGCTCTGGATTTGGATTATGCATCGATCGTACTGCCGCTTCAACGCTGTCCGCTACAGAAATAATTGCCGCTTCTTTTGATTGCGGTTTTGGACCAGGATAACGGAATTCTTCCTCTGTCACCTGATCATCACGCTCTTTTGCCTTATAGTAAAAGAACTTTAACAGTGACTTCCCGTGATGCTGTTCTGCAATATCGACAAGCTCTTCAGGAAACTTCTTTTCTCTCAGCATATCAGCTCCATCTGTCGTATGGGCAATAATGATATTTTTACTTAGCTGAGGAGAAAGCTTGTCATGCGGATTATCAATGTTCATTTGGTTTTCGATAAAGTATTGCGGTCTTTTCGTTTTCCCAATGTCATGATAATAAGCGCCAACCCTTGCTAAAAGACCGTTTGCGCCAACTGCTTCACATGCAGCATCCGCTAAATTTGCCACCATGACACTATGATGATATGTACCTGGTGTCTCTGTTAAAATCTTTTTGAGCAGCGGATGATTTGGGTTTGATAATTCAATCAGCTTCATTGTTGAAAGGATGCCGAACATACTCTCAAACACAGGCATTAACCCAATGACCAAAATAGATGATGCAAACCCTGACACAAACGCCATCATGAGGTTCACACCGATTTCAAGCCCTGATGGTGAGGAGTTTTGGATCAGCGTAATGGATAGAACCACAAGGACATTCATTAAAGCGACCCAAAGCCCTGCCTGCAATATTTTTGAACGTGCATTATGCTTTCTCAAAAATAAAATGCCCGCCATCCCGTTCACAAGGTAATAAGCACAGATCACATAGTTAAAGACGCCGGTTACTCCTTGATTAAACATCATACTGCCGCAAAGAGCAAATACAAGGCCAGAGAAGATCGCTAGCCGCTCATTGATAAGCAGCTTGATCAGCATCGTGCCAAGTGCCACTGGTACCACATAACCTATCGTCGTATACTTCGTTTCCTGGAAGAGACTGAATACTTCCATGATGACTAAAATAATGGTGAAAATAAGCGAGTAGAGCAGCAACGACTTATTCTTATGAACAAGCGATTTTTTCCTCGTTTCAAGTGAATGAATAATCGCTGCTAAAAACAGACCAATCAATATCATAAGACCGCTTACAGGCTTAATCAAATTGGAGCTGTTTAAGAGGCCTGTCAGTTCTAATTTACGATACACTTCCCGGTCGATAAGTTCTCCTTCTTCGACTAAAATTTGCCCTTGCTTAATCTGAACGGGCTGAATATTATCAGCGGCTTCTTGTCTTTTCTTCTCTGTAGCCACTGGATCAAATACATAGTTTGGAATGATCGCAAATTCACCAATTTCTTTTGCTGCATTTAAGTATTTTGATGGAATTGAATTATTTTCAAGCTCTGTTTTCACTTGTTTTTTCTCATCTTGTAATTTCGCTGCTGTGATTTCTTTACTCATCAGTGAATTTACCACTGTGATGATGGAATCCTTAGTAAAAGAGAGATTTTCGTCACTTGCCTGAAGCAGTGCTTTGATGGATTGGTCTGAAACAGCCTCCTGCATATCTGATGTGAGTTTTTCTTTGACACGCTTGACCATTTCTTTATCTGATGGCGGATTCTCTTTTTCATCAGCTGCTTTCTTCTCTTCTTTAATGGCTTCAAAAAGGGAGGAGATGAGGTCAACACGATTGTCAGAATACGCTTTTTTGAGTGTATATTGATCCTCTACTTGATCTGTTGCTTCTTGCTTCTTTTCTTCTGTCGCTTCTTGATCATCGACGGTTGATGGAGAATAGATGGTCTGTTCGCTCACTGAAAATAAATCTAAGTCGAGCGATTCAGGCTTTACATGGAAGAAGAGCACCACGAATAGAATGGCTGCTAAACCTGCGTATAGCAAAACATTTAAATAACGTGAGCGCTCCATTTTCTGAGGTTCTTTTTTAGACAGTAGTCTTTTGCGCTGACTGTCTTTCTGATTCTTTCTCAAGGAAAGTACCTCCTTTTTTACTTTAAACCACGATCGAAACAAAATGACCCGATGAAGACGATCGGGTCACTAAGTTCATTTTTGCTTTTCGTATGCTCCGATGATCTTCGCCACAAGCGGGTGTCTGACCACATCTGTCTGGTCTAACTCAATAAATGAAATGCCCTTGATCTCTGCAAGCATGTCCTTTGCAGCTGCAAGACCAGACTGCATGCCTTTCGGCAGATCAATCTGTGTAATATCTCCTGTAATGACCATTTTAGAGCCAAACCCAAGTCTCGTCAAAAACATTTTCATTTGGGCAGGCGTTGTATTCTGCGCTTCATCTAAAATAACAAATGCATCATCGAGTGTCCGCCCTCTCATGTAGGCAAGAGGCGCTATTTCAATCACGCCGCGCTCGATTAAACGTTCCGTATGATCACTGCCAAGCACATCATGCAAGGCATCATATAGTGGTCTTAAATAAGGATCTACTTTTTCCTTTAGATCACCTGGTAAAAAGCCAAGACTCTCTCCTGCTTCAACAGCTGGTCTTGTCAGGATAATCCGTTTCACATGTCCATTTTTCAGTGCATGTACCGCGTTGACGACTGCCAAATACGTCTTCCCTGTTCCAGCTGGTCCAATTCCAAAGACCAGGTCATCTTTTTTCATCGCCGCAGCATATTCCCGCTGGCCAATGGTTTTTACCCTGATTGACTTCCCTTTAGCATTTTTCGTAATTTCATCTTCATACATATTTTCAAAATAATTGAGCTTGTCTTTTTGCGCCATTTTAATAGCATAGACGACATCCCGTTCAGAAATCTCAATTCCTTTTCGGATGAGATGTAAGAGAGATGTAATCAGACGGCTCGCTGTTTCTCTTGATGCTTCCTGACCAGAAACATACACTTTTTCTCCGCGCGTAATAATGGAGACATTCAGCTCGTTTTCCATCAGTTTCAGATAAGCATCTTGATTTCCAAATAAAGCAATCGCTTCGTTTGGGCTATCTAATTTTTGTTGAATTTCAAGTAAATGTTCTGTCATTCTCTAGTCTCCCTGAACAATAGGTGTTGGTTGAACAATATCTTCTATTACTTGGTAAAGGATGATTAACTTAACTTTACCATTCCCTGTTGTCTCGTGCAAAACTTTTTCACTTTTCACCTCTCCTGTTTGACCTAGCTTCTCTTCTAATTCTTTTTTACCCATTTTAATCCCTGCTTGAACCGCTTCTTTATTTGTGTATGTCCGATTTATTTTTTCACTTTCGCGTGTCATTTCTTTTTCATAGGAAAATGGGAGCTGGAAGTTTAAGAAATGTAGTGGGTGAACTTCTGTTTCTGTTTTTGGCTGCTTAAAATCATCCTTTTTAAAGGAAATGCCCCAAAATGGCATTGAACCTCCAAATGCGGAGAGCTTGTGCTTTGTCTTCATTTTACCCGTAAAGACATCAAAAGATGTTCGAAGAGGGACAGAAACTTCAGAACGGTACCACGTTTCACCATAAATTTTCGCTCTAGCACCCACCGTTTTTTGCTGGTCTTCGCTGCCGATGAGACCAGAGACGAGCATCTGCCCTTTCTTCACATGTTCGTCAACCGCGGCAAGCGGCTCCCCTTTTTCCACATACATTCTCGTGATGACAGCCTTCTTCTTGGCAACGATGTGCTGAGGACTCGTATATTTCTCTTCTTCCGGCTCATTTTTTTCCACAACTTTCATTTGAAATGTTGTACCGTTTAGTTCAACGCCGACCCATGTAATGCTTTGAATATTGGCGGTCAGTGATTTTTGAATTTTCTCAGGTGTTCCCATTAGAAACTGAAAACGGCCTTTTTGCACTCCAATCTCGTCTAAATGCTTTCTCATCTGATGTTCAGTTTCTGGATTGGCTCCTTTAATATCAATTTTCCACACCATGTTTGAAAGCGCCAATATCGTCGCTAGAAAACACACAATCCCAAGGGTAAACCCAATATTCTTCCTTGACCATAGGAGAAGAAACGGAAATCCCTTCTTTTGATGAAATGAACATGTCACTTCATGATGTCTTTGTACTTTTCTGAAGGCATGTACATCTGATAAGCGAATAAATAAGCGCACGCTGTCTTGACGGCGGCTCACTTGAAACATTGTGATCCCCTGTCTCGTGCACTCATTGATGAGCCGCTCAATGCCGTTTCCCTTGATCTCCACTTCCACTCTGCCAATAAAATAGGCGAACCATTTATTCTTCACACTTCTCCCCTCCGTCAGTTAAGAATCAATATAACGGACCTCATCGATTTTCCCTTCTAATAAGATCTCTTCTGGCAAAATCGTTTTAATCACAAAATCTTTCCCTGAAATAATGCATTGTCCTTGTTTGAGCATCAGCCTTACCTCTTGATCACTGAAAAGCAAAAGCCCTTTATGGTTCTCTATGTAAATGTGGAGTCTGCCAACCATCGTAATACGGGGAAGATCCATCATGACGTCTGGAGGGATTTCAAGTGTTCTTGTCAGCCATGCTTTAAGTCGATTTTTTCTTTTTCCCATTCAATAAGAACCCCTTCCCGCCCCATGTGTATGAGATCAAACTGAAAGATGGTGAGACTGATGAGAAAGCCTCTATATCATCCTATTCCTCAGCGGTTCAGATCATGCTAATGAATCCCGCAAAACAGCCGTTTCATCATTTTTACTGCGAGAAATCTCCATCAGGAAAAACAAAAAAGTCCCTTTATATAAAGGGACTTTCTTCTTTATCTTTTATATGGCCGTTTCATCGTTCTGTGCGGCTTTTTCGCGCGCGGCTCTCCAAATACTTCTCCAAGAAGCATGCCTTGAACAACAGTATTTTGGTTAAGCCTGTTAATGACGTACGGCTTCATTTCCGCAGCAGAAGCTTTCGGTCTGGTCAGCTGCCTTTCAAGAGATTTGAACTCTTTATTCAGCTCGCTTTTTCTTTCTTCCATTTCAGCTAGTGTAGCGGTATAACGATCCTGTAAGGACTGTGAACCTTGTTTCTTCATCCCGCCATGATCATGTACATCGCCGAAATCGTCCAACTGGTCTGTTTTGACTGGGTTCGGGCTGGTTTGTTCTGCTTTCTTTTGAGGCATAGGCTTATTCTGAGGAGCCGGCTTATGTTGCTGGTTGTTTTGTTCCTTCTCCTCTTGTTTGCCGATTTTCCCAAATACAGCAGAGATGATACCGATGATAATCGCAATTAGTAACGGATTTTCAAATAGAATGTCCATTGGGCTCCCTCCTTAAAGCGTGAGAGGATGCTTATTTGTTTTCATTATCAGATGGACCTTTTGTCATTTTACCAAATGAATCTCTCATATCCGTATCAGCATCGATATTCTTAATGTTCATGTAGTCCATGACTCCAATATTACCTTCGCGTAATGCTTCAGCCATTGCAAGTGGTACTTCAGCCTCTGCTTCTACGACTTTCGCGCGCATTTCTTCAACTCTTGCACGCATTTCTTGTTCTTGGGCAACAGCCATTGCGCGGCGTTCTTCCGCTTTCGCTTGTGCGATGTTTTTGTCTGCTTCTGCTTGGTCCGTTTGCAGAATCGCCCCGATGTTCTTACCGATATCCACATCTGCGATATCAATCGAGAGAATTTCAAACGCAGTACCTGAATCTAATCCTTTACCAAGAACCGTTTGAGAAATCATATCTGGATTTTCTAAAACCTTTTTATGATTATTTGATGAACCGATTGTAGAGACAATTCCTTCACCTACACGAGCAATGATTGTTTCTTCCCCTGCACCACCGACAAGTCGTTCGATGTTTGCGCGAACTGTAATACGTGCTTTGGCTTTTACTTCAATCCCGTCCATTGCCACACCAGAGATAAATGGTGTTTCAATGACTTTAGGATTTACACTCATTTGTACAGCTTCAAGTACGTCACGGCCTGCTAGGTCGATCGCTGCACAACGTGCAAAGTTCAATTCAATATTCGCACGTTGAGCCGCGATTAATGCGTTCACAACACGGTCAACGTTACCACCTGCCAGGTAGTGACTTTCTAATTGGTTAATCGTCACATCAAGACCTGCTTTATGTGCTTTGATGAGCGGATTGACCACTCGGTTTGGAATGACTCGACGAAGTCTCATTCCTACAAGTGTAAAAATGCTCACTCTTACGCCAGCCGCTAAGGCAGAAATCCACAGCATCACCGGTACAAAGGTGAAGAAGATCGATAGAACGATCAGACCTGCTGCGATAATCACAAATAATAGTAAAGTAGATGGATCCATTTTATTCCTCCTATAAAATCAGTTATCTATACTTTCCTCACGACAATGCGTGAGCCTTCCGCTTTGACGATTTTAACTTGTTCATCCTTGTCAATAAACGCACCTTCTGACACAACGTCAATGCGCTCATCTCCGAGTACAGCCGTCCCAGATGGGCGAAGCGCTGTTAATGTAACAGCGATCTGTCCAACAAGATCCTCTCTTGTTTCATTTGAGACATAACCGCTTTCTTTATTGGTTGAATCGGTTAAAATGAACTTTTTAAAAAATTTCATACGTTTCCCCAACACCTTTGTCAATAAAATAACTGCTATGATTGAAACAGCAGTGGCAATCAAGATGGAAATCGCCATTTCTGTAAAGCTTCCAGCTGCTAAAAATAAGCTGGCAACAACACAGATCAGTCCAATGACACCTACGATTCCCCCCGGCAAAAACAATTCCAGAATAATGAGCAATATCCCTGCTAAGAACAGGAACAACGTCTCATATCCTGCAAAACCAGCCACGAGATGTCCATAAAAGAATAAAAGAAGCGCTGTCACTCCCATGGTGCCTGGAACCCCAAAGCCAGGAGAATAGAGCTCAACAATTAACCCTAAGCTTGCGATGGATAAAAGGATTGGAATGACGATTGGGTGCGTGAGAAAGCGCGCAACCTTTTCAGCAAAGCTCACTTCATCGTATTGAACAGAAGCGTCTGCTAATTTCAGCTTCTGAAGCAAGTCATCTAAATTCTTCGCTTCACCTTCTGCGTAACCAAATTGAAGCGCTCGATCCGTATTAAAGGTGAGCAGTTCTCCTTTTGGTGCACCAGCATCCTTCGCATCTATGTCTGGATCAGCCATCGCAAGCGCATATTTCGGATCACGCCCCTGCTTTTCGGCAGCATCACTCATTTCAGCAAGCCATAGCGATTCAGATTTTTGATCGGCAGCATTGCCTTCCCCATCAATGATCGCAGCAGCTCCCATCTTTCCATTTGGGGTCATATAAATCTCGTCGGCATTTAGTGCAAGGAATGCCCCGGCTGAAAGCGCTCTATGATTCACAAATGCTGTCACAGGGATATCAGACGCACGAATGGTATCTGCAATCTCAAGCGCCGCATCGACTGCACCACCTGGTGTATTGATGTCTAGAATGATATGTTTCGCTCGTTCGGACTTTGCCTGCTCAAATGATCGTTCAATAAATTTAGAAAGTCCTTTTTCTACTGTATCTTCAATTGGGATAACATGAACTTTCTGATCTACTGATTTCGCGGTCAATTGAACCCCTAATAACAAGCATATTATAAAACAACTGAAGAGAGCAATAGAAATTTTTATTTTTTTCATCTATTTGGTGATCCCTCCTCTCTATCTTCCATTTTACCGTTCCTTTACATACGTTACAAATGTATCATAGGTTTCATTTTTATATGACAGAATGATGAAGGTATAAAAAAAGTACCCTTCTAACAATAGAAGGATACTTTTTTATTGAGACAGTTGCTCGCTGACAAGTCTGTTAATGACAGCACCATCAGCTTTACCTTTTACTTTTGGCATAATAGCGCTCATGACTTTACCCATATCAGCCTTCGATGAAGCACCTGTTTCAGCGATCGTTTCTTTCACGATCGTTTGCAGTTCTTCTTCAGAAAACTGTTCAGGTAAATAAACGTCTAAGATGTCAATCTCTTTTTGAACTTTATCTACTAAATCTAAGCGATTAGCTTTCGAAAATTCATGGAGGGAGTCTTTACGTTGCTTAATCTCGCGGGAAAGGACGGTTAGTTCCTCATCGCCGGTCAAACTGCCTTTCTTAAGCTTAATTGCTTCATTTTGGAGCGAAGCCTTTACCATACGAATGACAACAAGCTTGTCTTTCTCACGGTTTTTCATAAAAAGCTTCATATCAGTATTTAATTGCTCAAGAAGACTCATAAAATCCACCCTCTTTAGAATTTACGTTTTCTAGCAGCTTCAGACTTTTTCTTGCGCTTTACGCTAGGCTTTTCATAAAATTCACGCTTTCTTGCTTCTTGCAATGTTCCAGTTTTGGATACACTGCGTTTAAAGCGACGAAGAGCATCTTCAAGCGATTCGTTTTTTCTAACGACCGTTTTTGACATTCTCTTTCCCTCCCTCCGAATACACCAATCGACTGCATTAAAAAAAGATATACATGCAAAACATGTACCTAGACATTATAATATAAGCCTAGTGTGAGGTCAACTAAGTGATTTGGAAATATATTTTCGTCATGAGCAGGTAGACAAGTCCATATATTCATTGGTAAGAGGAGGACTTTTCTATGATGGCGATCATTTATTTTTGTGCACTTATTTTCATTTTTTTATGGTCAATGGGTTTGCTGAGAAAAGGATTAATGGCGCTTGCGTCGTCTCGTATTGAGAAATCACTTCTTCTCTTTACAGATCACCCAATAAAAGCATTCTTGGTCAGCATCGTATTTACAGGGATTCTTCAAAGCAGTTCAGCGTTTATGGTCATCGTGATCGGCTTTGTCAGTACAGGCATTCTCTCTTTTAAAAAATCCATTCCAATGATTCTTGGCACCAATATTGGCTCCACGTTTACAACAGAATTTATCGCCATTAAAATGGATGTTTTCATGTGGGTCTTAATCCTAGCTGGTCTAATATGCATCATGTTTGGCAGAAAATCTTTTAGGCATGCAGGAAAAAGTATATTTGGGCTCGGGATGATCTTTTTTTGTATTCAAGGCTTTTCTAAAATTGCAGGTATGATGACAAGTCAGCCTGAGACATTGCGCTTTCTTGAAATGATGCAGCATTCTGACTGGACGGCGCTGCTTTCGGGTACCATTTTCACAGCGATTGTTCATTCGAGCTCCGTCTGTATCGGCATTTTAATGGGGTTTATGAATGAAGGAACTGTTGGGCTTCAGGAAGGCATAAGCTTTGTGTTAGGGTCAAATATCGGGACATGTATTACAGCCGTAATGGCTGCCATATCTGGCGGCTATGCAGCACGTCAAACGGCTTATGCACACGTTTTGTTTAATGTGCTCGGCGTGCTTTTATGTCTCCCATTTCTCGCCATGATGACGGAATTCGTCGCCCTTCTTGCAAACGCTCCAGCCCAGCAAATTGCGCACTTCAGCCTGCTGTTTAATGTGGCAAGCTCTTTGCTTTTCTTCCCGTTCATTCATCCATTTCACACATTGATCTTATGTCTTTTACCAAATCAGTCAAAATAAAAAAACCAGCTTGCCCTTTTGGCAGCCGGTTTTTTTATCTATTATGAGGTCATTCTCACTTTGTCTGTTTGCACATCATCACTGATACGAACGAATTGTCCTTCGTTATAAGGATAACCCGCTTTCATGATTTTTACTTTGACCAAACGGCCGATCATGTCCTCTGTTCCTTCAAAAACAACCTTCATATAGTTATCCGTATATCCCACATAAAGATTGTGCTTTCCTTCTTGTTCTTTGAAGGATTCTTCCGGAATAATCTCTAGGACATCTCCTTCATAAGCTGATGCATATTCTTTCGCAAGCTGGTCAGAAAGAGCAATCAAGCGGTGGACGCGTTCGTTTTTCACATTTTCATCCACTTGATCTTCCATCCTTGCAGCTGGCGTACCTGTACGTTTGCTGTAAGGGAATACGTGTAGTTCAGAGAATTGATGGTCTTTGACAAAATTGTACGTTTCCAAAAACTCTTCCTCTGTTTCCCCAGGGAATCCAACAATCACATCAGAGGTGACAGCAAGGCCTGGCAATGCTTTTTTCAGCTTTGTTAAACGCTCTGCAAAGAATTCCATCGTATATTTACGGCGCATTCTTTTCAGGACTGTATTCGAGCCAGATTGAAGCGGGATGTGCAAGTGTCTGACAATCTTATCTGACTGATCAAGCACTTCAATCACTTCATCTGTAATTTGGCTTGCTTCGATAGATGAAATACGGATTCGTTTTAAACCGATGACACGTTCATCTAATTCTTTCAGAAGCTTTGCAAAGTTATAATCCTTTAAGTCTTCTCCGTATCCGCCTGTGTGAATACCTGTTAATACAATTTCTTTATAGCCGGCATCCACAAGCTGCTGCGCTTGGTTGATGACCTCTTCTGGATTACGAGAACGAAGAAGTCCGCGAGCCCAAGGAATAATGCAGAATGTACAGAAATTGTTACAGCCTTCTTGGATTTTTAATGAAGCGCGTGTTCTGTCTGTAAATGCAGGAACATCGAGTTCTTCAAACACACGTGCTTTCATGATATTGCCAACCCCATTAATCGGCTGTCTTTCTCTGCGATATTCTTCAATGTAACCGAGTAATTTATGTCTGTCTTGTGTTCCAACGACAATATCAACACCAGGAATCGCCATAATTTCTGCTGGAGATGTTTGCGCATAACAGCCTGTTACACAAATGACACCATCCGGGTTATGACGAATGGCTCTTCTAATAACTTGGCGGCTTTTCTTATCGCCTGTATTCGTGACCGTACATGTATTAATGACATATACGTCTGCTTTTGATTCATACTCTTTTCTTTCATAGCCTGCTTCTTTAAACAGCTGCCAGATCGCTTCTGTTTCATAGTGATTGACCTTACAGCCAAGTGTATGGAACGCTACTGTTCCCATCATGATTCACCTCTTAATAACTCTGTTTGATAAGATATAGCAGAAAGCGCGTAAAGAGGAGCTGTTTCCGTTCTTAAAATGCGTGGTCCGAGCCCGCAAATGACTGCACCAAGCGTTTCAAGCTCGTCAATCTCCTTTTCTGCCAAACCGCCTTCAGGGCCAAAAACCACGAGCAAGGTTTGTCCGCCTTTCATCTGTTGGAGCACAGTTTGAAAGCGGCTTTGCTCTCCTTCTTTCGATGATTCTTCGTATGCAACGACACATTTATCGAATTCACCAGCTAATTGAGTCAGCTCTTTAAACGTTGATACTGGATCAACACGAGGAATGATATTCCGGTAGGACTGCTCAGCTGCTTCTTTCGCGATTTTCTCCCAGCGTTCTCGTTTTTTATGTGACTTCTTTTGGTCAAGCTTTGTAATGGAACGAGCCGCTTGAAACGGGATAAATGCACTTGCGCCAAGCTCTGTGCCTTTTTGGATAATCAGCTCAAGCTTATCTCCTTTTGGGAGACCGCTCGCAATTGTTACTTTTACCGGAAGCTCTCTGTCCTGATTTGTCCAGCCTTCAACGTGACAAATGACTTCTTCCTTTGTTATTGTATCAATTTTACTGAGCGCTTCAAAGCCGTCTGTCGTTAAGCAAAGGATTTCCTGCCCTGCTTTCATGCGCATGACGTTGGAAAGGTGATGTACATCTTCACCTTTTATGACGATAGATCCCTTTGCGATCACTTCTTCTTTCGTGAGGTCGATAAAATATCGTTGCATACGTGTCCTGACACCTACTCGCTTTATTTTTTCGCTATAATGCTGACCCAATCTTCCATTGACAGCACTTCAACAATGTCAAAACCTGCTTCTTCTAGTGCTGTTTTGACTTGTAATTTCTTTTGTCCAATGATGCCTGATGTAATGAAATAGCCATCTTTCTTCAATAAGTCATAGGCTTGATCTGTAAAGCGCAAAATCACTTCTGCGAGAATGTTGGCGACGATCACATCACGTTCACCTGAAATCCCATCAAGTAAGTTGTTTTGCTTGACCGTCACTTGTTCGCTTACACCATTTAGTTCGATGTTTTGCTTCGCACTTTCAACCGCAACGGTGTCGAGATCAAAGGCTTGAATGTCCTTTGCACCAACCATCGCTGCTGCCACACTTAAAATCCCAGAGCCTGTTCCAACATCAATCACCGTATCGTTTTCCTTCACATAGCGCTCAAGCGCCTGAATACAAAGAACGGTTGTTGGATGTGTCCCTGTTCCAAATGCCATTCCTGGGTCCATTTCAATAATCAGTTCATCAGAATGAACCGGAGTATATTCTTCCCATGTTGGAACGATGGTGAATTTTTCAGAGTTTTTCACAGGATGATAGTATTTCTTCCATGCGGTGGCCCATTCCTCTTCATTTACTTCACAAATAGACAGCGTGTTTCGTCCAAGGTCAATATCGTATAGAAGAAGATTGTTGATGGCTTCTTTGATCTCATCTACCGTTTCCATCAAAAAGCTGTTCATTGGAAGATAGGCTTTGACGATGACCCCTTCATCAGGATAGTCATTCGGATCGAGCTGGTAGATCTCACCGTATACATTTTCACGTTCCTTGACTAAATCAAGCGGGTCCTCAATCACGACACCACTTGCACCTGCTTCATGCAAAATATTGGTGATCGGTTCCACCGCTTCATTTGTTGTATGGACGCTAATTTCTGACCACTTCAATACTACCAACTCCTTATCCGTCTTACTCGCCTTTAAATGCGCGTTTCACCTTATCGAAGAAGCTCATTTCTTGTTCGTCCGGTTTATTTCCGCTCACTTCAGCAAATTTTCTAATGATATCTTTTTGATTGTCCGTTAAATTTGTCGGTGTGACGACTCGTACAACGATATGCTGATCGCCTTGGCCATAGCCGCGTACATTTTTCACACCTTTTCCTTTGAGTCTAAACTTCGTGCCAGTTTGCGTGCCAGCAGGGACTTTCAATTTTACTTTACCGTGTAATGTCGGCACTTCAATTTCGTCACCTAATGCAGCCTGTGCAAAGGTTAGCGGCATTTCGCAGTAAATGTCATCTCCGTCACGTTCGAAGAATTCATGCGAACGCACATGGAACACAACAAATAGATCGCCTGGAGGCCCTCCATTTACACCTGGTTCCCCTTGACCAGACACTCTGAGCTGCTGACCATCGTCAACTCCTGCTGGAATCGTCACATTGATTTTCTTACGCTTACGCACTTTACCAGAGCCGCCACATGTAGAACATTTGTGATCGATTTGTTTTCCTGTTCCGCTGCAGTAGTTACATACTCTGCGATTGACCACTTTACCAAACGGAGTTGACTGCTCAACATTTAATTGACCAGAGCCGCCGCAATGTGAACAAGTCTTTGCTTCTGTCCCAGGCTTTGCCCCTGATCCATGACATGTTTCACATGATTCCTCGCGAGGGATTTCAATCGTTGCTTCTTTCCCAAATGCTGCTTCTTCAAATGAAAGCGTCATTGTATATTGCAAGTCTGCTCCTTGACGCGGTGCATTTGGATCTCTTCTTCTGGCTCCGCCGCCAAAAATACTAGAGAAAATGTCATCAAAGCCGCCGAAGCCGCCAAAGTCTCCTCCTCCGCCAAAACCGCCGCCGCCAAAGCCTTGGTTTGGATCGGTATGACCGAACTGGTCATATTGCGAACGTTTTTGATCGTCAGAAAGGGTTTCATAGGCTTCTTTTACTTCTTTGAATTTCTCATCTGAGCCAGCTTCTTTATTAATATCAGGGTGATACTTTTTTGAAAGCTTGCGGTATGCCTTTTTGATCTCGTCTTTTGAGGCGCTCTTACTCACGCCAAGCACTTCATAGTAATCACGCTTACTCATCTCTTCACACTCCCGATTTCTCACATAAATACGATTGTATCATTTTGATTTGACCTTTTTCAATTGCTTTCATCATTGGAAAGAAAAAAAGTCAAAGCCAAGAGATCCTGACTTTGACTTTCTGACGAGTACGTTTCAGCAGTCTTTTTCAAAAGTAAAGGTGATTATTTTTTCTCTTGATCGTCGTTTACTTCTTCGTATTCTGCATCCACTACATTGTCATCTGCTTTTTGAGCACCTTCAGCGCCGCCTTCTTGCTGAGCTTGTGCTTGTTTTGCAGCTTCTTCATAGAGCTTTGTCGTTAGTTCTTGAACGATTGTTTGCAGCTCATCTTTTTTCGCTTTGATGTCTTCAAGCTCGCCTTTTTCGATCGCAGCTTTTAGTGCATCTTTCGCGTCGTTTGCTTTTTTCACTTGCTCTTCATCGATTTTGCCTTCTAGATCTTTTAATGTTTTTTCAGTTGTAAACACTAATTGATCTGCTTCATTGCGCACTTCGATTTCTTCTTTTTTCTTCGCATCTGCTTCAGCATTTTCTTCTGCTTCTTTTACCATTTTTTCGATCTCATCATCAGAAAGACCTGAAGAAGATTTGATTGTGATGTTTTGCTCTTTGCCTGTACCCATATCTTTCGCACGTACGTTGACAATACCGTTTTTATCGATATCAAAAGATACTTCGATTTGTGGTACGCCGCGTGGTGCTGGCGGGATGTCAGTCAATTGGAAACGGCCTAATGTTTTGTTATCTGCTGCCATTGGGCGCTCACCTTGCAGGACATGGATGTCTACCGCTGTTTGGTTGTCAGCAGCCGTTGAGAATACTTGAGATTTACTTGTTGGAATGGTTGTATTACGTTCAATCAGCTTCGTGAATACGCCGCCCATTGTTTCAATTCCTAAAGAAAGTGGTGTTACGTCAAGAAGAACAACGTCTTTGACATCTCCTGTGATGACTCCACCTTGGATCGCCGCACCAAGAGCAACCACTTCATCAGGGTTTACACCTTTATGAGGCTCTTTGCCTGTTTCTTTTTTGATTGCTTCTTGTACTGCAGGAATACGAGTTGATCCACCAACAAGGATGACTTTATCAATCTCGCTAGCAGATAAACCAGCATCTTTCAAAGATTGACGTACAGGTGTCATTGTGCGCTCTACAAGATCTGCAGAAAGCTCTTCGAATTTAGCACGCGTCAGCGTTAATTCAAGGTGAAGAGGACCTGCTTCTCCAGCTGTGATAAATGGCAATGAGATTTGTGTAGAAGATACACCTGAAAGATCTTTTTTCGCTTTTTCAGCAGCATCTTTTAAACGCTGAAGCGCCATTTTATCTTTAGAAAGGTCAATACCATTTTCTTTTTTGAATTCAGCTACTAGGTGATCAATGATGACTTGGTCAAAATCGTCTCCACCAAGACGGTTGTCACCAGCAGTTGAGCGTACTTCAAAGACCCCGTCTCCAAGCTCAAGGATTGATACGTCAAATGTACCGCCGCCAAGGTCGTATACAAGAATCGTTTGATCTTCTTCTGTTTTATCTAAACCATACGCAAGTGCAGCTGCTGTTGGTTCGTTGATGATACGTTCTACTTCAAGACCAGCAATTTTACCAGCATCTTTTGTCGCTTGGCGTTCTGCATCGTTGAAGTAAGCAGGAACTGTGATTACAGCTTTTGTTACTTCTTCGCCAAGATAGCCTTCAGCATAAGATTTAAGGTGTTGAAGAATGATTGCAGAGATTTCCTGCGGTGTATAGTTCTTGCCTTCAACTTCTACTTTATAATCTGTACCCATATGTCTTTTAACAGACATGATTGTGTTCGGGTTTGTAATTGATTGACGTTTCGCTACTTCACCAACTTGGCGCTCTCCGTTTTTAAAAGCGACAACTGATGGTGTTGTACGTGCTCCTTCAGCGTTTGCAATAACTTTTGGCTCTCCGCCTTCAAGTACTGCAACACATGAGTTTGTTGTTCCTAAGTCAATCCCAATGATTTTACTCATAATCGATGACCTCCCATTATGTAGTTATTGATTTACTTTTACCATTGATGGACGAATAACTCGGTCTTTGAGTTTATAGCCCTTTTGCAATTCTTCTACTACGATATTTGAATCGACATTTTCATCTTCAACTTGCATGACGGCTTGATGAAGGTTTGGATCGAACTCTTTGCCGACAGCTTCAATCGGTTCAACGCCTTCATTTTTCAACGCTTCTACCAGCTGACGGTAAACCATTTGCATTCCTTCTAACAAACTTTTCGTCTGCTCATTGTCTGGATCAATTCCAAGCGCTCTTTCAAAGTTGTCAAGAGCTGGGAGAAGATCGCTGACAACATGTTGAGAACGATATTTTTGCACGGTCTCCACTTCAGTTCGAGCACGGCGTTTATAGTTTTCAAAATCTGCTTGAACACGCAGAATTTTGTTTTCTTTTTCATCTAGAAGCTGCTGCAATTCATCGATTTTCTCTTGGAAGGCAGACTGTTCATCATGTGTTACTTCCTCAGTATCTGCTTGAACTGCTTCTTCTTGTGCTTCAACCTCTGCTTCTTGCTCAGGTGTCTGTTTTTCTTCTGACATTGTGTTCACCTCCCTCAAAAGATTCAAGAATACGAAGGGGCAATGCCCCTATCTTTTATCACCCTACTCATCATACAAATTGGAAAGTGCGTTTGACAAGTCTTTTGATACATGATGCAAAAGACTAACGACTCGCCCGTAATCCATGCGGGTTGGACCGATGATGGCAATGGAGCCAAGTGATTTTTGATCAATCGAATAAGTGGCTGTGATCAAACTGCAGTTCTCCATTGCTTCCAAATTGTTTTCTGAACCGATTTTAATGGTGATTCCTTGCTGATTTGGATGAAACAGCTGCATGACATCATTCTTTTGCTCAATCAGCATCATGAGTGAGCGAATGCGGTCGATGTCATGAAACTCTGGCTGATTCAACATATTAATCTTCCCGCCAAAGAAAAGTTTTGATTCATTTTGTGTCGATGTAAATGTGTTGCCCAGCGCATCTAAAATGTGATCATAATCTTTTAAATGTGTGCGCAGAAGCATGACCACTTCTTTATACATCCTGTCCTTCAGCTGGTCCATTGGAACGCCAGCTAATCGGCTATTCAAAATATTCATCAGCTTCTCAATATCGGAGACATCGAGATGCTCAGAGAAGGTAATGGTTTTGTTTTCAACATGCCCGCTGTCTGTAATCATGATCGCTACTGCTTTGTTTGGCTGAACGGGGACAAGCTGAATTTGCTTTAATCGATTTTCACTCAGCTTTGGACCAAGCACAATCGATGTATAGTTTGTGAGATCTGATAAAATTTCCGCCGATTTTTGAACTGTTTTTTCCAGCTCAAAAATTTTCTCCTGAAAAGCCGACTGGATGAGCACAAGCTCTTTAGACGACAGTTTTCGCGGAGAGAGCAAATGATCTACATAATAACGATATCCTTTTTCTGAAGGAATTCTTCCAGATGAAGAATGGGTCTTTTCAATAAAACCAAGTTCCTCCAAATCAGCCATTTCGTTTCTAATCGTCGCAGAGCTGAATGTGATGTCCTCTTTTTTAGAAAGAGTCCTTGACCCCACTGGCTGCGCCGAACGAATAAAGTCATTAATGATGACTTGCAGAATCAAAAGCTGACGATTTGTTAACATCATCATCACCCCTGTTAGCACTCTCTTTCAACGAGTGCTAATTGTATAAACAAAATTACCAAACTCAAATTAAAATGTCAATTATAACTCACCGAGAAACGCTTGAAATACTTCATTTCCTAACAATTTCCCTTTTCTTGTTAAACGAATGCCGATGTCACCTTTTACAATGAGACCTTTTTCTTCTAATTCTTCAAGAACAGTGGAAAAAAGAGCTTCTGGTGCAACACCATATTTGGCTTGGAAGTCGGCACTTTTCACCCCTTCGATCTTTCGAAGGCCTAAGAACATTTCTTCTTCTATCTGCTCTGCTTTTGTGACCTGATGAGTTTCCTTATACGGGAACCCAGTTTGCTCAATCAGTTCCAAGTAATGCTTCACAGGCCCTGCGTTCACATTTCGGATGCCATCTACATACCCGTGTGCTCCTGCACCGAAACCGAAGTAGTCTTCATTGCTCCAATAGGTCAGGTTATGCTGGCTTTCAAAGCCAGGTTTTGCGTAATTGCTAATTTCGTATTGCTTTAATCCATGTCGCTCCATTTCATCCATCACAAGCTCATACATTTCAGCCTCACGTTCTTGCGGCGGTAAATGCAGTTTGCCTTTTTGCATTAAGTTGTAAAAAACTGTTTTCGGCTCCACAATCAGTGAGTAGACAGAATAATGCTCTGCCCCTAATGAGAAAGCTGTCTCAAGTGAATTCATCACATGATGCTTTTCTTGATGCGGCAATCCAAACATGAGGTCGAGGCTAATGTTGTCAAACCCAACCGCTCTTGCTCGCTGGAAAGACGTGAGGACATCTTTCTTTTGATGAACTCGTCCGATTTTTTTGAGTAAATCGTCTTCAAAGGTTTGCACCCCAAAGCTTAGCCGATTGACGCCGGCTGCTTTTAATACATGCAGCTTCTCGAGTGATAATTCATCTGGGTTCGCTTCCACTGCAAATTCAACCAGATGCTTTGCCGGTTTTAACACACGGTGAATGCTGTTCATGAGCTGGTCTAGCTGGCTGACGGTCAGTGATGTCGGCGTTCCCCCGCCAATAAAGATCGTCTTTAGTTCTTGCTCGCCCTTTTGCTCGATCGTGTGCTGCATCTCTTTTTCAAGAGCCGCTAAGTATTCATCGACTGGCTGCGTTTTAATGAAAAATTTATTAAAATCACAATAGTGGCAAATGTGCTCACAAAATGGAATATGAATGTATGCTGCTTTCATTTGATGACACCTTCTTTACAGGTAAAGAGCCGCAGTTTATCGCTGCGGCACCTTTGTTTGTTTTCGACTATAAACGCCAAGGCTGACATTGTAAAGCAGGTTGCCTTGAGGGTGTTATTTTTTTGGTGTGCTGTCGTCCATCTTCAGCACAGCCATAAATGCCTCTTGCGGGACTTCAACAGAGCCCACTTGTTTCATGCGCTTTTTCCCTTCTTTTTGCTTCTCAAGAAGCTTCCTTTTCCGGGAAATGTCTCCACCATAACATTTAGCAAGTACGTTTTTACGCATCGCTTTAATGGTAGAACGAGCCACGATTTTTTGTCCAATCGCTGCTTGAACTGGTACTTCAAAATGCTGGCGTGGAATGAGTTCTTTCAGCTTTTCTACGATGATTTTGCCTCGTTCATATGCGTAATCGCGGTGAACAATAAAGGAAAGGGCATCGATTTTTTCGCCATTCAGCATGATATCCATTTTCACTAGAGTAGATGGGCGGTAGCCAATCAGCTCATAATCAAAGGACGCATAGCCTTTTGTGTTGGACTTGAGCTGATCAAAGAATTCGTACACGATCTCCGCCAAAGGAATTTCGTACACAATGCTCACTCGGTTTGCATCAAGGTATTGCATATCAATGAAATTGCCGCGCTTTCCTTGGCAAAGCTCCATGACAGAGCCTACATAATCATTCGGCACCATCATTGTTGCTTTCACGTATGGTTCTTCAATTTTCTCAATCTTTTGCGGATCAGGCAGATTCGACGGGTTATCTACGACGATTTTTTCTCCGTCTGTCATATACACATCGTAAATAACACTTGGTGCTGTCGTAATAAGATCGATTTTGAATTCACGTTCAATCCGTTCTTGGATGATTTCCATATGAAGCATTCCAAGAAAGCCGCAGCGGAAACCGAAGCCAAGTGCTTGGGACGTCTCTGCCTCATATTGAAGGGAAGAATCATTTAATTCAAGCTTTTCTAAGGCTTCACGTAAGTCATTATATTTCGCTGTGTCAATTGGATAAAGTCCGCAGTACACCATTGGGTTCAGCTTTCTGTATCCTGGCAGCGCTTCTTTCGCTGGGTTCTCCGCACTTGTGATCGTATCCCCCACACGTGTATCACCGACATTTTTAATCGCTGCTGTTAAGTAGCCAACATCTCCAACAGTGAGTTCATCTGTCGGCATCGCTTTTGGTGTGAATACGCCGACTTCAAGCACTTCAAATTCTTTGCCCGTCGCCATCATTTTGATTTTCTGACCTGGTCTGACGGTTCCTTCAACAATTCGTATGTACGCAATAACGCCGCGATACGCATCGTAGAGAGAATCAAAAATAAGAGCTTGAAGCGGTGCTTCTGGGTCTCCAGCAGGTGCCGGCACCTTTTCGACGATTTGTTCTAAAATATCTTCGATCCCAATACCCGCCTTAGCAGAGGTGAGAACAGCTTCAGACGCATCCAACCCGATGACATCTTCAATTTCTTCTCTTACACGCTCAGGCTCTGCACTTGGCAGATCGATTTTATTGATAATCGGAAGAATCTCTAAGTTGTTATCAAGAGCTAAATAAACGTTCGCAAGTGTCTGTGCTTCAATTCCTTGTGCTGCATCTACTACAAGAATTGCACCTTCACAGGCAGCTAGGCTTCGAGATACCTCATAGGTGAAGTCGACATGCCCTGGTGTATCAATCAGGTGCATAATATATTCTTCTCCATCCTTCGCCTTATATTTCAGCTGGACAGAGTTTAATTTAATCGTTATGCCGCGTTCACGCTCTAAGTCCATGGAATCAAGTAATTGTTCTTTCATTTCTCGCTGAGTAATCGCCGCTGTTTTTTCCAAAATACGGTCCGCCAATGTGGATTTCCCATGGTCAATATGGGCGATAATGGAGAAATTTCGAATTCTTGATTGCCGTTCTAATCGTTTTTCTTTATCTGTCACAATCTATCACTCCTACTATAAAACGCGGGTTGCGCTAGCTTAGATTATATCAATAGGGCTGTAAAGATTCAATCGAAATCAAGAAAAGCCGCTCATCGGTCAGCGGCTTTAGTCATATAGTGTTGATTTGTTTATTTCCCATTCATCCACTCATAAAGAGAACGGGCTGCATGTGTCATGCCATCAGACAGCGCTTTTCCTGCCTTGGAGAAGGCATTAAAGCTCTCTATTTCCTCAAGCTGCTTTTGTTTTTCGGCAAGATCCTTTTCTGTAACAGCCGTTCCTAAGATAGAGGCTTCTCGTTCTTCATCTTCGTTCATTTGGATGGAGAACGCGCCTTTTAATTGCGGGTCATGGTAACCCTTCATTTGCAGCATGCCATTATTCGCCTGCTGCATTCCTAAAAAGACGCCAAATAGCAAGACTAGTCCTAAAATAATGGTTTTTCCAATAAATGATCCCATGCACCGTCACCACCTTAAGAGCGTTTTTTCTCATCCTTTGCTTTGCCGTTTACCTTTTCCGCGTCCCAGAAAATGTCGCTGAAGACATCAGCTGCTGCATTGGATGCATTTTTCAATTCTTCCATATTATTATCCACTCCGCCAAATTCTAAAAGAAGGGCTTTGTCGGATAAATCTTGATTATAAATTCCATTATCGCCAATTTCGCCTTTGGCAAACACACCGACACTAAGACCTTTATATTTTTTCTCCATCAAATGGTGGAACTCCGTCGCAAGCTTGAGGTTTTTCTCATAGCTTTGATTCTTCTTCCCTACAACAAACGCAATTCTCGCATATTTTTTTCCTTTGATCTCGACAGTGGTGTCTTTCTTTCTTCTTGAGTCACGGTGGATATCAATTAAGTATTCGAAGTCATCATTTTTCGCTAAGGCTTCTTTTACGACCAATCTTGATTCATTATAAGACTGGGGATACTTTAATCCTTTTTGCAGGAGCCTTTTTTCAACTTCCGTTTTGTCGACCGTATTCCCGATGCCTTGCTGATCAAGCGCCTTTCCGAACATATCGCCGACAAGGGTGACATTCACTTTTGAGTGCCGTGCATTGTTTGGATTCGTTTCTCCTTTTAAAAATGGTAAATATGATTCCGTATTATGCGTGTGGTAAATGTACACGGCTTTTCGTTTTCCTGTCGACCGGTCCGGCTCTTTCGCAGGCTTTTTCGGCACATCTTTGTCGAGCTTGTCCAGCTCTGCCAAATTTGCTTCTTTTTCATCTTGGATGACTTCACTTGGCGGCGGCGATTCCATTGGCATGTTGGTATAGTCTGTTCCTTCACCCGCTAAGATGATTTTTGTATCAAAATGTTCAAAACCTGGGAGTTCTCTCCCTAGAAAACTACGCGGGTCTTCTAAATTGATACTAGTCGCAAGCTTGAGTGACAGTCCAGAGAAATGAAACCCTTTTTGATCTTTCGGGACTGCTGAGGCGAAATATTGATTTTCCATACCCATTAATGTAGCGAAGAACGCTCCGGAAAGCTCATCTGCTACACCATATAGTGAGGCTTGCGGCCTCAGCTCTGGCTTTAAAGATGTCAACGCCCCTGACATCACAAACACCACAACAAGCGAGGCTATAAATAAGAAAATGCTTTTCACTACTTTTGTTCCATTAATCGCAACGACCAACTGTCGAGGACGGCGGGGTCTTTTTTTCATGATTTACTCCCTCCAGCACGCTTTCTAGTAATTACACTATGAGCGAGCTAGAGAAAGTAGAACCGATTAATGATTATAAGAACCCATGTTATCTTGAGAGATTTTTTGATGGAGTGCTGTATTTAATCCATTGGCGAGTACGTTTGCCATATCATCAATGAATGTATCCACTTCCTTAGGCGTGACCATTAAATTTTGCCCTAGCGGCGCAAGTACTTCATGGATCAGCTGCCGTTTCTCTTCTTCCGGAAGAGTCCCTACGATACCTAAAAATGATTGACGCGTTTCCTCATCTGGTAAGTCTTCTTCGTTTAGCACTTTTTTCTTCCCAAAAGTCAAACCAGCCGGCACAAGAGAGCGGGACGGCCGGTCATCTTTCAGTTCTCTACCAAAATGCTTTAAGACATAATCAATTGTGTCACTTGCAATGGTTACTGCATCTACCACTGTTGGAACGCCAATCGCAATCACTGGAATTCCCAACGTTTCTTTGCTTAATTCTTTCCGCTTATTCCCTACACCTGAACCGGGATGGATGCCTGTATCAGAGATTTGAATCGTGGTATTCACCCGTTCCACTGCACGAGCAGCAAGAGCATCGATTGCAATGACAAAATCAGGTTTGGACCGCTCGATTACACCTTGTATAATGTCGCTTGTTTCAATACCGGTCAGTCCCATCACTCCCGGTGATAAAGAGGACACTGGGCGATACCCTTCCTGTACATTTTCCGGCTGCAATTCAAAGAGATGCCGGGTCACAAGCAGGCTTTCAACCGTGAGCGGGCCTAGCGCATCTGGCGTGACATTCCAGTTTCCTAGTCCTACTACAAGACAGCTCGCATCAGCCTGAATGCCTCGGTCTTTTAAAAACTGAGCAAAATGACGCGCAAATACTTCGACGACTTTTTCCTGCATCTCAGAATCTTTCTCCCGAATGCCCTGCGCCTCAAGCGTCAAGTATGTTCCTGCCTTTTTGCTGGTCAGCTCCTCCCCTTCTTTCGTGATCTCCACTGTGCGTATACGGATGCCGTGCTCCTCTTTTTCCTTTTCGACAATCCCTTGAATTCCGTCCTTTTTGACGACATTCGGATCGTTCTCTTGTTCTAGTATCTCTTTTGTTTCAACAGCCAAGTCTGTCCGGATTTGATAAGCACTTAAATCAAGTTTCTGTTTCTCCATAAAAAGACTCCTTCCACCAAGTAATTAACAGTAGTCTTTCCATCTCTTTAAAGAAACATTCGAGCGCTTCATCAATGAAAAATACTTTACATTTATATTGCATTCTAAAGGTGTGTTTGATAGAATACAACTTGTTCTATTGTGAAGATTTAACCTTAAGACAATTGTGTTTAGGTTGTATCTTAGGAGGTGAAACACATGCCAAATATTAAATCAGCGATCAAACGTACAAAAACGAATAACGAACGCCGTGCACACAACGCAACAATCAAGTCTGCGATGCGTACTGCGATTAAACAAGTTGAAGTTTCTGTAGCTAACAACGATGCTGAGCAAGCAAAAGCTGCTCTTTCTTCTGCTGCAAAACGCATTGACAAAGCCGTTAAAACTGGTCTTGTACACAAAAACGCAGCTGCGCGTTACAAGTCAAGACTTGCTAAACAAGTAAACGGACTTTCTGCATAATGCTTGCAACGCCTCAGTGATGAGGCAACTGTTTAACTGTACGTCCGTCCTGACCGGCTCAGCCATTAGGACAGACTGGCAATTATACATCTAAACAAAAACGACCCTCTTTTTAGAAGGTCGTTTTTTTATGCTCAAGCGCCCAATAGTCGAAGCAGGAACAATTCTAACAATAGCTGCTTGTCCTTTTTACCGGTTTTCATTTCATAATCGATCGTTGATAGCTCTTTGACAATCTGCTTGAGCTCTTCTTCTGAAAACAGCCTTGCCTGATCCATAGCAAGTTTGACGCGGAATGGGTGGACTTTTAGATTTGAAGCAATTTGTTTTTGCCCATATCCTTGCTGAGCGAAATACTTCGTCTGCAAAATCAATCGAAATTGAGTTGATATGAGTGCTAATATTTTAATGGGTTCCTCATTTTGTTTCAGCAAATCATAAAACATCTGCATGGCCTCAGAGCGGCGTCTGTTGACAATTTGGTTAATTAATTCGAAAATATTCTGCTCTAAGCTTCTTGCAACGAGCTGATTGACATCCGCTAATTCAATTTCTTCTCGTTCTCCAATATATGTACTCAGCTTCCTGACCTCTTGAAACAATGAGGATAGACTCCCACCGCATAGCATCACAAGCTGCTCAGCCGCTTCAGATGTCATCGCCTTTCCTTCTGTTTTCACCAGTGTAATGGTGAAATCCGTTGTTTCTTTTGGGTTTAACTCTTTTGCCTCAACCATAGCCGCTTTCTTTTTTAGCAATTTGGTGATTTTCTTCCGTTCATCCAGCTTTTCATATGGTGCTAATAACACGAGAATGGTATAAGGCGCCGGCTTTTCTAAATAAGCTTCTAACACAGAAAGCTCATGCTCAATCTTCTCCTTTTTCTTTTCCGCTGTAAGAAAATAAGGATTCTTGATCACAACGAGCCGCCTTTCTCCCATAAACGGAAAGGTTTCTGCATCCGTCACAGCCTGTTCAAGCGGCACCTCTTCCATATCAAAGACGGAGTAATTAAAATCCTTCGTCTCCTCGTCTACTACAGCTTGTCTTAATTTAGCTGCTGTTTCTTGCAGTAAATACGTTTCTTTTCCATATAAGCAATAAACGGGATGGATATCCCCTCTTTTTAAATTGTTCCAAACTTCAAAGACCATAAATTGAATCCCTCTCTTTCACTTCCTCCTCTATCCTAAAGTGTGTGAAGACATTAGTAAAGAGGAAGCTGAAAGTGCCGCCTCCTCATTTATAGTAAACGTCTGGTGCAAGCTCCCGGGTCAGCTCGCTGTCAGACGATATTCATAAAATGATCATGAAAATGGAAAACGGTTACTTTACCTTCTAGCAATTCCAAATGAGTTCAAGTATACTAAAATTAGCCAGGAGGGATGAAAATGAATGAATTTGAAAAAAATGTTCAAAGCAAGCGGAATGATGTGACCGACTCAGCCGTTGGTTTTATCGTCACATTCGGATTTTTCGCCTCAATGTTTATTTTGGCAACAATTATACACCTCGTTGGATCTTAACTTCATGATTGCTAAATGACTGCCGTTTTGGCAGTTTTTTTATTGATTTTGTAAGATATCATATGGAGGTTGCGTGTAAAACGTTCCTTTTTTCTCAAGAAATTCATAGGTCACACTACCGTCTCGATCTGTGCGGTACACCTCCATTTGATGATCCTTTAGTTTTTTCAAAACTTCCTGATGAGGATGCTGATAACGATTGCGTTCACCAGCCGAAATGAGTGCATGCGACGGCTCCAGATGTCGAAGCCACTCCTCACTTGTTGACCCTTTACTCCCATGATGCCCAACCTTTAAGACATCCGCTCGCAGGTGGGGATAGGCTTCTATGATGTCTCGTTCCCCTTCTTGTTCAAGGTCTCCAGTGAACAGAAAACGTTTTCCGCCAAGAGTAAAAGCCAGAACGAGTGAATCATTGTTCTTACTTGTCACCCGGTCTTGCAAAGGGTGCAGAACCTCAAATATGTGCTCTCCAACTCGGAGCTGATCTCCTCTTTCTAATTCATCAATAAATATCCCTTTTTTAGCTGCTTCTTTTAGCAGCTTTGCGTCCTCTGGACTTCGGGCAAAGCCTTTTGGTATGGCCAGCCGCTTTACTTTATTTCGGTTGATTAAACGAACCGCTTCTCCCATGTGATCTTGATCCGCATGCGTGAGAATCAGCACATCAAGTTTTGCTATACCTTTAGAATGCAGAAACGGGATCAGCGTTTGATCACCGATCGTAGATACTTTACGTCTTTTTTTCCACGGTTCCTCTTCAAAAGAAAGTCTGCCCCCTGTATCCACAAGCAGATGCCCCTTTCGATAGGGCAGTTGAATAAACAAACTATCCCCCTGTCCTACATCCAGCATCGTGACCTCCCCTTTTTGGAGAAAGTTCGGAGTAAAAAAGTGTACACTCAAAACACCAATGGAAAAAAGAATTGGCACAGAATAGGATTTCACAGAAGCTTTGCACTCCATCACAAACAGCAGAAAAACAATGGCACTCACTTCCAGAAGAATATGCCACCAAGTAGATTTCATAAAAATCAAGTTAAACCCATCAAAAACTGCCATATGTGCTGACAACTGATGACTTAGCTGGATGACCGAATCAAGCAGCTGGAACAATGCTTGTCCAAAAGGGAGATAAATGATGGACAAAAGAAAAAAGAGTAAGGACAGAGGCAGTACAACCGTCGTATAAAAAGGGACAAACATCATATTCAATGGGATGCTCAGCAAAGAAAATTGCTGAAAATGATATAAAAGAACAGGAAGTGAGGCAAGCTGCGCAACAAAGGATATAAGGAATAACTGCATCACTGCACTTTTCGCTTGTGATAAGATTTTGGTCGATAACAAAATAAAGAACGTTACCACGAATGAAAGCTGAAATCCGATATCAAATAGATATAGAGGATGAATCGCTAATAAGAGTAAAAACGTTGCGCTTAATACGACAGCAGAAGGCTGTTTCATTTCTTTCGGCAGGCTCGTCATCACTAAATAGATTCCTGCCATGAGACAAGCTCTTAAAACCGATGGTGCAGCACCTGTCAAACAAGCATAAACAGGAAGAAAGAATAATAGAAGAATACGTGCTGTCTCTCTTGTCACACCGGCACGAAGCAGACACCAAAATAAACAGGCAAGAAGCGTTTGCACATGCAGTCCTGAGATCGCTAACAGATGAATAATGCCGAGCATTTGATAGTCTCTTAATGTGTCAGGATCAATCAACTCACGATCACCAAAAATAAGGGCCTGTACAATGCCTACAGAGTTTTTCGGCACATGATCTTCTAAGAATTTTAAGCCCTTTTGTCTCATCGCTTGAAGATAATAGGAAGGTCTGTCTTTTTTTGTACAGCCTTTGATTGACTGCGGTAAGAAAATGGCGCTAATGCCTTTTGATTTTAGAAATTGATCGTATTGAAACCCGTTAGGAATGGTTGCGTGTTTAGGCGGCCGAACATCACCTGTCATATGACAGCTCATACCTGGCTCTACATCTTTTAGCGCCTCTTTTTCACGCTCTGTTTGAATGGTATAGAAAGCGGCTAGCCGTTCATGTTCTGTTGACACAGTTGCTGAAAAACGATTGCCATCTGTTTTCGGAATACTTTCAATCACAACGGAGCCGGAAAGAAATTTTTCTTGTACAGGTTGATCCGTTTCAAAAAACTCATGAACCATAAAAATAAGAGTATAAACAGCTCCACATAGGCTGACCATCAGAAAGAGCCGGGGAATTTTTTTCAGTAGGCTGAGAAGTAATATGATGAGAAGAAAGAGAAGGAAATACATATGAAGATGATATGCAGCCAGAGCAATTCCAACAGCTGCTGAAATTGCCCCAAACGGCAAATAATTAAACATAGGAAGTAAATAATTGATTCGCCTTCTCATGCATAACGCGAATTTCTGTTTCACTAAGTCCTGATTCACTTAACTTGCCAATTAAATCTGCAACAAAGGCCAATTTTTCTTGATTTTTTAAGTCGATGATCATTTCATCCAGTTCAACTTGTTCCGTTTGAACACCTGCCTGCTCAAATAAATCAACGGCATATGGGTGATTTTTATAATCCTTTGCATAGTATACGGTTCGAATACCTGCTTGAATAATGGCTTTACAGCACTGCAAACAAGGAAAATGCGTGACATATATTTCAGCATCCGCTGTAGGTGCACCAAATTTGGCACATTGTAAAATAGCGTTCATTTCCGCATGGATGGTGCGAACGCAGTGATGATCAATGACATAGCATCCCACATCTGCACAATGGACATCACCAGCAATTGAGCCATTATATCCCCCTGCAATGATACGTTTGTCTCTGACGATGGTCGCCCCAACAGCTAACCGCTCACAGGTGCTTCGTAAAGCAAGCAAATGGCTTTGTGCCATAAAATATTGATTCCATGAAATTCTTTCCACGAGCTGATCCCTCCAGAATGATGGTTGGTATTAAGTGTACATGCCTTTCTTCTATACCGTCAATTCTACTTAACGGTCAATTCACTTTTCAGCCGTTCAATGGTCTTCTCCCCAAAACCTGAAATGTTCCGCAAATCTTCAATTTGTTGAAATTCCCCGTGTTCCTCTCTGTACGTAATGATGGCTTCTGCTTTAGCTGGCCCTATTCCGTTAATGGTTTGCAATTCCGCCGCATCAGCCTGATTGACATTGACACCTTGACTCTTTTCATTACCCGATGGAGCGTCAGTAGCTGCTATTTGCGTCTGCCTCTCCGCTTCTCCCTGCTTCCGGACATAAATCATCATACTGTCCTCTAATTTTGCTGCTTGATTGATTTCAATCGTGTCTGCTTTACTAGTAAAGCCCCCTGCTCTCCGGATCGCTTCTTCTACCCGTGCATCAGATTGAAACTTATAAACACCTGGTTTTTTCACAGCTCCTTTGACCTCTACAAAAATGGGAGATGATTCATGATCGGTCTTTTCTTGTTTGTCTTCTAATGTGACTTGTATGTCTTTATCTTCCTTCAATACACTTGGCTCTCTGCTGCTCTCCCTATTTCCTGCGAAAAGGAAAAAAGTGATGATGATCACGACCATGAGCCCAGCTCCGATATAAAGACTGTATTTTTTCAATGGAATGAGTCGCTTCACGTGCTCACGCTTCTTTCAATCATATTTTTCTATTGCTCAACATACTGTTTAGAAGATAACAGATCCTATGCGTCTAAGGAGGGAGAACGTTTGAATATAGGGATAATCGGTACAGGAAACATGGGTACCATACTTACTGAGGCATTTATTGAATCAAAGGCAGTCAATCCCTCATCCATCACCATCACAAACCGGACCATTGAAAAAGCGTTCAATATAAAAAAGAACCACCCAGAGCTTGAAGTTACGAAACAGCTTACAGGAGCTGTCACGAATAAAGATTTTATCTTTGTTTGTGTCAAACCACTTGATATTTATCCACTTTTAAAAGAGCTGAGCCCTCTTTTAACAGAGCACCAAACCATTGTCATCATCACAAGCCCGGTACATCCTGAACAGCTTCAGGATATCGTTCCTTGTCAAACAGCCCGGCTGATTCCAAGCATTACGAACCGCGCTTTATCAGGGGCGTCACTTTTAACATTTGGATCGTCATGCAATGTCGCGACGAAAACAGCGTTAAGACAGTTAGCTTCCTGCATTTCAACACCCGTTGAGATTCATCATTCGATTACAAGAGCGGCGTCAGATATCGTCAGCTGCGGTCCTGCCTTTATCAGCTTTCTCGTTCAGAAAATGATTGAAGCAGCTGTCGAAGAAACAGATATTTCTAAAGAAGAAGCCACCACCTTATCAGAAGATATGCTTGTAGGACTTGGCCGTTTGATTGAAAAAAGAGTCTATACCCTTCCGACACTGCAAGACAAAGTGTGTGTTAAAGGCGGCGTCACTGGTGAAGGGATTAAAGCACTTGAAGCAGGTGTTCAAGATATGTTTCACCGCCTCTTTCAAAACACCCATGAAAAATTCGATGAAGACCTTGAAGCGGTTGCGCATCAATACCCGCCAAGTGTGTTTACTGATGATCGCAGAAATTAATCATCTCTGCAACAAGCGAAAAAAGGGTTTTAAAAAACCATCGTTCCATTAAACGATGGTTTTTGGTTTCTTAGCTGAAATGAAATATCTTTCGGCTAATTCCCCAGGGACTTCATTTGTAAAATCAGCAGTCACTTCTATCTGTACAAAGCCAGCGGACTCAAGGAACGCCGCATATGTCTCAAATGGAAATGTGCGCTGTTCATGTGTCTCATCATAACGCTGATACACGTCTCCGTCCTTTACAAAAAAGCTTAAATCGTGAATGACCGAATACACGTCATCCCCTTTATCACTCTGCCAAATATAGCTGATCTCTTCATCCTGATCGGCATAAGTCGAACCTGGGAATACCTCTTCCATTTTATAAGGTGTATGAACATCAAAGAGTAAAACCCCATCTGCCTCTAAAAGCTGAAACATGTTTTTAAAGGTTTTTTTGACGTCATTTTCGTTTTTTAAGTAATTCAAGGAATCACAGCAAATAACCGCTGCTTGAAAGACTTGCTCAAAACCCGTAAGCTCTCTCATATCTTGGTGTAAAAATTGAATTGACTGCCTTTTCGCCTGTGCTTTTTGCTGCGCGAAGGCCAGCATTTCTTCACTGAGGTCAATTCCTGTGACTGTGTGGCCCTTTTCAGCTAACCGAAGAGAAATCTCTCCAGTTCCACAGCCAACATCAATAATGGCAGCATTCGGTTTGATATTCTGCTGGATCCACTGAACCCATTCATCATAAGGTGCATGTGTCATGAGCTCGTCATACACACCTGCAAACCCTTGATAAATCATGAGTTAATGCCAAGTGAAAGCGTTTCTCTCGGCGCATCTCCCCATAGCTTCTCTAGGTTGTAGTATCCTCTTTCTTCTTTGTGGAACACATGAGCAATGACATCACCAAGATCAATCAATACCCATCTTGCTTCATCAAAGCCTTCCATCTTCTTCACTTCGATCCCACTTTCCTCTGCAAGATGTTTTACTTCTCTTGCAATGGCCTGCACTTGCTTATCAGAGTTCCCGTGACAAATGAGAAAATAATCGGCAACAAGTGAGATTCCTTGCATATTAAGGGCAATAATATCCTCAGCCCGTTTATCATCGCATGCTCCTGCCGCGACGTTTAAAATTGATGATGAATCCATCCAAATTCCTCCTTAATTGTTCTTATGCACAAGCGAGTTGTAAGTAGCCAATGTATCTGGAAAGACTGGCTGATTCTTTTTCAATAAGAAGCTGATGGTGTTTTTTAGTGACTGAACCAGCGCGCTATCCAAATCATGCTCTGCTAACTCTCTTACTTCTTCAACACCAGGGAAATGACGTCCTGGTTCGATATAATCAGCGACATAAATGACCTTTTCAAGTAATGTCATGTTTGGCCTGCCTGATGTATGAAATTCAATGGCAGTTAAAATGTCTTGGTCGTTAATAGCTGCTTCCTTTTTAACCAGATAAGCACCAACCGGGGCATGCCAAAGCTCAGGCGAATATTCAAGCAATAGAGGGTTCATCTGTTTCTTCTGGATAATTCCCTTCATTTCTTCCTTTGGTCTAAATTTCGCATAATCATGAAAAATAGCGGCGATCTCTGCTTTTTTCACATCTGCACCGAACCGTTCCGCTAATGAAATGGCTGCACTCATGACCCCGAGTGTATGTGTATATCTATGCTCTGTTAACTGCTCTTTGACACAGTTCAATGCTTCTTCACGATTCATATAAATGATGCTCCTTTATATAACGCTCAACAGCTTTCGGTATCAAATAATCGACAGGTTTTTCCTGCTTTATTCGCTGCCTAATCAATGTCGATGATACATCAAAAGCTGGAACATCTGCAAATAAAAGAGGATATGCCGTACTTCCGGCATAACCCGGTCTTTTCATCCCAATAAAGGTAATCATCTGAAGCAAATCATCAATCCGATGCCATTTTGGCAAATACTCGACCATGTCAGCTCCAATCATAAAAAAGAACTCATCTTCAGGATGACGCTTCTTTAAAAGCTCCACCGTATCCACTGTATAAGATGGACCCTCTCGCTCCATTTCAATGAGCTCCAGCCGAAAATGTGGATTTGACTGGATCGCCGCTTCCACCATTTTCACTCGGTGACGACTATCTGCTCGTTTCCGGTCTGTTTTATGAGGGGGCTTGTGATTTGGGATAAACCACATTTCATCAAGCCCTACTTGAAAACGCACCTCATTCGCCATCAGCAAATGCCCATTATGAGGAGGATCAAACGTACCGCCAAACAACCCTATTTTTTTCATATCACATCCACCTTTACGGCAGCTTAATTTGTTTATTTCCCTTCGATTCTTTATAAAGGACAATCACATTTCCGATCGTTTGAACAAGTTCAGCTTTTGCACCTTTTACAAGTGCTTTCGCAACTTCCGTTTTGTCCTCGTCGCAGTTTTGTAATACGCTGACCTTTAACAGTTCTCTTACTTCAAGCGCCTCGGAAATTTGCTTGATCATATTGTCATTTACCCCGCCTTTTCCTACTTGAAAAATAGGTGATAAATGATGTGCTTTTGCACGTAAAAAACGTTTTTGTTTCCCTTTTAACATGGTGTTCCTCCTAATTTCTCTATCACAATTGACTTCATTTTTCTGGCGTCAGGCGTGATGCCTGTCCACAATTCAAAGGCTCTTGCTGCTTGTCCAACAAACATGCCGACACCATCTACTGTTTTCAAACCTAACCCGGCTGCATCTTTGAGCAGCTTTGTTTCTATTGGATTATACACAATATCACAAACGACCGCTGTTTTTTTTGCGTTTGCTAAAGAAATCGGGGTTTCTTCAACATTCGGGTACATACCGATTGAGGTCGTATGGATGATGACATCATATTCCCCAAGTCGTTCTTCTGCTGTCTTTAAAGTAATGGCACTAGATGTGATGTTCCCATCTGCACTTTCAATTAAAGCCTCAGCTTTTTCAATGGTGCGGTTGGTGATATCAAAGCTTTTCGGTGCATAGTCAGCGATTGTCGTATAAATCGCTCTTGCCGCTCCGCCAGCACCAATCATAAGAAATGACAGCTCTGATAATGGCTGATCCAAGGCTTCAAGCAATGAATGAAGAAAGCCCTCTCCATCTGTGTTGTACCCGACGAGCTGACCTCCTTCGAGCCGCACCGTATTGACTGCACGCAGGCGTTCAGCTGTCACATCAATTTTATCAAGGTACTGCATAATGTCTACCTTGTGCGGAACAGTGACGTTAAAGCCGCTTATTCCTAAGGCTTTCATACCGTGAATGGCATCTTTAAGGTCTTCGTCTTCTACTTGAAAGCCATGATAATGTCCATCAATCCCAGCATCCTTCAATGCTGCATTATGAATATCCGGAGACATTGAATGACCAACAGGGTTACCGATTAATCCGTATAAAGGTTTCAAGGTCTCTCCCCCTTTGAACATTTAAATTAACGAACGTCTCATAAACACATGAACGCCTTTTGGCGCATAGACTTTGATTTGCTTCCCTGCATCATTTGCCGTTACCCATCCTAAGCCTGAAAAGACGATGTCCATTTTCGGCTGATCAATCGTAAAGGTATGCGGAACGAGCGGAGGGAAATCTTCCATCCCCTCTTTTGATGGCGGTGATAGCAGTTCCCCGGCATGTTTTTCATATAAATCATCTGCGTTCTCTAACTTTGTTCTGTGTATGTTCAGCTCATTTGGCATATAGCAGACAAATGACGTTCTGCCGCCTTTTACATAATCAAATCGAGCAAGGCCGCCAAAATAAAGCGTTTGTGCTTCATTTAATTGGAACGTTCTCGGTTTCAATTCTTTTTTCGGCGTTAAGATCTTCAAGTCATTTTTGCTGACATAGTGCGCCATCTGATGACGGTTGATAATGCCCGGCGTATCAAATAGAGCAGATCCGTCATCAAGCGGGATCTCAATGGCATCAAGTGTTGTACCTGGATATTGGGATGTGGTGATCACGTTCTCTTCGCCAGATACTTCTTTGATGATTCGATTGATAAATGTTGATTTTCCAACATTCGTACAGCCGACGACATAGACATTTCTTCCCTCACGGTAATGATCGATCGCTTCCATCACCTCAGGTACGCCCTGACCTCTGCTTGCACTGATTAAGAAAACATCGATCGGGTTCAATCCGTTTTCTTTCGCTTCCCGTTTCATCCAATGAATCAGACGATCTTTTTTCACGGATTTCGGTAAAATATCTACTTTGTTGCCGACGAGTAAAATCGGATTACCACCGACAATACGACTCAGCCCATTGATCCAGCTTCCGTTAAAGTCAAAAATATCAACGACCTTTACAATCAGAGAATCTGTCTCTCCAATGCTGTGCAATATATTTAAAAAGTCGTCTTCTGTTAAAGAAACATCTTGTATTTCATTGTAGTTCTTTAACCTAAAACAGCGCTGACAGATCACATCTTCTTTCAATAGAGATGCTGCCGGCGCATATCCTAATTGATCTTTATCTTCCGTCTGAATGGCTACACCGCAGCCAATACAAACAACCTTTTCCATTATTACTCTTCCTCCCACTGAATGTGGCCCTTACGCTTTAAGGCTCCTAAAATTCTGCGTTCAATCTGCCTGTTAAACTTGGTGAAAAATCCGTCCGAGGCAGCGACAGGGACGACCAAAATCGTATGGAAGCCATGACGATTCCCGCCTAGTACATCGGTCATGAGCTGATCCCCAATGACCACCACATCTTCTTTTTTCAATTGCATATCAGAGACTGCCTTATTAAAGGCTCTTCCCATAGGCTTTTTCGCTTTATAAATAAACGGGATATGAACTGGTTCAGAAAAAAGCTTGACCCTTTTTTCATTATTGTTCGATACAATCGTCACTTGTATCCCGTGATCCTTCATTTCTTGAAACCATTCAATTAAGCGGGGCGTCGCACTTGGACGGTCCCATTCTACTAGTGTGTTATCTAAATCGGTAATAATTCCTTTTACATTTCGTTCTTTTAATTTTTGCGGTGAAATGTGGAAAATGCTTTTCACAAATTCATCCGGTAAGAAATACTTCTTTAGCACAATTTGCACCCTTTCTTCCCTTGGTTTTTCAGCGATGGTGTCGAATCAAATCACAATTTGTCTGTCTATCGAATACAATGAAAAAGTTTTCGACATATGACGAGGACCTTCAACAGGTGTGGATAATTTTACACACATTATCCACCTATATTTCATCACGCTTTCATTCAATTATAAACACTCTACCCACAAGTTATCCACTTCACCATGTGGATAACAGAACGATTGTTCTTGTTTCCCATTCATGGTAGATTAAAGGTACTTCAGAGACATTCGATCAACCTATGATGATATGTCTTTTCCTTAAGTTTTATGCCAACTTTTTCAGGGGAGGTGTTTTTCCCATCATATGGGTTTCTAGTATGAAAAAGCTGTCAGATGATTTACTTATAGAATCGTATTATAAAGCAAATGAAATGAACTTAAATCGCGACTTCATTGAATTAATTGAGACAGAAATGAAAAGACGTTCGCTCGGGCATATGCTCTCTGTTTCCTCTTAATTCCATTTCGCAGGAACCATGCCTCCCGAGCACTCTCCTTTTTTAAACTCAGGTGACTGATATTATATCACTTGCGCTATAGGCTTACTACTATTTTCCGTAAAAAACACCCCTTCTCATCAAAGAAGAGGTGTCTTATTTGCAAGGCTGTTCATTCCAAAACCATAACCCTCCGCCTACGACCAAAATGACCACAAGGAACACAACAAGAAAAGCGTAACCGATTCCTGCTCCTTGAGCTGGATAAGGTGAACACGCAGGGTAAGGATAAGGGCATCCCCACATATCAGTTACCTCCTTCTAGGAAGATATACTGTTAGACTATGCTGGATGGATGGTCTTGTTTAGGCAGATGGCCATCATTTAAAAATGTTTGATAACATCACGCTCTTTGATTTCGTTATAAATAATTCTTGCCCCTTTTGGCGTCATATGATTGCCAGAAGGGTCGATCAAACCTGATTGAATCAGCGCATTGTCACTATCTTCACCAGCTTCTCGGATGAACGCATTCCAATTGTCGACTAGCGGTACTTGCTGATCCTTGGCTATTTCTCTCGTAATGTCATTATAGGAATTTTGCCAAGCTCTTGCCCCGCCTCTCTCCGCAAAATAAGATGACTTATACCTAGAGTAGTAATACAAGCCCTTTTTTCCGCCTTCTACAACAGGTACACAGGTCATGAGAATCGGGGTAATGCCTTCTTTTCTACTTTCAGAAATGAAGTAGGATACATTTTCTTTAAATCGTTTTTTCGTCACGCGGGGATGTTTCCCATCTAAAATCGCCGCATCATTCGTACCGAACATGATGAGGACGTAAGTTGGTTTCTGCTTTAAAATATCCTGCTCAAAGCGAAGCTTCGCGTCTTCAGTTGTCTGCCCGCCAATGCCTGCATTCTTCACTTGAATTTGGCCGCGCTCGACGTTTTTCATGAGATTCACCCATTTTTCAGATGTTGGATAATCTCGAAAGTCCCAGTTTGATCCCCTTGTATTGCTGTCGCCAAATGCAATGACACTTTCTTGTTCTGGCTTTGAGCACCCAGCAGCGACACAAAGCAGGATAAAAAGGACAACACATTTCTTCACAACATTCACCTCCAAAAGCCCTCTTCATATAGTAAACGACAAGACTTTTGGTTTCAATGAATGACTGTTTTTGACGAATGCTTCCTATTGCAGGTGAACAGGTACATACGCTTTGTCATGATGCAGCAGTTCGCTCACTTTGACAAATTCATAGCCTCGATCCTTTAATTCAGGAATCACTTGTTTCAGTGCTTCTACCGTCTGCTTCCGATTGCCCCCGCCATCATGCAAAAGAATGATATCGCCGCCTTGAATATGATCAATAATCCGGCTCGCAATTTTGCGTGAGCCTGGTCTTGACCAGTCCTTCGGATCTTGCGTAAAGGACCACATGACCACATCATATCCTTGCTTTGACAAAATGCGGAATGATGTCATCGTCAAGCGGCCGCCAGGGGGGCGAAATAATAAGGGTCCGCCAGGCTGAAGTGAAGCGATATGAGCCGCTGATTCTTTTAATTCCTGCTTGATCTCCTTTGATGATAACAGGTCAAAATACGTATGATTCATCGTGTGATTGCCAAGCTCATTTCCTTCGTCCACAATCCGTTCTGCGATCTTTGGATATGCGTGAATCCGGCTTCCTACGACAAAAAAGCTGGCATTTACTTGATGCTGCTTCAGCACATCCAATATTTGATTCGTGTAAACTGGATGAGGTCCATCATCAAAGGTGATCGCAATCTTTTTCCGTTCCGCTCTCATGTCCCAAAAGGCATGTCCCGTTTTTTCAAGATCGACTCGTTTTAATGTATATGCCTCTACTTCATTAGGAACAAAAGCACATAGCAGCAATATACACATCAAGACATGCAACCCTCTCATTTGACCGCCTCCACAGAACATTCTTACAGATTAAATTGCCCGCTTTTTGATGAATCATTCAGCATTCATAGTCACGGTCCGCATCTCTGACTTCTTTTTTGACATAAAAAAAAGCCGGCCCATCAGGCCCGCTTTTTGTTTCACGTTTGGTTTCTCTCTTCAACTGTCGAACGTTGCTTAGAATTCATACAGACACTCTCCTTCTTGGATTTGATTTTGAGCCCATAATAATTTCTGATAATACTGGTTGGACTTCTGGTATTGTTGAGAGGCTTCTAAGGCTGTCGCAATTTCTAGTGAGATATCCTCTATATAAGAGTATAGGCTAAGTTTTTCCAAATAATCAATGGTTTTTTGCAGTTGTTCTTCATTCATTCCTTGAACATATAAAGCATCCAGATACTCAAACATATGACAAAACAGCTGGTCTTCATGCTTCTTTGCAGCTAATTTTCCATCTTCTAATATGCGGCGTGCTTCCACTTGTTCATTTTGTCTAAAAAGCAGTTTTGCCAGCGTATAGAGCGTATGCGGAAGCGTGGGAAGCTGCTCTTTACAGGCAATATCAGCCGATTCCGTTAAATAGCGTTCTGCTTCCTCTCTATAGCCCAGCTCCCCATAACATTTTCCTAAATTATAAAGCGCTGAACTGTATATCCGCGGATGATCAATCTGTGATGCGAGCTGTTTTGCCTTTTTTAAATGAGGCAGTGCCCGGTCTTTTCGTTTTAGATCTTGATAGTTTCCTGAGATAACAAAAAGACACTGAATGATGCGAATAGAGTAGGCATCATGCTGATCGTATATTTCCAGCGCCTTTAAAATATGATGCATCGAGACATGCGTTTGCTTCATTATATAGTAGGCTTCTGCTACTTTAAAATGAAACTCAGCCTGCTCAATATCATCAAATACCATGGACAGCTGTTTTTCTGCCACTCGATAATATTTGACGGCTTCTAAATATTCTTTTTGACTAAACTCATGCATGCCACGAAAAAATGCATGGTAATAATGCAGCATATCAGATAACTCATGATTGGAATTTTCGATTTTATCGACAAGATTAGATACTGAGAAAGGTTGATATTTTGAAGGGTGTATATAGTCAAGCATGATTTGGTGCCGAAAACACATGAGCTGATAATAAATCAGTAAATGCTGGTCCTCTTCCATCCGTTCAATTTCCGCTTCTACTTCTGCTTTCAGGATTTCCGCATCTGGAACACTGAACTGCCGTATCATTCGATACCATTCATTAATTTTCATACCTACATGTGAAGAAAGAACCTTCCCCATGTTCCGAAAAAACCCCTTCCTTTTCGGTCTAATATTACATATTTTAGCACGCTTCTTGACCGCCAAGCACCGCAAAGAAACCGCAAACATATGAGAAGGGCAGCAAAAACAGACGAACAGAAGCCCGTTTTTTTCGAAAAAGATGATTTTTTCATCGTACAGACACAGACAATCCCCCCTTCACATACATTTGAGGATATAGGCAGTGGCCTAAACATGGTGGAGGTGAAAATCGTGGCAGGAGTATTTACAGCGATGGGATTGATGGTCAAAGAATTGGTGTTCTTAGTGTCCTATGTCAAAAACAATGCCTTTCCACAGCCCCTTTCAGGAGATGATGAAAAAAAATACTTAGCCCTTATGGCACAGGGCGATGAACACGCGAGAAATATGCTGATTGAACATAACCTTCGGCTCGTCGCCCATATTGTCAAGAAATTTGAAAATACCGGGGAAGACGCTGAAGACCTCATCTCCATCGGGACGATCGGACTCATTAAAGCCATCGAAAGCTATTCCTCTGGAAAAGGAACAAAGCTGGCAACGTATGCGGCAAGGTGTATTGAAAACGAAATTCTGATGCATTTACGCGCACTCAAAAAAACTAAAAAGGATGTCTCCTTACATGACCCCATCGGTCAGGATAAAGAAGGCAACGAAATTTCTTTAATTGATGTCTTAAAATCAGAAAGTGAAGATGTGATCGATACCATTCAGCTCAACATGGAGCTTGAAAAAGTAAAGGAGTATATCGACATTCTCGACGGCCGAGAAAAAGAAGTCATCGTCGGCCGGTTCGGTCTTGATTTAAAGAAAGAAAAAACGCAGCGGGAAATAGCAAAGGAGCTCGGGATTTCGCGGAGCTATGTATCCCGTATTGAGAAGCGGGCGCTGATGAAGATGTTTCATGAGTTTTACCGGGCGGAGAAGGAGAAACGGAAGCGGGAGAAGGGGAAATAATATCAAAGAAGCCGGTCTAAATTCCGGCTTCTTTTCATTCCACTAAGCACTCAACATAATAAAACCATATCATTGGTTATGGAGCTTATTTCCATTACACTCCTTATATTCATTTGCCATCGTTTCTATACGTTTATGTGAATTATGGTTAAAAATGATAAGTCAAAACAAGGATTGTTCTTTACTTTTTCATCTTATTGATTAAGAATTTTAATCTCTAGTCTATATATAGTGTTTTTTATAAACAGACAGTAATTACCATGTCGTGGCATGTCTGTTAAAGTAACCACCTGTCTTAAATCCAACTTTTTTATAGGGAAAATTGGATGGCTAGTTCTCCATGTTTTATAATTACTGATACAGAACTCCGGCTTGCTGAAGTTTTTCTATCCTTTCAAAATCCTTTACATAAATGATCTCAATTTTTTGACTGCTTTCTTCATATTCCCCTTAAAAATTAATAATCACTTTCCCTTTTGGTCGTCCATTTGCGACTAGTTCTAGCGCTTCATTTACGTTGTCTATAGTAAATAGTATTGGATGAATTGCTGGAACAATGTTGTTTTCTTCAATGATTTTGGTAATCTCTTTAAGTTGTGCGCCGTCAGAACGAACGAAAATAAAATGATATTCCACGTTTTGTTTCTTAGCTTTGCGGTCATAATTTGCGCCAGCAAGGGAAAATAATATTCGTTTCCACAATGGGGAATTTAGGTATTTCCCGAAACGTTTATTTGGTCCTGTACGGAGAGAGAGCAATCTTCCGCCCGGTTTGATGATACTCAATTCACTGTCAAATTCTTTAGGTCCCAGTGTATCAATCACGTAATCCACATTCGACAACAAGCCAACATAGTTTTCTATTGCATAATCCAAATATTGGTCTGCACCCATTTCCAAAGTGCGTTCGCGCGCTTCTGAGTTGCCACTAACAATGACATTTAGGCCCATTTCCTTTGCTATTGGTACAGCCATTTGACCAAAGCTGCCTGATCCACCTGGAATGAAGACAGATTTACCTGACTGTGCCTCAAGTTCTTCATGTAGACCTTGATACGCTGTGAGTCCAGCCAGTGGTACAGCAGCGGCTTCCACGTAAGATAAATTTTTTGGCATGGGTGCAATTGCGGCAGCATCAATTGCGGCATATTCCGCAAAAGCACCAATTTTTTTAAGGGGAAGACGTGTATAGATGGCATCTCCTACGTGAAATTCTGTCACATTTTTTCCGATTTTTTCGATAACTCCTGTCAATTCATTACCAAGCGTTAATGGGAATTCATAATCTTGAATCAGTTTCACGCTGCCTGTAATAATTAACATTTCGAGTGGATTGACTGCCGCAGCTTTGACCTTTACCAAGACTTCGTTTTCATCGATTTCTGGAATTGGAATGTCATTGACTTTGGCATGGATATTTTTTGAATACTTGGTGATCTGAGCTGCTTTCATGAGTGTTTTCATTTTTTCATTAGCATCCTTCCTTGAGATTATTACAGCTGGTGTTCCCACACTCAATCAGTAGAACAGATGTTAGAGTTCATCAGCCCATAGCGTTCGAATGCAGTACACGTCAGCCAGTGTAGCGCAATTCATGCGTCAAGCATTTTTCAGTTGTATGCCTTTTTTAAGCATTACTGTCCATTTTGCAGGTTCAATTTAAAAACTACTTTTCATTCCCTTTTTTTGTTACAAAAATAGAGAGTCACTTCCCAGTCCCAAACTGTTTGTGGAACCTTGATATTTGCCATAAGTTATACTTATCTCTTGCGCTCTGCTACGTGTCATTGGTGCCATCGCTAAACGATTATGTTACCATATATATAAAAATTAGATTTAAAGGCTTTCTAGTATTGGAAAGATCGGCTTTCTCAACTTAAATTCATAGTTTTCATCTACAACCCCCACCACTTCATCTTTGTCATAAACCTCCATCATAAAACCTGCCATTTGCTTAGCTGTGTGGTACATAGGGAGATTTGCTTTGTAATCAAACTCTTTTATATCATTTGCATGTTTTGCGAATTCTGTTTCCGTCATTGCTGGTGCTAAAACTTTTGCCTTCATTTTCGCACCTTTCAGTTCAAGTTCTTTTGCAAGCCCTTCGGTGAAGGCACTAACATAATATTTAGAAGCAGAGTAAGCAACACTGCCAACAGCAATTACATATCCAAGTGCTGAGGATACGTTAATTAATTGAGTTCCCTCTACATCAGCATATTCTCTTACAAATAGTGTAGAAAGGATTGTCAAGGATTCTATGTTCACGCGTAACATGGTTTCTACTTTATCTAAATTCTGATCTATGACAGAAGAGGTTTCACCAAGACCAGCATTATTAATCCAAGTCTCAATTTGATACTCCTTTAAACTGTTATACAGTGTATATGCCTGATCTTTGACAGATAGGTCACTTGTCCGAATAATAACATCTAAACTAGGATTTATATTCTGAATGGTTGATTTAAGTTCTTCTAATTTATCTAATCTTCTAGCTGCAATAATTAAGTTTTTGCCACGAGCAGCAAATGCTAATGCTGTCTCATATCCGATACCTGAGCTTGCTCCTGTAATAACTGTGTACTTCATATTATTCTCTCCTTAAAAATATTTCTCCTTGTTCTTGACCATGTTTCAGTAGATCAAATAAGAAGGTTTCCGTCTTTATAAAAATCTCTGTAACTTTTTTAGTGAACGATTTATTCCAATACGAGATCTTGGCTAGATGGCAGATCATAATCAACTGCCACTCCCCCCTGGTCACCCTCAATTAGGTCAATGCCCTGTTCTTTGCTGTGTGGATCTGACCATACGGGTCACCATTTTGCGCGGCATCAGTCGTGGAAGGAATGCCATGAACCGGTTTCGAGCCCCTGGCATTATGAACGTCTTGCCGCGTAAGAAGCCTCGGTACCCTTCCTCAGCCACCTGCCCGGCCTCCATGATAGCACCACTCTGGAACAACTTCGATTCCCCAATACCCGAACGTTCAACAAAGCCGGTTGACGTCAGTCCCGGACATAGTGCCGTCACAGTCACCCCTGTACCGCTCAGTTCGTTCTCCAAAGCCTCAGTGAACGACAGCACGTACGCCTTCGTTGCGTAGTAAACCGACATCATAGGTCCTGGGAAGAAAGCCACCAACGAAGCCACATTCATCACGCCTCCTTGGCCCCGTTTGACCATATCCGGTAAGAACAGTTTCGTCATAACAGTCAGAGCCTTGATATTGACGTCAATCATATTCGTCTCTTGTTCTAACTGCGTCTCCAAGAACGTCCCGTACAAACCGAAGCCGGCATTATTGACAAGATAGTCTACGACGATCCCCTTCTCCTTGAGCTCCGCAAAAATCTCTTTCGGCACACCGGGTGAAGCCACATCCTTTGCGATGACCGTCGCTTGACTGCCATATCTTTTCCTATATTCCTTCGCGAGCTCCAAAAGCTTACCCTCGCTACGCGCCACCAGCACCAAATTATATCCTCCCTTGGCGAAACGATCCGCCAACTCTTTGCCAATTCCACCCGATACCCCGGTGATAAGAACAGTTTTTTTCATTTTACAGCACACCTCCATTTTTAGTTTAATTAAACCTTTAAAACGTTTTACAGCGTTTCTTACTGCGAGTTGTTACTATGGATGTAGGTTATCGATAATTGTAATTTTTGTATAAGAGGATTTATACTTGCCGCATATATCTCAACTGAGACCTCGCCATTATTTATTTTGGGCTTAGGGAAGTCTAAAAAAATTTGGTTTTTCACCGTAGTTTTCAATCACTTTCATGACAATCCTTCACATTTTTAATTAACGCACATGTATCTATTTATAAAGAATCTAAGAAAAAAAGATATGAATATCCCTAGATGGGATATTCATAATTAATTAAATTATTTTAAGAAAGGATAATCTGTATAGCCTTCTTTTCCTCCTGCATAGAGCGTGTTTTTATCAGGTTCGTTTAGAGGAGCACCTGAATGAATCCGTTCTACAAAGTCTGGATTAGCTAGTACCCAAGTGCCTACTGTGACAACATCTGCAATATTATTATCTACATCAGACGAAAGTTGATCTAGAGGACGACCTGGACGGTTAACAAGAAGTGCTTGGTCCCAAAGTTGACGCACATCTTTTAGGAATTGCTCGTTTCCAAAGTGCATTAAATGCAGATAAGCAAGGTTAAGCTTATTTAATTCACTTATTAAATAGCGATACATCTCAAGGCTATTCTCCCCCTCATCAATGCCTTGCAGTGTTCCTTGAGGAGAAAAACGGATGCCTGTTCTTTCTGCTCCTATTTCATCAACAACTGCTTTAGCTACTTCAATTGCGAATCGAGAACGCCCCTCAATCGTACCACCGTATGCATCTTGACGATGATTGGAGTTTTCACTAAGGAATTGTTGGATCAGATAACCATTCGCTCCGTGAATTTCAACTCCGTCTGCACCAGCTTCAATTGCTGAACGTGCTGCTAAACGAAACTCATTGATAACATCTTTTATCTCAAGCTCACTCAGTTCTCTTGGTGTTGGAATTTCTTTCATTCCTTCTGCCGTGAAAATTTCTACACCAGGTGCAATAGCTGACGGTGCAACTGCTTGGCGGTGGTGAGGTGTGTTATCAGGGTGTGATACACGTCCTACATGCATAAGCTGAATAAAAATATGACCGCCTTCACTATGAACTTTAGAAGTTACTTTTTTCCACCCTCTAATATGATTTTCTGTATAAATACCAGGTGTATTCGTGTAACCTTGCCCATCATCTGAAGGTTGGGTTCCTTCGCTTATAATTAAACCGACTGAAGCACGCTGACCATAGTACTCAGCTACTAAATCGCTCGGCGTACCATCTGGTAAAGCTCTATTTCTAGTCATCGGAGCCATACCTATACGATTTTTTAATTCAATGTTTCCAATACGAACTTTTTCAAATAATTTGCTCATATGAATACTCTCCTTTTTAATAAGAATTAGAATCAAGAAATAAATTTACGTGTTCTGCAAATAGTTCTGGATATTGAAACAGATGCCCGTGACCAGAATCAGGATATATAATCAGCTGTGCTTTGGGTAATTTCTCTGCTAAGATATAACTGTTTTTAGTCGGTACCATCACATCATTAACACCATTAGTAACAAGTACAGGGTGTTTGATGTTTTGTAACCATTCATAATCATGATTAGATTTTTGTTTAGCCCATTTTGCAAGTGCTTGTAATTGTGCCTCTTTTACTTGCTCTGAACTGTTTACTTTTTTCTGATTAAAAATTCTTTGTAGTGAAGCCATTCCTGCAGATTTACTTGTTTCAGTTTGTTCGTAGAAAAAGAACATAAAATCATTTATTCCATCTTCTTTCGTTCCGCCGTGACGATTCATTCTTTCAAAAATCTCTGGATTTGGATTAATACCAGCTTCAGGCGAAGTACCTGCCAAAATCATTTTTCTTACTAAATCTCCTTCTTGTAAAGCTAGCTCTTGTGCAACCATGCCACCAATGGAAAAACCAAGAATGTCGACTTGTTCTAATCCAAGTGCTTTTATAAATGTTGCTGTATCTTTTGCCATATCAGCAATTGTAGTAGGCGTTAGTCCATCGGTCTCACCAACCCCTTTATTGTCAAATAAGATTACTGGGCGTTTATTTGCAATAGGTTCAAGCATGTCTGGATCCCAGTTTTCCAACGTTCCTCTAAAGTGAACAAGAAATACTACTGGTATACCATCTTTTGTACCAAATCTCCTATATGCGTAACGAGTTCCTTCTGCTTCAATAAATTCTGATTCTGTTGGTATTTTAAAATTTCTCATTTTTGTGTTCCTCCTTAGAAATTAAAAAACGATTTATAACTATGCATTATGCTGGTTTGTTTCATGCTTATTTTAGAATGAACATTCTAAAAAGGGTAAAAAAAGAAAGCTAGTCCAACACTGAAAGTGCTAGAGAAATGATGCCTTCTAATTCTTTTTTACTGTAATCAGTTTTTATTAGTACTCTTATACCTACCAAATTGTTGTGTAAGAAACGAGATATGTTATCAGAATCGATTTCTTTTGATAGCTCTCCATTAGTTTGACCCTGTTTTATAAGGGAATTAAACATATCTTCAGTACGATTAAACATTTTTGTAACGATGCGCCCAATTTCTTTGTCCAACAAAGATAATTCAATGGCTGCATTTACTGATAGACATCCTTTTGGGTATTGTTTAATGGAATTCAGTACGAAAATAAAAAAATCACGTATCGCCTGTTTAATGGATGAAGTGCTGCTGATTATGCTTTCCATCTCATTAACGATGAGCTCTTCATAATGATGAAGGGAAGCTAAAAACAATGAACGCTTGTCGCCAAATGTGTCATATATACTCCTACGGTGTATCCCCATATGATCCACCAAATCTTGCATGGATGTTTTTTCATAGCCCTGTTCCCAAAATAACTCCATTGCTTTTCTTAATACTTCTTTTTCGTCAAACTCTTTACTTCTAGCCATTTTAATTCTCCTTAAAAAAATCCATGAACCAATACTAACAAAAACAAAAGTCATCATCCATTATAGAATGAACATTCTAAAATAAACACATGAATTACAAACCATGATTACATAATACCCTTTTTAGAACGATAAGTAAAGAATTATACTTCTGCGATGAACACCCATATGTCACCAAGTCTTGCATGAATGTTTTTTCATAACCCTGTTCCCAGAAAAGCCCCATTGTTTTCTTAATGCTCTTTTTTATCAAATTTATTTCTAGACATAATCCCACCTTAGAACGTATTACCTCTTAATTCTGAGAAAGGACTAAGAATCATTGATGCATTCATCCCTCCCTCATTCTAAAATAATAAAGAATGATCACTCTCGTTTGAGTAGCAAAACAGTTAGATCTAACGTGTTTCAAGCATAGCAAATTCAAGAACGATCGGTAAAGAATTTAGAATTCATCATATGTTTTATATGGTTAGCTTTCAATTAAACGTTTTAACTTAAGCTCAGTTTCAGTATTCTCAACTGGAGTATAGACGCTGCATCTTAAATCAGTATCTCCATGCACTTGTAACGAAGTAAGATTAAACAACATTTTACCTACCTTAGCATGACGAAACTCAATTAATACTTCAGGAGCAGAGCTTATCTCATTTTCATTCCAAATTTTATGAAACTCAGGATATACCTGTTCCATTTCTTGTATAAATTGCTCATACCAGTCATCAGCCACATACTGTCCATAATACGTTCTAAATATTGCGATATATCCTCTAACAAAATGCTCCCAATTCACTGCTAAACTTTTAAATTCCTTTCTTGCGAATAGTAAGCGTATGATATTCCTTTCTGCTGGGGTGATTTGTTCAAAATCCAAAAATACATTAGCTGCTGCTTGATTCCACCCAACAATCTGACTTCTTCTATCTGATATAATTGTTGGACAATAACGAAGTTCCTGCAAAATTTTCACTAAAGCCGGACTGATTTCCTTCTCCTTCTCATTTATAAAGGGTTGTTTCACTCCTTCCTCTAACGCTAGAGCATACAAATATCTCCTTTCATCGTTATTTAATTGTAATGCTCGAGAAATAGCATCTAATACCGAAGTAGACACTTTTATATCTCTACCTTGTTCTAACCATGTATACCATGTAAGACTTACACCGGCTAGTTGAGCCACTTCCTCTCTTCTTAGTCCTGGTGTTCTTCTGCGGGTTCCTACAGGTAAACCAACCATTTGAGGAGTAATTTTCGAACGTTGATTCTTTAGAAATTCTGATAAAGCTTGAAGTCTTGTTTCAGGTTTCATTAAAATCTCCTTTTTAAATAGTGCTAATTATACTAGGATAAACAACAACTTGTAATAGGATAACACAAAAGTTAAAGTTAATAAAAAATAAGGAGGGAATTATTATGAAAAGAGTTGTCATTACTGGAATGGGAATTATTTCGCCTCTAGGAAATGATGTAAATAGCTTTTGGAATCAACTAGTTAAAGGTCAATCGGGAATATCTCTAATTGATTCTTTTGATACTATTGATTATAAAACAAAGATAGCTGGAATGGTTCGTGATTTCGATGTAGATGGAATATTTGGGAGGAAAGAAGCCAAACGATTAGATCGATTTAGTCAGTTTGCTTTAGCAGCAGCCGAACAAGCATTAGAAAAATCACAATTACAGTTAGATAAGGTTGATCTTGAACGTTTAGGGGTATACGTTGGTTCAGGGATCGGAGGTATACAATCACTTGTTGATAATGTGAATGTATTAAATAAACGAGGTCCCGCAAGAGTAAGCCCTAGCCTTGTACCAATGATGATTTCAAATGCAGCTGCGGCTCAAATAAGTATTAGATTAGGGGCACAAGGCCCGTCATTATCACCAGTAACGGCCTGTTCAATCGGGAACACCTCTATTGGTGAGGCTTTCAATGCTATCCGAAATGATGAGGCAGATATTATATTTGCCGGTGGAGCAGAAGCTGCAATCACACAGTTATCTTTGGCTAGTTTTGGAAACGCCCATGCACTATCTACAAAAAACCAAGATCCAAGTCGAGCCAGCCGTCCGTTCGATACAGATAGAGATGGCTTTGTTATGAGTGAAGGCGCAGGTATTTTAGTATTAGAATCATTAGAAAACGCTATTCTTAGAGATGCGCCGATATTATGTGAAGTAGTGGGATACGGAGCTAGTTCAGATGCTCATCATATGGTAGCATCACACCCAGAAGGTAAGGGTGCCTACTTAGCAATGAAAAAAGCATTGAGAAGTGCAAATATATCAACAGGTGAAATTGATGTTATTAGTGCTCATGCAACAAGTACACAAATAGGTGATCGTTCAGAAATTCTAGCTATTAAGAAATTGTTTGGTGAACATTCCCGCAAAATTCCAACAACTGCAAACAAATCAATGACTGGTCACATGCTTGGTGCTGCTGGTGGAGTAGAAGCAATTGCTTTAGTGGAAAGTTTGAGACAAGGAATTATTCCTCCAACTATTAATGTAGAGAATTTAGATCCAGATTGCGACTTAGATGTTGTCTCAAAAACGCGAAATCTTCCAATGAAATATGGACTATCAAATTCTTTTGGCTTTGGCGGACATAATTCAGCAATCGTGTTAAAGAATTATGATTGAAGATCCACCTTTATAATTCAGAGGTGAAATAAATGCATCTACCAAGGGTTGAACACCCTTGGTTTCAATTTTAGACTTGAAATCTATCCGGCTCTGAGAGCGTACAAATAAAAAGCTCTATGAAGAGAGGACAATTTTGAGTGATACAGAAAGTATATTAAACGACTAATACTACTAACGATTTGAAATCTAATGAATGAATGGTGAATATATTGAACCACCACTTAGACGGTTTAAAGAAAATGATGACTGATGAAATACCTGACTCTCCAGTTAGGCAAATCCCTGGTTTTAAAGTATGAAGCTGTAGAAGGTAGAATAGTTATTGAGTTGAAAGCTTCTAAAAGAACTTCATAATCCGATGGGTACGTTACACGGTGGAATATTGTGTGACATCGCTAATGCCGCTATGGGTCGGTCTGCTTTTGCCAACACTCAAAAGGAACAATGGCAGAAGCAAAGTCATATGTGTATTTAGAGCTTTTCTTGCGGCAGGGGGAAATCCTACCATTCAATCAGCGGTTGTATACAGCCTCCTTCAATCTCAATAGAAAATTCGCCATTCCTTTGTTTCCAATAATCTTCGCGCTTTTGAAAGATAATATCTTTCATTATACTTCTCCCGGATTTTCCACTGGAGCTCCTGTGGGGCCATAATACAAAAACATAAAATCTCTCCTTCGGACCTATTCACCAACAACTTAATCAATTGTTCTATTTCCTTCAAATTTATAAAATGCATGTGTCTGTTGTTTTAATTTTAGCATGCTGAATAGCTTTGGGTTTAGCTTTTGAGCAGCTTCAGTGCTTACCCATTTTACTTCTTCAATATCATGATCCGGATCTAGAATGTTCATCTGCCCGCCGATGATTTCCGCAAAGAAGGTCACGATGAGTGCATGATGCATTTTATCGTGAAAGAATACTTCTCGAACCGAATGAAGTTCATTTACTTTGCAAACATACCCTGTCTCTTCTTTCACCTCACGGACCACGGCCTGCTGCAGGTGTTCACCTTTTTCTACAGTACCGCCTGGAAGTTCCCAATATCCCTTTACATTTTTGACCATTAACATATTTTCTTCCTCATCATAAATAATAGCTGATACTACGTCTACTCGTTTCAAAGAAATCCCCCCAACCATTCTCTGTTTACATCAATTGTCGAATAAATAGAACGAACTGTTCATTTCAATACATTCATTATACTGTATCCTTGATACAAGATAATGGATACAGAAACTAAATAGGAATTAGTCAGCAGATTGGAGGCCACAGCATGTGGATCATCATCATTTTACTTATTGTCCTCATTGGATTTACAGGGAATATCGTTTCTTTATTAAGACAAATGAAAGAGTCAAACGAGAAAATCATACAACTGTTAGAACATCAAAAACCGAAAAAATAAAAACCTCACCCTTTTAGAGAGAGGTTTTTAGAGTAAGCAATTATTCTTATCGTTTCTCATGAAGCAACATATATCTGATTCGACGAATATAATGCAGCGCAATATGACCGAGACATAAAATGAGCCCGATCATCGCAAGAATATAGATGGGCAGCATCAAACCAGGTACATAGTTGACGATAAAACCCAAACAAAACGCTGTCAGCATATATAGACTGATCAACCTCATCAATACCATCCGAAGCCCTCCCTTTCTACATTCACTTTAACATATTTTCCCTTTATTTTCATGATTGGCTTTTAAAAAAAGATGCGAATCCACTAAGATTCGCATGATCATTACGTATTCAATTCACCTTTCTTCGCGCGCGCTTCCTTCCACTGCTCAAGCTCTGAAACTGTTAATAATTGATATCCTTGTTTGGTCAATTCCTTGATAATCGTGACAGCTGCGTTTGCCGAGGTGTCATAGATGTCGTGCATTAAGACCGTTTCTCCGCTAGACGCATGTGTGAGAATGTAGTTGGCGACGTATTGGCTGTTGCGATATTTCCAGTCTTCAGGATCTACGTCCCAAAGCGTGACTTTCATGTTGACAGCTTCGTTGATCTGCCCATTTGTTCCACCATATGGCGGTCTAAAGTGAGTCGGTGTGAATCCGCCTGCTTTTTCAATAATTTGCTGCGTATCTTCTACTTGTTTGATAGCTTGTTTTAACGGCAGTCTTGTGAGTAAAGGATGGCTATAGGAATGATTTCCGATTTCATTCCCACCCTTTCTGATCTCACCCAGCATATCGGGGTAATATTGAACCCTGCTGCCTAATACAAAAAATGTCGCATGTCCTTTGTTTTCTTTTAAGGCTTTTAAGATTTTTGAGGTCGTGGATGGATTTGGTCCATCGTCAAATGTCAGGGCAATGGCTTTTTGATTTGGGTTGAATGTTGCCTGTTTTGGCAGTTTTACAAGCTTTCTTTTTGAGATCGGTTCTTTTTTCTCATTTTTGTTCTTTTCTTTATGAATATATTCAGGCTTTAACATGCCTTTAAGCACTGTTTTTTTAATCGCCAGCACTTGAGGGCCTTTTTTGTCTGGTGCGATTTGCCCTGCTGGAAAGTAGAATTCTATAAAACGATCCTTGATGGCAAAATACTGATAATGCTCTGCCGCAGGAGACGTTCCTTGTTTGAGCAAATGCTCATTTTCAGCAAGAGTGCGATCTTTTTTTAATTCCTCAAATGTCATTTGAGACAGTTTTTGCAGACTTTCTTTCTTTAATAAAAATAGATCATCTATAGATAAAAAATGCTGTTTCTTGAAATCAAAATTGAATATCTTCGTTTCATGTGCGCCTTTTACTCCGCCTTTCAATTCATATGTATTGAATTTGATCGCAGCAGTTTGTTTGGCATAATGAGTAATCTCGTAATCTATGTTTAATTCGTATCGATGATCTTCATCGACATCGCTTGCTTCACTAAATGATGTTTTGAATTTGTCGAGCGCTGTTTCTGCAAATCTTTTCATCTCTTGATCTAGCTTTTTTTGATGAAACACCGGATAGTTGACTGCATATCTCATGTATCTCCCGTCATTCACGAGGGTGACTATCTCAACTTCTTTGTAGCTCGCATCTGGTTCTACCTTCTTCTTCTCCGTCCCGCTTGCCTGCTGATTATGATAAAATGCAGCGATTCCGATGATGATTGCAAGTCCGCATAGGACGAGACTGATTTTCCATTTCATTGACACAATGATTCCCCTCTCGTGATGGCGCCATGTCTTGATGACGTGTGTTTGTAGGATAGACTTTCGGTGAACCCGATTTAGTTTGCAAAAAATAAATTTGTCACATTTTAGACATAATTTAAGAGAGGAATAGAAAAAAGGACTTGATTTCTCAGCCCTTTGATTATTTTTGCATATATAGTTGAAATAATTTCGTTTCTTCATCAATAGAACGTGCTCGATCAAATGCCGCTCTGACCGTCTTTGTATTGTTTAAGAGCTCGTACAGCATGGTCAAGACAAAGATAAATGCCGCATCTCCATCAATGTAATCATCAGGCGCTGTATAGGATAAAGCACCTGCTTCTAAAAAGGCTTCTGCAAGTTTTTTCTCACCTAGTGTGCAGCCGGTTGATATGACGTGAACCCCTTTTAATGAAGCATACCGCTTGATTTCATCCGCTCCAAAAGTTACACCTCTAGGCTCCCCATCTTCGTATACATCTTCCCCTAACTCCGGCATGAGAAACGCTCCTTCTTCCCCATGAAAAGATAAAAGAAAGTAGTCCGTCTCCCTTCTATTTCTCCCAGATAACACATCAATCAGATCATTGGGTCTGCCTATCCAATGCATATCGACTTTTGCACCAAAGTTCTCAAATGCTGCACGCAGGGCAAAAGATTCCAGCTCACTATTTGGTCCTGTTGCTAATGTAATGCGCATGGTCTGTTGTTCCACTTGTATCTCCTCCAAACGATGATAAAAATAAACCCATTTTTTCTTCATCTGCATATGTATCCGTCCATTTTAGTGCACTGATCAATACATTTGCTCGATGTCCTGTCGTTCTCGTGCGAAGGAAAGAGCTTCCGTCATCAAGACTTGCCTACTCCCTTTCCGCGGGCACCAGCCGTTACATACATCACTGCTACATTCGCTCGGTGCTTTAATTTCTGTAAGGTTTCTTGGATGAGCGTGACCGTCCCCACAAGCTGCCCCATAAAAGGTGCCAAAGGTCCACATAGATTGTGCCGAAGTAAAACGAGCCGCATATTTGTCTTTTGTATCTATTTGTTCTTCTTCATAGCTCATCGCAAAGCTCTCTGGATGTAATCGCAGTGCTTCTAGTCTTAATGCTGTAAATTCTTCAGCATCACCTGCGTTAACAATTGAATATTCAGACAACCACCTCCAACAGAATGATTGATACTTCCAATTTTATCTTGAAAGGAGGTTTTGATCAAAGGATATTGATCCCTTAGCACCAATCTCTTTTCCTACATGCAATTAGACATGCTTATCCATCTGCGAAAACAAGGTATTTCCGATCATGTTTACTCGTTTTATCCTAGCAAAAACGATTCTTTTCTCACTTATCTTTTGACCTTTTTTATATTAATCTATAACTAATTCATGAAAAAAAAGAAAAAAAAGGATTGCTATGAATGAAAAGATATCATAAGATAGAATAGTAATAAAAAGTCAAAAAAGGGAGGAATTTGATATGACAGAAACAAGAAACGAAATCAAACTACATGTTCTTTTTGGTGCTTTAGCAGTAGGTTTCCTTATGCTAGCTCTTTTTTCCTTCTCGCTACAGATGCTGCCAGTTGCTGATCTAGCAAAAGAATTTGGTATTCCAGGCAGTGTTGCAGCTGTTGTTTTGAACGTTGTTGAAGCGGGCGGAGCTGTTACAACAATCGTCTCCATTTTAACTGCTGTAGGATCAGGTGGTCTTTCTCTTATTGCAGCGGCTGGTAAAGAGACCATTCGTCAGTACCTTAAAGCCCAAATTAAGAAAAAAGGCCGTAAAGCCGTTATTGCTTGGTAATTCATTTTTATGACTCAATAGAAGGAGACTTTGTTCTCCTTCTATTTAAATTTTGATGCAGGTGAGAAGATGTTATATCCATTATTATCACTACTTCTATCAATTAGAATTCAACAACAATATTCAAATCTAGCTCAGTTTATAATACGTAAGGTTCCATTTTTCACATCGTTTTCTTCTAAACAGTACATATTATTTTCTTGTATCCTTGATACTTTATTCGGATGTATGATTGTAATCGTTATTTCTTCATTTCTTTACTCTCCGATCTATCAAATAGAATGGGAAAGTGCTTTTGTGATATTTTTGTTTCTTTTCTCTATCGTCAAAGGGATTGAATCTTATAGAAGAACTCATATTCTTCCTTTTGAAGAATTGATACAGCTTGCACCTGTTTCCTCAAGACACCTTTTCCAAACGCTTTTGTTTTCAGAACTGATCTGGTTGATGTTGACCAGTTTGAGTACTTATTTAATCTATTTTCTGTTTCAATATTCTATTGCTCAAACACATGATTGGATATTCTGGTTAAAGCATCTCAATGTCATGTTGACAGGTTTCTTCCTATTTATCGTCAGCAATAAGATATTTGGTGCTTACATCTATAATATTGTCGTGAAAAAAATCGGGATCATTCGTGTTCTTTTTTTCGCAAGCATCTCTTTACTTTTTTTCTTATTTGGAAGAGTCCTGATATTGAACATTATTTTCCCTTTTTATCACACCTTCCAACAACTTTTTCAGTCGATTTCATCGCTTGCAGAGGATTCGTTTTGGATTACACTTTCCAACAATTTGGTGGCTTTATATCAAAATGATCTTCAGCATATCCATCATGCTTTATTCTCAAAGGATTCTGTATTTCTACAATTTCAAGCGCTTTTCACTTCACCTGTCACATTTTTCGTGGTGATATTAGCAGCTATACTCGTCATGAAGAGTCCTGTACGCTGGATTCCAACTGGGAAAGATCATGATCAAAACTCAACACATTTTCGAGATTTATTTTATTGGTACTTTCAAGTACTTAATAAAATTCAAGGCTCGCTGTTTCAAAAGAATATGTTGATCCAAAAAGACCTCAAGGTGTTAAAAGAAAAAAGATGGCTGCTGTCTAAAGAGTTTTTTAATTATATGTTTATGTCATATGAAGCCTTCTTTTATATCGGGGTTATGACTAGTTTGATCTCCATTATTGATCATCCGGCTTTGCAGATTCAGCTGCTTTTTACATTAAATGTGATGATTTTAGCAAATCAAACGTATGAGATGAGAATGCTGACCCCTTCTATTTTTTCTTTAAGTGCTGAAAAAAAGAATATTTGGCTTTTTGAGCTTTCTCAAACATCTCTTATTCAGTTTTTCTTATCAAAAATCCAGTTATTTTATTGTTTATTTTCCATACCAGCTCTCTTTCTGCTATTCATTAATCTATCAATCATGGGTGTATATCAGCTTTTTGATATTCAGATGCTCATTCAATTTGTGGCATTAGGGATTGGTTTTTTCATTTTCCCTTTGATTCAGCTTTACTTGTTTCCATTTACAACGAAATTCAATTTTATTCATGAGCATGAAATAGGGACAACCAATGAGGAAATAGAAGTTATCGATAAAGGGCAGGCTTTTGCAAGAAACTTTCTTGTATTACCTTTTATGTACTACATGATCTTGACCTCTTTTCTACCTATTTTGCAGCAATCCTCAGGTCTCATAAACTTTCTGTTTGCTTTATATTTTGTGATCGTTTCATTGATCTGCTTGGTGTTATGCCGCAAGACCATCTATAAAGGGATTGAGTATGTTGAAAAAAATAAGATATTTTCTATCGGAGAATAGACTGATTTTACGCCTCGGCTACATTTATGCTGCTATCTTTATTGCAGCAGTGCTGATTGGTAGCCTTCTTCCTTATGATCAGATTCCTTATTTAAAAAAGGATGAAGAGATGTTTTTTCTATCTATTTTCTTAAACAATTTGCAAGTTGGGATGGCGATATTAGGGATCGGAGCTTTTACAGGCGGCATCATGGCTGCTGGCATTCTTTTTTACAACGGATACATTATTGGCAAACTAGTTCAGTATTTGATTGTCAATCAAGAAGTGCAGCAGATATTCACAGGATTACTGCCTCATGCTTTCGTAGAGATTCTTGGTTTCATCCTGTTTTCAATTGTCAGCTCTTTTCCTTTTATTTATCTTTATCGATTTATAAAAGGAGAAACAATTGATTTAAAAAAGTTGACTGTGACTGTGCTTCAATTGATTTTTGCAGCAATTGTTCTCTTATTCGCAGCATCTCTTTTAGAGGAATACGTTAGCCATGTACATCTACCATAGAAGAAAGGGGAATGTGGTTCCATGGAGCTACTTCTACGACCTAAGGAATTTTTCAATCAGAATCAATCGATTAAAACCATTGTAGGCCTTGTCTTACTATCATTATTTGTTTCGACTGTCTTTTTAACATTTTTTATTATTGATTTGTTAGTAGATGAACCGTTACCTGCTGGAAAACAAGTAGCCAGCATTGTTTTTATTTTTTTGCTGACGATCCCGCTTTATTTCATTTTGAATTTTCTCAGTACTGTTCTCACTTCAATTTATATGTATTTTTTTCATAAAGCTTTTATTTTACGCAAAATGTATCTTGTCATTTTGGTTTATAATGCATTTCTTTTATTAGTGAATAGTGCAGCGATCTATTGTGTGATGGTGTTACAATTAGACCACTATTTTATCTTGATCCAAGCAATTTCCTTCTTCATCAACTTATATCTTTTGCGCATCCTTTATGATGGCATCATTTACTATGCAGAAGGGTCGAAAAAGGCTGCCCTTGCGACAGTGATCTTGTATATGCTGGTGACCACTGTGTTTGTTATTGGAGGATTCATCAATGGCTAGTCTTCAAGTGTCTCAGCTATCTTTTCGCTATGAAACAACAGAAGAAAGCTCTCTCCTTCTCGATCAAGTTTCGTTTGATCTGAAAGGAAGTGATCGAGCTTGTATCATTGGAAAGAACGGCAGCGGTAAATCGACTCTTTTAAAGATCATCGCTGGTCTGCTTCCATCTGTATCAGAAACGATTTTACTCAACAAACAGCTTCACCCCAGGACCACTCAATATAAAAGTCTGGTGGCGTACATCCCTGATAAGCCTTTAGTCTATGATGCGCTCACTGGTCTTGAGCACATGGAGCTTGTTCAGTCTTTATGGAAAATGAACAAGTCAGAAAAAGAGTTATACAAAGAGACCTTTCTAACGCTTTGTGATGCATTTGATTTAACGCATGCCCTAAAGATGCCAGTCAAACAGTATTCATTGGGCATGAGATATAAACTTTTCTTTAATTGTATGGTGGCAAGATCTCCAGAGCTGATCATTCTTGATGAGCCTTTTACCTCTCTTGATGAGGCCTCACAGATACAATCGATTTCTTTATTAAAAAAAGAATTCTCACATCGATGTGTTTTATTTACCAGCCATCAGCGCTACCTTTATTCAGAATTAGGAAACCGTTTCTTCCAGCTGGATCAAGGACAATTAAACGAAGTGGAACGTTAGACATACAAAAGGCATCCCATAAAAGGATGCCTCTCTTCTTTTTCTCGATCACATTACCACTTACAGCGTTTCACTGGACGGCAGCAAGGTTTTTTGATATCCCTGCCGCAATCGTATTCTTCCACAATGTACTCGTTATGAGTAGATTGAGTGACAGGGTAGTAGTTTTCAATTCTTTTGATGTTTTTATTGACGTTTGTGATATGCGTTGGATGAATTTTTCTGATGGTTTGTTCATTCGTTGTCGTGTTGACAATTTGACGTGTGGGGAAAACAACCGTTTCATCTCCTCCTTGGTTTCCTCTGCGAGGACCAAAGAAAAAGTCATCTAATCGATTTCGGCTCATCTCAACACCCCTTCAAGTTGTCTTTCACTTACACTCTATCGTATGTAAGAAGCGCATTTCGTGACTAGATGCTTGTCTATTTTTAAAAAAATCCACTATTTATCTCGTTTTCTCTTTCTTTACAAAAGGGCAATTTTAACATATTATACAATATGATATATTGTGGTAGAAGAAATTGTGGCCCATAACCTTCCCACTTATCAAATACGAGGTGAACGATATGATCAATACGACACAACCAATCGAACGAAACAAGCTAGACATTGCACTTGAACTGACTCAATTGCATTTGAATCGATATGAAACGAATCATCCTGATCAGTTGAGTGAGGTTTATGCGAAATATTATGCGCTGCTTGAAGTGCTGGATTTATCTTCTTATGATCAATTGATTGATTTATTGCCCGCTGAGCTAAAACAGACGCTTGAGTAAAAAACCCCTCTATCCACATGGGATAGAGGGGTTTCTTTATACTCGTGCTGCCATATCTGTTTCGATTTGTTCTAAGCTTCTTCCTTTTGTTTCAACTAGCACAAAACGGGTGAATAATAGTCCGATTAAGCAGATGACACCAAATGAGGAGAAAATGACACCAAAGCTGAATTTGTCTGCCAGGATAGGGAACACGAGTCCAACAGCTAACGATCCCGTCCAGTTAAAGGCAGATGAAATACCTGCGCCGATACCTCTGACAGAAAGCGGGAAAATTTCGCCGATGATGATCCACGTGATCGGTGCCCATGAGAAGGCGTAGCACAAGATAAAGCAGCAAAGTGAAATTAAGGTCACCCAGTTTAAAATCCCTTCACTAACGCCAAGTGCACCTAATGCAGCTGGTGCAAAGAAAGAAAGAGCCATGCCCGTTCCCCCTACGGTGAGAATCGTTCGGCGGTCGAATCGGTCGACAAATTGTAAAAAAATCACGGTGGTGACGACAAAAATGACACCGACAATCACTGTAAAACCTGCGGCAACTTGAGGTGCAAGCCCTACATTTCGAGCAATACTTGTTGCATAGTACACAATGGAGTTCGCCCCTTGAATTTGCTGAAGGGTCGCCATCCCAACCCCTATGAAAAGAGCCATTCTGAATTTCTTTTGGAACAATTCGCGAATACCAGAGCGTTCTTCTTTCGCGACTTCTAAAATTTCCTGCATCTCTGCTTCAATTTCTTCACGAGAAGAGCGTAGTGATCCTAATACTTCCCGTGCTTTATGCGCCATTCCGTGTTTAATTAAATATCTCGGAGATTCAGGGAGCCTCAGCATACCAATATAAAGCACGATAGCAAATAAAGCGGCACTACCGAGCATCCAGCGCCAGCTGTCTGGAATAGGTTCAAACACAAATGCAACAATATAGCTCAGCAATAGTCCGCTCACGATCATGAGCTGATTGAGCCCAGACAATTTCCCGCGAATTTTAGCAGGAGCAATTTCAGACATGTATGCCGGCACCAAAGATGAGGCTGTACCAACGGCTGTTCCTAAAAAGATACGTGCAATGGTTAATGAAATCTCTTCTGGTGCAATAGCTGATCCGATCGCTCCGACAAAAAAGATAACGGATGAGACCAAAATAAGCTTTCTGCGGCCAAATTTATCCCCTAAGAGACCGCTTAAAATGGAGCCAATGATGGCCCCGCCCATTAATGAAGAGACAACGATTCCAAGCCATAATGGGCTGAGCTGAAATTCTTGCTGAATATGTCCCTCTGCCCCTGCAATAATCCCAATATCATATCCGAATAAGATGCCTGCAAAGGACCCGAAAAAGAAGATAAATTTGCTTGACACTTTTTTCTCCAAGTGGATGACCCCCTCACTTAATTAACCGCTTTCATTTCTCCCGGTGCTTCTACTGTAAACAGTAGAAGACGTTTCACCCTTCTATAAAACCACATATTCTGCATGAACAAGCTTTGTAAAATGAACAATTTGATCAACCGTTAAATTGAGGGATACGACTGTATGATGACCCCCGCCTTGCTTAATCCATGCTTTGACTCCGTCCTGAAAATTCGGCTTGATTTTCCAGAGCACACGTGCAACCGGTAAATGAGGTGCTGCTTCCTCCGGCTCAAAGGCTTCGACTTCTTGTATGAGCCATTTGAAATGAGTCCCAAAGTCAGCAATGGAAACAACAACACCTTCGCCTGCTTTTCCATCAAATACAAGGCGAGCTGGATCCTCCCTGTTTCCGATACCAAGTGGAGATACGACAATCACAGGTTTCGTATGGGCGAGCGCTGGATCTACTTCTAACATATGAGATTGCAGCACTGCTTCCTGTCCAGAGGACATTTCATACGTGTAGTCCTCCATAAAACCAGTGGATTGATGATGACTCATCACCTTTAATAATCGGTCCAGTGCAGCAGTTTTCCAATCGCCTTCCCCAGCAAAGCCATATCCCTTTGCCATCAGCCGCTGTACCGCAAGTCCTGGTAGCTGTTTCATTCCATGTAAATCTTCAAAGTTTGTCGTAAAGGCATTGTAGCCGCCTTCATCTAAGAAGCGTTTAATGGCGATTTCATAACGTGCTTGCACCTTGACACTTTTTTCCCATTCTTCAACTGAATACGTTCCATAATCCACATCATATTGCGTTAAATACTCCGCAAATAATGCATCTACTTCTGCTTCTTCTACTGCATTGACATATTCAACGAGATCGCCTATTCCAAAGTAATCAACGGTCCATCCTAGTTGAATCTGGGCTTCGATTTTATCGCCTTCTGTTACAGCCACGTGGCGCATGTTGTCACCAAACCTAGCCACTTTAATCTGAAAGCTCTCATGATAGGCAGCCGCCACGTCCATCCAATCAGCGATTTGCTGCTGTACGTCTGACTTAGACCAATGACCGGTTACAATTTGATTTTGTTTATTTAAGCGTGCATTGATATAGCCATATTCTCTGTCTCCATGTGCAGATTGATGAAGATTCATATAGTCCATGTTGATCGTGTCCCACGGAATCTTCTCATAATACTGTGTGACAAGATGCAAAAGAGGCTTTTGCAAAAGGTTGGTCCCGCGTATCCACATTTTTGCCGGTGAAAATGTATGCATCCACGTCATCACGCCGACAACCTCATCGCGATAATTGACCTCTTTCATGAGCTTTGTGATTTGATCCGCGCTGACAGCCAGCTCCTGAAGGATCACTGGGTAAGGAAGTAAACCACTCTCATTTAAGGCATCCGTCATCTTTTGTGCATCTGCTTTTACTTTCTGCAGTGCTTCATCTCCATATAAATGCTGCGATCCAACAATAAACCAGCATTCTTTATGTTGACTTGTTAACATAGAAATCCCTCTTTTCTTTATCTTGAAGGTTTTTGTCCGTAATAGGCATGTTCTCCATGTTTTCTTAAGTAATGTTTATCTAAAATTCGCTGCGGGAGAGGCTCCGCGTATTCGTTTAATTGCTTTGCGAACAGATTCATTTTGGCGACTTCATCTAAAATCACACTGTTTGTGACCGCACTTTTTGCATCTTTCCCCCACGTAAATGGGCCGTGACCTTGAAGCAATACACCTGGCACCGCCATCACATCTAGGTTTCTTTCCTCAAACGTTTCGATGATCAGCCGGCCCGTTTCTACTTCATAACCTCGATTGACTTCTTCTTCTGTCAGAAATCGAGCACATGGAACAGCGCCGTAAAATGTATCGGCATGCGTTGTGCCCATTGCCGGTAAATCAAGACCTGCCTGCGCCCAAACGGTTGCCCACATGGAATGGCTATGTGAAATACCGCCAATTTCCTCAAAGTGTTTGTAAAGAACAGCATGTGTTGCTGTATCTGATGAAGGGCTGAATTCCCCTTCCACTACTTCACCGTCAAAGTCGACAACAACCATGTCTTTTGCTGATAATTGGTCATACGCTATGCCGCTCGGCTTAATAACAAACAAACCACTGTCACGATCACACGCACTGACATTGCCCCATGTAAATTTCACAAGTCCGTATTTCGGCAAATCTAAATTCGCTTCAAATACTTCTTCTTTTAAACGCTCTAGCATACGGTTGTCACTCCTATCTTTGGCATCAGATGTGCTACTGCCGCTTCTTCAATCGGAAGGCCCTCTTGATAGCGCTTTAAAAATTCGTCAAAGCCTTTGACATCAAGCGGATCGGGTTTTATGAGCTCTTCTGATGTATGGGTAAACACTTGATGCGTGAGAAATTCAACCAATGTTTGCTTTTGATGGTGAACCATATAGGAAGCAAGGACAGCCATCCCAAACGCACCGCCTTCTCCCGCAGTGGAGACGACTGATACAGGTGTATCAAGCGCTGCTGCGACCATTTTTTGACCAACGAGCGGTGTTTTAAATAACCCCCCATGCCCTAGTAAACGATCAATCACAACCTGTTCATGTTCTTTTAAACGATCCATCCCTATTTTCATTGCGCCAAAAGCAGAAAAAAGATGGGTACGCATGAAATTAGCCAGATTAAAACGGCTTTCAGCTGATCTGACAAAAAGAGGCCTTCCTTCTGGCAGTCTTGTAATATTTTCACCAGAATAATAGCCATAACTTAAGAGTCCGCCGCCATCTCGATCTGCTTCTAAAGCCTGCTGCAATAAGGCTTCGTATACCTTTTCTGACGCCACTTGCATACCCAATGCTTCAAATGCCTCTCTGAATATATTCATCCAAGCATTTAAGTCACTTGTACAGTTGTTCGCATGAACCATTGCGACTGGCAGTCCGTCTGGTGTTGTGACCATATCCACTTCTGGATACACACCCTTTAGCTCCTGCTCTAGCACAATCATGGCAAAAACAGATGTCCCAACTGAAATGTTCCCTGTCCGTTTTTCTACACTGTTTGTTGCCACCATTCCCGTTCCAGCGTCACCTTCCGGCGGGCAAAATGGAATGCCTGGCTTCAAGTGTTTGCCTTGATCTAAAATGGCTGCTCCTGCTGCCGTTAACACGCCAGCCTCCTCGCCTGCTAAATAAACACGCGGCAGAAGGTGACGCAGCTTCCACGGGTAGCCTTTTTCTACGATCAAGTCTTCAAATTGATGGAGCATTACTTCATTGTAATCCTTCGTTTGTTCATCAATTGGAAACATGCCTGACGCATCACCAATGCCAATGGCCTGCTTTCCGGTTAACAGCCAGTGAATGTACCCTGATAGGGTGGTCATATATTCTAAACGGGAAAGATGTTTTTCCTCCTCTAATATCGCTTGGTACAGATGGGCAATGCTCCATCTTTCTGGAATATGAAATTGGAAGACATCCGTCAGTTTTTGACTCGCCTCAATGGTTGTTGCATTCCGCCATGTTCGGAATGGAACGAGGACCTCTCCTGTATGATCACATGCCACATAGCCATGCATCATAGCTGATACTCCAATTGAGCCAATGCTTTGAATGGTCACGCCATACCTTTGCTCGACTTGCTCTTTCATCTCCCGGTACGCCACTTGAAGACCTGTAATGATATCAATTAAGTTGTACGTCCAAATTCCTTCCTGGAGAGAACTTTCCCATTCAAATGTACCTTGAGCAATTGGCTGAAACGCTTCATCTATTAAAATGGCTTTAATTCGTGTTGAACCAAATTCAATCCCTAAAGATGTCCGTCCTTCTTTTAAGGCTTTGGTCGTCTCTTCATGATCCATTCTGCGTTCACCTCCATAGTTGATAGCGGTTTCAATTTTAATTTTCTAGATTCATTGATTCTCTGTGCACATTCACAATATAATATTTGTACGTACATATGTCAATATTAAATATAGTTGTACATACACAATATGACAAAAACCTTCACTTTTCTAAAGCTAACACGACAGAACGGGAAAGCGCCTGTTTTTGATTCGACAACCATGTTAAAATATGTCCATACAATTTCTTCTCAATCCGAGTAGATGATCAACTGAGAAAGAAGTGAAACGATGAAAAAGAAGTACCAGATCATTATCGATGATATAAAAAGCAAAATACTCACAGGGGATTACCGGATCGGGGAACGCATTCCAACCGAATCAAGCCTGCAGGAGATGTATCAAGTGAGCAGGCATACGGTTCGAAAGGCCATCTTAGAATTGTCGAGCGAAGGGTTTTTGCGAAGTGAAAAGGGCTCAGGTACATTTGTGACCAATCAATATCAAACAAAGCCTGCTGGACATGCACATATGAAAACGATTGGGGTTATCACGACATACATATCCGATTACATTTTCCCTTCTATTATTCGAGGCATTGAAAGCCGATTAAACGAAGAGAACTATTCTTTGTTACTGGCAAGTACGAATAATGATGTGGAACAGGAGAAAAAAGCGCTAGAAATGATGCTGTCCTTTGGTGTGGACGGACTCATTGTCGAGCCGACGAAAAGCAATTTATATAATCCGAACATCTCGTACTACCTATCTTTTAAAGAACAGGATGTACCGCTCATTATGATCAATGCCTATTATGAGCAGTTAGAGGTTCCTTTTCTCTGTTTAGATGATGTGAAATCCAGTTATTTAGCCACAAAAGAGCTGATCACCTCTGGACATAAGCAAATCGGCCTGATCTCAAAAACAGATGACTTACAGGGAAAGTACCGAATGAAGGGATATATTCAAGCGCTCGGTGAAGCCAAGCTTAACTTCCTGCCTGAGCACGTCCTCTTTTTCGATACAGAATCGAAGCAGCATTTGGGAGATGATATCAAAACTTTCTTAATAGAGCATCAGCATGAGCTGACTGCCCTTGTTTGCTATAACGACGAGGTTGGATTAGAAGTTGCCAATGTATGCAGTGACATCGGGCTGTCCATTCCAGAGGATCTCTCCATTATTGGACAGGATAATTCGTATATTGCCCAGAAAAATGCCCATGTGAAGCTGACAACATTGACCCACCCTCAGGAGCAAATGGGCCGGGATGCGGCAGACTGGATGATTAAAAAAGTTCAAGGAAAAAAGAATCTCACTCATCAAACCTTTTACGAACCTGAATTGGTTCCAGGTGAAACGATCAAACAAATGAATGCAAGAAAAAAATGAGCCCTTGCCGCAGGAGGCTCATTTTTTATATGATTAGATCTCTTCTTTAGGGGCAGGCACTGCGCATACGCCGTCTGCACATGCTGCTTCAAATGCATTGGCAGCCGCTTTCTCAGCTTGAGCTGCTTCTTCTGTCCATGCCGCTTCAAGTGCACGAAGGAAGGTATCGGCTGGCTGTGCACCTGCCACTGAATATTTGCCATTCAATAAGAAAAAAGGAACAGCAGAAATGCCAAGCTGTCTCGCCTCTTTTTCGTCTTTTCGTACATGATCTGCAAAATCTTCGCCGCTTAAAACTTGCTGTACTTCCTTCAGATCAAGACCTGCTTTTTCTGCAATTTCTAAAAGGGTTTGACGATCACCAACATGCTTTCCATCTGTAAAATACGCTTGAAACAGCTCTCCCATGACGAAATCGCCTTTCCCCATTTGACCAGCATATTGCGCCAATCGATGGGCATCAAAGGTGTTTGTCAACACGAGTGGATCAAATTGAAAATCGATTCCTTTCTCTTTGCCGGCCTGCTTCACCTGCTCATTCATCGCCATGGCCTGGCTGCGGCTCATCCCATATTTTTTGACGAGCATATCATGGACATCATAATCGACATCAACGGGTGCATGTGGATCAAGCTCAAAGCTTTTAAACTCGATTTCTACCTGTTCCTTTTGAGGGAATTGTTCAAGCGCTGTTTCTAGTTGTTTTTTTCCTATATAACAAAAAGGACAGGCGATATCTGACCAGATTTGTACTTTCATCTTCATCTTCCTTCCGAGCTTACGCTTTTTCTTTAACGATGTAACAATTATAGTTACATCAAATAGATGATGTCAAGATTCTGCTCTTGATTTAGATAAAAAAAGCCTCTCCTTCTAAGAAAGGAAAGGCTTTGAAAATATCTATTCTAAATTTGCATGGTGACCGTACATTGTATGTGTGTCGAGCTCTTTTATTTCCACTAAACGTAAAATGACCGCATCGTATGTCAGAAGAAGCGATTGCTCAAATAGCGAGCCCATTGGCTGAATGGTATGATGGCTTCCTTCCTTTTGATCCTTCGGCGCACCTGACAGTAAAATGACTTCATCCGATAGATCAGCTAGAGGTGAGTCAACTGAAAGCGTGAATGCTGCCACTTTTCCACCAATTGCTTTTGCCTTTTTTGCAAGGACTAGCAAGGTCTCTGTTCGACCAGAGCCGCTCCCCACAATCAAGAGATCTTCTTCTGTAAAGGAAGGAGTATTGGTCTCTCCGATCACATAAGCCTTGACGCCAATATGTGTGAGTCTCATGGCAAATGATTTTCCCATCAAACCAGATCTGCCAGCCCCTGACACAAAGACCTTTCTTGCAGTTAAAATGCTTGAGACAAGGCGCTCTGCCTGTTCGTCTTGAATATCCGGCGAGTGCTCAGAAAGCTCATTTAAAATGGCTTTCACATAGTCACTGGTCTTCATGATTGTGCGATCAGCTGCTTCATTTGTGCGGCTACTTCTGCTTTATTATCCTGGCTTGCGATACCGCCGCCGACAATGATCAAATCAGGATTTAATTTCACGACTTCAGGTAACGTATCAAGCTTAATCCCGCCTGCAATGGCTGTTTTCGCTTGTTTGACAACTTGTTTAATGGTCATAAGATCAGCAAATGAGTTTTGACCAACCGCTTGCAGATCATAGCCTGTGTGCACACAAATATAGTCGACTCCAAGCTCATCCAGCTCTTTTGCCCGGCCAGCGATATCTTTGATACCTATCATATCCACTAAAATCTGTTTCCCTCTTGCTTTCGCTTCTTTCACGGCTCCTTGAATGGACATATCTTCTGCCGCTGCAAGAATGGTCACGATATCTGCTCCAGCTTCAGATGCCTGCTGCACTTCATAGCCGGCAGCATCCATAATTTTCAGATCAGCGAGTACACGTAAATTCGGAAAAGCCTGTTTGACTTCTTTGACGGCACGCAAGCCTTCGTTGATCACAACAGGTGTCCCAATTTCGACCACATCAATAGATGCTTCTACTTCTTTGATCAGCTCAATCGCTTCTGGTATATTCACTAAATCTAATGCTAATTGTAATTTCATCAATGTTCACTCCCGTTTTTCATCTCATCTTCAAGAGCTCCGCGAATGATGCATCTTGAACGATGAAATGAGTATAACAACAGGAGTGAAGCAATCCAAGTACGCACTTTTTTTTTACATACTATACTTTTTCGCATATGGTCACAAAAAAGATACTGTCTTTCGACCAGTATCTTTTGCATGTATTACTATTTATCATCCTTTAAGAAATTGCTGTCGATATACTGTTTTCCCCAATCATACATCGCCTCTAAAATCGGCATTAAGCTTTCTCCTAGTTCTGTGAGGGAATACTCAACCTTTGGCGGAACGACAGGATAAACCTCCCGATGCACAATGTGATCTTCCTCTAATTCTCTTAACTGATTGACAAGCATTCTTTGCGTAATCCCAGGCATTAACGACTTTAGCTCACCAAACCGTTTTGTCCCTTCTCTGCCAAGGTGCCATAAAATCAGCATTTTCCACTTACCGCCGATAATATTCAGCGTCAGCTCTTTTTCGCAGTTGAACACTTTATTTTCCATACGTGATGACAACGACATACACTCCTTTTATTACAAACCATTTACCCTATATCATATACTGCGGCAAAATGGATTGCCTAGCATATGGTCTTCGTTATTGATTTTGTTTTTTGACAAAAGCCATCACAGCCTCTGTCATTTTTTGTGCTTCTTTTGGCGCTCTGTCTGATCCAAACCATTTATTCAAGTCACTGTGGCTCAGCGAATGGACCCGAAAGACAAACTTAGAACCTTTATCATGATTCAGTTTTTCTGCAAATCTGTACACCTCAGGGTTTTCCCAGCCTGTAACCAAATAGACAGGAGGTGCATTCTTTTGATTCATATAAGTGACAGGTGATGCCTTTGTCCAATTCTCCTCTTGTTTGCCAAAGACTTTTTTGTACGATGGGATGGCTTGTATAAATTGATTGAGGTTTAACGGCCCGTCTAGAACAACAATGGAATTGATCGTTTTTGGCGACAGCCCCACACGTTTTAAGTAGGTTGAATCTGTGGCAACCAGCGCCGTCAAATGACCGCCCGCTGAGTGACCCATGACATTGATTTTTGATGAATCGATTTGATATTCATCCGCATGATCCTTCACCCATTTAATGGCGTTTGCCGTATCATCTGCCATCTGCTCGTAGTTGGCATCAGGATGAAGCCTGTAATTCATTGAAACAAACACATACCCTTGACCGGTAAAATAATCAGCCTTTGAAGCGACTCTATTCTTATCGCCGCCTGTCCAGCCGCCGCCATGGAGATAGATCATGACTGGATGCTTCTTCTTTTTGTCTTCTTTGCCCTTCGGCATGTACATATCGAGTGTTTGCTGTTTGTTTTGTGTGTCTGCATAATGGATGTTCGTCGTCGGCTTAGGCTGGTTGAAGCGGAACACAAAGAATGCGCATACCAATAAGCCAGCGATGACTGCTGCAAATAAAAGCCACTTCATCATTCGATTCAATGTCATTGCACCTTTCTATGTTGGGATGGGGAAGCATGATTCGCACATATGTAGAGAGACTAGCCCGATTCATTTGAAACGACTTGTATGACTTGAACCGTTTCACAATAAAAAGAAAAATACTGTTCTTCATAATCTTAGACAAAGTAATTCAAACATTCCCAGCCTCTATCCAAAAGTTGAATGTTCAAAAAAAGAGAGGAATCGTTTGTTAACTCCAAATCTTTGATTTGAACAGAAGAGACGTTGGTAAATTTCAGATGAATGTCTGCTTTATGGGTTGCAGATTCGTATGGGATGTGTAGATGAATACAGTTGATCAAGTCGTAATGTTCATTATACTCTTTAAAATAGTGAAATTCATTGATTTGCTTTAGATGGTTGATATTGAAATCACGGATTTGTTTCTGGACTTTTTCATCTAAAAACCATGTCATCGTTTGTCCTCCAAGAGGTTATTATATAAGTGCAATGATTTGTTTTCTTGTTTCTTCATGGTATTGAACATAGGAATGCAATAAAGGATACGATTCAAGGATCTGTTGATACGTTTTGATTTGGGGATATTGCTCTTCAAATGACTGACGCAGCACGTTTAACTGTTTTTTCGGTATTCGTTTATGATCGACCACATAACTTAAGCTGCCTGCAACAAGTGAAAAAAACATATAAAAATCATCTGAGTACATACCAGTTTCTTCTTCAAAAGAGATGATATCATCTGGATAAGATGAATCTAATAAGTATTGATAACGTTGTTTTACATCATCGAATAAACATTGTTTATCACGGCTGATTTTCATGGATTTCTCCCCAACCTCTCATTGTTTTTAATTCTTATTTAGACGCTAATAAGATCTTCCTATACACTGCAAACAAATTCTTGTGAATCGAAACATACGTTTTTCGATTCTATTGCGAGTAACATCCCATTGATGTTAAATAGAAAATTTGCATTTGAATCAAATTCTTCAAGTAGTTCATTGTTCAAGTTCCCTGTATCATAAAGATGAAAGACAGATTTAAAATTTTCTATTTTACCCCTTCTGTTATTAATTCTTCAAATCTAGAATTACCTTACCACATTTATAAATCGTATTTCATGATGAGTGACATTTTGTAATTTTGATTATTTTATTTTCAATTATTCTCTTGAATTACTTTTTACTTATATTTGTAGAATAATTTTTAATTCTTGGACTTCTTTTGTATTACCTCTATAACAATATACTTACTTTAACTTTCGTAAAAGTTTATAAGGTTCCATAAAACTATATACCCTTTTGGCATATCTTCTCATGTTTAAAATTTGGGCAACAAATAAATAACAAAAAATGCGCCTTTTAGTGAATAAAATACTAAAAGGCACATTTCTACTAAAGCTATTTATATTTTCTTATCCATTCTTCCAAATCCTCTTCTGTGTGGAAATAGGAATTGGGAGCATCTTTCAAATCAATTCCACTTAGAAGAATCAGCATATCCCAAACTTTTTCATCATCGACTTCAGGATCATCTGCACTAACATAAATCTCAGCCCAATCAGAAACTTCTTCTCTCGTCATAGTCCCATTTAAGACTTTTTGTATTTTATTTATACAGTCTATCATTTCTGGTTCGACCATAAATTACCACTTCCCTATATACTGACCTTTACTGTTAAAGCGGTAATGCACTTTAACTTTACCATTTTGTGGTCTTACTTGTCTTACTTTACCACGATGATCAATAGTTTCATGCCATGTTCTCTTTTTTCCTGTTTTATAATTCCACTCTCTTACTACTCTTCTGCCCGCCATTTCCCCTTTTTTCTTAGCCGGTGTTACGTGGCCATAGTAACGGTAACGTCCCCCAGATAAATGCCTAACTTTTGCCTTGCCATATTTTTGTGATTGCTTATAATGTTCTTTTAATTTGCTATGCCTAGCAGCATTGTGGGCAATATTTGAAGATCGTTTAGCACGCTTTACTACTTTTAACACCTTAAATACCTTCCCAGGTCCAAAATTCGAAGCTGCTGCTAAAGCTGCGCCTTTCCAGCCCTTGCCTGATTTATAAGCTTTGTATCCATCATATACCGCAAATCCTGCATTGACAACAAACCATACCCAATGGCCGTCTGGATCGACATTCATGACCGGGTTGTTGTTTCCATAGGTATATCCGTTTTGATCTAGTGAATCTCCATCGCTTCCTGGGTCTGGATCTAGTGATAGGAATACGCCGTTTCTTGGTTCATAGTAGCGGGCGATTAAATAGTAAAGTCCTGTTTCTTCGTCGAAGCGGTAACCTGCATAGCGATATGGGTTTCCTTTTACTTCTTCATCTTCTTTTACCTTTGTTGGGACGCCCCATGTATCGTATTCGTACTCAGCAACGATTTTCCCTGCACTATTGGTCATGGCAATGACATCACCGTGTGCATTGTAGTGATAGAAATATTTGTTTTCATTTTGCGTGAATGATAGGAGTTGTCCACTCTCACCGTATGTGTATGCTTTTGTGACTTCGTTGTCTCCATCTGTTTCGTATAAAACATTCAAGCTGTCGCCGTCATAAAAGTAATTGGTGACTTTTCCATTCACTGTTTTTTGAATTCTATATCCACGCTCATCATATTTGTAAGTGACAAATGGCTTGTCTTCGCCTTTTTTCTTGATGGCCGTTATGTTATCTTCTGCATCCCATTCATAAAGGAATTGTCCGTCAGACGTTCGGTTGCCATTTTTGTCATAAGTTAAAGTCTCATCATTTACCTTTGTCAGTTGGTTCATGATGTTGAATGATGCGTTGATTGTTTTTTTTGTGCCATTTTTTTCAGTCGTAACTGTTTTTCTGTTTCCAAACCCATCATATGTGTACTCAATGACCGTGCCATCTGGATGACTTTCTTTGATCAATTGATCTAATTTTCCATATTCATAACGAATCTTCCCGTTGCTTCCTTGATCAACCGTTATTCTGTTTCCATTTTGATCATATTCGTAAGCTTCGTTTAAGATCGTCGTGCCTTGGCTTGTTCCAATATGCAAATTGTTGATTAAATTGCGCTCATCATAAGCAAAACTAGCACCACTGCCGTTACCTGTAATAAAGGACTGGACATTTCCATTTTCATCATAATCAAACGAATACGTAGAACTCGAATCCTTCATCTGAGTCATTTGATCAAGCTTATTGTAACTGAATTGGTTCGTCCCTTTTTGATTTCCGTGTGTCCACTCAAAAGATTTTAGTTTATCTGAATCGGCTGGATACGTCCAAGTTTGACTGCTGCCACGCTCTGTTAACTTTGTGATGCGGTTTTGTTGGTCGAACGTTCTGTTTTTGGTTGTGTTTTGTTCTTTGTTAACAACCGTTGTTTCGTTTCCGTTTTTATCATAGCTAAAGTTATATTTTTCTGTCCCATTGTATGACTTGGATTTCACTCGGTCTGTTCCATCATACGTGAGAGACACTTCATGTCCATTTGCAGAAATGGTTTTGATTAAGTTGCTATTCGCATCATATTCACTTTTCAACACATTCCCTAATGGATCAATGGTTTTTGTCAATTTGCCCATTAGGTCGTATTCGAATTGATACGTCTGATCTGACTCTGCACGAATGGTTTTCGACTGTTCATTGCCCTCTTTATCATACGTTCTCACAATGGATGTCCCGTTAGATAAAGTGATTTTCTTCAGCTGATCAGCCTGGTCATATTCGAATGTTGTTTTTTCGCCTTTCGCATCTGTTTCAGAGAGTTTTTTGCCTGTTTCATCGTAGGCAGATTGAGATGAGTAACCAAGCTCATCCTCTTCTTTAACTGCATAGTTCCCTTTCTCGTCGTAAGTGGTTTTCGTTAACAGACTACCTTCTACTAGACGGATATCATCAAACCAAACCGTTCCAGTCGCGCTTTTTTGGAAAACAATCTGCACGTCGACTTTTTTCAATGGTTTTGTTTTTGGTATAACAACCGCCGCTCGGTTCCACTCTTGTGTACCGGTTGGAAATTTCGCATTAAACGTTCCTGTTGTGCCATCTGTATACGTAACGGACGCTTGAAGTGAGTAATCATTTTCATTTGAGGCTTTGACATTTTCAGCCTTAGACATCCCAGTCAGGGTGACATACATAGATTGATCATTCGCACTTTGTTCAATCGGTACAGATTGTTTATAGATGGCATTTGCTTGAGATGAAGATGTTCTGGTCATTTTTAACGAAACGTCATCATTAAAGCCTTCTTCATTATCTAATGAACCACCTGTTCCGCTCCAGCTTGTTGTTTTATCCGTAAAGGAATTATTTTTGACTGGATTATAACTTGATGAAACTTCGCCTTTTTCCAGCTGAATCTCATCGAACCAGGCTTTTCCTTTTCCAGCCTTATCTCGATGATCTACTTCCATATAGATCACAGCTTTACCTGCATGAGACGGCGTCGTAAACGTGACTTGGCGTTTTGTCCAATCGTTTTTGCCTGATAATGTGCTGTAACCGTTGCTGATCCATTGAATTCGTTTGTTATTTGTATCTCTTAAATCAATGTTAAAAAATGCTCTTGCTTTCGTTAGCTCTGTCTTTATTTTTCCATTAAGTGTATACGTCGTATTTGGCTCTAGTGTCACTTCTTGAGTAGCAGAAGAATAGCCAAGTTCTGTTCCTTCAGTTGTCGATTGTGAACTGATTTCTAATACCCGGCCGCCAGATAACACACCACTTTTCCCAGCTGTTTGCGCTAATTTCCCGTCATCCTTAGATGCTGTAAGCTTCCAGCCAGTTAGCGTATCTTCAAAACTGCCATTTTTTAATATACTCGCACCTGCAGCAAGTTCTTTACTCGTTTGTACCAAATTCCCGTACGAGTCATAAATACTTGCTGAAGACATATTTCCACTTTGATCCGTTTCAGATACAGCATCTAATCCATCATAGGCGATATCTGTAATATCTCCTTCTGTATCTTTCACTTTAGTGACATCATTATTTTTGTTATACTCGTAGGTTTCTGTCCCATAAGCATCTTTCGCCTGAATGACGTTGCCATTTTTGTCATACGAATAGCTTTCTGTAGCTTTTCCTTTCTCTACATCATTTGGGTCAGTTTCTTCTACGATTTGATTGCCTTCATATTTCGTTTTAGTGGTGATTTTAAGCCCTTCCGCATCATCTACAACTTGAATTGGATTGGCTGCTTCGTTATACGTATACTGTATTTTTCGCCCGTTTGGCTGCGTTAGCATGAGTGTCTTTTTAGATAAATCATATGCATACTCAAAGGTTTCTTTTTTTGCATTAATTGCCTTGACTAAACGATGATTTTCATATTGATATTCTGTAAAAACAGGCTGATCTTTTGTACTGTTTTGAGAGAATTGTTTAATCAATCTGCCTTCTTTATCGTATTCATATGAGATACTTGTTCCATCTGAATCAATGACTTTCGTTAGTAAACCTGTATCATACTCATATGAAAGCTTTTTCCCTTTTGGTCCTTGAACCGAAATGATATGACCATCTTCATCATAATCCATTGTTATTTTTCGGCCAGATGCATCTTCCATTGAAGTGAGCTGATTGTTTTCGTTATATTTGTATGTCGTTGTATTTTTATGTCCATCTACAACCTTGGTGATCTTCCCACCGTTTTTACTAAAGTGCGCAAAGGTTTGATCCTTCGTTTTTAACATGTATTCATCTTTTGATTCCGTTAATTCAAGGAAAATACCTGTTGGTGGTTGATACGTACCATCTGCTTTTTTTGTAAAAACATGAGTTGTGGCATCTTCATCAAGATAGATGACACCTTCTTTTGTTGGCGTGATACTCGTTTCTACATCTGCGTACCACCCTTGACCAAACAGGTGGTCAGCTGCATCTAAATTATTGTAGGTTCGACCCATTCCAAGTCCTGGTCCTCTTCCATCAATCGACATTTCTTCTTCACTGACAATCACATTCCCAGTTGCACCATTAAGCTGACCGTCTGGTATATCAATAATCGACCAGTAATCCTCTGTTCCAAGGAATTCGGCCCCTTCATGGAATGTCGGGTTAAAGGCTGGTGTCGGAATCGTTTCTCCATTTGCATCGTAGGCGGAAAGGGTAAAGGAGTAGTTCTTGCGTCCTTTATAATTTCCATTTGCATTTTCATATACTGGTGATGGGTCTAGCGCTAATTCTCCACCCTTTCCATCTGTATGAAGCACATATTTCCCACTTTTAACTTCAGTAGGAGTCGGCCAAATATTCTTGTTTTGTGTTGTCCAATGATCGACATCACCCACATCAAATGATTGATATGCCTTACCATTATAGATGTTAATTTTATATCCTTTTGCATTTTTCACTTTGTCCCAATGTAAATTGATATAACCTGTTTGGCTCTCTTTTGTATTGGTATAAGCATAACCAGATAAAGCTTTCGGTCTAGATAAATCAGGTAAAGTTGGTCCAGCTGGCGGTGAAGCAATAGCTTCTCCATCTTTATTATAGGCAATCACTCTGAAGGAATAATGTTTTTGAGCCGCATCTCCTCCAGCATTTTTGTAAGTCGCACCAGGATGAATTGGAAGCTCTGCCCCTTTTTCATCTTGGAGGTGCAATGCATATTTACCTGCTTTGATCTCAGCAGCTGTCGGCCATACTTTTTTCCCTTTTGTTGACCATGAAGTTTGATTCCCAAGATCCAATGTCTCATAGCTTTTCCCATTAAACATTTGTATTTTATAACCGGTCGCACCGGAAACTGAATTCCAAGAAAGATCAAAGTAACCTGTTGCATTATTATTATTGAATCCTTTTGTACTAGGTGCTTTCGCTCTAGCCACATTCGGCATGACAGGTTTTACTTTTGCTGACATTGCGCCTTCACCTTGGTCAAAAATCGCACTTACAGCTACCCAATAATTTTTACTTGTTGCATAATTGCCACCTGAGTTTTTGTAAACTGGGGAAGGATCAACTGCTAATTCAGTTCCACCTTTTCCGTCTAAATGAAGTTTATATTTTTTAGCTGCAATCTCGCTTGCTGTTGGCCATATATTCTTTCCTTTTGTACTCCATGATGCCACATTTCCAACTGAAATGGCTTCATACTCTTTTCCGTTGTATAACCACACTTTGTAGCCTTTTGCACCAGCTACCTTTTTCCAACTTAAATTGAAGTAGCCTGTACCATTTCCATTACTAAAACCTTTTACAGTTGGTGCATTTGCCTGTGGAATGGTATACGTTACTTCAATGACTGGTTTATTGGTAGAGTTTGTTGATGAGATTATTTTTTTCCAATGGTCTTGCCCATTTCCATTTGCATGTAATTTAAAGCCATAGTTAGCTGTTCCGCTATTCCAAGCTTTGATGGTTGAAGTCACATCATAGCTCGCCCATTGTCCTTTATATACATTGGCTTTGCCGATGTTTTTGGAGCTTGGTTTATTGTTCCACGTTAGTTTTGTATGATCATAGTTGGCATTCACTGTATCCAGCCAAAGACCAGTAGCCTTCGTCCCGTAATATGAATGAGCAACATATGTTTTGAGCGTCGCTTTCGTTACATTCATATTTTGAATCGGTTTGAATGAGTTAAACTTCATGAACGCATAGTTTGTACCAGTTGTTTTATCGTAATAACCTGTTTTGAGTACATAACTTTTAAGTTTAGCGTCCCATTTTTGCGTAGAGGATGAATAATTTGTTGTTGGGTACTTACTCATGATAAATGTGTCTGCTGATACAGATAAAGAAGTCGAAGGATCGATAGACACAGGATAAACTCGTTCAGGATCTTTGAGCCATTTTTCATCTGCTGTCACATGAAGTAAATAGCCATCGTCTTCTTTTTCTAATTTAAAGCTCACATCTTCTGAGCGAGCCACTTCACCTGACTTTTCATCTAAATTAGAATCAGTCATAAACGGTTTCGGGACTTGAAAAATGGTCCGTTTTTTCTGATCGTAAAATGTAATAGAACCGTCTTCCTCAATTTCCCCAGTTAGATCTGTCTTTATTTTAAATGTAAATGAATTGTAGCCATCATATTGATTGAGTACAATATCTTCCTTGATGTTTTCATTAAAGGTGAATGATTGTAAATCTATATTTGGAAATACCTCTTCATATGTAAGCTCGTTGGTGTTCTCTTTAAATTGTGCAGAGGTATCTTTGGAGTTGATTTCTGATTTGTTTTTCCCTGAAGCTTTTAAAATTGAAAATTCAATTTGATGCTTCTTGTGTTCAAATGTCGCATATAGTCCTTGTTTCATTTGCTTTTGAAAAGTAGTTTCTAATTTCGCATTTTCTGTTTCTATTTCTTTTTTCGAGATCGTCTTTAATTCTGGAGAGATGGCCTCCCATTCTGCATCTGGAGCCTCTTTAATATGAATAGGATCAGGATACACCTCTTGTGTAAATACACCCTCTCCTTCATAAAAAAGTTTGCTGTTTTCTGTTCTTTCTGAAAGAACTTCTCCGTCTTTTCCAATTTCATCTTCGTCAATTCCTGCCATTTCCAGGGCTTTTGAATCATCAAACTCTTCTAAGCTGTTATGACTTGATTTTGTATTTTTGTCATGTTCTTCTGCAAAAATATCAGAAGGTAACATTGATAAAAGCATCACAAAGGCTAGTAGTGCCGCGATATTCCTTTTCCATTTTACTTTTCTTTTTAGGTTCATATTAATCTCCTTATCATATATTTGTAACATTTGTAACATTACGCCATATATAATAATACATTTGAAATGATACTTCAATATATTTCTATAAATATATCATTCTTTCAAACTAATCCATATATCATCAACTTATCTATATATCCCCTTTTTCACACATAAAAAAGCACCCTAAACGGATGCTTCTATCAAATGATATTTTTTCAAAATGCGATAGGTAATGTCTTTTGCTTCTATGCCTGTGCCTTTGATATTTGTGGCGAAGATGTAGGTTTTGTGTTCATGTTTGATAAAACCTACGTACCAGCCGATGTCTGATCCGGAGCCTGTTTTGCCGTATAGGGTGGCATGTTTCTCTTCTTCTTGTACCATCATTCGTTTGACTGTTCTCATGTTCTTTAGGTCAAATGGAAGAGTCTCTTCATATAGCTGTTTGAGGAAACGAACTTGTTCGATGGGAGAAATTCGCAGGGTACTGCTTAACCAAAATTGATCGATTCCGCCAGATATGTCTTTGTTCCCATAATAAATGGCTTTCACCCAATGATTCATGCGTTCTTCTCCAATGTCACGCGCCATGGCTTGATAGTACCAGACGACTGAATCTCTCATGCCGGAACCAAGTGTATGATCCCTATTCCAGTTATCAATCTCTCTTTTCACTCCGTCCCAATATTTGATGTCGTATTCATCTCTCACTGCGCCTGTTTGGAGTCCGATTAAGGAGTTTGCTACCTTAAATGTCGATTGAGGTGCAAAGCGCTCTTTCGCTCTTTTTTTGTTATACACCCAAGGGGACTTTTCTTTTACTTCTTGAATCACAAACGTGCCTTCCCGATCTTTCATGAATTCATCTACTGACCATGCTGGTGATGCTCCTTCAGTTGATGAAGGCTGGCTTATACAAAGTGCCATCAGCATCATGCCAGTAATGAGCCATTTTATATACTTTTTCTTCAAAACAATCGCTCCTTTTCCCATGATTCCATTGATTGTAGCATGTTGAGCGATGAGATATAAGGTACGCTTGTCCTCTTTTCTTTCAAACAAAAAAAGCCGGTTCATCCGGCTTTTTGCTGTATATTAGCTTTCTTTTTTCTCTTCAATGGCCTGCTTCGCGATTTTTGAAATCGTCATATCGTCCATTGGCGGGTTATGGAGCCCGGCCCGAATATCTCGATAGTAACGCTGCAGTGGACAGTCAAGGCTTAAGCTTTTTGCACCGACTAAACGCATGGCTTTATCGACAACTTGCAGACTGTGATTGACGACTGTATGTTTCACAGCGCCGAATTCATTGATTAACAGCTCTCTTTTCTCCGGCTTTTCATACAATGTCGTCGTTGAATAGATGACGTGACGTGCTTGCTTTAATAGTAAGTCGATTTCACCAATAAGTGTTTGGACATTTGGCAGATCACTAATCGTTCCGCTGATGCTGTTCGGTGAATGGGTGATGGCATACTGAACAGCATAGTCTCTTGCCGCTTGCGCAATCCCTAAATAGCAGGACGGAATATGTGCAATCCAAGGATTTAGCGTACCACCGCGTGGCCCTTTTTGCACCTCAACAAGCATGTCATCTGAAACCTTCACCTGATCTAAGATTAAATCATGACTTTCAGTTCCTCTCATGCCCACAACATTCCACGTTTCTTCTATTGAAACACCTTCTGTCTCACGATGAATTAAGAAGAAGCCCATGGCCTCTTTTTCTTCAATCCATACGCCGACTAAAAAGTATGTAAGTGCTGGTGACATCGTTGTGAAAATTTTACGTCCATTGATGATCCACTCATTACCTGATCTAGTGGCTGTTGTCCCAGGCTTCCCGCCTCTTGTTGGACTGCCTGTCTGCGCCTCGCTCACAGCACGGTTGACAAGGGCGCCCTTCTTCACTTCTTCCGCAAAGAATTGCAGCTGCTGCTCATTCCATTGTTTCTTTTCGTAGATTTCGCCTACAACCCCTTGGTGCCAGCCGATGGATAAGGCAGTCGCTCCGTCCATACTGCCGAGCGTCTCTTGAAACAGAACCATATCCTTCACAGATTGACCTCCGCCTCCGTATTCAGCAGGAAGAGACAACGTCGTATAGCCCATCTCTATTAATGATTCAATGTTTTTTTCAGGAAAATAAGCGCCTTCATCGTGTTCTTTTGCCGTTTGTTCGATCGTTTCACGAAGAGATTCTAGTTGATGAAGCCATGTTTTTTGAAAATCGGTATCAACAAATAATGCTTTAGACAAAACGTATCCAACTCCTCTGTATCTCACAATCTATCATATCTGATTTTTCCAATCGGAATAAATAAAACATACTTTACTTATAAGATTTAATGTGTTAAATTTTATCAATATTAAGTACATATGTCAAAGGAACGTGATGCTTTTATGATTTCAGCTACTAATCTACATAAATCTTATGGGCAGACCCATGTGTTAAAAGGCATTGATTTCACCGTACAAGAAGGTGAAGTGGTCGCCATTATTGGACCGAGCGGATCAGGAAAAACCACCCTTCTCCGCAGCTTAAACAGCCTTGATATTCCAGACAAAGGAGAGCTGACAGTTGGTGAAGCCACGATTCAATTTGAACGATATCATAAAAAAGATCTGCTAAAACTCAGGCAGCAATCTTCCATGGTGTTTCAACATTATCACTTGTTTCAGAATAAACGAGCACTTGAAAATATTACAGAAGGATTGATCGTGTCTCAAAACATGTCTAAAAAAGAAGCAGAAAAGGTCGGAGAGCAATTTTTAACGCGGATTGGACTGCTTCATAAAAAGGATGCATTTCCGAGTGAATTATCCGGCGGTCAGCAGCAGCGAATTGGCATAGCCCGCGCTCTTGCGATGAACCCTTCAGTGCTTTTGTTTGATGAACCTACGTCGGCACTGGACCCAGAGATGGTAGGAGAAATTCTTGAAATGATCAAAGATATTGCGAGCCAAGGAATGACAATGGTCATTGTGACACATGAAATTTCTTTTGCAAAGGACGTGGCGGATACGGTGATCTTTATGGCAGATGGCGAAATCGTTGAAAAAGGCTCACCAGAAGACGTCCTGTTGAAACCACAGCATGAACGAACGAAACAATTTTTATCAAGGATTCATCGCGGAATGTGGCAAGGATCGGAGAAAGACAAATGAAGCAAAAGACAGCATTCATGATGTCCGGTGTCCTTCTGTTTCTCCTTTCTCTGATTGGCTGCAGCAGTGTGAAAACCACGACAGATGACGGCAGACAAATTGTGAAAGTCGCACTGAGTGCAGAGGTCAATCCACCCTTTTTAGCAACAAATGACCGAAACGAACCGATTGGCTATAACATTGATTATTTAAATGAAGTGGAAAAGAGGCTTCCCCACGTACATTTTGATTACATTTTTGGCGAGGAAGAATCCAATTTAATCGGTGTAGGCGCAGGGAAGTTTGAAATGGCGGCTAATTGGTTTTTTAGTAACCCTGAACGTGAAAAGCGGTTCCTTTACCCTAAGGTCCCGTATGGCTATTCGATGACAGGTTTAATTGTGAATGAATCAGACAAGAAGATTCGATCGCTTGATGATATGACATCTAAAAAACTGGCTCCTGTCAGTCCTAGCGGAGGCTTGCGTTCGATATTAAATCAATATAATAAAGAGCATGATCCGGATATTCCACTGACGACCATTGAAAGTCCTTCAAATGAACTCAACTTAAAACGTGTTGAAAGCGGACGGTCCGATGCAGCATTTATGAACATTTCAACCTTTGATACCATTCAAAAGCATTTGAACCTAAAGGTCAAAGTTGGCGGCATTGTGTCAAAGGAGCCTATCTATCTTGTCTTACAGCCAAGCGAGAAGCAGCTTGCAGCAGATTTGGACCGGATCACACAAGAAATGATTGATGATGGAACACTGCCTAAGCTTGCGAAAAAGTGGTTTGGTGTTGATTTCTTTCAAAATATTGATGACATCTCAGAGCAAGGGGATCAAAATGAAGAAAGGAAGGAAGCGTCATGACGTTTACAGCTGGAGATTGGCTGCGCATCTTTTTACAGGTGCTTGAACGCCTGCCACTCACTTTTCTCATTATTACGGTGTCATTGTTTTTTGCTATCATCATCGGGTTGCTATTTGCTTTCATTCGTATCAAGCAAATCCCAGTGCTGAAGCAATTGGCTGTTATCTATTTATCTTTTACACGAAGTACGCCTTTAATTGTTCAGTTGTTTTTGATTTATTTTGGACTGCCTCAGCTTTTACTTGTCGCAGGGATTCAAATCAATCATTGGGATCGTGTGTTATTTGTGATGATGACGTTTTCTTTACATACTGGCGCTTATTTATCTGAAGTCTTTCGCAGTGCGTATTCATCTGTTGGGAAGGACCAGCTGGAGGCCGCCTACATTGTTGGGATGACAGATACACAGGCCTTGATCAGGATTATTATCCCGCAGGCCTTTCTCATTGCACTGCCAAACCTCGGAAATTACACCATTGATCTCGTGAAAGACACAGCGATTGCCTTTACAATCGGACTTATTGATATCATGGGACAGGTGAAGATCATTTTAGGAAATAACTACGGGATCGGCATGTTTGAAGTGTACGCGATCATTGCGATTGTGTATTGGCTCATTTGCATGAGCATTGAACTGATCACCATGCTGCTTGAAAGGAAATTTGTAAAAGGCCGCACCAGCCTGTCACGTTAAGGAGGCGATTTGATGCAAACCATTGATATTCAATTTGCGATTGACCAAGTACCTCATATTCTAAAAGGCGTTCCTTTTACTTTATTGATTGCACTCGTTTCCATGGCTGTGAGCCTTTTGATCGGATCTGTTTTTGCTTTCATTCGTCTCTTTCGCATTCCTGTACTCAGGCAGCTTGTGACACTCTATGTCTCCTTTTTTAGAGGAACGCCTCTTATTGTTCAGCTGTTCGCTTTCTTTTATGGACTCCCTTTTGTTCTAATCAAAGTGAGCGGTACATTCGGGCTGACCTTTCATCCAGATCTGGTCTCCCCATTAGCTGTTGCCCTCATTACCTTCAGCCTCCATTCAGCCGCCCATTTAACAGAGGTGGTTCGGAGTGCACTCCTTGCGGTAGACAAAGGGCAGCTTGAAGCGGCAAAAATTGTGGGTATGACGACGCGCCAGGCGATGATGCGCATTATTTTGCCGCAGGCCTTTGTGGTCGCCTTACCGAATCTAGGCAATCAGCTCATTCAGCTATTAAAAGCCACCTCTCTTTCGTTTACGATTGGAGTACTTGAAATCATGGGGATTTCCCGAATCATTGCGAATGACGGCTATCAGTTTTTAGAAACGTACCTCGTCTCTGCTTTGATCTATTGGCTGCTGAGCATTTTCTTTGAACTCGTTTTTGCCTTGTTAGAGAAACGTGTCAGCGTGTACGGAAGATCTCTCGGACGTTAAAAAAGCCGATCAGGCTCAAATACCTGACCGGCTTTTTTTATTCGCCTTTTTTCGGTGTGTTAAACAGTTCCTTTGGTGCGGGTTTTAGTTTTGGTGCGGAACCGAACACGACTGGTGCAGAAATATATCTGAATTCCCCTTTTCCATCCATGCTTCGGCCATATGCCCATCTGCCTTCCTTGCTTGCTTCTCCTCTTGAGAAGTTAAACAAATCGTAGGATACTTGCTGTTTTTCTAGTGAGCGCGGGAAGGTGGTTGGTACGACGACGTCCCCTTCTCGTTCTTCTAATTCTTTAATGGCCGCAAGCCACATATTTTGATGATATGTATCACGAGCAATAAGAAAAGAAAGCATATCCTTCACGCCGGGATCATCGGTCATTTCGTAGAGCCTTGTAACCTGAAGCCTCCCTTGTGATTCTGCATTTAAGTTGGCCCTAAAATCAGCCATTAAATTTCCACTTGCAATGATATACTTGGCATTCCACGGATACCCTTGACTATCTGCTGCCATAGCTCCTAAACCGGCAACAATTGCATGCTGAGGATTCATTCCACCCATGACAGCTGCAAGTGCTGGATCACTTTGATACGCCTGTTCTTGTTCTTTAACCGGTGCTTTATCTAGTAAACGCGCGATCATCGTCGCCAGCATTTCGACATGACCAATTTCCTCTGTCCCTATGTCAAACAATAAATCTCTGTATTTTTGATCTGCCCGGCAATTAAAGCCTTGAAATAAATATTGCATCATGACACTAATTTCTCCATATTGTCCGCCTAATACTTCTTGTAGCTTTTTCGCGTAAAGCGGATCAGGCTTTGAGGGCTTTGCTTCATATTGCAGTTCTTTGATGTGATAAAACATGATGTCATCTCCCTTATCAAAACATCTTTTCACTTATCACTATTCAACCACATGCCTCTTTATGAAAATGAGTAGAATATGTGCACAAAAAAAGAGAATGGCCTCTGCCATTCCCTTTGTCATCCTACTCAGCACTAACTAAAATTTTCACTTGATCTTTTTCATTGATTAATGCATGGAAACCATCCTCGATCACATCGTCCAGCTTGATTTTTTTCGTGACGAGCGTATCTGCAGAGAAATAGCCTTTTCTCATTAAGTTTAATACAGATGGGAATACGTCTCTGTAGCCGATAATTCCTTTGACTGTACGTTCTTTAATGACAATGTCATTTGGCAGAATTTCTGCGCCTTTTTCCCAAATGCTCACAATGACTGTTTCACCTGAAATTCTTGTTGATTGGATTGCTTGCTTCAATACTACAGGTACACCTGTCACTTCAAAAGAAACATCGACGCCACCGTTTGTACGGCTTGCGATTTCTTGAACAACATCTTCATATTGAGAAGGATCAACAATGATCGCTCCAAGCTCTTTAGCTTTTTCTTGGCGTTCTTTAGATAATTCTACTGCGTAAATATCAGTAGCACCAGCTGCTTTTAATGCTTCAATGACAAGTAAGCCAATTGGTCCGCAGCCAAACACAGCCGCTGTATCCCCAGCTTGTACTTTACTAGAACGAACAGCATATAAAGCAACTGCAGAAGGCTCTACAAGCGCACCTTGCTCATATGAGATTTCGTCTGGTAATAAATGAAGTAATTCTTCATCGACAGATACATATTCAGAGAATCCACCGCCGCCTCCGGCAAGTCCTAAAAAGCCCATGTTTTCATCTAAGTTGTAAGCACCTTGGTGGCCGTGAGTCGCAAAAATAGGCTCAACAACCACTCGGTCGCCTACTTTGTAATTGCTCACGCCTTCTCCTACTTCAACAACCTCACCAGAGAACTCGTGTCCCAGCGTAACGGGTGCTTTTTCTTTTGTAAGTGGATGAGGTTCATTCACTGGAATGAAAATCGGTCCTCCTAAATATTCATGTAAATCACTACCACAAATGCCGCACCATTTTACTTTTAGTTTCACTTTTCCTGGAGCAACTGTTGGTTCGTCAATTTCCTCTAGTCGAATGTCCTTTTGATCGTGCCAGCGTAGTGCTTTCATGTGTAAGACTCCTTTTCTCATCAATTTGATTAACTTACTTAAATAATCATAACATAATTTTTTTAATTTTCTAAGTAGGATGCACTATTTTTTTGACATTCAATGGACGAAAGATGACAAAACATAGTAATAAACAGACAAAAAGCATACATACACACCCGATGACAACGGAGGTTCGGATTGATAAAACATGTGCAAGTCCACCAGAGACCCCTGTCATCATCATCGTCAGAATGGCTTCAACCAAAGCATAAAAACTGGCTACCCTCCCCATGACCTCTACCGGGATATTCGTTTGATAGAAAGTCATAAAACCTGTGTTCGCAAATGCTAAGAAGAATGCTAGTATAAAAAAACCAACAGCGGCTACAAACAATGTGCTGGAAAAAGCATAAATGAGATAGCCACATGCAACAAACAAACTGCCAATCCCAAGCATGATCGAAACAGGCAGCCTCTCCACAATCACCGAATTGAGACCTGCGCCTGTGATGATGCCTGCCCCAGCTATACTGACAAGAAGACCATATTCTGTATCAGTCAGCAGCAGCACTTCTTTTGCAAAGGCTGTTTCAAGAGAGTCAATGGCAGTAGGAAGTACCGTGATGGCGGCACTAAACAACAAATACACCGCCATAATCTGGCGTGATGTCAAACTAAACCGAAGAACAAGCTTCGCATCCTCTTTTAACATTGAAAGGGAAAAGCCGTTTTGGCCAGCATCTTGTTTTAGCAAATTCGGTAAACACATCGTTAACAGAGCAGATATCAACAAGCAGATCGCATTTATATAAATTGAAAAAACAGGTGTACCGATTAAAAAAAGCAGACCTGCTGCTGCGGGTCCAAGTAAAAATCCACCCGATTGTAATAATGAGCGAATGGCATTAAACCGTTTTCGATTATCCGCCGGGATCAATCCTGTCATATATACCATCGAAGCTGGATGAAACATCGCTTGTGCCATTTGAATAAGAAACACCATCACATACAGGATCAGCAGATGTCCTGAAAATAACGCAAAGGGTACACATGCGATCAGGATAGCCCGGGTGATATCTAAGCTGATCATCACATTCCGCTGATTCAGCCTGTCAACCAAACTGCCAGACCAGCTGTTTGTCAAAAGAGCTGCAGCCGGTCTCAGCATATAGACGGCTGTTACAGCCAGCACAGAGCCCGTTTCTTGAAAAATGAGCAGATGGAGAGCAATCATATAAATCCATTCTCCTATGTTCGCAATTCCGATGGCTCCAAGCAGCAAACTCATATCCCGCCAATGTTTTTTCATAGCTGTTCCCCCTATTTGTCATAAAAAAATCCCGCCCCCAAGACATTTCTGTCTTGAGGACGGGATTTACTCCGCGTTGCCACCTCAGTTTATTCATCTGTTGCCAGATGAACCTTAGCAGGTCATCATGAACCCATCTCTGTAACGGGAGAATGTCGCTGCACCACCATCCGAAGGAATCCGGTGCAGAGCTAAGAGGCTTGGTTCCATCATGCTTCCCAGCTCCTTCTCAGCTTAACGGAGTTCTCTGTGCGGGACAGCTATGATGTACTCTTCTCTATTTGCGCTGTGTCTTTATTTCATCACGATCTTCAGCTGAATTGTTACATATTGTACTGCGCCTCGATCAAAGCGTCAATGTTTTTTTCAAGTTAATCAGCATAGATCATCTTTCTGGTCATGCCACCATCAACGACTAAATCTGTACCCGTCACAAATTGATTGTCTTCATCTGTTAAATAAAAGCAAGCCTTCACAATATCCTTTGGCGCCCCGACTCGATTGGAAAGATGCTGCTTGTGGTCGACCTCTCGAAGATTCTCCTCATCCTTCGTTTCAATCCATTCAGGGGAAATGCTATTCACCGTGATGTGATCCGGGCTAAAAGAAGCAGCCAAGGCATGAGTCAGTGCTGATATTCCGCCTTTTGATGCAGCATATGCTTCCGTATGAGGCTCTGACATGGTCGCGCGGGTGGATGAAATGTTCACAATAGAACCGCCTTTTGGATTCTCTTTTATATAACGTGCTGCTTCTCTTGCACATAGAAAAGTCCCTCTTAGGTTCGTATGTAACACACGATCCCACTCATCGACCGTTAATTCATAAGGCGATACTGTGCACATGACACCAGCATTATTGATGAGGATATCAATCGTTTTGCAGCGCTCCGCTGCAAACGACATTAAGTGTTGAATATCCTTCTCTTGTGTCACGTCCGTTTTTTTAAAATAAGCTTCTAACGATTCTTTTTTCAGCTCTTCCTCCAAACGCTTGCCCTTCTCTTCATCTATATCTGCAAGCACCACACGCGCTCCTCCTTTTGCATAGCCCCAGGCGATCGATTCACCAATTCCATTGGCTGCGCCTGTGATGACGACGGTTTTATTGTGAAAGTTCATCGTTTATTCAACCCTTTCTACATCAGATGTTGTCGTCTATCATACCATTTTGAGAAGTACGCATGAATAAAAAACCCCTCTATCGCAATTGAGAGCAATAGAGGGGTTTTTTAAACTAATAGAATGAAATGAAGAAAAGTAATTAATAGGATCGGATATTTTTCAAACCAATCACCATAAAAACAATCGTAAAAGCAGCTAAAACTGTTATGTCTAATAATAAGATTGAGTGATTGACAGTACCGCTCATGATCTCGCCAAAACCAGACATCATCCATGTTTGCGGTATAGCCAAAGAGATCTTCTTCATAATGTCTGGAACGATATCTAATGGCCAATAAATACCACCCAGCATGCATGATCCTACAATGATAATTGCACTAAATACTTCAGCTTGCTTTTTTGTATGAGATAAGATTGCAATCATAAAACCTAAACTCACAACAAGCCCTATAACAAATGATCCAAACACTAGAATAAGAATCAGGTTGCCTAAGTACACATGAAAGAACACAGATAAGACGGTCAAAAGAACACCCAGTTGTATCCATCCAAGGAGGAAATAAGCCATTAAATAGCCAAGCAGCACATATATTTTATGGATAGGACTCGAAAGCAATCTTTGCCATGTATAATCTTTATATTCCAAATGAATAGACGACACCGAGCTTGAGATCGCAAACATCATAAACATGATCGTAAAACCAAGTGGTATTAAATTTGGTTGCTGACTTGCTTGACTATCTAGATTGTCTTCATCCAATGAAATGGTGCCAGATTCGTTTAATTCTTTCAGTGCATTGATAAGAGAAACGCTATTCTGCTCTTTCACACCTTGATTGATCTGATAAATGATGGCCGCCGTCTCTTTTAAATAGGGAGCTAAGACCGCATATTCCTCTGTTTTCTTATAAACCGTCACATCAAAAATTTCTTTATTTTCTTTTAAATGGGATTTTAATTGATTCGTGACTGTAATAGACGCAACTGCCTTTTCATCGGATAATAATTCTTTTGCTTCACTTTTAGTCGCCTTTACCCAAAGAAATTTGGTGTTCTTTTCGAGAATCCGAAAAATTTCTTGATTCAGATTATCTTGACTAGGCTCTTGAATAAAAGCAACTGTAGGTTTCTTTTTATCAGATGCCGTACTTCCAAAAATAAAACTAAATACGATTGGCATAACAAATAAAAAAATAAGGGTCAAAGGGGACTTTAATGTTTCTTTTAGCTTTAAAGTAATAATGGCTGATATTTTATGCATAACGATGCTTCCTTTCAAAAGACATTCTGATTAAAGCAATGATGAAGAAAGCTAGTCCCATCCCGCAGCTAAGCAATAAACTGCTTTGAATTTCACTAAAATCAGCACCTGACATACTTTTCAAAAACATTTGGAGCGCAAGGGAATTAGGTAAGAAATAACTGATGTTGATCAACCATTGTGGAAATAAGTATAAGGGAATCATACTTCCACCTAAAGCAGCTAACACTTGAGTTCCTAAAATCCCAACACTGTTAAACGTTTTTTCTCTTTTGATAAAAGAACCAATCAGCACCCCGAAGCCCGCAGCATTAACTATAAAACTGCATCCTATCATGAAAACAGTAAAAGGCTCTCCCCAGTTCACCTTAAAGACAAAACTAGTAAATAAAATAATGATCGCAAGTTGAATCATACTCATCAAAAGAATACCCAATAACTTCCCAACGATGTAACTAGTATTGCTTAATTTTGATACAAGTAACCTTTTATAAACATCTTCCTCTTTTTCCTCTATCATACTGCCAACTAAGAAAACAACAGTCATTAATAAAAAAAGTACACCCATCCCGCCTGCGTAGTATTGGAAGGATGTAATCGGCTGGCTGTTGATATGAATATTCCTCTCGTTCACCAGTTCTTTTTTCAGTTGATCAGACACGATCTCCACTTCTTTACCTTGATTCAACGGTACCAGAATACGATTCATATGATAATTTTGAAAGAATTGCAAAACCACATTTTCTAGAACCATTTCTTGTAAGTTTGAATTAGGTCCTTTCAAGATATTCAATTGCACATGGTCATGATTCAATAAGCTTTTTTCAAAATCCGGCATGATGATTATACCCATTGTAATGTCTCTACTATTTAAATCTCTCTCTAGCTGATTTTTCGAGGTGACCTTCACATCAAATATGTCACTGAGTTCACTCTTAGACAATGTTGAAAGAAACATTTTACTTGTAGCGGACTTATCTTGATCTGTTATTCCTACTCGAAATGAATTGATCCTGATTTCACTATCTTTCTTCATGTTATCTCCAAATGCTGCACCTAATATAGCAATTAATATGATAGGCATAAAAAAAAGTGTAAAAAAGCTTTTTTTATCCCTAAAAAACAATAATAGATCTTTCAGTACAACCCAAATGCTCATATGCTCACCTCTAAACAGTCTAATCTCTCAAATTTTTACTAGTTAAATACAAAAAGACATTTTCTAAATTTGGTTCTACAATTTCTGCTGAGATAATTTGAATATTTAATGCGGTCACACCTTGAATGAGATGACTTAATAACTGCTGAGGGTGTTGATCAAATATTTTCATTTGATTTCCTTGAACCACGATTTCCTTTAAAGGGTCGACTTCATGTATGAATTGACGCACCCGGTCTATATCATTTTGTCCATGTTCACATTTTATGGTCAAAACAATTTCTCTTTGATTTCCGACAAGCTCACTTAATTCATGCTGATCCCCTAAAGCGATGATAGACCCATGATCCATAATGGCCATTCTTTCACATAAAAATTCGACTTCTTCCATGTAATGACTAGTATATATAATGGTCATTCCTTCTCCATTTAATGTCTTAACTGTTTCTAATATATGATTTCTAGATTGGGGATCTATGCCTACAGTAGGCTCATCCATGATTAATAGTTTCGGTTGATGCAATATCGCGCAACCGATATTCACTCTTCTTTTCATTCCTCCAGAGAATACTTTCACTTGATCATTCGCTCTATCTTCAAGACCAATTAGCTCAAGTGTTTCTTGTACTCTGCTTTTTAACTCTTTTCCTTTGAGTCCGTACATTCTCCCCCAAAATATTAAATTTTCTTTTGCTGTCAAATGTAAATATAAAGCGATCTCTTGCGGAACAATTCCTATCATTTCCTGCGCTTTTTTTGTTTCTTTTTTTAAATCTATACCTTCAATCATTATGGTGCCGCTTGTGGCATGGATCAGCCCTGACAAGATGCCAATCAATGTTGATTTCCCTGCACCATTCGGACCTAATAATCCAAATGATTCTCCTTTTTTTAAGTGAAAGTTTATCCCTTTTAATACCTGTTTATCTTCATAATTTTTCTTGATGTCGTGTACGTTTAGCAATCAATACCTCTCCCCTATTTTCTTCTTATTGAAGCCTGTATTTTACCTCTTCCTAGTCATTTAATATCAAATAAATTATCTGGTATGGTCTTCAACTATAGAATAATTTTTCCAATTTATATATTTTAACATGAGATGCATTACAGGAGAATAGTACAGGTCATTTTAAAATAGAACATAAAAAAACTTACAGGAATCCTCCTGTAAGTTTTTTCGATTAATTTCATTGAATCATTATTTAGAAATCATCCCATGCGGGTCAATCACAAATTTCTTCGCCACACCCGAATCAAAGTCGCTGTATCCTTGAGGAGCTTGATCAAGGTTAATGACGGTCGCATTTACCGCTTTGGCGATTTGTGCTCTTCCGCTTAAAATGGATTTCATTAGACTGCGGTGATATTGCATGACAGGGGTTTGACCTGTCACAAAGGTATGGGCTTTTGCCCAGCCAAGTCCAATTCGCACTTTCAGAGAACCAACTTTTGCATCAGCATCCACGGCACCTGGGTCTTCTGTGACGTAAAGCCCTGGGATTCCGAGCTTACCGCCAACTTTGGTAATATCCATAATTGTATTTAGAACGGTTGCAGGTGCTTCTCCTTGATCTCCATGACCTGAAGCTTCAAAGCCGACACAATCGACGGCACAGTCAACTTCTGGCTCTCCTAAGATATTCGTGATTTGTTCGCCGATTCGATCATGTTTTCGTAAATTGATCGTCTCACAGCCAAAGCTTCTGGCCTGCTCCAGCCTTTGTTCATTCAAATCACCGACAATTACCGCAGAGGCGCCAAGGAGCTGAGCGGAATGTGCTGCGGCAAGACCTACTGGCCCGGCACCAGCAATATATACAGTCGAACCAGGCTTTACTCCAGCCGTATAAACACCGTGAAAACCTGTCGGGAAAATATCGGAAAGCATCGTCAGATCAAGTATTTTCTCCATCGCTTGATCTTTGTCTGGAAATTTGAGCAGCTGAAAATCTGCATATGGGACCATGACGTACTCGGATTGGCCGCCAACCCATCCGCCCATATCGACGTATCCATAGGCAGAGCCTGGACGGTCCGGGTTTACATTTAAGCACACATGAGTTTTTTGTTCCTTGCACATGACGCAGCGTCCACAAGCAATATTAAATGGAACGGACACAAGGTCTCCTTTTTGAATAAACTCCACATCTCGTCCAACCTCAACGACTTCACCTGTAATTTCATGACCAAGGACTAGTCCTGCAGGCGCAGTGGTACGCCCTCTCACCATGTGCTGGTCACTTCCGCAAATATTCGTCGTCACTACTTTTAAAATGACGCCATGCTCACATTTGCGCCCCACATTGGCTTTCGGTACACCCGGGCCATCTCTTAAAATCAAATCAGGGTATCCAATATCCTCAACTGCTACATTTCCTGCTCCTTTATAAACGACACCTTTGTTTCCCGACATGTTTTCATTCCTCCCTTTTTGTTTAAAAATGAAGTCTCTACAATTTTCTCTATTTATGAAGCAATTCCCTGCTTCAAATGGCACAATGGATGAAAAAAAAAGCGAAGAATGTCTATCACGGAGAGAAAAATGTATCTTCCAGTCAAATAAAAAAGAAAATATTGAAAAAAAAGCTAAACTTTTGAAGAACGGTGTCGATATAAGAAATAAGCCAGACAGGTATCCTTAATCGACAAACAAATTCCTTATATATACTATCATTCCTTACACACCTGGCTGGCGCCTACATAACATTGAAAAGACTCTTCTGATGAAGAGTCTTTTTTAACTTTGCGTCCCATCAATCACGGATACAATTGTAAGCAAAGAGGCTCCTCTGACGAAGAGCCTCTTTTTAAACGCTTGTTCATTACCTGGGAAATATTTTCATCATTTTAAAGCTTTGATACAGATGTATGTATCATAGTGATAAACCGAAACTTCTCTAAAGTGATACGCTGAAAATAGGCGGCTGATCTCTTGTTCACTATACGATGAAAAAGATTGTGACCGTTTTTGTTCCTTCATCAGTTCCTGCTGTTGGAAAGATAAGAATACTTCTCCATCCACTTGAAGGACGCGGTACACTTCCTTCATGACCTGTTCAATATCCTTCAAGTAATAGATGGTCTGTACCGTAAATAATTTATTGAAGGATCTGTCTTCAAAAGGTAAATGCTCAGCTTTACCAAGAGTCACGACGGCTTTATCCTGTTCTACAAGCTTCTTATGTTTTCTTTTTGCATATTTGATCATATGACGAGAGGCATCCACTCCATATACTTTACCGCGATCAAGTTTTTCTGCTACCTTCGATAATGTCATGCCTCTTCCAGTTCCGATTTCTAAAATCCGGTCGTTTTCTTGTATATTTAAGAGTTGAATCGTCCATTCATTGATATTATGATGATTTTTTTCCATATAGCGGGCAACCCATTTTGAGAACAAGCCTTTTGGTTCCCTCATTTGTTTTCCAATCCAGCTTTGAATCAATGTTAACACCTGCTTTGCACCAGTAAATAAAACTATTTACGAATTTTCTTACTTTTCATATCGGCTCTCGCCTAACAAAGTTTAAGACCTAGTCCTAATTAGTTGTCATTGATTAGACGGCACCTTTTCAGAAAATGTTTCGCAGAACTTTAAAAAATTTTGATCTGAATAGGCGTTTTCATTAATTGTGCTCAGATTGATTTCGTTTTCTGCATGAGCTGCATATTTTATGAATGTATCTTGATTAGATAAAGGTGGTGCTAGATTATGGGCTTTGGTGGCGGTTATTCTGGAGACTGCGGTGGTTACGGTGGCGGTTTTGCAGGCGGATTCGCATTGCTTGTTGTACTGTTCATTTTGTTGATCATCATCGGTGCAAGCTGGATTTACTAATGTAAAAGGAGCAGGAAACGTATTGTTTCCTGCTCCTTTTCTTTAATACCAATAAGTTGGATAATTGTAATTGTACATATAGCGTCTAAGCATTTCTTGTTGCTCTCTTTGCATTCGGTATGGATTGCCGTACCCGTGCTTTAAGGAATGCGGAATGGACGTATACCCGTGCCCCACTGACGGAAACCTCATATATGGTGACATCGACATTCATTGATCACCTCACAATCTCCTTTTACGGATATCATATGTGCAGGTGATCAATGTGGAGCGTGTCTAAACCTGGTCCTTCTCCCTAGTATAACAATCAAGCATTGCAAGCATCATAAACATGTCAATCTCCTCCTTTTCCAATTTTTCTTTTCCTGTTTTAGTTCATATACTTTAGTTGTTTCTGCTTCATTTCTTCATAAATTGTTTCGACTTGTTGTTCATAAAGAACGGTCTCAATGTCTTTGTATTTACGCTGAATCGTCAATGTAATAAAGAATAAATGGATTGTCATATACGCTCACCTCCCTTCAGTTCGCAGCATGCGAAATAGCCCGCAGATCTTCTTTATCAGTTGACCTGCGGGCACACAAAAATGCAGATCAAAAGACAATGTCTTCCAACCTGCAATGGATGATGCGTGAAATCCTCGTTTACTTAAACAGTTTTGAAGCGTGCACCGTATAAGGTAAAGGAAGGACACGAGCTCTTCCACAGGCTGATGACATGATGAAATTGTTGGTTGAATTGATCACAAGTAGATACGAATAACATATTCTTCAGCCTCCTTTACGTTTTTAATTACTTTGTAAGTATATCCAGCAAGCACCATTTTGTAAACCTGTTTTTAGTAATATAGATGATTTTTGTGTTTTTGACTAAATTTCTACAGTTATTCTTGTCCGTTTGTCCAATACAATCAAAAAAGCCCCCTCACGTATATGAGGAGACTTTTCGAATTAATCTTCATCTAGTTCTTGCAGTTTCTTTTGAAAAAAGATCGCGCGTCTGACACAAAGAAAAGCTGCTAATAAGAAAACACAATCAATTCCCATCATCAGCATTTTTGGAGATGCTTCGATGTGCTGGTTCGGTATGATCGTACCAATATATAAAAAGGTGCTGACAGCAAGCAAAATAAAAGCGTACTGCTTGTAATCTGTCACTAAACCACTCCACTTTTTCTTCACTTGAATCACCTTCCTGTTTAACATGTCTATTGATAGCTTAACATAGTAAAAGAAAGGTAGTGGCATGTAAATCTATCCATTCACTAGTGCGTTTAGTCCTTGCTTCATATCATTCAGTAAATCATCCACATCTTCAATCCCAACGGATATACGAATTAAACCATCAGTGATGCCAAGCTCCTCCCGGCGGTCTTTCGGAATGGACGCATGAGTCATTCGAGCAGGAACAGAGATTAAGCTTTCAACCGCTCCAAGGCTTTCTGCGATTGTAAACAGCTTAAGCTGGCTTAAAAACACATCGACATGTTCTTCTTTTCCAATATCAAAAGAGATCATTCCGCCGAAGCCTGATGCTTGCGTTTTCGCAAGTTCATGTCCAGGGTGAGCACCAAGACCTGGGTAATAAACACGTGTGACCGCTGGATGTTGTTCTAGAAACTCAGCGATTTTCTGCGCATTTTGTTGATGTGCTTCCATTCTTAGTCCAAGCGTTTTGATCCCTCTCATGAGAAGCCATGAATCCTGCGGTCCAAGAATTCCACCTGTAGAATTTTGAACAAAATGAAGTTCTTCTCCAAGCTCTTTCGTCGCTGTTACAACAAGCCCGCCTACGACATCACTGTGGCCGCCTAAATATTTAGTGGCACTATGGAGGACAATGTCCGCCCCATATTCAATCGGTTTTTGGAAATAAGGTGTAAAAAATGTATTATCAACAATCATTAAGATGTTGGCTTCTTTTGTCAATTGGCCGATCGCTTTGAGATCAGTCATTTTCAGTAAAGGATTGGTTGGTGATTCAATGTAAACCGCTTTTGTTTCGGGTAAAATTGCTTTTTTCACCGCTTCAGGATCACTTGTGTCCACGAAGGTCGCATGAATGCCAATACGGTTTAGTACCTTTGTAATGACGCGGTAGGTTCCGCCGTACACGTCATCTGTCAGGACAATATGATCTCCGCTGTTAAACAGCATCATGACTGCCGTAATGGCAGCCATCCCTGAACCGAATGCGTAGCCGTTTGCTCCCCCTTCAAGATCACGTATGATGGTTTCAAGTGCCGTTCTTGTTGGATTCGCTGTTCTAGAATATTCATACCCTGTATGTTCGCCTGCTTTCGGCTGCTTATAAGTGCTCACTTGGTATATCGGAACAGACACAGCGCCCGTTTTTTCATCACCAGTTGTTCCGCTGTGTATCATCATTGTTTTTGGTTTCATTCTATTTTCCTCCCTCATAAATTCCTTTGCTTAAATAGCGTTCACTGCTGTCAGGAAAAATGGTGACAATGACTGTCCCAGGTGCTGCCTTCTTTGCTTCCTCTAAAGCGGCATATAATGCGGCACCTGAAGAGCTTCCAATGAGAACGCCTTCTTTTTCAGCAGCTTCTTTCACCATTTGGAAAGCATCATCATCACTGACCGTGTAAATCTCATCGAATAAAGCAGATTCCATATAATCTGGGATAAATTCAAGGCCGATTCCTTCCGTTCTATGCGGGCCCGGATCTCCTCCATTTAAAATCGATCCTTCAGGTTCGACAACAATTGTTTTTAACGCCGGGTGCTGCTCTTTTAAATAGGCAGCACACCCTTGAAAAGTTCCTCCAGATCCCGCTCCTGCCACAAACACATCGATGTTTCCTTGTAGGTCGGACCATAACTCTGGGCCAAGCGTTTTATAGTAAGTCAATGGATTTACTTGGTTTTTAAATTGTAAAACGCAATAGGCATTGTCAATGCTTGCCTCTAGTTCAAGGGCTCGATCAATCGCACCTTTCATGCCCTCTTTTCTTGGTGTATGATTAATCTCTGCACCGAGCGCCTTCATTAGCTGTTGTTTTTCTTGACTAAAATGTTCTGGTACGCAAAAAATGGTCCGCAATTGATGCTTTCTCGCACTGAGGGCAAGCCCAATTCCTGTGTTTCCAGCAGTTGCTTCAATGATGGTTCCGCCTGGACGCAATTTGCCAGATGCCAATGCTTCTCTTATGAGCATATCACCTAAACGATCTTTAATACTTCCACCCGGATTCATCATTTCAAGTTTTGCATACACCTCTACACCATCTGGGATGCCAATCCCTGACAGCTTTAAAAGCGGTGTGCGGCCAATTAATTCTGTAATATCCTTTATGACAGCCATATGATTCCCTTCCTTTGTATGGAAAAGAAGGGGGAACCCCCTTCTTTTATTGAGTTTGCTTTATCATACGCAAGACAAGGTCGGTTGAGTGAATCGCTGCTTGCTCAAGAAATTGATCAAAGGAGACATTGGATTCTTTCCCTGCAATATCAGATAGCGCTCGAACGACAACAAATGGCGTTCCAAAGAGCTGGCAAACTTGTGCAACAGCTGCGGCTTCCATTTCCACCGCATATAGTTCTGGAAACTTCTCTCTCACAAACGCTACACGATCCGGATCATTCATAAACGAATCTCCTGTTGCAATTGTTCCTTTTGCCACTTGAATATGATCGATCTCTAAAGCCGATTCCTCTGCCAGCTTCACAAGCTTTTCGTCTGCAGCGAAAGCAGCTGGCAACCCTGGTACTTGTCCGTATTCGTAATCAAAGATTGTCACATCCACATCATGATGTCGAACATCAGTAGAAATGACAATATCCCCTACATTTAATGTGTGATGGAAACCGCCAGCAGATCCTGTATTGATCACATAATCCGGCTGAAAGCGGTCAAGCAGAAGTGTTGTGCTGACCGCTGCATTTACTTTTCCAATCCCTGATTTTAATAAAATCACTTCTTTATCTTCATAAACACCTGTTGTGAATTCACACCCAGCGATGTTTTCTTGTGTAGCATTCTTTAGTTGATCTCTTAATATTGTCACTTCTTCTTCCATTGCACCTATGACTGCGATTTTCAAATCAAAAACATCCTTTCATTCCCTTTTCTTCGCTTCTACGATCCAAACAAAATCATTCATTTGATGAAAGGACGTGCTAAAACCTTCTTCTTCAAAGATTTGCTTTAGCACATCAATGGATGGATAATATTCCGTTTCTAAATCCTCAGCAAGCTGATCGAATCCTGCGGCTTTCGCTTTGTCGATTTCCGCTTGATGTGCTGCTTGATTTTGAAACATTGTATCAGCAAAGACTATTTTACCATCTGAGTGAAGGATGTTGCTATAGGTGTGAATGGCTTGTTTTTTTTCTTCGTCCGTTAAATGGTGGAAAGCATATGAACTGACAATCGTATCCGGCTCAAATGGCGGCGCTGGAAATGATAAAAAATCCCCATCATGAAATACATCGGGTACTCCCTTTTGAAGAGCCGCTTTCTTCATGGCGTCTGATGGTTCAACGCCAAACACGTTCTTATCAGCTGCGAGCAGTGCCACTGTTAGATTCCCCGTGCCGCTTCCAAACTCAAGAACATATTGACCTGCACGGCGAGTAATTTCTTTTAAAATGGCCGGATACCGGCGAAACACTTCTTCATACTGCTCATCATGACCACTTACCGTGTCGTCATAAGAGTCAGCCCAATGATCAAATAAAGAAAGAAACTCACGTCCCATTTTCTTTCCCTCCACTTTATCTATTTATTCCTATGCGTATAGTATGTTTTAATGCGTCGAACAGTTCCTATCCTACCACATCTTCTGTTTCTTTCCTACTAAAAAATACTGGGAGGGGTAGAAAAATATTTGCCCTTTTAGAGGAGAGAGATTAAGATGAATGAAGAGCATGGAGGGGTGAATCAAATGGATTTTCAGTTGGATTTTCTAAAGGATAAAATTGAATTCTTTGAAGCATCGTCTTTAAAAGAACTTGAACAAAAGATCCAAAAACAAATTGAACATAATCAGGCAATCTTGCTGACTGTTCATTCTGTCAGTCATCAAACGACTGTGATTGATGACCGGATTTTGTATACAGCGGTTGTTCATTTTAAGGCGAATATCTAAATAAAAAAGATAGCATATCTGCTATCTTTTTTTCATGTTTATTTTAATTTTTCAACCTTTACAGGTTTCCAGCCTTTTTCATCTACCCATGTGATTTCCACGCGGTAGCGTTCACCTGATGATTTTTCACGGATGGTTCCCTTTGCATCTTGAGGACCTCCGTTATTTCCTAACCAAAGAACTGTCATTTGATCTTCTGAAATCCCCGTCGCATAGGACATGGCTTTGATCATTTCTTTCCAGTCTTTTGAGTTAGAATCATAGGTTGCTGTATGTGAACCGGATTGCTCTGTTCCTACAGGCTCCCAGTCATCGCTTTCATATGTTTTGTCTACGTCACTCGTTTTGCCGCCGTCTGTTTCTTTGGCGTCTTTTAACGCATCTTTATTAGGCTCTTCTTCATCATCTGTCTTCTTCGTATCGTCGTCTTGATCAGATGAGTCCTCTTTTTTTGCATCTGCATCATCGGATGTGTCTTTCTTTTGATCTTTCACATCTTCTTCTGATTTTTGTTTATTTTCACTTGTTGCAGGCGCCGTTTTAGATGGTGCATCCGCTACATCTGTGTCTTTCGGTTTATTAAAAATTAACAAACTCGATGCGACAACCAAAATAAGCACCACAACGATACCAATTAATATGTTAAGCACCATATTCGCCTTTCTGCGCTTATCACGATGTTCAAATCGAGAATTTCTACTCAAAATCTCTGCACTCCTTTGCCTCGTTCCCTAAGTCGTTACTATTCTAACATGACATGAAGGGATGTTCTATGTCTGTTTCTTTTCAATTTCATTGACCTTTTTTACAATATCATAAAACGCATCATTTGTCTTAGCCCGGCCACTTGCCTCATCAAGGTGAACAACGACAAGAGCATATTTTGGTTTTCCCACCGGAAAGTACCCAGCAAACCACTTATGATAAAGCGGATTCCCCTTTTTATCTTTACTGCCGGTTTGGGCAGTGCCTGATTTCCCCGCTACATCAAATGGAAGATCTTGAAACCTTCTTCCTGTTCCTTTGTCAGACGTCACCACCTGCCTTAAGTACTTTTGCAGCTTTTGAGCTGTATAGCGGTCAATACTGTCTCCTTCCGGTCGTTTGTTTTGAAAGGTTAGCATCGTTGTTCCGTTTTGATACAGCACTTTTTCAGCGATTTTCACTTCTTTTCGTTCTCCGCCTCTCGCAATCGATGCCATCATATTGGCGATTTGCAAAGGAGTCGTTTTGACATTTTTTTGTCCTATTGCGGTTTGGGCAATGGCTTTTTTGACATGCTTGTCTCTTTTATCTCCCCACACACTGCCGGTTTCTTCACGATCAAACTGTTTGAAATGCTGCTTATGATAGACATCCCCTTCCCAGCCAGCTCGATCAATGAGTCCAAGCTTTGCAGCCGTCTTTTCGATGATTTGATCATCTGTTTGGATAAGCTTGCCAGCAAGTGTCGCAAAGGTATAATTACAGCTCTGCGAAAAGCTCTCAGACAGATTCAGCACTTCCTGCGTTCCTTCTGGCTCTCCATATAAATTCTTTCGACAGTCATACATCGTTTGTGGCTGGTCGAGGTTTTTTTCGATTGCTGCGGCAAGTACAGCGGTTTTAAAGACAGAGCCTGGTGCCATGGCAGTCAGCATATAATTTCTTGCCTCATGCCGGTTTTTGCTTGTGACATTTGGCGTACTCGCCATCGCCAGCACGCTGCTGCTTTCAATGTCGAGCAGAACGGCCCCGCCTTTTTCGACGTCTTGTTCTTTCAGAACTTTCTCCATTTCAGCTTGCATGTTTTCATCAATTGTTGTTTGAACCTGAAGAGGATAAAATGAATGAGCCTCTGCTGTATATTTGACGTCCATTCCAAACAAAGGGTTTCCCCTTCCGTCCACATGATATAACAATTTTGTGTCTTGCTCGGGTAATAGAAATTCGTCAAAGGTACTTTCTAGCCCAAAAGTACCGATTTCTGTACGGATGGAAAGCTCTTTTTTGTCAGGATAACGCTTTCTGAGCAATTCTGGATTTTCACTCGTGAAGCCTAATGTGTGGAGGGCAAGTCTTTTTTTGTCCTTCTCTTTCATATATACGCCGTAAACACCTGAATATTTCATATCATTGATGTCTTTCAGCTTTTTTTTCGTGATGTCATCTTTGAGAATCAGAGGTTTTTTGGTTTCTGTCAGCTGTTTTTTGAGTTCATCTTCTTCCATCTCGAGAATAGAGGCGGTTTGTTTTAAATGAGGAAGATCATATTGCAGAAAAGGAAATAAGATAACCGCGGGCTGTTCTTTTGTGAGAAGCGCTTCGCCGTTTCGATCTAAAAATTCACCGCGGCCATCTGAAATGACCACTTCTTCTGTACGCTGTTTGACACTTTCTTGTATTAAATTGATATCAAGCTTTGAAAAAGATTCTGTGAAGAACAGTTGAATTTCTGCCAGTCTCATGAGAAGACCGAGAAGCAGCATAAAAATAATAGCACCTGTCCATTGAATTCTACGTTTTTTGCGCATAAAAACACCTCGTCCCTATTGTGGACGAGGTGTTTATCGTATAAACGTGATTATGAAATTTTTACAATTTGGACGAACATTTCTCCGCCAGGTGTTTGAACGGTTACTTTGTCGTCTACTTGTTTGCCTAACAGACTTTTTGCGATTGGTGAATCGTTTGAAATCTTTCCTTCGAACGGATCAGCTTCTGCACTTCCAACGATAGTGTAAGACTCTTCTTCTCCGTCTGGTAATTCAACGAATGTGACTGTTTTACCAAGTGAGACAATATTTGAGTTTCCTTCATCTTCGATAATTTTGGCATTGCGAATCATATTATCAAGCGTTGTGATACGCCCTTCTACAAACGCTTGCTCTTCTTTAGCAGAATCATATTCCGAGTTCTCAGAGAGGTCTCCAAAGCTTCTAGCAATTTTAATACGCTCTACAACCTCTTTACGTTTAACCGTTTTCAAATATTCAAGCTCTTCTTCTAATTTACGTTTTCCTTCTTCTGTCATTGGAAATACTTTCTCTTGTGCCATGAATCATTCACTCCTTCTATTAATCCTCATCATACAAACTTTCTGCACGTGAGTGACGACTGAAATATACAAGAATGAGGACTTCTTCAGGCCCTCATTCCTTCTGTCCCATATTTGTAAAAGTCCATCTTACATGGCGTCCCTTTTAGATGCAACTATTATGCCTTTTTTCAGACAGAACCACTCTCAGTGGTCTAAAGATGATCTATCTTCATCGCACAAACTGTGGAAAGGCACAGGAAGCTCCTGTACCTCGTTCGCCATTTCGATCATATGTAGAAGAATAGCTTATCCATTCTCCATCTTCCAATACATAATATGGTCAGTGTACGATATGTCTATGCTATATTATTACAAAATTGCTTTTTGATCAAGAATTGTTTGAAAATTTGTGATGATTTGTTTGTCGTTTTTTTAATATACTATTACAAAATCGAAACAACTTCAATATTCAGCTTGAAAACGGCATTTTTCTACATCTATTTCACATCATTGTTTTCCTATCATACCAAATCTTTCATTCAAGGTGTTCCTTCTAAAAATATTTAAGCAGCTTCTACTTATAGAAACAAGTGAAATATTGGTATTTATTCTCTTTATCATGATGTTGAAAAGACCTTTACAATGTAAAGGTCTTTTTCTTCTCCACCATTTACTCTGCTCGGTTTTGAAGAATCGTTTGAATTTTTGTCACCATTAGGTCAATCGCCACATGGTTTTGGCCGCCTTCTGGGATGATGATATCGGCGTATCGCTTTGTCGGTTCAATGAATTGATTATGCATTGGTCTGACAACAGATACATACTGTTCAATCACAGAATCGATTGAACGGCCTCTTTCTTTTGTATCGCGTAAAATGCGGCGAATGATGCGAAGGTCTGCATCTGTATCAACATACAGTTTAATATCCATTAAGTCTCTCAGACGTTCATCTTCTAGTGCAAAGATGCCTTCAACGATGATGACATCCTTTGGTTCAACATGGACAGTCTCTTCTGAACGTGTGTTTAGCTTGAAATCATATATTGGTTTTTCAATGGATTCGTACCTTAGGAGCTGTTCCAAATGCTCAAACATCAGGTCATTGTCGAATGCAAGCGGATGATCATAATTCGTAAGCAAGCGCTCTTCAAATGGCATATGACTTTGATTTTTGTAATATAAATCTTGCTGAAGCATGAGGATGGAATGTCCTTTAAATTTTTCATAGATCGAATTGGTGACGCTCGTTTTACCTGAACCCGAGCCGCCAGCAATTCCAATGACAACTGGTTTACTCCTCATGTGCCTGTTATTTCCCCTTTCTCATCATGTTGCTAGGGTATACTTTTTGATCGAGCTTGAATTTTACGATTTGCAGCGGATGACGAGCGGCATCTAGTTCATTTCCTTTTTCATCCCAAATCGTCTCAATTTTGCATGTGAAATTCTCAATTTCTGGTCCGAAAAATTCGACTTCATCGCCAGCTTTAAAGAAGTTGCGCTGCTGCAATGTGACGATTTGTTCTTTTTCATCATAATGAAGAACGAGACCTGCGAAATCAAATGTCGTTTTCTTTCCATGAATGCCAAACATTTGTTCATCCGTTCCTGGTACACCTTCGAAAAAGGCTGGCGCTGTGTCACGGTTTGCGCATTTATCTAGTTCATCTAACCATTCCTGCTGAATGACAAAATTGTCCGGGTCAGCACAATAGGCGTCAATGACTTTGCGATATACACTCACGACAGTTGCCACATAATGAATTGATTTCATTCGCCCTTCGATTTTCAAGCTGTCAATTCCCATTTCGATCATTTGAGGAATGGATTCGACAAGCTTTAAGTCTTTTGGACTCATCGCAAATGGTGCGTCTTCCTCTCCAAACAATGGCGCTTCCTCAGAACCTTCTAGTTTATAAAGATCATAATCCCAGCGGCAGGACTGGCAGCAGCCTCCGCGGTTAGAATCTCTTGCCGTCATGTGGTTACTGAGCACGCAGCGGCCAGAGTAAGCAATACACATTGCACCGTGAATGAACGTTTCAATTTCAATATCGACCTTTTCTTTCATTTCTCTAATTTCCAGCGCACTTGTCTCGCGAGCAAGCACCACACGCTCAAGACCTTCTTCCTTCCAAAACTGAACAGCTTTCCAATTCGAAAGAGATTGCTGTGTGCTTAAATGGACTTCAAGCTTCGGGGCGACACGTTTACACGTTTCAATGATCAGCGGGTCAGCCACAATAATGCCCGCTACTCCAGCGCCTTCAATCCCTTGAAGGTATTCCTCAAGTCCGTCCATGTTTTCGTTGTGGGCAAAGATATTCGTTGTCACATAAATTCGTGCACCGTATTTGTTTGCAAATGCGACGCCTTCAGCCATTTCTTCAATTGAAAAGTTATCGGCATTTGAGCGAAGTCCAAATTCTTTCCCGCCAATAAAGACCGCGTCTGCTCCGTAATGTACAGCAATTTTCAGCTTTTCCAAGTTTCCTGCTGGTGCAAGCAGTTCTGGTTTTTTTGTAATGACACGTTTTCCATCAATTATTTCAGAAATACCATCTTTCAATAGTGCCATTTCCTCTGCCTCCTCTTATATTAATAAACCGTTTCTTTAAAGAAGAATCCTGTATCGATTGAACGGTTGACAGGCTGAATCTCTTCAATCCGCTCCACCCATTCATCTTTCTGATCTTCATAGGCTTCCTTATCAGTCACTAGTAAATCAATGGCTTTTCTATATAGTGACGTCACCTCTGTCATATAAGAAAGTGACTTTAAAATTCCGTCAATTTTAAATGAGTCAATGCCTGCGTCAACAAATTCTTCTAATTCGTCAATCATACACACATCATTAGGACTCATAATATGTGTGCCGTTTGCATCCTCGAAAATAGGGTATTTGTTTTGACGTTCCTGGTCATGAAGGAATAGTCCTTCCTCCATATTATTGCCTTCAACGTCCATTTGTTTGCCTTGGTATTCAAAGTAGTTGCCAATGAGCGTACGTTTCGATTGAAACATACATGTCATGCCATGAACTTGAATTTCGATTTCCACCTCAGCATTTTCTTTAATGTCGATTACACTGTCCATGTTCAGCTCTTTGGCAAGAACAGCACGCGTTGCGCCTTTTCTGCCCCAGTAGTTACAAGTGTAATAGTTTGTCCCAGTCGTTTCTGTACTCCAGTGGAGATTCAGGCTCACCCCAGTTTCCTTTGCGGCCATGATCACGGCTGGGTCTCCAAAGACGACGCCATCTACGTTTAATGCATCGAGAAAGGTTAAATAATCTCCAAGCAGCTGCACACGGTCATTATGAAAAATCGCGTTCATCGCCACATACACTTTTTTGTGATGCGCATGTGCCAGCTCAACCGTCTGTTTCACATCTTCTCTTGAAAACTCGCCTGCAAGACGAATACCGTATGTTTGTTCGCCTATGAAGAATGCATCAGCTCCCGCCTCGATTAATGGCAGTACGTCTGACACCTTGCTTGGCGTCACAAGCAATTCTGGTTTTTTCATGATTGGTCACCTCTTTTTGTACTAATGGCGATCCCGTCTCCAACTGGAATAATACACGTTTGGAAATCAGGGTTTGACATGAGCCATTGATTGTATCGATCAATTTTTCCAATTAATTGTTTTTTTCGTTTATCTTCAATTTCATCTTCATAGTTCGTTGCCACTAAGCCTTTGAATAATACGTTGTCTGTTATGATCATTCCGTCATGAGCAAGCATCGATTCAAACAGCTCAAAAAAACGTTTGTACTGCCCTTTTGCGGCATCAATAAAGATCACGTCATAGGGCGCCATCGTTTGGACCGTTTTAGCCGATTCCATGGCATCACCAAAGAACACGTGTATTCTTTCTTTTAACTTTAATTCCTCAATGTTCCGTGTCGCTTCTTCATAGCGTTTCGCATTTCGCTCAATCGTATAAATCTCAGCATCTGGCAGAGTTGTCGCCATTCGAATGGCGGAGTAGCCAATCGCTGTCCCAACCTCAAGAATTTTCTTCGGCTTTTTCATCGACAGCAGCTGCAGTAAAAGCTCGATGCTCACCTTTTCCATAATTGGCACATGGTGCTCTTTTGCGTATACCTCTAATTGAGCGATTGCATCAGGACTTGGGTGAATTAAATGTTCAATATAATCATTGATTTGATCATCTTCGATAGTCATTATTTGTCTAGCTCCTTCATGACCTGAAAAAGAAGAGTCCTGCCTATTGCAGCTCTCTTTCTCGTCAATCTTTCGTTCATCTAAGTAAAAACAACCCGATATATTTTACCACAAAGAAGTGGTAATTGCGAACCTATAAAATGGATATTTCAACGAAAAAAACTGCAGGCAATCTTGTATTGTCTACAGTCTTTTTCGATTCACATGTACATTAATTACTGCCTGTGATGTATTTTGCTTTCGCTTTGTTGTGCTCATTTAACGTTTTCGTAAAGACGACTTCTCCATTTTTCTTCGCAAGGAAATACACATAATCCGTTTTCTCTGGATGCAGTGCCGCTTTCCATGAAGATTCACCAGCATTTGCAATAGGTCCAGGCGGCAGCCCCTTGTTATTATACGTATTATAAGGAGATTTCACCTTAAGGTCTTTGTAATAAACGCGCGATTTATGCTCACCCAGTGCATAAAGAACGGTTGGGTCGGTTTGAAGCGGCATGTCCTTTTTCAACCGGTTATAAAATACACTGGAGATTTTTGCTCGATCCGTCTTTTCCGTCGCTTCCATTTCAATCAGTGATGCCATCGTTAACACATCATGTATGGACATGTTTGTCTTTTTCATGTCTTTTTCATACGTTTTCACGTATTGATCTGTTTGTTTAATCATTGTTTCAATGATCGTTTCGAGTGATTCATCCTCGCGATAAAATGGATACGTCGCAGGGAATAAATAACCTTCTAACGGATGTTTCACCTGTTTGCCATTTACCTGTGATGTCACCGTTTTCGGATATTTTTTCATTAACGTTTGAATAAACGCAGGATCATCAAGCTTTGCTTCCACTTCCTTGGCTGAAAAATGCGTCTGGTTTGCAATAATCGCCGCAATATCAGACAGCTGTTTTCCTTCTGGAATCACAAGCTGAAAGGCGTAGTCTGTCCCTCCAGATGTCAGCTTTTGAATCAGCTTGTCTGCGTCCATCGTTTGTTTTAAATGAAAATACCCCGCTTTAAATCCGGACGCATTTTTGTATTTTGCATAATAAGTGAAAATCGTGTCATTCGAAATGAGCCCATTTTCTTTTAAAATGCCCGCAATCTCACGGACAGATGTCCCATTTGGAATATGAATATTAATCGTTTGTTTGCTTTTTTGATCGACCGGTCCAAGTGCTGATTTAACATATAAAAAGCCTGATAATGCTGCAATGATGATGACAGCAAGAACAGATAACAGGACGATCCCCATTTTTCTTTTAAAAAATGGTCGTTTCTTTTGTTCTGAAAACATGCATGGCCCTCCTCACATCTAGCTTTTATAGTACATGATTCGACGGAGTTCGGCAATTACTTGCTCATGCATCTCATGACAGAACTTGACATAATACGGCTAAACCAACGCCGCCACCGCTTCCAATAGCAGCCATGACATAGCTTCCATTTGGTAAAGCGCGTGCTTCGTAAAATAGTCTCACCATCATAGCAGCTCCCGATGCGCTGTATGGATGACCAAGACAAAGTGCACCGCCTCTTTTATTGATCCGGTCATAAGGAATACCAAGCGTACGAGCAATCAACGCTATTTTCAGAGCAAAGGCTTCATTGATTTCAAACAGCGCTACATCCTCTGCCTTAATTTTCTCTTGATCTAGAAGTTTCTTGATCGCATCAATCGGCGCAGCAGCTGGAAAATGTGGATGCATCGCCGTCACAGCACTTCCAGCATATCGCAGCATCGGCTGAAAATCATTCGCCTCCGCTAACGCTCTTTCCATCACAACGACCGCTGCTGCCCCGTCTGCTTCTTTGCAGCTATTGGCGGCAGTCACAGTTCCCTTTCCCGGTGAAAATACAGGCTTTGCCCGCTGGATGAGCTTCTCCATCGGTCTTATTTTAGCGGCCGCTTCATCAATGCTCAGTCCGCTAATCGAAACAATTTCCTCTGAATATGTACCACGTTTGATTGAGTCTATACTTCTTTCCCAGCTTAATTGCGCATAATCATCTTGTTCTTTTCTTGTCACAGAAAATCTCGAGGCGGTCAGCTCTGCTGCTTCGCCCATAGCCGGATCTCCTATCCATTCAGGTGAAAAGCGGGCTCTTTCTTTCATTGGTGATCTGGAAATGCTCTCAGTCCCGCCAGCGATATACATTGAACCTTCCCCTGATTGAACCATGACGCAAGCTGTTCGGATTGCTTCAAGACCAGAGGCACACTGCCTATCAATCGTCATACCAGGAACGTGCAAAGAAAGCCCTGCTTCTAATGAGGACAGACGGGCCATATTTCCGCCGCCTCCTACAACATTGCCTAATATGACGTCGTCCGGCGTCATCCCTTGAGACAAATGCTGAATAAGGGGCGCGGCTAATTGCTCTGGACGATAATCCTTCAGCATCCCGTTTTTATCACCGAAGGGTGTCCGTTTTGCTTGTACGATTACTGCTTGCATGACAACTGCTCCTCCGCCCACTTTTTCATGCTGGCACGTGCTATTTTTCCCCCAGATGTTTCAATCATTTGATCAATGACAAGCCATTTTTTAGGCATCTTGTAGGCAGCCAATTTTTCTTTGACAGCTTGCCGAACCGTCTTTGTCTGCTGTCCTTCTTCAATAATGGCAACAGGAATTTCACCCCAATATGGGTCAGGAACGCCAACCACAATCGACCGCTTCACCTCGGGCTGTTCATTTAGCACGCGTTCAATTTCCTCCGGAAAAATATTCAGCCCCCCATAGACGATCATGCCATTCTCACGGCCGCTCATATACAAATAGCCGTCTTCATCCATCCAGCCCATATCATAAACTGTCAGCCACTCCTCCGGCGGTTTCACCTCATGTAAGTAGCCTGAAAAAGACATTGGGCTCTTCACATAAATTCTTCCTGTCTCATTTGGCTGGCAGACAGATTGATCGGCCCGCCTCACTTCAACTTGAATGGAAGAAAAGAGTCGTCCGACAGAAGAAGGTTTTTGCAGAAAGTCATTTGAAGATAAGTAGGAAACAAAGCTTAACTCTGATGTGCCGTAAAAATCAAAAAAAGTGACATGCGGATAGTTGGTGACAAGTTGTTTTTTTGATGAGATGCCCCAATCTGCTCCGGATGATATGACAAGAAGCGGGTTATCTCCCTCAAAAACATTAATTTGCAGTAACGATTCTGTCATTGTCGGGACAGTATACATAACAGTGATGTCTCCTGTCTCTAAAGCTTTCTTTGCTTTCACTGGCGTGAATTTTTCTAAAAGCGTCACTGTGCCGCCAAAGTATAGGGTACTGATGGCACCATATAAAAAGTGAGAGGATAAGAGTGTGCCTGCTATAAGAACATGATCTTGATGAGTGATTCCAAATGTAACCGCTGTCGTTCGAAAGCTTTCGATCCATGACTGCTGACGCCTGATAAAGGCTTTAGGTGAACCCGTTGATCCTGACGTAAATCCCATATAAAAGACAGGGTCGTTCTCGCTGTCGCTTTTGTTACCTTGTGTGATCAGGCTCATTCTTTCCTTCCATTCAGATAAAGAAAAAACCGGCATGTCTACGCTGTGTTTTTCAAATCTTTTCATATATCGATCCTCTATAATGACGAGAGCTGCCTCACTTAACAAGAGCTTTTCTACACATTCCTCATGGCCCCATCTCGGATCAAGCGGGATAGCTGTCCACCCTGCACAAGCAGCGCCAGCAAATATTTGCAAGAAAGAAGCACCATTTGATAATAAAAAAGCGACTCTTTTTTTCTCATGAGCCGTTCGTTGTAGCCATTGTGCCGATGTCTGGACACGTTCATACCACTCTTGATAAGTGACCCTTTCTTTTCCATCAATGATGGCGATATGATCTGGGTTCATTTCTGCATGTAATGCATAGCTATCCGTTATTCTGTTCAAACCGCACGCCTCCCTTTATGCACATCCCTTTTTCGATATGACATGGCCTCAATGATTTTCACCGTGAGAACGGCACACATGCCCGCTTTGATGAGATCACCTGGAATATAAATCAGACTAAGAAGAGCTGCCTGAGTGACCTTTATATCCATCATCATGGCTTGAAAAGGAATGCCGCATAGATACAAAATTCCAATACTGCATACCGCAAAGATCATAAAAAGACGCAGAGCGGTCACTTTTTTTAGTCGGTTCAGCCAAAAACTGATCATAAGAGCAGCCACTGGATAAGCTAATAAAAAACCTCCGCTTGGCCCAAAAAAGACTCCAATTCCGCCTCTCCCACCAGACAAAAGAGGTGCGCCTGCTGCCACAACCAAGAGGAACAGAAGTAAACTGATCAGTGCCTGTTTTGGTTTTAACAGCCCCCCAGCAAGCAAAAGACCTGCCGTTTGCAATGTGATTGGTACAGGTGTAAACGTAAGTAAAATCGGCGGGATCAACCCTAACATTCCGATAACCGCTGTCATTAACGCCATTTGCATCATATCTTGAATTTTCAACATTCATGCCCCTCACTCAATTCGTTATTAAAATTAGAGTAAAAGGTACAGCTTATTATGTCAACATAAAATAAAATAAAGTTAACATATTGATCGTAAAAAAAGACCTGTGAAGCAAGATCACCAAGATCCGTTCACAGGCCTTTTATTCGTTCTATTCTTCGTCTTCTTCTTGATCTAAGAACGTATTTAACGTTTCTTCAATCATGTCCCACTCTTCATCCGTTTCAATAGGCTCTAGCTCGCCATCTTCACCGTCTTCGTTCGGCGTGAAGCTTGATGCATGAATTTCAATTTCTTCATTGTCTTGCTCAGAAATTGGGTAGTAAAGAACATATGATTTGTTAAAATGGTCGCTTTCAAAAGTAAATAGTACTTCGCAAAGCTGTTCATTTCCATTATCATCAACGATTGTAATTTGCTTTTCTCCGTGTTCCATTTGATTCACCTCATTTTAATTTAAGCTGTCTAAATACCCTTGCAGGATCATAACAGCCGCCATTTTATCAATGACTTTTTTACGCTTTTGTCTGCTCACATCTGCAGAGATGAGCATTTTTTCCGCTGCCATTGTCGACAGACGCTCGTCCCAAAGCACAACAGGAACATTGTACGTGTTTTCTAACACTTTCGCAAATAATTGGCTGGCTTCGCCTCTAGGACCGACCGTACCGTTCATATTTTTTGGAAAGCCAAGTACGATTTTATCCGTTCCGTATTGCGCGACGATCTCAGACAGGCGGCTGAGACCGAAGTCTCCGCCTGCTTCATCAATTTTAATTGTTTCTATCCCTTGCGCTGTCCATCCCATTTCATCACTGATCGCAACACCAAGGGTTTTCGTGCCTAAATCCAAGCCTAAAATTCTCATGTTTTACGCCTCTTTATGTGTCTCTAAGTACGATTTAACCAATTCCTCAATTAATTCGTCTCGTTCTAGTTTACGAATTAGGTTGCGTGCATCCTGATGTCTTGGAATATAAGCAGGGTCGCCTGACAGCAAGTATCCGACAATTTGATTGATCGGGTTGTATCCTTTTTCTTGGAGTGCGTCATATACTGTAATGAGCACTTCATTCACATTGGTTTCAGCTGAATCATCAGAGAAGTTAAACTTCATTGTCTTATCAAATGAACTCACTGCTTCTTGCACCTCTCTTCCAACATTCTACTAGCAAGCTTTTTTCTAACCGCTCATCTAATACCATTATTCTACACTACATCGCCTGATTATAAAACGGATTTGACAGATTCTTCGACAGTTGCCAGTGCTTCTTCTAGCTTTTCCGGTTGTTTACCGCCTGCTTGTGCCATGTCTGGACGTCCGCCTCCGCCTCCGCCGCAGATTTCAGCTGCCTGCTTTACAAGTTTCCCTGCATGCAGACCTTTTTCGATGACGTCTTTTGTCACTCCTGCTGAAATGTTTACTTTTCCGTTTTGAACGGCTCCGAGCACAATGACAGCTGATCCTAATTTGGCTTTTAAGTCATCAACCATTGTTCTTAAATGGTTCATGTCTTTCGCGTTTACTTTTTCAGTTAACACTTTCACTCCGCCGATTTCTGTCACTTTCTCTAAAATAGAGCCTGCTTCAGCCTGGCTTAATTTTGCAAGAAGAGATTCGTTTTCTCTTTGAGCCTCTTTTAAATCTGCCTGCAATGCAGCGATACGTTTTGGTACGTCTTTCGTATTTGACTTCAGCTCACTCGCTGCCTGTTCTAAAATGGCCAGCTGATCATTTAATTCTTCGTATGCACCTTTACCAGTCACAGCCTCAATCCGGCGTGTTCCAGCACCAATACCCGATTCAGATGCAATTTTAAACAACCCGATTTCCGCCGTGTTTTGCACGTGACAGCCGCCGCATAGCTCGATGCTGTAATCGCCTACCTGGACCACGCGGACAATATCGCCATACTTCTCGCCAAAGAGCGCCATTGCACCCATTTCTTTTGCTTCAGCAATCGGCTTCAGGTCAATCGCAACAGAGATGCCTTCCCAGATTTTTTCGTTCACGATTTTTTCAATCTGAGACAATTCTTCTTTTGTCACTTGTCCAAAGTGAGAGAAATCAAAGCGAAGTCTGTTTTCATTCACCAATGATCCCGCTTGGTTCACGTGGCTGCCCAATACATCTTTTAGCGCCTGATGCAAAAGATGTGTCGCTGTATGGTTTTTCACAATGCCTTTTCGAAGAGCTGATTCCACTTCTGCAGTGACTTCAAGTCCTTTTTTGGCTGTACCGCTTACAACCACTCCCTCATGGACATGCTGACCGTTTGGCGCCTTTTTCACATCTTTAATGTCGATGATGACTTCAGCGCTTTTTAATGTCCCTTTATCAGCCACTTGTCCGCCGCTTTCCGCATAGAAAGGTGTTTCATCTAACAAGATTTGTACCGTATCGCCTTCATGTGCTTCTGTGACAATTTCACCATTTTGAAGCAATTCGACAATGTGGGCATCTGCCGTTAGATTTTCGTAGCCAACGAATGTGCTTTCTACTTTAATATCTCCTAGAGCGCCGCCTTGAACCTGCATACTGCCGACATCTTGTCTCGCTTTTCTTGCACGTTCACGCTGCTTCTCCATCTCAGCCTGGAAGCCTTCTCGATCCACTGTCATGTTCTCATCTTCTGCGTATTCTTCTGTCAGCTCGACAGGGAATCCATACGTGTCATACAGTTTAAAGACATCTTCACCTGAAATCTGCGTGTTGCCTTTGTCTCTTTCTTTTTTGATGACTTCTGACAAAATAGCTAACCCTTCGTTCAGTGTTTCATGGAAACGTTCTTCTTCATTTTTGATGACTTTCGCAATAAATTCTTCTTTTGCTTGTACATCTGGGTAGAAATCCTTCATGATTTCCGCCACAACTGGAACTAGGTCAAACATAAACGGGCGATGGATGTGAATGGTTTTTGCATAACGCACTGCACGGCGAAGCAAACGTCTTAACACATACCCTCGGCCTTCATTGGAAGGAAGCGCTCCATCACTTACAGCAAAGGCAACCGTCCGGATGTGGTCAGCAATGACTTTGAATGCTGTATCCTTTTCCTTTGTCTCGCCATAACTTTCTCCAGAAATGGTCTCAACTGCACGAATAATCGGCATGAATAGATCTGTATCAAAGTTCGTTGGCACGTTTTGAATGACGGATACCATTCGTTCAAGACCCATCCCTGTATCAATGTTTTTCTTCGGCAGCGGCGTGTATGACCCATCTGGATTATGGTTAAATTCAGAGAACACAAGGTTCCACACTTCTAGATAACGCTCATTTTCTCCGCCAGGATATAATTCTGGATCGTTCATGTCGTCACCGTATGATTCGCCGCGGTCATAGAAAATTTCCGTATTCGGTCCACTTGGGCCCTCGCCAATATCCCAGAAGTTTCCTTCAAGACGAATAATACGTTCTTCAGGAACACCGATTTTATCTCTCCATAGAACATACGCCTCTTCGTCCTCTGGATGGACAGTTACAGATAACAAATTCGGGTTAAAGCCAATCCACTCGTCACTTGTGAGGAATTCCCACGCCCATTCAATCGCTTCTTCTTTAAAATAATCACCAATAGAGAAGTTGCCGAGCATTTCAAAGAACGTATGATGGCGTGCTGTCTTTCCTACATTTTCAATATCATTTGTACGAATTGATTTTTGCGCGTTGCAAATACGCGGATTTTCAGGTACGACGCGGCCATCAAAGTATTTCTTTAATGTTGCCACGCCGCTGTTAATCCACAAAAGTGTCGGATCGTCATGCGGTACGAGTGACGCACTCGGTTCTACAGCATGTCCTTTTTCTTTAAAAAAGTCTAAAAACATTTGGCGTACTTGAGCTGAAGTTAAAGTTTTCATTCAAAAATCCTCCCTTATCATTCATCAATCTCCACACAAACGAAAAAACATCCCGCCCTATGCAAGCACAAAACGACTTACACAGGGACGAGATGCTCTCGCGGTACCACCCTGATTATAGACCTATTCGTCTATCACCTTCACATCCGATAACGCCGGAAGAGAGCGGCAGTGTTTATCTGCACTCGGGACTAGCTTCCGTTAAAGGTCTGATAAGGCTTTTCTCAGCAAAATAAAGCCTCTCTCTGCAACAGCTTTTTAACGTACTCGGGTCCGTCATTGAATTCAGTATGTATGAATCGAAATTATTATAGACAACTCGGCTCCTCTTGTCAATGAACGCTTCGTCTCATGAGGATATATTGCACAATGATCACCCTGATTATAGCAGCTGTAGGTACCGCTAAAATCATCCCAATTAAGCCAAATAACTCTCCTCCTGCGAGCAAAACAAGCATAATGACGACAGGATGCATATGAAGACTCCTCCCAACGATGATCGGGCTGAGGACGTTGCTTTCTAAAAATTGCAGCACTGCTACTGTAATCAGCACAATAATAACCGATTTGACCGAGATGGTAAACGCGATAAAGACAGCGGGAATCGCGCCAATAATCGGTCCAAAATACGGAATGACATTCGTTGCGCCAATCAGCATACCTAGGACAAGCGGATACGGGATATGAAACAGCCAGAGCACAATGGCTGCTGCACCGCCGATTAAGGAACAGACAAGCAGCTGCCCTCTAATATAATTACCAAGCGATTCATCAACTGCTTTCACAAACGCATGCCCCCTCTTTCGAAATGAGGGCGGCGTTAAATACCATGCAGCCCGCTTCATCGTATTCATGTCCTTCACCATATAAAAAACAAGAAAAGGAATGAGCGCTGCAACTAATGCGTAATCAAGTAATACTTTACAGCTAAGAATCATCCGCTCAGCGCCGTTAGCTGCATATGTCTCCGATTGAACAATCAAACGGTCCAGCCTGTCGTGAAGTCCGTCGGGCCAATGGCTAGTATGACGATGAATATGAGATAAGGCGCCATTATACGTTTCGGCAAGCACAGGAATTTGCTCTGACAGCTCATTTAACTGCTTAATCATGACAGGTGCCCCTTTATAAACCGCAAGCCCAATCCCGCCAAAAAACAGTACATAAATCAATAAGAGACTAACAGTCCTTGGTAAGCCCCCCGCGTGCAATCTTTCCACTATCGGATAAAGCAGATAAGAAATAAAAATAGCAATGAGAAGCGGAATCAGAACCGCCTTTAACAACAAAAAAATAGGCATCCATAACTCGTCGAGCTGCAGTAAAATGAGCAAGGATGCAAGGACAAGCAGGACCCCTGCAGCATATAACAGAAATTGGATCGGACGTTTCTTCACCTTTTTCACCTCTTTTCTTATTGTTTAACCTTCTTCTGCAATTATCCATGTAAATAAAATTTGTCCTAACTTTGTTAAAAATGAATACACATGAAACATACAGCTCCATCAAAAGTCACTAAAATATGTCCACTGAATATTCCATCATGTACAAGAGGAGGTTTTTCATGATCACATTCGAAGAAGTCAACAAGCATTATGGCCAGTTCCATGTACTTAAGGACATTAACCTACATATTCAAAAAGGTGAGGTGGTCGTGATCATCGGTCCTTCAGGATCAGGTAAAAGCACGATGCTCAGATGCATCAATCGTCTTGAAAGCATTGATGAGGGAAAGGTACTCGTCAACCAAGTGCCTGTTCAGCATCCGAAGACCAACATTAATCTTGTCAGGCAAAATATCGGGATGGTGTTTCAGCATTTTCATCTCTATCCTCATAAAACGGTGCTTGAAAATATTATGCTTGCGCCAATGAAGGTGAAAAAGGTGAGCAAGGAAGAAGCGAGGGAAACAGCCGAATTTTATTTACATAAAGTCGGCATTCCTGATAAGGCTGACGCCTACCCTTCAAGACTCTCAGGCGGACAGCAGCAGCGTGTTGCCATTGCAAGAGGGCTTGCGATGAAGCCAGAGGTCATGCTGTTCGACGAACCGACTTCGGCACTCGACCCAGAGATGATTGGAGAGGTACTAGATGTGATGAAGCAGCTCGCCCGAGAAGGAATGACCATGGTTGTCGTCACACATGAGATGGGGTTTGCCAGGGAAGTGGCCGACCGCATTGTCTTTATTGATGAAGGCAGAGTTCTTGAAGAGTCAACACCGGCTGCATTTTATGAGAAACCGCGTGAGAAACGCGCTCAGCTCTTTTTAAGCCGTATTTTAAATCACTAGGGGGAAAGATTTGATGAAAAAAATGAAACGCTTTGGCCTACTACTCTTTATGACTTGCTGTATTGCCGCTTTAGCTGCTTGCGGCTCTGCTGAAAAAGGCTCGACGAATGCAAAGCAAGGAAGCTCTTTAGAAGCCATTCAGAAAGACAAAAAAATCATATTCGGGGTCAAGAATGATACACGTCTCTTCGGTCTAAAAAATCCTAGCAGCGGAGATATCGAAGGATTTGATATCGATATAGCAAAAGCCATCGCAAAGGAAATGCTCGGTGATGAAGGAAAAGCAGAATTCAAAGAAGTGACATCGAAAACGAGAATTCCTTTACTGCAAAAAGGAGATATTCATGCGATCGTCGCAACCATGACGATTACCGAAGAGCGTAAAAAAGAAGTCAATTTCTCAGATGTTTACTTTGAAGCAGGACAATCACTGCTTGTGAAAAAAGGAAGCGACATTCAATCGATTGATGATCTTAAAAAAGGGACGAAAGTGCTTGCAGTGAAAGGATCTACTTCTTCTCAAAATATCCGCGAAAAAGCACCTGAAGCGTCTGTATTAGAATTTGAGAACTATCAGGAAGCTTTTACAGCTTTAAAATCAAACCAAGGGCAAGTGCTGACAACTGATAATGCGATCTTATTTGGTATGGCAGATGAGGATTCAAATTACGAAGTCGTCGGCGGCACCTTTACAGATGAGCCTTATGGCATTGCTGTAAAGAAAGGGGATCAGGAATTAACAACTGCGATCAATAAAGCCCTAAAAACCTTAAAAGACAATGGAGAGTATGACAAGATTCATCAAAAATGGATCAAAGAATAACCGTTTGACTTGTTAAGACCTATTATCTTAGGGTGAGCCGCTCATTGGCTCCCCTGTTGGTCAGGAAGGAAGTGAACTGATTGCTGCGGTTTTCCATTCTCACTGAAAACTTCAATCTTTATGTAGAAGGCTTTAAATATACCATTGGTGCAAGTGTCATTGCTTTGATTGGAAGCTTTTTGATCGGTACACTCATTGCCATTATGAGAATTGCGCCACTCAGGCCGCTCAACTGGTTAGGAACGGCTTATGTGGAATTTATTCGGAATATTCCGTTATTATTGATCACATTCGTTTTCTTCTTTGGTTTACCCGTGCTAGGTATTGTAGCAGATGGCTTCACCGCTGGCACCATTGCCCTTGCCATTTATACGTCTGCCTTTATTGCTGAAGCCATTCGCGCAGGGATACAAGCTGTACCGCTTGGACAAATGGAAGCCGCCCGCGCTTCAGGTCTATCCTATGGCGGGACGATGCGGTATATCATTCTGCCGCAAGCGATTAAAATTGTCATTCCCCCTCTTGGGAATCAATTTATTAACCTTGTCAAAAACTCCTCTATTTTAGGTGTCATTGCAGGGTTTGATCTCATGTATCAAGGAGACCTCATCGCTTCTAGAACATTTGTGACATTTGATGTCTACATCTTTGTTGCCATGTTCTATCTGCTATTAACGATTCCGCTCAGTATAGGCGTTGGTTATTTAGAAAAAAGATTAGCAAGAAGCCACTAGAAAGGAGGAAACACCATGGATTTTCTAGGTGCCTACCAGCCTGATCATCTCGCCTTTTTACTTGAAGGATTTGCTGTCACCTTAAAAGTGGCTTTTATCTCCATCATTTTGAGCTTTCTCATTGGATTAGTCATTGGCACATTGCGGTTCGCTCAAATTCCGGTTTTATCAAAGATACTTGCAGTCGTCGTAGAAACCATTCGAAACCTGCCGCTCTTATTGATCATCTTTTTTACGTATTTTGCACTGCCCGAAATCGGCATTAAGCTGAGCATTACAGCCTCGGCTATTGCAGCTTTAACCGTATTTGAATCAGCGATGCTGTCAGAAATTATTCGAAGCGGTTTAAAATCAATTGATAAGGGGCAGATCGAAGCAGCCAGGTCTTCTGGTTTAACCTATATTCAAACGTTAAAAATGATTATTATGCCGCAGGCTTTACGCCGTATGGTGCCGCCAATTGTCAGTCAATTCATCTCTCTTTTAAAAGATACGTCGCTTGCTGTTGTCATTGCACTTCCAGAACTATTGCATCACGCTCAAATATTAAACGGTCAGAGCCAATCTTACTTACTGCCCATCTTCCTATTAGCGGCGATGATGTATTTTGTCGTCAATTTCAGCTTATCACTACTTGCACGCCGATTAGAATACAGGCAGGCGTAAAAAAGGACATCCGCTTTTGGCGGATGCCTTTTTGTTTACATCATTCTCATAACACGTTTTCTTAGCTTTTTCATATCCCGCTTTGATGGCATATCATATCGACTTGCAAAGTGATATGCGAGTGCACCTGCACCAAGCGTTAATAGTGAAGAAGTCATTTTGCCCATTCGAAATTCCCCCTTAACACTTATAGTTGAATTGAACGTTCATCATCACTAAACAGATCATCTAAGCTGCTTAGTGTCCCGTCTTCTTCCACTTGGTGTGTAGATATTTTGCCTTTTGACAGCGTCAATTCAATAAAACAGCCCCAGCAATAATATTGATTGACCCCAATTTTTCCGATGTCTTTACATTTGCAATTTGGGCAAATGAGCATAATCAGCACCTCTTTACGTTCGGTTTAGAACAAGTGCTTCCTTTTGAACGTTGATCAAGGTTCCGGCAGCCTGCAGCTGTTTTCGAATCCCTGATAGCTCTGTAAAGAAGCCGTCCGAGAGTTCATATGCTACGATTGTGCCCGAATTTGTGCAAAAGTATACATCTTCCAAAATGCCTAAATTTTCACCCTCAGGTGACTGCATCATTTTCTTTTTCAATTTCGAAAATAAGAAGGATGGGGCAGAGGAATCCATGCCTACTCCCTCCTGGCAGCTCACATATAAGCCTTTGTCTGTCAGCTGATCACCAGCAGAGAATGGAATGAGTGCACAGTCTTTCTTTTTCCCATCTAACACATATCCTCCGCAGCTGCCTCCGGCTAATAAGCAAATATCTTTAATGGAACCAAGTGAATGAGACAGCTCACCTGTATAGATTGACATTCCTTCAAGCTCTCGACATGTTCTCAAAATGTGCTCAACCACCTTTTGCGGAACAGTCTTATCGTGTGCGTTTGCTTCGATACTCATACGAAGAAATGGCTTCCATGAACGTAATATGAGGATTTCTTTTCACGCTAAAAAGGCTCCCGTATGGAAGCCTTTTATTCATGCATAAAATCAAACGGAGTGATTCCCTCCATGCCAATATTTGCGTCATGTACGCTAAACGGAAGCTCTTTTTGGAGCGCTGCAAGCTCCGCATCCATAACTTCATCAGTTTGCATCAGCCGCATCGTTAAGGACGTTTGTCTGAGCGAATCCTCATTGTTTTTCACACCCCACTCCAGCGCTGATTCCTCGCCGCACAGGATTAAAAACTTTTTACTTCGTGTAATAGCTGTGTACAGCAGATTTCGCCGCAGCATTCTGTAGTAGCTTCTCACGACTGGCAGCACAACGATTGGGAATTCACTGCCTTGTGATTTGTGGATGGAGCAGCAATAGGCATGTGTAAATTGATGAAAATCCTTTTTTGTAAAGGTGATTTCATTCCCATCAAAGGAGATCACAGCCATGTCTTCTTTTTCCGTGTTTTCTTTCGCATAAAAAATCGAGACAATTTCGCCGATATCACCGTTAAAAATATTATTTTCCGGCTGATTCACAAGCTGAAGCACTTTATCACCGGTCCGGTACACCACATCACCAAACGGGATTTCTCTGCCCTTTGGTTTTTTTGGATTCAAAATGTGCTGCAGCATTTTATTGAGCTCATTAATGCCTGCTTTCCCTTTATACATTGGCGCAAGCACTTGAATGTCTTTTGCTGAATAGCCTTTTTGAGCAGCATTGCTGACGACTTTCTCAATCACTTCTTTCATTTGATCAGCTGAGCATTTTATGAAAGATCGATCCTTTGAACGTGCGGTAATATCTTTTGGCAGGACGCCATTTTTCATATCATGTGCAAGTTCAACAATGCTGGAGCCGTCTGCCTGCCGGTAAATATCTGTCAGTGTAACAGCTGGTACGGCTTGTGAGGCAAGTAAATCCCTTAACACTTGGCCTGGTCCGACAGATGGAAGCTGATGTTCATCTCCTACCATGATCACTTGGATATGATCAGGAATCGCTTTAAACAAGTGATTCGCAAGCCAAATATCCAGCATACTTGATTCATCAATGATGACAAGCTTTCCTTCAATCGGCTGTTCCTCATCATGCGAAAAGCCCTCTGATCCGTTCCAGCCGAGCAAACGGTGAATGGTTACAGCTGGAAGCCCTGTTGATTCTGTCATCCGTTTAGCTGCTCGTCCAGTTGGCGCCGCAAGCACAAATGGAAAGGATTCATCTTTTTTGTAATCACTCGGATCAAGAGATACACCGTGAAGATCGCTGTAAAGCTCAACAATCCCTTTAATGACCGTTGTCTTCCCAGTCCCAGGTCCGCCTGTTAAAAGCAGCATCGGGGACATGAGTGCCTTTTGAATCGCTTCCTTTTGTGTCGGCGCATACTGGACGCCCAGCCGTTCCTCGAGCTCGCCAAGTGCGAGCAGGAATTCTGATTCAGGGAATTGATCTGCATATTCCGTTTGGGAGACGATTTTTTGTATTCGTTTGGCGACACTTTGCTCCGCATAAAATAAGGACGGATGATAGCAGCGCTCATCTTCAATGATCATCTCTTTCCCTTCGCCAAGTGCAATGATCTGATTGGCGACATCCATTTCCGTCACTTTGTACTCATTGCCTGTCTGATTGAGCAGCTTGCGGGTTTCAACGATCAAATCTTTCGTTTGTATGTACGTATGACCGTCCTGAAGACTTGCTGTTTCGACTGTATAAAGCAGGGCTGCACGGATTCGCTCTGGGTCATTTCCTGAGATGCCGGTTCTAGCGCCAAGCTCATCCGCCTTAATAAATCCGATCCCTTCGACATCCTTGACGAGCTGATACGGGTTTTCCTCAATCTTTTGCAGCGTTTCACTCTCGTACACTTGGTATATCTTCATGCTGAGCTGAGGACCAAAGCCATATTGATTCAGGCTGATCATGATTTGTTCCAATCCTTGATGTTCCTGGAGCGCTGCAGCCAGCTTATCTGCCTTCTTTTTTGATAAGCGCGGAACATCATACAAAACAGCTGGGTCACGCATAATTTTATGAAGCGTCTGGTTGCCAAGCTGCCCCACAATTTCTTCCGCCGTCTTTTTCCCTATCCCCTCAAATAAATCACTTGAGAGATAATGAATGATTCCTTGTTTCGTTGTCGGTACTTCCTTTTGAAAATGAGTGGCCTGAAACTGTTCACCAAATTTCGGATGGCTTGTGACTTTGCCATAGAAGGTGTAAGTTTCTTCCTCATGAAGTGCTGGGAAGTAGCCTGTGACAGATGCTGTTTTTTCCTCTAAGTTTTCCGATGTTTCAATGACTTTCACCTTTAACACCGAGTATAAATTACTTTCATTATGGAAAATAACGGCTTGAACTGTCCCCTTTAAAAACGGTTCGTCCTCAAGCTTCATTTGATCTGGATGTTCCTGCACAGGTCTTCCCTCCTTCCGTCTATTCTGCCTCTTGAATCAGCTTTTGCGCATGTAGTGCCAGCATATGGTCAGGCTGCACGTCAAGGGCTTTTCCTAGCATCTCAAGTGCTTCGTCTTTTTTCTCTAAGTATGCATACGCAACCCCTAAATTATAAAAGGCATCTGCATGCTGCGGATCACGCGCGACCACCTCGGTAAAGGTTGTCACCGCTTCTTCCAGCAATTGTTCATTGGCTAAGCACATGCCAAATTGGAATCTTGCTTCATTATCTTCTTCATTCAGTTCGATGGCACGCTGAAGATAGGGCATCGCAAGCTTCGGCTGCTCTAATTTGATGAGCGTCTGCCCCAGCATATAAAATAAATCACTATTTTCCATGCCAGCTTGTAGTGCTTGTTCAAAATAGTCTTTTGCTTTCATAAAGTCTTCTTTTAATGTGTATACATTTCCTGCCCCGTAATAGGCTGCAGCTGCGGCGTGATCAAGTTCAATGGCTTTTTGAAAGAAGTTTAACGCGCGTTCAAATTCATTGATGCTTGAAAGCAAATTCGCAAAGTTAATATATGGAACCGGGTCTTTTGGGCTTTCTTCAATGGCTTTCGTAAAAGCTTCAGCTGCTTTTTCGATGTTGCCTTGATTTAAGGCTTCTATGCCAATTTCGTTATGATTCATTCGCTCTCTCATCCTTTCATTAAAAAACCTCAACAGCGACGTTGAGGTTTTGAAAACATGTTACACATACGACAGCTTTTGACCGTCCTTAAAAACATCGTCAATTGTTCCGCCGCCAAGGCATTCGTCGCCATCATAAAAGACAACCGCTTGTCCTGGAGTCACAGCACGAACGGGTTCATCAAAGATGACCATCGCTTCTTGCTCACCTGTCATTTTGACCTTCACATGGTGATCTTCTTGACGGTATCTGAATTTGGCTGTGCATGTTAATTCACCATTTTCGCCGACAATATGAGGACGAGTCCAGCTGATATTGACGGCTGAAATGCTTTCAGAATATAAAAGTGGATTGTGGAAACCTTGTTCAACAAACAAGATATTTTGTTTCAAGTCTTTTCCAACGACAAACCAAGGATCACCGCTGCCGCCAATGCCAAGACCTTGGCGTTGACCGATCGTGTAATACATCAGTCCATCATGTTCACCTTTGACTTCTCCGTCCATTGTCTGCATCACGCCAGGCTGCGCAGGCAAATATTGACTGAGGAATGTTTTAAAGTTTCTTTCCCCAATAAAGCAAATACCCGTTGAATCTTTTTTCGTTGCTGTTGCGAGCTCTGCTTCTTTTGCCAATTCACGAACCCTTTTCTTCTCTAAATCTCCGATTGGGAACATGACTTTATCAAGCTGTTCCTGAGTCAGCTGATTTAAGAAATACGTTTGGTCTTTGTTGGCATCAAGACCCCTTAGCATTTTGACTTCAGCACCAGTTCTGTCGACGCGCGCATAGTGGCCTGTTGCTAAATAATCTGCACCGAGTGACAATGCATGCTCGAGGAACGCTTTGAACTTAATTTCTTTGTTACACATGACATCTGGGTTTGGCGTTCTGCCCGCTTTATATTCATCAAGGAAATATTGAAACACTTTGTCCCAATATTGCTTCTCGAAATTCACCGCATAATAAGGGATTCCAATTTGGTTACACACGCGGATGACATCCTCATAGTCCTCCGTTGCTGTACATACACCATTTTCATCTGTGTCATCCCAGTTTTTCATAAATATGCCGATTACATCATAGCCTTGCTCCTTTAACATAAGAGCAGCAACTGATGAATCGACTCCTCCGGACATACCGACCACAACTCTTGTGTCTTCTGGTCTTTTTGTCATCTTCATCAACTCCATTTTCAATGAAACAGCATGTGCGTTTCGTTCTTCAGGTGCCTGGCTGTTTCATTTTTCACACACGAACAAAAGAGGAACGTTTATTTGGCTAAGCGTTTGACAACAGCTGCTATCTTGCGTGCCGCCTGTTTCACATGATCCTCTTCATTCCCAAGACCGAAGCTTATTCTGACTGAGGACGTCAGCTTGTCTGCTTCTTCGCCATACATGGCGCTTAACACGTGCGAAGGAAGGACGGATCCAGCCGTACATGCAGATCCACTTGAAACAGCAATTCCTTCCATATCTAAATTCACAAGTAACGATTCGATGGAAACGCCCGGGAAATGAACATTTAAAATGTGAGGCAATGTCTCTTTCGGGTGCCCATTGACAGAGAAATTGAGTGATTCCTCTTCGAATACTTGCAGCATGATTTCTTTGAGCTTACCATAATGCATGGCTTTTTCTCTTCTATTTTGCTTCGTTAATTGAACAGCTTCTGCAAGTCCAACGATCCCTGCCACATTTTCAGTGCCAGCACGGCGTTTTCTTTCTTGTTCTCCTCCGAATATTTGCGGAGAAAGTTTCACGCCTTCGTTTACATATAAAAAGCCTGTTCCCATTGGACCATTTAGCTTATGGCCAGAAGCAGATAAGAGATCAATATGAAGGTCTGCTACATCAATAGGCATTGTTCCAAACGCCTGCACGGCGTCTGTATGAAAATGAGCAGTGTGATTGTGTAAAAGCTCGCCAATGTCTTTGATTGGCTGAATCACACCTGTTTCATTATTGCCGTACATGATGGTCACAAGAATCGTATCATCTCTCAGTGCTTGTTTTAGTTGTTCAAGATGAATCAATCCAGTTTCATCCACATCTAAATATGTCACGTCAAATCCTAGCTTCTCTAGGCGTTCACATGTGTGCAGCACCGCATGATGCTCTGTTTTTGCTGTGATGATATGTTTTCCTTTATGCTGTCTTGCCATGGCCACACCTGTAATCGCCAGGTTGTCCGCCTCTGTTCCTCCGCTTGTGAGGATGATCTCCTGTGGTTTACAGTGTAATTCTCCTGCAATCACTTCTCTTGCTTCATCGAGCCACTTTCTTGCCTCGCGCCCATATGAATGAATACTAGAGGGATTGCCAAATATCTCTGTAAAGTAAGGCATCATCTTGTCCACAATACGCTGATCCATTGGCGTTGTGGCCGCATGATCTAAATAGATTCGTTCCATTTCCGGTACACCTCTGATCTAAATATAGAACATATACGCGTCTTGATTTCCGTCATCTGTGTAGCTTGCCAAGTCTTCAAGAGTTGTATTGTCTAGTACGTCTTTTACTGCATCACGAATCCGAATCCACAGTTCACGCTTTGCTGGTTCTTCGTTTTCGATGACTTCGACAGGACTAATCGGTCCTTCTAAAACACGAATAATATCACCGGCTGTGATCTCGTTTGGTTCATGTGCAAGAACATAGCCGCCATATGCACCGCGAATACTTTTCACAAGACGGGCATTCCGAAGTGGTGAGACAAGCTGCTCTAAATAATGCTCAGACAAATTATTGTTTTGAGCGATTGATTTTAATGATGTGGGGCCTTCGCCATGTTTTTTGGCTAATTCGATCATGATCGTCAGACCATATCTGCCTTTAGTTGAAATTTTCAAGTTAAACACCTCTGCGTTTTCTATTCTATGTCATCAATTATTTTTCTGATTTCATATACGCTGATATATAGACCAAAAGCAATTATATCATACTTTCAGCCAACTTTCATTTGCCGGTTCTGAGCGCTTTAGGAGGACGCATCCCTTTTCTATTTGAAGAAATTTCGGTACTCTATACAAACAAGACATTGCTTTAGGAGAGATAATCATGAAACCTTTAGCGTACCGGATGCGCCCAAGTCATATTGAAGACATCATTGGGCAGGAGCATCTCGTTGGAGAAGGTCAAATTATTAGACGAATGGTCGAGGCAAAACATTTATCCTCGATGATTTTATACGGACCGCCGGGCATCGGCAAAACATCGATTGCGACCGCGATCGCTGGCAGTACAAGCATTGCGTTTCGGACGTTGAATGCAGTCATTCATAACAAAAAGGATATGGAAGCTGTCGCCGCTGAAGCGAAAATGAGCGGCCAGGTCATCCTTATTTTAGACGAGGTTCACAGGCTTGATAAAGGAAAGCAGGATTTCCTTCTTCCTTATTTAGAAAATGGCATGATCATTTTAATTGGCGCAACGACCGCTAACCCCTATCATGCGATCAACCCTGCCATCCGAAGCCGGACACAAATATTTGAGCTAAAACCGCTTGAAACAGAGCAAATCAAAGCTGCGTTAACAAGAGCGTTACAGGATGAACATCGCGGGCTTGGCGGTTATGAGGTGACAGTGAACGATGAAGCGATGAATCATTTTGCCAATGGATGCGGCGGAGACGTACGCTCTGCTTTAAATGCGTTAGAATTAGCTGTCTTATCGACAAAAGCAGATGAGGCTGGGCATATTATGATCACTCTTGCCGCAGCAGAAGAATGTTTACAAAAAAAGAGCTTCTCACATGATAAGAATGGTGATGCTCATTATGATGTCCTCTCGGCTTTTCAAAAATCCATTAGAGGATCTGACGCAGATGCGGCGCTGCATTACCTTGCAAGACTGATTGAAGCAGGAGACCTTGAAAGCATTTCAAGGAGATTACTCGTGATGGCTTACGAAGATATTGGTTTAGCTAGTCCGCAGGCAGGTCCTCGTGTGTTAAGCGCTGTTCAAACAGCAGAAAGAGTCGGCTTCCCGGAAGCACGAATTCCGCTGGCTAACGCAGTCATTGAACTGTGTCTTTCTCCTAAATCCAACTCGGCATATAAGGCGGTTGATGCGGCGCTGGGTGACATTCGCTCAGGGAAAATTGGTGAAATCCCTGTTCATTTAAAGGATGCTCACTACAAAGGAGCTACAGCACTCGGCAGAGGTGTCGATTACTTATACCCACACGATTATGAAAACGGCTGGGTGAAGCAGCAATACTTACCTGATCCGCTGAAAAACAAGCAATACTATGAACCGAAGCAAACAGGCAAATTTGAAGGCGCACTGAAACAGGTATATGAGAATTTAAAACGCCAAAAATAAAAAAAGCCCCCTGCATGTTAGCAGGCGGGCTGTTTATTTATCCTTCACACGTGTAATTGGAATATCTTTTAAAAGCTTCATAATGACATGACCACCCATGATCAGCCCTGCAACAGACGGGACGAACGCATTGGATGATGGCGGCATTTGTGCCTTGCGAATCTTCGCTTCATCATTTCCAACTTCTTTTCTGACATCTTCACGAATCACAATCGGACTTTCATCAGAGAAAATGACTTCAATTCCTTTACGAATCCCTTCTTTGCGCAGACGCGTTCTCACGACTTTTGCAATTGGATCGGTATGTGTTTTTGAAATGTCATCAATTTTGAAGCGGGTCGGATCTGTTTTGTTTGCAGCACCCATACTCGAAATAATGTTCACATTGCGTTTCAGGCACTCTTTCATTAAATGAATTTTATAGTGAATCGTATCTGACGCATCGATGACATAATCAAGCGGATACTCAAAAAATTGCTCATATGTTTCCTCTGTATAAAACATCTTAAGCGCAACAACTTCACATTCTGGATTAATATCAGCGATTCTCGCCTGCATTAAGTCAACCTTTGGCTGACCAACTGTTGAAAGCAATGCTGGCAGCTGACGGTTCACATTTGTAATATCAATATCATCTTTATCAACAAGAACAATACGGCCAACGCCTGAACGAGCGAGTGCCTCAACTGCAAATGAGCCAACGCCGCCCACACCAAGCACTGCAACTGTACTGTTTTTTAATATATCTAAGCCTTCCTTGCCTATAGCAAGCTCGTTTCTTGAAAACTGATGTAACAAGTGCCTCACTCCACCTTTATTTAAAATGAATCGAAAGAATCATATCATATTCAAACTTCTTCGTCATCCTTCTGAAAAAGAAAAAAACACAAAAAAGTCCCGACAACGCCGCCAGCTTTTCCTTCGTTTTGAACCCCGCACCATGCAGGTGGGTGCTTTCTTCCTGACTTTATAAGTCCTCTAAAGAGGCATTTATGCAGAAAGGAAAGGCAAGCTCCCGTATAAAAAAATGTTCGGTCAAAACTAGGTAACCACCGTACGTATCAGGACTTTATTTATTGATTGAAGAAAGCATATCATAGGCATGCCGCTTTTTCAAGCGTTTACATGCCCATATCCATGCGTCTATTTTACTGTTTTACTTTTGTTTTAATGGCTAAACTTAGCTCATCAAGCTGCGCTTCGCTTACAGTGCCAGGAGCATCTGTAAGCACACAGCTCGCACTTGCCGTTTTCGGGAACGCAATGGTATCTCTTAAGTTAGAGCGGCCGGCAAGCAGCATCACTAAGCGGTCAAGACCAAGCGCGATTCCGCCATGCGGAGGAACTCCATGCTCAAAAGCATCTAGAAGGAAGCCGAATTGTTCATATGCCTCTTCTTTTGAAAACCCAAGTAAGCTAAACATTTTTTCTTGAATATCCTTTTCGAAAATACGAATCGAACCTCCGCCAAGCTCATAGCCATTCAGCACAAGATCGTAAGCCTGTGCCTTCATATCTTCAGGGCTTGTCTCAATTAATTCAAGATCATCGCGTACTGGCATTGTGAAAGGATGATGGGCAGCATAGAAGCGGCCTTCTTCTTCATCTTTTTCAAGCAGCGGCCAATCAACAACCCATAAGAAGTTGAATAGAGACTCATCAATGAGTTCAAGCTCTTTGCCGAGTTTTAGGCGAAGGGCACCAAGTGCATCATGGACAACAGACGTCTTATCTGCAACAAAAAGTAACAGGTCACCTTCTTCGACTTGCAGCTGCTCCTTTAATTCTGCCTGCTTTGCTTCATCAAAGAATTTAGCAATCGGTCCTTTTAATTCTGCCCCTTCTGCTTTTAGCCAAGCTAGACCTTTTGCACCGTAGTTCGCTGCAAATGCACCAAGGGCATCAATGTCTTTTCTTGAGTAGTTGGCTGCAGCACCTTTGACATTGATGGCTTTCACAGCTCCACCATTTTTCACAGCTCCGCTAAAGACTTTGAAATCGGAATCTTTTACCGTATCTGAAATGTTGACAAGCTTCATCTCAAAACGTGTATCTGGCTTATCAGATCCATAAGAATTCATCGCTTCATCATATGTCATACGGGGTAATGGCAATGTCAGGTCTACGCCTTTGACATCTTTCATCACCTTTGCCATCATCTCTTCGGCAAGCGTCATAATGTCCTCTTGACTCATAAAGGACATTTCAATATCGACTTGTGTGAATTCCGGCTGACGGTCAGCACGCAAGTCTTCATCTCTAAAGCAGCGGGCAATTTGATAGTAACGATCCATCCCTGAGACCATCAGCAATTGTTTAAATAATTGCGGAGACTGAGGCAAGGCATAGAATTCTCCCTCATGTACACGGCTTGGAACAAGATAGTCACGTGCTCCCTCTGGCGTACTTTTTGTTAAAATCGGTGTTTCAATATCTAGAAAGCCGTTGTCATCTAAGAAATGGCGGAATGCTTTTGTGACTTCATGTCGCATTTTCATCGTTTCAAACATAGCAGGACGGCGAAGGTCTAAGTAACGGTATTTTAAGCGCACATCTTCTGATACCTCGTCTGCTTGATCTGAAATCACAAAAGGAGGGGTCTTCGCTTCATTTAACACGCTGACCGTTTCGACTTGAATTTCAATTTTCCCTGTTTTTAAATTTGGGTTGATCGTTGCGTCTTCTCTTGCGACAACCGTTCCTTTAATATCAAGGACATATTCATTACGAATCGATTCTGCTGTCTCAAGTGCCTCTTTTGATAGGTCTGGATTGAAGACAGCTTGTACAATCCCTGTACGGTCGCGCAGATCAATAAAGATTAATCCGCCAAGGTCACGTCTTTTTTGAACCCATCCTTTTAATACAACGGTTTGACCGATTTGGTCTTCTGTTACTTCTCCACAATAAAAAGTTCTACCAAACACAAACATTCCACTCCTTCTTTACGCCTTCTTGTGGGCCTTCATCATTTGAATCAGCTCATCAAGCTTCACTTCAATTTGTTCACCCGTTGTCGTATCTTTTACATTCACAATGCGCTGCGCCAGCTCATCTTCACCAAGGACTGCAATAAACTTGGCTTTTAATCGATCAGCCGCTTTAAATTGCCCTTTTAATTTCTTCCCTGTATAGTCCATTTCACTTGAAATGCCTTCTTTTCTCAGACGGTTTAATAATGAAACAGAGTAATCCTTCGCTTCATCACCGAGTGCAGCAATGTATAGATCAATGCCATCTTGCAGTGGAAGATCAATCCCTTCAGCATCGATTGCTGCTAGGAAACGCTCAATACTCATAGCAAAACCGATTCCTGGTGATTCAGGACCGCCAATTCCTTCAACAAGTCCATCATAACGGCCTCCGCCGGCTAATGTGGTAATCGCGCCAAAGCCTTCAGCATTACTCATGATCTCAAATGCCGTGTGATTGTAGTAATCAAGACCGCGCACTAAGTTCGGATCGACGACATATTCAATGCCTATATCTGTTAAGTATTGTTTGACCTTTTCAAAATAAGTCCGTGATTCTTCATTTAAGTAATCTTGAATGGATGGAGCCGTTGCCATCAATTCGTGGTCACGATCCTTTTTACAATCAAGAATTCGCAGCGGATTTTGATGTAAACGGGTTTGACAGTCATGACAGAATTCATCAATTCTTGGTTCAAAGTGCTCGACAAGTGCTTTGCGGTAGTCTGCACGGCTCTCTTTGTCACCAAGGCTGTTAATGACGAGCTTTAAGTTAGAAAGGCCTGCTTTCTCATAAACACTCATCGCAAGTGAAATGACTTCTGCATCAATGGCAGGATCCTTTGAACCGATCGCTTCAATCCCAAATTGATAAAATTGACGATATCTCCCTGTTTGCGGACGTTCATAACGGAACATCGGTCCAATGTAATACAGCTTTGTTGGCTGCGCGGGCTGTGCAAATAATTTATTTTCAACATAAGAACGTACAGTTGAAGCCGTTCCCTCTGGACGAAGGGTGATGCTGCGTCCCTTTTTATCTTCAAATGTATACATCTCTTTTTGAACGATATCGGTTGATTCGCCTACTCCCCGTGCAAACAGCTCTGTATGCTCAAAAATCGGTGTACGGATTTCTTTGTATTGAAAGGCTGCACATGTATCTCTTGCAATTTGTTCAACATACTGCCAGCGTTCTGACTCTCCAGGTAAAATATCCTGTGTGCCTCTTGGAATATTAAAACTCATTTTTCGTCCTCCTACGACCATCATTCATTTTTTATGTGGACATATAAAAAACCCCCGCCTCTACTATGTGTATAGTAGGGACGAGAGTTATACCCGTGGTGCCACCCTAGTTGGAACATGATCCAGCCATGTTCCCGCTCAAATCCTTAACGCAGATTCACGTTCTCCGCCTATTGACTCATTTTTAGAGCGTTCAGCAGGAAACCTACAGAGTGTTCTTTCGTGATAAATGCCATGCGGATTCGCTTTCAGCCTAAGGCGATTCCTCTCTGCTCACGCAATTTACCCTACTATTCTCTATCATCAGTTCCACATTTTAAATTTTCAAGTGTGTTGATTTATATTATAATAAGGTCGGTGCTGCCACTCTGTCAACCCTTGCCGTGTCTCTTTTTCTTTTCCAGCTCTTCTTTTGACGTACATCCGTATTCAGATGCGGTTTCTTCAAGGAAGCCTGGTTGATCCATTTCGTCGTGCTGCCAGCGATCGATATCACGGTGTCCATTATATTGCACTCGTCCTAATTTTCTGCTTAATCTCATGTTTGTACATCCTTTTATCACGTTTTTATTTAGTATAAACAGATTGATTCATTTTTATTAGGGAAACTGCAAGGAATTAGTCCATTACATAACGAATTTACATTCATCGGTTTTACAAGGGAGGGGAAAACACCGTTTTGAATCTAAAAAAACACAATCAAATGATGATGCTTCTTACCTGTTTTGTTCTCATCGCAAGTACTTTGCCTATGACACATGCTACAGCACAAACAGATCAAGCTGTGGTCGCAACAGATGAAATCAATGTGAGAACGGGCCCTGGTTTAAGCTATGGAATCGCAGCTAGTGTGAAGCGCGGAGAAAGCTATCCCATTCTCACTAAACAAGGAGAATGGGTGCAGATCCAATTGTCGAACGGTCAAAAAGGCTGGGTCGTCTCATGGCTGATTACCACATCATCTGGCAGCCAAAAGTCTGCTAAGCCAAACGCGCAAAATCAGAGCGCATCAGGCAGCAGTTCCATTACATCGACAGCCTCGGATCTTCGCATACGGACAGGCCCTGGAACTTCCTATCAAGTCATCGGAACTTTCCCGCAAGGCGCTTCCGCTAAAAAGCTGAAAACAAGCGGCGAATGGACAAAAATTTCGTATAAACAAGCAGTAGGCTGGGTTCACTCTGATTATGTTTCAGGCGGCAAAAAAGCTTCTCAATCAAGCTCTGGCGAGTCCTCTCGCTCTAAACAGACAGGCACAGTTGGCGTATCGAGCTTGAATGTAAGGCAATCGGCGGCACCGAATGCACAAGTCGTCGCTTCACTTGCCCGCAACACACAGATCACCATTTTGCGCGAGCAGAACGGCTGGTATGAAATTGAGGCAAAAGGCGTAAAAGGATGGGCTGCAAGCTATTACATCGTCACAAGCAATGGAGCGAGTTCGGCGGGTGAACAGAATTCATCTTCTTCGTCTTCCCAAAAGAAAGCGTACATTGTCTACGATGGCACCAACATCCGAAAAAGCGCTTCTACCTCTGCTGGGATTGCAGAAAGAGCCACAAAAGGCGCTGCCTATCAAATTGTTCGCACGCAAGGTGACTGGTACGAGGTGACACTATCAAACGGCGGAACTGGTTATGTGGCAAGCTGGGTCGTTCAAACGAATAAAAATAGCAGCGAAGCACCAAGACCACAGCAGGATTCATCGTCTGGAACTGGGTCTTTAAAAGGAAAAACGATTGTTCTTGATCCTGGTCATGGCGGAAAAGACAGCGGCACGATTGGCGCAGATGGTGCATTTGAAAAGAACATTACCATCAAAACCGCCAATTTACTTGCAGGCAAATTAAGGGCTTCTGGTGCAAGTGTCTATTTAACAAGAAGTGATGATACTTTTATCAGCCTTCAATCGAGGGTCGCGACATCTCATTACAGAAATGCAGATGCATTTATTAGTCTTCATTATGATAGTTTTATGGACCCAAGTATCAGAGGAAGTACAGCGTATTATTATCAAGCAGCAAAAGACCAGCAATTAGCGACAAACGTCCATACAGAAGTCGCTAAACGCTCTCAAATCCCTGATAAGGGTGTCAAATTCGGAGATTATTTTGTTTTAAGAGAGAACAAACGCCCTTCTCTTTTATATGAACTCGGCTATTTAAGCAATCCTCAGGAGGAAGCGATCATTTATAGCGCTTCTTACCAAGAACGAGTCACAGAAGGAATGACGGAAGGATTAAAACAATATTTCCGTTAAAAAGAAAGAGGCCTCTGCGCCTCTTTTTTGTTTGATCGCAAAAGAAAAAGACTCTAAACAAACTCCTGCATGAGTTTATCTACAGTCTAAAGCGAATCTATTCTTTGCTATCCATCCAGATGGTGACGGGCCCTGAATTGGTCAATGACACATCCATCATCGCGCCAAAGCGGCCAGTTTCTACATGAATGCCTTTTTCTCTAAGAGCTTTATTGAAACATTCGTAAAGGGAGTTCGCGGCATCTGGCTTGGCTGCTTTCATAAAATTCGGTCGTCTGCCCTTTCTCGTATCACCATAAAGGGTAAATTGAGACACAGACAGGACGCTTCCTTTTACATCCAATAACGAATGATTCATTTTCCCGTTTTCATCTTCAAAAATACGTAAATGTGCAAGCTTTTCTGCTAAATAAAGCACATCTTCTTCTGTATCTTCATGTGTGACACCAACGAGCACCATATACCCTTCATTGATGGCACCTGTGATCTCTTCTTCTACCTTCACAGATGCACTTGTCACACGCTGCACTACAAGCCTCATAGACGATATACTTCCTTTCTAATTCATGAATCGGCGAACAGAGTAAATGTCTTTGATTTGTTTAATGCGCTCTACTACTTTGTGCAAATGGTTAATGTTTTGGATAAAGATCGCCATATGGATCGTCGCCACTTTGTTACGGTCAGACTTCCCAGAAACTGAAGAGATGTTCGTTTTGGTTTCATTGACTGCTTGAAGCACCTCATTGAGTAAGCCGCGTCTATCATATCCTAATATTTCAATTTCCACATTGTATTCTTTACGGTTTCGAGCAGGCTGTTCATGCTCCCACTCTACCGGGATTAACCGTTCCTGCGCTTCTCCTGTCTTCACGTTCGGACAGTCATCACGGTGAACAGATACGCCCCTGCCTTTCGTAATAAAACCAACAATGCTATCACCTGGAACAGGATTACAGCACTTAGATAAGCGGACAAGCAGGTTATCTATCCCTTTGACTCTTACGCCTGCTTCTCGTTTTTTCCCATGATACGTCTTTGACTCTACTGTCACTTCTTGAACAGTTTTCTCTTGTTCTTCTTGATCTCTTTGTTTTCTTTCTTTTTCTGTTAAACGATTGGCGACTTGGAGTGCAGTAATTCCGTTATAACCAACCGCTGCATACATGTCCTCTTCGTTTGAAAAATTAAATTTGTCAGCCACTTTTTGCAGGTTTTCAGCTGTCAGAATGTCTTTGACATCAAACTCAAGGTTTTTGATTTCTTTCTCCACGAGTTCTCGGCCTTTTTCGACATTTTCTTCACGGCGCTGTTTTTTGAAAAACTGTCTGATCTTGTGCTTCGCTTGGGAGGTTTGGGCAAGTTTGACCCAATCCTGACTTGGTCCATAGCTGTGCTTAGATGTCAGAATTTCAATAATGTCACCTGTTTTCAATTTATGATCGAGTGTGACCATCTTTCCGTTGACTTTAGCACCAATCGTTTTATTCCCAATTTCCGAGTGAATCCGGTAAGAGAAGTCAATCGGAACGGAACCCGACGGCAGTTCAATGACATCTCCTTTTGGAGTAAACACAAACACCATATCAGAGAAGAGATCGATCTTTAATGATTCCATAAATTCTTCTGCATCTGTCGATTCATTTTGGAATTCAAGGATTTCTCTAAACCAAGAGAGCTTCTTCTGGAAGACAGCTTCCTCCGTTGATTCTGCTGACTCTTTTCCTTCTTTGTATGCCCAGTGCGCTGCAATTCCGTACTCTGCAATTTCGTGCATTTCCACTGTACGGATCTGAACTTCAAGCGGGTCACCTTTTGGCCCAATCACTGTTGTATGAAGGGATTGGTACATGTTCGGCTTTGGCATCGCAATATAATCCTTAAACCTGCCTGGCATCGGCTTCCAGCATGTATGGATAATCCCGAGCACGGCATAGCAGTCTTTAATGCTGTCAACCAAAATACGAACGGCCAGCAGATCATAAATTTCATTAAACTGCTTATTTTGCAGGACCATTTTGCGATAAATACTATAAATATGCTTTGGTCTGCCGGAAAATTCAGCCTTGATGTTCACCTCTGACACACGGTCTTTCACTTCATTAACAACCTCGTCCAAGTATTCCTCACGTTCCGCTCGTTTGCGCTTCATGAGATTCACGATCCGGTAATATTGCTGCGGATTTAAGTAACGGAGCGCTGTATCTTCAAGCTCCCACTTAATCTTTGAAATCCCTAATCTGTGCGCAAGCGGTGCAAAGATTTCAAGTGTTTCATTTGAAATTCTTCGCTGCTTCTCCTGAGGAAGGTGTTTGAGCGTTCTCATATTGTGCAGACGGTCTGCCAGTTTAATTAAGATGACGCGTATATCCTGCGCCATTGCCACAAACATTTTTCGATGGTTTTCGGCCTGCTGTTCTTCTTGTGATTTATATTTAATCTTCCCGAGCTTTGTCACACCATCAACAAGCATCGCAACTTCTTCGTTAAAATGCTCTTTTAAATCCTGTAATGTCACATCCGTATCCTCGACAACATCGTGCAGGAAACCGCCTGCAATGGTCGATGGGTCCATTTCAAGGTCAACAAGAATCCCCGCCACTTGAATTGGATGGATAATATAAGGCTCACCAGATTTCCGGTATTGCTCCTTGTGTGCATTTTCAGCATATTCATATGCTTGCTCTATAAATTGAATATGTTCAGCGGACAGGTATTCTCTTGCCTTGTCAATGACCTGCTGCGCCGTTAAAACTTGTTCGTTCGCCATGGAATCACCTTTTTAAATGAAAACTGTATTGTAGTTTATTATCAAGAAAAATTCGATAGATGTAAAGAGAAGAAGTCCGCTAAAAGATTTTTGATAGGAAAAAAGCACCCTTCTTACCGAGTGCTTTTTGCGTAAAACTCCATTAGTATTGCATTAACGTCAAGATGTCGTAACCGTCAAGCTTCTTTCTGCCGTCCAGATACGTCAACTCAATCAAGAATGCAATTCCTGCCACAACGCCGCCTAATTCCTCTACAAGCTTGATGGATGCTTCAATTGTTCCACCAGTCGCAAGTAAGTCATCTGTAATCAGGACACGCTGACCAGGACGAATCGCATCTTTATGAATCGTTAATACATCTTTACCATATTCTAAACCGTAATCGACTTTAACGACTTCACGAGGAAGCTTTCCTTCTTTACGAACTGGTGCAAAACCTACACCTAGTGCGTATGCTACAGGGCAGCCAATAATGAATCCACGCGCTTCAGGTCCAACAATGAGATCAATGTCTCTTTCCTTCGCGTATTCAACGATTTGATCCGTTGCATAACGGTACACTTCGCCTTTATCCATTAACGTTGTAATATCTTTAAATTGTACACCTTCCTTTGGGTAGTCAGGTACAACTGTCACATATTGTTTTAAATCCATCTTTTCCTTTTCCTCCTCGTACGTCAAAGCACAGGTGAGACTTCGCTCATCATGCTATTCAGCCATTCCTTCAGCTCTTTGGCTGAGGAATATGTTAGTGTTTGATCGAGTTCCATCAATCGTTGTTTTGCTGTATAGGATGCTGATGCCGTTAAATCTTTTTTAGGGGCATCACGTACTATTGACAGCACACCATTCTCTATTTTAACAAAACCGAGTTCAAAAAACACCTTTGTCATAAAAATGATTGTTTCTTTTGTCCAGCCTCTATGTTTGGCAAGCTCCATTCCTTGTTCTTTGAGGGGGAAACTTCCTCGTTTTAACAAGAATCCATAAAACCATTTGAATTGATCACGGCTAGGGAAAGAAGACATAAAATGATCTTCTTTTCTTTGAAAAACCGTATAAACTCTAGCTGGCTTTTGGTTTTCTAAAAGTCGCCTTAGCAAATGCTCATCTGCAGGAACATCCGCAAAGACGATATACTTGCCCTCTACATCGAACGTTGAAACATTTTCTGCATGGACATGATAAATTGGGATATTGACTTCCTGTTTTGTTTCTTCGTCAAAACAGACCACCACATATTTTTCTGGATCAAGCGTGGAGATTGTCTTTTCCCAATCCTTTTTGCCGCGCAAATCAAACAGCTGCCATTCATCTACTCGGGCATCTTTTAGCATAAGCTGAGGTTTCTTCCGGTTATTCCATTCATTGATGGACATTTCACCAATGACGGAAATGCGGCTACCTGTGACAATTTCTTCTTTTAATTGACCTTGATGAAAACCGACACAGTCAAGCAGCTTGTCTTCGTCTTTCAGAGACATTTTAATATGATTCTGATTTGCCCCAATCGTTCGGATCTCTTCAAGCCTCGCATCTTCAATCATGATGAACGGCTTTGGATTCTGCATGCCAAATGGTGACAGCATCCCCACTTCTTCAATCGCTTCAACCGTCAATTCGTCTACCTTGCATACGGCATCGACCCGCTGAATCGGAATAAAATCTTCTTCTGTCAACGTTTCATTCGCATATTGATTTAATCTTTCTCTTAGTAAAGGAACATCATCCGCTCGAAGTGTCATACCCGCAGCCATCGGGTGCCCGCCGAAATGCGGCAGAATGTCACGGCATTTGCTTAAATGGAAAAATAGATCGAAGCCAGGAATACTCCGCGCTGATCCTTTTGCCATTTGCGTCTCTTCATCTATTCCAAGCACAATCGCCGGACGAGAAAATCTATCCGTCAATTTAGAGGCAACAATTCCGACAACACCCGGATTCCAGCCAGCTTTCGCTACAACGATCGCAGACTGGTCATCACCTGTCTCTTCAACCATTTGAATGGCTTCTTCTGTGATTGTACTCACAATTTTTTGACGTTCTTTATTGAGTTCTTGTACAAAACGAGCGAGCTCTTCTGCTTCATCCTTATCCTCTGTCATGAGAAGATGAACAGCTGGATCTGCCTGCTCAATTCGCCCTACAGCATTCAGCCTTGGCGCAATTTGAAAGCCGACCGTTTCTTCATTTGCTTCTTCAAGAGTAGCTCCCGCTTCTTTCAATAACGCTTTCAGCCCCGGTCTATTCGACTGTCGAAGCTGCACAAGCCCTTTTTTGGCGAGCCATCTATTCTCATCATGAAGCGGCACAAGATCCGCTATTGTCCCAATTGCCGCAAGATCTAACAGCTGAGCTGGCAGTTTCCCAAGAAGTGCATGTGCCACTTTAAACGCTACGCCTACACCGGCAAGTTCTTTAAAAGGATACTCACAGCCCGGCTGCTTAGGATGGACAATCGCAAGTGCCTCAGGCAGCTCCTCACTTGGTTCATGGTGATCTGTAATGATCAGGTCTAACCCTATTTCTTTTGCAATACGTGCTTCATTTACAGCTGCAATGCCTGTATCGACCGTGATGACAAGCGATGCGCCTTGCTCTTTGATATATCGAAAAGCCTGTTCATTAGGCCCATAGCCTTCTTTAAATCGATCTGGAATATAAAAGTCTACTTTCGCAGACCGCTCTTTTAATGTATGTAAAAGCACAGACGTACTTGTCACACCATCCGCATCATAGTCTCCGAAGATCACAATCGATTCCTGCTCTTCGATCGCTTTGTTGATGCGCTCTACTGCTTCTTTCATCCCTTTTAATAGAAATGGATCATGAAATTCGGCTTTTTGATCAAATAAAAAAGACCTCGCTTCTTCTACTTCTTCGAGTCCTCTTTTTACAAGAAGCGATGCAGTCAGCGCTGAAATATTCAGATTTTCAGAGAGTGATTTCACTTTTTCTTCGCTTGGATGTTCATATTCCCAGCGCATTTTGGATAATAACATAAATTCACCCCTCAACCACACTATTATACTAGAGTGGCCTGAGGGGTTTCAATTTTTATTTTATGAAATTGTGCTGGAAGATTATTTTTCCTTCCGGTCAAATGATGCTGGCTGTTCTTTTAAAGGCGTCACATTCGGTTTCTTTTGAACGTCTTTGTCGATCTTTTTATTCGAAGCAGCAGGTGCAGGTGCGGCTGCACGCTCAGCTTTTAAAGCCTTTAGTTCACGTTTTAGTTTCACAATTTGGAAAATCCCTGCGAAAGCCACAATGAGTCCGCCCATTAGCACAGAACCAATAATGACAAGAATCAGCGGCCATTCAGCCGTTCCAAATAAGTAGTCAACTTGCACTGGCCGCACATTGATCACGGCAAATACTGAGACAATTAATACGAAAATAAATGCGAAGATGATGGTCCATTGTTGTTTGTTCATCTACATATCCCCCAAGCTTTTTCTTTTATTCTTCCCTTTTCCTTGTCCATTTTAAACACAGAAAGAAAATAGCGGAAGAAAATCTATCAGCATGGGCATGATTAGCTGCTGAGTTTTTCTTTAATGAGGTTCTTTATTTCTTGTCTTTCTCCAGAAATAACAAGGGTATCCCCTTCTTCAATGACCGTATCAGGTCCTGGATTTAACATCTTCTCATGTGATTTTCTCACGATAGCGATGACTGTTACTTGATCATTTTGGCGGACATTGAGGTCTCCGATTGTCTGCTGAACAGCTGGTGCATTCTTTTCAATCTTAAACCATTCAATCATCAGTTCATCAATGGCTACCTCTACAGTTTCAAGCGCTTTCGGCTTATATACCATGCCGCCTAAAATAGCTGCAATTTGTCTTGCTTCTTCATCGTTTAGCAAAATACCAGAAATAGATTCTTCATGGTCGTCCTCTTGAAAATGATACATTTCTCTTCTGCCGTCATCGTGTGTAATGATGGCAAGCTTCTCATTATTTCTTGTGATCATTTCGGCTTTGTGACCGATACCTGGCAGTTCAGTTTCCCGAACCTTCATAACAGCCCCTCCAATGAATAAAGCCAAATGCCTCAAACGGACACTTGCTTTCTATACTGCTCTAAACGTATGTCATTATAGCAAAAGACCATTTCAAGATCAATGATACCCGAAATGTTTTTTTCGAATCGACTTATTCTCGGGAAATCTATAGAAAAAAGACTGCCAAAAAGGCAGCCTTTCTCAATTAAATATCTTGCTCAGTATCAATCTTCGCCGGCTTTTTCAACTCACGGCCTTTCCACATGAGCCAAATTTGTGCTGCGATATATAGAGATGAGTACACCCCTGTTAACAGACCGACAAGTAAGGCGATGGAGAAGTTTGTAATCGACGCCGATCCGAAGATAAGCAGTGCGATCACAACAATTACGACAGTGAGTACCGTATTGATAGATCGTGTAAAGGTTTGCTGTAAACTCAAGTTGACGATGTAAGATAGATCTTCTACCGTTTTTGGTTTACGTTTCTTCATTTGCTCACGAACCCTATCGAACGTCACGATCGTGTCATTGATCGAATACCCGATCACCGTGAGGATCGCCGCAATGAAGGTCACATCTACCTCTAATCGTGTGATACTAAAGAATGCCACAATGAAGAATGCATCATATAAAAGGGAAGCAATCGCTGCAATGGCCATTTTATATTCAAAACGAATGGAAACATAAATAATGATCCCAATCGAAGCAATGATGATGGCATATAAAGCATTGCGTGCAAGTTCTTTTCCGACAGTAGGAGACACCGTGCTGACATTCGGTTCTGTACCATACTTATCTTTAAAGTAATCTTTCACTTCTGCGATTTTTTCTTTATTTGGCACACCAACAAATCTTGCCGCTGCTTGATTTTCTTTTTGACCAGATAACACAACACTATCTGTATCAAGATCTAATTTTTGAAAGTCTTGCTCAATTTGAGCAGTTGACAGCTTATGGTCACTTTGAATGTCTACTCTTGTACCACTTGCAAAGTCAATACCCGCATTGAGTTTGAAAATCGAAAGGACGATAATCCCCGCAATGGTAATGGCTACTGAGAAAATCATGAAACCTTTTCGCTTGCTGACAAAATCCCATTTATCAAACGGTGTTTTTGGTTCAGTATTTTCTGTTGTTTCATGAATATCGATGATGTCTTTTTGACGGACACCAAACCAGCCTTTCTTGCGATCGAGCGCGCGGCTTTCCACAAGCAGTCCAAGAAGGAATCTTGATAGGAATACAGCCGTAATAAAGCTTGTTAAGATGGAAAGGATCAGCATAGTCGCAAACCCTTTTACAGAACTTGTCCCGAAGAAGAAAAGGACGCCCCCTGCAATAATACTCGTTAAGTTTGCATCAAAGATGGTCGCAAATGATCGGCGGTTCCCTGACCTGAAAGCAGAACGGACAGATTTACCGAGCTTAAGCTCCTCTTTGATTCGTTCATATGTGATGATGTTGGCATCAACCGCCATCCCTACTCCAAGAATCAGTGCCGCAATTCCAGGAAGTGTCAGAACAGCACCCATCCAGTCAAACACCTGTAAGGTAATATAGATATACGTTGATAACGTGATGACAGCAATAAGACCAGGTATTCGGTAATAAAAAAGCATGAATAAGAAAATGAGGGCAATTCCCACAATCCCTGCAAAGACAGTTTCATTTAATGCCTGTTCACCAAATTGCGCACTCACTGATGTGGAGTACTTTTCAGTTAATTTCACTGGCAATGCCCCAGCATTTAAAATACTTGCAAGGTCTTTTGCCTCTTGGACAGTAAATTTCCCTTCAATTTGCACGTCACTGCTGTTAATTTCTTGATTCACATTCGGCGCAGAGACATACTTGTGGTTTGATTTTGAGACTTCTTTTTTGAAGGAATCTCCTTTGTGGTAATCAAGCCAAATGACAAGCTGGTTATTCGGCGCCATCGCCGCTACTTTTCTTGTGACGTCACCAAATTTTTTCGCATCCTTTAGTTTAACCGTCACAATTGGCTCATTCGTTTGACTGAATGTTTGTTTTGCACTGTTTTCGACCAAGTCAGCCCCGTTTAGGAGTTCTTTATCATTCGTATCTCTGAAGGATAGCTGTGCTTCAGTGGAAAGAATCTCCCTAGCTCTGTTTTGATCTTTTACCCCCGCAAGTTGCACGCGGATACGATTGTTGCCTTCAATCGAGATGTTCGGCTCACTTACACCTAGCACATTGGCTCTTCGGTTTAAAGCCTCCACTGTACTGACGAGGACACTATTTGTAATCTTGTCCTCTTTTTTCACTGGATGTACATCATACAGGACTTCAAATCCACCCTGCAAATCCAGCCCTAGCGTCATATCTTTCGCAACAGGCTTTGTTAGTAAGCCTACGCCAGTTCCGATTAACAGAACCACTAAGAAAAACGCAAGAATGCGCCCTTTTTTCATTATGTATTTCCTCCTTAAACACCTGAATCCATTAAGATGGCTTATTTCAACAGTTCATCTAGCATATTCTTGCCATCTTCACTGTCCAAAAAAGCAGACGTTTTAAACGACTGAACGGTTGCATAGTTCATAAATTCGCCAATTTTCACAGATAAAATATCTGCAACCATTTCATGAATCGGATACTCTTGTTTTTTCTTCCACTTCTTATTCTCTAAGTATGACCATAATTCCTCTAAATCTACATCTTTATAGCCCAAAACGATGAATTCTTCAAGCTTACTGAACAGAAAAGGCTTTAAATGGTCTTTGTAAATTGCAGCCGGATGTTGTGTCAATGGGATGCTCCCCCTTTTCAGTTTTTATCGAGAGACTTGTCATGCTTGGACGATATACACGCATATCTTATTGTATATGATTCTATGTCGTTTGAGAAGGCAGGTGATCTTTGATTTGACGAAGCAAACGTTTTTAAAGGGCACGATTATTTTAATTTTAGCAGGTTTTATCACGAGAATATTGGGTTTTGTCAATCGGATTGTGATTGCAAGGTTCATTGGCGAAGAAGGAGTCGGGCTTTATATGATGGCTGCCCCTACCTTTTTTCTCGCTGTGACGCTGACACAATTTGGACTGCCTGTCGCTATTAGCAAGCTTGTCGCAGAAGCAGAAGCCCGGGGTGACAAACAGAAAACTAAACGTATTCTAGTCATGTCCCTTGCGATAACAGGGACACTCAGCCTGATATTCACGCCGCTCTTTTTATGGTTTGCACCCATCATGGCAGAAAATATGCTGACAGATCCTAGAACGGTCTATCCACTTCTTGCTATTACGCCCGTTGTCCCAGTCATCGCCATTTCCAGTGTGCTGAGAGGATATTTTCAAGGCAGACAGCAAATGAGCCCGCTTGCCATATCTCAAGTACTGGAACAGGTCGCAAGAATTTCTCTAGTGGCAGTATGTACAACAGCTTTCCTTCCTTATGGGATTGAATACGCGGCAGCTGGTGCGATGATTTCATCTGTCATTGGAGAGATGATTTCACTTGCATATTTACTGATTGCCTTTCGTTATAAAAAGACCATTCGTATTCGAAAACGATTTTTTAAGGCGATTCATGACGGTAAGGACACGTTTAAGCAGCTGATGAGTATTGCCCTGCCAACAACAGGCAGCCGTTTCATCGGGAATATTTCGTGGTTTTTAGAGCCGATAGTTGTCGCGCAAAGTCTTGCTATTGCTGGATATGCGGCTGTAGAAGCGACAAGGCAGTATGGGGAGTTGACTGGTCTTGCGCTGACCCTTTTGACACTGCCTAGCTTTATTACGTACTCTCTATCCACTGCATTGGTCCCGGCGATCAGTGAAGGAATGGAGCAGAACAAACGCAAAACGGTCGAATACCGCCTGAAGCAGGCGATGCGTCTTTGTCTACTCAGCGGAGGCATTTCCTGTATTATTCTTTTCGTTTATGCAGAAGATTTAACGCTCTTTATGTATGGTTCATCGCATGCGGCTATCTATGTGAAATTCATGGCCCCATTTTTTCTATTATATTATTTTCAAGGGCCGCTTCAAGCTGTCCTGCAAGCACTCAATTTAGCTGGCGCGGCGATGACGAATAGTCTGATAGGTGCTGTTGTGAAAACAGGGATGATTTTTGTCCTTGCTTCACAGCCGGGCTTTGGCATTATGGGGGCAGCACTCGCGATATTAATCGGCATCGTCCTTGTCACGCTGCTTCATGCGGCAACTGTCGGTAAAGTACTGCCTATTCATTTACCAATGAAGGAATATGGGATATGCGTTCTTGTGATCATCGGCACCGGGGCTGTCAGCCTTTGGCTGAAGTCTCAAGTAAACGGGCTCTTTTCTGCCCCTATTGAGCTTGTGATGCTGATCTTTGTTACGTGTATGCTATATGTCATTCTATTAATCTGTCTAGGGCTAGTGAAGCGTGAAGAGCTTCGCCGCCTCCCATTCATTGGGAAACTGCTTTAGCTCATCTCTTCTTGATCACTTCATCTTTCAAATCAATATAAAATGTCTTTTGATTAAAGCTGCAGTAGGAAATCTGATCAATTTCATGATAGCCCCTTTTGGCAAGCTCATCTTTCAGCCACTGTTCATTTTGATTAATTTGCTTCAGATGATCGTGCTGTACAACACCATCTGCAATAAGTGGCAGCTCAAGCGCTCCGTGTGTGTGCTTGTTTTCTTTTTCAACGACCGCAAGCTTTCCGGATGGCTCTAAAATGGCGTAAGAGACATCCTGAATGCTATCGATGTTGTTTTCTCTTAATTGAATAAGCAGGTCATCAAAATTGTATCGCTGTTTTCTCATCGCCCCCTCGTCGATTTTCCCATTGATGATGAGCAGGGCCGGTTTGCCGTCTAGAAAGCGCCGGACACCTTGGAATTTCAATGAGAGGTAGGCGAGTGTGATTTGAATGAAGGTTAACAGCAGGATCGGCCATACCGTATGTAACATGTGATCTTCGACTTCTTCTATGGCGAGAACTGCAATTTCTGCGATCATCATAAAAATGACAAGATCTAAAATACTCAATTCGCCAATTTCTCTCTTGCCCATTAACCGAAAAATAAACCAAACAAGAAAATATAAAATGATTGTTCTCATGGAGATAATCAAGATGTCCTGCATGTGATGTAAACCTCCTTCTCCACCATAGCTTGTGTCAAAACACTTTATTTATGTAGAAAAGAAAGCCTCTGTTTTTATCGTGAGAAACATGTCTATTTTTTCTTCATGGTGAATACATTTTAGTAAAAGACAAGCTTCGGTCAATTGGAGAGGAGACGAATCACATGCAGGAAACGAAACAAATCGGAAAAGGGATTTTATCCGGCTTAATGGCCATTTTTATCGTGATGATTGTCACAAGTTTACTTGTATCGCTCATGCTTACCTTCACAAGTATGCAGGAATCATCGTTTAAATGGATGATTATGATTTTGTCCTTTGTGGCACTTTTATTAGGAGGGATCATTTCTGGAGGAAAAGCAAAGGAGCGCGGCTGGCTCATTGGCGCGATCACTTCTATGATCTTTTCTCTCACTGTATTCTTATTTCAATATTTAGGGTTTGGAGAAACCTTTTCACCAGAGCAGTTTATCTATCATGGGGCATTTCTAGGGATTTGTATGCTGGGCGGAATGATTGGCGTCAATCTTCGAGGCAAATAAAAAAAGAGCGGATCATATCGCTCTTTTTTTATGGCTATGTATCGGAGGATTAACCTTTGTCAGCTAATTCTCTAATAGCACGTCGATCGAAAGTTAAACGGTTGTTCTCGCTAGTTTTGATGACCACTTTTGATTCATCAATGTAGTCGATTTCACCGTGTAAACCACCGATTGTGACGATTTTATCGCCTTTTGATAAAGATTGCTGCATCTGACGCACAGCTTTTTGTTGCTTTTGCTGTGGACGGATTAACAAGAAGTAAAGCACAGCAAACATGACAACAATCATAATGATTGAACCCATACCACCATCCATTCTATTTCACCCCTTTCTAAAGCATTATAAAGCCTTTCGTTTATGCGTTAAAAGTTTTTCGCATTCGGTTCGTTAAAGCCATAACGTTCAAAAAACTCTTCTTTAAAATCACCTAAACGATCCTCACGGATAGCTTCTCTCACTTGCTCCATTAATTTTAACAGAAAATGAAGATTATGATAAGTTGTTAATCGAATTCCGAACGTTTCATTTGTTCGGATTAAATGTCTAATATAGGCGCGTGTGTAGTTTTTACATGTGTAGCAGTCACAATTTTCATCGATTGGTCTGAAATCACGTTCATATTTTGCATTTTTCACAACAAGACGTCCTTCGCTTGTCATCAAGGTGCCGTTTCTTGCAATTCGCGTCGGCAATACGCAGTCAAACATATCTACACCGCGAATGGCACCGTCAATTAAGGAATCTGGTGAGCCGACACCCATTAAGTACCTTGGCTTGTCTGCCGGTAACAATGGCGTTGTGAACTCCAGTACACGGTTCATCACATCTTTTGGTTCACCAACAGATAAGCCTCCGATGGCGTAGCCTGGGAAATCAAGTGAAACCAGATCTTTTGCACTTTGTTTACGAAGCTCTTCGTATTCTCCGCCTTGGACAATTCCAAACAGCCCTTGATCCTCTGGACGCTGGTGCGCTTCTAGACAGCGCTCTGCCCATCTGCTTGTCCGCTCCACAGAACGTTTCATGTAGTCGTACTCTGCTGGATATGGCGGACATTCATCAAATGCCATCATAATATCAGAGCCAAGCGCATTTTGGATGTCCATGGCCTTTTCAGGAGAAAGGAACAGCTTGTCTCCGTTTAAGTGATTACGGAAGTGGACGCCTTCTTCTTCAATTTTTCTAAATTCACTCAAAGAGAATACTTGGAATCCGCCTGAATCGGTCAGAATCGCTCGATCCCAGTTCATAAATTTGTGCAGCCCGCCTGCTTCTTTCACAATGTCATGACCCGGACGGAGCCATAGGTGGTACGTATTGCTTAAGATGATGCCTGCATCCATTGCCTTTAGTTCTTCAGGTGCCATCGTTTTGACTGTAGCCAGTGTACCTACCGGCATAAATACAGGTGTTTCAAAGGAGCCGTGCGGTGTATGAACGCGTCCTAGTCGTGCACCTGTTTGTTTGCATGTTTTAATGAACTCATAACGTATCGGTAATTGCGACAAAAATGAGCCCTCCTGTCTTTGTTGTATGATGTTATTGAATCAGCATGGCATCGCCAAAGCTGAAGAATCGGTATTCCTCTTTTACAGCCTCATTGTACGCTTTTAGTACATGCTCTCGTCCAGCTAATGCGCTGACAAGCATGATTAACGAGGATTTTGGCAGATGGAAATTCGTGATCATGCCATCAATGGCCTTGAATGTATAGCCTGGGTAAATAAAGATTGACGTCCAGCCGCTTGACGCTTTGAATTCGCCGTCATGCGCACTTGCAATGGTTTCGAGCGTTCTCGTTGACGTTGTCCCAACTGAAATAATCCGTCCGCCTTCCTTGCGAACGCGATTGAGCTCTTCAGCTGTTTCTTCATTCATTTCGTAAAACTCTGCGTGCATTTCGTGTTCTTCAATACGTTCTGCACTGACCGGACGAAAAGTACCAAGCCCCACGTGCAGTGTAATGAAAGCTATATGCACACCTTTTGCTTTCAGCGCATCCAGCAGCTCGTTTGTAAAGTGAAGACCAGCAGTTGGAGCAGCAGCGGAGCCAACCTCTTTTGAATACACCGTTTGATAGCGTTCACGATCGTCAAGCTGCTCTTTAATATAAGGAGGCAGCGGCATCTCACCGAGGGATTCAAGTACTTCATAAAAAATGCCTGTATACTGAAACTTAACTTTTCTTCCGCCATGTTCCATCTCTTCTGTACATACCGCTTGAAGCCGTCCATCACCAAATGTGATAACCGTTCCTTTTTTCACCCGTTTGGCTGGTTTTACAAGTGTTTCCCAGTTGTCTCCCTCCTCTTGTTTTAATAGAAGAAGTTCAACTTTTGCACCTGTATCCTCTTTCATTCCAAACAAACGTGCCGGCAGAACGCGTGTATTGTTTAAAACGAGACAATCACCCGTTTGAAAATAATCGGTGATTTGTGAGAATGTATCATGTGTCATCGCACCCGTTTGTTTGTTTAAGACCATCAGTCTTGATGCATCTCGTTTTTCAAGCGGCACTTGTGCAATCAATCTTTCTGGTAAATCAAAATCAAATAGTTCTAGCTTCATTTCCTTCACCTATTCTGTAGTTAACTAGTTAACGTTATTTCATCCGTCCAAAGATATTAAGTAATATGGTTAGCACAATGCTAATGGCAATGCATGTGATCACAGGAAAAAAGAACGTCACATTTCCTTTTTTCACAAAAATATCACCTGGAAGCTTACCAACCAATTGAAATACTAATCCTGCGGCAAAAAGGACACCACCTAAAATCATCAATATTTTAGGGAATTCAGTCACGAATCGGAACCTCCATTTGAAAATGTTCATACGCTTCTCTTGTGACGACCCGTCCTCTTGGTGTTCTTTGCAGGAAACCAATTTGCAGTAAATACGGTTCGTACACATCTTCAATCGTATGTGATTCTTCTCCAATTGTCGCTGAGATTGTATCAAGCCCTACAGGACCGCCTCTAAATTTTTCGATCATACTTAAAAGCAGCTTATGATCTATATGATCCAGACCAAGCCTGTCGACTTGAAGGCGCTCAAGGGCATCTTCCGCAATGTCCTCGGTAATCGCATGATTCCCAAGCACCTGCGCAAAATCTCTTACTCTTCTGAGCAGACGATTGGCAACCCTTGGCGTGCCCCGGGAACGTCTTGCGATCTCTTCGGCTGAGCGAAGATCGATCCCAATCTCAAACAGCTCGGCTGTTCTTGCCACAATGTGAGCCAAATCTCTTTGCTCATAGTATTCCAATCTTGCATGTACCCCAAACCTGTCACGAAGCGGTGCTGTTAAAAGCCCTACACGGGTCGTGGCACCTACAAGTGTAAATGGCGGTAAATCAAGCCGTACAGAGCGCGCTGTATCTCCTTTGCCAATGACGATATCTAAACAAAAATCCTCCATTGCCGGATAAAGCACTTCCTCAATTGAGCGCTGCAAGCGATGAATTTCATCTATAAACAACACATCACCTGGCTCAAGAGAAGTTAAGATTGCCGCCAAATCGCCAGGACGTTCAATCGCTGGTCCAGATGTTGTACGCAGCTGAACATTCATTTCATTGGCGATAATCGACGCAAGCGTTGTTTTCCCGAGTCCAGGCGGTCCATATAAAAGGACGTGATCGAGTGTTTCCTGCCTCATGCGGGCAGCTTCAATAAACACACTGAGGTTATCTTTTACTTTTTGCTGACCAATATATTGGCTAAGTGTCTGTGGCCGCAGACTTTGCTCAATGGCTGATTCATGGTTGTCTGCTTCAGTTGAGACGAGCCGTTCATCCATGAGACATCACCCTATTTCAACATTTTTTGTAAAGCTTTTTTCACATATTGATCGGTTGTGAGATTCTTTTCTTCTTTTAATAATGGAAGAACCTTTTTAATTTCACGATCACCGTATCCAAGAACATTTAAGGCTTCAAGCGCTTCGTCTAATGCCGTTTGCTGCGTTTCGACCTGAATATGGTCCTCGTGATTAAATAGGTTGCCAATCATTTCCGGTACGACATCGGCTAGCTTTCCTTTTAGATCGAGAATGATTTGGCGAGCTGTCTTTTTGCCAACACCAGGGAACTTAATCAGGAACGCTTCATCTTCACGTTCTATCGCTGAAATGACAGCGCCAGGATCACCGGAAGCAAGAATCGCTAGAGCCCCCTTCGGCCCAATCCCCGTGACATTTAACAGTTTTGTGAACAGCGCTTTTTCTTCTCGCGTTTGAAATCCATATAACGAAAAAGCGTCTTCCTTTATGTAATGATACGTATAAATCGTTTCTTGTTTGTTTACTTGATAGATAAACGGGTTTGGGGTATAGACTTGATATCCCACTCCGCCGTTTTCAATGACAACATATTGCGGGCACACATAATCAATGGTCCCTTTTACAAACTCTATCACCGTTTTCACCTCTTTGACTGTTCTTCATTGTAACATAAATCGAGAAGAAAACCGCAATAAAAGTTAACATACGTTCGCTCAATGCATTTTTACGATAAAACCACGAAAAACAGCTTGCGGCCTTCACACCAGCAAGCTGTTACACGCTTTAAAACGATATTTCATTTCGGTAAGGCTTCATGACTTCAAGCACATGCTCAAATTCATCCTTTGTTCGAAAAGGAATGCCTTGCTCAAGCTGCTCCTCCACATGACTTTCTAAACGGGACGTATCAATTTGAAAAAAGAGATGAATAGGCTCCGCCCAGCCGTCAGGCCTTCCATGAAACGTAGAAATCACACCGTCCTCTGATAATCCGATATATCCATTTGCTTTACTTAATGGAGAGATATCATCAATTTGCTTTCTAAAAAGCGCAAAATCCTCTCTCTGTTCTACTAGCGTCCAGCCTTTATACTGTGCCCAGAATGTGTCTTTGTCTTCTAATGAAGCCCGGTGTCTTTCAATACTCACATCTCCGTCTAGATAGACTTTTTCAAGCTGCACGGTGATAGAGTTTGACTGCTTTTGCAAGTGTTCTTTTCCTTCCATATCCGCAGCGAAAAAAAGCACACTTGTCATGATAAGTCCTGTAACGAAACATTTCATCTTCACTTTCACTATTTACACCTCTTTAGAACATGAGATCGATGCATGACATATGTAGTTTGACCCATTTTTCTAAACATTAACCAAATCGATGAATGAATATATGGGAAGAGTCTTTCGTTGTATCCTTCATTCGTAAATGGTATGTTTTATACAATCCATTGCTTTATCGAATGACTCGGTTTTTTCATCATTCGTTTTTCAGCCGCATAAACTGAAACCAAAGAAGGTGAAGTCAATGTCAGATGTTAAAAGATTAGCCGAATCGATTCAGTATCATGAAGATAAACGTCTTCATAAGCTTGCCTTTAAACCGGCAGAGCTTGAACTGTGCGGCAAAGGAAGAAGTGCCTATGTCTTTTCATACAAAAAAGACGGCAAGAAAATGGCACTAAAAGTCTTTTTCCCTTCTTATCACCATATTGCCCGCAAAGAAGCCGCCATTTATGAAAAACTTTCTGGTTCGTCTTACTACCCTGAGATTTATGAATCTGGGGATCAGTATATTTTAATGGAATATATTAAAGGCTACACATTCTATGAATGCCTCACAAAGGGGATTCCTATTAAAAAACAAATGATTGAACAAGTGGATGATGCGCTAGAAGAAGCACGCGAGAAAGGATTGAATCCTTCTGATATCCATCTGCGGAATCTGATCTTAACAAAGGAAGGCCAGGTCAGGGTCATCGACGTAGCCCGTTTCACACAAACAAAAGCATGCCACCAATGGAATGATTTAAAAGCCGCTTACGCTTATTATCAAAAACCTTTTTTCCCTAAAAAAGCACCGCGTCTATGGCTTGAAGTGATTGCTTATTTGTATAAAAAGAACTGGCTGTCCCGCGGTCAGCTTAATAATCGAAATGATTTTTCTGCATAATGAAAGCCGCTCAGAGAGAGCGGCTTTCTGTTTTAATCTGTTTCTACGTGGATGCTATTCACATTTAATAAGTTAATGATTTCATTATTCAGCTTAAACCAATGATTGGCTTCTTCAATTTTCTTATACACATCATAGGTAGCTGGGCGTTTTAGCTCGAAATCAAGCACTTCCCCATTGTTCATATGAAATGTTACCTTAAATACTTTCATCATAAGATCACCTTCCACTCTTTCTTGTTAGCTGGCCAAATAGATCGGCTCTTTTCATTCATTCTCTATTCAACACGTTTCCCCTCCTTCTTTCCTTTCAAACACAAGAAGTTTAAATTTTGTTTAAATTCAAACAACATCTCTATCCCTCTGCTTTGCAAAGAAGTATATTATTTAAAAAGGAGGCTGTCTTCATGAAACGGCAAAAGAAACGAACATCTCCCGAAAGACAAACCGTCTTTTTTCATTTAACAGATGCCCTCATTCCGAGTTTGGACATGATGGTATGCATTAAAAGCATTTTTCCACCTCTTAAGAAAAGCCTTTTCCGCCATCTGATAAAACCCCGCACAACATATGTGCGAGGTTCTTTTTTTAGGATGAATAAATTTGACTTCCTTGGCTGATAAACTCTTTCGCCTTCTTCTCCATCTCTCTTTTCACTTCTTCTGATTGATTGCGAATATCATGGGAAATTTTCATACTGCAAAACTTCGGTCCGCACATCGAGCAAAAATGGGCAGTCTTAGCGCCTTCCGCAGGCAATGTTTCATCATGGAACGCCATAGCTCTTTCTGGATCAAGTGACAGGTGGAATTGGTCACGCCACCTAAATTCAAACCTCGCTTTCGATAAAGCATCATCGCGCTTTTGAGCAGCAGGATGTCCTTTTGCTAGATCAGCGGCATGTGCGGCAATTTTATAGGCAATCACACCTTCTCTCACATCTTCTTTGTTCGGCAGACCTAAATGCTCTTTTGGCGTCACATAGCATAGCATCGCTGTTCCATACCAGCCGATCATGGCCGCACCGATGGCGGATGTAATGTGATCATATCCCGGGGCAATATCTGTTGTAAGAGGCCCTAACGTATAAAATGGTGCCTCTTTGCAAATCTCCATTTGCTTGTCCACATTCTCTTTGATTTTATCCATCGGAACATGTCCAGGCCCTTCAATCATCACCTGTACATCATGTTTCCAAGCGATCTCTGTCAATTCACCTAACGTTTCAAGCTCTGCAAACTGCGCCTCATCATTGGCATCAGCAATCGAGCCTGGTCTCAGACCGTCTCCAAGTGAAAAAGCAATATCATACGTTTTCATAATCTCACAAATGTCTTCGAAGTGGGTATAGAGGAAATTCTCTTGATGATGGGCAAGACACCACCTTGCCATAATGGCACCGCCTCTTGAAACAATTCCGGTCACCCGATCGACTGTCAGCGGAATATACCTTAACCTCACGCCCGCATGAATCGTGAAGTAGTCTACTCCTTGCTCTGCTTGTTCAATTAATGTGTCTCTGTACACGTCCCACGTCAAATCTTCTGCCACTCCATTTACTTTTTCAAGCGCCTGATAAATGGGAACGGTTCCTACTGGGACTGGGCAATTCCGTATGATCCATTCTCTCGTTGTATGAATGTCCTTTCCTGTAGACAGGTCCATCATGGTGTCTGCACCCCATCTGATCGCCCATGTCATCTTTTCTACCTCTTCATCAATGGATGATGTCACAGCTGAATTGCCAATATTCGCATTGATTTTGACGTGAAAATGCCTTCCAATAATCATCGGTTCACTTTCAGGATGGTTAATATTCGCTGGAATGACTGCTCTTCCGCTGGCTACCTCCTCTCTCACAAACTCAGGGCTTAGCTCTTCTCTTAACGCGATAAACTCCATTTCAGGCGTAACAATACCTTTTTTTGCATAATGCATTTGCGTCACACAGGCACCTTGTTTTGCGCGGAGCGGCTCATGATGAAAATCAGTATGAACATGATGAAAGGACTCTTTTTCCTTAGAACGATATCCGTTATCTTCTGGTTTCACATGGCGCCCTTCATAGCTTTCTGTATCCCCTCTTTCTTCGATCCATGCTGCCCTAAGGCGTTTTAATCCCTTAGTGACATCAATATGGGCTCTCTCATCGGTGTACGGTCCACTCGTATCGTACACACGAATCGGTTCATTTTGAATGTTCCCCGCCTGTGTCACAGTTTTTGAGAGGGCAATCTCCCTTTTTGGCACTAAAATGTCAGGTCTTGATCCTTTCTCATACACCTTTCGGCTGCCGTCAAAGCTTGATAATAAGGATTGAGTTGTTGGGGTATTTTTCTTTTCTTTCATTTGCTGTTCTCTCCTTCTCTTCTTGTCACCGGACAGGATGGAATCAGCACCAGCAAAAAAACCAGGCTCTATGAACAGAACCTGGTTTCGTCGACAGAAATAAACATGAATGTCATTCATATGACCCATGTATCATCTTCAACTTCCCCACGCTGGTACGAGCCAGATCAGGTCCAAAGGGTTAAGAAGCATACACTTCTCTCTCAGCCCAACTGCGGGCACCCCTAGTCACATTTATTGATTTCCACAACAGTGTAGCATAGAGATGCCATGAAAAAAAGAAGTTTTAGGAAAATAGTTCCTTTCCACTACAAAAGAGATACAGCAAGCTTGATATGCACCTTTATATACATCATCTCTCCCAATCATTTCGATAAAATATGAAATAATCATTGATCCTTTTCTCCTATTATGTATAGTTAATCTAAACTGAGAATTTTTATACAAATTTTCCCAAAGGAAGTTCTAGTCGATTGCAAACATTTCTCGCATTTATCGTCGTAGGATTGTCAATTCCTCTGCCAGTTGGAGCGATCACGGTTGAAATGACAAAAAGGGATTAAAAAACGGATTCTTTATGGATGCTGAATTTGCTCAGTTTTTATCACTGCCATTTGTCCAAATCCCGCTCTGGCTGATCGGAGCAGTATTCTTAATAATTCGGATCAAGACATCCATTTAGCTGGCGAAAAAGTCAATAAATCATTCGCAAAAACGTACAGAAACGGCTTGCTTGTCGCGGTATCCCCTGGAAACCTTGTGTTCTGGGTTTCTGTATTCGGTGCTGTACTGGCAGATGCATATCCAAAAACAGATTCATCTGAATTTATGCTGGCTTCAGGCGGTATTTTGGCAGGGATTCTCCTTCATGACATCGGTCTTCTCCCCCTTGTATCCTTAACAAGAAAGGTATTTTATTACTTGGATTTGGCTGTTTCTTTAACGATTTTTATACAAGCATCAAGGGTTATTTTTAAGAAAAGGCTAAAGTTCTTGAGGAACTTTAGCCTTTCTTATTCTCCAACCTATCGAGTCATGCCTGTTTGGCCTGTTTCAAATTGTGTTCTTCTCATATCTCTAAAGCGTGTGAAAGCACCCTCGTCTTTAATGACTTGGACAGCTCTTCCATCTGCATAACGAGTCGCTGCTTCTTCAACTTGTGATACGCCCTCTGACGTCAAACGTCCATCTGATTTAATGGCAATATACACATTTTCATCTGTCACCATCACCTGTGAGTCTGCAACGTGGTTCATTTTATTGACACGGTTGGCAATTTTTCTTGAACGCTGGACGTTCTCTTGTTTATCGTAGCCAGAGAACGACATTTGGTTATGATAGTTCATATCTCCATGACTGTAGCGTCCATCTCCACCTGCGAGAGGCATTCGATCATCGGCTTGAGGACGGGTGCGATAATCAACATTCGTTGTGTTCCCACCGTTCATCCCCTCCATGAGTTCAGAAACTGGCCCTTGATGATCTTGATTATTGTCAGCCGCACGGTTATTCGAATGATATCCGACTGGCTGACCTGATTGATTATGACGTGTATCTACACCTGCATTATCATTTGTACCACATGCCGTTAACCCAATAGGAAGAAGCACTAATGCGATCGTTTTTTGCCATTTTTGTCTCAAACGAAAAACCCCCTGTACAAATTCAATCTCATGAGCGCGAAACAGGCTCTGTTTTAGCATGTACAGTTTGGGAAAAAATCAAGCTGTCAGTTATAAACAAAAAAAGGAACGATTGAGATCGTTCCTTCCAGATTGTTAAAATGATCTTTATTTTAGCCCTTTGTCTCTTTTTCAGCGTGATAGAAAACCTTTGCAGTCTAGGAAGGGCGAGCACCGGAGCGGAGCGAATTTGACATTCGTGAGCACCGGAGCACAGCCCTGACAACGAATGCGAGGGTTTGTCTACACGCTGAAAGGAACGATTGAGATCGTTCCTTCTGTCATTACTCTTCTTCGTCTTCTTCTGGTCTTGCAAAAACAGATTGACCTGGATATGGCTGCATATAAGGCTGAGCTGGAAAAGCCCCCATTTGGCCATAAGGAACAGGATTCGGATAATGTCCTGGCCACGGCTGATGCTGCTTCATGCCATCATCACATCCGCAGTCTTCCTTGCCATAAGCTTCATTTGAAACGTTTGGATAAAAGCCTTGATTCACGTTCGCATTGGCATTTGGGTGCATATGGTGGTGCCAGTGATGCCCGTCGTTTGCATGATGTTCATAATGTTCCCCGTAATAAGCTGGCGCTTGATACGCAGGATAATACGGCTGAGCTGGGTATGGATATGGCATCATGTGATGGTGATAATATGGCTGGACAGGATAACAAAGACCTGAACCTGGTAAAATTGGCGATGCTGGCACCATTTGTTGCGGGTATGGATACATTGCCGGCATGTAATGTCCATGACCAAAACCATAATAAGGATCATATGAATCATGATGCTGGTGATGGTGATGATGCTCTTTATTCTCAGCCATTCCTCCTACCGCTGCGCCTCCAACATTCGGCATTTGCGGGAAATTAGGAAGGTTTGGGTAATTGCTTTGCTCCATATCTTTTCCCTCCTCCTTTTGATGCGGAATATGAATAAACGGATCATACCCCTTTGCCACTTCATCTTTTAGATGGCCTTTATTTTCATCATAAAAATGGTCCTTGTTATTTTTATGGTCCTTATTTTCATGATGAAAATGTTCCTTATTATCTTTATGGTCCTTATTTTCATGATGAAAATGTTCCTTGTTATCTTTATAGTCCTTGTTTTCATGATGAACATGATCTTTGTGATCCTTTTTGTCATGAACATGATCTTTCTTTTCATGAATGTAATCTTTTTTCTCATGATGTTCTTTTTTGGGAGGAGGCGTGAATGGCTGGTAGAGATTGGTCTGATAATAGTTCACATCGACTTGTGGAAAAACTGGATGCTCGATCTTTGGCACTGGCGGTACATAAGGTACCGGTTCATTTGGCTTTTCTTTCGGCTTCGTATCTTGCACTTGCACGACATCTTTTGGCTTTTCTTTCACATACGGATGTTCTTTCGGCTTTGGCATTTCTTTTGCTTTGTGATGATCTGTTTTTACAGGAACACCACTAGATGGAATCTTGATCTTCATACCCGGCATGATCAAATCTGGGTTACTGAGTTGTGAATTTAGTTTTTTCAATTCTTGAAAGTCGACTCCGTATTTCTTTGAAATTTTCCAAAGGGAGTCTCCTTTTTGCACAATATGAATTTTCAACGTTTTCCCCTCCTATGCAAAACGTGAACGTAACGGTTATGTCAGAAGTACAATATGTTTCACCATAAATTTATGCCTATTTACAAGCCGATATGATAAAAACTTGTTTTCTGATAGGAGGGGCTGATTTATTATTTAATGGCGAGCATTTTATTCAGTGCAAGTAAAGCCTCTTTGGTAATGTCTTCATTGACCTGAATCAAACCGACCGGATCACCTTTATCAATGCTTTCTAGTGACCATAACAAATGAGGAAGATCGATCCGATTCATGGTCAAACATGGACACATATCCGGATTGAGGGATTCAATTTGTTTATCTGGATGCTGATCGATTATCCGCTTGACTAAATTCATCTCTGTTCCAATCGCCCACTTGCTTCCTGCTGGCGCTTCCTTAATCGTATCAATAATAAATTTCGTTGAACCGGCAAGATCAGAAGCCCTGACGACTTCATGCGTGCATTCTGGATGGACAAGGATTTGAATGTCACGGTCTCTTTTTCTCGTTTCTTCAATATTCCGCACCGTAAATTTCTCATGGACAGAGCAATGGCCTTTCCATAAAATCATCTTGATGCGAGAAAGCGGCTGATCGGTGATGAGCTTTTCTTCTATTTGATCCCAGACAGCCATTTCTTCTAGTGAAATGCCTAAATCGAATGCCGTATTACGCCCTAAATGCTGATCAGGGAGAAACAGAATCCGCTCTTTTTGTGTGAGCGCCCACTCCAGCACTTTTTTAGCGTTTGACGATGTAACAGTCGCCCCGCCATGCTTGCCGACAAATGCTTTAATATCCGCTGTTGAGTTGACATACGTGAGCGGTAGGATCGTATCTCCAAACAGATCAGTGAGCTGCTCCCATGCTATATCCGTTTGCTTCATGTTCGCCATATCAGCCATTGAACAGCCTGCTCTCATATCTGGCAATAGGACCTTTTGATTCTTAATTGACAGCATATCTGCCGTTTCAGCCATGAAGTGAACACCGCAAAACACAATGTACTCAGCCTCCTGATTGTCCGCGGCTATTTGTGCGAGCTGCAGTGAATCGCCTGTTGCATCTGCAAATTGGATGACTTCATCCTTTTGATAATGATGCCCCGGTATAAAAAGCTTTGATCCAAAGGCCCGTTTAATGTCTAACACACGCTGCTTCATCTCATCAACAGAGCGGTGTTTATATTCTTCTGGCATCATGGCTGCATGTTGATTTGCGAGTACATCAAGCAGTGACATGAGTTGTTCCTCCTTTATGACTGAATTCCATATTCATACTAAAATCAAATGCTGGAGCAGAATGTGTCAAAAAACCAAGTGAAATAAAGTCGACACCTGTCCCCCTGTAACTTGGCAATGTCTCTAACGTGATGCCTCCTGAAGCCTCCGTCAGAATTGTCTCCGGCGTCATTTGTTTAAAACGTTTCACTTCGTCTGGAGAGCAGTTGTCAAACATGATGACATCGGCTTTTGCATCAATGGCTTCCATTAGCTGCGTTTCTGATTCAATTTCTACTTCAATTTTCACCATATGACCGGCATATGCTCTTGCTTTATCTACAGCTTCACGAATAGAGCCGCATGCGGCAATATGATTATCTTTAATCATCACTCCATCTGATAAGCCGAAGCGATGATTCTTTCCGCCTCCTGTCTTCACAGCGTATTTCTCCAACATGCGCAAGCCGGGAGTCGTTTTTCTCGTATCACAAATCGTAATCGACGGATCCGCTAATCGCTGCACCGCTTCATGTGTTAATGTGGCGATACCTGTCATGCGCTGCAAAACATTCAAAATGACCCTTTCTCCTTTTAATAAGTCGCTGACCGGCCCCTTTATTTTCGCCAGCACAGCGCCTGAATGAATCCAATCACCTTCCTCAAAAAACAACTCAGCTTGAATCTGTTCATTCAGCAGGCGGTACCCTATGTCAATGACTTGAGAACCTGCCAATACACCCGATTGTTTTGCGATGATGTATGCTGTTCCTTTCTTTTCTCCAAAAATGGCATCAGCTGATACATCTCCAAAGCCAATATCTTCTGTGAAAAAATGAGTCATCATTTGTTTTAACTGTAAACGTTCCATTTGGCACCGATCCTTTCATTTTTCATCATATGAATGTGGCCTTTTTCATGGACAATCTGCATGCCCCGCCACAAAGCATCATTCCGATTTGGATAATCCATTCGAAAATGGCCGCCTCTGCTTTCTGTACGAAGTAATGCAGACTTCACAAGGCAAATCGCTAATGACCATTGATTGCTTAATTCGATCTGTTCACTTGTGATATTCTTCACATTCGTTTGCTGATAAGGGACTTGCTGTAATACTTGAAGCAAGGCCTTTAGCCCTTTTTCGTCTCTTACAATTGCGGCATATGTCATCATCCATTGTCTCAACTGATCCTCTGAAATCGCTGGGACGGACCATACTTCTTGAATAGAAAAAGATGGGACTATTTTTTTCTGTTTAGGTACCTGTTCAATTCTCCGTGCCGCTTTGTGTCCTAAAACGAGACCTTCCAAGAGAGAATTACTCGCTAATCGGTTCGCTCCGTGTAAGCCTGTACAGGCCGCTTCTCCGATAGCAAAAAGAGATGGAACAGTGGTTTCTCCATATTCATTCACGCAGATTCCGCCCATTAAAAAATGCATACCAGGGGAAACTGGGAGCCTGCCGCTTGCCATATCGACACCTGCCCGCTGACACATCGCATTAATTGCTGGAAAACGAGCTGAAAAATGTGGAATCTCGCGGATATTGAGATACAGATCATGACCTAATTGCTGCTCATGAAAAATAGCTCTAGCGACCACATCTCTAGGCGCTAATTCAGCTTGTGGGTGAATGCCTTTCATCATCCTCCTGCCTGTTTCATCTTCTAAATAGGCTCCCTCTCCCCGGACTGCCTCTGAAACGAGACCGACTGCTTTTCCAGCGATCGTCAAGAGGGTGGGGTGGAATTGAACAAATTCAAGATCTGCTAATTGTGCCCCGGCTCGATAGGCCATCATCAGTCCGTCTCCTGTTACAGAAGGGTCATTTGTGTTTGTTTCATATAGGGAGCCGCAGCCGCCCGTGGATAAAACAACTGCATCTGCGGTCATGGTATGGACGTGTCCTTTCTCATCTTTCCACACCACCCCTATGCAGGTTCCTTCATGGACCAATAGATCAATGACATGGTGATATTCGTATAAATGAATATGTGAGCCAAGCTGACTTTTTAAATACTGCACGAGGGTTTTGCCTGTTTGGTCTCCTCCTGCATGCAAAATGCGATGAGCCGTATGTGCCCCCTCTTTACCTAATTGCGGCTCGCCCGTCTCCGTCTGATCAAATGGACAGCCTTCTTCTACGAGCTGCTCCACCAATTGCTTTCCACGACTTACGATCTCTTGTACCGCCCTCTCATCATTGTGATCACAGCCGGCAGCTAATGTGTCTTGTACATGCTGATGAACTGAATCCTGTGCTGAAAAGGCAGCAGCGATTCCTCCTTGTGCAAGCATGGAATTACTAGAGGAAAATTGTTTTTTTGTCATCATGATAACTTGGCAGCTTTCTGAAATGGTTTTTGCAAAGGAAAGCGCTGCAATGCCTGATCCCACCACAATGACTTTTTTGATTGATGACACCTTCGCCCCTCCTGTCATTTACACCTGTCTTGACACATATCATTACACAACACTACAATAAATACAAGAAAAAATTTTCTCATAGGAGATGGATGGATTGGTTTATTTAGATTACGCAGCTTCTACACCTGTTTCAGAGGAAGCACTGCATGTTTTTCAGCAGCTAAGTCAAGATTGCTACGGGAATGCAAGCAGTCTTCATGATGCAGGTGGAAGAGCAAATGACATACTGACTTACAGCAGACAATCATTCGCTGCCATTCTTGAGGGCGAACCAGACGGCATCTACTTTACAAGCGGCGGAACAGAATCCAACCTTCTTGCGATTCAATCGATTGCAAATGGTCTGCCAGCACACAGGCAGCATGTCATCACAACTTCTGTAGAGCACCCTTCTGTTCATCATGCGGTTAGTAGCTTAGAGCGTCTTGGCGTGAAGGTCACAATCATTGAACCGAATCAAGATGGGATCATCACTAAGGACATTCTCAAAGAAGCATTATTGCCTGAAACAGGACTAGTATCTATTCAGCATGCTAATTCAGAAACAGGGATTATCCAGCCGCTTGCTGAATTAGCACCCCTTTTAAAAGAAAGGCACATACTTTTTCATACAGATGCCGTGCAAACATTCGGAAAGATTCGTGTGTCCATCAAGGAGCTTGGGGTTGATGCCGTTTCCATCTCTAGCCATAAAGTGTATGCACCTAAGGGCGCTGGTGCTGTCTATATGGGCGCACATGTTGCTTGGAAGCCTTTATATTCAGGTGCAGTTCAGGAAAATGGCTTCCGCCTTGGAACAGTGAACGTTCCATGCATCGGTGCTTTTGCTGCTGCGAGCGAACAATTGATGCTTAAGCTAGATGAGCAGCATCAACAGAATGAGCTGCTTCGTGATTATTTTCTTCAGCAGCTGAAAATGAGACAACTTCCTGTTCGTACACTTCAAAACAATGGCAATCGCCGCATGCTGCCTCATATTATTGGTTGTTTTTTTGAAGGGTTTGAAGGACAATATGTAATGTTAGCATGTAACCGGCATGGGATTTGTATATCGACTGGAAGCGCATGTGCTTCAGGTTATCATCATCCTTCCCCCGCTGTGAAGGCATTGCACATATCAGATCGTGATGCCCTTCAATTCATTCGACTATCATTTGGATCGAAGTCATCAAAAGAGGACATCGATCAGCTTTTGCATACATTTGAACAATTGCAAAAGGAGAAGAAAGGAGCATAAGACGTGGAGCAAGAGAGGAAACTCATTGGCGAAGAGAGAAGAAACGCCATTTTAGAGTGGCTGAAAGAAACAGATACACCGCTCACCGGAAGTTTTTTGGCTAAAAAGGCGGCTGTCTCTCGACAAGTCATTGTACAAGATATGTCACTATTAAAAGCAAAAAACGAACCCATTATTGCCACAAGTCAAGGCTATGTGTATATGGCACCGCAGCATGCGCCAGAAAGAGAAATTGAACAAATCATCGCCTGCAAGCATGATCCTGTTCGCACAGAAGAGGAACTGACCTTGATTGTAGACTTTGGTGTGACAGTGAAAGATGTGATCATAGAGCACCCTGTTTACGGTGAACTAACGGCCTCTATTCGCGTCAGTACTCGCAAGCAAGTAGCTGATTTCGTTCATCACATTTCTAACACGGGCGCCTCCTACTTGTCAGAACTAACAGACGGCGTGCATTTACATACACTCACTTCTTACAGTCAAAAGCAGCTTGACCAAGCCATTCAAGCGCTCGATGACGCTGGTTTTTTAATTAAAGACTAAAAAAATAGTGTCCTGCAAGGGACACTATTTTTCATTCGTTAGTTCATATGTTTGGTAGCTGCCGAGCAGTTTGACCTCACAGCCAATCGCTTCTAATTCCTGAATCGCGCCAGGGACAAGGACATCATCCATTTCTTTTTCTATATCTATAATAAATAAATAGTGTCCAAGACCTGTTTTTGTCGGACGAGATTCAATTTTTGACAAGTTGAGATTCCGCCAAGAAAAAGCAGATAACACGCGATGCAATGCACCTGATTGATCATCCTTTGGCAGACTGACCACAATGGTCGTTTTTGGCTTCGATGAGAACCCAGCATTCATTGGGAACGACGCCTTAGGATCTTTATGTAAAATAACAAAGCGTGTATGATTGTGCGGATAATCATGAATGTCTTTTTTTGCAATCGTTAAACCATACGTTTGTGCGGCAATTTCATTGGCAATGGCCCCAGCAGCCTCATCCGGATGCTCACTGATATATTTTGCTGCATAACCTGTTGATTCTACTGGACGATGCGGAATATCTGGGTACTGCTTTTTCAGAAATTGATGACACTGGGCAATCGCGTGCGGATGTGATTGGATCACATCTAATGTCTCCCAGCTTTCCGCTCTTGATGGGTGGACAAGCAAATGCTGCCGAATCGGTGCTGTCATTTCACCAACAATGGACAGCGCTTCCTCATGAATTAAATAATCAATCGTTAAGTTCACAGATCCTTCGAGTGCATTTTCAAGTGGAACGACCGCCAAATCTACTTCGCCTTTTGACACAGCATCCATACATTGCGGAATCGTTGCATAGGCACGCTGCACTGCATCTGTTGGAAAGCAAGAGCATACGGCCAAATGAGTAAATGTTGCCTCTGGTCCAAAATAACCTACAGTTAATTGCTTCATCTGCTATGATCTCTCCTTTTACGCCCCAGAACCTAGAATTTCAACTTTTTCGACAAATTCAAGTTTTCTTAATTGATTCATGACTGTATTGATATCATCTGCCATACCAGCCGTGCTAATGGATAGGGTGACATTCGCTCTTCCCTGCAGCGGAATCGTTTGGTGAATGGATAACACATTACAGCCAGAGTCCGCCACAATTTGAAGCAGCCTTGACAGAGCCCCAGACCGATCCTCAAGGTGGAAAAACAATGTGATGATCTGCTCTTTCACCATTGTATAAAATGGAAAAACAGCATCTCTGTATTTATAAAAAGCACTGCGGCTTAAATCCGCTTGTTGAACAGCATCGGCAACTGAATCCGCTTTTTTGCGATCGAGAAGCTTTTTGACTTCAAGCGTTTTTCGCATCGCATCTGGAAGGACATCCTCTCTTACTAAATAGAACGTTTCTTCTTTCACTTGTTTTCTCCCCTTTTAAAAACGGGAGAGCCCATGGACTGGACCCTCCTTTTGATCAATCAATAAATTCAAATTCAAATTCAAGCAGACGAATGATGTCGCCGTCTTTTGCACCACGCTCACGCAAGGCATCATCGACACCCATTCCGCGCAGTTGTCTAGAGAATCGTTTCACGGACTCATCTCTTGAGAAATCTGTCATCTTAAACAGTCGCTCAAGTGCTTTACCCGTTATGACAAACGTACCGTCAGGATCTCTTGTGATCTCAAATGGCGCGTCTCCCTCATCAAACCTGTACATCACCCGGTTATCAGACAGTTCCTCTTCATTATAGAGCGGGAATTCCGGTGTTGTTTCAAGCTGATTGGCGATTTCAAATAAAAGCTCACGAAGCCCTTCTCTTGTGATCGCACTAATTGGGAACACTTTATAGTCATCCGTTAATTTTTCTTTAAATGCCGCTAGATTGTCAGCTGCTTCTGGCATGTCCATTTTGTTCGCTACAATGATTTGTGGACGCTCAGTCAATCTCATATTGTATTGCTCAAGCTCTTCATTAATCGTCACATAATCTTCGTACGGGTCACGCCCTTCAAGTGCTGACATATCAATGACATGGACAATAACCCGTGTCCGCTCAATGTGGCGTAAAAATTGATGACCTAAGCCAACACCTTCGTGCGCTCCTTCGATCAGTCCTGGCAGATCCGCCATGACGAAGCTTCGGTTATCATCTGTTTCGACAACTCCTAGATTCGGCACAAGCGTTGTGAAATGATAATCCGCAATTTTCGGTTTCGCAGAAGAGACAATTGAAAGCAGTGTCGACTTCCCGACACTTGGGAAACCAACAAGTCCAACATCTGCAAGTACTTTTAGTTCTAAGATGACGTCACGTTCTTTTCCCGGCTCACCGTTTTCAGAAAGCTGCGGTGCAGGGTTTGCCGGTGTTGCGAAACGTGAATTTCCACGTCCGCCTCGTCCGCCTTTTGCAATGACTGCCCGCTGTCCATGCTCTGTTAAGTCAGCGAGTACTTGTTCCGTCTCTGCATCTGTCACGACCGTACCGGGCGGAACTTTGACAATCATTTCTTCCGCATTTCGGCCATGCTGGTTTTTACTCATTCCATGCTCGCCGCGATCCGCCTTAAAATGGCGCTTATAACGAAAGTCCATCAACGTTCTGAGTCCTTCGTCTACTTCAAATACAACATCTGCACCATTTCCGCCGTCGCCGCCAGCTGGTCCGCCTTTTGGCACATATTTTTCACGACGGAACGCCACCATACCGTTTCCGCCGTCACCGCCTTTAACATACACTTTAACCTGATCTACAAACATAACTTCCTCCGTTTCTCTGCATCACATATCTCGTTCTTGCCTCAAACAAAGCTCAATCATGGACTCATGACTTGTCACATGAAATTGAGCTACACTCATACATGGATAGTTTGCGTCATGAAACGCATTTAACGCATCCAAACTTGTTAATTTTCCTTTGAAATCAAAATATAAGACCACATCATTCTCTTCTTGATCTGTTTGGAACGTGACCGTTAAATGATTTTCAGTTTTTTGGCAAACTGATTGATCGAATATCGAAAACAACTCCTGTGATACCGTTAGCAGCTGCGATTCATATGCTGATAAGTCTCGGGTTTCACCAAGCACTTCATATTCTAGGGTGATAAAATGCGACTCCCAATTAAATGTTAGAAAGTAATAGGCCAATTGGGGAATTTTTAAATTTGAGAGTTTGGATTCATGCTGTGCTTCAATGACCATTTCTTCTATAATTTCAAACACCCGGTCATATTTTTCTAATGTCAAGTTGCCCTTGATCAGCTGCAATTTATTCATCCAATCGTGTCTTGAACGACTGAGCAGATAGATCAATTCATTTGTTAATGCAACGTGAGTTAATTTTTCGTTTTGTTTACTTGGTATCTCTTCCATTATCGCACTCCCAATCGTTTGGTCTCTCTTTTAGGAGTCTTATCATCACTATGTCTCCCTGAATTATAACAGAGAAGACAGCATAGAAAAACACTAGTTATGTGAGGAAAGGTTGTTTTTTCTGATCTATAGGAGAAAATGAGGCAAAGTCAGCAAACGTTCTTTGATATTTATGGAGTGCATCTTCTTTTATCATCTTCGATACTACTTGTAAAAAGTGAAAAAAACTCCAGTCAATGACCGGAGTTTTTAGCAATTATTGTGCCGCAGGATATACGCTCACTTTTTTACGGTCACGACCGAAACGTTCGAATTTAACCGTTCCGTCGATTTTAGCGAAAAGAGTGTCGTCGCCTCCGCGTCCAACGTTTTCACCTGGATAGATTTTCGTTCCACGTTGACGATAAAGGATAGAACCACCAGTTACGAATTGACCATCAGCACGTTTAGCGCCTAAACGTTTAGACTCAGAGTCACGTCCGTTCTTTGTAGAACCTACCCCTTTTTTAGATGCGAAAAATTGAAGATCTAATCTAAGCATGAAGTTCACCTCCTATTTTTTTGTAGATATTCTCACATAATCGTGATAATCTCGTTCGATTGTCTCTAAGGAAACGACCATGCCTTCTAAAAGCAGCTGGGCTTTTTCAAAGGATACTGGATCTGTATCAGCTGGCAATTCAAAAGAGAAATAGCCGCCTTCTTCACCAATATCGAGCAGTGGATCCATTCCTGTCAGTGCAATAATTGAATTGACTGAGCCGAAAACAACAGCAGATACACCTGCACAAACGAGATCCTGACCTTTTTCAGCAAACTCGGCATGTCCAGTCATCTGAAAAGACGTAATGCTTTCATCTGCTGCCGACCGAGTAATGGTTGCTTTGATCATATCACTCACACGCCTTAAGCGTTGATTTTTTCGATAACAACTTTAGTGTAAGGTTGACGATGACCTTGTTTCTTGTGGTTGTTTTTCTTCGGTTTGTACTTGAACACAGTAATTTTTTTACCGCGACCTTGTTTTTCAACTTTAGCCGTTACTGTTGCTCCAGCAACTGAAGGGTTACCCACTTTGACAGTGTCTCCGCCGACAAACAATACGTTTTCAAAAGTTACTGTTTCACCTGCTTCAGCAGCTAGTTTTTCAACATAAACAGTTTGACCTTCTTCAACTTTTACTTGTTTACCACCAGTTTCGATAATTGCGTACATCTCTGCACCTCCTAATAAACTCAGACTCGCCGAATACAGGGGGCCTTAGGCTCTTTACACCTGCTTCGCGCGGTTGTAGCACGGGTGCTACATATCCATAACATTAAAAAATATATCAAATTAGACGCAGAATGTCAACGTATTTTCATCACTAGTACGGCAAAAGGAGCTCTTCCATTGAGGAGGTGGTTCTTCGATCTGAAAAATACGCATGGAGCAGTTCATTTTCGTCAAGCTGGCTCATTTTCACGCCATCTCTTTCAATAATAATCGGATGCTTACAGCCTCTTTGGAATCGCGCCATTACTTCATATACTTTTTCCTCAGCGCTCGCTCTCAGTGGAATAAGCTTTTCTACCTTTTGCTCTTTTTTACCGTAATAGCGTTCTAGTAAAAAGCGGACCCTGACGTAATGCCGCTGCCGGTGTTCCATTACGAGTGAATAGGCTAAAAAAGTGAGCAGCACCCAGCCGTTGAATTGCAGCGGCGCAAACAAAAGCAACCCTGCAGTCAATAGAACGAAAAAGACAAGTGAGCCTTTTATGGCAAGGGTATGTGCACGTTGGAAAGGGTAATATGCTGATAAGAGCAAAAAAAATAATTTCCCGCCATCAAGCGGCCAAATAGGCAAAAGATTCACAAGGAAAATCGCCATATTATAAAAAGTGAACATCGTAAAAATGTCGTGCGAAATAAGAGAAGTTTCCATGAAAAGCCATGCCATAAGCTGGAGCGGTACATGCTGGAGCGGCCCGCATAAAATGACCGCCAGCTCTTCCTTTAGCGGACGGTTCCCATGCTCTTCTACTTCTACCGCTCCGCCAAATGGCAGTAAAAAAATCCGCCGAATGCGCCAATGATAATAGCAAGCAGCCGCTGCATGTCCAAGCTCATGGACAAAGACGATGATGAGCAGACAAAGCAGCGGCTTGATTTGACCAGAGAGAATCGCAAACGCCATCACAATCCACAGCAGCGGATGAATGTGAATTTTCGTCAGCATGACCAGCCATCTATTCAAAGGTCATCACCTGAATAGGATCGATAAACTGTTCATTTTGCTTAATGGCAAAGTAATACGTGCCCTTTCCTTGATCATCAAGTGAGATCTGGCCAATTTTCTCACCCTTATCGACAAAATCGTATAAGGCCACATCGGCTTCCTTTAATTGACCGTACCAGCTATAGCTGTTATCCGCATGCTGCACGACCACTGTAAGCCCAGTGTCACTTTTCTTTTTTACCTCTACCACATAGCCTTCTTTCATACTGTCAATGGCTTCAGCCGATGTTTCGACTTTGACACCTGCTCCATTTTGCGTAAAGGATTCCTGCACTTTTCCAGAAGCAGGTACAGCCAGTTCTTGGTTCGCTTGTACATCTTTTTGGTCTGCCTTTTTGTCGGTTAAAAAGGCAAGGGGGTTTCCAACTGTTTTCTCAAACCAGTGATTGGCAGCAGCAAATTGAAAATCTTGCTCAAAGGTCTGCGTAATGATCGGCTTCAGCTGCTGAAACGGCCCTGCCTGACCTTTAAATGAAATGGCTGCAATCAACACAAGGGACGCAGATAATAAACATTTAAGCACAAAAGCATTGGGGTTAAATAACGGATGCCGATATTTCTTCGGCTGGTGAGACGACGACTCAAAGGAAGACGACCCTGAATGCTTTTCTTCCTCTGTCAGCATGACCCATGGAGGGATATCTTCTTTTTTCTTGAAAGTCGTCTTCTTAGGTGGAGCAGCTGGCTGCTTCGTTTTGCGGCGCTGCGCGATTTTCTTTCGGTACTCGTCCACTCTTTTCATGAGATCACCCTTTACATACAAACAGTTTGTACATTTTATGTGACGACCTCATCTGATATGCAACAAAAAGACCGATTCTCATCGAATCGGTCTCATCTTACTTGAATGCTTATGCTCTTACACCAAAAAATGCTTTCAGCTTCGCAAACATTCCTTTGTTTTCATCTTCAAATGATTGAAGCGGAACAGATTCGCCTAGTACACGGCGGGCGATATTACGATACGCAATCGATACTTTGTTTTTAGCATCCATGACAATCGGTTCACCATTGTTTGAAGCCTTAATCACGTCGTCATCATCTGCGACAATGCCAAGAAGGTCAATCGATAAGTGATGTACAACTTCATCCACATCCATTGAATCGCCACTTTTCGCCATGTGTGTACGAATACGGTTGACAATCAAACGAGGTGGTTCGATATCTTCTTGTTCTAACAAGCCGATGATACGGTCAGCATCTCTCACAGCTGAGATCTCAGGCGTCGTCACGACAATTGCCTTATCTGCACCAGATACAGCATTTTTAAAGCCTTGCTCAATTCCAGCAGGGCAATCAATGACGACATAATCAAAGTCTTGTTTCAATGATTGAATTAATTCTTTGATCTGCTCCGGCTCTACAGCCGTTTTATCGCTTGTTTGAGCAGCGGGTAAAAGATACAAAAGATCCTCGAAACGCTTATCTTTTACAAGCGCTTGGTGAATTTTACATCTTCCTTCTACTACATCGACTAGATCATAAATAATGCGGTTCTCAAGCCCCATCACGACATCTAGATTCCGAAGGCCAATATCGGTATCCACTAGACACACTTTTTTCCCTTGAATTGCTAGTGCTGTGCCTAAGTTTGCAGATGTTGTTGTTTTGCCAACGCCGCCTTTTCCTGAGGTAATCACAATAGCCTCGCCCAATTTCACATTCCTCCCTCAAGCCTTGTCAGATTAGGTCTTATATGAGCCAATTGCTGCAGGCGTTCAATGATCATGTTGCCATCTATATCTAAATAAGCACATTCCATTTCGTTTCCATCTTCTTTTTGATCTGGTGCACGGTTAAACACTTGTGCGATGCGAAGCTGAGTTGGAATCATACGAGATGCCGCAATGACAGCTTGTTTATTCCCATTACATCCAGCATGTGCTACGCCTTTTAATGCGCCGAGCACAAAAATATTTCCCCCTGCACGAATCGTTCCGCCAGGATTGACATCTCCTATTAATAAGAGATCTCCTTCGACATACAGCACCTGTCCAGAGCGCACAATTTTGGCTACAGAGGTAATTTCGGCCTCTGCTTTTAATCGTCTCGCCTCTTCAGTTGACATGACGTCACTTTCAATGGAGTGAATGACGAGATGTTCATTTTCAGAGACCGCTTCAGTCAAACGCATTTCCTGATCCTCTGTTAAATACCGAAAACCAAGCTTAATATGCACATTAACCTTATGCCCTTCTCTACCATCTGTATATTGCTCAAGTGAAAGAACCTCTCGCAAGCCAGAAAGAAGGTCATCAAACGAACAGTCATCATTTAACTGTAATGTTAATCCGTTTTTTGTACCTTTTATCGTCACATATTGCTGTTTTTGAGTTTTCAAGATGCTCACCTCAACAACATACTCATTTCGCCGTAATTGGACAAACTCCTGCTTTTATTCGTCGATCAGTCCTTGTTTCATATTGATGAAAAAGAGCCTAAGCGGCACAACAAGTATGAGAGACGCAGCAGTATTTAAAAGAATCGTTGGAATAAAGCGTTCGATGACATACGTATTAAACGGCATAATTCCTGGTTGAATTGTCGCTTGAACGCCGTATACATAAAACTCCATCACGGAAACAGCAATAATCGACAGAAAGACGACCACTAACATATTCGTTTGCAGAACTTTAAAGGCTTTCGCTAGCAAATAGCAGAGCGCTCCAAAGCCAAACATATGAACACCAAGTATGCCTGTATACGAAATATCATATAAAAGTCCAAAGATAAAACCGAAAATCACACCATATTTTTGATTCACAAAAGCAGTCATAAATACCAGTGCGAGTAAGATGAAATGAGGAGCTAAAATTTGATTGTCTGAAACAAATGGGAGCTTCACTAGATCGACAAAAATACTGTCAAATACGAAGATAAACAACATGACGAAAGCAAGAAGGACACGTCTCACGAGCCTTCCTCCTTCGTCAATTCAGATGCATCTGCCGTACTTGAGCTGCGATTCACCACAATCACGCGGTCTAAATTGTTGAGTTCGGCCGCTGGTTCTACATAAATAATTTTTGTCAGGCCGTAATGATCTGGTTCGATTTCACTCACCTTACCAATCGTCAAGCCTTGCGGGAATACGCCCCCTGCTCCAGATGTTTCAACAAGATCTCCTTTTTTGACATCTCCATCTGCATCAGATTTCAGAATATTCATTGTCAGCATTTTTTTCTTACTGTCATAACCGTTAATAATTCCGTTGAGTTCTTCTTTGCCCTTTTTCGCAAAAATTTTCGTTGAAATTCTATTATTTTGGTCCGTAGAGCTTAGCAACCTTACAGTTGAAGTAAAATTGTTGAGCTTATCACTTTCAATTTTCCCAATTAACGCACCACTCTCATTTGTGACCGCCATATCTTTGTCAACGCCTTGTTTTTTCCCTTTATCAATCATCACAAAGCTATCCCAAAGGGACGGGTTTCTCGCGATAACCGTTGATAGAATTGGCGTATAATCACGAATAGAGTTCACATATCCGAGCTGCTTGCGAAGCTTTTTGTTCTCATCTTCTAGCTCTTGAAGTTTCGCCTCATATTGAGTTTGTCCATCAAGTTTTTTTCGAAGACGCTCGTTTTCATCATATGTGTTCTTCAAATCTTGTACGTTCCCATAAATACCGGCAATAAATTGTGATGGTTTATGAAAGACACCTTGAAAAAAGCCTGTCGTATCCCCCACTAATTTTTCCGGCCATGAAGCACCTCTGCCGCTTTTCACTGAAAAACCAATCATGGCCACCAGTACGATGACACAGACAAGGAGCAACATTAATCTTTTATTCATAAAAAACTGCGGCATGTCTTACACCTCTTTATTTACGCCCGATTATCGATTATCTTTAGATTTTCCTTTGAACAAATGAATATGCTCTAGTGCTTTTCCTGTACCGATTGCCACACAGTCAAGCGGGTCTTCAGCAATAATGACTGGCATCTTCGTTTCATCACTAATGACTTTGTCAAGATTACGAAGCAATGCACCGCCGCCAGTTAAAACGATTCCACGGTCCATAATATCTGCTGCCAGCTCAGGCGGGGTTTTTTCAAGTGTCATTTTCACCGCATCGACAATTGTTTCCACCGTATCGCGAAGCGCTTTTGCAATCTCATCTGCCGTAATAGAGATCGTTTTTGGCAGACCTGTTAAAAGGTCACGGCCGCGAATATCCATCTCATCATGTACATCAGGCTGCGCAGAACCGATTTCCATTTTAATGGCTTCTGACGTACGATCACCGATCATCAGGTTATACGTTTTACGGATGTAGCTGCTGATCGCATCATCCATTTCATCTCCTGCCACGCGGATCGATTGTGATGTCACAATGCCGCCAAGAGAAATAATGGCTACCTCTGTTGTACCGCCGCCAATGTCCACAACCATACTTCCTGTTGGCTCCCATACAGGCAGGTTAGCACCGATCGCCGCAGCAAATGGTTCTTCAATCGGGTATGCGTCACGTGCTCCAGCTTGTCTTGTCGCATCAATGACTGCACGCTCTTCTACAGCTGTAATACCAGATGGTACACATACCATCACGTAAGGTTTGCGAGCAAAAAGCCCTTTGCCTTTTAATGCTTGATTAATGTAATATTTCATCATTGTTGCTGTCGTCTCGTAATCTGCAATGACTCCGTCTTTCATCGGGCGTAGTGCCACAACATTACCAGGTGTACGGCCAATCATGTTTCTAGCGTCATTTCCGACCGCCACTATAGACTTCGTATCAGTTTCCAAAGCTACGACCGAAGGTTCTCTTACAACAATGCCTTTTCCTTTAATAAAAACAAGCGTATTCGCTGTTCCAAGATCTATTCCAAGGTCTTTTGTACCAATTCCAAACATATGTATGTATCTTCCTTTCTTAAACCAAAATTCCCTTTAGGGAAAAACTCATAAACTCTATTATATCGTAAAACATTGAAAAAAAAAGTGTTACAAATACCCTTTTTCCTTCAAACTCACAAATTTTTGATCACCTATGACAAGATGATCAAGCAGCTGTATTCCAATCAGCTTTCCACATTCAAAAAGTCGCTGTGTAACTTCAATATCTTCTCTGCTGGGCGTCGGATCTCCAGATGGATGGTTGTGCACACATATAAATGAAGCCGCCGAACGTTTAAAGGCCTCTTTGAAAATTTCACGCGGGTGAACGATCGATGAATTCAGGCTTCCAATAAACACGGTATGTTTATGAAGAACTTGATTTTTGGTATTGAGATAAAGACAAACGAAATTTTCCTGTGTCAAAAATCTCATATCTTCCATCACAAAGTTCGCTCCGTCTTCTGGTGTGCGGATCACATAGCGGTTATCCGTCGTTTGATGGTGTAATCTAGTGCCGAGTTCTAAAGCAGCTAAAAGAGAAATCGCCTTCGCCTTTCCAACTCCTCGGATCTTCGACATTTCTTCAATTGAGGCTTCTTTTACAGAGCGAAGACCGCCAAATGTTTGCAGAAGTCTTGCGGAAATTTGGAGAACTGATTCTTTTTTTGTGCCTGTTCTTAGAAGGATCGCAACAAGTTCATGATTTGACAAACTGCTGGGCCCGTATTTGATAAATCGTTCTCTCGGTTTTTCATCATGAGGGAAATGCTTTAGCAGCATAGGGAAATCGTTCAGGATGACCACTCCTTTTAGAATTCCTTCCTGTCTTCAAAAAGGGGTGATTCCAAAGGTTTCAAGCACTCTGACTGTTTTCGCAATAGGTAGACCTACAACAGAAAAATAATCACCAGCTATTTTTTGAACAAACAGTGCGCCTTTCCCTTGAATGCCATAGCTTCCCGCTTTATCAAGGGGCTCGCCCGTATTGATATAGCGGTCTATTTCATTTTGAGTCAGCGTCCAAAATGTCACTTCTGTCTGTTCATAAAATGTTTCTTTTCTATTCTCTGACTGAACCGTGACACCCGTCAAGACTTGATGTGTCTTTCCTGATAATAATTGAAGCATGAAAGCCGCTTCTTTCTTATCTTTTGGTTTCCCAAGACATTTGCCGTCAATTGCAACAATTGTATCTGCACCAATGATCACAGCTTTAGGATTTAATCTTTGAATATCATTTGCTTTTTGTTCTGCCAACCATTGGACGTTCTCAGCAGGAGAAAGGTTTCGATTTATTTCTTCTTTTAAATGACTTGCTTGAATGTCATAAGAAAACCCTGCTAGATCAAGCAATTCTTTTCTTCTAGGTGATTGAGATGCGAGGATCAATTGGTTCATGTTTGTTCATCCTTTCAGGGTTTAGCCTAAGAAGTAAGATACCCATTCATCCTAGCAAATGTACATCTTACCGACAATCTACGAAAATTCATTTTTCATGTACCTTCATCATTATGTTGGATGTAAAAGAAAAAAACTAGTCATTTTTTGACTAGTTTCGTTTCTAAAAAAATGATTTTACGTATTTAATTGATCAAGCAGTGCCTGCTGAGATTTCCAGCCGTTTTCAGCAGTTGGGTCATTTAATAGCTGCACAGCTTTTAGCAAACTGCTTTTAGCCGATGCGTCCGCTGTTTTGGCACTTTCAAGCTCAGAAACCAGCTGCGTGACTTCCTTTTGATCCACTTCATCGCCGGCAATCACTTTAGAGGATAATACAGATGCCTTTTCTATTAAACTAGTCAGCTCATCCGGTACTTGAAATGAGAGCTCCTTTCCTCCCCACGCCTCAAAGTGCTGATCGATCAGCTTCTTCCCTACAGCGCTTGTCATTCCCTGCTCTGTCGCAAGCCCAGCAATGACATAATATCCATCATCCATTGAGACCTTTTTCCCTGCATACCCTGCATCTTTTAAACTGCCAACTAAGTCATCTGCTCCTTTTTCAGAAGAAAATTTCCCAGCCTGTACAACAAAGGTTGATAAACTGCCAGAGGCACTTTTTTCATCGTTGTTCTCTTTTGAGTCATCCGTAGTACCTGCTTTCGGCGCATCCCCTCCGGCTTTCATCGATGATTGATTTCCAGATCCAGATGCCGAGACACTGATATCTCCTCCTGATGGACTTGGTGTACCATCTTGACTTAAACTAAGCGCAAACACCCCAAGGCCTGTCCCAAGAACCACCGCAAACACAATCGTTGTCATCACTCTCTTGAAGGGGCCGCGGTTTTTACCAAACTTCTGATCAAAGGAGCCTTTTTTCTTTTGATAAGGCGTGACGACCTTTGGATCAGAATGATAAATATGATCAGCTGCATCATCCCACTGGAAATCTTCTTCTTTCGGTTTAGACGAATCTTCCTGAGAAGCCGCTGTCTCCTGTTCCGACTGCCTCTTTTCCTCCCAATTCGAAAACGTCACTTGATCTTCCTGCTTTTTTGGCGGCTGATGATCATCTTCATGCAGCATTTCTTCCTTGCCATTAATATTGACCTTGAGCCCTTGTTTTTTTGCCTGCCTCTTTTTCACTGTCATTCCCCGCTTTCTGACATGTTTGTAAGAAAGACCTTTCTGTCCAATGAATCAGCGCGAATTTAACCCGTCCTTCTTTCTGTTTCACACTTTAACATAGCAGTAAAAAAAAAGAACAAGACTTTTGTCGGCAGGGCAAAAAAGTGTTCGCCAATTTTTTCACCCCTTCGACTAGCCAAATAGAAACAAGACAGGAGCACCAAAGAGATACAGCCAAAAAGAAAAAGCGATCGCAGGAACAAAGGGGAATGGCTCGTCTAATTGAAAGGAAAAGACCTTCGCATAGACCATTCCAGCGATACATGAGAGAAAAAGCATGAGAAGGAACGGCTTGAATCCAAAGCAAAACGCAAGCAAACTGAACAGCTTCATATCAGCTCCGCCCATGCTATTTGGCTTAAAATAATCTAGACTAGAAAACAAAAGAATGCAAAAAATCAGAGAAGCCGCTCCTTCCCACCAAATAAGGAGCGGTTCCAGCGTGCGGTATATGACGAAAAGAGGGAAAAAGAAGAGAAACAGCTCGTTCGGCACCCTCATATAGAGAAGATCACTCACGACAGCAATCACGAATAAACTACAAAGAATCACAAGGAAAAGACCTTCAAACGAAAAACCAGCGATCCTATAAACGAACAAAAAAAGACCGCCTGTCAGCAGCTCAACCGTTGGATATAGCCAAGACAACCGAGTGCCGCAATGTTTACAAGACCCCATCCATACAACATAAGAAACGAGCGGGATCATCTCATGCAGGGAAAGCGGCTGTTTACAGACTGTGCAGTGAGAGCGAGGGAAGAGAATAGACCGCTTCACTGGCAGCCTTTCGCCAACGAGATGAAAGAACGACCCCATCGTGATGCCTGCAAGAAACAGAAAAATCTCAATCATATATAGTGCTCCTTCCGGGAATAAGATAGACCGGATTTTACCATGACCCTATCCACTAAAGCATCTAGTGAAAATATGATTTTCCCCCTTTTCTACATATAAAAAGAAAAAGACGCAGGAGGCATCAAAGCCATTTGCGTCTTTTCGTTACCCGATCATACGATTTCGTATATCTGAAATAAAATAAAGAGAGCCTGTCACAAGGAGCACCGCTGAAGGATCATCACTCTTTTTCTGAATCCATTCAAGCACTGCACGAGGATCATCATCATACGATTTTGCCTCTAACTGACTGCACGCATAAAGTTTTTCAGCTGATTCAGCTCTTGGAAAGTCAAACGAAACAAAATGAATAGATGAACTAACAGCTTCAAGCTTTTGAATCATTTGCTTGTACGGCTTATCCTTTAAAGCACTAAAACAAACATGCACTTGTTTACCAGAAAAATGAGCTTGTATCGTTTCAATTAAACGGTCGATTCCCTCTTCATTATGAGCGCCGTCTAAATAAACTGCTGGATGGTCTTTGACTTTTTCAAATCTTCCAGCCCAAACTGCATTCCGAATACCTTCATATACCGGTTCTTCTGTCACACTAATATAGCCTTCTTGCTCCAGCCATTCAATGAGTAGAACGGCAAGAGAAGCATTTTGCCGTTGATGCGTTCCAATTAATCCTGTTTCAAGCTGCGGATACTGCCTTTTTGATGTGTGTAACGTAAACCGTTCGCCTGTTTCTGTTGGCTGCTGCTCACCGAAGGTACAAGTATGCTGTAATGAGATGCATTCCGCATTCTTTTCTTTTGCGATGTTTTGAATGACCGCAAGTGCTTCCGGTTGATGAACAGCAGTGATCATCGGGATACCCTCTTTGATAATGCCCGCTTTTTCAGATGCAATCTGTTCAAGTTTGTCACCTAAAATTGCCATATGATCATGACCAATTGACGTAATCGCTGTTAAAATAGGTACGGCAACATTTGTTGAATCAAGTCTTCCGCCAAGCCCTGTCTCTAATAGGACAAAGTCTACTTGGTGCACATCGGCAAAATAAGCAAATGCACATGCGGTAATGATTTCAAATTCTGTTGCTGCGCCAAGCTCTGTTTGATCTAATTCATCAACAAAAGGCTTGACCTTATTCACCAAACTCAGCCATTCTTCATCCTGTATAGGCGCTCCGTTCACGCTGATTCGTTCATTGAACGTTAAAATAAACGGGGAGGTGAAGGTTCCGACCGAATAGCCTGCAGCCTGTAAAACGGAACGAGTAAACGCAATCGTTGAACCTTTTCCATTTGTCCCTGCAACATGCACCGCTTTTATGCGTTGTTCCGGATGGCCTAGTCTGTTCATCAGCCACTTCATTCTTTCAAGACCCGGTTTTACACCAAAGGCCAGTCTACTGTGAATCCACTCAATGGCTTCATGATAGGTTGTAAACAATGTCATCTCTCATTTCATACGAAATTTTCAAAAAAGACGACTCCATTTTGTTAGGAGCCGTCTTTTCAACTTTATGCTTTCAGCTCTTCAATCCGCTTTTGAACAGCTTCGCGTTTTGCGACATAATCACGTTCTTTCGCACGCTCTTCTTCTACGACACTTTCAGGCGCTTTTTTCATAAAGCCTTCGTTGCCAAGCTTTTTCTGGACGCGTTCTACTTCTTTTGTCAGCTTATCAAACTCTTTTTGCAGACGAGCAATTTCCTCATCTAAGTTAATTAAGCCTTCAAGCGGCAGAATGAGCTCTGCTCCAGAAATAACAGCCGTCATCGCTTTATCACTAGCTGGGACATCTGTGCCAATTTCAAGAACACTGGGGTTCGTGAAGCGCTCAATATATGAACGATTCTTCTCTAAACGTTCTTGTACATCAGATGTGGATGCTTTGATGTAAAGTTCGACTTGTTTGCTCATTGGTGTGTTTACTTCACTGCGAATGTTACGAACAGAGCGAATGAGTTCAACAAGCAGTTTCATGTCAGCAGAAGCTTGATCATTTGAAAGCTCCGGCTTCACCTCAGGCCAAGCTGCTACAGTAATGGACTCACCTTCATGCGGAAGATGCTGCCAGATTTCTTCTGTTAAGAACGGCATAAACGGATGAAGAAGTCTCATCGTTTGATCTAATACGTACGCAAGGATCGAACGAGTCGTTTTTTTCGCTGCTTCATCTTCACCATAAAGTGGAAGCTTCGCCATCTCAATGTACCAATCACAGAAATCATCCCAAATGAAGTTGTATAAATGTCTGCCCACTTCACCGAATTCATACTTGTCAGCTAGCTGTGTGACACTTTCAATCGTTTCATTTAAGCGGGTTAAAATCCATTGGTCAGCGACTGATTTTTCTCCAGTCAAATCAAGTTCATCATACGTTAAGCCATCCATGTTCATTAAAGCAAAACGCGATGCGTTCCAAATTTTGTTCGCAAAGTTCCAAGTGGATTCAACCTTTTCAAAGCTAAAGCGAAGATCCTGACCTGGTGAGCTTCCAGTCGCTAAGAAATATCTTAATGAATCTGCACCGTATTGATCAATGACCTCCATTGGATCAATTCCGTTGCCGAGCGACTTACTCATTTTACGTCCTTGTTCGTCGCGGATCAGTCCATGAATCAGAACGTCTTTGAACGGTTTTTCTCCTGTGAATTCAAGACCCTGGAAGATCATGCGAGAGACCCAGAAGAAAATGATGTCATAGCCTGTAACAAGCAGGTTTGTTGGATAGTAGCGCTTGAAGTCTTCACTGTCTGCATCTGGCCAGCCCATTGTAGAGAAAGGCCAAAGCGCTGAACTAAACCATGTATCAAGCACATCGTTATCCTGTTCCCAGTTCTCCAGATCTTCTGGCGCTTCCAGTCCAACATATACTTCTTTCGTTTCTTTATGATACCAAGCCGGAATGCGGTGTCCCCACCATAGCTGACGAGAAATACACCAGTCACGGATATTTTCCATCCAGTGTAAATACGTCTTTTCAAAGCGGTCTGGAACAAATTGAACTTGGTCGTCCCCATTTTGAAGGTTGATGGCTTCGTCTGCCAGCGGCTGCATTTTTACAAACCATTGAGTAGATAAATAAGGCTCAACGACAGCTCCGCTTCGCTCACTATGACCAACTGAATGCATGTGGTCCTCAATTTTGAACAAAATACCCTCTTCTTGTAAATCTTTCACAAGCTGTTTACGGCATTCGAAGCGGTCCATTCCTTTGTATTGCAGTGCATTTGCATTCATTGTGCCATCTTCATTCATGACAAGAATACGCTCTAGCTCATGGCGGTTTCCAAGCTCAAAGTCATTCGGGTCATGGGCAGGTGTAATTTTCACAGCTCCTGAACCAAACTCCATATCGACATAGTCATCACCAACGATTGGAATCTCTCGGCCTGTAATTGGTAAGACCACTGTTTTTCCAATCAAATGCTGATAGCGTTCGTCATCAGGGTGCACGGCAACGGCTGTATCCCCAAGCATGGTTTCAGGTCTTGTCGTCGCAATTTCAATTGAACCCGTGCCATCTGAAAGCGGGTATCTCAAGTGATAAAACGCACCTTGAACATCTTTATAAATGACTTCAATATCAGAAAGTGCCGTTTTCGTCGCTGGATCCCAGTTAATGATGTACTCTCCGCGATAGATAAGTCCTTTTTCATACAATTGGGCAAACACTTGGCGTACCGCTTTATTCAGACCTTCATCTAATGTAAAACGTTCACGTGAATAATCAAGACCAAGTCCCATTTTCGCCCACTGGCTGCGAATAAAGTCCGCATATTCTTCTTTCCATTTCCACGTTTCTTCCACAAATTTCTCCCGGCCAAGGTCATAACGGCTCACGCCTTCTTCGCGAAGCTTTGCCTCTACCTTTGCTTGGGTCGCAATACCGGCATGGTCCATTCCTGGAAGCCATAGAACATCATAGCCCTGCATCCGTTTCATACGCGTCACAATATCTTGAAGTGTAGAATCCCATGCATGCCCAAGGTGCAGTTTTCCTGTCACGTTTGGTGGAGGAATGACGACTGTATATGGATCTTTCGTTTTGTCATTTTGTGCTTCGAAGAATTTCCCTTCAAGCCAGTACGTATAGCGGTCTTTTTCAATCGCATTTGGATCGTACTTTGTTGGCATTTCTTGATTATTTGTTCCCATTTGTGTAACCTCCACATTTTTTCGGCTGATGAAACATAAAAAAAGCCTTTCCATCCTTATAAAAGGACGAAAAAGCTTTTTCGCGGTACCACCTTTTTTCATGGTACACATAGACGTGTCCCATACACTCTAAAGGATAACGGGGTTCTCCCGAATTTCTCTACTTGTTCATTCAAGAAATTAAGCTCACAGGCGACCTTCCAAACAAGTACATCCTAGGAAACCTTTCAGCTCATGGTCTCCCTCTCTTTAGGGTCTTGCTCGTACTCTTCCTGATCCACGCTTACGATATATCACGTTCATCAGCACATACTCATCTTTTATTTATATTACTAAATGCCTTTTGTTTTCGTCAATCATCTTTTCCGCTTTTCTTCTTCTTTATACAAATTGGGCAGGCACCCTTTGCCCTATTACCCATATGATAATAACAAAATGAAGAAGGAGGGCGTTTGCTTTGAAGAAGATCAATCCTTACACACTTCCCCCCTGGCTGAGACAAATTCGGGCAGTGGCCTCCCAAGTCGTTCTCCCGATTGCGATATTTCAAGGGTTTCGTACGATCATTTTCCCCACGACATTTGACGTCCTCATCCTAGGTATTTTGATTTTTCTCGCCTGCGCCTTTCACCTTGATTGGTTTTAAACTCGCGCTTATGTAACGGCCAATATGAACACAAAATAACCTCGTCATTCCGCTGATGACGAGGCACTTTGTTCTTCTTCAAGCCGTCTAGCCTGCTCAATCTCATGAATCTTCATGACGATCGGCTCTGAATTTTTCATCTGCCAATACGCTCTTAACAGCCGCTGACAGCTCTCCATTTCATCCTGCCCGCCTGCTTCATAGGCTTTTACTGTATCAAACAGACCTTGCGGATAAGCAAGGTAACTAAGAAACAAATGCAGCTCTTCCTCCCGAAGAGGATTTCCTTTTTGGTACGTATAAAACAAGGAAGTGCATTCAGGACAAGACGTAGGATAGGTTTTGAATGTCCGAAAGTAAAAGGTTAGAAGGTCATAAATGGGGGCGGCTTTTTTAGACCGCTCAAAATTGGTGAAATGTCCTGTGCCCACATCATTATACAAAAAGTGATGAATCGACAGCTGCCCATGATTTAACACAACACGTGTTGTCTCTTGATCTTTCATTTCTTCATGCCAATCTTCTAATCGTTCAAGCGCAAATTCGCTGGCAGACATCGCCTCTGAAAAATACATCGCAGCAGCCAGCTCAAATGGTGACATATACCAAGTCTGCTCTGCCCGCTCTATGAATCGTTCATACATGTCTTTCTCTGTTTCCCATTTGGTCTTGATTTGTGTGTAGTGCGCTTCTATCTCTTGCTCTGTGATATCCATCATCACTTCAGTCCGCTTATGAAGTCTTGCAATCTCTTGAAATAAATATTCATGTTTATCGTCCTGCTCTTCTCTCTTTTCATTCGTCAGCCACGGCATGAGATAGTATGCGTACTGGCTTTCTCGATGACTTGAGAAAAAAGAACCGCTCTTCGTCCGATAAATCGGCACAAAAGAGCGATAGCCCTTTGATTCTAGTTCAAGCATTTGCTCTGTAAACTGCATATGTCGATTGGCTTTTACTCGCTTTAGGGCAAATATGCCCTGCTTTGTATATACTTTGACAACAGCAGGACTGACAGGTTCAATGTATTCCGCCTCAAGCCCGTATTCGTATAGGATAGATTGGATTTCATCCACGTTCACTCACCACATTTTCTCGGTCGGTCATCGCTTGTTATGCATTGCTTTTTTGATATTCAGGAATATAAAGAATCTGCCCTTCTTCAAGCTCCGCATCAACCGATAATGAGTTTGTGCGAAGGAGCTGCTGCACATTCAACTGATATCGCTCACAAATAAGATCGACCGTATCTTCTTGCTGAACTATACATATTTTCATGCGAGAAAAATCTTCCTCCTCCTGCTTAGCAAATAGCTTTGTTAAATAAAGAGAGTTCTCACTGCCAGACGTTTCTCTCTCGTCATATTCAGGCTCCTCTTCTTCTTGAGCTGACTCATATACTTTTGGTGCTTCTCGTTCATATAACCGTCCGAGCTGGTTCGTATCATCCTGTTCCTGTTCCTCTTGCTCCTCTTCTACGTGGTAAGTGGGTGATTCAAATATTGGATACGGCTGAACCGTTTCTTCCAGCTCTTCGGCTGCTTCCGGATCTTTTCTCACTTCCACCTCAAAGAACGTATCTTCCCGCTTCTCTTCTTCTAAGAGCTTAGGCGGTTCAAAAAATGGTGGTTCTTGCACCTGAGCTTCAGGTAAGGAGCGATAACCAAGCGCCACTTCTTCTTGGCTCTCCGTTTCCTCCAGTTCTTCCGATTCTTCCGGTTCTTCGGTTTCTCCCTCTTCTTCCCTACTCATCAGCTCTATCTCAATTTCTTCTTCCTGTTCTTCTTGCTGTTCTTCTTGCTCGGCGCGTGTGTCATGCTGTAATACAGCCTGTTCCTCATATTCTTGGCTCTCCGTTTCCTCCAGTTCTTCCGATTCTTCCAGTTCTTCGGTTTCTCCCTCTTCTTCCCTACTCACCAGCTCTATCTCAATTTCTTCTTCCCGTTCTTCTTCCTGTTCTTCTTGCTCGGCGCGTGTATCATGCTGTAATACAGCCTGTTCCTCATAGACCTCACGTTCATTGCCTTGCAGCTCTTCTTGTTCCTCATGCTCTGGCTGCAGCTGATAATTGTAGGTCACATCGCCATATTCTTCTTCAGGACGATGGACAAATTCATACGGCTCCTCTACCTCTACAGGCGCTTGAGGCATTTTCTCGTCTAATAGACCCTCAATCGCCAGATCAGCTTGAATGGTGAGCAAACGATTTTCTGTCAGCTGGTAATCAAACGCATCAATAAACACAAACACATCATTTAAATGACTGATTTTATTCTTAGGGATGGTGATATCAACCGGGAATTGATGCAGAAGCTCCGCCGTTCCGTCTTCTCTTACCTTCACCTCATCAGCTTCCCTATATGATGCATAGGAACTCAATTCACCCAATAGCTCCTCTTGATTTATGTTGTATTCTCCTGTTAGCTCGAGTGAACCTCTAATCGAAACATAATCATTCACTTCTTGAACGAGAATGTCAGGATCGAGAGAAATTGACAGCAGCTCACTGACTTCCTGTCCGCTTTTGAAATAAATGGATTCTTCTACCGAAAACTGTAATCGATTGTTTTGAGACAAGTCGGTGTCCTCCTTTCATCTAATCCTTCAAAATAAAATTAGATGTCAATACAGATGTATGTGAGAGGCAGTGAAAATATGATTGGTTTTCAGCAACACAAAAAAGCCGATATGTCCCCATACCGGCTTTCGTTTATCGACGCAGTTTTTGAAATACCTTTTCCACTGTCTCAATCGTATATTCGATGTCTTCATCTGTATGAGCTGTTGACAGGAACAGTCCTTCGAATTGAGAAGGAGGAAGGAAGATGCCGCGATCCGCCATTTCCTTGTAAAATTCAGCGAATAAAGCGAGATCAGCGGTTTTTGCTTTGTCATAATTGACCACTTCTTCATTTGTAAAGAAGAATCCAATCATCGAACCCGCACGGTTAAACGTTAATGGAATTCCGTGTACTTTCGCCGCTTTTGAAATGCCTTCTTCCAGCCGGTCTCCTTTTCGTCTAAACTCTTCATAAGACTCAGGTGTCAGCTGTTTTAAGGTTTCTAAGCCTGCTGTCATCGCAAGAGGGTTACCAGATAACGTTCCTGCTTGATAAATTGGACCGCTTGGTGCAATTTGTCTCATGATATCCGCTCTTCCGCCATAAGCACCGACCGGGAGACCGCCTCCGATCACTTTACCAAGGCACGTCAGATCAGGTGTGATGCCAAAATAGCCTTGCGCGCAGTGATAATCCACACGGAAGCCAGTCATGACCTCATCAAAAATGAGTAAAGCTCCGTATTGCTCCGTGATGTCTCTCAGCCCTTGTAAGAAACCTTCTTGCGGAGGAACAACCCCCATATTTCCTGCAACCGGCTCGACAATGACACCTGCAATATCGTCTCCAAACTCCTGAAAAGCAACTTGAATGCTCTCTAAATCATTGTACGGCACTGTGATCGTGTTGCTTGCAGTCCCTTCAGGTACACCTGGGCTATCTGGAAGCCCTAGCGTTGCGACACCTGAACCCGCTTTAATGAGCAAAGAATCGCCGTGGCCATGATAGCAGCCTTCAAATTTCACAATTTTATTTCTGCCTGTAAAGCCGCGAGCTAGACGAAGTGCACTCATGGTCGCCTCTGTACCAGAGCTGACCATACGAATGACTTCGATGGAAGGAACTCGCTCTGATACAAGCTTAGCTAATTCATTTTCAACTAACGTGGAAGCTCCAAAGCTTGTCCCCTGTTCCGCAACTCGTTGAATGCTTTCAACCACACGGTCATTCGTATGCCCTAAAATAAGTGGTCCCCATGATAAGACATAATCGATGTATTCATTTCCATCAATATCATATATCTTGGCGCCTTTGCCTCGTTCCATAAAAATCGGGTCTGTGTTAACTGATTTAAATGCACGCACAGGGCTGTTGACACCACCAGGCATTAAATGCTGCGCTTCTTCAAATGCTTGCTTTGATTTTTCATAGCTACGTCCCATTTCAACGTCCTCCTGTCTATCCGTTCTTTATTCTGAGAGCCATTTGGCTGCATCTTTTGCATGATACGTAATGATGAGCTCTGCTCCTGCACGTTTCATGCTTGTCAGCATTTCAAGAACAAGCTCTTTTTCAGAAATCCAGCCATTTTGAGCAGCGGCTTTGACCATTGCATATTCTCCGCTCACATTGTAAGCAACAACAGGGAGTGTAAATTCATTTTTGACATCACGCATAATATCTAAATAAGAAAGGGATGGTTTGACAATGAGGAAATCAGCCCCCTCTTCTACATCAGACTGCGCTTCTCTGAGTGCCTCTAAACGGTTTGCAGGGTCCATTTGGTATGTTTTACGATCTCCAAACTGCGGTGTGCTATGCGCCGCGTCACGAAACGGACCGTAAAAAGCACTTGCATATTTCACAGCATATGACATGACAGGTACATGAATAAAGCCAGCTTCATCAAGTGCCTCACGAATGGCCACAACAAATCCATCCATCATATTGGAAGGAGCAATGATATCTGCACCTGCGCGCGCTTGGCTAACAGCTGTTTTCGCTAAAAGCTGAAGAGATTCATCATTTAAAATTTCACCATCTTCAACGATGCCGCAATGTCCATGATCTGTATATTGGCATAAGCAAGTGTCTGCAATGACCACAAGTTCTGGGAAATGCTTTTTGATCTCAAGCGTCGCTCTTTGAACAATGCCATGGTCGTGATACGCCTCACTGCCCACATGGTCTTTATGATCTGGAACACCAAATACAATAATTGATTTGATGCCTAGGTCGACAAGTTCTTGGACTTCTTCTTTTACAAGGTCCACTGAAATGTGATAAACACCCGGCATTGAAGGGACTTCTTTTCGGACATTTTCTCCCTCTACAAAAAAGATCGGATAAATGAAATCAGATGGTCTTAAAAAGGTTTCTCTGACTAATTCTCTCATTCCTGCGCTTGTCCGCAGTCTGCGGTGTCTGTTAAATTTCATCATTGGTTCAACTTCCTTTCAGATAAACGGCACATCAATTCAAGCATTCCGTCTACCGTATAAGTATCTGGGGTTTCAGAAGAAATCCCGTATTGAAGCAGTGCCTCTTTTGTCAGAGGACCGATCGTCACAAAACAGGTGCCAGAAGCAGCCAGCTTCGCTGCATCTGCCTCCATGGCATGCATAAATGAATGGACAGTGGATGAGCTCGTAAATGTAATAAAATCAAATGATTGCTTCGTCATCGCCGTTTTGAGAGCGGCAATACCTTCCTCATCCTTGACGGTTTCATATAAAATCCATTCCTTTACTTCTATGCCAAGCGGAATGAGGGTTTTCTTCACGACATCTCGAGACAGGTGTCCTTTTGCTACAAACACACGCTCTCCCGGACGCACATGGTCAAGTAACGCATCTGCGAGCTCTTCCGCTATGAATCGTTCTGGTACCACATCCACCTTCAAGCCGTGCTGCTCAAGATAGGCAGAGGTTTTCTCACCTACAGCAGCCACTTTCAAATGCGATAAACTCTTATGTAAATGATGGTCCTTTATGTAGCTCAGAAAAAAAGACGCACCATTCACACTCGTGAAAACAAGCCATTGGCTATTTTCTAAGTCCTTTAAAAAGGCCTGCGCTTTTTCTTTTGTGAGCGTAGGCTCAAACCGAATAAGAGAGGTTAAAACAGCATGGCCGTTCAGCTCTTCAATCTTTTGCTGAAACACACCCGCTTGACGTTCATTTCGAGTGACAAGCACCGTCTGTCCGTGAAGCGATTTGCCTATGGTCATTGGGAGGACAGATCCTTTTTCACCTTGTCGATTAAATCTTTTGCTCCCTTATCAGCCATCTGCTTCGCACATGCTGTCCCAATTGCCTCAGGGTCAGTGCCTGATACAGTTTCTCGAATAATCGTGTGTCCGTCAGCAGATGCCACAAGACCCGTCAGTTCAATTTCATCACGCTCATTCATCGTTGCATAGCCAGCGATCGGCACCTGACAGCTGCCATCCATTTGTTTGAGGAAGGCTCTTTCAGCGAGAACCGTTTTCTTCGTATATTCATTCGTAAATTGAGCGAGGAGCTGCAATAGCTCTTCATCATCCCCGCGGCACTCAATCGACAAAGCGCCTTGGCCAACGGCGGGCAGGCAAGTCTCAGGAGATAAAAATTCCGACACAACCTCTTTGCTCCATCCCATTCTGGACAGCCCAGCAGCCGCTAGAATAATGGCATCATATTCTTCATTTTTCAGCTTTTCCAATCTTGTATCAATGTTTCCTCGAATCCATTTAATTTCAAGATCTGGTCTTTCCTGAAGAAGCTGGGCACTGCGCCGTAAGCTGCTTGTTCCCACAATAGCACCCTTCGGCAGTTCATGAAGACGCAGATGATCCTTCGAAATAAGAGCGTCCCTTACATCTTCACGCTCAGGAATACAGCCAATGACTAAACCTTCAGGAAGAGCAGCCGGCATATCCTTCATACTGTGAACCGCCATATCGATGTCATGATTCAGCATCGCCTGTTCAATTTCTTTGACAAACAGTCCTTTTCCGCCAACCTTTGATAAGGTCACATCTAAAATTTGATCACCCTTTGTCACAATCTCTTTTATTTCAAAAGAATAAGAAGGGTTTAGTTCAGACAGCTTTTGAATAACCCATTTTGTTTGTGTAATTGCAAGCTTACTTCTTCTAGAACCTACTTTAATTGTACGCAATACGTCTTCCTCCCGACAATGCCCTTTAGACTCATCATTATTTATTGAAACCAATGAAAGGTTGATAAGCTACCAAGCAGAAAATAATTGATCATCAGCACAATGAATGAACCGACATTCCACAGTGCCACGATTTTGCCCTGCATATTTCTCACCAATCTGATATATAAGTAAAAGCCGTATAAAAACAGCATAATAAACGAACCAAGCACCTTTGCATCTGTCCAGTACAACGTATCATACGAAATATATGCCCAAATGATGCCAAGAATCAAACTAAGCAAGAGCATTGGCACACCAATAATGTTTAATACGTACGCCATATGATCAAGCTTCGATAAATCTTCAATTCTCAGAAGCCATTTTCCCCATTTTTTCTTTTTCAGCAAACGATATTGAAAGAGATAGAGAAGGGAGAAAGCAAATGAAAGTGAAAAAGCACCGTATGATAAAATCGCCATCGTAATATGAATCACAAGCAGTTCACTCGTCAGCTTCCCCGTTAGTTCTGCTGAGTGGAGATCAGATGGTGTAAAGGTGTGAATCGCCATCATGGAAAAACCGATGACATTTGTAAAAAAGACAATAAATTCAACACGCAATACTTTTGTGAGAACAAGTGAAAGTGTCACAAGCACCCACGTATAAAAATATAAACCCTCTGCTACATTCAACACAGGGAATCGGTCTGTTTCCATCATAATATAGAACATGTAGACTGTTTGCAGCAGCCAGACAATAGAAAGCAACCAGAAAGCCATTTTTCCAGCCTTCCGGTTGTGTTGAAGAAAATCTATGAAATAGAACAAGACACTTAGTGCATAGATCAAGGTCGTCGCTTCGCCTAGTCTCGCTACAATGGATTCCATCATCGCTTAATCACTCACTGGCAACTGTAGCAAAGCCTTGTGCCATATTTGGTTTGAACAGCTGAAATGACCCTTGCTCCACCTGTACAGGCTCCACCTTTTGCTCTTCATCTTCAACCTGTAAATCAAAGATTTCTTTGAAGAGTAAAAGTTTTTCCTCTGCATTCGGCTCCGCGGCAATTTCTTTTGCCTTTAAGATAGGATCTTTCAGCATTTGATTAATAATGCTTTTCGTATGTTTATTTAATAGCTTCATTTCACGGTGTGTGAGGTTCGGAAGCTTTCGTTCAATACTCTGCATCGTATCCGCTTGAATCGTCAGCGCCTTTTCTCTAAGTGCAGAAATGACAGGAACCACACCAAGCGTATTCAGCCATTGCTTAAATTCCACAATTTCTGCTTCAATGAGGAGCTCAACCTGCTCAGCCACCGCACGACGCTCTTTTAAGTTGGCTGCCACGATGCCCTCAAGGTCATCAATGTCATACAAAAAAGCACCTTCTACTTCAGAAATGGCTGGATCTAAATCACGGGGCACAGCAATATCCACCATAAATAGAGGTCTGCCCTTCCGCTTTTTATTCGCACTTTCGACCATTTCCTTTGTAATGACAAATTGTTTCGCACCAGTGGAGCTAATTAAAATGTCCGCTTCGGATAATGTTTTTTCCAATTGGTTTAAGCTTTTAGGCTCTCCTGAAAAACGACCCGCCAATTCTTTTGCTTTCTCATACGTTCGATTGATGACCGTTACTTGACCAATCCCTTGACCTTGAAGGTTTTGAGCCGCTAGTTCGCCCATTTTACCCGCACCAAGAATCAGGACATGTTTATCAGAAAGACGTCCAAAGATTTTTTTCGCAAGCTCGACAGCTGCATAGCTGACAGACACGGCATTAGACGCAATGTCTGTTTCCGCATGAGAGCGTTTTGCAACGGTGACCGCCTGTTTAAATAAATAATTGAAAACGGTACCAATGGTCTTCTCCTCTTGAGCTACTTTAAAGCTAGAGCGCACTTGACCAAGTATTTGTGTTTCGCCAATCACCATGGAATCAAGTCCACAGGCCACACGGAATAAATGCTCAACCGCTCCATCATTTTCATAGAACTTCAAATAAGGAGAGACATCTTCTTTTTCTAAACCGAACCAATCGGCTAAAAATCTTTTTATATAAAACCGTCCAGTATGAAGCTGATCTACCACTGCGTAGATCTCTGTTCGATTACATGTTGAGATGACGATATTCTCTAGAATGCTTTTTTCTTCTTTAAGCTTGGACATCGCTGTTCCGAGCTCGCTCGGTTCAAAGCTCAGCTGTTCCCGTATCTCAACAGGGGCTGTTTTATAATCTAAACCCACAACAAGAATATGCATAACTTCAGCTTGCACCCCCAACGCCCTGTCTAATTTATAATAATTACAATATAGAATTTATTATTTATAATGATTATAACATATATTCATTTTTAACTGGATGAAAATTGTGAACAGATTTCAAAAATGTTGTGATATAGTAGAAAAATGTTCGACACTAATTATGCCATATCATCACTTCAAGCAATTTACCAGATTTGGCGCGTGCGGACAAATGATCTGCTTAAAAGAAGGTGACATCTTTGAAGAAAAAATCCATTTTGCTGCCGCTCACTTTGCTGGCTGTAGCGCTATATGCCATTCTCTCAGGAGGTCAATTTGACATTTGGAAGGATCAAGAGAAATGGTATACACTCATACTGCTTTTTGGCCTCGCTTTCTTATATCAAGGAAAGAAGGAGCAAGAAAGCGCTCATGTGTTTATCGGTATGCTTATGACGGGCCTTTCGCTACACTTTATTCTTCAACCAAAATTAGACCACTGGCCAGACACATTTACAATGATCGTATTCATCGTTGGACTTGCACTCTTTATGAAATCATCTCAGAAAAAAGAATATCGTATTGAAAGTGTTGTTCTCATTGCACTCGGTCTGTTCCTTTATTTCTTTCAGCAAATTACAAAACAGCTAAGTTCCCTTTCGATCCCTACTTCCGGTTTTGAATTGTACTGGCCTTATGTACTGATTGCTGTCAGTCTCCTCTTATTATTTTTAAAAAGGAAATAACTTATACAATAAAAAGGCATCTGTCCATGACAGATGCCTTTTCTTTTAGCTGTTAATCTTCGCAAGGATGGCATTCCAGGCTTCGTCTTTTCCCTTTTTCGTTTCAGAAGAGAACAGGACTAGTTCATCTGATGGGTCAATGTCGAGTGTCTGTTTGACGACTTTCGCATGTTTTTCCCATTTGCCTTTTGGAATTTTGTCCGCCTTTGTTGCGATGACGATTACGGGAACTCCGTAATATTTCAGAAATTCATACATGTTCACATCATCTACTGATGGCTTATGACGCAGGTCCACAATTTGGACGACTGCTTTTAATTCTTCACGCATTGTAATATACGTTTCGATCATTCTACCCCAGGCTTCGCGCTCTGTCTTTGATACTTTAGCAAAGCCGTAGCCTGGAACGTCCACAAAATGGAGCATATCATTGATGATGTAGAAATTAAGCGTTTGAGTCTTACCTGGTTTAGAAGACGTACGCGCTAAATTTTTACGATTAATCAATGAGTTGATGAACGAGGACTTCCCAACATTTGATCGTCCAGCAAGAGCGATTTCAGGCAGTCCCCCGCTCGGGTACTGCTCTGGTTTTACCGCACTAATGACGATATCTGATTTTGTTACTTTCATCTTCCCTCTCCTACCAACGCTTTCTCAAGCACCTCATCTAAATGTGAGACCGGAATAAAGGTTAGTCCTTCTCTCACACTTTCAGGAATATCATCAATATCCTTCTCATTGTCCTTTGGAAGAATAATGGTTTTCAGTCCTGCGCGATGTGCGCCTAATGCTTTTTCTTTTAGTCCGCCAATTGGAAGCACTCTTCCTCTTAACGTAATCTCTCCTGTCATACCAACCTCTTTTGACACAGGTCGTCCTGTGAGTGCTGATACAAGAGCCGTCGCAATGGTGATACCAGCTGATGGCCCGTCCTTTGGAACCGCACCCTCTGGAACATGGATATGAATATCATGCTTTTCATTAAAATTAGGATCAATGTTCAGTTCATCTGCTTTCGAACGAATATAACTGAATGCCGCCTGTGCAGATTCTCTCATGACATCACCAAGCTTACCTGTTAACAAGAGCTTGCCTTTACCCGGTGATAGTGATACCTCAATCGACAAGGTGTCTCCGCCAACAGTGGTATACGCAAGTCCTGTGACAACCCCCACTTGGTCTGTCGTTTCAGCCTGGCCATAACGGTAAAGTCTTTTTCCGAGAAATTCAGATAAGTTCTTTTCCGTCACCGTGATGCGTTTGCGGTCTTCAGCCACAATCGCTCTTGCCGCTTTACGGCATATTGCCGCAAGCTGACGCTCTAATCCACGAACACCCGCTTCTCTTGTGTAATAGCGAATGGTATCATAAATCGCTGCTTCACGAAGCTGCAAGTTCCCTTTCTTTAATCCGTGCTCCTTTAGCTGCTTCGGCAGAAGGTGATCTTTCACAATTTCTGCTTTTTCAACCTCTGTATACCCTGCAATCGTGATAATCTCCATTCTATCACGAAGTGGACCTGGAATGGTTGCTAAATTGTTGGCAGTGGCAATAAATAGCACCTGAGACAAATCAAATGTTTCTTCAATATAGTGATCGCTAAAGTTATGATTTTGCTCTGGGTCTAAGACTTCGAGCATCGCTGAAGATGGATCACCTCTAAAATCAGAGGACATCTTATCGATTTCATCTAAAAGGAACACCGGATTCATCGTTCCTGCCTTGCTCATTCCGCGAATGATACGGCCTGGCATCGCACCTACATACGTTCTTCTATGTCCACGAATCTCAGACTCATCGCGCACACCGCCAAGGGAGATCCGGATAAACTTTCGGTCAAGTGATTTGGCAATGGATTTGGCAAGTGACGTTTTCCCTACCCCAGGAGGTCCTGCTAAGCAAAGAATCGGTCCTTTTAATGAATTGGTCAGCTTCTGTACAGCAAGATATTCAAGCACCCGTTCTTTGACCTTTTCCAGCCCATGATGCTCATCATCTAAAATTTCACTTGCAAGCTTTAAATCTAGACGATCTTCTGTATAGATGCCCCATGGAAGATTGATCAGCCAATCAATATAATTTCGAATCACAGAGCTCTCAGCAGAGCTTGAAGGAATTTTTTCATAACGATTCAATTCTTTGAGCGCTGTTTCACGAACAGAATCCGGCATGCTCGACTCTTCGATTTTAGACATTAAAGAACTGACTTCGCCAGTTTTCCCTTCCTTGTCTCCAAGCTCCTTTTGAATGGCTTTCATTTGTTCACGCAAATAATATTCTTTTTGCGTTCGTTCCATTGAACGTTTCACGCGCTGCCCGATTTTCTTTTCAATCTCGAGTACTTCTTTTTCATTGTGTATTAAGCTGATGACCCGGTTCAGCCGTTTTTTGACATCCACTGTTTCCAGTACTTCTTGTTTGTCCTTTAATTTGAGCGGCAGGTGAGAAGCGACGATATCTGCCATTCTCCCTGGTTCCTCAATATCCGTCACTGTTGCATATGTTTCAGCTGAGATTTTTTTTGAAATTTTTATGTATTGATCAAAGTGATCTAACAATGTACGCATGAGTGCTTCTGCTTCTGCGTCCTTTAAATCTTCTTCTGCCAATTCTTTTATGTCGACGGACGTATAGTCCTCCAGCTCTACGTATGATTCGATCTGCGCTCGATTCAAGCCTTCAACGAGTACACGAATCGTTCCATTTGGCAGCTTCAGCATTTGTTTAATTTTTGTGTAGGTGCCGACTTTGAAAATTTCCTCTTCACCTGGTTCATCTATTGAAATTTCCCGCTGTGTTGCTAGAAAAATCATATGATCGTTCATCATCGCCTGTTCTAATGCTTGAACAGACTTCTCGCGTCCAACGTCCAAATGCAAGACCATTGTTGGATAAACAAGTAAACCTCGCAATGGAAGGAGCGGAACATTCTTTTTGATTTCATCTGCCATGTTGATTGACACCTCCGTCACTAGTATGAATCATTATAATATACCTGTTTCAGTCTTGTACAATGTAAAAGACTTGAGAAATGTTGATCTTACCGTAGTATACCCTTTCTTTTTATCATGAAAAAGAAAAAAAGATCTATTTCACTAAAAAATCCCCATATGTGATGGGGATTAAACAGATTTTCTTTTCATTTCGTCTTCTAGTCCATCTTTCTTCTCGTCTGGCGGGTTGACCAAACACTGATCCAGCACTTCTTGGAAGTGCTTCACAGGCACAATGGTGACCCCTTCAATCTCTTTTAAGATCGACTGCTGGTTGTCATAAGGAATAATGACGGTTGTGGCACCAGCTTGTTTCGCTGCCTTAATCTTCGGTATCACACCGCCGATCGGCTTCACCTGACCCTGCAATCCGATTTCACCCGTCATGGCAGTCAGATGATCGATCGGGATTTGATGTATGGCTGAGAAGATCGCGGTCGCCATGGCAATCCCAGCAGACGGTCCATCAATAGGGGCACCGCCTGGAAAATTAATATGGATGTCATATTCATTTGTCCGAATGCCTAAATTTCGAAGCACCGTTAATACATTTTCAACTGACCCTTTGGCCATACTTTTTCGTCTAATGGATTTCGACTGATTGCCAATGCTTTCTTCTTCTGCAATGCCTGTAATGTTGATACTGCCTTTTTCAAGCGCCTTACAGATATTCACTTCAATCTCAAGCAGGGCGCCGCTGTTTGGTCCATAAACGGCCAGTCCATTGACTACCCCCACTTTTGGCTTTTCTGGTACTTTTTGTTCATATCTTGGTGTCAGCTGGCTTGAATGAATGACCCATTCTACATCTTCGATCGTGATGTCTTTTCGGTTTTCCGTGACAGCCATACCAGCGGCAATCTGCACCATGTTGACCGCTTCACGTCCATTTTTCACATAGGATGTTAAAAGGTTCAGCCCTTCATCACTTAATTCCTTTTGAATTTTTTGGACAGCCTTGGCAGCGACGATTTTCAGTTCATGCTGGTCAAGGTCCTTAAAGAAAATTTCCAGACACCTTGACCGGATCGCTGGTGGAATTTCGTCAGGCGTTCTTGTCGTGGCACCAATCAATCGAAAATCGGCCGGAAGCCCATTTTGGAAAATATCATGAATGTGATTTGGGATTTGGGTATTTTCTTCACTGTAGTAGGCACTGTCTAAAAAGACTTTCCGATCTTCAAGCACTTTGAGCATTTTGTTCATTTGGATCGGATGCAGCTCGCCAATTTCATCGATAAACAGAACCCCGCCATGAGCATGTGTGACGGCTCCTTGTTTTGGCTGCGGAATGCCTGCCTGTCCCATTGCTCCAGCCCCTTGGTAAATCGGGTCATGCACGGAACCAATGAGCGGGTCTGCGATGCCTCGTTCATCGAATCTCGCGGTTGTGGCATCGAGCTCTACAAAGACCGCATCTTTCTTAAACGGTGAATCAGCGTGACGCTTCGCTTCTTCCATCACAAGACGGGCAGCGGCTGTTTTACCGACTCCCGGTGGTCCGTAGACGATGACATGCTGAGGATTCGGCCCGCATAGTGCCGCTTTTAGTGCACGAATGCCGTCTTCCTGCCCTACAATATCTTGAAACCCCTTTGGCCGGACTCTCTCTGATAAAGGTTCACTCAGCTTGATTGACCGCATCTTTCTGAGTGCTTCCATTTCTTTCTTTGACTCTTTGTCTATCGTCACCTTTTGTGTGCGCTGATTTCGCAGTAAGTTCCAAAAGTACAGCCCGATGACGATACCAAAGAACAGCTGTATGAATAATACGATTCCTGTCCAGCTCAATCGGTGCTCCCTCCTTCATCTATCGTATGTATTGGTTTCTGTCTGCTAGTATTTCCTAGAGCTGGACGGAATAAACACAACTTCCACGATAAATAAAAAACTCCTGAATCAAAAAGATTCAGGAGTGAGACTACCCTTATGCAGATGTTTTCGTATCTTTATTGACGACTGTGCCGTCCTTTAACACAAGACGCGGCGACTCGCCATCGGCAACCGTTGCACCAGTGATCACACATTTTTCAATATCATCACGTGATGGAAGGTCAAACATCACATCAAGCATGATGCCTTCAATGATTGAACGTAGACCACGAGCTCCTGTTTTACGCTCAATTGCTTTTTTCGCAATTTCGCTAAGAGCATCTTCTTCAAACTCAAGCTCTACATCATCAAGCTCAAGCATTTTTGTATACTGCTTAACGAGCGCATTCTTAGGCTTCGTCAAGATCTCTACAAGTGCTTTTTCATCTAACGGCTCTAGGCTTGCAATAACCGGTAGACGACCGATGAATTCCGGGATTAAACCGAAGCGAAGCAAGTCTTCTGGGAGTACTTTTGATAGAAGGACTTCTTTTTCAAGATCTTCGATTTTATTTTCCGCACCGAATCCAATGACTTTTTGACCTAGGCGGCGTTTGATGATTTGCTCAATGCCGTCAAAGGCTCCACCACAAATAAAGAGGATATTTGTTGTATCGATTTGAATGAATTCTTGATGAGGATGCTTACGTCCACCTTGAGGCGGTACACTAGCGACAGTTCCTTCAAGAATTTTCAATAGTGCTTGCTGAACACCTTCCCCAGATACATCACGAGTGATAGAAGGGTTTTCTGATTTTCTTGCTACTTTATCGATTTCATCGATGTAGATAATGCCTTTTTCCGCTTTTTCTACATCATAATCGGCTGCTTGGATCAGCTTTAGTAAAATATTCTCTACGTCTTCACCAACATAACCTGCTTCAGTTAATGATGTTGCATCTGCAATCGCAAATGGCACATTTAAAATACGAGCAAGCGTTTGAGCAAGTAAAGTTTTACCGCTTCCTGTTGGCCCAATCATAGAGATATTACTTTTTGAAAGCTCAACATCATCAATCTTGCTGTTGGAATTGATACGTTTGTAGTGGTTATACACCGCTACAGCTAAGGATTTCTTCGCATTTTCTTGTCCGATGACATATTCATCAAGAATCTCCCGAATTTCATGAGGCTTCGGAACATCCTTGAATTCAACTTCTTCCTCAGTGCCGAGCTCTTCTTCAACTATTTCCGTGCAAAGCTCGATACATTCATCACATATATATACGCCAGGTCCTGCGACCAGTTTACGCACTTGATCTTGCGTTTTTCCGCAAAACGAGCATTTTAATTGACCTTTTTCCTCGTTGAATTTAAACATTCTTTCACCCCTTATTCTTCTTCACTTGCCTGTAGCTAACAGTCAGCTACCTTTCTGGGTCCAGTATGTATGCATTTTACCATACTTTCCTAAAAGACGGTAATGATGTGTTTCTAACACTGCACATTGAGATATGTATAACAGAAAGATGCGACTTACACTATCGTTTCCAAAAGAAGCGATGATAAGTCAAAAATTGTACAAAACAAGGCACGAGTCACTCGCGCCCTGTTTTATTATTATGCACCATATTAACGGTTTTCTACAAGAAAATCAATTGCTTTGCGAACTTTTAGATCTTCTTTCATTGCGTCAGTAGATCCGATCGCTTGTTTGATATTTTCAATTGGCATGTTGTATGCTTCAGCCATTTTTGAAAGTTCTTCTTCTACTTCTTCATCAGACACTTGTAAGTTTTCTGCAGCAGCAATTGCTTCAAGTGTTAGGTTAGATTTCACGCGTTTAGCAGCATCTTCTTTCATTTGCTCTTTCAGCGCATTTTCATCTTGTCCTGAGAATTGGAAGTAAAGCTCAAGGTTCATTCCTTGCATTTGAAGGCGTTGTTCGAATTCTTTCATCATACGGTCTAGCTCTGTGTCAACCATCGCTTGAGGGATGTCAACTTCCGCATTTTCTGAAGCTTTCTCCACTAGCTCTTCACGAAGTTTACCTTCTGCTTCGTTTTCTTTCGCTTCTTCAAGACGTTTCTTCGTTTTTTCAGTTAGTTCAGCAAGAGTTTCTACTTCTTCATCAGCATCTTTCGCGAACTCATCGTCAAGTGCTGGAAGTTCTTTTGCTTTGATTTCGTGAATTTTCACTTTGAATACAGCTGGTTTACCTGCAAGGTCTTCAGCATGATATTCTTCTGGGAAAGTGACTTCTACGTCTTTTTCAGCGCCTGCTTCAAGACCAACTAACTGCTCTTCGAAACCAGGGATGAATGAACCTGAACCTACTTCAAGAGAGTAGTTTTCAGCTTTTCCGCCTTCGAATGCTTCTCCATCAACGAATCCTTCGAAATCAAGCACAACTGTATCGCCGTTTTCGATTGCGCCTTCTTCTTTGACAACAAGCTCAGCTTGACGGTTTTGCATGCCTTTTAACTCTTCTTGTACATCTTCATCAGTGACAGTAGCGTCGTCTTTTTCTACGTTAAGACCTTTGTAGTCACCAAGTTTCACTTCAGGCTTCACTGTTACTTTTGCAGTGAAGATTAAGCTTTCGCCTTTTTCGATTTTCTCAACATCGATTTCAGGGCGGTCAACTGGCTCGATACCAGCTTCGTCGATTGCTTTTGGATATTCAACTGGAAGAAGAATATCTAATGCATCTTGATAAAGAGATTCTACACCAAAACGCTGTTCGAAAAGACCACGTGGTACTTTCCCTTTACGGAATCCAGGGATCGATACTTGCTTGACAACCTTCTTAAACGCATCATCAAGTGCTTTGTTAAATGTTTCAGCATCAACTTCTACAGTTAGGACGCCTTCGTTACCTTCTTGTTTTTCCCATTTTACTGACATGTGTGTTTCCCTCCAAAAATCTATTCAGATTGTGCGTTGTTACATTCTAAAGCATCATAAAGACTTCGTCCAATCAAAAACCACGCACGCCGCTCAAGAAGCGGTATTATGTATACAACATTTGACTTGATTATACATATCGTCTTTCAACCGTTGGAATCTACAACTGCACGATATATGCACAAATACAACCATTATATTATAACATAACAAGTCCGTCTTTCAACTAAATCGACAAATTACAAATAAGAAATTTCTTCAATATCTTTCAGCATTGTGCAAGCTTCTCTCAGCTCTCGTTCATTAAATTCATACAATAGATGCAATTCTTCGAGGTCAATCTCAATCCCGTGCATTTCATAGCCGACTTTATGAAGTGCTGCTGCCCAAAGATTCGGATCTGTGTATTTAGGAAGAAATGGATAAAGGACAAATAAGTGCCGGCGCCATAACTCTTCCACGCCTTGGTAAAGGGTTGGGTTCTCATTGCCGAGTGTGTCATCGAGCTTACGAAGGACTTGCTGAAGTAGCGGCATCTGCTCTGGCTTAACAGCCTCAGAAGGAACAAGCGTTAAAGAATCACCGAATTTCGTCACATGAACCGGCTTTGCCACATCATGATCTGACAGAAGCTGCAGGATTAATGATTTGACCAAAGGGTTTCCATCAGGCTTTTGTAAGATCGTATTTAATAGACCCATGTGTGGTGTGATGTTCCGGTCTTTCAACGAATGGATGAACTGCACCTGCTCTTCTGGCCGCTCAAGCATATCATCTATATTGATTTCGCCGCCGTCCTCCTCATCTTCATCTAAAATCTGTTCAGGCGATTCAATCATTTTTCTACTAAATTCGAGCAGCTTGTAAAAATGCTCCGCGCTTTCTGCTGGAAGGTGGTTTTCCTCAAGTACTGCCTCAATTGTCTGCTTCACTTCTTCATATTCTTTCAGCTGAATTAAAATCGTCATATACACTTGAAGCACGGTGAAGTAATGACCATATCCCTCATGCAGCATCTTTTCACAAACACGCTTTGCATCCTGCAGCTCGCCCAGCTCCAGAAAACAAATGGCCATGCCGAGGTGAATATCGGATTCTTCATCGTCATCATAAGATTTCGCTTCTGAAAACAAGTGAAGCGCCTCTTGATACTGTTTATCTTTTAATGCTGCCATTCCTTTTTCAATCAGTCTTTCTTTCAGACCAGGAAACAAAATGACATTATCTTTCTTCTTGTCATGTTTCATGCTTACGTTCCTTTCGGGCGCATATTTTTTATCAGTTTACCAACGAAGGTTAGTAAACACAAGTAACGAGAGGTTTTCATGCAAAAAAGAAGCCGTCACACCTCGGGCGGACGGCTTCTTGTTGTTTACGCACGCAGCCAGCTGCTGCGCTTATCTTCAAATGCTTGAATGTCATCTTCTAGTAGTAAAGTTAATGAGATCTCATCATAGCCATTCAGGAGCATTTCTCTCCAGTGAGGATCCACATCAAAAGGAGTGATATTCCCTTCATGATCTTCTATTTGCTGTTTTTCCAGATCAACCGTCATCTCATACCCTTTGTTCTCATATGACGCAGCGAATGTTTTCCACACATCATAATCAAGACGAATCGGAAGCATCCCATTTTTAAAGCAGTTTTGGTGAAAAATATCTGCGAATGATGGTGCGATGACAATTTTGAAACCATAATCATCAAGTGCCCAAGGGGCATGTTCCCTTGATGATCCGCAGCCAAAGTTTTCTCCTGCGATCAAAATGGATGCTCCTTCATAAATCGGCTGATTCAGCTCGAAATCAGGATTTGGGCTGCCATCGGCTAAATACCGCCAGTCGAAAAAGGCAAACCGGCCATATCCTGTTCGTTCAATTCTTTTCAAAAATTGCTTCGGAATAATTTGATCTGTATCTACGTTGATACGGTTAAGCACAGCGGCTTTCCCTTTGTGTGTGACTAAAGGCTCCATCTATGACAACTCCTTACACGACTGTTTTCTCTTGATTAAACTTCCTGACATCGACAAATCGGCCATGTATTGCAGCCATTGCAGCCATTGCCGGGCTGACAAGATGCGTTCTCGCACCTTTTCCTTGACGTCCCTCAAAGTTACGGTTTGATGTGGATGCGCAGCGTTCGCCTTCTGGTACCACATCGTTATTCATGCTAAGACACATACTGCAGCCAGATTCTCTCCATTCAAATCCTGCTTCAAGGAAGATTTCATGAAGACCTTCTTCTTCTGCTTGCAATTTGACGCTTTGAGAGCCAGGCACGACAATCGCTCTGACATGATCAGCTACCTTTTGTCCTTCTATCATAGAAGCTGCTTGGCGTAAATCAGTCATTCTTGAGTTTGTACATGAGCCGATAAACACATGCTCAATCGTAATATCTTCAATACGCTGATGCGGATGAACACCCATGTATTCGTACGCACGAATCGCTTCTTTTTGATCATCCTCTTGTGCAAAATCCTCAGGTCCTGGGATCGACGCATCTACAGGCAGCACCATTCCTGGGTTAATTCCCCATGTGACCATTGGTGAAATCTCATTCCCATCTAAAACAATCGTTTTATCATAGGTTGCACCTGGATCTGTTTTAAGTTCTTCCCATTCTTTAATCGCTGCTTCGAAGTCTTCTCCCTGCGGTGCATATTTGCGGCCGCGGCAATATTCAAAGGTGACTTCATCAGGTGCAATCAATCCTGCTCTTGCGCCTGCTTCAATCGACATATTACAAACCGTCATGCGTTCATCCATCGTCATGTTTCTGAATACTTCCCCAGTGTATTCAATCACATAACCTGATCCGAACTTCACGCCATGCGCACCAATGACTGCTAAAATGACATCTTTGGCCGTTACCCCTTTTTGCAGCTTTCCGTCTACTCTAATTTCTAATGTTTTCGGACGCTGCTGCCAAAGCGTTTGTGTGGAAAGTACATGTTCAACCTCACTTGTACCGATTCCAAAAGCAAGTGCGCCAAACGCGCCATGAGTTGATGTATGACTATCTCCGCAAACGATTGTTTTCCCTGGCAGTGTCAACCCAAGCTCCGGTCCAACAACATGGACGATCCCTTGATCTACACTGTGAAGGTCAGCTAGACGGACGCCAAATTCAGCACAGTTGCGCTCTAGAGCACTCACTTGTTTTTTAGCAATCTCATCTTTGATCACAAATCGATTCACAGTCGGGATATTGTGATCCATGGTCGCAAACGTGTTTTGAGGTCTTCTCACCTTTCGTCCTTTTTGTCTTAATCCTTCAAATGCTTGAGGTGATGTCACTTCATGCACTAAGTGCAGATCAATATATAAAAGGTCTGGTTTCCCCTCGCCGCTTTTGACAACGTGCTGATCCCATATTTTTTCGATGATTGTTCGAGGCATAACCCTTTTCCTCCCTCTACCTAATTCCACAAGATTCTATTTATACAATTGTTTTCACGCGCTGCTTGAGTGCGTCTACAACTGCATGAGTGATTTCTTCAGTTGTTTGATACGTTCCCTCTTTTGCCGATAAGTCCTTTGTTCGTTTGCCAGAGGCAAGAACAGCTTCCACAGCTTCTTCTATTGCAGCCGCTTCTTCTTCTAACTCAAAAGATGTTCTAAGCAAGCTAGCTGCCGACAAAATGGTTGCTAGAGGGTTTGCGACGTTTTGCCCCGCAATATCGGGTGCTGAACCATGAATCGGCTCATATAAATGGAGGCCAGTACTTGATAGACTGGCAGATGGCAGCATACCGAGTGACCCAGTAATCATTGAAGCCTCGTCACTTAAAATGTCACCAAACATATTCTCTGTCACAATGACATCAAATTGAGCAGGCTTATAAATCAGCTGCATGGCGGCATTATCAACGAGCATGTGCTCATATTCGACGTCTGGATATTGAGAAGCCACTTCTTCTACCGCATCCCGCCATAGTTTACTAGAAGCAAGAACATTCGCTTTATCCACAGACGTTACTTTTTTCCTTCTCGTTAAGGCCATGTCGAATGCTTCTTTTAATACACGGACAATCTCTTGCTTTGTATAAAGAAGCGTATCAACCGCAGCTTCTTTTCCTTCTTCATCCGTGTAACGCTCGCTTGGTTCACCAAAATAGAGACCGCCTGTTAATTCACGAACGATGACAAAATCGACTCCGCTAATGTGATCCTGTTTTAACGGTGACGCCTCGCTTAAGCTATCGAACACTTTGACAGGACGAATGTTTGCAAATAAGTCCAGTTGTTTACGAATAGCGAGCAAGCCTTTTTCCGGACGAAGCTCTGGCGGGTTTTGATCCCATTTTGGTCCGCCGACTGCTCCTAATAAAATCGCATCAGCGCTCTTGCATACATCAACCGTTTCTTTTGGGAGCGGATTGTTTTTTTCATCTATTGCGATACCGCCAATGAGCGCCGTTTCGAATTCGAATTCGTGTTGAAATTGAGCCGCTGTCTCTTTGAGGACAGCGACCGCTGATGTCACAACTTCCGGTCCGATTCCATCGCCGGGCAAAAGTGCAATTTTCTTTTTCATGAGAACCTACCTCCTTTCCTATGAAATCGCGTGATGTTTCTCAATTTCAATGAGATTTGATTTAAAGATTAAATGCCTGTTTACTGCATTGACGTAGGCTTTCGCCGATGCTTCCAGCACATCTTGCGCCACACCGCGTCCAGCTGTTTCTTTTCCTTCTATTGAAACAGTGACATATACTTCCGCTAGTGCATCTCTGCCTTTTCCATTCGATTGAATACGGTAGTCTAGCAAATGAATTCTTTCCTCCATACAGCGCTCCAGCGTGTTGTACACAGCTTCTACACTGCCTGCGCCTGTAGCTGCTTCTTGAATGACTTCCTGCGTTTCTTGATTTTTCAGAGAGACCGTTGCTGTTGGCATTTGTTCTGTCCCATAGTGCACTTGAAGACTTTCAAATTCGTAGCCAATTTTTCGGTCTGCTACTTTTTCTTCTAATATAATAGAGATCAAATCATCATCAGTGATTTCTTTTTTCTTCTCCGTCAAGTTCTTGAAGGTTTCGAAGAACTTATTGATTTCTTCTTCTGTTAGTTTAAAGCCTAGCGTTTTCATACGGTCTTTAAACGCATGTCTTCCGGAGTGTTTCCCAAGGACAAGTACATCTGTTGTCACACCGACAAGCTCTGGAGATATGATTTCATAGGTTGTTTTTTCTTTGAGGAAACCATCTTGGTGAATACCTGATTCATGTGCAAAAGCGTTGTTGCCAACGACTGCTTTATTGCGCGGCACAATCATTCCTGAGTATTTGCTCACTACATCACTTGTACGCTTAATTTCATTCAATTGAATCGTTGATTCGACCTGGTAGAAGTCTTTTCGAATATGAAGAGCGACTGCAATTTCTTCTAAAGCGGCATTCCCTGCACGTTCTCCAATTCCGTTAACAGCTGTTTCAATTTGATTTGCTCCATTTTCAATGGCTGCAAGTGAGTTTGCTACAGCCATTCCTAGATCATCATGACAGTGAGCAGACAAATTGACGCGGTCGATATTTGGAACGTGTTCCTTCATATATTTAAAGATATTGCCGTACTCTTTTGGCGCTAAGTATCCAACTGTATCTGGCAAGTTAATGACACTTGCCCCAGCGTCAATGACCTTCTCTACAATTTCTGCTAAGAAAGCTAGATCTGTACGACACGCATCTTCTGCGGACCACTGGACAACCGGAAAACGTTCTTTCGCGTATTTCACCATTGAGACAGCCTGTTCTACGACTTCTTCACGTGTTTTCTTTAGTTTATGCTTCAGATGAATATCAGAAGTAGCGATAAAGATATGAATTCTTGGTTCCACTCCATCTTTTAACGCTTCCCATGCAGCATCGATGTCACCTTTCACACATCGTGCAAGACCAGCAACTGAACAGTTTTTGATCGTTCTAGCAATTTCTTGTACGCCTAAGAAATCCCCTCGGGATGAAGCGGGAAAACCCGCTTCAATGATATTAACCCCAAGGCGCTCAAGCTGCTTTGCAATGATTAGCTTTTCTTGTGCATTTAAGTTCACTCCTGGTGATTGCTCTCCATCTCGAAGTGTTGTGTCAAAAAAATTAATTTTCCGCACCGACGCTCACCGCTTCCTTTTTCTTTCCTTGTTTGACGAAAGGCATCATTTCACGAAGCTTTCTTCCGACGATTTCAATTTGGTGCTCATTTTCATTTGCATTGATCGCATTGAAACGTGGACGATTCACTTGGTTTTCAACAATCCATTCTTTTGCAAATGTTCCGTTTTGGATATCAGTCAAGACGGCTTTCATAGATTCTTTTACGTTTGCATCCACAACGCGTGGTCCTGATACGAAGTCACCCCATTGTGCTGTATCAGAGATTGAATATCTCATGCCTTCTAATCCTTCTTCATACATTAGGTCAACAATTAATTTCAGTTCATGCAGACACTCGAAGTATGCAAGCTCTGGCTGATAACCAGCTTCTGTTAACGTTTCGAAACCTGCTTTCACTAGTGAAGTAAGACCCCCGCAAAGGACCGCTTGCTCACCGAATAGATCCGTTTCCGTTTCTTCTTTAAATGTTGTTTCAAGGACGCCTGCTCTTGCTCCGCCGATTGCTTTTGCATAAGCAAGTGCTTTGTCTTTCGCTTGGCCAGATACATCTTGATAGATAGCAAATAGGGCAGGTACACCAGCGCCTTGTTCATATGTTCTTCTCACAAGATGTCCTGGACCTTTTGGAGCCACAAGATACACATCTACGTCACTTGGAGGAACAATTTGATGGAAGTGAACGTTGAATCCGTGTGCGAAAACAAGTGAGTTGCCTGCTTCTAATTGATCTTTGATTTCTTCGTCATATACTTTCTTTTGCTGCTCATCTGGCAGTAGTACCATGACGACATCTGCTTGTGCTGCCGCTTCTTTTACTGTGAATACTTGATGGCCGTCTTCTTGTGCTTTTGTATAAGATCCGCCTTTTCTCACGCCGACGATCACATCTACGCCGCTTTCTTTTAAGTTCAATGCATGTGCATGACCTTGTGATCCATACCCAATGATAGCAACCTTTTGACCATTTAATACGTTTTCTTGAATATCACCGTTATAATATACTTTTACCATTTGACTCTCTCCTTTTGTTTAGACAATTGAAATTGTTTTATTTGATTGCGGCTTTTGCTGATTATCTCTCGCAAAGGCCGTGGTGCCAGTTCTGGCGACTTCTTTAATGCCGTATGGCTTAAGTAATTCAATGAGTGCTTCAATTTTTGAAGACTCACCTGTCACCTGAATGACGACACTCTCTCTGCTTACATCTACAATAGAAGCTCTAAACGGTTCAATGACCCCTGTGATCTCCATTCTAGATGCCGGTGCAGAAACGACTTTTATCAAAGCCAGCTCTCGCTGAACGATTGATTGGTTTGTAATGTCTGTTACTTTGAGAACATCAATTTGCTTGTTCAGCTGTTTTGTCAGCTGTTCGATGTCTTTCTCTTGGTCTACATGGACGACGAACGTGATGCGTGATACATCTTGAATCTCAGAATGGCCGACCGTAATGCTTTCAATGTTGTAGTGTCTTTTGGTAAAAAGGCCAGTGATTCGGTTCAGTACGCCTGATCGATTTAATACAGTCAACACAATAATTCTTTTCAAGGTTTCACCCCCACCATCTCATGAAGTCCTTTCCCCGGTGCGACCATCGGGAATACTTTTTCATCTCTCGCTACATTGACATCGATGAAAACAGGCTCTCTAGAGGTTAACGCTTCTTCAAGCTTTTCTTTCGCCTCTTCGTCTGATGAGATTCTGATTCCTTTAATGCCATAAGCTTCAGATAATTTAACGAAGTCTGGCTGCTCTGAAAATTTAGAATATGAGTAGCGTTCTTCGTAGAAAATTTCTTGCCATTGTCTTACCATTCCAAGGCTGTGATTATTCAGAACAATCACTTTCACTGGAAGGTTCAGCTCACGGATAACGGCAAGTTCTTGCAAGGTCATTTGGAAACCTCCGTCTCCTAAAATCGCCACAACCGTTGCCTCTTGATCAGCCAGCTGAGCGCCGATGGCTGCCGGTAAACCGAAGCCCATCGTACCAAGGCCGCCAGATGTGACCCACTTATCTGCATTTTCAAATGGATAGAACTGAGCTGCCCACATTTGATGCTGTCCGACATCAGTTGCCACAATGGCTTCACCTTTTGTGAATTGATGAATGTATTCAATCAGCTTTTGAGGCTTAAAGCCCTCTGCTTCGTTTTCAACGTACCAGAGCGGATATTCTGCCTTCCACTGATCTAATTGGTTTTTCCATTTGTCTGATTCCCCTTGCTTCCCGTCTTGCTTGATCAGCTCTTCAAGGACTAGCTTACTGTCTCCAACAACCGGGATATGGGTATGAATGTTCTTACCAATTTCCGCCGGGTCGATATCAATGTGTGCTACCTTCGCATGTTTCGCAAAGTGATTGAGGTTGCCAGTTACCCTGTCATCAAATCTTGCACCGATTGAAATGAGCAGATCACATTGGTGAAGGGCCATATTCGCCGCATATGTGCCATGCATACCAGCCATCCCTAGAAATAGAGGATGCTTTGCTGGGAATCCGCCAAGTCCAAGCAGTGTATGAGCGACTGGGATTTGCTGCTGCTCTACATACTGCCTTAATTCTTCAGATGCTTTGCCATGAAGAACGCCAGCTCCTGCTAGAATGACTGGTTTCTTCGCTCTGCTTACAGCTTCTACTAATTTGCGAATTTGCAAATAGTTCGGCTCGACTTTTGGCTGATAACCAGGTAAATCAATTGGCTGATCATATTCAAACGTTCCTTCAATGCCTGCCACATCTTTTGGAATATCAATCAAGACTGGACCAGGTCTGCCTGTTGTTGCGATGTGGAACGCCTCTTTAATGACACCCGGTAATTCCTCTGGATTTCTTACTTGGTAGCTGTGCTTTGTGATTGGCATTGTGATGCCGAGCACATCTGCTTCCTGGAAAGCATCCGATCCAATAACTGAGGTTGCCACCTGTCCTGTGAAGACAACAAGAGGAAGTGAATCAATCATTGCATCTGCAATTCCTGTGACAAGGTTTGTCGCTCCAGGTCCTGATGTCGCAATGACAACACCCGGTTTGCCAGATACTCTTGCGTATCCTTCTGCTGCGTGAATCGCTCCCTGCTCATGCCTTGGCAGGACATGAAATAAACCAGAATCATAAATTTTATCGTAGATCGGTAAAACCGCTCCGCCTGGATATCCGAAAATGACTTCTACTTTTTCTCTTTTGAGTGCTTCAATTAACATGAGTGCACCGTTCATCGTTTGTGGTGCTTTAGATGTTTCCGTCTCCACTTGTACATTTGTCCCCATTTGATTTCCTCCTCTTTGTCTTGCTTCAGTCAAGTCTTTTCACCCTTTTCTATTCAAGATCGAGATTTTAGACCATATAAAAAAGCCTTCTCACCCCACAATGACACTACTTTTCACTAGGTCAAAGGGGCGAAAAAGCTTTGTTTTTCGCGGTACCACCCTTGTTCACGGCAAAATCTGCTGCCGTCTCATGGACATCTTTCATCCATTTTGGTAACGAGTGAGCAATGTCACTCGGTCTGCCCTACTATCATTTCAAGCAGACACTCAGAGGTGAGTTCACTTTAGAAAGTAACACCGGTTTCCAGCTACCACCGGCTCTCTGTAGATACTGACTCTAAAGCTACTAGTCCTCTTCAACGTTTATCGATATCTATTTAGCTTGCGTGAATGTTTTCATCTGTAAATACGACTTTTTCTCCTTCTTCAACCACTCGCTTGCGGAATTGTTCAAGAAGTTTGTTTGTGTGGACCCCAGGTTTCCCTTCACCGATTGTACGGCCGTCAACCTTTACAACAGCGATCACTTCGGCTGCGGTTCCTGTCAGAAAAACTTCTTCTGCTGTATACACATCGTGCCTTGTGAATGGTTCTTCTTTCACTTCGTAGCCTAAGTCTTCTGCAATCTCCATGATGGCATTTCTTGTGATGCCTTCAAGAGCGCCGATATAACCTGGCGGTGTATAAAGCTTACCTTTTTTATAAATAAACACATTGTCTGCAGAACCTTCTGCCACGTACCCTTGATCGTTCAGCATCAGCGCTTCACTCACACCGGCCATATGGGCTTCGATTCGGACAAGGATGTTATTCAAATAATTTAATGATTTCACTTTTGGGCTCAGTACATCGGGACGATTTCGTCTCGTCGGTACCGTTACAATATCAATACCCGTTTCATATAGGTGCTTTGGAAAGATGGCCAGCGGCTCTACAATGATCACTGTGTTGGCTCTCCCGCAGTTGTTTGGATCTAAACCAAGATCACCAGCTCCTCTTGAGACAACAAGACGAATATAGGCATCCTTTAGGCCGTTCCTTTCAACTGTATGAATCATTTTTTCCGTGAGTTCCTCAAGTGAATATGGAATGTTCAGCATAATGGATCTGGCGGAATCATACAGGCGGTCTAAATGTTCTTTCATTCGAAAGATATTTCCGTTATACACGCGTATCCCTTCGAACACACCGTCACCATATAAGAAGCCATGATCATAAACTGAAATTTTTGCATCCTCTTTTTTCACGAGTTCATCGTTTAAAAAGATCCACTGTTCCTTTTGGTCTTCCATTTTCAGTGAGCACCCTCTCTTTCAAGCAAAAAGTAGTTGAATTTTCAGACACTTTTTATTGAAGCCTCTCACGCTTGCTCTGCGTGTTTGTTTAGCTTTTGTTGAACCCATCTTACGCCGCTTTCCATACAGTGTCAACAGCATTTTTAAAATTATTAGACAATTTAGACTAATCAAAATTAAATGTATACGCTTACACCTTTGCTAGACAAGGAATGAAAAAACTTAAAATTTTTTGTATTTTTTCTTCAATTTATTTACTTTACCTGAACGCTTTTCTTTTGAGAAAACGTTTGTCATATTTTTTCACATCGTTTTTAATGAATACTGGTAGATTTCAACGCTTTTGATTTTCTTTCGGCATGCCTTTCTAAAGCGTTTTCCTATGAATTTATGATAGAATGAGAGCATCTTATAGAAGGAGGGCAATACATGGCTAACATCAGAGGTTATATCGGAACATATACAAAGGGAGACAGTAAAGGCATTTATACTTTTACATTAAATACGGACAAGCAGCAGATCGAACAAGTAAAAGTAGCTGCTGAACTTGAAAATCCTACATATTTAACCGTCTCAGATTCTCAAAAATTTGTGTATTCTGTTGTGAAAGAAGGATCACAGGGCGGCGTGGCTGCGTATCAAATTGATGCAGAAACCGGCACACTTCGTTTCATCAACCAAGAGCTTGCCGATGGCGCTTCTCCTTGCCACGTCAGCGTGGACAATCAAACAAAAACAGCTTTTACAGCAAACTATCATAAAGGAACAGCAGAGATGTATGAAATCGATGCTAAAAATGGCTCAGTCATCCGCACGCTGTCACAGGCGCAGCATGAAGGAACTGGACCAAACGAAGACCGTCAGGAAAAACCGCACACTCACTTTATGGGTCTGACACCAGATGAACAATTTGCAGTGGCTGTTGACCTTGGGACAGATGGCATTTATACGTATAAGAAAGAGGGCGGCAAACTCGAGCTCGCTCATACATTTGAAACAAAACCAGGCACCGGTCCTCGCCATATCACATTCCATCCAACGAAACCTGTGGCATATGTGATGACAGAGCTAAGCTCAGAGGTGATTGTGCTTCGTTACTTTGAAGATGGTCATTTCGAAGAGATCCAAACGATCGCAACCATTCCAAGCGACTTTACAGAGAACAATCAAGGCAGTGCCATTCACGTCTCTTCAGACGGGCAATTTGTTTATGCAGGAAACCGCGGACATGACAGCATTGCGATTTTTAAAGCAGACGCCGACGGCCAATTAAGTCTTGTCGAGATTGCTTCATCTGAAGGAAACTGGCCTAGAGACTTTGTGCTTGATCCAACTGAAGAATTCCTCGTCGGTTCAAACCAAGAATCTAGCAACCTAGTGTTATACAAACGCGACAAAGAAACAGGACGACTCACTGTCTTACAATCAGACATCACTGTTCCTCATCCAGTTTGCGTGAAATTTTTAGGATAATGAAAAAGCCTCCGTTTTGGAGGCTTCAGCTTGTTGACAAAGGGCTAAAATGAACTTTATTTTAGCCCTTTGTCTTCTTTTCAGCGTGCAGACGGCATCCCGCCATCTTCAAGCTTTTGATCAATAAGAGACGTATCGGTTTTTTCACCGAACCATTTTGACAGCCTGTCCTTCGCTTTTCCTTTCACATCATCATCAATGTACATCGCTACTTGGAGCAGAGCAAATGTGATCGCTCCTAAATCATCTGTGTAGCCGACACCAATCAATGTATCAGGGATGAGGTCAATAGGAAGGATAAAGTATCCGAGTGCCCCAATAATAAGGGTTTTTGCTTTGACAGGCACTTCGGGTTTTTGCAATGTATAGTAAAGTAATAGCACAGCATAGACAAGAGAGACACCAGCTTTTTGTGCCGTCTTTTTTAACTTTTCCCAAAAGGCATGATCATTAAAATGCTTCTTCGAACGCTTTAATAGTTCTTTTTTCTCAGAACGGTTCATCATATCGCCTCCATCTACAGCATAGCCCTTTTCCCTTCGTTATACAAGATATCCGCCGATTCGACAAACAAAAAGCAGCAGAAAGCTGCTGCATTCTATTGCTCTTTGTAAAACTTTTCGATCGCCTTATCGATGTAGACCCATCCTTTATAAGACACATGAATTGTATCTTTAAAGAAGTAAGGATCGTATTCATGTTTAGTCAAATCTGCGACTTCATACCCGTTATCTCGAATTTGACGATTGATTTTCTCATAATACTCTGTACGCCCCTCTTTCGGGAAGCCGGTATAATCATACCATTTTCCATTGACAGGAATCGTCACAAACAAAGGCTTCGCCCCTGCCTGCTTTAAAATATCCAGCATGATTTGAAAATCTTTGTATTCTGGTGATTCCGCATAAGAGTGGTCTTCACGAGAATCTTTCATCTTTTTCATGATCGGTTTCAGCTTGCGGTCAAATAGTTTTTGATTAATATAAAACGGGTTGTTCCCTGCTTTTTCCGCACCTAAGACACTTGCTTCTTTTTCAAGCTCAGTCCATGTTTTTCCTTTGACAGAAGGAGACGGATGAAGCTTACGCTCTTTCCCCGATCCAATTGTATAGTACATGTCTTTCTTTTGAAGCATGCCATAATACATTTTTGCAATAGGAGAAATCGCGCCATAAGCGAATTTGTTCCCAGAAAGCTCTGCTTTAAAAAGTTCTGTGATGACCATGTCGTTCTTTACAGCTTTAAACGTCATGATTCTCTTGATCAGCTCTTTTTTCACAGCTGGATCAATTTCTTTATTATAAGCGAGATTAAGCGCTTGAAGCGCTGAATAGTTCGGTGCAAAGTGATTCTCGTCAGATCCCCATTTCACAAACCACTGCGGGGACACGATAAACACAAGCTTCTTCCCTTTTAATTCATCCATATGCGCTGCGAAGTTCATCGCATGAATTAATGATTGTGACCCACCTTTTCCAATAAGATAAGGTGTAAACCCTTGAGGATTCTCATGAAAGAAATTCGAAGGGTGATATGGATCAAAACGTGATAGTTCAGAAGACCCATAGATCGGCAAATAAGTTGGATCTTTTAGCATTTCATCTTGTAAATAAAGCCCCTGGAACATCCCTGGATCTAAATCTGTGGCTGACTTTTGTAATTTGTCTTTTGGGATCAGATGTGAGAGCCATGCATTTGGTACAAGAAGAACACCAATGAATAGAACAGCCGCTAAAATAAGCGGCCCAAAAAAACGCTTTTTCATTACTTCATCTCTGCCAGCTGCTCAGCAATGTGATTCGGTGTATCCCACACATCACGATCGAACTCTGTAATCGGAACAGTGATTCCGAGTTGACTTTCAATTGCCATAAGCAGTTCTACTGTACCAAATGAATCTAGAAGACCTTCTTCAAAAATTGCAATCTCTGGATTTTCTTTCACAACGTCGTCCTGACAAACCTCTGCAATAATACCGTATACTTGATTTTTAAATTCCATAATTTTCTACTCCCTTAATGATTAATGATGAAATGGTTTTCCTGAAAAAATATAAAATCCGAAACAAATCACATGGAATGTAATAATGATCGACACAATCATTGTGACCTTATTATCCGGCCACCACTTGTGCTTTTTATTCCATTTCTCAAATAAATTGTAACCGGACATCACAACTGCGTGATATAGTCCGTAAATAATATATTGAAGTGCTAGACCATGCCAAGCACCCATCAATAGAAAGAGGACAAAGTACCCAATATTTGATACAGCCATACGGTTCTTGATCCACTTCTTTTTTGTCATAAAGAACACAAATCTCATAAACACGTAGTCTCTGAACCAGAAGGAGAGGGACATGTGCCAGCGATTCCAGAAGTCTTTAATGTTCCGGCTGATAAACGGTTTGTTAAAGTTTTCTGGTGATTTAATGCCCATCATATAACTCACACCAACAGCAAATGCTGTATATCCAGCGAAGTCAAAGAACAAATACATACTGTACGCATACATATACGTTAACTGTTGAACAAAGTGACTGCTGCTAATGTGATGAATATTCATGAGAATATACGTGTGAATCAGATAACCAATAATGAACTTATATAAGAAGCCGATAAAAATTTTATGAATACCGGCGTATAGAAGATCACTGTACGCTTCCTTTTCAGGCGGCGTATCCATATCCTTTTCAAACCGGCGGTAACGATCAATCGGACCTGATGAAATCGTCGGGAAAAAGACAATGAAATAGACCAAACGATGAATCGGAATTTTCTTCTTAATCAAGCCGTCTCTTGTCTCGATAATTAACTGGACACCTTTAAATGTTAGGTACGAGATTCCTAAAAAACTCAGCCAGTTCATTGGCGGCGGTTGATGCGGCTGATGAGTTAAAAAGAACGGTAAAACCTTTGAGAGTACAAGCGGCAAAATAGATGCCACCACTGCCATATAGAAGACAGACGCTTGATTCGCCTTCAGCCGGTACGAAAGGTACAAGCGGATGATCAAGATTTGCCACACTGTAAACAAGAAGAGCAGCAATGCGCCATGTGCATCCTTTGAGAAAATAAGCGCGAGCGCCACAACCGTTGCAAACATGTTGTAGCCCTGCATTCTTTTGCCGCGAAGACCAAGAATGATCGTCGGCAAAAGAAGAACACCAATTAGAATGAAGAAAAAGAATGAACTAAACGGAATCATAGAAGAACCTCTTTCGCGATTCTTTTACGATCAACCTTCCCGTTTGGCGTCATGTACAGCTGCTCAAGATAGACAAACTTTCTTGGAATCATGTACGCAGGCAGTGAATCCGCCATTTCTTTCTTAATTGCACTTGTCAGCTGATATTCTTTTTCAAATGAATGCGCTGCTGGAACAATGGCTGCAATTAAGTACTCCACATGACCGTTTGGCTGGAACGGCACAATCACACAAGCATTGACATAGGTTGTCTCGCTCACATGATATTCAATTTCTTCAAGCTCCATCCGGTATCCATGCAGCTTAATTTGATAGTCCAGACGGCCGTGGCATGTAATCAAACCATCCTGTGCCACACCTGCATCACCTGTACGGTAAGCAGGGCGTCCTTCGTATTCAAAGAACACTTTATCTGTTAAGGCTTGTTCACCTAAGTAGCCTCTCGTGACGCTTGGCCCTACGATGACAATTTCCCCTTTTTCACCATCAGGAAGGGTCTTGCCTTCTTCATCTAAAATGACGATATCTGTATCCGGTTTGGCGTAGCCGACTGGTAAAGAATCGTGCTGATCAAGAATCGCCTGCGTGACTTCAATCGATGTGATCGCAACAGTTGCTTCAGTCGGACCATACGTATTAAAGACCTGCGCTTTTGGAAAACGCTCAAGGAGCGCAGTTGCTACAGATACAGGAAGTGCCTCTCCACAGAACAAGAAAACTTTCAACTCTGGTAAAAGCTCCCCTGTAAAGGAAGGGTCCATTAAGCACATTTGCACAAAGGAAGGTGTTGATGTCCACACTTCAACGTCAGATTGACCAAGTGCTGCAAACATATCCTTCGGCTTATTCACTAGATCTTTCACTAAACAGTACAGAGTACCGCCTGATTGAAGCGCTGGATACAAATCCATCACTGATAAGTCAAAAGAAAACGGTGCTTGATTTAAGAAGGTGCGCCCCCCGCCAATTGGGAAGTCTCGGCACATCCACTCTGTAAAGCTTTCTAAATTATTGGCTGTTACCTGAACGCCTTTCGGTTTTCCGGTACTGCCAGACGTATAAATGATGTAAAAGACATCATCCTGTTGAACCCACTGCGAGGATGGCGGTGCTTCTTTTTCAAGAGCTAAAAGAGATGCCGCACTTTTCACTTCAATGTGTTCTTCTACATCTAGTACATTCTGCTCATTTGCACAAATCAACAGACTGGCTTTTGAGCTTTCAATAATTGAGACGATACGCTCGGCAGGGATTGAGATGTCGACCGGAATATAAGGTCTGCCTGATTTCACACTGCCTAAGAAAGAAATCAGCATCTCTGGCTCCATATGACCGTATACAATGACAGGTGCACTGCCAGTTGCGACTGCATCGATCGCACCAGCCATTTGGTCTGATAGATGCCAAAGCTCATCATATGTGATCGAAGCATGTTGAGAAACAAATGCTGGCTGTGTTGGTTTCGTTTGTTGGTATTCATGAATCGTGTGTAATAGTTTCATAGTTTAATCTCCAATTAAAAATCGTTGTAAATGAATGATCCCGTATTTGCTGTATGGAATCCGTAAATAAAGAACAATAATAGCAAAATAAGTAAGTAAAAACTCGTATATCCTATCCATTTTACAGACTTATTTTCTGATAGCTTTTTGAATAGCATATGGATAACCTCTTTTCTTTTGACACTTATAGAGACGCATGAATCATTCAAAGAGTTTCATATCAAAACATAAAAATTTTAAGAAATGATAAAAAAAACTGTCGAACCTTTGAACGTCACTTTTGCGCAAAGCTGTCTTATTGTAACAAAGATTTAATGTATTTGAAATGAAATTCAAGCTTAAATTTGCCTTAAAATTGCTGAAAGCTGTCGAGAAGTATCAAAATTTAATATCAGCTACACAATGAAATAGAGTTCCCTATTGATCTGAAGTAGGTTACATTGAATAATACACATTAAATTTTTCAAATAAGGGAGGTTCACCTATTGTCAAAAGGACTTATTCACCACATTGAATTAAATGTTTCGAATCTAAAGAATTCGATTATTTTTTGGGAGTGGTTTTTAGGAGAATTAGGCTACGAATCTTATCAAACATGGGAAAGCGGTCGAAGTTGGAAATTAGGAGAAACTTATATCGTTTTTGTACAAACTGAAGAACGATTTATGGACGTACCATATCATAGACGCAGAGCAGGTTTAAACCACTTGGCTTTTCATGCAGACTCCAGAGAGCAAGTAGATCATATAACAGAAAAATTAAAAACCAAGGGGGTTAAAATTCTTTATACCGATACACACCCTTTCGCAGGCGGCAATACACATTACGCAGTTTATTTTGAAGATCCTGATAGAATTAAAGTTGAATTGGTTGCACCTTGATTTAAGTTTGACTAGAGAGAATATTGCTCAGATCTTTAAATGACAATAAAAGAACCCATGGTTTCATGGGTTTCTCATCAGTCCATTATAAGAAAATCCGTCACAAGGCAAGCAGGTTCTCCGTTTTGATCTAACCCCCAAAAGCTTGGATACATCCCGTCACCGAAAAAGCTTAATAATTTTATGATTTCTCATAGGTTTTTTAAATTTTCATTATGTGTGAATTTTTATTTTTAGAGGATAAATGTAACATCTAGCGAAATATAAGCCATAAGGAGGGGTAAAGTTGACTGCAGTTTTATCATATGTAAGTAAAGAATTTTCAATTATTCTATCTGATAACAGAATAAACTTCGGGCGCTACCAAGAACATGGCTTTGAAGATGGTCATGTTAAACTTGTTAACTTGAGAGATATGGGATGGGCGAGTGGAGCAGGTCTGTCCGATTATCTATTTAAACTAAAGGAAGCATTAGCATCAAACGAAATTAAAGATACAAATAATATTGAAATTTTATTTAAAAGTGTACTTGAAGCATGTAAATCAGAAAATCCCATATTTGAAGAAGATATAGATGCCAGCGTAGTAGTCGCTTCTTGGCTAGGTGCCAATGAAACGAGTATTTTTCTTAGAGTTGGAATACTCTCAAACAAACATTCTGGAACAAATCTCGCAATTTTAGAAAATGGATCCATAAATATTGTATATCCAGGAGATTTCCTTGAATCTCCCAATAAGATTAAATTCACAGAAGAAAGATATGATTTAAATATTGGTAAGAAAGGTTTTTGGGGTAGTTTAAGGATAATGCTTAATATCTTTAATGATATTTCACTTAACTCAAAACAAGTAAGTAGAACTTGTGATATAGGAATTCACATCATACAAGAAGATGGGATTTATAAGTTCAAAATTAGTGGAGAGATAGAAACACTATTGAGTGAACTCAATACAGGAAGCATTCAAGATCGAATTGAAATTATTAATTCTATAACTAAAAATTAATTAAATACATCTTTTTACTGCTTTGTTTTATTTCATTTAATTAAACACATCACTTGATTTTAAAAGACTGTTTCGAAAACAAGGAAATAATCTCTTTTTAATCAATCAAAAAACGTCCAAAGGTTAGGTTGGACGTTTTTTGCTATCATTCATTATTTAATTACGTCCCAGGAGAGATTCGAACTCCCGACCGACGGCTTAGAAGGCCGTTGCTCTATCCTGCTGAGCTACTGGGACATGTTGTTATGTAGTGTGCTGTGGCGCATTACCTCAGCGACAAGATTTATTATATTACTATTGTTCTTTAAAGTCAACGGTTTTTCGAAAGTTTTTTTCATAAGGGGCAAATGCTGCACCCTTATGAAATACCTTCCAATGTGACAGTGTTTTCGAGGTCTTGTATGACCAGACCTTCGTCTGTGAAAAACTGTACGTTTGCTTCGCTTCCATCTAGTGTCAGTATCGCATAGCTGCGCTCTTTACGCATTCTTGGCAGGTGCACGCTGCCCGGGTTAATAAGCAGTTTTCCTCTTAGCAGCTCACTGCCTGGGATGTGCGAGTGGCCAAAGCAGATAATGTCTGCGCCTAGCTCTTCTGCACGGTAGTAGACTTGAAGCAAGGATTGTTTGATGCCATGCAGATGTCCGTGAGTGAGAAATAGTTTTCCGCCTCCATCAAGTGGGAGCAGGAGCTCTTCTTCAAAATCGCCCATAAAGTCACAATTTCCTTTGACGACTTTGTATCCTTCGAGTGCTGGATGGTTCGTTTCGAGTTCTGAATCTCCGCAGTGAATCATCATATCGACTTCATCCGCGTGCCGTTTGGCAATGGTTTGAAGTTCGTCTGTGAGTCCATGACTGTCACTCATGATGAGTATCTTCATGGCTTCATTCCCCCTTATTCATTTGCGTCTAGCAGTGATGAAAGCTTTTGAAGCGCGACCGCTCGATGGCTGATCTTGTTTTTCTCCTCTGGTGATAATTCGGCCATCGTCTGGTCTTTGTCTTTGACGATGAAAATGGGGTCATATCCGAAGCCGTTTTCGCCGATTGGTTCCTCTGCGATGAAGCCTTCTACTGATCCTTCTACCGTCTTTGTTTCTTTGCCCGGTATGCTGACAGCCAGGGCACATCTGAATCTGGCTGTGCGGTCTTCTTTTTCAATGCCTTGAAGTTCGCTCAGCACTTTTTCCACATTCTCAGCATCGTTTTTATGCTCACCAGCGTATCTCGCTGAATATACGCCAGGTTTTCCGCCAAGATAGTCAATCGACAAACCGGAATCGTCTGCAATGACCATTTCACCTGCTTTGGCTTGAATCGCCTCGGCTTTGATGATGGCATTTTCTTCGAAGGTTTGTCCTGTTTCTTCAATCTCTTCAGTAAAGCCGATGTCTGCTAGTGTTTTGACCGTGAATCCTTTTGGCTCAAGAATGGCTTTGAATTCTTTCGCTTTGCCCGCATTGTGCGTTGCAATGATGGCTGTTTTCATCCTGATCAAACCCTTCTTTTTATTCGATGACTTCTCCTGTAACCGCTTTTTGCTTTTCGATTAATTCTTTGATGCCCTTTTCGGCTAAATCAAGCAGTCCGTTTAGCTGTTCTCTTGAGAATGTCGCTTCTTCGCCTGTCCCTTGAAGTTCAACAAAGCGTCCAGCACCTGTCATGATGACATTCATATCTACTTCAGCTGAAGAATCTTCTTCATAATTTAAATCTAACAGAAGACCTTGCTGAGAATCAATTCCGACGGATATCGCCGCTAAATAATCAGTGATCGGGTTTTCTTTGATAACTCCTTCTGCTCGAAGCTTCTGAATCGCAAGTGTCATGGCGACAAAAGCACCTGTAATGGATGCTGTGCGTGTTCCGCCGTCTGCTTGAATGACATCACAGTCAATCCAAATCGTGCGTTCGCCAAGCTTTTCTAAGTCAACGACTGCGCGGAGTGCTCGTCCAATTAAGCGCTGAATCTCCATTGTACGTCCTGTAACTTTTCCTTTAGAAGATTCTCTCATCGTTCTTTGTGCGGTTGCTCTTGGAAGCATGCTATATTCTGCTGTAATCCAGCCTTTTCCTTCTCCTCTTAAAAAAGGAGGTACACGGTCTTCGATGGATGCGTTACAAATCACCTTCGTATTTCCCGATGAGATTAAGACAGAGCCTTCTGGATGCTTAATGTAGCCTGCCTCTATTTCAACTTTTCTTAATTCGTCATATTGTCTTTCATCTAATCTCATGATTTACCTCCATTACGATATACATTCCGCGCGGGTGCCAGCGGGGTTCTCCTACTAACTTTGACAACCTAGGCTCGTTCTAATCGCTTGGAATAAAAAAGAGGCAGCGAATATGCATGCCTCTTTTTCTCCATTATATCAATGTGTGCCGTTAAAAACTACCTGTATTCACTTGTTCTGGTCTTGAAACCGGCTTTGTCAGCTCTGCTCCTTTTTCGTTCACAAGCTCAGCCTTGCCGTTTACCTTAACCGATACGCTTTTGACGTCCGGCAGCTCTGTTAATGTGAGCACAATGCTATCAAGAACTTTTTGTGAAATGACCTTTTTCTTTTCATCTGCACTGCCAAAAATGGATTCGTTGAAATCAAGTGTCACATGTCCGTCTTTTACTTTCGGGACATCATTCAGCTTTACATCTTGATCAAAGTCTGTGAGCAAATGGCTTTTTTTGCTTGGTCCAGAGACGAGCTCATCAATGGCTGCTGTAATCGGATCATCCTCGTCTTTTGGCGCTCTTTTGGTCACAGGAACATAGTACGTCTGTTCATCAGATTCAGCTAAGTAGTAAACCGTCACTGGCTTTGTCGATGTCATATCAGCGGCAGCCTCGTGCTGAATATTTATACCGTCTTCTCTGCTTAAATCATCGGAGATCGGTGTACCGTTCACAGGCATTTCTTTTAGTTCATGTCCATTCATTTTCAATTTGACTTTGGCGACAGAATCAAACTGCGTTAACGTCCAAGTGACAGATTGCAGGATGCGCTGTTCGTCTTCTTTTTTATAGTTTTTGAATTCATTTGAAAAATCCACTACGGCCGTTCCGTCTTTAATGTCGACAGATACGCTCGTGTCGGCCGGCAAAACAGCTCGGAACCCATTTGGCATGAGGTTAGAAATCGGTCCTCCGTCCACGAGATATTCAAGGGTTTGTTTGGCACTTCCTTCGTTTTTCGGCAGCGGAATGGATTGAGAGACGACATACCCGTTTTTATCAATTAAATATAATTCTCTCATGACTGTATCTGCCTTCTTCTCTTCTTTTCCTTCTTTGGCTGTTTGTTTATCTTCTTTATTTTCTTTCACATATGTGACGTTTTGTGGCGGGTCAATCTCTGTTTTCGCTTGGTCTGTTTGAAACAATCCGCATCCTGACAAAAGCATGGCTGACGCGATACACGTCACAGCTGCTGTAGATCCTTTTTTCAGCATACTTCACCCTCCTCTAGTAGTTTGTACTACTATGTATACGAGCTCCTCATGTGGATTAGACCCTTTTCATAAAAAAATAACCCACCTCAAGAAGAAGCGGGTTATTGCTGATAGACGTGTTCAAGTGATACGGTTTCGACCTTCCCTGGGAGGTAGCCAAACCAGTCACGAGCGATGTTTTCAAAATTTTGCTGCTGCCCTGTTGTATAAAATGTATGAACAGGTGCTTCTTGAGAAGTGTTTAACAGCCCTTTATACGAAAGAATCGTACTGGCTTCTCTAGCTGTCTCATCCCCTGATGAAATAATGCTCACATCACTGCCCATAAAGCGCTGAATCGACTCTTTTAAAATCGGATAGTGCGTGCAGCCAAGAATGAGCGTATCAATTCCTGTTTCTTTCATTGGTTCAAGGGAATCTTTCACCACTTCATCTGCTGTCTGATCTAAAAACGTACCGCTTTCCACAAATGGGACAAGCAGCGGACATGCCAGACTTTGAACCGCTAGTCCTGCTTTTAGGGATAGCAGTGCTTCTTTGTATGCCTCGCTTTTGATCGTATTGGCTGTACCAATGACACCAATCTGCTGATTGTTTGTCACCTTGATGGCTGTACGGGCGCCGGGCTGAATCACGCCAATGACCGGAATATCAAGCGTTGCTTTAATTTCATCAAGTGCGATCGCCGTCGCTGTGTTGCATGCGATGACGAGCATTTTAATATGGTGATGTCTTAATAAGTAGTGTGCCATTTCCCAAGTATATTGAAGAACCTCTTCTTCTTTCCGCGGGCCATACGGACACCGTTTTGTATCGCCTACGTAAATGATCTTTTCTTTTGGCAGTTGTCTCATGATTTCCTTTGCAACGGTTAAACCGCCGACGCCGGAATCAATCACGCCGATTGGTTGATCCAACAAAATCGCCTCATTTTCTTTTCATTTGCTGCTGTAGTTTCGTTAAGGATTGGTTGAAAACGATGGCTTCTTCTTCTGAGAAAGCCCCTAGAAGTTCACTGACGTATTCTTGGCGTTTGACAATCACTTCTTGAATGATCCGCTCGCCTTCAGGTAATAAATGAATGCGAACCACGCGGCGGTCAGAAGGATCTTTTACTCGTTCAACAAGTTCACTTTTCTCCATTCGATCAATTAAGTCGGTGGTTGTACTGCAAGCCAAATACATCTTTTGTGATAGCTCACCTATTGTCATATCTCCGAATTCATAAAGCCACTGAAGCCCTACAAATTGAGGAGGTGTAATCGTATATTGATTCAGGATTTCTCTGCCTTTTTGCTTAATAATTGCAGCAATATGGCGCAATGATTTCTCAATCTCTGCTACATGGTCGAACTCATTCGTTTCCATTTCATTGATACCTCACTATAGCATCTCACTTTGATTAAAACGTACATTCCTATTTTCCTCGTTTTTCAGAGAAAATGCAAGAAGAGACTCATGGAAACCATATAGAAATAACCGGTTCCTCCCTGGTGTGGAAGGAAAACCGGCTGACTTTAGAGCTCTAGCTCACCCATACGCAGAAGCTCGACGACGGCCTGTGAACGGCCTTTGACTCCTAGCTTTTGCATGGCATTCGAAATATGATTTCGAACAGTCTTTTCGCTAATAAAAAGCTCGCTTGCAATTTCTTTAGTTGTTTTATCTTGGACGAGCAATTCGAATACTTCTCTTTCTCTTTTGGTTAATAGCGGCTTGGATTGAAACTCTTTCTCCTTCAAGTATTGTAACCCTCCTTGCTAAGGTGAGAGCTCTAGTCTCTATAGAATGGGATTCTGTATAGTCGAGATATCATATGCCGGGTGCCCGAGGTAGGTGACGTTAAAATCGAGAATTCCCGCATATGAGCGTCCAATTTGTGCGCTTTTATCAGCACAAAAAAGGACGAGTCTCCTATCCGAGACATCGTCCTTTTCATACACGTATTTAAAAGATAGAAATGGCTCCTGTTAACAAAGCGATCAATGTTGTAAAAAGGGCTGTTAACACAGTCCACAGCAGTGCGTATTTTTGCAAATCGCCAATATCTTTGTTCAGCATACTGACAAGAAGCAGCGTTGAAGCCACAAGAGGGCTCAGCAAGTGAACAGGCTGTCCTATAATAGAGGCACGTGCAATCTCCACCGGATCAATTCCGTATGCTGCGCCGGCTTCAGCCAAGATTGGCAGCACTCCGAAATAGTAAGCATCATTTGAAAGAACAAATGTAAATGGCATACTCGTTAAAGCGACAATGAGTGGAAAAAATGAGCTGTAGGAATCCGGAATCATGTAAATGACCAAATTAGCAATGGACTCCACCATTTTTGTCCCCGAAAAAATGCCTGTGAAAATTCCTGCTGCAAACACAAGGGTAATGACCGTTAATGCGTTTCCTGCATGCGATAAGATTCTCTCGCGCTGATCTTCAACCTTTGGATAGTTGATCATGAGAGCGATGACAAATCCAATTAAGAAGAGTACAGGTATTGGTATAATATCTAGGACTAGTGTGGCCATGACAGCAATTGTGAGGAAGAAGTTGATCCAAATGAGGTTTGGTCTCTTCATGTCTTCTACGCCATCCTCAATTGACGCAGCCAATTCAGGAGAAATGGACACCTCTTCTTTGTGCTGAATCTCTGCGATCCCAATCCGTTTTCTTTCTTTTTTCCCAAGTACATAAGCAGTAAAAAGTATAAAAAGACCGCCTCCAACCATCGTTGGGAGTAATGGAATGAAAAATTCGCCTGCATCCAAGCCAAGCGCAGCAATTGCACGAGTAGCTGGACCGCCCCATGGCGTCATTCCGCTCATAATTCCTAATGATAATAATGAAACTGTTCCTAAAATTAACGGGTTCATCCCAATTCTTAAGAAAAGTGGCAGCATAGCTGATACGGTAATCATGTAAGTTGTTGTTCCATCACCATCTAATGCAACAAGCATAGACAAAATTGCTACCCCAAAAGCAATTTTGACAGGATCACCTTTCACAATACGTAAAATGAGTTTAATCAGTGGATCAAACAGCCCAGCATCCAGCATGACACCAAAGAATAAAATCGCAAATAACAATAAAGCAGCTGATGGTGCAACAGTTTTAAGTCCATCAAGCATCATGTCCCCTAATCCGCGGTTAAAACCACCGATCAATGCAAATATGATAGGTACAACGGTTAGAGCCACCACCGGATGCATACGTTTTGTCATAATGAGAAATGTAAATGTCAAGACCATCAAGATCCCTAAAATAGCTAGCACTTTATATCCCTCCATCCTCTTCTTTACGCGATCAGCAAGCGCCCCTTTGCACTTGCGATGAATGTTAGCGCTTTCTATTTCAAGGATATAATAGCTCTTTTTATAATGAAAATATTGATTTTTTCGTATATTCTATAAAATTCTTTTATAATCAACCTTGCTGACTTCTTAAAAACTCAATGAATGCTTTCACAACAGATAAATGAAGGGAGTCTGGCTGGTACATAAGCCATGTATCTCTTAAAACGGGCTGTCCATCTTTATACGAAAGACCTTTTACAAATAGCTCATCACTTGGTCTGAGGCAAATTTCTGGGACAATGGCATAGCCTAAACCATGCTTGACCATCTCTTTTGATGTATCCTGACGGTCTGTCTCCATCGTCACAAGCGGAGGCATTGTGAACGTTTCCTGCCACCATCTGTTAATCAATCGTTTTAATGAACTATCTGTATGATAGTCAATGAGCGGCAGCTTTGGGAGGTCTTTCAGCTGGATTTCTGATTTTGAAATGATACAAAGCCGCTCTTTATCGAGCAAAAACCGCTCTCCATTCCAGTCGTAATCCCCTCTTAAAATCCCTAAATGGACACTTGATGTGCCTAATAAGTCCATGACTTTCGTGCTCCAGCCTGTATTCACCATAAATTGAACATGTGGATACTGCTTAGAAAATTCTTTTAAAATTTCTGGCAGTTTATACTGGGCAAAGTTACTTGAGACCCCTAACCGAATTGTTCCTTTGACCTTTTTTTGCATATTCAGCATGCCATCTTTCGTTTGCTGGAGCTGTTTGAGCATGTCATTTGCGTATTTAGCCAAGTACTCGCCCTCTGACGTAAATTCGATTCCTCGTTTTCTTTTAAAGAAAAGCTTCATATCAAACTCCTCTTCAAGCTGTTTCAATCGATAGCTTAAGGCAGGCTGAGAGACAAATAATTTTTCTGCCGCTTTTGTGATGTTCTTTTCTTCATAAAGCACCTTTAGAAACCGCCAATCTTTTTCATCCATTTTATGCCCTCCTTTTTTACTAATTATAAAATATTTTTATTGATTATTCTCAAAATAATGTATTTAACTTATTTCTTATTATACTTTACCATTTTGGTTAGATAAACAGTTCATTAAAAAATTGAGGGTGAGAGTAATGAGAAAAGTTCCAATCACAATCATGCGAGGCGGTACAAGCAAAGGGGTATTCATTCAAGCAAACAATGCACCATTTGAACACGATGAGCTCGAGGCATTTCTATTAGACATTATGGGCAGCCCTGACCGGCTGCAGGTCGATGGAATCGGCGGCGGTAATTCTTTAACAAGCAAAGTAGCCATTATTGATAAAGCCACACGCCCAGATGTGGATGTGAACTATACGTTTGCACAAGTCAGCATCAATGAGAGATATGTCGACTTTAAAGGAAACTGCGGGAATATCTCATCAGCGGTTGGACCATACGCCATCATTAAAGGACTTGTTCAAGCGGTTGAGCCCATTACGACTGTACGTATCCTCAATACCAACACAAATAAAGTCATTACAGCAGAGGTCGAAGTCGAAAATGGAGAAGTAAAATTTGAGGGACAGGCAGAAATTCCAGGAGTAAAAGGGACAGGTTCTCCCATTTATTTATCTTTTGAAAATCCTGAAGGTGCTGTCACAGGTAAAACCTTTCCGACTGGAAACAAAATTGATACGATTCAAACAAAGTTTGGAGAGATTCCCATCTCGATTGTTGACATTGCAAATCCAATTGCCTTTATTCGTGCCAAAGATATTCAATTAAAAGGAACTGAATTGCCTGAAGAGTTTACAGACGAATTATTGGATGATTTAGAAGAAATTCGTTCTATCGCTGCTGAAATGTGTCACTTTGCACCAAAAGAAATGGCGACATTACAGTCTCCAGCTGTTCCAAAGCTTGCGCTCATTAGCGAGCCTGCTGATTATGTAGATACTAATGGAATCTTGAGAAGAGCAGCCGATATGGACATCATCGTTCGTATGCTATCGATGCAAAGACCGCACCAAGCACTTGCCATTACCGGCTCTGTCTGCGTGACAGCCAGCTGTTTCTTGGATGAAACGCTTCCGGCTCAGCTGTTTAAAGGGCATGACGACACACTTCGTATTGGGCATCCTGCTGGTATTATGCAAACTGAAATTGACATCTCTCAAAACAGAGTCAAAGTCATTCGAACCGCAAGAGAAATTCTAGACGGGGTTGTCTTTACAAAACAAGACTATATCGTGCAGCCTCAGATCAAAAGAGAAGCCTAAAGCAGACGAGAACATCGTCTGCTTTTTTAATGCTGAAGCGGGGCATCAATATCTCCAGCAGAATGAGCTTTTATCTGCCCTTTCTCATCTTTTAACTGGAGATGACCGTAGCGGTTGACTCCGCAGCAAATGCCTTCTTCCCATGTTTGTTTTTCACGATCTAACGAAATGCGAAGGGGCTTGTTGAGACGATATAACCGTTTGTTATAGAGGGCAGTGAGTGCTTCAAACCCTTCATTCTGCCAGCGTGAATGGTACTTTTCAAAAGCCGCTGCCAGTTCTTTCACTAGCTGATCGGCTTTCACCTCTGTCAGCTCTGATAAGCAAATGGTTTTGTACGGGACATGCTCCGGCTTCGTCTCTACATTGATGCCAACACCGATATAAATGGAACTGCGGTCTGCTTCAATTAATGTGCCGGATACCTTTGCTTCATTAATGAGAATATCATTAGGCCATTTGATCGCCAGCTGATCCTCCGCTCTCATGAGTGGTTTCAGAACATCATAGATTGCTAGTGCTGTCAGCGGGGCGATCGTTGACTGGGTGGAGAGTTCTGCTGGCGGTAAGACTGTCATGGTGACCGCCACATTCCCTAAAGGCGTTTCCCACGGCCTGCCGAGTCTGCCTCTTCCTGCTGTCTGCTGGCGTGCATAGACAGCAAATGAGGGCTTTTCTCCTTGCTGCATGAGCCTTTTCGCTTCATTATTTGTACTATCAATGGTGTCATATTGAAAAATCTTCATGTGTTCTCCTCTTGTTTCTTCTTGATATGATGCTTTTATTATAACAAAATGAAGTGTGCATGTTGATGAGCCAGCATGTTACTCATTTCGCTGCGCCTGAAACGTCTCTTTTTCTTCCTCTGTAAACGGGACAGATGCGCCTGTGTCTTTACTAATTTGCACCATGGTGACTGAGCCTGTAAAGCAAGGTTCCTGCTGCTCATTTTCTCCTAAATAATGAAGGATGAGTGAGCTTGATCCGACCTTTTCCGGCTTGACATACACACGAAGCCTCTCCCCAATCTCTACCTGCTTGATGTAATCACATTGCAGGTTTGCGACGACTGTAATGGTCTCCCTCACACGTTTCATCCGTTTATCAACAATTCCCGTCTTTTGAAAAAAGGCAATTCGTGCCTCTTCGAAATACACAAAAGGGGTGACATTGTTCATATGGCCAAACATATCCGTTTCTGAAAAACGAACGGTGGTTTCGACATAAAATCGAAAGGATGCCCTCCACTCTTCAAACGGTTCTTCAATATATGACGGCAGTCTCACTTGATCATCTCCTTATTTGGAAACAAAACGCCTCTCCCGTATTGGAAGAGGCGTTTGTTTATATGTTGCATCCAGCCCCTTAAACACTCATCATGATTGGCAAAGAGGACTGAATGTGATGTTATTCTGCGTGATCGCTTCCGAAGAAGTTACGGAATGCTTGTAAAGTTGTATCTCGGTTAAGTGCTGCAATTGACGTTGTCAGCGGGATTCCTTTCGGACAAGCCTGCACACAGTTTTGGGAGTTCCCGCAGTTCGCAAGACCGCCGTCCCCCATAATTTCTTCTAGACGGTCAGACTTATTCATCGCACCTGTCGGATGTGCGTTAAATAAACGGACTTGTGAAAGCGGTGCAGGGCCCATAAAGGAAGACTTATCATTCACGTTTGGACAAGCTTCAAGGCAGACACCACATGTCATACATTTAGAAAGCTCATACGCCCATTGACGTTTTTTCTCAGGCATTCTTGGTCCAGGACCGAGATCATATGTGCCATCGATCGGTACCCATGCTTTCACCTTTTTCAAGGAATTGAACATCCGGCTTCTATCAACCTGCAAGTCTCTCACAACCGGGAATGTCTTCATCGGCTGAAGACGAATCGGCTGATCTAACTGATCGATGAGTGCTGTACATGACTGGCGCGGTGTTCCATTAATGACCATGGAACAAGCTCCGCACACCTCTTCAAGACAGTTCATATCCCAGTTAATCGCTGTTGTTTTTTCCCCTTGTTTATTGACCGGGTTCCGTCTTATTTCCATAAGGGCGGAAATGACGTTCATATTTGGGCGGTAAGGGATTTCGAATTCTTCATCATAAGGCTTTCCATCTGCTGTATCTTGACGTGTGATAATGAATTGAATCGTGTTTTTTTCACTCATCTTATTTCTCCACCTTTTTCTTCGAGTAATCTCGTTTACGAGGTGCAATTAACGATACATCGACGTCCTCATAGTGGAATGCAGGCTTTTGATTTTTCCCTTTGAACGTAGCCATCGTTGTTTTTAGGAATTCTTCATCGTTTCTCTCTGGGAAATCCGGTTTGTAGTGTGCGCCTCGGCTTTCATTCCGGTTGTATGCCCCGATCGTAATGACTCTTGCCAGCTGAAGCATGTTGTCAAGCTGACGTGTGAAGGCAGCGCCTTGGTTGCTCCATGAAGCTGTATCGTTGATGTTAATCTGCTTGTAGCGCTCCATTAATTCTTCGATCTTCTGATCTGTTTTTAAGAGTTTGTCATTGTAACGAACCACTGTGACGTTATCCGTCATCCATTCTCCAAGCTCTTTATGAAGCACGTATGCATTTTCTGTTCCGTCCATGCTGAGGATGTTGTCCCATTTCTCCTGCTCTTTCTTCACAGCGCTGTCAAATGTTGCAGAAGATAGGTCTTCCGCAGATTTTTCAAGGCCGCTAATGTACTTGACCGCATTTGGTCCAGCGACCATCCCGCCGTAAATCGCAGAAAGCAGTGAGTTTGCACCAAGTCTGTTTCCGCCGTGCATAGAGTAATCACATTCTCCGGCAGCGAATAGACCTTTGATATTCGTCATTTGATCATAATCAACCCATAATCCGCCCATTGAATAATGAACAGCAGGGAAAATTTTCATTGGAAGCTTACGCGGGTCATCACCCATGAACTTTTCATAGATTTCAATGATGCCGCCAAGTTTAATATCAAGTTCTTTTGGATCTTTATGAGAAAGATCGAGGTATACCATGTTCTCTCCGTTGATGCCAAGCTTTTGCTCGACACATACGTCGAAGATTTCACGCGTTGCGATATCACGCGGTACAAGGTTCCCGTATGCTGGGTATTTTTCTTCAAGGAAGTACCAAGGTTTCCCGTCTTTATATGTCCAAACACGTCCGCCTTCACCACGAGCCGATTCACTCATGAGACGAAGCTTGTCATCTCCAGGGATCGCTGTTGGGTGAATTTGAATGAATTCTCCATTTGCGTAATGAGCACCTTGCTGATAGACGATGGATGCAGCAGATCCAGTGTTGATCATCGAGTTCGTTGATTTACCGAACACAATTCCAGGACCACCAGTTGCCATGATCACTGCATCTGAACGGAAGGATTCAATTTCCATTGTCGTCAAGTTCTGCGCGACAATGCCTCGGCATACTTCCTCGTCATCTAACACAGCGCCAAGGAATTCCCAGCCTTCATATTTCGTGACAAGCCCTGCTACTTCATAGCGGCGAACCTGCTCATCTAGTGCATATAATAGCTGCTGACCTGTTGTAGCTCCAGCAAATGCTGTACGGTGGTGCTGTGTTCCCCCGAAGCGGCGGAAGTCCAGTAATCCCTCTGGTGTTCTGTTAAACATGACACCCATCCGATCAAGTAAGTGGATAATGGACGGCGCTGCTTCACACATTGCCTTTACTGGCGGCTGGTTCGCTAAGAAATCTCCGCCATACACCGTGTCATCAAAATGCTCATAAGGTGAATCCCCTTCACCTTTTGTATTGACCGCTCCGTTGATTCCGCCCTGTGCACAGACAGAATGCGAACGTTTCACAGGTACGATTGAAAATAGTTTAACAGCTGTTCCCGCTTCTGCTGCTTTGATAGTTGCCATGAGACCAGCTAAGCCGCCTCCGACAACGATGATGCTAGAATTACTCATTGTAGCCCCTCTCCCTCTTCTACTAATCTATTTCCTCTTAAACAAAAGCGAAAATTGCTCTTAGCCCTACATATGAAAGCGCTATAAATATACCTAATGTCACATATGTGGAGATTCTTTGTGAGCGTGGTGAAACAGTAATTCCCCAGCTGACAGCAAATGACCACAAGCCATTAGCAAAGTGGAAAATAGTAGATAAAACGCCGACAATATAGAAGCCTAGCATAAATGGAGAGCTTAAAATATTCGCCATCATGTCATAGTTCACTTCAGCTCCAAGCTGAGCTTGAATTCGTGTTTCCCATACGTGCCAAGTGACAAAAATTAATGTGATGATACCTGAAATCCTTTGCAGTCTGAACAACCAGTTTCTTAAGTAACTGAAGCGAGACGTGTTGTTTTGTGCCGTAAAGGCTATGTACACCCCATAAACAGCATGATAGATCAGTGGTAAGAAAATCACGAACAGCTCAAGTGCATATCTGAATGGAAGCTGTTCCATAAAGTGTGCAGCTTTGTTAAACGCCTCTGGTCCATTCGTCGCAAAGTGGTTAATCACTAAGTGCTGTACTAAAAATAGACCGACCGGAATGACGCCAAGCAAAGAATGCAATCTCCGATAAAAAAATTCTTTGTTCCCCGACATTACTTTACCCCCTAGTAAAAAGTGCAATTGCTGAAAATTGTCTTACCCCCGCTTCTTTCAATTGTAAGCACTTTATTCAAATTTATTGACAATTTCATTTTACTCCTATGTCAAAAAAGCGTCAAGAAACCGCGTACATAAATTAAAATTTTCCGAAATTTAAAAGTTTTAAATCAAAATTCGTTTTACTACAATAAGAATTTCTTAGACTTCAGGGAAAACTCTGTCATCATATGCTTACATAAGCTATAATAAATTGTTGAAAGAGGGGAGCCGTACAATGAATAAATTCGAATCTAACTTAGAACAGCTAAAAGAAATTGAAGTCAATGGATTTGCCTACGAGCTGATACGCGAAGTTCTGCTGCCTGATATTTTGGGTCAGGATCATTCATCTATGATGTATTTTGCGGGTAAACTGCTTGCTCGTAAATTTCCTCAAGAGTCATGGGAGAAGATCCCCGAATTTTTCCATGATGCCGGATGGGGAACGCTCACGATGGTCCATTCGAAAAAACAGGAAATTGAGTTTGAGCTCGAAGGTCCACTTGTATCAAATCGACTCACCTATCAAAAGGAGCCATGCTTTCAGATGGAAGCGGGTTTTATTGCTGAACAAATTCAGCTTCTCAACGAGCACGTGGCTGAATCTTATGAACAAGTGAAAAAGCGTGCTGATAAAGTCATTTTAACCGTTAAATGGGATTTAAGAGACCCTAGCTAACACTCTTTATGAAAGGCGCGGACTTCAGGTCACGCCTTTTTGTAGTCTTCTTCTATCATAGCATACTTAGTGAATGGGTTTACGCACGTTTTCCTTTCTTGTATGCGGCGGTTTCGAATATAAAAAAGAGGAGCACTCTTTTAAGAGATACACCTCCCTGCCTGTTTAAGAATGGGCAGCTACCTTTGATAAATCAAACGCATCATGCAGCGCTTCAACTGCTTTGACCATATCATCTCGGCCAACCACTGTTGAGACTTTGATTTCAGACGTACTGACCATTTTCACTTGTATGTCTTTTTCCGCTAACACAGCGAACATTTCAGCGGCTACGCCTGGATTTGAGACCATACCAGATCCAACGATAGATACTTTGGCTAATTTACTTTCTGTCTCGATCTGTTCGTAACCAAGCGCTCCTTTATACTCTTCTAATACTTCAACTGTTTTGGACAAATCATCCGTTTTCACAGAGAAAGAGATGGACGTCTGATTGGTGCTTGTGACGGACTGAATGATGATATCGACATTGATATTTTGCTTCGCAAGCGTCGTAAAGATGGTCGACAATGTGGTGAGACCGCTTGAAAGACCGCACACCGTCACGCGTGTAATCTGATCCTCAAATGCAATGCCTCTGACGACTAAATTTTGTTCCATGGATGATTCCTCCTCAATTAACGTACCCGATTCATTTTCAATACTAGAACGGACTTCTAGTGGGACTTGATAATTTTTTGCAAATTCAACAGCTCTCGGATGCAAGACGCCAGCTCCTAAATTAGCCAGTTCGAGCATCTCATCGTATGAAATACCTGCAAGTTTCCGCGCGGATGGTACATAACGCGGATCTGTCGTAAACACTCCTGGTACATCTGTGTAAATATCACATTTATCAGCCTTTAATGCGGCAGCAAGTGCCACAGCCGTTGTATCTGATCCACCGCGTCCAAGTGTTGTGATATGTAAGTCATCTGCAATTCCTTGGAAGCCAGCTACAACAACGACTTTTCCCGCACTTAATTCCTCTTTTATTCTTGATTCATCAATATCCACGATTCTTGCGTTACCATGCACTTGCTCTGTTTTCATACCAGCCTGCCAGCCTGTAAAGGAAATGGCATCATAGCCTTTTGCTTGCAGCGCCATCGTTAATAAGGAAATGGTCACTTGCTCTCCAGTTGCGAGCAGCATATCCATTTCTCTTTTGCTTGGATGATCTGTGAGTTCTTTCGCTAGGTCTACTAGAACATCCGTAGATTTGCCCATTGCCGACACAACCACAACCACATCATGTCCGGCCTCGCGTTCAGCGATGACTCTCTCTGCGGCATTGCGAATTTTTTCTGTTGATCCAACGGACGTTCCGCCAAATTTTTGTACAATTAGTCCCATGTCTACCACCCTTTTTCAAAAGATCACGTGTGAGAGAAGAGGCAAGAAGCGGCTTTGGAGACTGCCTGCTCACTGCAAATAAAAAAGCAATGAGAGAACAGATCTCCCATTGCTTTAAAATCATCATTAAACGATGCAAACAATGAGATAGCCCTCCAAGAAATACATTCTTGACAGCCCTACATTTCTTCAATGTACAGCCAGCGAATAAAATGAGTGGATTTTATTCACTTCGGCGACGCTCCCCTTTCAGCCCTCTTCCTAGATCCCATCGATCTCTGAAGGCTTACTCTTGAAGTTCGCACCTCTATCTTCAACAAACAACACGTTCATTTATTAAATTTAGTCACAATCTTAACAGACTTTTGGAAAAAGTACAATCTATTTTTTTAATGCTTCCCTTAAAAGTTCGGCCGTCTGTTTCGGGATGCCAGCCTCCTGAAAGTCTTGGATAGAGGCTTCTTTCATCTTTTTCACAGAGCCAAAATGTTTAAGAAGCTGTTTTTTACGCTTTTCTCCGATACCTGGCACATCGTCTAAAATAGATTGAAATGCATTTTTTCCTCGCAGCTGCCTGTGAAAGCTAATAGCGAACCGGTGCACTTCATCTTGAATGCGCTGCAATAAATAGAAGGCCTGGCTATTCCGCTCCAGCGCAACAATTTCCAGTGTATCTCCTATCATCAGATTCGAAGTCCGGTGCTTTTCATCTTTCACAAGACCTGCCACTGGGACAGACAGATTCAATTCATTTTCAAGCACATCTATCGCTGCATTGATCTGTCCCTTTCCTCCGTCAATTAAAATTAAATCTGGCAGCGGCAGCTCATCCTTTAACACGCGGGTATATCGCCTTCTAATGACTTCACGCATAGATGCATAATCATCTGGCCCTGTGACGGTTTTAATTTTGTATTTTCGGTATTCCTTTTTATACGGCTTCCCGTCCTGAAAGACGACCATGGCAGAAACCGGGTCTGCACCTTGAATATTCGAGTTATCAAATGCTTCAATCCGGTACGGCATATAAATATTTAGTGCATCCCCAAGCTGCTTCACCGCACCAATGGACCGCTCTTCATCACGCTCAATGAGCGAAAATTTTTCTTTTAAGGCGATTTTGGCATTTTGATGGGCAAGTAAAAGCAAATCCTTTTTCTTTCCTTTTTTCGGCTGATGAACGTTCGTCTCGAGCAATTGTTCAATCATCTCTTGATCTACGCTGTCTGGCACCAAAATTTCCTTCGGCAGAAAGTGATTGTTCTTTGCATAAAATTGCCCCATAAACGTGAGGAACTCTTCCTCAGGGTCTTGATACATAGGAAATAGGCTGACATCGCGTTCAATCAATTTCCCCTGCCTGATGAAGAAGACCTGGACACACATCCAGCCCTTGTCATAGGCATATGCAAAGACATCTCGATCTGATAAATCGCTCATCGTCATTTTCTGCTTTTCCATCGTTGAGTCGATGTAAGCGATTTGGTCTCTCAGTTCTTTTGCCCGTTCAAACTCTAATTGTTCGGCGGCTTCCTGCATCTTTTCGTTTAGTTCTTTTTTGATTTGCTGATGCCCTCCGTTTAGAAACCTTGTGATTTCGTCCACGAGCTGCTTATTCGTTTCTTGAGAAATGTCATATACGCACGGCGCGAGACATTGTCCAAGATGATAATATAGACAGACGCGATCAGGAAGGGTTGCACATTTTCTCAGTGGATATAAACGATCGAGCAGCTTCTTCGTTTCTCTGGCTGCTTGTACGTTCGGGTATGGTCCGAAATATTTCCCTTTGTCCTTTTTCACATTGCGGGTGACGATCAGCTTAGGATGCCGTTCATTCGTAATTTTAATAAAAGGATACGTTTTGTCATCCTTAAGCATGACGTTGTATTTTGGGTCGTATTTTTTGATTAAATTTAGCTCTAAAATGAGTGCCTCGATATTAGAAGAGGTGACAATATATTCAAAGTCCTCAATTTCACTGACAAGCCGCTGCGTTTTGGCGTCATGAGATCCCGTGAAATAAGAGCGCACTCTATTTTTTAAGACCTTTGCCTTTCCCACATAAATGACTGTATTTTGTCGATCTTTCATTAAGTAGCAGCCTGGTTGATCTGGCAAGACCGATAGCTTTTCTTTGATCAGTTTGTTCATATTTTCATCCGTCCTTGTTTTCCTCTTTCACTCCTTCTAGTGTATCACGAACATTTGTTTTATACCATGTTGAAAGAAAAGCGGCTCTCGTCTTTACGAGAACCGCTTCATTGAGTATGCCGCTCGGGCATAGACAGGTTTATAGATGTTTGTTGACAAGTTCAGCAAGTGCTTCTTTTGGTTTGAAACCAACAGATGTTTCTACCACTTCACCGTCTTTTAAAACAAGAAGTGTTGGGATACTCATCACGCCGTATTTACCAGCAGTTTCTTGGTTATCGTCTACATCAATTTTTACAATTTTCATTTTGTCGCCCATTTCTTGATCAAGTTCTTCAAGAACTGGAGCAATCATTTTACATGGTCCGCACCATGGTGCCCAAAAGTCCGCAAGAACAACACCTTCTGCAGTTTCTTGTGAAAATGTTGCGTCAGTCGCTTTTACGATTGCCATTATTCATTCCTCCAATGTAAATTATGCTTTTTAGTATAGCATCTACCAATGTGACTTGCGAATGAAATGCTTACGAATCATTTTTTATGAAATGAATTAAAAAACAAACCGTACAATCGCACCAATGACAACAATTGCACCGATAATCATGAGAATCGTTCTAAGCATATAAATAACTCCCTTTCCGCTTCATTTACAATGTATGATGCCCCAACATCCTGCTCATCAAACATCTAAATATGCGATCAAGCCAGATCGACCGTGATCATCACCACCGACATTGGCGGCAGATCTATGGTCAATTCACCGGGTTTTACAGCAAATTGCTGAAACTCTGCTGGCTGGACAGCATGAGGATCGTCAAATGTGTTGTGCGCATTCATGCGGTCCGCTGTCAGCACGCGGCCCGTGACTTTCGTTTGAGCATCCAAACCTTCAATGGCAAGGGATACTTCGTTTTGTTCATGCGGATTCAGGTGACAGAAGCTAATATGCATCTTATCTGACGAACGCGAAGCTGACACACTAACGTGAGGTATTTTTTCTCCTCTGCGTTCATAAGGCGTTGACACAAACTCCACTTCAAGTGCTTCTTCCTCTTGATGCACTTGAAACATGTGAAACACATGATACGTAGGCGTTAGGAGCATCTTTTCGTCTTCCGTTAACACCATTGCTTGCAGAACATTGACCGTCTGGGCAATATTCGCCATATGAATCCGCTGGCAATGACGATGAAATATATGAAAATGCAGAGCACAAACAAGGGCGTCTCTTAGTGTGTTCTGCTGATACAAAAACCCAGGATTTGTCCCTGGCTCTGGGTCATACCATGTTCCCCATTCATCAATAATCATCCCGATTCGCTTGTCTGGATCATAACGATCCATGATCTCTCCATGATCCACGACAAGCCGTTCCATCTCATAGGCTTTTTTCAACGTGATAAACCATTCATCCTCATCAAATTCAGTCGCTGACCCTTTTTTCTCCCATGTACCGGGTACAGTGTAGTAATGCAAACTGAGTCCATCCATCCAAGGTGCGGCCCGCTCCATTAATACTTTTGTCCAATTCACGTCATTTGAATTTGCGCCGCACGCGATTTTGTATATCGTCTGACCCGCAAACTCTCTCACATACGTTTGATAACGTTTATATAAATCAGCATAGTATTCAGGCGTCATATTCCCGCCGCAGCCCCAGCTTTCATTGCCTACACCAACATAGGTCAGCTTCCAAGGTTCTTGTTTTCCATTTTGAATACGCCAATCAGACATAGGTGTTCCCTTTGGAAATGTAATATACTCGACCCATTCTGCTAATTCTTGAACAGACCCGCTTCCCACATTCCCGCAAATATAAGGCTCACATTCAAGCAGCTCACACAATTTCATAAATTCATGCGTACCAAATGCATTGGATTCAACCGTGCCGCCCCAATGAGTGTTCACCATCGGTTTTCGTTCACTGAGATCACCTACACCATTTGCCCAATGATACTCGTCTGCGAAGCAGCCGCCTGGCCACCTAAGCACCGGAATATGTAATGCTTGAAGAGCCTTTAGCACATCCGTACGAATCCCCTCAATATGATCAATCGCTGAATCTTTTCCTACCCAAATCCCGTCATAAATCCCTCTTCCTAAATGCTCTTGAAAGTGTCCATAGATGTGTTTAGAAATACGTCCGATCACGTCATTGACTTTTACTGTCCCCTTCACTTGTCAACCGCTCCTTTGTTTATTGATTACATACAAAAAAACCCAGAATACCTAGGCATTCTGAGTGTATGAGCGTTACGAGTGGATATTCATCTTTTTTAACTCTTCATTCAAAAGCGGTACCACTTCAAACAAATCACCGACGATTCCATAATCGGCAATTTTGAAGATCTCGGCTTCTGGGTCTTTGTTAATCGCCACAATGACTTTACTGTTAGACATTCCGGCTAAATGCTGAATCGCCCCTGATATCCCGCACGCAATATAGAGATCAGGTGTGACGACCTTACCTGTTTGCCCAATTTGCAGGGCATAATCACAGTAGTCTGCATCACAGGCGCCACGCGAGGCACCGACTGCTGCGCCCAGCGTTTCGGCGAGTTCATTCAGTGGTTCAAACCCTTCCTTGCTCTTGACCCCGCGTCCCCCGGCGACGATGACCTTTGCTTCAGATAAATCTACACCTTCTGACGTTTTTTTAATGACTTCCTTCACAATCGTTCGCAGGTTCTGAATATCGACAGAAACCGGTGTAATTTCTCCGCTTCGTGAGGCATCCCGCTCAAGAGGTGCCACGTTGTTTGGCCGTATGGTCGCCAAAAGCAGACGATCTGTTGAAATCACTTTTTCGAAGGCTTTACCAGAGTAAATCGGTCTAGTGAAAACGAGGTGTTCTCCGGTAACGCTTACATCAATCGCATCTGAAATTAGGCCAGTCTGCAAGCGTGCAGCTATTTTCGGCGACAAGTCTTTTCCGATAGACGTATGGCCAAAGAGTACGGCATCTGGGTCAACCTGATCTAATATCGCTTGAAGCGCCTGCGCAAAACCATCTGATGTATAGTATGAAAGGTGCGGATGCTCCACAATCATGACATGATCCGCTCCATAGTAAAGCAGTTCATTCGCTAGGTCTTTGACGTCTTCCCCTATTAACACGCCAATGACTTCACCGCCATCTGCCACTTGATGAGCGGCAGCAATGGCTTCAAATGTCACATTTCTTAATTTACCGTCACGACTTTCTCCAAGTACAACAACTTTTTTACTCATCTTTCAAGTTCCCCCTTGTTCTCGTGATATCGTAAAGCGGATGTTTAGATGACCTTTGCTTCGTTTCTTAGTAGATCTGTCAGTTCTTTGACTTGATCCTGAAGCTCACCGCTGAGCACCTTGCCACCCTCTTTTTTCTCCGGTAAGAAACGTTCAATTGTTTTGATTTTATATGGCACATCGTCTTCATCAAGATCTAAATCATCAAGTTCCACTTCTTCTAAAGGCTTTTTCTTTGCCTTCATAATGCCTGGTAATGATGGATAGCGAGGCTCATTGAGTCCTTGCTGGGCAGTGACGACAAGCGGGAGCTCGGCAGAAATGACTTCCACGTCACCTTCCGCATCTCGTTCAATCGAAGCAGAGCCTCCGTCAATTTGAATACTTGTAATCGTTGTGACATATGAAAAGCCAAGTAATTCAGCAAGACGCGGGGCAACCTGTCCAGAGCCCCCGTCAATTGCCACATTCCCTGCTAAAATTAAGGAAGCCTCTTTGTCTTTTAAATAGTGGTAAAGAATCGTAGAAGCTGAATATTGATCCCACTCTTCTAAGTCGTCTTCCACATTTAATAAAACGGCTTGATCGCAGCCCATAGCGAGCGCTGTTCTCAGCTGCTTCTCCGCATCCTCACTGCCAACTGTCACAACGGTCACTTCTCCCCCGTGCTCGTCACGAAGCTGGATGGCTTCTTCTATGGCGTACTCGTCATAAGGATTAATAATGAACTCTGCTCCATCTTCTTGAATTGCACCAGACTGAATGGAAATCTTCTCTTCCGTGTCAAACGTACGCTTCATCAAAACAAATATATTCATCCATTTCTCCCCCTTGTGTCGTTCTAATCCCTTATTCCCCTTTAAAATTCGGTTTGCGCTTTTCGATAAAGGCTTGGATACCTTCTTTGGCATCATTCGATTGGAAAATCTCACCGAACTTTTTGGCTTCCAGTTTCATTCCGCCATCATATGAATACAATTTTGTTGCGTTCAATAAATCCAGCACATACTCGAGTGATTTTGGGCTTTTCGTTGCAAATTTTGCCGCAAGTGTTTTGGCTTCTTCAAGCGCCTCTTCCTCTGTTTCTGCCAGCTTTGAAACAAGTCCGCAGGCGAATGCTTCTTCACCTGTAATCGGTTCAGCTGTACCCATCATTTCCAGAGCTTTAGCCGAACCAACATAGCGCGGCAGGCGCTGCGTGCCGCCGAATCCTGGAATGATGCCGAGGTTTAGTTCCGGCAGTCCAAGCTTCGCATCTTTTGTTGCGATTCGGATATCACAAGACATTGCAAGCTCAAGGCCCCCGCCTAATGAAGCTCCGTGAATCGAGGCAATGACTGGTTTTGGACATTGCTCTATCCGTTCAAAGACCTGCTGCCCTCTGTCTGCAAGGCTTGAATAGTCAGACTCTTCCTGTAACGTCGTAAATTCCTTAATATCAGCACCTGCTGAGAAAAATCTTCCTTCTCCGTGGATCACAATGGCTCTTACTTCTTCATTTTGTTCGAGCTGGTCAAACATGTCATTTAGCTCGGTGAGCAGCTGAGAAGATAAGGCGTTTGCTGGTGGATGCTGAATCGTAATAAGTGCTGTCTGTCCTTCATGATGTAAGGTGAGTATCTTTTCCATGTCAATCATCCTTTTTCAAAATGTCTTTAAGATTGATGTATTCCGTTTAAGAGTAGATCACGTACGTTTTCTGCGAGTGCAGGAAGATCATATTTTTGATCATTCATGACCCATGTTGTAGCGGTCTCATCAATCGTCCCAAATACCATTTGTCTCGCTAAGCGGACATCTAGATTTTGTCTAAATTCTCCTGTTTTCTTTCCTTCTGCTAAAATCGACTCGAGCATATTTAAATACCCTTTCAGCACCTCATTGATTTTTTGCCGCAGCTCAAGGTTTGACTGCCTGAGTTCGAGCTGTGTCACAAGAGCCAAATGATGATTTTGCGCAAGCATACGAAAATGCTCCTCAATGAGCAGTAAAAGCTTTTCTTTCGCCGACGGTTTCTTTTGAATATCTGTTTCCATCCGTTCGATGAATTGTCCCATTTTTTCTTTGAACAATGAGATCAAAATATCCTCTTTATTTTTGAAATAAAGATAAATGGTTCCGTCTGCTACCCCTGCTTGTTTCGCAATCTTTGAAACTTGTGATTGATGATAGCCGTTCTCTGCAATCACCACAACTGCTGCATCAATAATTTGCATGTACTTCGGTCTTTTCTGCTTCAATGTGCTTCGTCCCTTTCTAAATTGAATGAGTATTCATTCATAACTTCATGTTAAAAAGAAACGGGCGATTTGTCAAGTGATCTTCTTGTTTCTTTTCCACCTTTAGCATAACAGAGCAGGCGGTCAACATTCAAATCATCCGGCCGGTGGACCGGATGATGCAGACCGTTATGTTTTCGGTTGATCGGCAGGCGTTTCAGATGAAGAAGCGTGCTTTCTTTTTTCTTCTTCAATTAATACTCTGCGCAAAATCTTCCCGACGGCTGTTTTAGGCAGTGATTCTTTAAATTCATACACGCGTGGTACTTTAAATGAGGCAATTCTCGTCCTGACAAAGCGATCAAGTTCGTCCTCTGTTAAGTAGGCATCCTTTTTCGGCACAATAAATGCTTTCACTGTTTCTCCTCTGTACGGATCTGGAATACCTGCGACGACGACTTCTTGTACAAGCTCATGCTCATAAAGGGCTTCTTCGACCTCTCTTGGGTAAATATTATAGCCGCTCGCTATGATGACATCTTTTTTCCGGTCGACGATATAGAAAAAACCGTCCTCATCCATATACCCTATATCTCCGGTGAAAAACCAGCCATCTCGTAATACAGCCGCTGTCTCCTCTGGCTGATTCCAGTATCCCTTCATGATCTGCGGCCCTTTGACAATGATTTCTCCATGCTCATATGGTTCTTTTAGGCCTCCAGTTTCCTCGCAATAAATACCGGCATCTGTATTAGGCCACGGACAGCCAATGCTGCCTGTTTTGTTCGCTCCCCATAAAAAGTTAGCATGGGTGACGGGTGAGGTTTCTGAAAGTCCATACCCTTCCACTAAGCGTCCTCCTGTTAATTTTTCAAAGCTTTGTTTGACTTCTACAGGAAGTGCCGCTGAGCCGCTTAGACATGCAGTGATGGACGACAGGTCATACTTTTCAATGTTCGGATGATGCAGCAAGGCGATATACATTGTTGGTGCGCCTGGAAATAGCGTCGGTTTCTGTTTTTCAATGGTTTTGAGGGTATCTGCGACATCAAAGCGTGGAAGAAGAATCAATTGATGCCCTTCTTTGACAGCAAGGTTTAAGACGGTCGTCATTCCGTAGACATGAAAAAACGGAATGATGCCGAGGATGCGTTCTTTCCCCCTGGTCGTTTTGTACATCCAGGAAGCGCACATTTCAGTATTCGCTAAAATATTTTCATGTGTGAGCATGACCCCTTTTGGTAAACCGGTCGTTCCGCCGGTATATTGCAAAACAGCGACATCCTCTTTCGGCTCAAAGGCAAGTGCGGGAATTTGCTGTTCACCTGCCGATTCTTTCGTGATCTGCGAGAAGTGATGAATGGTGTCATTTTTCTCCACTTGGATGACCATTTTATTTTTTCTTCTTTGCACAATAGGAAACAGTATGTTTTTCGGGAATGGTAAATAATCTTGTAGTTTGGTAATGATTAAGTGTTCTATACTTGTCAGCGCTTTCATTTTATAAGCCTTTGGATACAACAGATCTAGCGTGATCAGCACTTTGGCGCCGCTGTCCTCCATTTGATATTCCAGTTCTTTCTCCGTATAAAGCGGGTTTGTTTGAACAACGATGCCGCCTGCTATTAAAACAGCATAATAAGAAATGACCGATTGAGGGCAGTTCGGCAGCATGATCGCTACTCTGTCGCCTTTTTTTACGCCAATTTTCATCAGATGACTGGCTAGTTTCAATACGTCTTTTTGCAGCTGTTCATAGGTGATGTTCTTTCCTAGAAAATGAATGGCTGTATGCTCAGGTGCAGCCTCTGCGGAGCTGAATAAGTAAGATTGTAATGTTTCATTTGGGATGGTGAGTTCGTGGGGAATTTGATTCGGGTAATGCAGAAGCCAACGTTTATCTGACTGCATAAAAACCCTCCTTCCTGAACTTTCGTACTATTTTATTATAGCAAACTTTTCCTTAGGACAGTTTGCTTTTTTCTAATAGAGCTTGGTTCAATTGCACACGTTTACTTTTTCGCCGGTGTTTCTATAGAGGCTCTTTTTCCTTCATGATGCCACTGTTCATATAAACCGCCGATTGCACGAAATGACTCGTTGACTCTTTCCACGATCTGTTGATGGATACTAGGGTCATTCGGTAAATGCGTCTGGATGTTGTCGACTTGATGCTTCCTCATCATGTCAATGTAAACCGTGAGAAAAATGGTGTCTTCTAAAATCCAGTAAATAACTTCATCCGCCACTTTTGTTCTTTTATGCAGCATTTTCATCCCTCGTTCATATTGAATGAGGATATAACCACTCGAATCGATCTGAATATAGGGACTCAAATCATCAAAAAATCCTGACGTTTGAAATGGACGTGCAATATACGGTTCGTATATGTCTCTTGGAAGGGATGTCATTTGAAGACAAGTATCAATGCGCTTGATCAGTTCGTCTTTTTGCAGAATGTGCTTCATGTCATTCGCCGCCTTTGATGAGATAAAAGCTGCCAAGGGGTTCCCTGACAGCTTTCTAACGTTGTTTTTTTCATTTCACAGGAACAGATAAACGGCACCAATGACCGCAAAAGTGCAGGCAACTACGATTAATACTTTTGCTAGCTTTTCCATGTCGTCTCCTTAAATGCCGGCTGCTACTACGTAAGACAGCCCAACTGAAATGATGAGTGAAATAAACCCGACCGCTCTATTATCATTTTCAATCTCTTTGTCTACTTTAAATCGCGGTGTTAAAAATTCAAAAATGAAATAGCTGACAAGCAGCATCACAAAGCCGTATACGCCCCATCCAACCATTTGAAGAAGGGAATTGTGCTGTGCGATGGAATGCTGAAACACATTCGCAATCCCAAAGATCTTCCCGCCTGTTGCCATAGCAACAGCTAAGTTCCCCCGCTGGATCTCTTCCCAGTTTTTATAGGAGGTGACGAGTTCAAAAATGGTTAGAAATAAGACGAGACATAGGACGGCCACGCTGTAATAGGCGGCAATTTCCACAAGTTCATTTTCCCAAAAGGCTTTCATGCGTTTTCTCCTTTTTACTTTAATTCGACGATGGTGACGCCTGATCCTCCCTCACCTTGTTCGCCAAAACGAGCATTTTTCACACTTCGGTGCTGTTTCAGTAATTCCTGAACCCCTTTTCTGAGGGCGCCAGTTCCTTTTCCGTGAATAATCGACACGCGCGGATAACCAGCTAATACAGCATCATCTAAATATTTTTCGACTCTGCTTAAGGCATTTTCATAACGCTCTCCTCTTAAATCGAGCTCAAGCGAGACATGATAGTCTTTCCCTTTGACTGCCGTGATGGCTTTTTCTTGCTTAAATTCAGGTGCTGATTTGATAAATTCCATGTCTTTTTCTTTTACCTTCATTTTCAGAATGCCCATTTGGACACTCCATTCTTTGTCACCTGTTTGTTCAAGCAGCGTTCCTTTTTGCCCGAAGGTGAGCACTTTGACTTCGTCGCCTGACTTCAGCTGTCTTACTGCTTTTTTCGCTGGCTCTGGCTTTTTCTTCCGGTCAAACTCAGGGACCGCTTCTTCAAGACGCTTTCTTGCATCGATGAGTTCATGCTCTTTGAATGAGCGGTGCTCACTTTTTATCGAACGCAGCTCTTGAATGATATCTTCTGCTTCTTTTGATGCTTGTTCAATTTTCTCTTTCGCTTTATGTTCAGCTTCTTCGAGCAGTTTGTCCTTTTGCTCATTCCATTCAAGAATTTGTCTTTGCAATTCTTTATGAAGCTTTTCTGCTTCTTTTCTATAGACTTCTGTCTCATGCAGTTCTTCTTCTGCTTGTTTCTTGCTATCTTCTAATGACGCAATCATTTGGTCTACTTCATTATGCTCTGCATGCATATCTGCTTTTGCCCGGTCTATGAGGTGGTCAGGCAAACCAAGACGTTTGGAAATTTCAAATGCGTTACTTCGTCCAGGCACACCGATGAGCAGGCGGTACGTTGGTGATAAAGTTTCAATGTCAAACTCCACGCTTGCATTCGTGACGCCTTCCCGGTTATACCCATATGCCTTCAGCTCGGGATAATGAGTCGTTGCGATGACGCGTGCATTCGTTTGATGCACTTCATCTAAAATGCTCATCGCAAGTGCCGCACCTTCAGCTGGGTCTGTTCCTGCCCCTAATTCATCAAATAACACGAGTGAGTTAGATGTCAAATGCTTTAAGATATCTACAATATTGACCATATGAGATGAGAACGTACTCAAGCTTTGTTCAATGGACTGTTCGTCTCCAATATCAGCAAAGACTTGGTCGAACACAGCCACTTCAGAGCCTTCTTCAACTGGAATATGGAGGCCCGCCTGTGTCATCAGCGTCAGAAGACCCAGCGTTTTTAAAGTAACTGTCTTCCCCCCTGTATTTGGTCCAGTGATCACGATCGTTGAAAAATCTTTGCCGAGCTCAATATCATTTGCGACAACTTGATCCCGAGGCAATAGAGGATGTCTTGCTCGTTTTAAATAGATCTCTCCTTGATCATTCACAGCAGGCTTTGTGGCTTTTTCTGCCTTTGCATATTTAGCTTTAGCAAAAATAAAATCTAGCGTCTGCAGCTCCTTTACATTGTGAAGCAGTTCCCCAATGTGCTCTGACACGCTCTCTGTCAGCATTTGGAGGATCTTTTCAACCTCTTGCTTCTCTTTTAAACGGGTTTGCTGCAAGGTGTTATTTACATCCACGACCACTTGCGGCTCAATAAAAAGTGTTGCCCCAGATGATGATTGGTCATGAACAATTCCGCCGTAATTCGAGCGGTACTCTTGTTTCACCGGAATAACAAACCGATCATTACGAATGGTGACAATTGTGTCTGACAGCATTTTCGAAGCCGATTGTGAACGAATCATCGATTCTAATTTATCACGAACCTTTGATTCTAGTGAGCGTAATTGAATGCGCAATGAACGAAGTGCAGGGGTTGCATGATCAAGCACTTCTCCATTATCACCAATACAGCTTTCGATTTCTTTTCTGATTTCAGGCAGTAATATCAGCGTCTCAGCATATGTATGAAGGCGCGGTATGTCTACTCCATCTTCATACATGGACGTGAGAAAGTGCTTCATATTTTTCACCGCATATAATAGTCCTGCGATTTCCATCAGCTCAGATGGGCTTAATGTACTGCCGATTTCTGCCCGTTTAACTGCGCGTCTAATATCCGTTAACCCGCCAAATGGCGCAGACCCCTTTAAGCGAATCACATCTTGTGCTTCTGCTACCTCTTCCAGCAAATGCTGAATGGTTTCTATATCCGTCAGAGGTGTTAAATCCTGCGCTCTTTCTTTTCCTAATGTGGATGCGGTATAGGACATCACTTTTTCTTTTACTTTATGAAATTCTAATGATGCTAACACTTTTTGTTGCAGCATGGTCCAGCCTCCTAACGACTACCTGTCACGCGTTAAAAACTTTTTGATCTCGTTTAGAGTAAAAGTATTCACGACATTTGCTTTTGGTGTCCAGCCTTTTCTTGCAGCTGTTACACCGACTTCCATATGTTCCAGCATGGCGATGTTGTGCGCATCTGTATTGATCATGATGTTCACACCCGCTTCATTTGCTTTCATTAAATGCTCTGTTTTCAAATCAAGTCTTGACGGATTACTGTTGAGCTCAAGTGCAGTGCCCGTTTTCTTTGCAAGCTCTATGAGCTGATCTATATTTAGGGCATAGCCATCCCGTCTGCCGATCAAACGGCCTGTTGGATGTGCAATTAAATCGACATGCTGATTTCGCAAGGCATTTTCAAGGCGTTCCATAATGACTTCCTCCGGCTGAGAGAAGCTAGAATGAATAGACGCAATGACAAAATCCATGTCTTTTAAAAAGTCATCATCATAATCTAACGATCCATCCGGCAGGATATCCATTTCGACCCCTTTGAAAATGTGAAAATGCTCGAATTCCTGATTAAGCTTGTCAATTTCTTTAGCTTGCAGACGCAAACGTTCTTTTGTTAAACCGTTGGCTACTTTTAAATATTGCGAGTGGTCTGTAATGGCCATGTATTCATAGCCTTTTGCGATACATGCTTCCGCCATTTCACGAATAGAGAATGCTCCGTCACTCCATGTCGAGTGCATATGAAGGTCGCCTTTGATATCTTTCAGTTCTACAAACTGCATACTTTCTTTATACGTATCAATCTCCGCTCCGGTTTCACGAATTTCTGGCGGAATGAGCGGAAGTTGAAAATGCGCATAAAAAGCGCTCTCGTCTTCAAACGTTTTCACTTCTCCAGTTTCAATCGTTTCCACACCATATTCGCTAATGCGCTCTCCGCGTTCCTTCGCAAGCTGACGCATTCGAATATTGTGATCTTTTGATCCAGTGAAATGGTGCAGCGTAGTCGCGAATTGGTCTGATGTCACAAGCCGGAAGTCCACACTGATCTCAAAATCAAGGGCAAGAATGACAGATACCTTCGTATCACCGCTTGCGATGACATCTTTCACATCATCAAGTGCAACGAGCTGCTCTCTGACTTGCTCAGGATCATCTGTCGCAATGATATAATCTAAATCTTTCACGGTTTCACGTGCACGTCTTAAACTGCCAGCTCTTGAAAAACGGATGATACCTTTCGTCTCTTCAAGCGCATGATCAATCCGCTCTGCCACATCTAATGCAAAGCCAATTGGCAGTCGTTCCGGCTGCTTTCCCGCTTCCTCAAGAGCCGCGAGAATCTTTTCTTCTGTTTTTTTGCCAAAGCCAGCAAGTGCTTGTACCTTTTCCGCTTCGCATGCTTCTCTTAGCGACTGTGCATCGTGGACGCCAAGCTCTTGGTAAAGCTTAGCGATCTTCTTCCCGCCAAGTCCTGGTAATTTTAAGAGCGGGACAAGTCCTTCAGGCACTTCCTTTTTTAATTGTTCGAGTGTTTCTGATTGTCCTTTTTCAATATACTCAGTGATCACAGCGAAGGTTCCTTTTCCAATGCCGGGTAATGCTAATAGATCATCTATTTGAGAAAGGCTGCGGTCATCTTGTTCCAGTGCCGCTGCTGCTTTACGAAAGGCAGAAATCTTAAAAGGATTATCTCCTTTCAGCTCCATATATACTGCAATTGTTTCAAGAAGTTTGATAATATCTTTTTTATTCATCTCTCATCCTCCAGCCGCTTTGGCATCTTCCTTTATAAATATACAAACTTTTCCTTCATCCTACAACTTTCTGTCATGGAATGAGAAAAAACTTCTCCAAGAAAGGAGAAGTTTTTAAACTCCATACGTCGTCCATAAGTCTTTGACAAGACTGGACAGATAAGGGGTGTTGCCTACGATCACATCTGCTAATATGGATTTGCTCATCATTGTTTGCAGTGCATCGACTGGAAGTAATGCAGCGACAAACAAGAGAATAAACACAAATAGATAGGTTTCAAGAAATCCTAAAACACCGCCAAGCAGTTTGTTGACCTGCTTAATCACAGGTATACTTGCAATGGTTGTGAGCAATCCGCCAATGATGGCGAGCAGGATTTTGGTCAAGATAAACAGAATGATAAACGCAATGGTATTATAATAAGCTGTTTCTAGATTCCCACTAAAGAAAGCGAGCTGCGCTTGACCGCCGCTAAAATTAGGCGCTGGAATCCACGTAAGCTGTGGTGCAAGTGACTGATAAAACATGGAAGCCACTAAGATAGAAACAACAAAGCTGATCAATTTAATCAATTGAAGAATAAACCCACGTTTTAGACCGACAAGCGTTCCCATAAGAAGCAAAAACAAAATGATGATATCGATCACGGTAATTTCATTCCTTTTCTTTAAGCTGAATCTCTAGTTTTTCGTATTGCTCTTTTAATTTCAAGTAGTCGTGGACGACATTGACTGCTGTCAGTACAGCTAATTTGTTTATATCAAGGTATGGATTTTTTTCATTTATTTCTCTCATTTTATCATCAACAATTGAAGCAACGTGTCGCATATGCATCTTCGTTTCTTGACCGATGATCGTATAGGACTGTCCGTAAATCTCAACTGTTGTTTTCGTTTTACCGCCGTCAGACAACGTTTCTCCTCCATTCCACGAGAATCCTAGTCTCTATCATAACATGTTTAGACATTGAATGGAAAGACGAGCCCTTCCCTGTTATGGTACACTTTAGAAATCAATGATATCAAGGTAAAAAGGAGTTATCCACTGTGCCCCAATCCGTCTTAAAAGCAACATCAGAAGACCTTAAAAAGATGAAGAGCGCGTATGCGCACCACTTAACTGATACTTTACCACCAGGCGCCCTTTTTCAAGCAAAGGTTCCTGGCTGTACGATTACAGCCTATCGATCTGGAAAAGTGCTGTTTCAAGGACAAAAGGCAGAAGCTGAAGCCAGTCAATTCAGCCATTTAAAAGCAGCTGATACGAAAAGTCAAAAAGCACCTGCTGTCACAAAATACAGTCCGCCGTCAGGAATTGCTTCTATGTCCGTCATCGGTTCAGATGAAGTAGGAACAGGTGATTATTTTGGACCAATGACGGTCTGTGCCGCCTATGTTGATGCAAGCCAGCTTGCTCTCATGAAAGAGCTTGGCGTAAAAGACTCAAAAGGTCTAAAGGACCCGCAGATTATCAATATTGCCAAAGATCTCATCAAAACCATTCCGTTCAGCCTTCTCGTGCTCCGAAATGAAAAGTACAATGCGATGCAGGAAAAGGGCATGAGTCAAGGAAAAATGAAGGCGCTGCTTCATAACCAAGTCATTACCTCTGTGCTAGAAAAACTAGACGGGAAGCAGCCCGAAGCTATTTTGATTGACCAATTTGCAGAACCGGGCATTTATTTCAAGCATCTTGCAGGGAAAAAAATCATTCGGGAGCGGACGTACTTTAGCACAAAAGCAGAAGGCATTCATTTGTCAGTTGCTGCGGCTTCCATTATTGCAAGGTACGCCTTTTTAATTGAAATGGATAAGTTGTCAAAAGCAGCAGGCTTTGACATTCCAAAAGGAGCCGGTCCTCATGTGGACAAGGCGGCAGCGAAGCTCATCAAGCTGCACGGCGAAGATGCTTTACGTCAATTTACAAAGCTGCATTTTGCCAACACACAAAAAGCGAAAAAATGGTTATAAAAAAGAGCTAAGGCCCATAAGGCCATAGCTCTTTTTTTCTTTAACCGCGCAAGACGGCTTGATACGTATCTTCTAATGCTTTCAATACTTTTGTATGAACAGCCGTCACTTCTTCCTCTGTCAATGTTTGCTCCGGATTTAAATATTGGAGAGAGAATGCAACGGATTTTTTGCCTTCTTCCATATGTTCACCCTCATACACATCAAAGACGGATAGGTCTGTCAATAAATCCCCGCCTGCCTCATAGATGACCCGCTCCAGCTGTCCGCTTGAGATATGCTGATCTACAACAAGTGCAATATCTCTTGTCACAGCAGGGAATCTCGGAATCGCTGTATATTTCATATCCTTCGATTCAGACGTCATCACATCTGTTAAATCAAACTCGAAGACATATGTTTCTTTTAAATCTAATTCTTTTTCAATGACTGGATGCAGTGCAGCAACAAACCCAATGACTTTTCCATTTAAATGAACATCTGCTGTACGACCTGGATGAAGACCCTCACGCTCTGCTTGAACATATGTGATTTGGTCTGATACACCAAGCTTTTCGAACAGACCTTCTGCAATTCCTTTCGCTACATAAAAATCGACGGCTTTTTTCTCGCCCTGCCAAAGATTTTTGTGCCATAAGCCTGTCAGCGCACCAGCGACATGCTCTTTTTCCACTGGTTTTTCTCCTTCAGCTTCTGCTAAGAACACAGAACCCGTTTCATAAAAGCCAAATGAATCAGCTTGTCTTGCCAAGTTATATGCAACAGAATCCAGTAAGTTTGGCAGAAGACTTTGTCTGAGCACACTTCGTTCTTCACTCATTGGCAGGGAAAGTCTCGTTTTATAAGCTGGATTCAGTGCAAAAGCTGTAGACTTATGCTGATTTGTCAATGAATACGTGATCGCTTGAGAAAGACCTGCGCCTTCTAAGAAACGTCTGACCTTCCTGCGCTTCACTTGGTACGGCGTGAGACCGCCAACTGTACCAGCTGTCGCAGGCAGTGTAGACGGAATATTATCATAGCCGTATAATCTGGCAACTTCTTCAATGAGGTCTTCTTCAATCGTGATATCCATTCTACGAGAAGGAACCGTTACGACAAGAACGTCATTTGATTCGCCCACTGTAAAACCAAGTTTGTTGAAAATTTGCATCATATCTTTTTTTGAAATGCTCATGCCAAGCACCTTATTCACACGCTCAGTTGATACGTGGATGACATTCATACTTGCTTCAAGGTGGTTTTCCTCCACAGTCCCGCTTAGCACTTCACCACCTGCATAGAGACTGATCAATTGCGCTGCTCTTTCGGCTGCAGGTTTTGTACGCTGCGGGTCAAGTCCTTTTTCAAATCGTGTGCTTGATTCACTGCGAAGCCCTAAGTCTCTAGATGCTTGACGGACCGTTTGACCGTTGAAATATGCCGCTTCTAAAAGAATCGTTGTCGTCTTATCACGCACCTCAGATTCAAGACCGCCCATGACGCCTGCTACAGCGTGCGCTTTCGTCCCATTAGTGATCACTAGATGCTTTGATGACAATGTACGTTCTTGTTCATCCAGTGTTTGAATGATTTCGCTATCAGACGCTTTACGTACGACCACCTGCTTTGAACCAAAGCAGTCATAATCAAATGCATGAAGCGGCTGACCGTATTCAAGCAGTACAAAGTTTGTAATATCGACGACGTTGTTAATTGGTCGAATGCCTGCATTCATCAATCTTGTTTGAATCCAAAGCGGTGCTGGTCCAACCTTTACATTTTTAATGATCTTCGCTGCATAAAGTGGATTTGCTTCTTGATCCTCAATTTTCACAGAGATATAGTCTGCTGCTTTTTCTGAAGAGGTGTCATGTGCTGTATCAGGAAGTTTGATGTCTTTCCCTAAAATGGCTGCAACCTCATAGGCAACACCTAGCATATTCAGGGCATCCGCACGGTTTGGTGTTAAACCAAGCTCAAGTACTGCATCGTCTAATTGAAGTGCCTGAAGGGCATCATCTCCGGGTTTGACGTCATTTGGGAAAACAAAAATGCCTTCTGCATATTCCTTTGGTACGAGTTTGCTTTCTACGCCTAATTCTTGCAGAGAACAAATCATGCCATGAGACTCTTCGCCACGCAGCTTTGCTTTTTTAATTTTAAAGTTCCCTGGAAGGACTGCGTCAACCGTTGCGACGGCCACATATTGTCCTTTATCCACATTCGGAGCCCCGCAAATAATTTGCACTGGAGCGTCTTCGCCGATATCAACAAGACATTTGTTTAATTTATCCGCATTTGGGTGCTGTTCACGCTCAATGACATGTCCAACGACAACCCCTTTAATGCCTTCTCCTTTATATTCAACGGCTTCCACTTCAATTCCGCTTCTTGTGATCTTTTCTGCTAATTCATCCGGCTGAATGCCTTCTAAATCGACATAGTCTTCTAACCATTTATATGAAACAAACATGTTGATTTCCTCCTCTTAGTCCTGCTTGAATTGCTTTGTGAATCTAATATCATTTGTGTAGAAATGGCGAATATCATCAATGCCGTATTTTAGCATCGCAATACGTTCAACACCCATTCCAAAAGCAAAGCCTTGGTAAGTTTCTGGATCAAATCCGCTCATTTTCAGGACATTTGGATGAACCATCCCTGCTCCTAAAATCTCAATCCATCCTGTTCCTTTACATACAGAACAGCCCTTTCCGCCGCATTTAAAGCAAGACACATCCACTTCGACAGATGGTTCTGTGAATGGGAAAAAGCTTGGACGGAGTCTAATTTCACGATCTTCACCAAACATTTTTCTTGCGACTGTCTCAAGCGTTCCTTTTAGATCACTCATGCTAATATTGTGATCGACAACAAGGCCTTCAATCTGCATGAATTGATGTGAATGAGTCGCGTCATCACTGTCTCGTCTATATACTTTCCCAGGGCAGATGATCTTCACAGGACCTTGTCCTTTATATTTTTCGAGTGTACGTGCTTGAACTGGTGACGTTTGTGTTCTCATCAGTGTATCCTCGGTAATATAGAAGCTGTCCTGCATATCACGTGCTGGATGCTCCTTTGGAAGATTCAGCGCTTCAAAGTTATAATAATCCGTTTCTACCTCAGGACCTTCCTCAACGGTATAGCCCATACCAATAAATAAATCTTCAATATCTTCGACAACAATCGTTAATGGATGTCTTGCCCCCATTTTGATTGGACTTGCTGGCAATGTGACATCGATCGTTTGAGATGCAAGTTTTTTCTTCACTTCTTCTTTTTCCAGCTGCTCATTTTTTTCAGCAATGGCATTTGCAATCTGCTCTCTTACTTCGTTTGCGAGTGCGCCCATTTTCGGTCTTTCTTCTGCGGAGAGCTTGCCCATTCCACGAAGCACCTCTGTGATCGGGCCTTTTTTCCCTAAATATTGAACACGAATGTCATTAACTTCTTTGAGCGAGCTAGCTGCTTCAACCTTCGCTATCGCCTCTGTTTCAAGCTGTTTTAACGTTTCTTGCATGAGTGTAATCCTCCTTTTGATATACAAAACCGCCTGGATAAACGGCTGTTTGATCGTTTGAAGACAATAAAAAAACCCGTCCCTCTAAAAAAGAAGGGACGAGTTGTGGTCGCGGTACCACCCTTGTTGAGCACAAATGCATGTGCGAATAAGCTTCATTGACATAACGGAATCAAACGAATCCGGTTCACCTTTACGCAAAGCTTGCGGTCCCGGTGACAACTCCAGAGGTGAATTCCTGTTTCAGCATTCCTTAAATGCACTTTCAGTCTACGATGCATTCTCCCTATAAGGACGCTCCTTGAAACAATCTTCCTCTATCATGGTTTTTAAAATATTAGTTTCATTATAGTGAAAATAAGCGCATGTTGCAACACTATCCACGCAAATGATAGACGAGAACAGCTGCTGCAACAGCCACATTTAATGATTCTGCCTGACCATACATCGGCACATATAAATTCTGGTCTGTCATTTGCAGAATCTCTTGGTCAATCCCTGCTCCTTCATTGCCAACAATTAATGCAAAAGGACCTTCTGCCGTTACGCTTCTATACGCTTTCGCATTTTTCAAGGCGCTTCCGTATACAGGTATGCCTTGCTCCTTACATGCTTGTATTGCCTGCTGAAGGGTTTGCTTTAAAATTGGCAGGTGGAAATGCGATCCTTGTGCTGAACGGAGCGTTTTTCCGTTAAACGCATCGACTGTTCCATCACCTAAGATTACAGCATCAAGACCAGCGGCATCTGCTGTCCGAATGAGTGTGCCTAGATTTCCTGGGTCCTGCACTGCATCTAACAGAAGAAGTCGTTCATACTTCTTTTCTTCAAATACAGGAACTGTACAAACCGCCGCGATGTGCTGAGGCGTTTCCGTTTCGGTCATGGCAGAAAAGGCTTCTTCGCTCAGTTCATAAAGTTCAATGTCAGGATCGATATGAGAAGGAAGCTTATCAGGCGATGTGACCATTAATTCTTTCACAACTCCGCTCTTCAATGCTTCTTCAACTAAGTGTATTCCCTCAACGAGAAACAGCCCCGTTTTCGTACGTTCTTTTTTCGTATGGAGCTTTTTCCACTGTTTGATGTTTGTGTTTTTAGCTGATTCTATATATTTCAAGCGATTTTAACTCCTTTAAATATCATGAATTTATTATATCTCATGCACACTACATAATAAACCTGTCTTTGAGACAGAATAGGGCTATTACCATCAAAAAAGGAGTGTGGGCAATGGATTTTAATTTAAGAGGCGCAGTCATTCAAAATATCACTGGCCATAATCAAGAGCAGCTTGAACATACGATTTTAGATGCCATTCAAAGCGGCGAGGAAAAAATGCTGCCAGGCCTTGGCGTGTTGTTCGAAGTGCTATGGCAAGAAGCATCAGAAAACGAGAAGAACGAGATCCTCGAGACACTAGAGCAAGGCTTAAAGCCTCATCAGCAGCAATAAAAGAAGCCGGTTTGCTTATCACAGCAAACCGGCTTTTTCATTTAGCCAGTGATCGGTGTTTCCATCCGAAGTGCTGGATCACGCCAAATTTCGACCCATTTTTTAATTGCAAACACAATGATCACAAATCCTAAGATCAGCATGATAATTGACAGCACCGCATTCAGCACGCTGTAACCTGATGCCTCAGGATTAAGGTATACATTTGCTACCATCCAATAGCCCGCATAATTCACTGTCACATATAAGTAGGCAAGTGGAATTAAACAAGTCAGCATATATCGCCTTTTATCTGCAATTTTTAATACAACGGTTGCCCCGATGATTAATCCGACTGATGCCATTAACTGATTCGAAACCCCAAACAGCGCCCAAATGGACCCGATGTCTCCAGAGTAAAGCAAGTATCCCCACATAAAACACGCAAGCGCACTTGCAAATACCGACCCAGGTACCCAGTCATTTCGTTTAAGCGGTTTATATGCTTCGCCAAAGAAATCTTGAATCAAATAACGCGCCACACGCGTTCCAGCATCAATAGCGGTTAAAATAAAGACAGCTTCAAACATAATGACGAATTGGAAAAAATAAGACGCCAAATGACTAAAGAATGGAATTCCCGTAAAGATATACGCCATCCCTACAGCTAATGTCACAGCTCCACCCGTTCTTCCTTCTAAATCAAGGCCAATTTCCTTACTCAGCTGCGGAAGATTCTCAACACTCATCCCGAGCGTTCGGAACACTTCTGGCGTACTGTTAATCGCAAAATAATCTCCTGGATGAAGAGCCGTAGCGGCAATTAACGCCATAATGCCAACTAGGCATTCTACTAGCATTGCGCCAAACGCGACAGGCTTCATATCGCTCCAGCGGTCAAGCATCTTAGGCGTTGTCCCTGACCCAACAAATGCGTGGAAACCAGAAATGGCCCCGCAAGCAATGGTAATAGAAATAAAAGGCCAGACAGGACCAGCTAAAACCGGGCCTCCTCCATTCACAAACTCCGTAAAGGCTGGGAATTGAATCGTTGGATTGACGACAAAGATTCCGGCAATCAGTGCGATAAAAACACCTATTTTCATAAAGCTGCTTAAATAGTCCCTCGGTGCGAGCAGCAGCCAAACCGGCAATGCCGCAGCAAAAAAAGCATAGATCGGCAGGGCAAGAGCAAGCGTTTTTGTATCAAGTGTTAAAAGATCACCAAGTGCCGTTCCTTGAATATTCGGCCCAAGGAATACACCAACCATCAGCAAAATAAATCCCGCAGTTGTGGCCAGTTTTAAATTGCCTGTCTTTTTATAATAAAGACCAACCCCCATCGCAATTGGAATCGTGATTCCGACTGCAAATGTCCCCCAAGGGTTACGTTCTAATGCATGAAGCACAACCATAGACAGTCCTGCCATTGTGATCGTAATGATAAACAGCATCGCAAGCCCTGTACAAAATCCTGCTACAGGTCCTAGCTCTTCCTTTGCTACCTCTGATAATGATTTCCCCTTTTTTCGCATCGACGCAAATAAGACGACAAGATCATGTACAGCTCCGCCAATCACTGCGCCAATTAACAGCCAAAGGAGACCCGGTAAATACCCAAATTGTGCGGCTAAAATCGGGCCCACTAACGGACCGGCAGCTGCAATCGCAGCAAAGTGATGCCCAAATGTGACCCATTTATTGGTTGGCACATAATCTTTCCCGTCCTCTAATGTGTGAGCCGGTGTAGGATGATCGTCTGTCACCTTTAATACCTTGACCATCATAAATGTGCCATAAAGACGATAGGCAATCGCTAAAATACACATAGATGCTATGACAATTGTAACCGCATTCATTTAACCATCCCCTTTGCACAAACAATTTGTTACAAATATAACATAAATTGATTGATTTTTCTTTCTTTTAAAACCAAGTTGACAAATAAGAATAATGTGTTTATTCTTAAGGTAGCTTCACCTACTTCCATAAACTCTCTTTTGACAGGGCGTTCTTTAGGCTCTGTCCTTTTTATTGCTTTCATCTTACAAAAATAAAAGCCAGATCACATGTGCCTTATTCACTAGAATATTTTTTCTTCTTCTGCCAAAAACAGTTCTTTTGGCGTAACTTAAAACGACAGTTCATTTCCTGGGAAATTCAATGAAATAAAAAAAGCCCTTCCCCTATACTGAGGAAAGGCATTCTTACTTAAGAACCGTACGTGATCTGTTCAACCGTTTTTTGATCAAGTCTTTTGATCACTTCTGTTAAAAGCTTCACTGCATTTTCATAATCATCTCGGTGAATCATCGCTGCATGGGTATGGATATATCTGCTTGGTATCCCGATCGATAGTGATGGCACACCATGACCTGTTAAATGGATACCGCCAGCATCTGTCCCGCCGCCAGGCATGGAGTCATATTGGTAAGGAATGTTCAACTCATCCGCTGTTTGGACAACAAAATCCCGAAGCCCTTTATGGGATACCATCGAAGCATCAAATACAACAATCGTTGGTCCTTTGCCAAGTTTGCTTGTTGCTTCTTTTTCAGTGATGCCTGGCGTGTCTCCTGCTACACCAACATCAATGGCAAATCCAATATCAGGCTGGATCGTAGCCGCTGCTGTTTTGGCACCACGCAGGCCAACCTCCTCTTGTACAGTTGCAACACTGTAAGCAATATTCTCATGCTGAGCATTGTCTAAGTTCTTCATGACATCAATCGCTACTGCACAGCCGATACGGTTGTCCCATGCCTTTGCAAGGAGCATTTTTTCATCATTCATCACTGTAAATTCAAAATAAGGAACGATTTGATCTCCAGGCAGAACGCCCCACTCCATTACCTGTTCTTTGCTTGATGCACCAATATCAATAAACATATCTGTAATCTCAATCGATTTTTTTCGAGCTTCAGGTGACAAGACGTGCGGCGGCTTTGAGCCAATCACACCTGTAATGTCTCCCTTTTTCGTCACAATGGTGACACGCTGCGCGAGCATGACCTGTGACCACCAGCCGCCGACTGTTTGGAAGCGAATGTAGCCTTTGTCATCAATTTTTGTCACCATGAATCCTACTTCATCTAAGTGACCAGCGAGCATAATTTTAGGTCCGTTTGCGTTTCCTTCCTTCTTAGCGATTAAGCTGCCAAGGCGGTCACTAGAGACTTCATCTGCATATGATTCTATGTATGTCTGCATGACTTTTTTGACATCACGTTCATTTCCTGGAATCCCTTTTGCATCCGTTAGGTCTTTCAGCATAGTTAATGTTTGATCTAGCTTTGTCATTCCATTTATCCTCCTTTATCTTCATGGTGCATTCTTATTATACAAAACCTCTTTCGTTCAATACGATCTTTTTATGAATATTTTTTCGTTTAACGAAATATTTTTTTAAAAAAAGTTGAAACCTTTTGGGCTTTTCATTCGTAGTACATCAGATAACGGTATATTGGAGGTGCATCCTGTCATGTTTGTAATCCTCATTAGACTTGCTCTTGTTGCACTGCTTGTCTACATCTTCTACATGGCGGTAAAATTCTTCTCAAATCCGAGAAGAAAGCTGAAACAAGCACAATTAAAAGAAGGCTTTTATTTTATGGACGAACAGCAAAATGCGCGCAAAAATTTTAATTTCGTCTATAAAGGAGTCTTGTTTGAAGGGGAGAAGCATGTTCCTTCTAAGGATCATCCTCTGTTTGTCCACTCCATTTACGTTTGGACGGAGTCACCCGAGAAGCTAAGTGAATTTACATTAGAAGACTTTGAAAAATTGGAGGAAAACATTATCGAACGTTATCCTCAAACAAAAATTGATTGGGATCAGCCCATTAAAAAAATCAAACAAAAAAAAGGAGCAGACACGCCGTCTTGATGGCGTCTGCTCCTTTTTCAGATGAACTGGATATATCCTAATATGATCAACTGCACCATGATTAACACAGGCATGCCCATTTGAAAGGCAGGATGCTTTGTTTTATGACGGAAATACTGCATCCCTAGATACGATCCAGCAGCCCCAAAAAGCACGGCAGCACTCCATAAGTGCGCCTCTGAAATTCTCCATTTATGCGCTTTTGCCCGGCGCTTGTCCTCTCCCATGAGAAAAAAACCATAGCCATTTACCAAGATCAGCAGTAGAATCATCGCGATATTCATTCATTTCACCTCACATGATGAGCAAAAAAGATCACCCCTCGACGGAATGATCTTTTATATGACTTACTTGTCTAGTTGTGCTTTTGCAGCATCAGCAAGCTGATTGAATGCACTTAGGTCATTCACAGCAAGGTCAGCAAGCATTTTGCGGTTTACTTCGATACCAGAAAGCTTTAGGCCATGCATTAAACGGCTGTAAGAAAGACCGTTCATACGAGCTGCAGCATTGATACGAGTGATCCATAGTTTACGGAAGTCACGTTTTTTCTGACGACGGTCACGGAAAGCGTAGTTTCCAGATTTCATCACCTGTTGGTTTGCTACTTTGTATAATCTATGTTTTGAACCGAAATAACCTTTTGCTAATTTAAGAACCTTTTTACGACGCTGACGCGACACAGTTCCGCCTTTTACTCTTGGCATTGTAATTCCCTCCTATGATTCCTATTCCAAATTACTTGATGTTTGCAAGTTGTTGTTTGATACGTTTGAAATCTCCAGCACTTACGATTGCGCTCTTACGCAATTTACGTTTTTGCTTTGTAGATTTGTTAGCGAACAAGTGACTTGTGTACGCATGAGAACGTTTAAGTTTACCAGAACCTGTTTTTTTGAAACGTTTAGCAGATCCGCGGTGAGTTTTCATTTTTGGCATTGGATGTTTCCTCCCTCTGTTACTTTACTTTTCGACTTTTGGTGCAAGCATGAGGAACATGCTGCGTCCGTCCATCTTAGGTTTTGTTTCTACTGTTGCTACTTCAGCGCAAGCTTCAGAGAAACGGTCTAACACGCGCTGTCCGATTTCTTTATGCGTAATCGCACGGCCTTTAAAGCGGATAGAAGCTTTTACTTTATCGCCCTTTTCAAGGAATTTGATTGCATTACGGAGCTTCGTGTTAAAATCATGTTCATCGATTGTCGGGCTCAACCGAACTTCTTTTAAGCTAATGATTTTTTGATTCTTACGTGCCTCTTTTTCCTTCTTCTGCTGTTCGAATCGGAACTTACCGTAGTCCATGATTCGGCAAACAGGTGGTTTTGCATTTGCAGCAACTAACACAAGGTCAAGATTGGCTTTCGTAGCAATTTCCAGAGCTTCCTGGCGGGTTTTAATCCCCAGCTGATCGCCATTTTGTCCGATCAAACGAACTTCACGCGCACGAATACCTTCATTAACTAATTGATCTTTGCTAATAGTGAGCCACCTCCATGAGATTTTGAATTGAGTTCACAATTCATTTTGACCATTTCGTTGTATGTTTTACAGGCAAACAAAAAGTGTGGGCATATAAAACACCCACACTGCGAACATTTGCATGAAAAAATAAATGTACGGTCAACCTGTCAACTACAAACACGTGTCAATCAGGTGAGAAGCGGGTGCTTCTGCTTGTGATATCTATTCAATTCGTTAATTATTCTACACAATTTTCATTTGTCCGTCAAGTAACCGAACTCTTGAAACAACTTTTTCATTTTAGCATGATTAAACGAATTGGGCAAGGCTTTTTCAAAACAATGACACCATCAAAGAATGAATTGCATAAAGATTGGGATGACAATGACGGTCACAACTCCTACGACCACAACGGCGATACTTGCCATGGCTGCTTCCACTTCACCCATCTCAATCCCAACAGAGACGCCAAGTGCATGTCCTGATGTACCGAGTGCAAGCCCTTTTGCCACTGGATTTTTAATTCGAAACCATTTTAAGAAGAAAGCACCTAGTGCATACACGATGACTGCATTAAATATGACCGCAAAGGCTGTGATATCTGCAATTCCGCCAATATCCTTTGCAATCGGAAGAGCAATTGCTGTCGTCGCTGCCTGTGGGAGCATACTTTTCATTACAGCCGCATCAAGATGAATTCCTTTTGCTACGACATACACAATTGTAATGGAACAAAGTGATCCTACAAAAATAGCGGATAAAATCTGCCACCAATATTCTTTAAGTAATGCACGCTGTTTATAAAGCGGAATAGCGAAAGCAATGGTCGCAGGCTCTAAGAAAAACTTGATAATCTTGCCGCCCTCATTATAATCTGCATAGGAAAAACCGCCAATTTTTAAAAATAAAATGCCTAACACCATGGCCACAAAAAGTGGTGTGAATAAGAAGAAGCCTTTTGATTTTTTAAATAAGAATGTACCGATTCCAAAGGCGACTAATGAGACGACTATACCAAAATAAGGACTCATCGTACTTGTACCCATCTTGCTTTCCTCCTTTAATGCGTACTTGAAGCTGGTTTATTAGAATGAGAAGGAGTCGATTTGCTCTCCTTTGTCTCTTTATGTTTCTGTGGTTTTTCTGATAATTGCATGAGAAGCTGCGAGAATAGCCCTGTCGCTGCTAGTAACATAATCGTTGCAATGATAATGACACCGACGACTTGCACACCTACTTCTTGCATGACACCTAGTGATTGAATAACCGAGATACCAGAGGGAACAAATAGAAAGCTAATGAGCCCTGTCAATGATGTACCTAATTGCTCCACCTGCTCCAGTTTGACGATTTTCGTTGTCAGCAAAACAAATAATAGAACCAGACCAATCACAGATGCAGGCATCGGAATTGGTAAATACATTGAAATGAGATTAGAAACGAACATTACGGTTGCAAAGATAAATGCTTGAGATAGAAATCCATATACTTTAGTGGCACTCATGCCCCTTCACCTCTTTCTTCGACTGCCCTCAGTATACGGCATGAAATAAATGAATGAAGCGTTTACAATCAAACTCGCCGGATTCAATGAATGAAATGCAGAAAACGAGTATTGAAATACAAACAAAAAAAGCCGTCCTACTCTAGCAGGAGCGACTTCTTTAGTTCTTTGGCGTAAGTACGGCTGACAGGAATAATCGACCCGTCTGTCATATGCAGATTATACGTCGAATTAAACCACGGCTGTACTTCTTTCATATGAGAGGTGTTCACGATATAGCTTCGATGAACCCTCATAAAGTAAGCCTCAGGCAGTTTCTTTTCAATGACCACAAGCGGTTCTGTGACCTCATACATGTGATCCTTTGTTTTCACGACCTTTTTCCCCTCACTGAGCCCTACATACATGATCTCTTCAACTTGCAGGATGACAATTGAGTCATCGACAGAGATGGCTAATTTTTGCTGATGGGGGATTTTCTCATCTGACAGCTGGTGCTCTTGCGTCTCAACAGATTTCCACTTTTTAAACTTTTGGATCGTTTGCAAAAGCCGCTCTTCATCAAATGGTTTCGTTAAGTAATCAAGCGCACTTACCTCAAACGCCTTCAGCGCGTATTGATCAAAGGCTGTCGCAAATACAATCGCTGGCGGATCAGACATCCGGTTGAGCCTTTTGGCAATATCAAATCCATTCTCACCAGATAAATCAATGTCTAAAAAGAGCAGGTCCGGCTTATGATCCACCATCCGGTCAAAAGCTGATTCTATATTTTCTGCTTCCTCTATTTGAACATCCTCTTTCGTTCTGCGTAATAAGTATTTTAATTCGTCTCTTGCTAACACTTCATCATCTACGATTAATACGTTTATCAACGAAAATCATCCTTTTTTACATAGTCCATTGGAATGCGAAATGAGATGTCAGTGCCTTGGCCGCTATGAATGGATAAAGCGGCTTGTCTGCCAAAAATCCCTCTTAACCGCTGATCTAAATTAAAAAGAGCCGTACCTGTTCCTTCTTTGGATTCAACAGGCGCTTTTAATAACTGAGCCATCTTGTCATTCTCGATTCCCTGTCCATTATCAGTCACTTTCATATAAACATGCCCATCTTTCATCAAAGCAGAAACGACGACTTCACAACTCGTTTGATGTTTAGGAAAAGCGTGTCTCACTGCGTTTTCAACAAGCACCTGAAGCACAAATGGAGGAATCATCACCTGCTCCAGCTCCTTTTCAATTTGAAAGGCCACATGGTATTTATTTGGAAACCTCGCTTGTTCAAGCGACAAATATGCCTCTACATGCTGAATTTCTTTATGCAGCGGAATCAGCAGCTGGCGGGCGCCTTGCAAATTAGACCGGAAATAAATACTCAGCTGCAGCAGCAGCTTCCTTGCCATCTCTACATTCGTTCTGCACAAAACAGAGATGGTATTAATGGCGTTAAATAAAAAGTGCGGATTCACTTGCGCTTGAAGCGCTTTGATCTCTGCATCTTTCAACAGGCGGCTTTGGGTTTCTGCCTCTCCAAGTTCAAGCTGTGTGGAGAACAGCATCGCCAAGCCTTCTGCAAGCTCCTCTTCCACCCTGCTTAATCCGACCGGAGAATTGAAATACATTTTTAATGTTCCGATCGTTTGACCATTGGAGGTGAGGGGCAGCACAATCGCTGCTTGAAGCGGGCAATGAGTGACTGAACAATTGATTTCGTCTTTCGAATGCGCCTTCATAATTTTGCCGCTCATCAATACTTGTTTCGACAGCCCTGTAATTAGGCTTTTCGATGGAATATGATGATCCGTCCCATCACCGACATGCGCTAAAATCTTTTCTGTATCGGTTAAGGAGACCGCATCTGTTTCTGTTAATCGATGAATGATCTCCGCCACACTTTTACATGACTGTTCATTTAACCCTTGGCGGAAAAAAGGCAGCGTTTGATCGGCGATCGAAAATACGCGGTGTGTCTGCATCGCCTTTGCCTGCTCTTCTTGCCGAATGACTGACTGTAAAATCGATAAAAAGATAAAGCTGCCAATTCCATTCACAAAAATCATCGGCAGGGCAATAATACTCACAAGCCCCCAAGCATCAGCAAATGGCTTTGCAAATAGAAGGATAATGATCATCTGCAAGGATTCCATTGCCACACCAAAAAGTGCGGCTTGGCGAGGTGTCACCATTCGATTCTTCCGTTTAAACCTGCTGCCGACATAGCCTGCAATCACACCGGCTAAAATCGAAGAAATCGCACAGCTGAGTGCCGTGCTCCCTCCTAATGAATAGCGATGAAGCCCAGCTAGAAGCCCTGCACCAATGCCAACAAACGGCCCTCCTATCAATCCGCCCATTTCGATCCCCATGATTCTCGTATTGGCGATCGAGCTTGATGAGCCAAGATGATAGGAAAACTCATGATTCATGACCATCTGCTGCTGGATTTCAATTCCTGTGTAATTGCTGATAATACTAAAAGAAGCAAAAATAAAGACAAGGACTGCCTTTTTTCGAAACCCTTCATTATGAAGCAATAGATTGCGAAAGCCCTTCACATGGGCAAGCACAAACCCTAAAATAACGATGATCCCCACACGCTCGATCATCATAATAATTAAATGAAGCAAACCGGCCACCTCAATTGATGTATGTTATATCTACTGTCTTTCTATTCTATCATGTGCGGTCAATGATCCAAGATCTCTCAAATCTTTTCTTTATTGCCCTCATCTTCTATTGTAAAATGAACATGAGCCGTCACTTGCAATTGAAGGTAACACATACATAACAAGGGAGAAGATCATGAAAGCCGTATTTTTCGATTTAGATGATACTTTGCTTTGGGATGAAAAAAGCATTCACACAACTTTTCAGGAAACATGCCGCGAAGCGGAAAAGAAATATGGACTGAATCCAGCAACATTTGAACAGATTGTACGTGAAGAAGCAAGAAAGCTGTACTCTTCCTATGAAACATATGATTATACTGTCATGATCGGAATTAATCCTTTCGAAGGACTGTGGTCAAATTTTAGTGAACCGATTAGCGAAGGCTTTCAAAAGCTGAATGCCCTTGCACCAGAGTATCGCAAGAACGCTTGGACAAATGGCTTAAAAGAAGCAGGAATTGACGATGAGGCATTTGGACAATATTTGGCTGATTTCTTTGCAGCAGAGCGGAGAAAACGTCCATTTGTCTATGAAGAAACGTATCCTGTTTTAGACCGCCTGAAAGGCAGCTATGAATTGCTCCTTTTAACAAACGGAGATCCTAGTCTTCAAAAGGAAAAACTGGCAGGTGTTCCTGAGCTTGCACCTTATTTTAATGAAATTGTGATTTCAGGAGATTACGGGAAAGGCAAACCTGACCCTGGCATCTTTGAGCACTGCCTTCAGCTGTTAAATCTAACAAAAGACGATGTGATCATGGTTGGAGACAATCCAAAAACAGATATTCTTGGGGCATCTCGCGCTGGGATTCAAACCGTTTGGATCAATCGACATGGCAAGAAAAATGAAACAGATGTAACGCCAGATTATGAAATCAAAGACTTACATGAATTGTTTGATATATTAAAATAGAACACAAAAACCACCCTTCTCCTGACGAGATTGGGTGTTTTTTGTGTTCTCAAACTACACAATTGCCGCTAGACTTTGTGCTTGCCGGTCTAAGCCGCGGGCTGCTTCTCCTACATTCACAAATTCCTCGCTTGCCTGCTTCACAAGATCATGGTTTGTAAACACGGTTGTCTTGGCCCGGCTCGTTCCGCTGCTGACCTTCTCTACTTCTGCATGAATCGCCTTTACATATTGATCTACTTTGACGATCGCTTCTTTTGAATCAGTTGCAAGCTTTCGAATTTCTGCCGCCACCACACTAAAGCCATTTCCATAGGAACCCGCATGGGCAGCTTCTATCGCCGCATTTAATGCAAGCAGCTGAGTTTGTGAGGAAATGCTGTTAATCGTTGCAGCAATGGAGCTGATGGACTCTACCTGCTCTGTTAATCCTTCTAGTAAGCTCATATTTTGATCTGTTTCGTTTGCTATATGATCAAAGGAGACTTTGACTCTTTGACTATGCTGGATGCCCACTTCTGCACGCTCCATTAATTTCGCAGACATCTCCTTTAAGTCGTCTACGACCTGTTTCATCGTGTTTTCTCTCTCTGTTATGTCTGTTGCGACTTTCACAACACCCACTACGTGCCCCTCTTCATTGCGGACAGGTGTATATGTCGCTTCAAGCCATAAGCTATCACCATTCTTCGTCGTCCGCTGCACCTTTTCCTGAAAGATTTGACCCTCTTTCAAACGCTTCCAGAACATGTGATAGCTTGCGTGTTCTGCAATATGCGGAGGACAGAACTGTCTATGTTTTAAACCGATCAACTCTTGCTTCGAATATCCCATGGCTTTTGCAAAAATATCATTGACCCATAGAACTTCACCTGTCACATCAAATTCAATCATCGCCAGTGAGTGTTCCAACGCACGAAGAACTGCTGACCGCTCCAATAGTTGTGATGATAAAGTGTTTGTTGTTTGCATCATCGCTTTCATTCCTCCAATTTGTCTCGAACCAACAGTACATATTTACCCATACTTTCGTACTATCTAAACGTATCATTCAAGGAACTGGATCACCAGTGGAGAATTTTTTTCAAATAGAAAAAGCCAGTGATCTCAAGAGAAAGATCACTGACTGCTTCATTGGAAGTATTATTTTTTTGCTTCTGCTACTGCATGTTTCACAAAGGCTTCAAGATCCATTGTTTCTGAATCTTGCTCTCCGTATTTTCTTACATTGACAGCGCCATTTTCTGCTTCTTGATCTCCGACGACTAGCATGTACGGGATCTTTTGCATTTGCGCTTCTCTAATTTTGTATCCAATCTTTTCATCACGGCTGTCAAGCTCTACACGAAGGCCTTCAAGCTGCAAACGTTCTTGTACTTTTTTCGCATAGTCTAAATGGACAGACGGTGAAACCGGGATGACTTGGAATTGTACAGGTGCCAGCCATGTTGGAAGGGCTCCTTTGTATTCTTCAATTAAGAAGGCAACAAAGCGCTCCATTGTAGAGACAACACCTCTATGAATCACGACCGGACGATGATGCTTGCCATCTTCTCCGATATAAGTGAGATCGAAACGCTCTGGTAGTAAGAAGTCAAGCTGTACAGTAGACAATGTCTCCTCTTTTCCAAGAGCTGTCTTGACCTGTACATCAAGCTTCGGACCATAAAATGCCGCTTCTCCTTCTGCTTCATAATAATCATGACCAAGCTCGTCCATTGCATCCTTTAGCATCGATTGCGCTTTATTCCACATCGCATCATCGTCGAAATACTTCTCAGTATCTTCTGGATCACGGTAAGATAAGCGGAATGTGTAGTCATTCAAGCCAAAGTCTTGATACACTTCTTCAATTAAGCGAACTGTACGAATGAACTCTTCTTTGATTTGATCTGGACGAACAAAGATATGTGCATCGTTTAATGTCATCCCGCGAACACGCTGAAGGCCGGATAAAGCACCTGACATTTCATAGCGGTGCATTGTACCAAGCTCTGCAATACGAATTGGCAATTCACGATAGCTATGCGGCTCGTTTTTGTAAATCATCATATGGTGCGGACAGTTCATAGGACGAAGAACAAGATCTTCGTTATCCATTTCCATCACTGGGAACATGTCTTCTTGATAATGCGCCCAGTGCCCTGAAGTTTTATACAATTCGACATTCGCAAGAACTGGTGTATACACATGCTCATAACCAAGACGTACTTCTTTATCGACAATGTAACGCTCAATAACACGGCGGATCGTTGCGCCTTTTGGCAGCCAAAGCGGTAGACCTTGACCTACCTTTTGAGAGTTCGCAAACAGTTTCAGCTCTTTTCCTAGTTTACGGTGATCGCGTTCTTTCGCTTCTTCAAGCAGGCGTAAGTGCTCATTTAAATCTTCTTTGCTGAAGAAAGCTGTACCGTAAATACGCTGAAGCATTTGATTGTTGCTGTCACCTCTCCAGTATGCACCTGCAAGGCTTAACAGCTTAAACTCTTTGATTTTCCCTGTTGATGGCAAGTGAATGCCGCGGCAGAGGTCAAAGAATTCACCCTGCTCATAAATCGTCACGGCTTCACCTTCTGGAATCGCCTCTAACAGCTCAAGCTTCAATTGATCACCAATCGCTTCAAAGCGTTTTTTCGCTTCTTCTCTTGTTACTTCAATTCGCTCAATTGGCAAATTGCTGTTAATGATTTTTTTCATTTCTTTTTCAATCTTAGGTAAGTCTTCAGGTGTGATGGCAACATCGATGTCGACATCATAGTAGAAACCATTTTCGATCACAGGACCTACGCCAAACTGGACATGATGCTCTTTTCCATAAAGACGTTTGATCGCCTGTGCTAGCAAATGTGCTGTGCTGTGGCGCATAATGTCGAGTGCTTCTTCACTTTTATCTGTGATGATCTCGATTGTTCCACTTTCTAATAGCGGCGTACGCAGATCTATTTCTTTGCCGTTCAATTTACCGGCAAGCGCTTTTTTCTTTAGGCCCGGGCTAATTGATGCCGCGATGTCTTCTGTTGTAGCTGTTTTGTCAAACTCCTTGACTGCTCCATCTGGAAATGTAAGTTGAATTTGTTCTGACATCTCTGGTCACTCCTTTTTTTGGCAATATAAAAACCCCGCCCCCTGGAAAGGGACGAGGTTGAATAAACGGAATCGTGGTTCCACCCTTTTTCCCGTATTTGCAGCTTACGTTTTCATAAGCAAACACGGCTTGTGGTTCGATAACGGGAATTCCCGTCAGCCATTACTAAAAAGTTCACAGCTGATGTTCAAAGGTGGTAAAGCAAATGGTCCTCTGCTAGGAAGCTTTCAGCCGCGGCTTCCCTCTCTTTAAGCGGGTGTTCATTTGTTCATGTCCTTATCAATACGGTCTCTGTATGAAGTTACACCGTATTATAAAACGTTTTTTCGTGAAAATCAAGAAAGCTTTTCACTTTTCTGTTCCAAATGGTCATGTACAAATTGAACATTCTGTTCTTGAAATGAATGAGCCGGGAATACCTCGACCCTTTCTTGAAAAATATTTTGAATGGTCTGCACCATCGAGTGACCCGTATCATTTGTAAATAGGTCAATCTTTTGAGGCGCTATGGATACGAGTGGTGCAATCAGCTGCGAATCAATATACATTGGATGCTCTCTTACAAACTGTCTGTCTATGTATTGTTTTTGATCACGCTCAGAAGCGTACCGAAATTCCCAAATCATCAGGCGGTCCTGATGCACAACATGTACTTTTTCGAGCTTAGGTTCTCTTGTCATCACATAGTCTCGAAGCGATTGAATGAAGTTTTGATATTCTTGTTCCATTTTGTATTCTTCAATGGAGACTTCAACATAGTTCTTCAGCCTCCTGTCATACTCTGACAGTCTAAATGTCATAAATGAACCAATTGAAAAAATACCTTGCTGTAAACAAATGGTCTCAAGCTCCTTTGTTAACAGGGCTTCTCTTGACGGTTCTTGATGAATGCCGGGAATATCATCTAAATCCCCGTTCATAATACTGTGGGCGATTGAAAGAATTTGGTGCTGCTCTTCAGGATCTTTAAATAAATAGGTGTTTTCAAGGATGCTGCGCATGCGCTCATTTTCTTTGCATTCCAAAAAAAAGTGAACCAGTAATGGCCGCACAATGGGCTCAAGTCCTTCTTCTGATTCCTTCGCCTCTATGAGAAGCCGGTCTTTCCCTTGTTGAATTGACATGTGATGCCGACTGTCCAAGTGTTCAGCAAGATGTAAAAAAGCGGCGGTATCATATTCATCTTCAAAGATTATTTCAAGCATGTTTGTCCCCCCTAACGACATCTGTTACATATATATGGGGGAAACATAAAAAATAGACGCCTAAAATAAATCAGGCATCTTTCTTTTTAAAATGAGCGGAACGGAGATAAAGATCAGATAAATCAAACAAACGATCACTAAGGCGGCATAATTGCCGCTGACAAAGCTTGAGCCAAGGACATTTAATGCAACTGTACCCGGTATTAAGCCTAAAAAAGTAGCTGCCGTGAATGCACGATAATTCGCACGTGAAACTGCTGCCGCATAGCTGACAAAGTCAAAATGGATCGGGGCAATACGCAATAACAAAATATAAAGAAACCCATGCTCCTGAATGCGGGATGTCACCGCTCTCAGCTTCCGGCTGCTTGATTCTCTGCCTTCCTTTTTTGCACGAAAGGTTGTGGCAAGCAGGAAGGAGCCTGTTGCTCCGGCGGTAGCACCAACGAGGGCATAAATCGTCCCAAGAACACTGCCGAATGCTAAACCTGCTGCCAGCGAAAAGACCGTAAGTGGGACGAGAACAAACGGGCGAAAAAGAGATAAGAACAGAAAAACAAAGGGAGCCAGCAGCCCAAATTGAAGCACCCAATTCTTCACATCTTTCGGCGCCAGCTGAAGGTGCTGTTTGTTCAGCCACCAAAGTAAAGCAGCGAGACCTGCAATCACGAGAAAAAGCAGCCATTTTCTTTTGTTCATTTCATTTGCTCCTCCTTCAGGTGATAGACGCTTTTATAAATGACGGCGGTTTTCTCCTTCGAGCAAGACTGCCTCTGCTAAATAAAGAATCCGTTCCATTAAACGAGCGGCTTTGACCTCTTCTTTTTCCCCGCGCTGTGAGTACGTAAAGTGATGTTTCAGTTCACTTGGTGAGAAATTAGAAGAGAAGAAAGTCGGCAGCTGCTCTGCCATACGGTATTGTAAGATCGTTCCGAGCAGTTCATCTCGAACCCAGCTTGTCATCGACTCTGCCCCAATATCATCAAGCATTAAAATAGGGGTGGATTTGACCATGTTCAGCTTTGCTTCCAGTGTATGATCGGCTAACGAATTTTTTAACTCTCTCACAAATTCAGGCACGTACACTAGGAGAGATGGGTATTCCTTCTCCGCTAGCTGCTGCGCAATGGCTGCCAGAATATACGTTTTTCCTACTCCAAACTTTCCGTGTAAATATAAGCCCTTCCCTTTGCCCGTCTCATCATAGCTTTGCAGGAATTGACCTACTTTTTGAATGACTTCCTGTCTTCCCACAACGTTCAGATCAGTGAACGTCGCTTGAAGAACATTTTGCGGAATGTACATGCTTTTCATAAGCTCTTGCTGTTTTTTCTGTCTATCGAGCCGCAGCTTGACTGGGCAGGGGGAATATTCAATATCAATACTCTGACCTTTGATCACAAGCTTCGGGTGATACCCGTCTAAAATCGCATTGACGTTCTCTTCATCTAAGCAATATGAACAACCCTTCGACTGCTGCACATATTCAAAAAGCCGGTTCAAGCTACGATTGATCATGTCTTCGTGTATGTCTTCTTGATGCTCCTGTAAAAAGGCCCTTACATCTTCATCAGATAACACACTCTCTTTAATCTGGTTGTATCTCACACGAAAATCTACTCGTCCTTTTAACTGTTCAAATGAACGACCGATCGGTTTCATCCCCATCTCACCTCACCTTAATGTGCATTGTACTTTTTCATATTTTTAAACTGATTTAACAGTTTTTCTTTTTCTCGTTCGAGGTCTTCTGTCGACAGACTGTCTGTTTGTTCTTTTGCCGGCTGTTCTTTCGTTTCAGTTTCTTTCATCCAGTCAGGAAGCTTCTCTTCTCGGACAACTTTCCCTGATCCATATGTGCTGCGCTGCTTTTTCTGCTGCGCCCACTCTGTCATTTGCTTGTTCTCTTCTTTGGCAATTTTCATGGCTGCCGCTACGGTTTTAATTTTCTTTCTCACCCAATGAGCGGCGATTTTTTGCATATATGTTTTCGACAGCTTCATATCTGTTTTCAGTAATGTATAGTAGATCAAAACGTTCATGACACCTGGCTCTAGCTGCTGCTCGAGCATAATATCTTCGACAATTCTTAAGTCGGCATACGTTGGCTCAATGCCGTCTGCCATATCTTTTAGCAGTTCCCGAGGCGAAATATGATCGAGCTTTTCAATCAATTTCGCATCTGGCGTATCTGCTAGCGCTTTTGAAGCATCTTGACGCAGGTGTCTAGGCTGTTTTTGATCAATGAGTTTTGGCTGCTCGCCTCTGTATTCGATTTGGTACCAGTCTCTTGCGGCTTTTCTCAGCTCTTCTGTTGAGATCATTTGATCCGAACCGCAGGCGCCTGCTACAATATTTTGCATTTGAAGCGGAGTGATGCCGTATACAACGGCTAACTTCTTAATGGTTTCTTTCACCTGCTTTGTCAAAGCCTTTCTTGGAATCATCATATCAGACATGCCCGCTAACAATAGATCGAAATCAAAGGATTCGTCTGAAAGCGGAGCCGGCTGACTCGATCCAACGGTCACATATTCATAGCCCTGATCAAGTGATGACGCCCGATTGATTTCTTCTGTCATCCTGCGTTCACCTGGCTGCAATACGTGAAAGACTTCTTCAAACGACCGCGAGATGTTCTTTGCCTCTGCAGGAACACCTGGATAAGAAAAATAATCACGAAGCTGCATATATTTTGCTTTCTCTACACGATGGTACAGCAGGACATTCAGCATACCATCCTGGAAAAACTCATCTGGTCTTAGCGGCGGCACAAGCTCATATGTAAACAGTCTGCCTTCTTCCGTTTCCTGTTCATATGTGCGAAGTAAACCGATCGCTTCAAGCTTTAAACGTTCCTCAAAAATATCATTTAAATTCGTTTGCAGCATGACCATGAGCTGCCGATGAGGTGCGGGTTTCCCCCACATACGATTTTGTTCCAGCTCTCCCCACAGCGTCATGTATAAGCTGAAAGCGGACATGCCAATAAGCGGCTGATATAAAAGAGTGATGAGCTGTCTATCGATGTCACCGAGCAATGAAGCGCTTTTGACGACATACGGATCGACGGCTAGCACTTCCTTCCAATGCTCTGTCATATGCTGATCCTCCCCATGAATTGCAATTGTTTCTATTGTACACCCTTTTTGCGTTTTACGCTTTACGCAGGAAAAAGAGCGTGAAGAATCTTCAGCTCTTTTTTAGCGTTCTTTCTTTAATAAATCTTTTAATTCATCAATAAAGACGTTGATATCTTTAAACTGCCGGTAAACTGAGGCAAACCTGACGTAAGACACTTCATCAATTTTTGCCAGCTCGTCCATCACCATTTCACCTACAAGCTCACTTTTCACTTCTGACATGCCTTGATTACGCAGTTCTTTTTCGATGTTAAAGCAGACATCCTCCAGCTGCTTTAAAGCAACAGGACGCTTTTCACACGCTTTAATGAGTCCTCTCAGCATCTTTTCGCGGCTGAATTCTTCTCGAATCCCTTCTTTTTTCACCACAATCAGCGGTAATTCTTCTAATTTCTCAAACGTCGTAAAGCGATACTGGCAGCTTTCGCACTCTCTTCTACGACGGATGGATTTCCCTTCATCTACTGGTCTTGAATCAAGCACCCTTGTGCCAAGGTGCTGACATGTGGGACATTTCATTTCATCAGCTCCGATCTATTCTTGGAAGTTGTTTGTCTAGTTCATCATAAAGGGACAAAACGGCCTTCTGACTATAACCAAAATCTGTTGGCAGGACCGTTTCTGTTGTCACATTAAAATCGACAGCTGTTTCAAAAGGACGAATTGAAATGACAGTCGCTACGAGAAAGGCTTTTTTCGGCATTCTGATGTTTGCGCTGATTTCACCTCGTTCTGCTGAAACAGATGTCACTTGATAGGAATCGTTTCGGGAAAGCATGGCTTCCACCGCTTGAAAAACTTGTGCATTCGTCATTTTGTAGTAATGGCTTTTCAGTTCTGACACTGGATGCTCGTCAGATGTTTCTGTATGGTTTGACATGAACCGTTTGAACTTTTGTCCTAAAGTCATATACGTATCCCCTTTGCCATAATGCCTCTTCTTTATTTTATAAAAAAAACCTTTGTTTTCCTAGAACAAAAGTATAGACAAGTTGGGGAATGTTGGATTTTGTATATCAAAGAAATATAAAAAGGAGCATAACACAAAGGCATTTCAATGCTTTTGGCCAGCTCCCATTGCAATCTTTTTTATGTTTACAGTGCTTTGGCTTGTGCCTGTTTCACTTGTACAGGTCCCATGCCTCGAGGAATTTCGATGTTTTCTCTTGTTTCGGCACCTAATTCATCTCCGATATGATCTGCTGCGATATTCGGATCTAGGTCGCCGCAAGTATAAACATCTATGCTCGCATAACCATGTTCAGGAAAGCTGTGAATTGTCAGATGAGATTCAGAAATAATGACAACTCCACTTACTCCTTGAGGTGCAAATTTGTGAAAAGCAACCTCTCTTACTTCAGCTCCTGATTTCAAAGCTGCATTTACAAACGTTTTTTCAATAAAATCCATGTCGTTCAGTTTATCACAGTCGCATCCCCATAGCTCGGAGATAACGTGACGTCCGATTGTTTCCATCATGGACCCCCCTTAAACAAGAATGAAAGAGTGAAGTTCTAAGCAGCCGGACCGGACATATACCACGGGGGAAAGTTAGTCCAAAGAGGTCCTAACCCTTTAAGTATACCCGAATGAGTCTGCGAACAAGAAGTTCACGAAAAATAGTATACTTTGTTTAGACCCATTTTGCAAGCTGTGTTTTCAATGGGATTTTCTCTCATTTCTTGAAAAGGGACGTTCGTCTTCTTCATTTCAAACAGCAGAAAGCTCTTTCATCTGCGAACCGACAAACTTCACAAGATCCACCACTCTGCATGAATAACCCCATTCATTGTCATACCATGCAAGAACTTTTACTTTTCTATCCTCCATCACCATCGTTGTCAGTCCATCCACGACAGCTGAATAAGGATTCGTGTTAAAGTCTGTAGAAACAAGCGGCTCATCCGTGTAGTCTAAAATACCGGATAGAGAAGTTTTTGATGCATTTGAGAAGGCTGCATTTACTTCTTCTGCTGTGACATCTTTTTTCAAGTCGACGACAAGATCAACCATCGATACATTGGAAACTGGCACGCGCAGTGCAAGTCCATGCAATTTCCCTTTCATGTGCGGCAGCACTAAAGAAAGCGCTTTAGCGGCACCCGTCGTAGTTGGAATGATGGACTGGGCACACGCTCTAGCCCGGCGCAAATCCTTATGCGGGTTGTCGATATTTTTTTGATCATTTGTATACGCATGAACCGTTGTCATTAAGCCGTTGTCGATGCCGAATTCATCATCTAACAATTTAACAACTGGTGCTAAACAGTTTGTTGTACAAGATGCGTTTGAAATAATGACGTGCTTTTCAGGATCAAGATCATCTTCATTGACACCCATCACAATTGTAATGTCTTCATTTTTACCTGGAGCTGTGAGTACGACCTTTTTCGCTCCGGCATCTATATGGCCCATCGCTTGTTCTTTTGAATTAAATTTCCCTGTTGCTTCTATGACGATATCAATCCCAAGCTCTCCCCATGGAAGCTGCTTTGGGTCTCTGTCATTGAGCAAAAGCACTCTTTTCCCATTTACAATCAGTGCGTCATCTTCTGCTGTCACATCGCATTCGTAACGTCCATGATTTGTGTCATATTTAATTAAATGTGCTAGCGTTTCGGCAGGATAGCTTGCGTTCACCGCTACAATTTGAATTTGATCATCAAGCATTGCTTTTCTGAAGACCATGCGTCCAATTCTGCCAAACCCATTGATCGCTGCTTTTACCTTCATGAACAGGTCACTCCTCTATTATGTGTTATACTCAATAAATTTATTTATGAAATTAGTATATCACATTAGAATGTAATTGCCAGTATATAAACGTATATTTTCTAAAAAGGGCTGTTCTTTTCAAAGGAAATAAGAATAAAGCATAAAAAAAGAAGAGTACGTGTATGTACTCTTACTTATCTGTATGTTCCCATTCATTTAATATGTTCTGCAATTGCTTTCTGATAAAAGCGAGATCTTGTGTGTTTTCTATCACGCGGTCTGCTTTTTTACATTTCTCTTCAAGGGGCTGCTGAGAGTGAATCCGATTCAGCGCTTCTTCCTCACTGAGGTCGTTTCGATTCATGAGTCGTGATAGCTGTAATTCTGGTGTTGTATACACCACAATGATCCGGTCGACAAGACTTTCCAGCTGACTTTCAAATAAAAGCGGGATATCAAGGACAACGAATGTTTCTTGGCTGTTGATCCCTTCATCTCGCTGCCTGAGCATTTCCTTTCGCACTTCTGGATGAACGATCGCATTCAGCTGCTTTCGTTTCTCTTCATTAGAAAAAATAATGGCTCCCAGCTCCTGCCGGTTCAGCTCTCCATTTGGCAGGAGGACACCCTCACCAAAGGTTTGAACGATATGATGAAGGGCGGATGTTCCTTTGGAGACCGCTTCTTTTGCAATCACATCTGCGTCCACAACCCGAATGCCCTGCTCTTTTATCATCTGCGAGACTGTGCTTTTTCCGCTAGCAATCCCGCCTGTTAATCCAATGACAAGCGTCAATTGATTTCCTCCTTTTACAGCTTCCAAACCCCAATTAATATGAGCAGAAGCCCTGGTAAGCATGCGAGTTTATTGATCCAGCGCCAATTTGCCAAGTAATGACCGGCACGCAGCCCGATACACACAAAAAGTGAGCTCATCACTGCCACCGTGATACTCATAACAATTGGAGAAAAGCCAAGAATCGCTGCGCCAATCCCTGCGCCAAATGCATCAATGGATAAAGCAATTCCAAGAAGTACCGCTTCCATTCCATTAATCGTCCCAGATCGGTCAATATCTGCACTTGTCGGCTTTCTTAAAATGTGAATGACAAGCCCAAGCGATTGTACTTCCACATTGAGCAATGTCTTTTCATGAAGAAGCAAATCACGCTCTTTCGCTGGTTTGTAAAATTGATACAGGACCCAAAGGCCAATGGCAATTAAAATGCCTCCCCCCAGTTTATCGGTCACTGAGACAGGGAGAAATGCCGTCAGCAGGCTGCCAATCAGCATAGAAATGAGCAGCACAATCCCTGAGCAGCATGCAATAATGACGATGGCTTTAAATGGGATCCTCATTTTGCGAAGCCCATACGTAAAGCCTACAGAAAAGCTGTCGATGCTGACTGCAATAGCTAAAAACAGGAGCGAAATCGAAATCATACCTGAACTCTTCCTTTCTGTTCATGCAACGATGATCAAGAGTCTCTAGGCGTCCTTAGACTCTTCTTCACTATATGAAGAGCAGGTGGGCTGTGTGTCAGTCTACACCTTGCTGAAAAATGAATGTTTTTTATCGTATGCATAGCAAAAAGGAAGCATGCTCATGGCTAAACTTTATTGAGGACGTTTTTGGCAGGTCACACAAAAGTGCGTGCCGCGCCCTCCGACCACTGTTTTCTCGATGATACTTCCGCATGTTTGGCAAGGCTCTCCCCGCCGGTCATATACAAGAAGCTGCAGCTGAAATGTTCCAATATCTCCTTGTGAGTTGATATAAGAACGAATCGTGCTTCCTCCCGCATCTACCGCTACTTGAAGCGTATCGATGATCTGTTTGTGAAGCACTTTGCAGGATTCCTGGCTGAGCTGATTCGCTTTCGTTTCTGGATGAATACCTGATTTAAACAAGACCTCATCTACGTAAATGTTACCAAGTCCTACGACAATCTTTTGATCAAGCAGTGCTGTTTTAACCACGCGGGTTGTTTTTTTCAACTGCTCCCATAAATACTCAGGAGTGAACTGTTCATCAAATGGTTCATATCCCAGCTGAGAAAGCGGGAGTTCCTTTTCCTCTTCACCCGGCTGAAATAAATGCATCGTGCCAAATTTACGCACATCATGGTACCGAAGCTCAGTACCATCTGTAAACGTAAAGACGACGTGTACGTGTTTATCATAAGGCTCATGCGCTTCATGTACACGGTATTTCCCTTCCATCCTTAAATGGGAGACCATCACATAATGGTCTAAATGAAAGAGGAGGAACTTCCCTCTTCTTTCAATGGTTTGTATGGTTTCTCCTACCATTCTTCTTGCGAACTCTTCCGGCTCCCCAGGACGTTTGATGATGTTTGGCCATTTGATATCGACCGTTTCAATCGTCTTTCCTTCGACTAACCGCTTGAGAGTGCGCCGGACGGTTTCAACTTCTGGTAATTCCGGCATGCTCCTCGCTCCTTTTTCTCTCTATTATTTATTTCGCATCGTACCAAGATGGACCTGAAGCAAAATCAACTTTTAGCGGCACATCAAGCTGAAGTGCGTTTTCCATGACTTCAGGAACAATCTTTTCAAGGATGGCGATTTCTTCTTTCGGCGCTTCGAAGATCAATTCATCGTGCACCTGTAATAAAAGATTTGCCTGCAGGTTTTCTTCTTTGAGCCTTCGCGCCATATCAATCATCGCTTTTTTAATAATATCGGCTGCACTGCCTTGGATCGGTGTGTTCATGGCTGTTCGTTCTGCAAAGCTTTTGATATTAAAATTACGGCTTGTGATATCCGGGATATACCGTCTGCGTTTGAGAAGCGTCGTGACGTAGCCTTTTTGTTTCGCTTCCTGGACGATTTCTTCCATATAGGTTTTCACGCCTTTAAAGCTTGTTAAATAGCGCTCGATAAATGCGGCTGCTTCTTTTCTTGTGATCCCAAGGTTTTGAGAAAGTCCATAATCGCTAATTCCATATACAATACCGAAGTTTACCGCTTTGGCTTGTCTTCTCATAGCGGAAGTCACTTCTTCTTCTGAGACATGGAACACGTCCATCGCAGTTTTCGTGTGAATGTCCATGTCTTGCGTAAATGCTTCGATCAAATTCTCATCTTGTGAAATATGAGCGAGTACACGCAGCTCGATTTGTGAATAGTCAGCTGCAAACATGAGCCAGCCTTCTTTTGAAGGAACGAATGCTTGACGAATCTTCCGTCCTTCTTCTAAACGAATCGGGATGTTTTGAAGATTCGGATCTGTTGAGCTTAATCTTCCTGTTTGGGTGAGTGCTTGATTAAATCTTGTATGCACTTTATGAGTATCCTTACGCGTTACTTTCATTAAGCCTTCCACATAGGTCGATTGCAGCTTTCCAATTTGCCTGTAATGCAGAATGGATCGAATGATTTCATGCTTATCTTCAAGCTTTTCAAGCACATCCGCAGACGTCGAGTAGCCTGTTTTTGTCTTCTTAATAATCGGCAGACCTAATTTTTCAAAAAGGATGACGCCAAGCTGTTTAGGAGAATTGATGTTAAACGTTTCTCCTGCTAAGCGGTGAATGGTTTCTTCATATTCTTTGAGCTTTTTCGTTAATTCTTCACCCATTTTCTCTAGGCGTTTTATATCTACCTTTACTCCAAGAGATTCCATTTCACCTAAGATGAGAGCAAGTGGCAGCTCTAAATCTTCATACAGTTCGTGCTGATCATTTTTTTCTAATGCTTCAAGTGTTAAATCATGCAAGGCTGAGATCGCCGCTGCTTTTCGTCCAAGATGTTCTTTCAGTTCATCTTCAGGTGGAATCGCCTGCTTTGCTCCTTTTCCGTATACTTTTTCATCAGAAAGAGCGATATTCAGACCATATTCCTTCGCTACACTCGCGACGTCCTCATATGATTTCTGCGGGTTGACGACATAGGAAGCGAGCAGAACATCATTATCGACACCTTTTAGATCGACATCATGCCATCTGAGGGCGACAACTGCTCTTTTTGAATCAAAGACCCATTTTTTCTTCGTTTCATCCTGTACCCATTCTTTAAATGCTTCTGATTGAAGCGCATCTTCTTTCGTGATAAAAAACGCACCATTTTCATTATGGATCGCAAAACCGATCAAATCCGCTTCGTGATAATTATCTCCAAGCTGTTCTACCACAAGGGCTGCATGATCTGTCAGCATGTCGTCCGTTACAGCTGTCATTTTTTTCACTTCTAATGCATCTACTTCGACCTGTTCATCTGTTTCTGGTGCTTCTCCTAGACGCTCTAGCAGCGTTTGAAAGCCCAGTTCTTTATAAAGAGAGATCACTTGATCCATGTGAGGGCCTTCGTATGCGAGATCTTTGCTTGACACATCAATAGGTGCTTCTACAAGAATCGTCGCCAGCTCTTTACTCATGACTGCTTGTTCTTTATATTCTTCAAGTTTTTCTTTTAGCTTTTTCCCGCTCACTTCATCAATATGTTCAAGCAGGTTCTCAACTGTTTCAAACTGCTTTAACAATTTAATCGCTGTTTTTTCGCCTACACCTGGGACGCCTGGGATATTATCTGAGGAATCTCCCATCAGCCCTTTCATATCAATGATTTGATCTGGTCGCAGGCCATATTTTTCTTCAATATGAGCAGGTGTGTAATATTCTACTTCTGTGATGCCTTTTTTCGTAATAGCCACTGTCGTATGATCTGTTGAGAGCTGTGTTAAGTCCTTATCTCCTGAGAAGATTTTGACTTCAAAGCCGTCTTTTTCTGCCTCGACAGCCAATGTACCGATAATATCATCTGCTTCATATTGAGGAAGCTCGTACCTTTTCACCTGATAGGCATCTAATAGTTCACGGATGAACGGCATTTGTTCTGATAGCTCTGGCGGAGTTTTTTGTCTTCCACCTTTATATTCTTTAAATGTCTCGTGGCGGAATGTTGTTTTTCCCGCATCAAATGCGACGAGCATATGGGTAGGCTTCTCGTCCTCCAGCATCTTCATTAAGATCATCGCAAAGCCATAAATAGCATTTGTATGTACGCCTTTATCATTTGATAATAGCGGCAAAGCAAAGAAGGCTCGATATGCGAGGCTGTTTCCATCCACTAACACTAATTTCTTTTTGTCTGTCATGTTTTAATCCTCCATCGGCTGAGCCATCTCAGCCGTCTCTTTCACACATTGTATCTTCATTTTATCAAAGTTTATTTTGAAAAGAAAATAGTCGAGCCTGCACAAAAAAGGGACGAAAACAACAAGTGTTTTCGTCCTTCCAAAATTGGCTCCTTGGATGAAGGGGTTCCTATTCATCCTATCAATGAATGTTTAACAAAACATGAATTCATTGTAAAGATCATGTAAATTTTAACGTGACTTTCCTTTTTTTCTCTAAGTCGATTTCAGGCTCACTGTAAAAGTCGTTCCTTTGCCTTGTTTGCTGTGGACAGAAATCGTTCCTTCATGCGCTTCCACAAGGTGTTTGACAATGGCAAGACCAAGACCTGTACCGCCTGAATTCCTGCTTCTATCTTTATCAATTCGATAAAATCTCTCAAATATTCTTGGAATCTCGCTTTTCTTCATGCCGATTCCTGTATCTGCTACATCAAATTCATAGGCACCTTTCCGCGGTCTTGCTGAGATGGTAACACTTCCTCCCTCTGGTGTATAGGTCAGGGCATTATTGACGAGATTGAGGAAGATTTGCTTTAACCTTAGCGGGTCTGCCATAACATAGACCGGTTCTTTCGGGACACGCACTTGTAATTGAATACCTTTTTCTGCTGCCTTTTGTTTTAACAGCACTTCAATCTCTTGAATGATTTCTGTCGCATTGGCTTCTTGAATATTCAGCTTGAAGTGCTGCTGTTCAATTTTAGAAAGATCAAGTAAGTCTTGAATCAGCGTTTCTAGACGGACACTCTCTTTTAAAATGATAGAAAGGAATTCTGTCAGTGCTTCTTTGTCATCAATCGCACCATCAAGAAGGGTTTCAGAAAATCCTTTAATCGACGTAATCGGTGTTTTTAATTCGTGAGACACATTGGCGACAAAGTCTTTTCGCATCTGCTCCAGCTGCTTTGTTTCTGTCACGTCATGAAACACAAGGACAATACCTTTCCATTCATCGTCTGTACTTAAAATTGGTACACCATCCACTTGGAAGTAGCGGCGTTCAATGTCAACGGCTAAACGCAAAAACTTCCGCACCTTCGTTTCTGTCATGAAAATTTCGTCAATTAATTCGATAATCTCTTCATGTGTAAACGCTTCGTGATACAGCTTGTGCATGTAAATATGCTTTTGGACTTTAAACTGCTTGCGGAAGGTTCGATTGACTAGGTGGATATAACCCATCTTATCAATCAAAATAATCCCCGCTCCAATATTTTCAATGACCGTTTGCAGCCGGTCTCTCTGCATTTCACCGGCACTTGTCATTTCTTGAAGACTTCCTGCCAAACGCTTCATGGAAGTATTCAGTTCACTTGTTTCAATCATCAACTCTTCATAGTTATTCGTATCATAGTTCCCGCGTTCCAGCTGTTTGGCTACCTTTGTAGCATAATCAATTGGTTTCACATATTTCATCGACATGCGGTACCCAAAGAAAACGATGATGATAATCGCCGAGCCAAGACAAAAGGCTAATGCAAGCCAGAGCTGGCCGTCAATTTCATTTAAAGGCTCGTATGACGCATGGAGAAATAAATAACCCGCTGGTTCGTTTTGTTTCAGGATCGGGACAGCATAATGAAACAGCGCATCCTTCTCATCGTCAATGACGACCCCTTTTGTTTGGAAACGTTCATTGTTCAGCGTGTTTCGAATGATGGCCCTTTGTTCTGCTTGACCCGTTGTATGTATGATATTCCCCTTCAGGTCCACAATCGACGCATTCATATCAAAATGCTGCTTTGCCTGATGGAGGACCTCCTTGTTTTGCTTCGCCTTCAGATCGTCACCATTCATGGAAGACAGGAGGAAGCTCGATTCCTTTTCCATTCGTTCCGTTAATTTGGTTTCATAGAAAACATGGAACATGTGGTCCAAGAAAAGACCAAGTGCCACAAACACAATAAAAAGGAGAAAAATGAGTCCCGAAAACAGACGGGTTCTAATTTTACTCATTTGACTTTGGCTCCTCCAATTTGTAGCCTAAGCCGCGAATCGTTTTAATGTATGTTGGTTTTTTCGTGTTCTTTTCAATTTTGTCCCGCAAGTGGCTAATATGGACATCCACAATACGAGTGTCACCTGCAAAGTCATAATTCCAAACGGCACTTAACAATAAATCACGCGTGAGGACACGTCCTTTATGCTTCGCCAAATAAAGCAGCAGTTCAAACTCTTTTGGTGTGAGCTCTAGACGTTCTTCCTGGAAATAGACTTCGTAGTGTTCTGGTAAAATGCGCAGTTCACCAATTTTGATTTGGTCTGCAATGATCTCTTCCTTCTCCTCTTGCGTGGGGGCAGGCTGAGATTGCTGTGCTCTTCTCAAGATGGCTTTTACCCGAGCACCCACTTCTCTAGGACTGAATGGCTTTGTCATGTAATCATCGGCTCCAAGCTCAAGGCCTAGCACCTTATCAAATTCATCGTCCTTTGCTGTCAGCATTAAAATAGGGAACATCATTTTTTGAATTCTCAGTTGTTTGCACACTTCAATGCCGTCCATCTTCGGAAGCATTAAATCTAATACAATGAGATCAGGCTGTTCACTTGCTGCTTTTTCAAGCGCTTCTTCCCCGTCTCTTGCTGTGACGACATCATAGCCCGCTCTTTCAAGGTTATAGCTTAGAAGTGTTACAATCGATTCTTCATCATCCACAACTAATATTTTTTTATTCATGTTGTGCCTCCAATTAGTGATTTCCCCTGCATCCGTTTTTTGTATCTTATGTGAAAAGCGAGAAGTCATGCTTTCTCTTTCATTTTAACGAAAGCTTAACAAGAGGACAATTTAAAATTTCGACAAGATTTGTTTTGTAAACAAAAAGAAGACTCCTCATGAGAGAAGCCTTCTTTTTTATTCATATTAAGACAATACTTTCATGACATTCTTAACAGATTCAACAGAACGGTCAAGCTGACTTCTTTCTTCTTCTGTCAGCTCAAGCTCGATGATCTTCTCAAGACCGTTGCCACCTACGATTGTTGGTACACCTAGGTAAATGCCTTCGTAGCCATATTCACCTTCAAGGTAAGCAATCGTCGGCATGACGCGGCGCTGATCTTTAAGGATCGCCTCAACCATTTCGACTAGTGAAGCAGCAGGAGCATAATATGCACTACCGTTACCTAATAGGTTCACGATTTCGCCGCCGCCTTTTCTTGTTCTTTCAACAATTGCATCAATTCGATCTTTTGGAATCAATGTTTCAAGCGGGATACCGCCTGCATAAGAGTAACGAACAAGAGGAACCATGTCATCGCCATGTCCACCAAGTACAAAGCCCGTCACATCTTTAACAGATAGGTTTAATTCTTGAGCAACAAACGTACGGAAACGTGCTGTATCAAGAATGCCCGATTGTCCAATGACTTTTTCTTTTGGTAATCCTGATTCTTTATAAACTGCATACGTCATTGCATCAACAGGGTTTGTTAACACAACAATGATGGCTTCTGGAGAATATTTAACGATTTCGCGTGTCACACTGCGCATGATTTTTTCATTTGTTGACACGAGATCGTCACGGCTCATTCCCGGCTTTCTTGCAATTCCCGCCGTAATGACCACGACATCAGAACCGGCTGTATCTTCGTAGTTAGAAGTTCCTGTAATGTTTGCATCGAAGCCTTGAACAGGACTTGCTTCCAGCATATCAAGTGCTTTCCCTTTTGTTGGGTTCTCAAGCTGCGGGATATCGACTAATACGACGTCCGCTAATTCTTTTTGAGCCGTTAGAAATGCTGTAGTTGCTCCAGTAAAGCCTGCTCCGATGACAGATACTTTTTTACGCTTGTTTGCCATTTCCTTTTTCCCCTTTAACTTTAAAGTTTAAGAATCAAGACAAGTTTTTGATGAGCTCGTCAGCAAACTCAGAACATTTCACTTCTGTTGCGCCATCCATTAATCTAGCAAAATCGTAAGTGACGACTTTTGATGCAATTGTTTTTTCAACAGATTGAATCACTAGATCAGCTGCTTCCTGCCAGCCAAGGTGCTCAAGTAAAAGCACGCCTGATAGAAGAACAGAAGATGGATTCACTTTATCAAGACCAGCATATTTAGGTGCTGTTCCGTGAGTCGCTTCAAAAATAGCGTGTCCTGTTTCGTAGTTGATGTTCGCACCTGGTGCGATACCAATTCCACCAACTTGTGCTGCAAGAGCATCAGAGATGTAATCTCCGTTTAAGTTCATTGTTGCCACAACATCGAACTCAGCTGGACGAGTTAGGATTTGTTGAAGGAAAATATCTGCAATGCTGTCTTTGACAATAATTTTGCCAGCAGCTTCTGCTTCACTTTGCGCTTTGTTTGCCGCATCTTTTCCATCTTGTTCTACAATACGATCATATTGTGCCCATGTAAAGACCTTGTCTCCAAACTCTTTTTCAGCCACTTCGTAGCCCCAGTTTTTGAAGGCACCTTCTGTAAATTTCATGATGTTTCCTTTGTGAACAAGCGTCACAGACTTACGGCCTTGGTCGATTGCATATTGGATAGCCGCTCTGACAAGGCGAGAAGTTCCTTCTTCAGAAACTGGCTTGATTCCGATACCTGACGTTTCTGGGAAACGGATTTTGTTTACACCTAATTCGTTTTTCAAGAAGTCAATTAACTTCTTCACTTCGTCTGATCCTTTTGCATACTCGATACCAGCATAGATATCTTCTGTGTTCTCACGGAAGATGACCATATCTGTGTCTTCTGGACGTTTCACAGGAGACGGTACGCCTTGGAACCAGCGAACTGGACGTAAGCATGTGAATAGATCAAGCTCTTGTCTAAGTGCCACGTTTAATGAACGGATTCCTCCGCCGATTGGTGTTGTCAGTGGTCCTTTGATCGCGATTAAGTATTCACGAATGTCTTCAAGTGTTTGCTCAGGAAGCCATTCTCCAGTTTTATTGTAAGCTTTCTCACCTGCATATACTTCTTTCCAAGTGATTTGCTTTTCACCTTTATATGCTTTTTCTACAGCTGCTTCAAGTACTCTTGATGCTGCTTTCCAAATGTCAGGACCGATTCCGTCCCCTTCGATAAACGGGATAATTGGATTATTTGGTACATTCAATACGCCGCCAGTAACTGTAATTTTTTCGCCTTGTGACAATGATATTACCTCCCAGGTTATGTAGTGAATATTTGAAACTTCTTGGCTTGATGTCTGCAAGCGAAGAAGTTTTTCACGTGATTCGTTTTTTGTTGATATAGAGGCTGATTGGCCTTCCTGAGGATCAGCCCCCGCTATTCTATAAACATTAGTCTCTTTCACTGATCGGAACAAAGGTTTGAAGATCAGGTCCAATGTAGTCAGCTCTTGGACGGATGAGACGGTTGTTGTCATACTGCTCTAGAATGTGAGCAATCCATCCAGAGAATCGGCTGATCACGAAAATTGGTGTAAACAAGTCATGATCAATCCCAAGACTGTGATATACAGATGCAGAATAAAAATCAACATTTGGTGGAAGATTTTTCTCTGATGTCACGATTTCCTCTGCGCGAACAGACATTTCATACCATTTCGGCTCGCCAGTGAGGTTTGTTAAACGCTGGCTCATTTCTTTTAGATGCTTTGCACGCGGGTCACCTTGACGGTATACGCGGTGGCCAAAGCCCATAATTTTTTCTTTCTTCTCTAGCTTACCATGAATATAGGAATCTACGTTTTCAACTTCGCCAATTTCTGAAAGCATCTTCATCACGCCTTCGTTGGCTCCGCCATGAAGTGGTCCTTTCAGCGCACCGATAGCCGCTGTTACACCAGAGTAGATATCTGATAGTGTAGCAACACATACACGTGCTGTAAATGTCGATGCGTTTAATTCATGATCTGCATGTAGAATGAGTGCCTTATCAATTGCCTCAATTTCTACTGGTGACGGCTCTTCGCCATTTAGCATATACAAGAAGTTCGCAGCATAGCTGTATTCTTCTTTTGGCTGTACAGGCTCAAGTCCCTTTCGAATGCGTGAAAACGTAGCGACTAGTCCAGAAATTTTCGCCTGTAAACGAATGGCTTTTCTGTAATTCGCTTCTTTGTCCATAATCTCTGATTCGTCATCGAGTAAACCTAGTAAGGATACCGCTGTACGAATCGCAGACATTGGATGAACCCCGTCCAGCGAATACGATTTAAAGTGCTCAATGATTTCTTGCGGAATGTGAGCATTTTCATTGAGCTGCTGTTTTAACTCACTCAGCTCTTGCTCATTCGGCAGCTTTAAGTGCCATAACAGGTAGACAATTTCTTCGAATGTAGCTTTTTCAGTTAAATCATCGATATTGTACCCTACATAAGTAAGAGTATCATCAATAATTGAGCTTACGGATGAAGTTGTTGCCACAATACCTTCAAGACCTCTTGTTGCTGTCATGTTCAATCTCCCCTTTTTAAAAAGATTCCCCTTCGTTGCAGAATTCTCGCTTTTTGAAAGCGCTATCCAATCCGAATAAGACGGCAGGTTCAGAAAAGAAAATGCTTACATTTACCTATACGGTTAGAGCGCTTTTAGCCTCATATCTCTTGTGTGATCAATGAGTTCAAAATTAAGCCTATTCCCATTATAAACAATAATCAGACATTTGTTAAATGTTTAACTATAATTTTTTTTGATATTTTTTTTTCCAGTCTTCCATATAAGGCATGGAATAAAGGGATTTTGCTTCTTTTATTATATTTAATTATGTTTTTTTGCAAAAGCTCACGCAAGAAAAAAATAAAAAAGAAAGTGGCATGAACCACTCTCTTTTCAACCGCTGAAAAATTTCACAGCCTGCATCGCCAAATAAGCAATTCCTGCTCCGATCAGCGGACCGACAGCTACACCTTTAAATAAGCTGACTGCCAAAATTGTCCCGAACACAAGCGCTGCCGTGATATGCGGATCATTTTCGAGTAGCACAATACCGTTTTTTGCGATTAATGCTACTAATATACCCGCTCCAAGTGCAATCCAAGCATAAGAAGATTTCATGGCTTCTCCAAGCTGCTTAAATCCAATGTCACCTGTTGCAATAGGAACAAGCACAGCAATTGTAATGACGGTGACACCCCAATTGATGCCTTTTGATTGGAGAACCGGGAAAATTTTTTGATCCAAACCAATCAGCTTAATCGCAATCAGCACAGAAACCGCTAAAATTAATGAATTGTTCTTTGCAATAAGTGCAATAACGAGTAAAAGAACCAAAAATAAATTTGCTTGAGTAAACATACGCCGCCCCTTCCTTTCTTTTTATTGCGACCTTTTCATATTACTAATCTTTTTGAATAAAATGAAGTATCGGACATGCTTGTTTTTTGGAGGGGATTGTGTGAATCACGCCTATATGGCCATTTTTCTGCGAAGTTTGATGATGATCAGCATTGCTGTAATTGCGGTTGTCTTTTTATATCAGTCTTTTCCGTTTTTATATCCTTTTTGGATTGCACTTATTGTATCCTGCCTGATTCATCCTGCCGTATGCAAAATAGAAGAGATCACCGGAATGCCGAGAGGAATTGTAGTAGTCATTGTACTACTGCTCTTTTTAGTGGCAGCAGCCGGTTTCATCACACTCTTAGTAGCAGAAATTATTTCAGGAAGTGCTTATTTAGCAAAGGTTCTGCCTGGACACCTTGATCAAATGATTGGTATTGTCGAACGGTTTTTTACAGATAAGATTCTGCCTTTGTACCATGATGTCACCGCCCAATTTAATACGCTTCAAGCAGGTCAAAAGGAATCGATTTTAGGACAAATCCAAGCGCTAGGCGATGAAGCTGCCGCAAAAATAGGGACTTTTCTTTCAAAAACGCTCGAGCTTATCCCGGCTTTTTTAGGTCTTTTGCCTGATGCAGCCGCAACCCTTTTGTTTTCTGCACTGGCGACTTTTTTTATCACGAAAGATTGGTTTACGTTAAAAAAATATGGCTCTCGTATCTTTCCCGCAAAATGGATGCAGCATACACGCGCCATTTTATCTGAAATCAAAAAAGCCATTACCGGTTTTATGAAGGCGCAGCTTCTGCTTGTTGCTATGACCATCGGCCTCGTCGTCATTGGTCTGATCATCTTAAAAGTCGAGCATGCCTTTGTCATTGCTTTATGTATTGGGTTTGTCGATTTACTTCCTTATATCGGGAGCGGTACTGTTTTTCTGCCTTGGATCATTTACTCCGTTATGACAGGAAATCTTTCACTCGCTATCGGGCTCGGCATTTTGTATATTGTCGTGCTCATTCAAAGACAAATTTCAGAGCCAAAAGTCTTAAGCAAGTCCATTGGGCTTAATCCTTTAGCAACGCTTGTGGCATTATTTGTCGGGTTAAAATGCTTTGGTTTTCTTGGACTTGTCATTGGTCCTGCTTCCCTTGTCGTGTGGCAGGCATTTCGTAATGCAGGTGTTTTTAGAGATATCTATCAATACATTCGGTACGGCATGCAAAAGTAAAAGAGACCTTGAGCTCAAGGTCTCTTTAGCGAATAATCGTATAGCGATTGCGATTAGACATGTTTCTAAGCCAGCGTTCAAAGAGCGGCTTGATTTGCTTTCTCGTCATCGGAATGAGTAGCAGCGCACCAATGATATCCGATAAGAAGCCGGGAATGAGCAGCAGCAGACCGCCAATCAGAATGCAAAAACCATCGACAATCGCTATGCCTGGCATTTTACCATACTGTAAATCTCTCTGCACTTTTTGAAAAGCTTCGATTCCTTGCTTTCTTGCAAAATAAGCACCTAGTGCACTCGTGAGCACGATCATCAGCATCGTGGGCAAAATGCCAATGATTTTACTTGATATTAAAAATAAACTGATTTCCACTGCAGGGAACAGAATCAATAATAGTAGCAAATATTTTTTCAACCATATCACCTCATGGGGTATCTTTCATCGAAAGCTGTTTTACTTTTTTTAGTGTAACATAAAAAAAGAGAGGAGTCAGATAACTCCCCTCGTGTGTATGATTTAAAGGACGCTTGCTCGGCCTTTGTAGATCGCTCCGCGTGCCGGATCTACTGTGATCTCTTCGCCTTCTTTTAGCAGTGTTGTTGCGCTGTCAAGACCCACAATCACTGGAATACCAAGGCTGAGTCCAACGACTGCTGCATGGCTTGTTAAGCCGCCTTCTTCAGTGATCAAGGCAGATGCTTTCTCTAAAGCACCCATCATATCACGGTCTGTACAGTTTGCGACAAGAATCGCACCATCGTACATTTTTTCGTCTGCTTCTTTTCCGCTTTGTGCAATGACAACCGGTCCAAATGCAGATTTACGGCCAATTCCTTGACCTTTCGCAATGATGTCACCAACAACATATACTTTCATTAAGTTCGTTGTACCTGTTTCACCAACTGGCACACCAGCTGTAATGACGATTAAATCGCCATGTCTCACATAGCCCGTTTCGATCGACTTCTCGACTGCATTCTCAAGCATTTCATCAGTAGACGTCGTTTTTGATCCGCTCTTTGCAAATACACCGAATACGAGAGACAGCTTTCTTGCTACTGATTCGTTTGCTGTGACCGCTACGATTGGTGCTTTTGGTCTATATTTTGAAATCATTCTCGCTGTATGACCGCTTTCCGTAGGTGTCACAATCGCTGCCACGTCAAGCTTCATCGCTGTATGTGCAACAGATTGACCGATGGCATCTGTAATGCTGACTTCTACTTCTTCGCTTCTGCGAGAAAGAATTGCTTTATAGTTGAGTGCATCTTCTGAACGTGATGCAATGTTATGCATCGTTTGTACAGCTTCCACTGGATATGTTCCTGCTGCTGTTTCACCAGAAAGCATAATCGCATCTGTGCCATCAAAAATGGCATTTGCCACGTCACTTGCTTCCGCACGAGTTGGACGAGGATTACGCTGCATGCTATCAAGCATTTGGGTAGCTGTGATGACAGGTTTGCCTAAACGATTGCATTTTTTGATCAGCATTTTTTGAACAAGCGGTACTTCTTCTGCCGGGATCTCTACACCAAGATCTCCACGCGCAACCATCAAACCATCTGATACCTCAAGGATTTCATCGATGTTATCAACACCCTCTTGGTTTTCAATCTTAGGAATGATTTGAATGTCAGCCGCATTATTCTTTTCAAGAAGCTCACGAATTTCAAGCACATCAGAAGCTCGTCTAACAAAAGAAGCAGCGATGAAATCGACGCCTTGTTCAATTCCGAACAGAATATCATTGGCATCCTTTTCTGTAATACCTGGCAAGTTCACACTTACACCTGGTACGTTTACACCTTTTTTGTTTTTGAGCGTGCCTGTATTCATGACTTTTGTGACGATTTCTTTGCGGTCCATGTTAATTTCTTTCACTTCTAAACCAATAAGACCATCATCTAATAGAATCGTTGAGCCCACTTCTACATCATGAATTAAATCTTCATACGTCACACTAATTTTTTCCGTATTTCCAACAATGTCTTCCATACTCACGATAAGATCTGCACCAGCGACTAGCTCAATTGAGCCGTTTTCAACTGTACGTGTACGGATCTCTGGACCTTTTGTATCAAGAAGGATCGCAATGTCCTTGCCTAATGTTTTACCTGCTTTACGAATGTTTTCAATGCGTGCACCATGCTCTTCAAAATCTCCATGAGAGAAGTTTAGTCTGGCTACATTCATTCCTGCTTCAATCAATTCAGTCAGCTTTTCAATGGTTTCACTTGCTGGACCGATTGTACAAACGATTTTTGTCTTTCTCATTACTGTTCCTCCTAAGGTCTTCTCGTTTTATATAGAGAGCTCTTGTGAAAGTCGGTACATATTTTGGTCGACTGTATGTTTTTTATCTAAGATATCTAAAATATCGTGGTGAACGAGTTCGTTGCTTTGAATGCCCACACAGCGTCCGCCTTTTCCTTCAAGAAGAAGTTCTACTGCGTATGCTCCTAAACGGCTTGCCAGTACTCGGTCAAATGCGCTTGGAGAACCTCCGCGCTGAATATGTCCTAAGACAGATACACGGGTTTCAAGGCTTGTCTCCTCTTCAATCCGCTTACCAAATTCAACACCGCTGCCTACGCCTTCTGCGACGATAATGATACTGTGCTTCTTGCCGCGCTCGTGCCCTCTTCTTAACCTCGCAATAATTTCATCCATGTCATAGTCTGCTTCAGGAATCAAAATAGATTCGGCTCCGCCTGCAAGACCTGACCAAAGAGCAATATCACCAGCATGTCTTCCCATTACTTCCACTACGTATGTACGTTCATGAGATGTGGCTGTATCACGAATTTTATCAATGGCGTCAATGACTGTATTCAGTGCTGTATCAAAGCCAATAGTGAAATCAGTACCTGGGATATCGTTGTCGATTGTACCCGGGACACCTACACATGGAAAACCAAGCTCAGTTAATTTCTTCGCTCCCATGAATGAACCGTCTCCGCCGATCACAACAAGTCCTTCAATACCGAATTTTTTTAAGTTCTCAATGCCTTTTTCACGACCTTCAACTGTCTTGAATTCAGGGCATCTTGCCGTGTAAAGTTTTGTTCCTCCACGATGAATGATATCGCCAACTGAACCTATTTCAAGTTTCTCAATTTTACCGTTAATTAGACCTGAATATCCATTATAAATACCGTAAACTTCAACATTATGGTAAATCGCTTTCCTTACAACTGCGCGCACAGCTGCATTCATTCCTGGGGAATCCCCACCGCTCGTTAAAACTCCTATACGCTTCATCTTTTTCACCTCAGAGACCATATATGAATTAAACATACCATTTCCACTGCTTGAAAACAATCATGAGCAAAACCGGATGTTTTCAATACGTATTTCTAAAACCGTACTTATTATACAATTAAATAAACCGTTTTTAAACAAAAGTTAAGAAAGTCATGAAAGCAATTCTTTCAAAAACGAGGAAGATCGATCCTTCTAAAGCTTATCATATCAAGGTTTTCAGACGTTTCAAATTTTATGAAAACAAAAGAAAATTATTTTCAAATAGCGCTTACATGAGGGCGGTTTTCATGAAAAAGGGTGAAAAAAATAAACGCCAGCCAAAAAGGCTGTACGTTTATTTAGTTTACCCCAATATATTGATTTTCAACCGATACTTTCCCGATTGCTTTGTATTTTTGATATCTTTGTTCGACTAGTTCTTCAGGTGTTAGTTTGAGCAAAGATGTAAGTGACTGTTTTAATGTTTTTTTAATGTAGGCTGCTTGTTGTTTCACGTCTCGATGTGCTCCACCTTGCACTTCTTTAATAACATCATCTATAATATCTAATTCTTTTAGGTCTGGAGCGGTAATTTTCATTGTCTCTGCAGCTTTTTTCGCAAGTGATGAGTCCTTCCAGAGCAGTGCTGCTGCACCTTCAGGTGAAATCACTGAATACGTTGAATTCTCTAGCATGTATAGGTGGTTTCCTACGCCTAAGCCTAGTGCGCCGCCACTTCCGCCTTCTCCGATGACAATACAGACAACCGGTACACGAAGTCCTGCCATTTCGAATAGGTTTTTCGCAATTGCTTCACTTTGTCCGCGTTCTTCAGCTGCTTTCCCAGGATAAGCTCCTTTTGTATCAATAAAGCAAATGATCGGGCGATTAAATTTATCTGCTTGTTTCATCAAGCGCAGCGCTTTACGGTAGCCTTCTGGATGAGGCATTCCGAAATTACGGCGCAAGTTTTCTTTTGTGTCTTTTCCGCGCTGATGGCCAATGACTGTGACAGGAAACCCTTTAAACGTGGCGATTCCTCCAACAATGGCTTCATCATCACCATAGAAACGGTCACCATGACATTCGAAAAAGTTGTCAAACAGCTCTTGAATGTAATCGAGAGTTGTTGGACGCATCGCATGACGAGCAATTTGCACTCTGTCCCACGGCTTTAAATTTGTATAAATGTCTGCTTCAAGCTTGCTCAGACGTGTTTCAAGGCGCTCAATTTCTGCACTTAAATCCATTTCTGAGTTTTGTGTGAACTTTTTCAGTTCATCAATTTTCGCTCGAAGTTCAATGACAGGTTTTTCAAATTCTAGTTCTCCAGCCACTCTCGTTCACCTCCTGTGCTGTGTAATGCTAAGATTCGGCCTAGTGTTTCTTTCATCTCTGCACGATGAATGACAGCATCCAGCTGTCCATGCTTCAACAAAAATTCAGCCGTTTGGAAGTCCTCTGGCAGGTCTTCACGGATTGTTTGTTCAATGATTCTACGGCCTGCAAACCCAATTAAAGCACCAGGTTCTGCAAAGTTGTAATCACCAAGAGAGGCGAAACTAGCTGATACACCGCCAGTTGTTGGGTTCGTCATCACAGAGATAATCAAACCTTGATCCTCGCTGAACAGTTTTAATGCTGAGCTTGTTTTTGCCATCTGCATGAGACTGAGGATCCCCTCTTGCATTCTCGCTCCGCCTGATGCAGTAAAGATGATAAATGGCACCTTGTCCGCTTTTGCTTTCTCGATCGCAAGTGTGATCTTTTCACCAACAACCGAGCCCATGCTGCCCATACGGAATGTGGCATCCATGACAGCGATCACAGCACGCTGGCCTTCAATTTCACCTTGACCTGTGACAATGGCTTCATTCAAAGACGTTTTTTCTCTGTCTTTCTCAAGCTTTTCTTCGTAGCCTGGGAATCCGAGCGGGTTTTCTGAGATCAGGTGCCCGTTAAATTCTTCAAATGTGCCTTCGTCTACAAGGCTATCAATACGCTGCTTTGCATTCATTTGCAAATGTCTGCCGCAATTCATGCAAACACGTAAATTTTTATCTAATTCTTTGGTGAGCATTATTTTTTTACATTGCGGACATTTGGTCATGATGCCTTCAGGCACATCTTGGCTTGCCTGTTCAGAGGGTACAGATGCATATTTTTTCTTTTTACTGAAAATATTTTTGATTGACAAATGACTACCTCCCTTTTTGAAGGGTTTTTTCTTTACACGCACATCCACTATTATAGGACATGTCATAACTGTACCGAAACTATTGTACTTTTTTTGTCAAACGCTGTCATCCTTCATTCAATTTTTTCAATGGGGAATTGATGAGAAATGAGTATGTGTTTGGGGCGCTGAGCAGTTGATATATGTGAATTGTGAACGTCTACAAAAAAATATCATTCCGGATGAAAAAATTTTCGCGTAAGAGAGGAAATGGTGCACGTCTTTCCTCCAATTTCAGAAAGAACGTGCACACTTTTCCAATTGATTATTCGCCGATAATCGTTAATTTTCTTGTTTTTTCAGCGACTGCTTCTGGATCGACTTTGATTCTTGCAACGCCAGTTTCCATTGCTGCTTTTGCTACCGCTTTTGCTACCGCTGGTGCTACACGTGCATCAAATGGTTCAGGGATGACGTATTCAGCTGACAATTTCTCATCTGCAACAAGAGAAGCAATCGCTTCAACGGCTGCAATTTTCATTTCTTCGTTAATGTGAGTTGCACGTACATCTAATGCTCCGCGGAAAATTCCTGGGAATGCCAGTACGTTGTTCACTTGGTTCGGGAAGTCAGAACGGCCAGTTCCTACAACACTTGCACCTGCTGCATGTGCATCTTCTGGCATGATCTCTGGATTTGGATTCGCCATAGCGAAGATGACAGGATCTTTTGCCATTTTTCCAACCATTTCTTTTGTTAAAGCGCCTGCTACTGAAACCCCGATGAAGACGTCTGCGCCTTCAATGACTTCTTCTAATGAACCTTCTTTACGGTCTTGGTTCGTGAATTTAGCGACTTCATTTTTCACTGTATTCATACCGTTCGGGCGGCCTTCGTAAATTGCGCCTTTTGTATCACACATGATGATATCACGTACACCGAAATGATATAGAAGCTTGATAATCGCAATTCCCGCTGCTCCAGCGCCGTTTGCCACCACTTTGATGGAGGACATTGATTTTCCAGACAGTTTCAAGGCATTTACAAGTCCTGCTACTGTGACAATCGCTGTTCCGTGCTGATCATCGTGGAACACTGGAATGTTTGTCTCTTTTTTCAAGCGCTCTTCGATAATGAAGCAGTTTGGAGCTGCAATATCTTCAAGGTTGACACCGCCAAACGTTGGCTCAAGAAGCTTTACTGTTTCAACGATTTTGTCTACATCGTTTGTCGCAAGCGCGATCGGGAAGGCATCAACGCCCGCGAAGCTTTTGAATAATACAGCTTTTCCTTCCATTACTGGAAGAGATGCTTCTGCACCAATATTACCAAGCCCTAAAACAGCGCTTCCGTCTGTGACAACAGCGACCATATTGCCTTTCATTGTATAATCATACACTTTGCTTGTGTCGTCATAAATATCTTTACATGGTTCTGCAACACCAGGTGAGTAAGCCAAGCTCAAGTCTTTTGCATTTTTCACTTGTACTTTTGATTTTGATTCGAGTTTGCCTTGATTCTCTTTGTGCATATGTAATGCTTCTTCTCTTAATGACATGTGTAGAACACTCCTTCAAGTGGAAAATGATTTAATGAATTGCTAAGTTGATAAGCACATACTGGCAGTTTTAAATACACAGAATCTTTAAAATGATAACACAATAGGTGAATTTGTAAAACATATTCAGGTGATTTGTCATCATTTAATCACAACGTTTTGTTCACCGAGCAGCTCTTTTAACTGGAAAATCACAGCATGATCTGCATGAACCTTGTATGCATCTGGAAGTCTCACTGTCTTTTTTTGCTTCTCATAATACAAATAGACATCTGCTTCTCCGCTGTGCATCGAGATCACCCGCTTTACTTGCTCTAGCAGTTCCTGCGTATGGTTTTCTTCTTTCACCCGAATGTAGACAGACTCTTTTCTTTGTGTGCCCATCTCTTCAAGCAGAACGGCTTCTTGCACGATGATTTGGCTGCTGTCATTTCTGACATCTATTCTGCCTTCAACATAAAGCATGGCGCCCTCCTCAAGTAAGGGGGACAGCTTTCTAAATTGCTCTGGAAAGACGACGCCTTCCATTTCTCCCGTTTCATCCCCAAATGTGACAAATGCCATCGATTGTCCATTTTTTGTCCGAATCGATTTCACTTTTGTCAAAAGACCACCCATTGAGATCTTTCGCTTTATATAGGAAGAAAGTCTGATGATTTCCACTGCACCATTCTCTCTTAAGCGATCTCGGTACGTTTGTACAGGATGATTTGATAAATATAACCCAAGTGCCTCTTTTTCAAATTGCAGGAGATCGACAAGCGGCAGTTCTTCTATCTCCGCATATTTTGGCTTAATGGAGAAGGTTGTATCCCCCAGAAAGTCCAGTTGATCATCTGGATTTAAAAATGACACGTGGTCTAATGCAATATCTATTGATGCCAATAACGAAGCACGATTTGGATAAAGCTCATCCATCGCCCCTGAAAAAATGAGCGCTTCAATCGTTTTTCGGTTGACACTCTTTGCTGATACTCTTGCGCAAAAATCAAATAAATCTTCAAACGGCTTTTCCTGTCTTGCCCTGTATATATCCTTTACAGCTGACACTCCGACATTTTTGATCGCTCTTAAGCTGTAGCGGATCTCCCCTTTTTCAACCGTAAATGGAAATTCACTCTTATTAATAGAAGGCTTCAACACAGATATCCCTTTTTCCTTTGCCTCATAGAAATATTGAGCGACTTTGTCTTCATTTCCAATCACACTCGTTAAAAGTCCGCACATAAAATATAACGGATAATGCGCTTTTAAGTAAGCAAGCTGAAAGCCAATCATGCTATATGCAACAGCATGGCTTCTATTAAAACCATAGTTTGCAAATTTGACGATTAAGTCATAAACGTCATTTGCAATGTTAACAGGATACTCCTTTTTTAGGCATCCTTCAACAAAATGGCTTCGCTCTTCATCAAGGACCTTTTTATCCTTCTTCGAAACTGCTCTTCTTAATAGATCTGCCTCGCCCAGCTGAAAGCCTGCCATCTTCGCCGCAATCAGCATGATTTGCTCCTGATAGACGATGACCCCATATGTGTCCTTTAAAATGTCATACAAATCAGGATGCGGATAAGAGACCTTGACTCTGCCGTGCTTTCGGTCGATAAAGAGCGGGATATTCTCCATTGGACCTGGACGGTAGAGGGCATTGACCGCCACGATGTCTTCTAAACTAGAGGGCTTCAGGCGTCTCAGCACCTGACGCATTCCTTGTGATTCAAGCTGGAAAATCCCAGTTGTATCTCCCGCTGATAACAATTCAAATGTTTTCTGATCTTCATATGAAATGTCACTAAAGTTAATGTGGACGTTTTCCTGTCTTTCAATCTGGTTTTTAATGGATTCAATTAAGGTTAAGTTTCTTAGTCCTAAGAAATCCATCTTTAAAAGTCCGAGATCTTCTAAATAATTCATCGCATACTGCGTTAAATACACACCATCATGGCCGTCTTGAATTGGAACGACCTCTGTCAGCGGCTCCTCGCTTAGCACAACGCCGGCTGCATGTGTGGAGGTATGTCTTGGCAAGCCTTCAACCTTTAAAGCGGTTTGAAAGACCTTTCGAAGCTCCTCGGATTGCTGGAGCATCGTTTTTAATTCAGGGGATGCAGCCACCGCTTCTTTCAGCGTCGTTCCTGGCTTTGACGGAATCAGCTTTGCAAGACGGTCCGCTGCCTTTGAATCAATCCCCATCACACGTCCGACATCTCTTAAGGCTGCCTTTGCTGCAAGTGTTCCAAACGTGACAATTTGTGCCACATGCATGTCTCCGTATTTGTCTTTTACATAAGAAATGATTTCATCTCTTCTCGTATCGGGGAAATCAATATCAATATCTGGCATACTGATTCGCTCAGGATTTAAGAAACGCTCAAACAACAGACCGTGACGGAGCGGATCAACATCTGTAATAAACAATACATACGCAACAAGTGACCCTGCTGCCGATCCACGTCCTGGCCCTGTGACAATGCCTTGATCATGGGCATACTTCATAAAATCCCACACGATGAGAAAATAATCACTGAAATTCATTTTTTGGATAATGCTCAGTTCGTACTCAAGTCTTTTCACATACGTATCATTTGAAGCAATCTTTCTTTGCTTCATCCCTTCTGCGCACACTTTGCGTAAAAACTGATCTGCTGTTGATTGATCAGGAGTCGGATAGGAAGGGAGTTTTGTCTGCCCAAGATTTAAATCGACTTCACAGCGGTCTGCGATCTCCACCGTTCTTGTCAGCAGCTCCTCATCTTGCGCATACCATTCCTTCATTTCCTCAAGGGTTCTGAAATGCTTTTCTCCTCGGTCTTCCTCAATCTCTGACAGCTGCTGCCCTGCTTTAATGGCTTTTAAACACGTATAGGCGGTTTTGTCTTCTCGATTGATATAGTGGACATCTCCCGTCGCAACAAGAGGAATCTCCGCACTTTTTGAGACGTCCCTGAGTTTACCGGCAAGCGATTCGTTTTGCTGAAATGGCTGAAGTGCGATGTACACATGTCCCTCACCGAAAATATCTTTCAATTGTTTCGCCGCATCATGCGCTTCTTCTATCTGATCATGCTGAAGCAGCGTTTCAATGTAGCCAGAAGCGCCTGGCGTAATGGCAATGAGCCCGCGGTGATAGCTTTTCAGCCATTTTTCTTTCAGTCCAGCTTTTGATTTTGATTTCAGCACACTGCTGATTTTGATCAAGTTTTGATAGCCTTCATTGTTTTTGGCAAGGAGTACCAAGGGATAAGCCTCTGTCTCTTGTTCATCTATGAAGACAGAAGCTGTTAAACCGATGACCGGCTTGATGCCATGTTTTTTACATTCCTTATAAAATTCAACCGTTCCATACATCACATGGTCATCGGTAAGAGCGAGCGCCTTGCAGCCAAGTTCTTTCGCTTTCAGCACGAGCTCCTTTACTTTTGCCGCACTGCTTAATAAGCTGTATCCACTGTGGACCTGAAGATGAACATAAGACATGCTTAATCCACTCCTTTCGTCTAAAGTCATTCTTTCATTATAAAACGCGATGCGGTGAGAAACAAATGTTCTTTCTTTTCTGTCCGTTCATACTTGTCCTGCACACACCATATATTGAATAGAGTGAGGTGGACACAATGGATGTGAAGGAAGCTTTTATTCCGAATTTTATTAGCTGTTATTTTATTGCTCTTGGGGTCATTTTGGGCGGTGCCATCATAGGTGGTGTTGGTGCTTATTTATCTGGTCAGCCGCCTTTATCCATTATTACGAGTCTTGCCAACCGTTTAAAGATTTGGGCGCTTGTCGCAGCTATCGGTGGAACTTTTGATGCCGTTTATAGCTTTGAAAGAGGCATTTTCGAAGGGAACACGCGTGATATTTTCAAGCAGATTTTATTAATTGTCTCTGCCATGGGCGGTGCGCAAACAGGTTATCTCATTATTACGTGGCTCACACAGGAGCATGTGTCATCATGAGGGTGCCGGAGCTGTACAAACGTCCAGGCTGGCAGCGTTTTTTTGCAGGGATGATGTTTGGCGCGATTGTGAGCTGGCTCATTTTCCTCTTTACATACGGAACCTTTCAGGAAAAGCAGGTGACACAGCTTAGAAGCCAGCAGCACCATATGGACAGTCTGAAAGAACAAATCACACTCTATCGGGAAGATTTGCATAAGTTAAATGAGGATAATAAGAAACGGCTGCTGATCCAAAGCGTAGATGTCCATCTCGTCAATCGTGAGCAATATAAAATCCCAGAGCCAGATACGCTGAAATTTGAAGATCAGGTCAAAGAGGATATCTCAGAGGTCATTACAAAGGATATTGAAAGTGTCTATAAAACAAAGGAATTATTAAAACGGACGGTGGAAAACAAAGAATATACCATTCGGGAAAAGGCATACCGCGCCAAAGTGACAGAGCTGACGATTTATACGAAGCTTTCACTTGAAGTGCGCATTTCATTTGCTGAATAAATGATCATGTGGAATTTTTATGAATTTCTGCCCTCAATGATCGCTTTTCCCTCATTATTTTTATACACTAAAAGTAGAACGAGATCTAAAACAGAAAGAGGTGAGGACAATGGAGGTTTACAGCTATCGTCAAATGGCACGAGACAAAGCAAGCCGGATCAAGGACGGTATGTGCGCTTATGCTGAGACAGAAATGATGGCTCATTTAATTAAAAAAGAATTAAAGCATCAAAATCTCCAAGCCTATGAAGATTCAACTGACATCGGCTGCTGGTTTATCCCTGTATGCAAGTAACCCTTTTCTCCATGACAAAAAAAGAGAGAGGGGACTTGAAGCCCCCTCTCTCATGATGATGATTTACATACTTCTTCTAAATCACGCAAAATCTCATCTGCCACGGCCCAATCATAAATAGACGCACCAGCTGCAAGCGGGTGGCCGCCGCCATGATATTTTTTCGCAATGGTATTAATGACGACGCCTTTCGAGCGGAATCTAACACGAATCTGATCGTTTTCTTCCACAAAAAAGACCCATGCCTTAATCCCTGCAATATTTCCAAGTGTCCCAACAAGCTGTGAGGCTTGCTGCGCTGTTGTTTGGAACGATTCCAAAATATCCTGCTTAATGAAAACAGAGGCGACCCCATTCTCTGACAAAGAAATATGTTGAAAAATATAGCCATTTAATTTCACGACATTCAGATCCGTCTCATACAATTGATTGAAAAGGTCTGAAGATGAAAATGGATATTCAATAAGTTCTCCAGCATATTTGAGCGTCTTTTTCGTCGTGTTTGGGAAAAGGAAGCGGCCTGTGTCTCCTACAATGCCGGCATAAATGAGTTCAGCCGCCTTTGTATTCAGCTGATATCCTTCTTCTTTCCCCTCTAAATACAATTCATAAATCATTTCGCTCACAGAGCTTGCCTCTGTATCCACCCAAAGCAAATCACCATACGGATCTTCATTTGGATGATGGTCAATTTTCATCAGCTTATCGCCCATTGAATAGCGCTGATCGTCAATTCTTGCTTGATTGGCTGTATCACAGACAATGACAAGGGCATCTTTGTACACGTCATCCGGCACCTCATCAAGTTCATACAAAAATGAAAGGGATGGCTCCGGGGTTCCTGTCGCATAAATATTTTTTTCTGGATAGGTGGCACGCAAGATTTCCGTAAGGCCGCACTGCGATCCATACGCATCAGGATCTGGTCTTACATGTCTATGAATGATGATGGTGTCATATAATGATATGGTTCTAATCAGTTCTTTTTTCATAAAAACTCCTTCTTATCCGATACTCTTTTTATTATTAAATCATAATCTATCCTGACGGAAAAGTGAGAAATAGACAATTTATTCTAGTAAGCAAGCCTATTTACGTTTAAAATAGGGTTGTAACCACTTACAATGGAGGCTTGGCACATGCTTGTTTTGATTGTGTTTATTATTTGTTCTGCCATGTTTTATTTATACTACAAAGCAAAGAATGTCCGTACGAACCGTCCAGTCGAAAAGAAATTCTGGTCGGCGAAATCCAGTATGGCACTTGGCTGCTTTGTCCTGCTCTTCGGTGTGAATCAATTATTTTTAAACCGCTCGTCACTCGCATTTGTCATTGGATTTATTTTTGTTGCTGTCGGTATCGGCAGTACGTGGGCTGGATATAAAGCCTACAAGCATTACCTTCCGCTCTTTTTAAAGGAAGGCGAAAAAGATCACGCATAATAAGAGAGAAGGGCTAAAATGATGTTTATTTTAGCCCTTTGTCATTTTTGTCATCGCCCTTTTACGATTATCCTCTCTCCATCAGCTGCACCATCAGCATCGCTTTCCCGACGATATTCGATTGATGATAAACCTCCACTTCCAGCTTTCCAAACTTGCGTCCTACTTCTAAAATATTTGGCTTGATCTGTATCGTGGATTCCATTTGAACCGGTTTTAAGAAGTAGACAGAGAGACTTTCGACAATCAGCTCCCCTTTTTTATGAGACTTTAAGAAGCGGTTGGCGGATTCAATTAAAATTTGCGTGAACACTCCATATGAAATGTTTCCAAGCTGGTTTGTCATTTGGGGTGTGACCTCATATTGATACACAGCATCTGCCTTTGGCTTATCTGTATCGGTATCTTTAAAGCCTCTTGAGACAACATCATCCAGTTTTTCGCCGACCTGCGGCTGCTTTTGAATCATTTGAAGCGCCTTCAGCACATCCTGACGACTGATCATCCCAATTAGTTTCGCATAATCATCTACGACTGGCAGCACCTCAATGCCTTCCCATACCATCATTTGAGCAGCAGAGGCGACAGAGGTTTTTCCAATGACTGTCAGCGGATTTTTCGTCATCACCTTTTCAATCGGTGTAGAGCGGTCATGCCCCGCGATATCCTTTGAGGTGAGGATTCCGTGAATTTTCATTTGGTCGTCTGCGACCGGAAAACGGCCATGGCCAGTTTCATAATTCTTTTCATACCATTTTTCAAGCTTATCCTCTGGTGATAAATACACCGTTCGTTCGATCGGCGTTAAAATATCTTCCACAAGCACAATCTCTTTTTTTATTAGTTGGTCATAAATGGCTCGGTTTATGAGAGCTGCTACGGTAAATGTATCGTAGCTTGTCGATAAGATCGGCAGCTCAAGCTCATCTGCGAGCTGAATGATTTCATCATCTGTTGAGAAGCCGCCCGTGACCAGCACAGCTGCTCCTGCCTCTAATGCTTGTCTGTGTGCATTGATCCGGTTTCCGACAATCAGCAGGTTTCCAGCTGCCGTGTAGCGCATCATCGCATCAAGCTCCATCGCACCGATGACAAATTTGTTTAATGTTTTATGTAAGCCCGTTCGTCCTCCAAGCACCTGTCCATCAATAACATTGACCACTTCTGCATATGTCAGCTTTTCAATATTTTCTTTTTTCTTCTGTTCAATCCGAATGGTACCAACTCGTTCAATGGTACTGACGAATCCTTTATTTTCAGCATCCTTGATGGCCCGGTAAGCGGTCCCTTCACTCACTTTCATTTCTTTCGCAATACGCCGGACAGAAATTTTCTCTCCAACATCTAATGAATCAATATACGATAAAATTTGTTCATGCTTTGTCGCCAATCCCGTTCACCCTTTTTGTTTTCAGCGTTTTCATCTATGTTTCATTATAAGGGCAGGAGGCTTTTAATAGCAATTTGTCTTTTTCAGCACGATACACGTAAACAAAAAAAGCCGGCATTGGAATGCCGGCTTTTTGCTATGTTGATTAAATCTCAATCGATTCTCCGCTGTTTAACACATGACCAACGCCGCCATGCAGGCTGTCTGCAAATGCATGCGGGTCCTGTTCAATCGGCGGGAATGTGCTGTAGTGAATCGGCACGACCTGCTTCGCCCGAAGCCATTCGGCTGCGATTCTTGCATCGTCCGGCCCCATCGTGAAATTATCACCGATCGGAAGGAATGCAAGCTCAATATGATTCAGCTCACCGATCAGCTTCATATCTGAAAAGAGCGCAGTGTCTCCAGCATGATAAATCGTTTTGCCCTCTGCAGTAAATAAAATACCTGATGGCATGCCTGTATACGTAATCGTTTTTGCATCTTCATCAATGACAGCTGAACCATGGAACGCTTGCGTGAGCTTGACTTTACCAAATTCAAACTCACGTCCGCCGCCGATATGAAGCGGGTGCGTTTTCACCCCTTGCCAGCTTAAATAAACGGCAAGTTCGTTTGGCGCGACAACGAGCGCGTCATTGTTTTTAGCGATTTCAATGGTGTCACCGAGGTGATCTCCATGCCCATGTGTCAGTAAAATGACATCCGCTTTGACATCTTGCGGCTTGATATCTGTGTGTTTATTTCCTTTTAAAAATGGATCAATCCAAATATGGTATCCGTTTGTTTCAATGTGTACGACTGAATGTCCGTGATATGTAGCTTTCATGTGAGTATATCCACCTTTCGAATTTGATCTCATTTCATCTATTCCCTGTATAAAAAGCTGAAAAACTTAATGTCTGTGAATGACGTTAAGACCACCTGTTGCTTCAATAACTGTCCCTGTAATCAGGTCTGAGCGGTCATCGCATAAAAATGAAATGATGCGCCCTATATCCTCTCCAGTACCAGACCTGCCAATAGGCGTTTCATCGTCTTTGATCTGGCGTGCTTCTTCTATTGTGGATTCTTTCATGTCTCCAACGATTTTGCCTGGGCAAACCATATTGGCTGTGATGCCGTTTTCGGCTTCTTCAATCGCAATGGTTTTCGTCAATGACGCAAGCCCCACTTTTGCCGCTCCGAAGGCTGATCTGTGCATCCAGCCTGGTGCATGGTCTGCTCCTTGGAAGCCATACGTGATAATGCGGCCAAAGCCTTGTTTTCTCATCATGGGGATGACCATTCGGAACAAATGGAACACTGCGGATAGGTTGCCTTCCATCATTTGATACCATTCATCTTCAGAGTAATCCGCTAGTTTCTTACGTTCAAAAATATAAGGTCCAGCATTGTTAATCAAGGCATCGATCCGCCCAAATCGCTCTGCTGCCAGCTCTACCATGTTTTTTAAATCTTCTTTGTTTGTCACATCTCCTTGGACAAATTGAAGCTTTTCTTCGTATTCCTGCAATTCTTCTTTCATCTGCCGGACAGCTTCATCATCACTTCGATAATTCACTGTCACAGAATACCCCATATTCAGTAAAGACTCGGTTACTTTCCTGCCAAGTCCTTTAGAACCCGCTGTTATTAATGCGTGTCGCACACAATCTCCTCCTAAAGCAAAGGTTGCAAGTTCACATGTTTCTTATCTTTACTTTACTATAAACCAGCATCTGGCGCACTTATGAACCCTTTCTGCTATCATGTTCTCCAAGGAAGAGGATTCTCCTTTCTGACAGCAAAAAAACCATCCGCATCATACGAATGGTTTTTTGACGTGTTACGCTAGGCAGGCTTTTGCTTTTTCTAAAGCGAGCTGAATTTGTTTAAATCCAGTTCCACCTGCACTTGTTCTTTTTTCAACAGCAACATACGGATCAAGAACGGTGTAAATGTCTTCTTCAAAAAGATCGCTCGCTTCTGTGAATGTTTCAAACGGAAGATCACTTAAGTAGATGCCTTTTTGAATGCACGTATACACGAGCTTGCCAACGATTTCGTGTGCTTCACGGAATGGCATGCCTTTTTTCGCTAGGTAGTCTGCCACTTCGGTCGCATTTGAGAAATCTTCTTTTGTTGCCTTTTTCATGACATCTTCGTTCACTGTCATTGTTTGAATCATGCCTGTGAAGATTTGCAGGCTGCCAGCGATGGTTTTCACTGTATCAAACATGCCTTCCTTATCTTCTTGTAAGTCTTTGTTATACGTAAGCGGCAAGCCTTTCATAATGGTGAGAAGCCCCATCAGGTTGCCATATACACGGCCTGTTTTCCCGCGGATCAATTCAGCCATATCCGGGTTTTTCTTTTGCGGCATCATGCTGCTCCCTGTTGCATATGTGTCATCAAGCTCAATGAATTTGAATTCTTGAGAGCACCATAAAATGATTTCCTCACAAAGACGTGAGAGATGCATCATCACAAGGCTGCTATTAGACAAAAACTCTAAAATGAAATCCCGATCACTTACGCCATCAAGGCTGTTTTCGTAAATATGATCAAAGCCAAGCAGCTCTGCTGTATATTCACGATCAATCGGAAATGTCGTTCCTGCTAACGCTCCGCATCCAAGTGGAGACACGTTAATTCGCTTCAAAGAATCTTGAAAACGCGCTTTGTCACGTTCAAGCATCCAGAAATAAGCGAGCATATGATGAGCAAAGGAAATAGGCTGTGCACGCTGCAAGTGCGTATATCCTGGGAAAATCGTTTCAACATGCTGTTCTGCTTTTTCCACAAGCACTGTTTGAAAGGACGAGATCAGTTCAATGATATGCTCTACTTGGTTATTCAAATATAAATGCATATCGGTTGCAACCTGATCATTCCGACTTCTCGCTGTGTGCAATTTGCCGCCAAGCGGACCAATCTCATCAATGAGCATTTTTTCAAGGTTTAAATGGATGTCCTCATAATCGACTGAGAATTCCAATTCATCTGCCTCTGCCTTTTTCATGAGCGTATTCAGTCCATCTTTGATGGCAGCGGCCTCGTTATCGCCCAGGATACCGCATGTATTCAGCATACTTGCATGAGCAAGGGAGCCGGTCAGATCTTCTTTGACTAATTGTTTGTCGAAATGAATGGACGCGCCAAACTCATCGACCCATTTTTCTGGTGTTTTTTGAAATCGGCCTCCCCAAAGCTTTTTCATGCTTTAACCTGCTCCTTTTTATTCACGATGCTGTTTACTTTTGTTGGTAAGCCCCAAAGATTAATAAATCCTACCGCAGCATCATGATCGAATTCATCTGCTTTTGTGTATGTTGCTAGATTTTCATCATAAAGTGAATATGGTGATTTACGTCCTTCTACAATGGCATGGCCTTTAAATAGTTTCACACGTACAACACCTGTTACGTTCTGTTGTGTTTCTTGTAAGAAAGCATCTAATGCTTCTTTAAGCGGTGAGAACCATAATCCGTTGTATATTAATTCAGCCATTTTTTGTTCAATGATTGGCTTAAAGTGTGCGACTTCTTTCACTAGTGTTAAATCTTCAAGCTCTTTATGCGCTTTTAGAAGTGTGACAGCACCTGGGCACTCGTACACTTCACGAGATTTGATGCCCACAAGACGGTTTTCAACGTGATCGATTCTGCCAACCCCATGCTGACCAGCGACTTCATTTAAATGAAGGATGAGATCAGATAATGAATACTGGATACCGTCAATGGCTGTTGGTTTTCCTTTTTCAAACGTGATTTCGATGATCTCAGGTGTGTCAGGTGTTTTTTCAAGTGGAGTCGTTAGATCATATGCTCCTTCTGGCGGTGCAGCCCAAGGATCTTCTAAAATGCCGCACTCGTTACTTCTGCCCCAAAGGTTTTGGTCGATTGAATATGGGCTGTCTAAGTTAATCGGAATTGGAATACCGTGCTTTTGAGCATAATCGATTTCTTCATCACGAGACCATTTCCACTCACGCACTGGTGCAAGAACTTCTAGGTCTGGATTCAATGCTTTAATAGATACTTCAAAACGGACTTGGTCGTTTCCTTTACCAGTACATCCGTGTGCAACCGCTACTGCATTTTCTTTTTCTGCGACTTCCACTAGTTTTTTTGCAATAAGTGGACGAGATAATGCAGATACAAGCGGATATTTCCCTTCATACATCGTGTGTGCTTGTAATGCAGTCAGTGCAAATTCTTCAGCAAACTCTTCTTTTGCGTCAATCATATAAGACTGAACCGCTCCGACTTGAAGTGCTTTTTGTTGAACGAATGCTAAGTCTTTTCCTTCACCTACGTCTAGGCAGCAAGCTACGACTTCGTATCCTTGCTCTTGTAACCATTTAACTGCAACAGAGGTATCAAGACCTCCGGAATATGCTAATACGACTTTTTTATTTTGTGACATGATTGAAAAGCTCCTCTCGCTTGTTTTGATTCTGTGAATGTTTTTTTGCATAAAAATAAGTTTTAATTTATAAACATGCATTTAGTATGTATACACTGTAACAAGGAAAAATTGTTTTTTCAACCCCTTTATGAAAAAAACTCCGCCAAATGTTCTTGGCCGAGTCATTTTGGGCTATTTTTGATCCTTTTCAAGCTCTCGTAAGACGTGAGGAAGCTCTGGAATCATGAGTTTTGTCATGGCTAAACGAACAGCTCCAGTAGAGCCTGGTGTGGCAAAGACGGCTTTCTGGTTGACGACACCTGCCGCTGCCCGGGACAAGATAGCGGCTGAACCGATGTCTTCTGTATAGCTCAGCATGCGGAAGATTTCGCCAAAGCCAGGCAGCTCCTTGGAGAAAAGCGGGGTGATCGCTTCAATGGTGACATCCCTTGCGGCAATCCCTGTCCCCCCGTTTAATAAGACGGCATCTATTTTCGGTTCGCTTGTTCCCTCTAGCACAGCGTCTTGGATCGCTCCAATGTCATCTTTTACAATATCGTATGCAAGAATGAGATGTCCCTGTTCTTTAAGCAAATCAATCATCAGGCGGCCGCTTTTATCTGTTTCTTTCGTTCTTGTATCACTGACCGTAATGACTTTTACATAAAGCCTCTCTTTCGCCTCACGTTTATGTTCTGTCACGCTCATTTTTCACACCGCTCCCTTTTGCTTCGTATTGGACAACATTATAGCATGCTGCTTTTAACAGAAAAAAGCTCTTTTCCTTATTGGAAAAGAGCTTTTTCATTTTTGATTATGCTAAGCGCATAACGTCTCTTGCAATCATTACTTCTTCGTTCGTTGGAATGACGATCACTTTTACAGGAGAGTGCGGGTAGCTGATGAATGCTTCTTCGCCTCTCATGTTGTTAAGAGAAGGATCCCAGTAAACGCCCATGAATTCTAGACCACGAAGTACACGAGCTCTTACTTCTGAACTGTTTTCACCGATTCCAGCTGTGAAGATGATCGCATCTACACCATTCATTCTCGCTGCATAAGAACCGATGTATTTATGAATACGGCTTGCAAAAATATCAAGAGCTACTTCTGCACGGTCGTTTCCTTCTTCTGTTGCTTCTTCGATATCACGAAGGTCACTTGATAGACCAGACACACCTAAAAGACCACTCTTCTTATTCAAAGTAGAAAGTACTTCTTCAGCTGTATGTCCTGTTTTCTCCATAATAAATGGAATAAGGGCAGGGTCAATGTTACCTGAACGTGTACCCATTGCAACACCCGCAAGCGGTGTGAAGCCCATTGAAGTATCGATTGATTTTCCGCCTTCAACTGCTGCGATACTCGCACCATTTCCAAGGTGGCAAGAGATCAAACGAAGCTCTTCAAGAGGACGGCCTAATAGCTCTGCTGCACGCTCTGTTACGAACTTATGGCTTGTCCCGTGGAATCCGTATTTACGAATACCAAAGTTTTTGTAGTAGTCGTATGGAAGGCTGTATAGGTAAGACTGCTCTGGCATTGTTTGGTGGAAGGCTGTATCGAACACAGCAATCGCTGGTACGTCAGGCAGAATTTGTTTGAATGCTTTGATTCCTACAACGTTTGCAGGGTTATGCAGTGGTGCTAGCTCTGAAAGCTGATCAATGTCATTGATGACTTCATCTGTTAAAAGAACAGAGTCGCTGAATTTCTCTCCGCCGTGAACGACGCGGTGTCCTACGCCATCAATTTCATTAAAGTCTTTGATGATGTTAAATTCAATTAGTTTTTCAAGCAGCATTTTGACCGCTACTGCATGATCTGGAATATCTGTGATTTCTGTTTTCTTTTCTCCATCTACAGAAATCGTGAAGATACTGTTGTCCATTCCGATTCTTTCAACAAGGCCTTTTGTTAAAACGGTTTCTTCTGGCATGTCGAACAATTGGAATTTAAGAGATGAGCTTCCTGCGTTGATTGCAATAATTTTAGACATTCCTGTCGCTCCTTTTACTCAGTTGTTATATAAGGTTTCACGTTTTTTCCGGTGCTATATTCAACCTGTTTGACGGGTCTTTTATAGTTTAACGATAAGTCCGAAAAATATCTGACTTTTTCATTTAAACATTGAAAACTTTGCATTTCAAGTGCACCTTCAAACTGTTACCGCTTACATCGATAAGTCGTTATTTTCTGAATAATAAAATAGCCAGACATCACTCTGGCTATTCTTTCGTTTCTTTTTCTTCTATAAACCACTGGTCTAATTTTCTCATCACACCCACCATGGCTTCCTTCTGTGAGAAAGAAGGCAGATTGGCAAACAGCATCCGTTTTGGTGCTTCCAAGCCTTCCTTTTTCTTTTGCATCACAAACAAGCTTTTGGCGTGCTTTTTGTCCTTGAACATGGAGACCGGCAGCTGAATTAACGCATTCATATATGCATGATCTTTGATAAAATCCTTTAATTGCACGCTTTCTTTTCCTTCAAACAAATCGTTTGGAATGATGAAGAATAAGAAGCCGCCTTCTTTCGTATAACGAAGGCTTTGTTCAATGAATAAATAATGGGCAAAGGCATGTCCTTCTTTTGCCTTCAAATCATAGTCTGCTGCACGCTCATCATTTGGGTAATAACCGACTGGCAGACTGCATACAGTGACATCTACTGGTGAGATCAAAAGCGGCTCAAGGCTGTCTTGATGGAAAAGCTCGACTTCCTTCTCTTCCAAGTTTGCCTGTGCCCATGCAATTTTAATGAGTACATCATCAATTTCAGACGCAAAGCCGCGCTTTGTTTCTGCAGTGAGATTGTTTAAGACAGCAAGCAGTAAGTTCCCTGTTCCCGCTGCTGGATCAAAGACAACAAGCTCTTTTTGTCCTTCTAAAAATTTATTCACCAAATAGCTGACAAACAGCCCGATCGTATCTGGGGTCATCTGACGATTTGGATGGGAAATATCCTTTTGTCCTTTCAATACGGCGAGCTGAAACGCTTTACGAATCTGCTCATGATCATAAGAAGCAAAATCTGCTTTCTCTATTAAATCCTTTAGTAAACCGTCTCGATCATTTGCTTGGAAAAAGGCTTCTCCTGCTTCAGCTAATGCTTCAATATAGGAAATGCTTTGGTCCTTTTTTAATCGAATAGAAGCTGTATCGAGCAGCTCGAAAATCGTACTTACTTGATCTTTCTGCAATGCTTTTCTCTCCTCGCTTTGTTAAAAGCTATATCTCCTCATTGAAAAGAGCCCCAGTATGAAGCCGGAGCTCTTGTCGATGCTGCTTTTATAACAGTGATTTTGCAGCTTCAATGGCTTTTTCATAATTTGGGTGATTCGTTGCTTCGCTTACGTATTCAGTGTAAACCACTTTTCCGCTCGGGTCTAATACGAAGACTGCGCGCGCCAATAAACGCAATTCTTTCATATATACTCCGAACGCTTCACCAAATGACATATCTCTATGATCAGATAATGTTTCGACATTTTCAATTCCGTTTGCTCCGCACCAGCGTGCTTGTGCAAATGGAAGGTCTGCACTAATTGTATAGATATTGACCGGACCTAAACCGGCTGCCTCTTCATTGAAACGTCTTGTTTGTGCGTCACACACACCTGTATCAATAGAAGGAATCACTGAGATGATCGTCACTTTTCCTGTTAAATCTGAAAGTGAAACTTCCCCTAGTGAGTTCGTTAATACCGTGAAATCTGGAGCCTGCTCGCCTACTTTCACTTCATTTCCTACAAGCGTGACAGAACTCCCTTTAAATGTGATCGATGCCAAAACAATTCCTCCCTTATCAAATGTATGGTTCTATCATAGTAGAGAAAGCAAAAAACTGCAAAGCCTAATCGTCACTTTTGAAAAAAAAGTTAACTGCAGCGCAGCTAACTTTTTAAAGGTCTATGTCATCTAGTTTTCGTTCTTTATGACGGTTCTCCCGTTCATCCTTCTTAAACATGTGCTGAAGACGTTCAATTGCTTGAGGAGCAGAATCCAATATTTTATCAAGCAGATGTGTATGTTCATCCAAATGAAGCATTCGAACGCCGTTTGTTCCGACAATTAAGAAGGCGATTGGTGTAATAGACACCCCTCCGCCGCTTCCTCCGCCAAATGGGAGTCTCGGTTCTTTTCGTTCTTGATCATCAGAACGTTTTTCTTTCTTTTGGTTCCCGTTAAATTCACTGCCGCCAGCTGCAAATCCAAAACCAACCTTCGACACAGTAAGAATGACACTGCCGTCAGGGGTTTCGACTGGATCGCCGATGATCGTATTCACGTCTATCATTTCTTTTAAGTTTTCCATCGCTGTCTTCATAAGACCTTGGATTGGATGATCTGCCATTTTCGGGTTCCTCCTTAAACAGATGATTCATTCTTCGTTGCTTGAAGAGAGGCATTTTTTCTCGCCTTTCTTCCTTTTAACCAATGGACAAGTAAACGAATGGCTGCAAGCATAGCATGTCCAATACGAAAATAAGCTATACATGTAAACTGGGTTTGTGACACATTATGCTGAAAGGCAGGAATGACTTCATATACCGGTTTATGCTTAAAAGTGAGATGCTCCTGCATAAAGGCAAGCAGTGCTCCTTTGACTGACCACACACCGCCGGCTGCTACACCTGTTAAAGCGGCGTCATGAAAGCCGATCCATGTTGACCAGTGAAACGATACAATTCTGATGTGAATGAAGAATTTACGCATGATCCGGTTTAAATCGACGATCTCTTTTGTGATGCGCTCCATTTGATGAAGGATTTGCTTCATATCACGTTTTCCCACTTTTTGATGTATGGATTCTTTTTCGTGACTAGGGGTTTTGGCGCTCGCCATCTTCTTTTCACGTATATCAATCGTTTGATCTTCTGGATTGACCCTCACCATCGGAATGTCTTTTTTGAGTCTGATGATTCCATATAAGGTGATGATCTTCAGTGCAAGGTGGTCATTGTCATTTGCATGTGAATAATCCAGTGAAATGGTTACTTTCATGAAGATCAATAAGATCCCAAGGAACAAAAAAGCTGCGATCCAAACGTAAAGCACTGTGCTCACTTCCTCCATAACAAATGATGCTTCTCTACGATTATGGCTCTCATTCTGGATTTTATACCCAATCATGAAAAAAGAGTTTGACCGGTACCCGGCCAAACTCCTCTGATTATACGTTTGCTTCTGTTTTTTCATATAAATGTTCATGGACGACCACCGTATCGGCAAAGTAATCATGAACCCCTTGCTTTTTCGGTGAGAACCCAACGACAGCATAGAGAACAAAGAGCGTATTAATGTAGCGACCTACAATCTCTCTAAAGAAAATGACATCCCATGCCAGCTTCTTCTCAGGCTGAAGCGAGACCACTTTGATCCCAAACACCATTTTGCCGAGTGTTTGTTGAAAGATTTTCGTCATGATGGCGAAATAAAGCAGGAATACAATCGTCGTTGTGACGGAGAATGGAGAAAACCATCCTCCTCCTTTGGACCAGCCAAACAGACTAAAGATTGGAGAAACCGTCAAATGGTTGACACCCCAGACGACGAGCCAATCAAGAATAAACGCCCAAAACCTAATCCAAAAGCCTGCAAACGCCTGTGCTTCAATCACTGCACGTTTCGCAAGAGCCGGATTCGATTCTTCTTGGCTGCGGCTTTCGGTTACTTCATCGAATGTAGAATCCATCTATGATCCCTCCTTTATTTTGAATAGAGATACATCGGTTTAGACCCGTTTGAGCCAGCCAGTGTTTCTTTTAGATTGAGAAAATCAATTTCACTTTTAAAGAGTTTGCTTGCGCTCATATTGAAGAGAGAGTTCCAGCCAAAGCTTTGAGAATAGCTGATCACTGTCGCTCCTTTTAACCCTTTTTCATTTTTCTTCATTGCTTTGATTGCATCTTCATAATATCCTAGCTCATCGACTAATCCGTTCGATTTCGCCTGTGTTCCGTCATAGACTCGGCCGTCAGCAATTTTCTTGACGTCCTGTTTTGACATGCCGCGTCCTTCAGAGATGACTTTGACAAACCCTTCATACGAGTTATCAACCATGCTTTGCATGATGTCGCGCTCATCTTTTGTCATATCACGATTTGGTGACATGATGTCTTTAAATTTTCCGCTCTTAATTGTTTCGTATTTAATACCTAAATTATCCGCCAGCTTTGAATAGTTCAAGCTTTGCATAATCACACCTAACGATCCTGTTAATGTTTCAGGTGAAGCAAAGATTTTCTTGGCTGGAGTTGATACGTAGTAACCGCCAGAAGCTGCCATTGAGCCCATGGAGACGTAAATCGGCTTCTTCGCTTTTTTCACTTCTTCTAATTTTTTATGTATTTCCGCACTTTCATAGACACCGCCGCCAGGAGAGTTGACGCGCAGCAGTACACCTTTTACTGAAGCATCATCTTTCGCTTTTTCTAGTTCCTTGAGGAATGCACGATGATCATATCCTTCTCCGCCTAACAGACTTGATGCGCCGCCATTATCTTGAATGGTTCCATTAATCTCAAGAACCGCAATTTTCCCAGCACCGCTTCCATCCTCTAGTACCTTTTCTTCTATTTCATCCCCAAATTGATAGCTCATTTTATTGTCATTGAAGTTTTCGAACAAGGCCATCGTGACACTTATCACAATTGAAAATCCGAAAACACCTAGTGCAATGATTAACGCTACCCATCTTTTCGCATTCATCTTTTTCTCCTCCTTTTTGTCTCTCTTCATTGATACGAATATTCACATGAAATGTTTCACAGGAATTGTGGTTTTTTTACATTTCATTTCATCATATGATAGCACCTCTTTTCATTCACGATCAACTTTACATCGTCTCCTTTGAGATGCGCATGACGAAAAATTGGCTTTTTTATCCTCCCTCTGCACCTAATAGGCTAGTTCTACACCACAACGAAACACCTAAACCACTCTTTCATGAGAAAGAAGCTATTCAATTATGCTCAAATCCTGCCCTTTTCGAATCCCTTACATTGACTCATTTCTAAAAACGAATGCCTTCATCATGCAGGTTTTTCTAATGTTTTTACTTTCATATGAAAAAAGTGTAAAATGTGAGCAAGGGTTCACATGTAAGCCCTTTATTATTGGAAAACTATTTTTGACAACAAAGGGGAGAACGTCAATGACAGACAATCGTCGCAATGTATTTTTCTTTTACAAAAAAGATCATGAATTGGATGGACACATTTCTTCTCTGGAGAAGCTCGCTACCGATCAAGGCTTTCAAGTCGTCAAGCGTGCAGAGGATGCCCATATTATTGCTTCAATTGGCGGGGATGGCACATTTCTTCAAGCAGTCCGCAAAACGAATTTCCGGGATGACTGCTTGTATGTAGGGGTATCAAAAACAGAGAATTCGCATCTATACTGCGATTTTTCATTAGAGCATTTTGATAAAATGATTGATGCCATGAACACTGAACAGATTGAAGTGAGAAAATATCCGATCATCGATGTAAGCGTTGACAGTACCAATCAGTTCCATTGCTTAAATGAACTGTCGATCCGCTCAAGCATTATTAAAACATTTGTGATCGATGTGTATATAGATGATTTCCACTTTGAAACATTTAGAGGAGACGGAATGATTATTTCTACTCCGACCGGCTCAACAGCCTACAATAAATCGGTAAACGGCGCCGTGGTTGATCCGATGCTCCCTTGTATGCAAGTCACAGAGCTTGCATCGCTAAACAACAACTCGTACCGTACACTGGGTGCTCCTTTCATCTTAAGCAGTGACCGCAAGCTAACGCTGAAGGTTGTGCAGGACGGAAACGACCATCCAATTATCGGGCTTGATAACGAAGCGCTTGGCACGAAACACGTCAAACAAATTGACATCGGCCTTTCAGGAAAAGTCATTAAAACAGTGAAATTAAAAGACAACTCCTACTGGGAAAAAGTAAAACGCAGATTCCTTTAATCAAAAGCTCCTTTATGGGGCTTTTTTTCATGTCTTTTCATTCACGGTCATGGTTATGGTATGATGTCACAAGTATGAATGTACGAAAAGGAGAACACGATGACATTACAACAATTTGATCAATATCCATTAAGCAATGAATTAAAACAAGCGCTAAAAGCACTTCACTTCCATACACCTACACCTGTTCAGCACGAGACATTATCCGTTGCTTTTTCAAAGCAGGATCTGATCGTCAAATCTCAAACTGGCAGCGGCAAGACCGCAGCCTATGGTTTGCCGATTTGTGAAATGGTCGATTGGGCTGAAAATAAACCTCAAGCCCTCATCCTCGTTCCAACACGAGAACTCGCCATGCAGGTCAAACAGGATCTCACAAGCCTTGGACGATTGAAACGAATCAAAGCCGCAGCCATTTATGGAAAAGCCCCTTTTCAAGCCCAAAAAGTAGAGCTTGCACAGAAAAACCACATTGTGTGCGGAACACCAGGCAGAATTTTGGATCACCTTGAGAAAGGTACTCTTTCATTAGAAAACCTCAAATTTTTCGTGTTAGATGAAGCGGATGAAATGCTGAACATGGGATTTATTGATCAAGTCTCTTCTATTATTCAGTATCTGCCGCCAAAGCGCATGTCAATGCTGTTTTCAGCGACCATGTCTGATGAGATGAAGAAATTGAGCGAACAGTTTTTACAATCACCAAAAGTGATTGAAATCGCACGCGCGGAAACGTCTGTACAACAAATCACCCACACCGTGATTGAAACGGAAGAAGAAGCAAAATTCTCCCTTCTTCAGCGTACGATCGTCATTGAAAATCCAGATAGCTGCATTATTTTCTGTAATACACAGGACAGAGTGAATGAACTCACAATGAAGCTGGACGAATGGGATGTGCCTTGTGACAAAATTCATGGAGGCATGAGACAGGAAGACCGCTTCGCTGTCATGGATGAATTCAAAAACGGTGAGTTCCGTTATTTGATCGCAACCGATATAGCAGCCCGGGGCATTGATGTCAGTGATATGACACATGTGATTCATTACGATCTGCCCTATGAAAAAGAGCGCTATATTCACCGAACAGGAAGAACTGGCAGAGCGGGGAAAAGCGGGAAAACCATTGCGTTTATGACCAAAAACGCAATGCCTCTGATTGATGAATTAAAGCAGGAAGCAGGTATTGATTTCCAGACGCAGCCTTATCCAACAAAGGAAGAAGCAGAGCAGTATGTAGAAAGCTTTGAAGAAAAGATTGAAACACCGATTCAAAAGGAAAATAAACAGGCAGGCGTTGAGAAGGATATTATGAAGCTTTATTTTAACGGCGGAAAGAAAAAGAAGCTGCGGGCCGTTGATTTCGTTGGGACCATTGCCAAAATAGAAGGCGTTGCCTTCGATGACATTGGGATTATTACCATTCAAGACACGAAAACATATGTCGATATTTTAAACGGCAAAGGCCCTCTTGTGCTGAATGCCATGCGCCATACAACCATTAAAGGCAAGCAGTTAAAAGTTCATGAAGCACGTTCATAAAAAGTGAAGGCTAAGCGCCTTTACTTTTTTATTTAAAATAAAATAAGCTTACAAACCTTGATACCGTCAGCCTTTCCGGCGTCCAACATGACAAATGTCATATCGAATACATGATGGGTGCTACTATGAGCATGACACCTTTCCTTCTATACTTTGAAGTAGAAAGAAACGGAAAGGACTTGAACGTTCATGACGACTTCAACAAACACACAGCAGCAAGCCACTTTAAGAAAACAAGTTGGCCAATTCTCTGGTGCTAATTCGAAAAAAAGTATCATTCAACTCTTTAATACATTTATTCCATTTTTGGGGCTTTGGTTTCTTGCCTATTATAGCCTGAACATCTCCTACCTTTTAACCCTCTTCTTTGCGGTTATAGCAGCTGGTTTTTTAGTACGTGTCTTTATTATTTTTCATGACTGCTGCCATCAATCCTTTTTTAAACAGAAACCGCTGAATCACCTGTTCGGTTTCTTAACAGGTGTACTCACCCTTTTCCCTTATCTTCAATGGCAAAGAGATCATTCGATTCACCATGCCACAAGCAGTAATCTAGACAAACGAGGTACTGGTGACATTTGGCTCCTGACAGTCAAAGAATATCAAGAAGCATCAGTATGGACGAAATTTCGCTACAGATTTTATCGTAATCCTTTTGTGATGTTTATTTTGGGACCGATCTTTGTTTTCCTGTTTAAAAACCGTTTCAACGTCAAAAATGCTCGTAAAAAAGAGCGCTGGAACACCTATTTCACAAACGTATCGATTGTTTTGTTGGCAGGAGCGACCTATCTCCTTTTTGGCTGGGAAGGTTTGTTACTTGTCCAAGGTCCAATCTTTCTGATTTCTGGATCAATCGGTGTATGGCTGTTTTATGTGCAGCATACGTTTGAGGATTCTTACTTTGAAGCAGATGAACATTGGAATTATGTGCAGGCAGCTGTAGAAGGCAGTTCTTTTTACAAATTGCCAAAACTTCTTCAGTGGTTAACAGGCAATATCGGTTATCACCATGTCCATCATTTAAGTCCGAGGGTACCGAATTATCATTTGGAGCATGCTCATGAGCATAGTGAGCCGCTTCAAAATGTTCCAACCATCACTTTAAAAACAAGTATTGAGTCAATGAAATTTAGACTTTGGGATGAAGAAACGAAAGCATTCGTTACCTTTAAAGAAGCACGGCAATCTAAGAAGATGACCGTCCCTGTCATTAAAGGAGACATTCTGAAGAAAAATGCATAATTGGTGCAAGCTCTTTCTTACACTAGAAGGAGCTTGTTGTCATTTACAGGATGCAACCATAAGTTGAATTTGATAAAGTAAGGAAAAAGAACGAAAACGGAAAAGGTGGCACACGGATGAAAAAACAGTTTAAAATTCAAAAATTGCATGGGATTTCTCCCTATATATGGGCCATTTTTTTCATCCTGCCCTTCTATTTTATCTTTAAGACCCCATCGACTTTAAGCATTGTGATCGGTATCATTTTAAACGTCGTCTTTTTTGCCGTCTATCGTTTTGCCTTTGTCTCAAAAGGCTGGGCTTTATATGTATTCGGTCTTCTATTGATTGCGATTTCTACTGGCTATGTGATGCTCTACAGCTACATTTATTTCGCTTTTTGCATCGCCTATTTCAATGGGCATATTAAAAGAAAAGTACCCTTTTATATCTTATACTATATTCATCTAGGGAGCGCTGCCATTGCGGTGAACTTTAGCTTGATTTTAAAAAAGGGATGGTTTCTCACACAAATTCCTTTTGTTGTGATCACACTCATTAGTGCCATTCTCCTCCCTCTCAGCATTCGAAGCAGGAAAGAACGTGAACGGCTTGAAGAGAAATTAGAAAATGCCAATGAACGGATCGCTGACCTTGTAAAAATTGAAGAAAGGCAGCGCATTGCACGTGACTTGCATGATACCCTTGGACAAAAGCTTTCTCTTATCGGTTTAAAAAGTGATCTTGCCCGAAAACTCATCTATAAAGATCCTGAACAGGCTCGTGCCGAGCTCAAAAGCGTCCAGCAGACAGCCAGAACGTCTCTGAATGAAGTGCGGAAGATTGTTTCCTCCATGAAGGGCATACGAATCAAAGATGAACTGTCGAACATACAGCAAATTCTCGAAGCAGCCGGAATTGAATTGATCTATGATGAAAAGGAAGCGCCAAAACACATCTCTCTTCTTAACGAAAACATTGTGAGCATGTGCATCAAAGAGGCAGTGACAAATGTCGTCAAACATAGTAATGCGACCATCTGTAAAATCACCATTCATCAAAAATCAAAGGAAGCCATCATCACCGTCGAGGATGATGGGACATTTAAAGGCGATTATCCTCCCTCTCAAACGAAGGGTCATGGCCTTTTAGGAATTAGAGAAAGATTGGAATTTGCAAATGGGCGCCTGCGTATTGAGACAAAGGACGGAACAAAGCTGATCATGAGTATTCCAAATGATTCAGCAGCAAAAGAAAAGGAGGGGATGAAATGATCAACATCTTTATCGCAGAGGATCAGCAAATGCTGCTTGGTGCGCTCGGTTCACTTCTTGATTTAGAAGACGATATGAAGGTAGTTGGGAAAGGATCGAATGGCCAGGATGCCATCGATTTTGCCAAAAAACACCCTGTTGATATTTGCTTAATGGATATTGAAATGCCAGGAAAATCCGGACTTGATGCAGCGGAAGAGCTCAAAGGAACAGATGTGAAAATCATCATTTTAACGACCTTTGCCCGCTCTGGTTATTTCCAAAGGGCGCTCAAAGCTGGCGTCAGCGGCTATATGCTGAAAGACAGTCCAAGTGAAGATCTGGCAAGTGCCATTCGCAGTGTGATGAAAGGGAAAAAGGTGTACGCCCCTGAATTAATGGAAGACTTATATAGTGACGAAAATCCTTTAACAGAACGAGAGAAATCGGTCCTAGAACTCGTCGCAGACGGCAAAAACACAAAAGAAATTGCTAAGGAACTCAGCATTAAAAGCGGCACTGTCCGGAACTACATTTCCATTATTTTAGATAAGCTAGAAGTGAAAAACCGCATTGAAGCCATTACACGCTCAAAAGAAAAAGGCTGGTTTAAATAAGAAAAAAGATCAGGACACATGTGCCTTGATCTTTTTTTCTACCAAAAATCCCCCTCTATTTTTTATCACCAACTATCAAAATGCAATTGACAACAGACCGCACTCCTATGATATGATATCCAAGTGATAATAATTATCATTATCACTCGTGCAATCAAATACCCGGCTTATGTGCCGATTTCAAAGGAGTCTACATTCATGAAGAAAATATTGTTCCCTCTGATGCTCATCCTTGTACTTGCGTTGAGCGCATGTGGCAATAGCAGCAGCTCTTCCTCAAATAAAGGAAATCAATCAACATCATCAGACAAGATTACATATCAATCTGAAAATGGCCCTGTGAAGCTGCCAGCGCATCCAAAACGTGTCGTTGTACTCGGTTCTTACACGGGTAATGTCATGTCACTAGGTGTGAACCTAGTCGGCGTCGACTCTTGGTCAAAAAAGAACCCTCGCTTCCAAAAGGAATTGAAAGATGTGGAAGAAGTGTCGGATGCCAATGTGGAAAAAATCATGAAACTAAAGCCTGATGTCATCATTGGCTTAAGCAATACAAAAAATGTAGAAAAACTAAAAAAAATCGCGCCAACAGTTTTGTTTACGTATAACAAAGTCGATTACCTTCAGCAGCATATTGAAATTGGAAAAGTATTAAACAAAGAAAAAGAAGCCAAAGCATGGGTAAAAGATTTTAAAGAACGCGCAGCTGAAGCTGGAAAAGAAATCAAAGCGAAAATCGGTGAGGATGCGACGGTTTCTGTGTTTGAAAGCGGCACAAAAGATCTTTACGTGTTTGGAGATGCATGGGGCCGCGGCACAGAAATCCTCTACCAAGAAATGAAACTAAAAATGCCTGAAAAAGTGAAAGAAAAAGCATTAAAGGCTGGCTACTATGCGGTTTCACAAGAGGTCATTCCTGAGTTTGCTGGAGACTATATGATCATAAGTAAAAACAGCGAAATGGACAATTCCTATCAAAACAGTGAAATCTACAAGTCCATCCCAGCTGTGAAAAAACATCATGTGTATGAGGCAAATGCAGAAGAATTCTATTTTAATGATCCGCTCACACTCGACTATCAACTATCATTCTTTAAAAAGCACTTTTTAGGTAAATAAATTGAAGCAAGGGAGCCCTTCCCTTGCTTTTTTCTTGTCTGCTTCTAGCGGCAGCGCTTTTTTTCCGCTACAATTACATACAAGCGAATACAAAAAGTGTGGTGCTGGTTTTGTTTAAAATTTTACTGATTGAGGACGATACAACCCTCTTCCAAGAAATCAAAGAACGTCTAGTAAACTGGTCCTATGATGTTTATGGGATTCATGATTTTCAACAGGTGATGCAGGAATTCACTTCTGTTCAGCCTGATCTCGTCATTATTGATATACAGCTGCCAAAATACGATGGTTTTCACTGGTGCCGAATGATTCGGCATCATTCAAATGTACCGATCATCTTCCTCTCCTCTCGTGACCATCCTGCTGATATGGTCATGTCAATGCAGCTCGGTGCCGATGATTTTGTACAAAAGCCCTTTCACTTTGACGTGCTCATTGCCAAAGTCAGTGCCGTTCTTCGCAGGGTACATGATTACAATGCAGAACCTGCAAGCTTAAAGGTATGGTGCGGCGCTACGATCGACCTAGAAAAAAACACCGTCACAAATGATCACGGTGAAGTGGAATTAACGAAAAATGAACTGTTTATTCTCAAGGAATTGATTCAGCATAAAAATCATATTGTCAGCAGGGAATCACTCATTCAAGCACTGTGGGAGGATGAACGGTTTGTCAGTGACAATACACTCACTGTGAACGTCAATCGCCTTAGAAAAAAACTAGATGAGATCTCCCTTGGCACCTACATTGAGACAAAAGTGGGCCAAGGCTATCTTGCAAAAGAAAAGGATGATCAATGATGCTGCAAGCATTTTTAAAAGAACGAAGAAGCTGGATCCTGTTCTTTCTTAGTTTGCAGCTCCTCATTCTGTTTGTTGCTTATTTGGATACGACCATTCCACTGGCGTCTCTTTTTTATATTGTGTTATTATCTACGTTTTTCATGATCGTCTTTCTCTTTTTCCGATATCGTAAAGAAACGGCGTATTATGAGCGGCTGAAAGAATGGGATGATCATATTGATCATCAAATGCGGCTCACTCCATCTTCCCCATTTGAACAGCTTGTACATGATGCGACATCAGAGCAAATTGCCCGCTACCGGAAAATGGCAGCAGAACAGCAAATCGCCCTTGAAGAAGAGAAGGATGAATTGCTCTCATGGATACATGAAGTGAAAACACCTCTCACAGCGATGCACTTAATGATTGACCGCTTAACAGAGCAGCCGCTGAAATCGAATATGACGTATGAATGGCTCAGAATTCATTTATTACTCGATGCCCAGCTGCACCAAAGCAGAATACGTCATATCGAAAATGATTTATTTATTGAACAGCTTGACCTGCAAAGCATCTTAGCCAAAGAAATCAAAGCGCTCCAATCATGGTGCATGCAAAAAGGAATCGGCTTTGAACTCACGCTAGAAGAACGTCACGTATTAAGTGATACAAAATGGTTATCCTTTATGATCAGACAGGTGCTCACAAATGCAGTTAAGTACAGTCATTCGTCCGATATTGCCATTGAAAGCAAGCGAATGAATGACCAAGTGATGCTGACGATCTCAGATCAAGGCAGAGGGATAGATCCAAGAGACCTTTCTCGTATTTTTGAAAAAGGCTTTACCTCAACGAGACATCACAATGACACCGCCTCAACAGGAATGGGGCTTTATTTAACGAAAAAAGGAGCAGACGCTCTTCATATCAAGATCGAGGTCAACTCCACGATAGACCAAGGCACAACCTTCACCTTTATCTTTCCGAAAAAGAATGATTTTGTGCATATTGCGAGCATGTGACAAAACAGACGAATCAAAATCTCTTCGCATCTGGCTCACAAGCTAGTGCGAAGAGATTTAAGTATTTTATTTAAGAAATACTCCCCGCTTCTTGAGGAAAAATATCTCCCATCTGTCTACGTCTATAAATACTTAAAATCAGTCCAACAGCCATTAATTCTAGCAGAATATGAGAACCACCATAGCTCATGAAAGGCATGGCCAATCCCGGAAAAGGCAACAAGCCAAAATTTGTGAAAATACTTAAGGTAAATTTGGTTGCAAACACAGCTGCTAAACATGTCATTACCATTTTTCCATAAGTCAATTTCACTCCTTTTGCTGTATGAAATACTCTGTAAATAAATATAACAAACAACATGAGAGCCACCACTCCTGCCAACCACCCAAACGAATAAATGATATATGTAAACATCCAATCAGTATGAACCTCGGACATTGCAGAAGGAATGATTTGAAGCCCGTTTGAACTGAATTCATGAACTGTATAAAAGTAAAGGCGGCTATCTCCTTGAAAAAGAGAAAATAATTCAACCACCAGATATAAACCACCTGCTGCTGCGAGCGGAATGATTTGCCTTAAACGTGCACTAGACACACACATCATCGTTAAGCACATGACAAAACAGATGATGGTCGCAGGAAGAAAACCAATTGCACTGATTAAAATAACTGGTAAAGCCATAATCCCCACTCCAAGCCAAGCTTTGAAATCATTCTCCCAATTCCAAGAGTGAAAAATACCTGCTAAAGAAACAGTCACAAGAAATGGTACAATCTCCGTCAGATTGATTGAGATATCGCTTAATCTTAAAAAAAGAATACCGTTTACTCTTATGCCAAAAACCATCGTCAGAAGCACCATTCCGAGCGTCCCGATGTACAAATGCCAAGAGTATTTCAATAAGCGCCGATAATCGAAAGAAAACAAAGCAAACATAAGCACTAGTCCAACTAAATAAAAGGCGAGACTTTTATAAAAAATATTCATGTCTTGTAGATTTGTAAACTCCGAATGAAACTGTAAAAAGTACATGACAAGCAGTCCGAAAGAACAAGCGGCTAACACAAGAAGAATCATTTTAAGATCCATTTGGGTTTTATGTGTTTCATGAAGCTGCGCTCCGAGAATGGCCGCATCCCCAATTTGTTCTATCGCTTGATCCACCGCCTCTTCTTCAGACATCCCAGCATTCATCGCTTCCTCTTTTAGCGTGTATAGATGATCCATAAGCTCAAGCTTTATATCCGTATGGACATCTTTATTTTTGATTCGTTTACAAACATTTTTGATATACTTCTCGAACTTTTTTTCTAATCCCATGCGATTTTCCCTCCGTTCAACACGCCATCGACTGCATTTTTGAAAACATCCCATTCTTCTTTCTTTTCCTTCATAAATGCTTTTCCTTGTTCATTTATTTTGTAATATTTTCTTTTCCGATTGCCATTCCCTTCGCCCCAGTAAGAGATAATGAATTCTTTCCCCTCCAAGTTGTGCAAAATAGGATAGATTGTTCCTTCTTTAAAGCTGAAAATCCCTTCAGACTTCTCCTCCAATGCTTTGATCATTTCATATCCATACATTGGCTTTTCATTTAACAAGCTTAAAATCAAGGTAGCTGTACTTCCCTTTAAAAGCTCTTTACTTACTTTCATTCCTGGTCACCCCTAATACATAGATTTACTATGCATACATTTGATATGCATAGCATACATGAATAAAATGACCATGTAAAGCTCCAAAACGTCATAATGCCAAGAAAAATCCAAGAAGATTGATACATAAGAATGAAAAACAGATAAAATGAATGTGTGATTAGCAGAAACGGAATTAAACAAAACTTGAGTACCGTTTAAAACAACAAGCATGTGACAACAATGTCACATGCTCGTCTGTTTTGTTCGCCAAATCGAAGGAAGTGCGGCGGGCTTCTTTTTATACTAGAGGTATCAATTAAATAGAAAAAGGGGATCGACAAATGAACATTTTAGAAGCTCGCAAAATATATAAAAGCTATGGAAATAAATTCAACAAACAAGAGGTGCTGAGCGGCATTGATTTGACCATTGAAGCCGGAGAATTTGTCAGCATTATGGGGCCATCAGGCTCGGGGAAAACAACCCTTCTAAACGTATTGTCCTCTATCGATCATGTATCCAGTGGATCGATTCGTATCGCAGATGCTGAGATGACACAAATGAAGGATCAGCAGCTCGCAGAATTCAGAAAAAAGCAGCTTGGCTTTGTCTTTCAGGATTATAACTTACTTGATACACTCACGGTCAAAGAGAACATCCTCTTGCCATTATCCATCTCCAAAACGCCGAAAAAAGAAGCTTTTGAACGTTTTCAACAGCTCGCGGAGGACATGGGCATCTATGAACTAAGAGACAAATATCCGAATGAACTCTCTGGTGGACAAAAGCAGCGGACATCAGCAGTTCGTGCCTTCATTCATGAGCCGAGTCTTATTTTCGCGGATGAACCTACCGGAGCGCTTGATTCCAAATCTGCATCTGATCTACTCAATAAGCTGCAAGATTTCAATCGCAAACGAAAAGCGACCATAGTCATGGTGACACATGATCCTGTCGCAGCCAGCTATTCAAGACGCGTCATTTTTATCAAGGACGGACAAATCTATACTCAGTTGAATAAAGGTGCTTTAGAGAGAAAGATGTTTTTCGAGGATATTATGAAAACGCAAGGTGTCTTAGGCGGTGTGAAGCATGAACATTAATCAGCTCATCTTCCGTAACCTGAAGAAAAATTTGAAGAATTACTATTTATATGTGTTTGCTCTCGTGTTTAGTGTGGCGCTCTACTTTTCTTTTGTCACCTTGCAGTACTCACCAGCACTTGATGATGTAAAAGGGTCCATTAAAGGCGGTGCGTCGATTAAAGCCGCTTCGGTACTGCTCATTGCCATTGTTGGGATCTTCCTGTTATATGCGAACAGCATTTTTATTAAACGACGAGGGAAAGAAATAGGTCTCCTGCAGCTCATTGGCATGACGAAACAAAAAATTGCCAAACTGCTCAATGCAGAAAATTTCATCCTATATGTGTTCTCAATGGCTGTTGGCATCATAGCTGGATTTATCGGTTCAAAGCTCATGCTGATGGTGCTATTTAAAGTAACCGGCGTTAATGCCATCGCGCATCTGCATTTTTCAGGCATGGCCCTTCTGCAAACGCTCATTGTCTTTTTCATCATCTATGGATTAATTATGCTAAGAAATAGACGGTTTATTAGTAAACAGACAATTTTATCTTTGTTTAGAACCACGTCTTCTACAGAGCAGCGTGTGAAAAAGATCTCTGTGTTTGAAATCATCATTGGGGTTTTCGGTATTGTCTTGATCAGCTCAGGCTATTATATTTCTTCTCAGCTTTTTAGCGGCTCATATACGTCCATGCTTGAGTTATTTTCAGCAATGATTTATATTCTAGCCTCTGTCATTATCGGTACCTTTCTTTTTTATAAAGGCTCTGTTTCTTTCATTGCCAATATTGTACGGAAAAGAAAAAATGGCTATCTCGCCATTCATGAAGTCCTGTCTTTGTCATCTATTATGTTCCGATTAAAATCAAATGCACTGCTTTTAACGATTATTACAACCGTATCTGCACTTGCCATCGGGTTGTTATCTTTAAGCTACATTTCCTATTACTCAGCAGAAAAAGCGGCTGAACAACAGATTCCATCACATTTTGTCATGGGCTCAGAGAAAGAAGCCGATACCTTCACTCGTGCACTTTCTGACAAACATATTGCGTATGAAAAAAAGCAGTTCAAGGTCATTCAAGCGGATTTTGATGCACATAAGATCATGGATTCGGAATTACAAAGTTTGAATAAGAATCCAAGAGTCTTGACACTGCCTGTGATCAGTGAGAAAAATGCACCTAATATTCATGTAGAAAACAACGAAGTCATCTTAAGCGGCTACAGTGATTTATTGAAGAAATTCATGCCGATTCAAAGTTCAGGTGATGTGAAACTTCTCATCAAGAAGCCGCTTGATTTAAAAGTCATTGATATGAAGAAAGATTACATCATCTCTTACAAATTCACTTTTGGCGGTCTGCCTGTTGCCGTCGTCAGTCAAAATGTCTTTGAGAAGCTTGACCAGCAGAAAGATCCTAAACTGCAGCTTGAGAATAGTCAATATCATGCGGTCAATATAAAAGATGATAAAAATCTTGAACAAGCCAATGATGTGTTTACATCTTTAAAACTAGGTGACGACAGCATGTCTCAATTAGCTTCAGCTCAGCAGCAAAAGCAAACAATGGGACTGATGATGTTTGTGGTTGGATTTTTAGGTCTAAGCTTCCTTGTGACATCAGGCTGTATTTTATACTTCAAACAGATGAATGAAAGTGAAGAAGAACAAAGCTCGTACACGATCTTACGTAAGCTTGGCTTTACAGAGAAAGATCTATTAAAAGGCATTAGGCTCAAACAGCTATTTAACTTTGGGATTCCGCTCATCATCGGATTGCTGCACAGCTACTTTGCAGTACAGTCTGGCTGGTTTTTATTCGGCGGTGAACTGTGGACACCAATGCTCATCGTCATGTCGATTTATACGGTTTTATATTCTGTCTTCGGATTCCTATCTGTCCAGTATTACAAAAAGGTCATTAAAGAATCCTTGTAATCTATTCCCCATAGGCCGCTGTCTATGGGGATATGTTTGTTTATGATGGAGTTGATTCAAACTTGTGCGATAGAATATGATCTCTTGCCGCATAAGCTTTGCGTTTGACCTCTTCTAGGTTCACACCAACAAGCTTTCCGCTTCGTTTCACTGCTTTTCCAGCCACATAGACAGAATCAACATTTGAAGGATGTGCCGTTTGGACAACCGCTCCAGCCGGATCTGTCATCGGCAGAAGATTCATGCTTGTCCGGTCGATCAGGATGAAATCAGCTTCTTTTCCAGGTGTGAGCGAGCCAATTTTATGATCAAGCTGTAATGCACGAGCCCCATTGATCGTTGCAGCTTCAAGCATTTGATGAGCAGAAATCCCAAGTTCAGGTCCTGGCATGATTCCCTCCATCAGCAATGATTGATTTTGAAGCGCGCGCTCTGCCTGAAGTCCGAATTTCATTTGAGCAAACAAATCTCCGCCTGTCGCTGTTACCACATCTACACCGAGCGTTGGAAGAACACCTTGTTCAATCGCAAGTCCTGTTACAGGATAACCGTGACCCATCATCATCTCAATTTCAGGTGTAATAGATATGGAGCTTCCGCTGTCTGCCAGCATCTTCATTTGATCCGCATCGATTGCATTGATATGCACCATGTTGAGGTCAGGTCCGAGTAACCCTGCTTTGTGAAGCCGCTCAATCGAACGATCCTCCGCTCCCCAGTTCCCAAAGCCAATGTGCATACTGCATAGAGCATCTAGAGACCGGGCTGTTTCGATTTCAAATACTGAAGTCTCCCAAGAGGAAAACTCTGGTCCACGAATCGCAAGCCCCATCGTCAAGAGCTGATCTGATGATTGAAAATGCGCTTTTTTCACGCGTGCTGCGTCCTCCATATTGGTGAGCGTGCTCTCCCTATCCCAATACTCAGCATCTCCAGAAGAGCCAAAAGCAAAAACAGCTCGAATGCCCGCATCTTTTAATCCTCCGATCAGCTCTTCTGTATGATCCATTGAATTGATCATCGTCCAGTCTAAACATGTGGTCACTCCTGCATCTAACGCCTCTAATGCCCCTAAATAATTTGCGATTCGATCCTCGGATGGGCGTCTCATCGCACCATAGTTACCATAATAGATTTTGCTCAAATATGTCTGCAAAGACCAATCTGTGCCTATGCCTCTGATGACAGACTGCCACACATGACGATGTGTATCCACAAGCCCTGGCATGATCACCATATCGGACGCATCGACAATGTCAGCATCATTTGCTTCAATGAAAGGTCCGACCTCTAAAATGTGTGTCCCTTCAATTAATAAATCTCCTTTTTCTAAAAAACCTAAAGTTGGATCAAGTGTTAAAATCGCTGCATCTTTAAACAATGTTTTCTTCATCCATATCCCCCTTTTCAAATGACGAGGAAGAGTTCCCCCACCCTCACTGTCATTTTAAAACATAAAAGGATCAAATTAGAAGAAAAGTGACTTCACCAACTGTTTTATGAGCTGATTTTTTTGAAATAGTTGTAGATACGTTTTAATTTGGCCTCATGTTTCCCTTTTGGGCTTTCCATCATGCCGAACTCAAAAAACTTCACAGGTTTGATTCCGACATATTGTAAGAGGGCTCTTTTCATTAACATCTTGTGTGCATTTTGCAAAAAGAATAAAGGGTAGTTGGTTGGCCCTTGCATTGTCGATACACAAACAGCACTTTTTCCTTTTAACAGTCCTTCTGGAAGCAGCCCGCCTGTTTGACGATAAGCAAAATTCGCAGCAAACATGCGGTCAATAAAGCCAATCAGCATGGCTGGCGGCCGCCCCCACCAAATGGGATAAACGAACACGATTTTATCTGCCCATTTGATCTTTTCCTGATACACCCGAATGTCAGGGTCCTTATGCATATCACGCCTTTTTTTCTCTTCATTAAAAATCAGCACAGGATCAAATTCTTCTTTGTATAAATCGATGATTTTCACTTCATGAACAAGTGGATTTTCTTCACTGCCTTTCATAATTTCTTTTAAAAAAGCACCATTTAAACTATTGTGATGAGGGTGAGTATAAATAATGAGTAGATTCATGTGTTGTCTCCTTTTGTTATCATTTGATAACTAAATGATATACCCCTCTTAATTAGTTGTCAAATGATAATTGTTTTTTGATAATAATTTTGGTATGTTACATAGGAGGTGATAAACATGAAGCATCCCCATTTCTTCAAGGAATTCGTAGCATTTGCTTCTACTTTTTCAGAGCTAAAACATGCCCTGATGAGCAAAGTCAAACCGGCTGACCTAACGACCTTACAATACTTAATTCTAGAGCAGCTAGCTGTCAGCGAACCGCTTACGCCTAGTGAAATTGCCGACTGTCAGCACATGTCTCTTCCAAATGTCAGCAGAGAACTAAAAAAACTGCACGAGAAACAATTCATTGCTAGAGAAGAAGACCGTGATGACAAACGAAAACATGTCATTAAGCTGTCTGACAAAGGCCGTGCTTGTATGAACGAAGTCTTCCAGCATATCGAAGGGATGCTATTAGACAGCCTATCTTCCTCGGATATAGAACAAATGGATGATATCGTACAAGCTCTCCGCCTATTAAATCAAACGATTTTCAAAAAAGGACCTAAAAAAGCATGAGCGTATCGCTCATGCAAAGGATTTTTTATTTTATTAATCAAGAGATGCTAAAAAATATGTAATGAGACCGACAATGGGAATGATCGGGATCATGAATTTCAATGTGGTACTGGTATTCTTATATAAATTCCATAGCAACACTGGTATACCAAATGTCAACGTATCAAAAACAGCAAGAACTATTCCCTTGCGCTGTTCTTTATGAGCCATTCTAAAAACCCCCATTTACCAAACTTTTTTCACACAATAACCGGCTAATCCTGCAGATATTCCTCCATTAATCACTGCGCATGCTATACAGCTAGCAGGTCCCGTTAAACAAATATAATAACACGCTCCTAAAACCATTGAACGTAGCGGAAGAGATTCATTCGGGCCGCTTTGCTTTTTTAAGCAGTTCCAAAACTTGTTCCAACTAAAACTCGTTTGAATTTCTGAATCATCTGCCTGGAAAATTTTTTTATTTAATTCCATCATATCTTGCTTTGCACCATTTTCACCATAGGTAAAAGATCCTTTTAAAAACTCCCCTTTTTGGTTGATATGGAACTTATTTTTCAATTTTCCATTTTGGAAGAAATATGAGTGCAAATTTCCTTTCTCATCGTATTCTGCAAGTTGAATATAGTAAGCTTTTATTTGGCTCAATGAAACTGAAATGAAGGAAACATTGTCTAACAGCTGATTATCTGACTTCTTCTTTTTAAGATAAAAGTAAACAACATCCGTTTCAGCAGCGTTCAGATGAACCGCTGCACTTTCTCCATTTAATAGATAACCTTTCTTTTGGGCTAATTCTTTTGCCTTTAAAAATTGAGAGCTTTTTTTTGCCTTTTTTATGAGTTTTTCTTCTGTTTTAACATTTTGTATCTTTTTAAAAGGCTCCTCCTCCTTTATGGTAATAGCTTTTCCTACAGGAAATTGTCCGAATAAAAGTGCTATAAACAATAGCACACAAAACATTTTTCTTAACTTCATCATATATCCTCCTTTAGCAAATTTCATAAAATTATAACCTCTAAAGGAAAATAATGTAATAGACCTTTTTGCCAATAAAACCCACTAGTGGTAATGTATCATATATCCTATTTCTTATCATTTCCTATAGGCAATTGAATGTGATCTTCCTCTTGCGATGATAGTGACACTGGCTGAGGAGCCTTTCCAATACACAAAAAAAGCGCCGGACCTTACCTTCCAAGCGCTTCTTTGCTTTATCCTCTATGTATTTTATAAAATCAATTGATACGCAATGTATAACGCGACAAGCCAGATCATGACCGCTGAAGCTTTATTGATACGGTTCATCCACTTGCCGTTTGTATCTAACTTCCCTAGCATCTTCCCTAAAAAAGCGAGCCCAATAAACCATAACCAGGACACGATGATACAGGCGAGTGTAAATGCCAGTTTTTCTGCCCCGCTATATTGAAGCGAATTTGTTCCAATCACACCAATTGTATCAAGAATGGCGTGGGGATTTAAAAGTGAAACTGAACAGGCAAAGACAATTTGCTTTCTCGCAGGCATAAATTCCTGCTTCTCTTTAGCATCTGTTGATGAGCTTGTGTTCCACACGGACCATCCCATATAAACTAAAAAACAAAATCCAATGATATAAAGACCGATTTGCAGTACAGGAATGGTGAACACCACAACAGAAACCCCAATGACAGCTAATGCAATTAATAGTGTGTCACAAAGAGCAGCAGTGATAACGACAGGTAAGGCCTGATATAATCGCGGCTGAAGCGCTCCTTGCTGAAACACAAATACATTTTGTGCGCCCAATGGTAAAATGAGACCAAAGGCAAGCACAATTCCATGAATGATGGCAATGAACATCTTCTAACATTCTCCTTTTCCAGCAATTCTTACACATTTTATCATAGAACATCATGACCGCTTCCAGCGGATTTGATTTTCCGTAAAAAAAAGCGCTGGATGCTTCCATCCAAACGCTTTTCGTTTATTCATCATGATCCTTTTCGTGCAAGCTCTCTTTCTCTCAGCTCGACACGGCGGATTTTCGCTGACGGTGTTTTTGGCAGTTCGTCAATGAATTCAATTTCTCTTGGGTATTTGTAAGGTGCTGTTGTGTTTTTCACATGTGTCTGCAGCTCTTTGATCAGCTCATCACTTTGTGCTGATCCATCACGCAGGACGACATATGCCTTCACAATTGATCCTCTGATTTCATCTGGACTAGCCACAACCGCACATTCTTTGACTGCTGGGTGTTTGATCAGTGCATCTTCTACTTCAAACGGCCCAATGGTATAGCCTGAGCTGACGATGATATCATCTCTGCGGCTTTCAAACCAGAAGTACCCATCTTCGTCTTTTTTCGCGCGGTCACCGGTAATAAAGTAATTTCCGCGGCGCTGCGCTTTTGTACGCTCTTCATCTTTGTAATATTCCTTAAATAACGCCGGCGTTTCGAGATGGACCGCAATGTCACCAACTTCTCCAGAAGCGCATACGCTACCGTCCTCATCAATGATCTCGACTTCGTTGCCAGGTGTTGGTTTTCCCATACTGCCTGGCTTGATGTCCATTCCTTTTAGCACCCCTACGAGCAGTGTGCTTTCTGTTTGGCCATAGCCATCTCGTACTTCTATATCAAAATGCTTTTTGAATGTATCAATGACTTCACGGTTCAACGGCTCTCCCGCAGAAACGGCACTATGCAGCTTTGGCAGCTCGTACTGACTCAAGTCATCTACTTTCGCCATAAAACGATATTCTGTCGGCGTACAGCATAGGACATTGATTTCATTTTTTTGAAGCAGCTCTAAGTACGTATTTGGATTGAATTTCCCTCCGTATACAAAGCCTTCTGCGCCACTTCCTAACACAGATAAGAGAGGGCTCCACACCCATTTTTGCCAGCCTGGCCCTGCTGTCGCCCATACTTTATCTCCCTCATTAATAGAGAGCCATGCTTTGGCAGCTGTGCGTAAATGTGCATACGCCCATCCGTGTGTATGAACAACCCCTTTTGGATGACCTGTCGTACCAGATGTATAGGATAAGAACGCCATGTCTGTACGTGTTGTTGGAGCCATTCGCAGCTCACTTGATTGTTGATCCTTTTGCGCTAGAATATTTGTCCAGCCATGATCGTTTTCACCGATTGAGAATGTTTTAAAATCGTTTGGCTGATTGGTTCCGTCGAACGATTGAATGAATGAAGAGTAAACAATCGCTCCCTTTGCTTCTGCATGTTCAATTCGGTAATCTAAATCTTTTGCACGCAGCATTTCTGAACAAGGAATGACGACCATTCCTGTTTTCAAAATTGCTAAATAAATGCTGTATGCCTCTAGCATGCGCGGCACCATCACAATGATTTTATCGCCTTTTTTAAAGCCTGCATTTAATAATACATGACCAATTTTATTTGCTTCTTCCACTAAAGCTGCATACGTCACATGCGCTTCGTGGCCATTTCCATCCTGCCAGTGCAGGGCCATTTTCTCCTTGTCATGACTGAACGCTTCAATCTCACTGACTAAGTTATATTGTTCTGGTGCAATTAAGTCTTCTCTTTTCATGGTACAGCTCCTTTTAGCCTCTTTCTATGAAACGAAACATGTTTCAATTTACCTATTCTAACACTCATAACTGAAAAATGCTTGAATTAGGACCTACTCCTAGTATTATGCCATAATTTTTTTCATTCGTCTTCTTTTTTAGAAATATTCAAACTATTTTTATGTACAAAAAGAAAAGAGCGGGAATGATCCCGCTCCTAAGCCATAACTTTTTAATTGTGTGTCTTAGAAAGATCCGCCACCCATATGTTGTTGAGCGTAAGATACAAGACGCTTAGTGATTTCTCCACCAACTGATCCGTTAGCGCGAGATGTTGTTTCTGCACCAAGGTTTACACCGAATTCAGAAGCGATTTCGTACTTCATTTGGTCGATTGCTTGTGCAGCGCCTGGTACTAGTAATTGGTTAGAACTGCTTTGTCTGTTTTGTTGAGCCATGTGTTCTCACCTCCTTGTGAATATAGAATGTGTAGAAACACATGACTTCATGCGATTGATTTTATGGTAATTATTATGAAATTTTTGTTTTAGAATAAATCAGCGAATTCGTCTGCCGCTTTCTTCTCATTTGTGACGATGATCGTTTCCATTTGATCCACTGCCTCGTCGAGCATCGGCTCGAAATCAGCAAAGCTTTCGTAGCGTTCTACTTTCTCAAGCTTTGGTTTTGTTTTAGGAGATGGCGGCGTAAAGATCGTGCAGCAATCCTCGAAAGGCTGAATACTTGTCTCGTAAGTGCCAATTCGTCTCGCTTCATCAATAATGTCATTTTTATCAACAGCAATGAGCGGTCGAATGATTGGTGTATTGGTCACATGGTTAATCGCATACATGCTTTCCAGTGTCTGACTTGCGACTTGTCCAAGGCTTTCACCCGTAATAATCGCAAGAGCATCACGCTTCGCTCTTATTTTATCAGCTATTTTCAGCATCATTCTTCTTGTAGATGTCATCGTATAGTTTTCAGGTACTTGTTTGTGAATCAGCTCTTGAATTTTTGTAAAAGGAACGATGTGAAGCTTCACTTCGCCTCCATATGCTGCTAAGCATTCTGTAAGATCAATGACCTTTTGCTTGGCACGTTCACTTGTATATGGGGGACTAAAAAAATGTACAGCCTCAATTTGAATCCCGCGTTTCATCGCTTGATAGCCGGCAACTGGGCTGTCAAAGCCGCCTGAAAGCATGAGCATCGCTCTTCCGCTTGAACCAACCGGCAGGCCGCCAGCACCCTTGACATCTTTAAATGTAATATACGTCGCATGTTCTCTTATTTCAATGCGCAAATGTACATCCGGCTGTTTGACATTGACCGTTAAGTTTTCCGTATTCTTCAGCACATGTCCGCCAATTTCGCGGTTCATTTCATTTGAATCAAGTTCAAATTGTTTATAAGAGCGTTTCGTTGAGACCTTAAATGTATTTCCTTGTTCATATACTTCCTGTACCGCTGTGAGTGACGCTTCTTTGATGGCATCGAGATTTGTCTCACATTTCACCGCAAGACTAAAGCTTTGAATGCCAAATACACTTTTGAGCTGTTCTGAAATCGGTTCAGGGTCTTCTCCGTTCAGCATGATCGTGATGCGGTCTCTGTCAGATGCGTACTTTAATGCATCAAAATCTTTTAATACAAATCGGATATGCTGTCTTAGTTTTTCAATAAATTTCTTTCTATTCTTCCCTTTTGTTGAGATCTCACCAAAACGGACTAAAATATGATCATATTTCATGCTGTTATCTCATTCCTTTTAGTTTTTTTACACTTTGTGCGATCGATGTGATGATTTGCGGCGCTAGCTCTGGTCCTTGTCCAAATGTCAAACTGATTCTCATACTGCTTTTGGCCACTTCTTCTGCTTTCCCCATCGCTAGCAGCACACGACTTGGCTCTTTTTTCTTGGCTGAGCAGGCAGAGGTTGTCGAGACATACATGCCTTCTTTTTCAAGCATATGGAGAAGAACCTCGATTTGAATACCTGGCACTGAAAAATTCACAATGTGCGGCGCACTTTGCGTCAGCGGTGTGTTGATGACAATACCTTCTATTTCTCCAAGCTGTTTTTGCAGCTGCGTTTTTAAGTTAAGCATTTCATCATGATAATTTTTCAGCCGTTCGAATGATTGTTTCATGGCTTTTGCTAAGCTGACAGCACCAGCAGGGTTTTCAGTACCTGACCGTAGTCCTAATTCCTGCTCCCCTCCTGTGATGAAAGGGGCAAGCACAACATCTTTTTTTAAAAAGAGCGCTCCTGTCCCTTTTAAGCCATGAATTTTGTGGCCAGATATCGTCAAAAGATCCACATCCAGCTGTTTATTAAGTGCTACTCTGCACATTCCCTGGACCCCGTCGACATGAAAAAGGGCATTTTCGGCATGCTCACGAATGATGCCAGCAGCTTCTTCAATCGGCTGGATGGCACCCGTTTCGTTATTGACATGCATCATGCTGACCAGTACTGTATCAGGGCGTAGCACTTCTTTTAAATGATTCATATCAGCATGGCCATGCTCATTTACTTGAATATAGGAGATATCAAAACCAAATAAAGCCTTCAGCTGTTCAAACGATTCGATGACAGAGGGGTGTTCAATTGCTGTTGTCACAATATGTTTCCCCCGGTTCATTTTGGCTAGAGCTGCTCCTTTAATGGCAATGTTATTTGCTTCTGTTGCGCCAGAAGTGAAAATAATCTCATATTGTTTCAATCCTGTATAGTGAAGCATTTGTTTTCTCGTTTCACTTAGCAGCCGGCTGGCATCAATTCCGAGCTGATGAAGCGAAGACGGATTACCAAAAAAACGCTCACTCACTTGCTGATATACTTGTAAAACCTCTGGATAAGGCTTGGTTGTTGCACTATTATCAAGATAGATCATATTGTAACTCCTTACAAAAAGCTTAAAAAATAAATGCATTTATATGTTACCATAATGAAGTCAGACAGAGAATTTTCTGAAAATGGCAGTTGACAACTTTTCATTTTCACTATATCATCCATAGTGCAATTGTCACACGATCATCTAAATTGTCAGAATATTTTAATTTGACACACTACACTGATTAAGGAGGAACTATTTTGAAAAATAGTTTAAGTATAAAAGAGACGCTAGCCATTGGTCTAATGCTTTTTGCATTATTCTTTGGCGCAGGAAATATGATTTTCCCACCTGTTCTTGGACAATATGCGGGTGAGAATGTATGGCTTGCCATCGGTGGATTTTTACTCACAGGAGTAGGTCTTCCGCTTCTAGGGGTGATTGCAGTCGCCCTTACAGGTACCGGTGCAAAAGGCCTTGCGGATAAAGCGCACCCAAAATTCGGGACCATCTTCACCGTTATTCTGTATTTATCCATCGGACCATTTTTCGCTATTCCGCGAACTGGTACGGTTTCATACGAGATAGGATTAGCTCCATTTCTGTCAGGGGCACAGTCCACTTCATGGGTACCACTATTCATCTTTACCGTTGTGTTTTTCACTATTTCATACCTGCTTGCTTTAAATCCTTCAAAGCTGGTTGATCGAATTGGTAAAATTTTGACACCGATCTTATTAACTGTTATTGCCATTATTGTCATTAAAGCCATTGCTACGCCAATGGGAATGATCGGTGCTCCTGATGCAACATATGAAGCAAACCCGCTCTTCACTGGATTTTTAGAAGGCTATAAAACAATGGATGCTCTTGCTTCTATCGTATTTGGGATCGTCGTGGTGACGGCTGTTAAGGAAAGAGGCATCACGGAGTGTAAATCTCTTGCAGCGGCTTGTATTAAAGCAGGACTCGTGGCAGCTGTTGGGCTGGCATTGGTGTACATTTCACTTGCTTATGTGGGTGCTTCAAGTCCTGATGCGACGGGAATGGTTGGAGCAAATGACGGCGGCAAACTGCTTTCACTTTCTGCCAACTTTTTATTCGGTTCTGCTGGAAACATTGTACTTGGCGCAGCCATTTTATTCGCTTGTTTAACGACTAGTGTTGGACTTATTTCATCCTGTGGGGAATATTTTTCAAAGCTCATCCCTAGCCTTTCTTATCGCACAGTCGTTCTAATTGTTTCTTTATTTAGTACACTGGTTGCAAACCTTGGTTTGGCACAAATTATCTCTCTATCTGTTCCAGTTCTTGTGACAATCTATCCACTGGCAATTGTCATTATTTTATTGTCATTCCTTGATCGCTGGATTAACGGAAGAAGACTCATTTATATCGTATCTCTTATCTTTACTGGTTTCTTTGCCATCATTGATGGATTATTAGCTGCCAAAGTGAACCTCGGTGACTTGCCTGACATCTTAGATTCAATCGTACCGTTTTACGATTTAGGCATTGGCTGGATCTTACCAGCTATTATCGGTGCTGTGGTTGGTTTACTTATTTCGATGTTTACCAGCCCGCCCAAACAGCTCGCCTCATAGTCATAAACCGAAACATCCCCTTCTTCATTGGAAGGGGATGTTTTTTATTGTTCTCCATATACTAAAATAGAAAAATTCATGACTTTTGTACGAAAACACATGTTGACATCAGGCGTACATCCTTTATAATTAGTGAATGTTAATGATGAACGGTTACTTAGCAACTAATTAACAGAATATTTCAACATAATAATGGAGGCTTTAAATGCAATGAAGGCAACTTTGTCGACGAAAGATACAGTTATTATCGGTTTTATGTTATTTGCTCTATTCTTCGGCGCCGGAAATATGATTTATCCACCAGAGCTTGGGCAATATGCTGGGCAAAATGTGTGGAAAGCAATGGGCGGATTTTTATTAACAGGTGTCGGTTTACCTCTTCTAGGGATTATTGCGATCGCTTTAACAGGTCGAGATGCGAAAGGATTAGCTGATAAAGCTCACCCAGCTTTTGGAACAGCGTTTACCGTCATTTTATATTTATCTATTGGGCCGCTTTTCGCTATTCCTCGTACAGGAACGGTTTCATATGAAATTGGTGCATTACCCTTTTTAGCAGGTGTACCAGCTTGGCTCTCACTTCTTTTATTCACACTTGTCTTTTTTGGTATTACATATTATCTTGCTCTAAATCCAACGAAGATTGTGGATCGTGTAGGGAAAGTGTTAACACCAATTAAATTTACGATTATTTTTATTATTATTGTCAAAGCCATTTTAACGCCGATGGGCGCCGTTGGCACACCTGATGTATCCTATAGCAGCGGATCATTTTTCAAAGGATTTCTAGAGGGCTATAAAACAATGGATGCTCTTGCTTCTATTGTGTTTGGGGTTGTTGTCATCAACGCCATTAAAGGACGCGGTGTGACAAGTAAAAAGGCACTGACTTCTGCTTGTATCAAAGCGGGTCTGATTGCAGCTTGCGGATTAACATTTGTTTATCTATCTCTTGCTTATTTAGGCGCTTCAAGTACACACGCCATTGGTTTTGTTGGAGATGGCAGTAAAATCTTGGCTCAGTCTTCTCAATTCCTATTTGGCAGTTTAGGAAATATTGTGTTGGGTGCCGCGATTACGGTTGCTTGTTTAACAACAAGTATCGGTCTCGTTACATCATGCGGAGAGTATTTCTCAAATTTATTACCTAAACTTTCTTATAAAATGGTCGTAACACTAGTGACATTATTTAGTTTTATCATTTCAAATTTTGGACTTGCTCACATTATCGCTTTCTCTGTACCGGTTTTAACTGCGATTTATCCGCTAGCGATTGTCATCATTGTGTTATCGCTGGCAGATAAATGGCTTGGTCAAAGAAGACCTGTTTATGTCCTTACTTTGATTTTAACTGGCTGCGTCAGTTTGTTTGACGGCTTAGTAGCAGCGAAACTCCCGATTGGACCAGTGGAGGATCTCTTTCAAACGATATTACCTTTATATGACCTTGGTATTGGCTGGGTTGTTCCTGCTATTTTCGGAGTGGTCATTGGGTTCGTTCTTTCTCTTTTCACTTCTTCTGCTTCCCAAAAGCGGGAGAAACAAGCATCTTAACAGAAAAAAGCTGAAGTCCTGTAAATGGACTTCAGCTTTTTTTATTGGTGCTGATACTATTTTTCTTGCTGAGCTAACAGCTTCTGAACGGCTCCGGGTGATGCTTTTTCAACAGCCGCTGCTGCTACATCAAATGATCCGTTGTAATCGTAGGCATAGAATCTTCGTTCTGCCTCTTTTAGTTGTTCTGAAAGAATATGGTTTTGGCTTCTAAAACGATTGCCGTATTGAATGATTCGTTCAATTTGGTCCACTTTACTGAGCATTTCTTCTGTCTCATCCGCAACATTTCTGACTGTGTCAGAGGCTTCTTTTAATTGTTGATTCACTGCCGGCATGTTGAGCGGCAGGTTTTCCAGCTGCTCATGCACTTGCTGGATCATCTCCTGCGCTTTTTCAGCCCGCTCTTTCATCTCAGCAGGTACACCTGGGATATTGCTTTTATGCAGCTGGCGGACTGTATCTGTCAGCATGGTTTTGAGCTCAGCCAGTGTTTCTCTCGCTTGTAATTCTTCTTTTCTTAATGATTGTAGATGACCTTTAAATGTGTCATGCAATGCTTTTGCATCATCGATAAAGGTCTCCAGCTGATTGATTTCATCCATTAATAATGAATATGCCACGTGGTCACGATCAAGCTTCTCGCGGATTTGTTTCATCAGCTTTTCAATTTCTTCTAAACGTTTTTCGAATGCTTTCTGTTGATCGAGCTCTCCTGCTGTCAGCTTGTAGCTTTCTTTCACAAGAGCCGTTTCTGCCTTTGTTTGTGTGTGATCTTGTTCAAGCTTCTCGAATGCTTCTGTGAGCTCAGGCATTTTGCTTTTGATTTCCTGACCTGCTTCTACTTCCGCCTCCAGCTGATCATACAGCGTCTCAATCGCATCATTGATCATTTGCAGAATGCTTGATGCCTCTTCTAAATTGAGTTCATCAATGAGCAATTTTTCCGCTCTCGCAAGCTGTTTGTTTAAAGTCTCCAGCTCTTTCGTGATCTGGATATGCTCCAGCTTGTAGCCTTTTTCTGTCATTTCTTGATATCCGTCTTTCAGCTTCGTCAGCTGACCTGGTACGGTTTGTTTGCAGTCTGCAATAAGCTTTGGTACATCATTGATATATAGTTGAAGCTGGTCGAGTCTGCGGTCTTGCTCAAGCAAAATCTTTCTTGCCTTCATGTAGTTTCCGTTTTCTGTTTCTTCCTCGTACTGCTTGATCCCTTCCCAGGCCTCATCTAAGTCCTGCTCCATTTTGTCATAAAGGGTGCCATATAAATGGCTGTACGCAAGCAGATTTTTTCGAACTGTTTGATATTGCTCTTTGACCTTTTCAATGTCCTTGCGATTTTGCTCCTCGCTTGTGACAAGGTCTGCAATTTCTTTTAAAATGTCTTCAATGTTCGAATCAGCAGCACTCAGCAAGTCCTCAATGTGCGTAAGAACCTGCTTGGCTTTGGAGAATCGATATTTATCAGAATACTCTTCTGCATCATATAATAGCTCCTCTACCTTTGGAAGATGGGCTGTGACGATATCGTCCCACTCTGCACGCCATCTTTCAAAAAATTGCTCTGTTTCTCCGGTCATTTTTAAATGTTTGATTTTTGAAATTTCTTCTACAATTGATCTGTTTAAAATTTCAATTTTCCATGCTTCCAATCGGTCAATCTCTTTATATATATTTTTTCGCAGGAAATAACCGACTGAAAACAAAGCAAGCAAAATGACAATTAAACCGATGATAAACTCCATAATGAGCCCCCTTGTTGTGATCTAAGTGATGTCAGGGTAAAAGTGTCCCGAGTAGACCTGAGAACCCTTTCGTGTCCGCTTTGCATTTGTCTTTTTATAAACAGGATCGTATGTTTTCCAATACCATCCATTCACGGTTTTATGTATGTTTTTCAAGAAAGTATTTGAGCGCTTTCTATCATTTGATCACACGTATCCATGTGATCTGCTTTTATGTATGCGGAAGCTGTCGTTTTCATTGTTATTATGATACCATGTAACCAGCATTTTTGGTCATGATTTTTCATTATTTTCGCTGATAAACATCACGTTTTTCAAAATATCGACAAGAGGTGACGACATGCTGAAGCAGGATGCACATCTACATACACCGTTTTGCCCGCACGGCTCGCTTGATTCATTTCATTCTTATATTGAAAAAGCCATCAAAAAGGGATTTGATTCCATAACCTTTACCGAGCATGCCCCTCTGCCTCCATCGTTTCGAGATCCAACACCAGAGCAGGATAGTGCCATGAAGCTCCAAGAACTTGACTCGTATATAACGAAATTGGATCAGCTGAAACAGGAATACAAAGGCCAATTAATAGTAAAAACTGGGCTTGAGGTTGACTATATCAAAGAGTATGAAGAGGAAACAAGTGCCTTTTTAGACTGCTATGGTCCAGAACTAGACGATAGCATTTTATCTGTTCACTTTCTTCCTGCTGGCGATGATTATATTTGCCTTGATTTTGACGAGCATGCCTTCAAGCAGCTAATAAGCGCCTATGGCAGCATCGAACAGGTCTATCAAAGCTACTATGACCAAATTCATTCTTCTATTCTATCATCTTTAGGTCGCTATAAGCCAAAGAGAATCGGTCATATCACCCTTGTGCAGAAATTCAAACAGCTTTTCCCATTTGAGATGCCGCCTGAACTTTGTCAAAAGGTCACCCTTTGTCTTGAAGAAACGGCAAAAAAAGGCATGTCCTTAGATTTTAATACATCAGGTCTTCGTAAAACATATGCCAGAAGTATCTATTTAGATCAATGGATGATTGATCTTGCAAAACAGAAAAAAATTCCGCTCATATTCGGGTCTGATGCCCATCAAGCGGAAGATCTCGGATATGCTTATGATCAATTCGAAGACATCATGAGTTTTAAGTGAGAATCTAATGCCGGCTTTTTTGGTTCTAGTAAATGATGAAGCGAGCGGCTTAGTTCTTTAAAATACATTTGATAGAAATAAGGCTCATTTGGATTCAAATAAAGCACCTCCGTTAAATATTGCGGCTGTAAATAGGGCATCATGAGTAGTGATTTCAGTTGAATCATAAACGATGAGAGTGAGAGCTGCTCACAAATCACATGGGTGTTTTTCCCTTTTTCAATAATGAGCTGAAACAAATATTTTTCTTTTGTTAAATAGGTCGACATAATTTCTCTAATGAGCGTCGAATCAATCGTCACCTCTCGATAAACGAAACGGGTTAATTGACGGTGCTTGTGCTGATAAGATAAAATATCAAAAACCACATGAAGTAAACATTCTTTTGCGTGACGAGTTTCCATGTGATGGATATGTGATTCAATCATGTGAATATAGCCTTCATAAAAATCGGATACAAGCTGCTCAAGCAGCCCTCCTTTTCCTTGAAAGTAATAAGATATGTGGGCAACGTTGACGTTTGCTTCCTTCGCAATCTCACGGACAGAGGTTCCAGAAAATCCTTTTTGGTTAAAAAGTCTGATGGAAGCTTCAATAATACGGTCTTTTGTTTGCACGGTTGTTGATGTTTTCATCCGCTCACCCCTCTTCATGTGTACATACTTCAAGATAAAGGCGGAAGTTCCTTTTACAATTGCTCGACAAATCCCACATGTGAGACGCAAGTTATGTATTTTTGAGATAGAAAGTAGGAGATTTTCATGTTTCATGTCGAAAAACAGTCTGGCGATCCATCAAAAGACTATCAATTGCTTGTTAAACAGGTAGAAGCCATTACAGATGGTGAGCCTGATCTGATTGCCAATTTGGCAAATGCTGCGGCGCTATTGTATCATTCACTCCCAGAGGTCAATTGGGCTGGATTTTATTTGGCTAAAGGGGGCGAGCTTGTGCTCGGACCGTTTAACGGACTGCCTGCATGTGTGCGCATCCCGTCTGGAAAAGGCGTTTGCGGTACTGCGTTTGCAACAGGTGAAGTCCAGCGTATCGCTGATGTGCATGCATTCCCTGGACATATCGCATGTGATACAGCATCGCAATCTGAAATTGTCGTTCCGCTCAAGGTAAATGGAGAGATCATTGGGGTGCTCGATATTGACAGCCCCGTGAAAGACCGTTTCAGTGAAGTAGATGAAACCTACTTAATCCAATTTACCGAGGTGCTCCAAAAGGCGTTATCCGCCTCTACAAATGCTTAATCTTACAAAAAAGCAGGCATATTGTCTGCTTTTTTATTTTTCTTCGCAGACGCGAAGCATCGCCATTGCCTCTAAATAGGTTGACTTCTCCTATCCAGCGTCATATAATAGAGTTTGTGTGAAATATGGCAGCCTTTTTGTTCGGCTTTTTTGTATCATTTTGTTCCTTCTATATGAAGGTGCATCTTGTAACTCCCTGCTGCTGGAGCGAGGATGCATGAAAACATAATGACGGAAAAGACAAAGAACAGACGGTTTTTATTTTTCACAAATAAAAACAAATAAGGAGGAGTCACATTATGGCTCGCTATACAGGTCCAAGTTGGAAGATTTCCCGCCGTTTAGGCATTTCATTAAGCGGAACAGGTAAGGAACTTGAAAAACGCCCTTACGCTCCAGGCCCACATGGTCCAGGACAACGCAAAAAACTATCTGAATACGGTTTACAATTACAAGAGAAGCAAAAGCTTCGTCACATGTACGGTGTCAACGAACGTCAATTCCGTACACTATTTGACAAAGCTGCTAAACTTCCTGGTAAACAAGGTGAAAACTTCATGATTCTTCTTGAAACTCGCCTTGACAACCTAGTATACCGTCTTGGCCTTGCTCGTACTCGCCGCCAAGCTCGTCAGCTAGTCAACCATGGTCACATCCTTGTTGATGGAAGCCGTGTAGACATCCCATCTTTCTCTGTGAAACCAGGTCAAACGATTGCTCTTCGTGAGAAATCTCAAAACCTTGCAGTTGTGAAAGAATCAGTTGAAGTAAACAACTTCGTTCCTGAATATCTTTCTTTCGATGCTGAAAAGCTTGAAGGAACTTTCACTCGTCTTCCAGAGCGTTCTGAATTAGCGCCTGAAATCAGCGAACAACTAATCGTTGAGTTCTACTCTCGTTAATTTCATTACTCTCTTAAAGAGAGATCAAACAAACCCTAGAGACCTTGATTGTTCAAGGTGGTCTAGGGTTTTTTGTTTGTATTCTCGTATGAACAAATGAATTTAAAACATATAATGGGAAACAGACTATGCACAAGACGAGCACCGGGCAAGACTTCCAAGAAACGGCTGAAAAAAGATATTCAAATGAAAAGGTCCTTTTGATTGCTTCTAAAAGCACCTCTAAACATTTAAGTTAGTCTAATTTTTTAATAATAATAGAAGCGTTCACATTTGTTTGGGTCCCTCCTGCTAGAGTTTGAAGAGTAACTGCTGCTGCAGAAGTATGGTTTACAAGAGTAAGCGTGTCACCCGCTGCTAGAGCGAGGATGGCCTGACCGTTATTCTGTTGAGTACCAGCTCCTGACCCATAAACTGTGTTCGTCACAGGAGCTCCATTTACAAATAGGGTGAATTGATTTGGCTCTACGCCAGAAACTGAAAAAGTAACCTCATAGTTTCCTGGATTGGTCACTATAATTTGAGAAGTTCCAGGGGCATGTGTAATACCAGGAGTAGTAATTCCAGTTGAGTCAAAAATCACCGGGGCTTCTAAAGCTACTGTTTGAGCACTTAGATTGTATACATATGCAAATTCAGCTAGCCCTGCACCTGTGACTCCCGTGGCTCCTGTTGGACCGGTCGCTCCGGTATCTCCTGTAGCCCCTGTCGGACCAGTGGCTCCGATATCTCCCGTGGCTCCCGTGGCTCCTGTTGGACCGGTCGCTCCGGTATCTCCTGTAGCCCCTGTCGGACCAGTGGCTCCGATATCTCCCGTGGCACCCGTTGGACCAGTGGCTCCGATATCTCCCGTGGCTCCTGTTGGACCGATCGCTCCCGTCGCTCCGGTATCTCCTGCGGCACCTGTGACCCCCGTTGGACCGGTCGCTCCGGTATCTCCTGCGGCTCCTGTTACTCCCGTTGGACCGGTCGCTCCGGTATCTCCCGTGGCTCCTGTTACTCCCGTTGGACCGGTCGCTCCGGTATCTCCTGCGGCTCCTGTTACTCCCGTTGGACCGGTCGCTCCGGTATCTCCCGTGGCTCCTGTTACTCCCGTTGGACCGGTCGCTCCGGTATCTCCTGCGGCACCTGTGACCCCCGTTGGACCGGTTGCTCCGGTATCTCCTGCGGCACCTGTGACCCCCGTTGGACCGGTCGCTCCGGTATCTCCTGCGGCACCTGTGACCCCCGTTGGACCGGTTGCTCCGGTATCTCCTGCGGCACCTGTGACCCCCGTTGGACCGGTTGCTCCGGTATCTCCTGCGGCACCTGTTACTCCCGCTGGACCAGTCGCTCCGGTATCTCCCGTGGCTCCTGTTACTCCCGTTGGACCGGTCGCTCCGGTATCTCCTGCGGCTCCTGTTACTCCCGTTGGACCGGTTGCTCCGGTATCTCCTGCGGCACCTGTTACCCCCGTTGGACCGGTTGCTCCTGCGGCTCCCGTTGGACCAGTCGCTCCGATATCTCCTGCGGCACCTGTTACTCCCGTTGGACCAGTCGCTCCGGTATCTCCCGTGGCTCCTGTTACTCCCGTTGGACCAGTCGCTCCGATATCTCCTGCGGCACCTGTTACTCCCGTTGGACCGGTTGCTCCTGCGGCTCCCGCTGGACCGGTCGCTCCGGTATCTCCTGTTACTCCCGTTGGACCGATGGCTCCTGCAGCTCCTTGAACCCCTCGTAATCCCCGTGGCCCTCGTCGCCCTACAATTAATTTTGTATGACAAATGATGCAACAGTTTGATTTTGATAGTTTATGTTTACAATAAGGGCATTTTTTATACTTATCACAACCCATCAGTTGTTCATCTCCTTTATCATTATTCATATGTTACATCCGTAAATAGGTGCAGATAAGTAAAACGTACAAAGAATAAAAAGATAATCGTAGAATAAACATAATTTGCTAGAGTCTTCCAAAAGTCTTTTGGTTGTGAAAATTTGATTGTATTTTGCGCTAAATTTGTCTATGGTTTTTTCATGATGACTAGCCAGTCTCAAGAAGCTATTCAAAACCATATAATCTATCATGAAAAAAATCCCCTAGAATTCCAGAGGATTTTTTTGTTCCATGGTTCTCTCAAGTATTATTAAGCGTATAACGATATCTTTTATTTTACCATCCAATTACTAATCAATTGATCTGTTGTCATGACAGTAGCAAATTCATCATGCAGTGTTGCAAGTGATAGCCGATGAATCATTTCGGGATCATAATATGTACCGTTTTGATCTGTTAGTCCAAAGGCGGCAACTGCATCTGAGATAAGGTACGTATCAAAGCCTAGATTGCCGCTCATTCTTGTTGTCGTTGACACGCAGTGAGGGGTTGTCAATCCTGTGATCACGACCGTGTTAATATGGTTTGACCTTAACTGTTCCTCCAAGTTTGTGCCAATAAAGCTGCTGTTGACTTTCTTTCGTATCACCGTTTCTTCCTCTAGCGGTTTGGCGATATCTTTGAAGAGATGCCCTTCATTTGCCGGATGAAATAAGGAGTCCGGCTTGTCAGATGTATGCTGCATATGAATCACTGTCCAGCCTTTTTCTCTCCAAAACGTCAATAAACGACTGATATTTTTCTCTGCATCTAGATTATTTCGTTCTCCCCATTTTTCATGCTCGAACGCCTTCTGTACATCCACAATGATCAAAGCCTTTTGATTCTTTTGCACAAACGCCCACCTCCGTAGATTCTCATTTACTACATGTAGTGTAAGGAATGGTGATCCATTTGTACATGCTTTTAATGATGTTTTGCCTATTTTTGCATCAAAAAAACAAACCACACACTGGCAACGATGTAATAGATACCAATGATCGATGTACAGTTGGACATCACCTCGCCTATTTGAACTGATTTAACAAACTTCATCCAGATGAAATAGATGAGGAGAAATGAGCACGGATAATAAGGGAAATATCCTAAAAAATATTGCTTGAGTTTTTGTGTCATCATTTTACCTCCATTATAACCTTCTTTCATCATCTAGCAGCTGTCATATGTCCGATGACATCAAAAAAAGACAGCACAAGTCGCTGTCTTCTTTCATTTTTTAATTCGTATTCTGTCCCCCGCCATTCAGTCCTTCTTTGATATAGCCTTTGACTTGGCTTGAAGCTAATAGACCGATGTGACCAACCCCGTGAATGAGGACGTTTCTTGCGCCAATTAAACGCGAAAGGCTGTTGACGACGATAAGATCGGCTGAGCTATAGACAGAGGTGTAAAGGATTTTTTGATTTGGATCGGTGCCTGGTAATGCTCTGAGTGAAACGAGTCCATTCGCTCCACCAAGTGTGACGACGTTTTCTATTTTATCGCCGCCGTCTAGATTCTTAATATAGTATAACGTGTTCGCCCCGCCCATACTATGCGCCACAATATCTACTTTTTTGGCACCCGTTTTGTCTAGCACATCTTTGACGAATCTGGATAAACGCGGACCATTGTTGCGGTTATTACCTGTTTTGTCTATGAAATCGATAGCAAATAATTGGTTTCGATCCCATCCTTGTGATACCAAGTAACTTTTAATCGAAGCAAAGTTATAAGACGCACCGCCCATGCCATGTACCATCACAACCGGATTATGCTCAGCCGCTTTGATCTCTTTTGGCTGGATGAAGGCCATTGAACCTATCACTAATGCAAGTGCAACAAGAATTTGCAAACTCTTTTTCTTAAAACGAATCACTTTCATTCCCCCTTATTCATCTTATTCGAACTCTATTTTATATAAGAAAAATATGTCAGAAAAGTGAACAAGGCACTGTTTGTTCAATCAATTTATAGAAAATAAATAATGAAAAAGCACCTTTGACTTTCTCAACGCCAATGCCAAAAGACTAGACAAAGTCTCTTTGAACAGTCTATTAGACTCTTCAAAGAGCACTCATCTCTCATTTCGCATAAAAAAAGCAGCCGGTTATCGCGGCCGGCTGCCCATCGTTCTTATTTGTAATTCACAAGGAAGTATTTCTTTTTCCCTCTTCTTAAGACGGTAAATTGGTTTTCAATTCGGTCTTCAGCTGAAAGGACGTAGTCTTTATCGGTTTGTCTCTCTCCGTTGATGGAAACTGCACCATTTGTGATGTCTTCACGTGCTTGACGTTTTGATGGAGACAGCTTTGATTCAACAAGGACATCGACAAGTGTTAATTCTTCTGTGCTGCTTTTCTCCATTGATGGAACATCTTTAAAGCCTACTTTGACTTCTTCGGCTGAAAGAGATTTGATCTCGCCTTTGAATAGCGCATTTGAGATGTTGACAGCCTGTTCTAGTGATTCACGGCCATGTACAAGTGTCGTGACTTCCTCTGCTAGACGGCGCTGTGCTTCACGCTTTTCAGGTGCTGTTTGCACTTTTTCTTCGTACGATGCGATCTCTTCTTTCGATAAGAACGTAAAGTATTTTAAGTATTTCACGACGTCACGGTCATCTGTGTTGATCCAGAATTGGTAGAACTCATAAGGAGACGTCTTTTCTTTATCTAACCAGATGGCGCCGCCTTCTGTTTTACCAAACTTCGTGCCATCTGCTTTAGTGACAAGCGGCATCGTTAGACCGAATGCTTTTGCCCCTTCTGCTTCAGACTTACGGATCAGCTCAAGTCCAGATGTGATATTTCCCCACTGGTCGCTTCCACCGATTTGCAGCTTACAGTTTTCATTTCTGTAAAGGTTTACGAAATCTAAAGATTGCAGGATGACGTAGCTGAACTCTGTGTACGAAATCCCTGTCTCAATCCGTGAGCTGACGATATCTTTTGCCAGCATGAAGTTCACACCGAAGTTCTTTCCAATATCACGAAGGAACGTGATGACATTCATTTGGCTGATCCAGTCGTAGTTATTCACGATAACGGCTGGGTTCTCGGCTGCTTCAAAATCAAGAAATTGTGACAGCTGTCCTTTAATTTTCTCTGTCCATTGTTCTACGATTTCTGCAGGGTTTAGTGAACGCTCTGCTTTTTTGAAGCTAGGATCGCCGATTAGTCCAGTCGCGCCGCCAACAAGGGCAATCGGGTGATGGCCCGCTTCCTGGAATCTACGTAATGTTAAAATTGGCAATAGATGACCAATGTGCAAGCTGTCAGCTGTCGGATCAAAGCCGGAGTAAAGCTTGATTTTTTCTTCTGCTAATAATTTTGTTAAACCTTCTTCATCTGTTTGCTGCTGAATTAATCCTCTGAACGATAACTCTTCCATCAATTGACTCATATCCAATTCTCCTTTTTTTACAATTCAACATAAAAAACGCCCCTTCGAATGAACGAAGGGACGATATATATCGCGGTACCACCCTGCTTAAAAGACAACAAATCACGTCTTTTCACTTACACTGATAACGGACAGATCCGTTCTTTCACTAATCAGGGCAGCATGCATGCTCCTTTTCGTAAAAGCGGTTCGTGAGGGTAATTCGAATATCTCTTTGTACTGACTCGCACCAGCCGTCAGCTCTCTTGGACAGGGAAAGATAATTCTACTGAATCTCAGTCAAAACCTTTACATATTCAACTAATGTCATTTTAAACATACTTTTGGTATCAAGTCAACTGATGAAAAAAATTAATCTTCCATTGTCGATAGGTCGCCAGCCGGTAAATTCAGTTCCCACGCCTTTAGCACACGTCTCATAATTTTTCCGCTTCGCGTTTTAGGTAGTTTGTCTTTAAACTCGATTTCTCTCGGTGCCGCATGTGCAGCGAGTCCTTTTTTCACAAACGTACGAATCTCTTCTTTCAGCTCATCTGTCGGCTCATATCCACTTCTGAGCGCAATGAATGCTTTAATAATTTCACCGCGGACTGGATCTGGTTTTCCAATGACACCAGCCTCTGCAATGGCCGGATGTTCGACCAGCTTACTTTCCACCTCAAAAGGACCAACCCGCTCTCCTGATGTCATGATCACATCATCGACACGTCCCTGGAACCAAAAGTATCCGTCTTCGTCCATATAAGCTGAATCTCCTGAAACATACCAATCTCCCGGCATAAAGTAAGATTCATATTTTTCAGGATTGTTCCAGATCGTATGCATCATAGACGGCCAGCCTTTTTTGATGGCGAGGTTGCCCATCCGGTATGGCGGAAGTTCATTTCCGGCATTATCGACAATCGCCGCTTCTACGCCTGGAATCGGTTTCCCCATTGAACCTGGTTTGATGTCCATGCATGGATAATTACAAATCAGCTGTGCACCGGTTTCAGTCATCCACCAAGTGTCATGAATTCGTTTGCCAAATACAGCGTCTCCCCATCGGATGACTTCTGGATTTAGAGGCTCACCTACACTTAACACATGACGGAGCGAGCTGAGATCATATTTTTGAATGAGGTCATCTCCTGCTCCCATCAGCATTCTAAAGGCAGTCGGAGCACTGTACCAAACGGTCACACCTAGTGATTCAATGGTTTCATACCACGTATCAGGGTTAAACCTGCCGCCTAAAATGACATTCGTCGCCCCATTTAACCATGGTGAAAAAATGCCGTACACTGTGCCTGTTACCCAGCCTGGGTCAGCTGTACACCAGTAGACATCGTCTTCTTTCAGATCAAGCACCCACTTACCGGTCTGGTCTTGCTGCACCATTGCGCCATGGACATGCAGCACACCTTTTGGCGTACCTGTGGACCCTGACGTGTAATGAAGCAGAAAGCCGTCTTTTTCATCCATCCATTCAATCTCAAGGTTCTTTGCTGCCTGCTCAAACGCCTCTTCGTAATGGATTGTCCGAACGCCATCGACGTCTTCCTTTTCACCGCCGACAATGATGACGGATTCAAGCTTCGGAAGCTCTGCAAACGGAATTCGTTCAAGCAGATCCGGCGTTGTCACAATGACCTTCGCCTCACTATTTTCTAAACGGTCTTTGACCGCTCCTTCCATAAATGCCTCAAATAACGGACCAACGATCGCACCAATTTTGACTGCGCCAAGCAGAAGAAAATAGAGCTCAGGTGATCTTGGCATAAAAATAAATACGCGATCCCCTTTTTGCACATGCGCCTTTTCTCTGAATAGATTTCCCGCTTTATTTGTGTTGATTTTCATATCCCTGAACGTATACTTTTCATCACGCTGTGAATCTTTGTAGTGAAGCGCCACCTTGTTCTTACGAAACGAGTCCGCATGTCTGTCAATCGCTTCATAGGCTGCATTTATGTTTCCTGTTTCATACCACGAGAAGTTTTTTCTTGCTTCCTCCCATGAAAATTCTTTGTATGCCTGCTCATAATCATTTAAATGATAGTCCCCTTTTACTGATGGCAGCGTTTCCAATTTCATCAACCAGTCCCCCTTTGCATACGTTTACAATGACCATTATAGTATAGATGACTTTTTTTCTCAATTTTTAAAAAACTTATGGTGAAACCGTTTTAATTCTTGCAAGTTTTAAGATAAAATAGAGACGACTCACTAGAATTTGAGGCGGTGGATACGTGGAGCATCCTAAAACTTATTATTCAAAAACCATTGAGCAAGAAACAGGTTCCATCCTTATTGAAGGTCCGGTACCTGCACCAGAGCTTGCGAACTATACCTTTCATGAAGGACTGACGGCATTTCGCACGCCTGAGGAACAGAAACAAGCACTTGTTGAAATAGCAGACCTTCCAGAAGGACGTATTATCATTGCAAGAATGGATGAGCTTGTCGTAGGCTATGTCACGTATTTGTATCCTGATCCGCTTGAGCGCTGGTCAGAGGGTAACATGGACAATTTAATCGAGCTTGGCGCGATTGAGGTCGCTCCTCCATTTAGAGGCTGCTCACTTGGCAAGCATTTACTTGATGTGAGCATGATGGATGAGCAAATGGAGAATTATATCATCATTACAACTGAATATTACTGGCATTGGGATTTAAAGGGGACAAAGAAAAACGTGTGGGAGTACCGCAAAATGATGGAGAAAATGATGAACGCAGGCGGTCTTGTCTGGTTTGCAACAGACGAGCCAGAGATTAGCTCACATCCAGCCAATTGTTTAATGGCCAGAATCGGGAAAAATGTGAGTCCTGATTCGATTGAGCGTTTCGATCGTCTTCGCTTCCATCAACGCTTTATGTATTAACGTTCAATTCGTTTTTTTGGCAAAGGGGATTGGTAAACAATGATGATTGAACAAATTATGGAGCGTGATGTGATCACGCTGCGAAAAACCGATACGATTGAAGAAGCCATTCAAAAAATGAGTGCACATCACATTCGGCATATTCCGATCGTATCTGATCAAGGTTCTGTCATTGGAATGGTGACAGATCGGGATATTAAAAATGCCAGTCCAAGTATATTTGAAACAGAAAAAAGACAGCTCTTTATTCAGCGTCCTGTTGAAGAGATCATGGTATTAGAGACGATCACTGCTCATCCGCTTGATTTCGTTGAAGAGATTTCAAGTGTCTTTTTTGAACACGGAATTGGCTGCCTTCCAGTGGTGAGACGAGGCAAGCTCGTAGGCATTATCACAAAGACTGATTTGCTTCGTACGTTTGTCAGACTGACAGGTGCAGATCAGCCTGGGTCACACTTAGAGGTTGAAGTGGACCAGATGACAGAATGCCTCGCAGACATTACGGCCATTTTAAAGGAGCAGCATATTCAAATGCTGAGTGTGCTCGTGTATCCGCATGCAAATGAAGCTTCTAAAGTGCTCGTATTCCGCCTTCAAACCATTCATGCAGATCATGTGACGAAGCTGATTCGTGCAAAAGGCTATAAGGTGCTGTGGCCAATGGAGCAGACGATCAAATGAAGGAAGCGACCTTTGTTTTTTCACCCTCTTTTCAAACGTACCAATTTCACCAAGACCATCCCTTCAATCAGCTTCGTGTCTACTTAACATATGATCTTCTTCAAAAAATGAAGGCGTTAACAGATGATGAGATCGTCGCACCGCGTATGGCGACACTGGAGGAATTAAAGCTCGTCCATACAGCCGATTATATTCAAGCTGTGCAGCGGGCTAGTGAAGGAAAGCTCTCTACAGCAGAGGGTGAACGCTACGGCCTTGGCACGGAGGATACACCGATGTTTGCAGGTATGCATGAGGCAGCTTCTCTCCTTGTTGGCGGGACATTAACAGCCGTTGACCAAGTAATGATGGGACACTCGCAGCATGCACTCAATCTTGGCGGCGGACTTCACCACGGGTTTAAAGGACGTGCATCTGGCTTTTGTATATATAATGACAGCTCCGTGGCAATTCAATATATTCAAAAGACATATGGTGCAAGAATTTTATATATTGATACAGATGCCCATCATGGAGATGGTGTACAATTCAGCTTCTATGACGACCCAGAGGTCTGTACGGTCTCTATTCATGAAACGGGGCGCTACTTGTTCCCTGGAACTGGACAAGTACAGGAAAGAGGTCACGATAAAGGCTATGGCTACGCTTATAATATTCCGCTTGATGCATTTACAGAAGACGAATCGTTCCTCGAAGCATACCGAACAGCAGTGACTGAAATTGCTGCTTTTTTTAAACCAGATGTGATTTTGACGCAAAACGGCGCGGATGCACACTACTATGATCCGTTAACCCATTTATCTGCCACCATGAAAATATATGAGGAAATCCCTAGACTTGCCCATGAGTTAGCGCATCAATATTGTGATGGCAAATGGATTGCTGTTGGCGGAGGGGGATATGATATTTGGCGTGTCGTTCCAAGGGCATGGAGCCGGATTTGGCTTGAGATGAAAGGCATCACACCGCCGGCTGAACTGCCTCAGGACTGGGTTCAGGCTTGGCATAAACAATCGCCTGTCAGCCTGCCATCGACATGGGGAGACCCTGACGATTTATATCCACCGATCCCAAGAAAAGCAGAAATCACAGAAAAGAATGCTCAAACTGTAGAAAAAGCACTTATGCCTGTAAGAAGAGAAAAGAAAAATGCATAAGAAAAGCAGGCATTCACTAATGTGTAAGCCTGCTTTTTCGTTTTATTTTGTTGATTGTCTTTCTTCAATTCTGTGCGGAAGCTCAACAATTTGATCGTCCACTTGTTCTTTGTTCATCAGCTTTGTCAGCAGTCTCATTGCGACAGCGCCAATATCATAGGTCGGCTGAACAACTGTTGTCAGCTGAGGACGCACCATGAGAGAAAGTCTCGTGTTATCAAAGCCAATCACTTCTAAATCCTCAGGAATCGATACGCCTCTATCTTGTGCTCCGTGAATGACACCTAGCGCCATTTCATCGGTAGCCGCAATAACAGCTGTCGGCTTGTCAGACTGCTCAAGTAAATGAGCAAGTGATTCAATTCCAGAATCATAGGAGTAATCGCCTTCAGCGACGAGCGCATCGTCAAATGCGATGCCCGCTTCTTCAAGCGCACGCTTATAACCTGCAAGCTTTCTCATAGAGTTAATCGGTTCTGACATTGGGCCAGATACGAAGGCAATTCGCTTATGTCCTTTCTCAACTAAAAGCTGGACTGAATCATAAATCGCTTGCTCGTAGTTGATATTGACAGATGGTGTTTGAGCCTGCTCTTCAACAGATGCTGCAAGAACAATTGGCACAGGAGAGCGCTTAAATTCTTCAACAAGCACATCTGTGATGTTTCCGCCCATAAAGACAATCCCATCTACTTGTTTACCTAGCATTGTATTTAATAGATGAAGCTCTTTATCGGTATTTTGATCTGAGTTGCTTAAAATGATGTTGTACTTATACATCGTGGCGATATCTTCAATTCCGCGAGCAAGCTCCGAATAGAAGATACTAGAAATATCAGGGATGATCACCCCAACTGTTGTAGTTTTTTTACTTGCAAGGCCTCGTGCCACAGCATTCGGACGGTAGCCAAGACGATCAATCGCTTCAAGTACCTTTTTTCTTGTTGTTGGTTTTACATTCGGATTACCATTCACTACGCGTGATACCGTTGCCATACTTACATTTGCTTCTCTTGCTACATCATATATTGTAACATTATTCACATAAATCACTCCTTCAAATACACTTCATATCTATAGCATTCACCAATTGGATAGAGACATGTCAGATACGAGGAAAATAATATCCTATTTGTCATTAAAACGATGAAAAGAGACACATAATTTTTCAATCTACATCAAAATGACATTCTTTTATGAAATTATACACGTTTTTTCACCATATGAAAACGTTCCCTTTCTTTTTATAACTAAATTAAACAAACTTTAATGAGCTTGTTACCTGTAAATTGAATCATATTTCATGAAAAATCGCCGAGAACGTCAGCTATGACAATGATCTTAGCAGATTCTATCGAATTTTAAAAATGAAAACATTGTGAACAAGCACTTTTGAGGCTTGTAATGTGCTCTTTTCCTTTCATTCCCAATCTCATCATATTTTATCCATAGAAAAACCGCCGGGCAGTTATCCGGCGGCTTTTCTATCTATGATTACGCGTGAATGTTGACAAGTGGTCTTAACGCATCTAACCATTTTTCGAATTGAGGAATGTCCATTTGCTGCGCTGAGTCAGATAGAGCAACAGATGGATCTGGATGCACTTCTGCCATGACACCGTCTGCTCCAATCGCAAGAGCTGCTTTCGCTGTTGGAAGGAGAAGATCTCTACGTCCAGTTGAGTGCGTCACATCAACGAATACTGGTAAATGTGTCTCTTGTTTCAAGATTGGCACTGCAGAGATATCAAGTGTATTTCTTGTCGCTGTTTCGTATGTGCGGATACCGCGCTCGCAAAGGATGATTTGGTCATTTCCTTGGGCGATGATGTATTCAGCTGCATTGATGAATTCTGAAATAGTCGCTGCAAGACCACGCTTTAAAAGAACTGGTTTCTTCACAGATCCGGCTGCTTTTAATAGCTCGAAGTTTTGCATGTTCCGTGCACCAATTTGGATGACATCGATATGCTCAATCGCTTCTTCAATATGAGCAGGATTGACGATTTCACTAATGACAGCAAGACCGTATTCATCCGCTACACGCTTTAGAATTTTTAGACCGTCTACACCAAGTCCTTGGAAATCGTATGGACTTGTGCGAGGTTTAAATGCACCTCCGCGAAGTAGTTTTAGTCCTTGCTGTTTCGCTGCTGCCGCAACTTCTGCGACTTGCTCGTAGCTTTCAACAGCACATGGTCCAACGATGAAGCGCTGTTTCCCATCACCGATCGCTTCTCCATTGATGTTCACGATTGTATTTTCCGATTTTTTCTTACGAGAAACAAGAAGTGCTTTGCTGTGGTCATCTTCTTGAAGCTCTAGACCTGCTTTGAAAATCTCTTTGAAAATATGCTGAATCGTTGAGTTTTCGAATGGTCCATCATTTGCTTCAAGAATTTGGTTCAGCATTGTGCGCTCTCTGACAGGATCATAACGGTTGACACCTTGCGCTTCTTTCGCCTTTCCAATTTCTTTTACAATGCTTCCTCTTTCATTGATCAGTTTTAAGATTTGAAGATTTAGTTCATCTGCCTGCTGTCTCAATTGTTCTAGTTCATTGTTGCTCATTTTTGTCATCCTTTCCTCTGCCTGTTCTCGCTTTTTATTTTTTCATTCTCTCATGATAGGGTTTATTATAAACAAAGATTTCGGAATTGTCACGAAAATTTTCTTTATTACCCAAACGCTTTTAAGCGATAAAGTATTATGTGTAAGATTATAGCATACTTTTGGTTGAAGTAAACCTTTTTTTATAAAAAAACGTCAGCAATTGCTGACGTTTCTTCTACAGATTATGTTCAAGCGCTTCTTTTGTAATGCTTGAGTGAGATGCATGCCACTTCACTTTTCCACCGCTAAAGACGAGTGCCTGGGGACTTTCATGCTTTACCCCCGACTTTTCAGTCACATAGGATGAAAGCTCTCTTGTGTTTTGGATTTGCAAGAAATAAGTAGGCACGTCTTCATGTGCAGACGCAAATGCTTCAAACTCTTGAAAAGCCGCTTGGCTGATCGGACATGTCAAACTGTGCTTAAAAAAGACAAACGTCCCATCTTGATTCGTTAGTTGATCAAACTGTTCTTCTGTTTCAATGAGTTGTTTTGACATGATGTTCTCCTTCTTCACTCCGTGCAGTGAGAGTTAGCCTTTAGTCGATTGTTCTACTTTTTCTTTGACATCTTTGATGCCATCTTCAATTTCTGATTTCGCTTCTTGTGCTCGTACTTTTGCTTCGTCTGCTACATCTGAAGCTTCATTTGCTAGGTCAGCTGCTGCATCTTCTGCTTCACTTTTCACATGATTAGCTTTTCCAGCTGCACGCTCTTTTATGTCTTTCACTTTGTCTAAAATCTGGTTTGACTGTTCTGCTACCAGTTGGGACAATTCAGACGTTTTATCTTTCGCAATCGTCACATATTCAGTGCCTCTTTCTTTTGCATCTGTTGTGAGGCGATCTGTTTTTTCTTTTAAAACATTCGCTTGGGTGTTCAAATCATCGCGAAGCTCTTTCCCTGACTTCGGTGCTAAAAATAAGGCTGTTGTTGCACCAACAATTCCACCAATAAGTGTTCCGATCAAAAAGTCTTTGCTATTGATTCCGTCTTTGCTCATGATTATTCCTCCTATGCGAAAATGGTTTATTTTTGGTGTTTTCGTTGTTTCCATTTTTTATAAATTTCAAGTGCTGCGTTACTCCAGCTTACCACATCCGTGACTTTTTCTTGATTTCGTTCAACGGATGAAGAAACTGCACCAGCTGCCTGCTTTATGCTTGTATTAAATTGGTTGATCGAGCCGCCAATTCCCTGCACCGCATCCACAACTGTGTTGAGTTTTGCCGATTTGTCTTGAATATCTTCAGCAAGCTGATTCGTCTTATGTAGCAACTGTGTCGTCTCTGTGGTGATCCCTTGCATCTGACCTTCAAGACCTTCTAAAGTTGATGCAACATTCTTTAATGTCAGCTGTAAGGATTTTAATGTTTTGGACAAATAGATGACAAGAATGAGGAAAGCAATTGCGATCAGTGCAACGCTTAGATATAGAATAATAATCATCTGATACCTCCTTTGCTGCGGGCATATGCAATTCATTACCCTCTCGTTGTATCATTCAAACATCGCCTAGAATGACCGATTGAATAATAATTCTACACTTATTCGCTGATTCCTGTCCACAGCGAACGAAAAAAAGCGGCAGATGTTGACACATTTAGCCCCTTTGTCACATTTTATTCAAAATAAAAAAAGTGCCGATCAAAACGGCACTTTCCCTTTAAGCATTTATACAGCGACTTTCTCATAAGCACGCAGATATTTTTGAATGTCTCCTGCTCCCATAAAGATCAGAATCCCATCTTCGTGCGCTTTCAGCACAGATGTATCTTCTTCCGCAATCAATTGGGCCTGCGGGATTTTTTCTCGTAAATCTTCGATACTCAGCTTCCCAATGTTTTCACGGGCTGAACCGAAAATATCGCATAGGTATACATAGTCCGCTTTTTTCAGACTGTCAGCAAATTCACTTAAGAATTGCTGTGTACGTGTGAAGGTATGCGGCTGGAAAACAGCGACAATATCACGGTCTGGATATTTTTGACGTGCTGCTTCAATGGTGACTTCAATCTCCGTTGGGTGATGGGCATAGTCGTCAATTAAGACCTGCTCACCGACCACTTTTTCATTAAAGCGGCGTTTCACCCCGCCAAATGTCATTAGTGCCCCTTTGATGAGCTCTACATCAATGGCTTCATAGTGACATAATGCAATCACAGCTAATGAATTGAGGACATTATGATTTCCGTAGGCAGGAATGTAGAAGGTATCATAAAACGTATTGCGTACAAATACATCAAATGTAGTGCCTTCCGTGTTTTTCACAACATTGCGTGCTTGGAAATCATTTTCTTCATTGAAACCGTAGTACACAACAGGTACCTTCGCTTGAATCTTGGGCAGATGCTCATCATCACCGCAAGCGATAATGGCTTTTTTCACTTGAAGCGCCATGTTTTGAAACGCATCAAACACGTCGTCAATGTCCGAGAAATAATCAGGATGATCAAAATCAATATTGGTCATGATCGCATAGTCTGGATGATAGCTGAGGAAGTGTCTGCGGTATTCGCATGCTTCAAATACAAAATACTCGCTGTTTTCTTTCCCCATACCAGATCCATCACCGATTAAGTATGAAGTTGGTTTCGCTGATTGCATCACATGGGCAAGCAGTCCTGTTGTCGACGTTTTACCATGAGCACCAGTAATCGCAACGTTTGTGAATGAATCCATGTATTCTCCAAGGAATTTATGGTAACGAATGACAGGAATCCCTTCAGAAAGGGCACGTTCAATCTCAGGGTGTGTATCAGGAAATGCATTACCTGCAATCACGGTCATCCCTGGCTGAATATTATCTGGGTCAAATGGAAGAATTTTAATATTTCGTTCTTCTAATGCTTTTTGTGTAAAGATATGTTTTTCGATATCCGATCCTTGGACAGTATACCCAGTATCATGAAGAATTTGGGCCAGTGGACTCATACCTGTCCCTTTTATTCCAACAAAATGATAAACAGTCATAATTGTACCTCCAACAAACGTCTATCTGACTTACAGTATATGACGCTCATTTCAATTTGCAACTTGTGATTTTCGCCTCTAGCGGCTCACAGATCGCAGCTCCAAATAAAGATTTTTTTCCGATCTTCCTATTCTAATCAATATTAACTATGATTAGTATCCGACAACTTTCCTATTTATAACACCTGCTTTCGCTCATTTTACATAAAAAAGCGTTCTGACAGGCATACGAAAAGCGTCCAATTACAAAATTCACCTATGTGCTATCATACCATGTTTATAAAAAAAATGAAGTGGTTTGTTTAGATCAGCTGTTCTAAGTCACTCAGTGTCATAAGGACTTCCCTTGGCTTACTGCCTTTTGCACCAGAGATCATGCCCTCGCGTTCCATCATGTCGATCAATCTGGCTGCACGATTGTAGCCAATTCTAAATCTTCGCTGCAAACTCGATGTACTAGCGCTATTCTGCTCAATCGCAAAACGGCAGGCATCCATAAACAATTCGTCTTCATCTGTAATCGCAGAGCCTTGGAGCATTAATTCCTCCTGTTCGAAAAGGAACACTGGCTTACGCTGTTTTCTTACATGTGCCACTACTTGATCAATCTCACGGTCTGATACAAAGTTCCCTTGCAGCCTCGTCGGCTTGCCGGAGCCATTTTCTAAGAAAAGCATGTCTCCTTTTCCGAGAAGCTTTTCTGCACCTGCCATGTCAATGATCGTTCTAGAATCTACCTGACTTGAGACAGAGAAAGCAATTCTTGTTGGGATATTGGCTTTAATGAGACCTGTGATGACATCGACAGAAGGTCTTTGTGTCGCAATCAATAAATGAATGCCGCATGCTCTTGCTTTTTGTGCGATTCGGCAAATGCTTTCTTCGACTTCATTTGGTGCGACCATCATTAAATCAGCGAGCTCATCGATCACAACGACAAGATAAGGCAGTTTTTCACCCATTTGTTTTTCTTTGACAAGCTCATTGAATCGTTTAATTTCTCTCACGCCAGAGTGCGCAAACAGTTCGTAGCGCCTTTCCATTTCATCCACTACCCATTTCAGAGCGGCTGTCGCTGTCTTGGCATCGGTGATGACAGGACTCACGAGATGCGGAATGTGATTATATGGCGCTAATTCAACCATTTTAGGGTCGATTAAGAGCATTTTTACTTCATCTGGTGACGCTTTAAACATTAAGCTCACTAAAATGGTATTGATACAGACACTTTTTCCTGACCCTGTTGCTCCAGCAATTAAGCCATGCGGCATTTTTTGCAGATCAACCACAACAGGCTGGCCGGATATATCTAATCCGAGTGCTGCTGTTAAAGGTGATGGATTGTCTCTAAATGCACTGCTTCTGATCATCTCTCGTAAGAAAACCATTTTACTGTGAAGGTTCGGCACTTCGATCCCGATCGTGTTCTTTCCTGGAATCGGTGCTTCGATTCGAATATCTTTTGCGGACAAACTGAGTTTAATATCATCTGATAGGTTCGTGATTTTGTTCACTTTGACACCTGGTTCTGGATGTACTTCAAACCTTGTCACAGAAGGGCCTTGCGTGACATGAACCACACTTGCTCTGACATTGAAATTTTTCAGCGTGGCATTGAGCAGCTCTGCCCGCTCTTTCACCCATGTCCCGTCCTCTTCTTTTTGAGCTGGAGGTACGTCTAAAAGGGCGAGACTTGGGAAAACATACCCTTGTGCATCTGCTGCTTTCTTTTGCCCTTGCACACGCTGATCACTTTTTAACATCATGACGTTAAAAGGAACCGTTGAGGTTTGTCCGCTTGTACGTTGCGTCTGCGGAGCTGCTTGTTTCGGTTTTTCTTCCTTGACTTCATGCACTTGTTCTTGCTTTTCTTGCTGCTCTATGACAGGTTCTGCTGGTTCAGTAGCGGTCTCATCGTCTGCTACTTGTTCTATTGGCAGCATTTGATCTTCTACTATTTCAGCTTCTTCCAACAATTGGTCTTCTTGCAGATCATGCTTGGCGACTGGCTCAGCTTCTTCAAATGCTGCCGCTGGCACTTCTTCTTGATGATCTTCTATGGAATCAGCTTCTATTTCCGCGACCGGTTCTGCTGGGATGTCTTCTGTTACCTCAACTTCTTCTGCCGGCATGTCTACTTCCATTTCAATTGCGGGATGTGTGTCTTCTGCTGTTTCGAATGTCAACGGTTCTATTTCCTCCGTATGATCTACAAACTGATGTACCGGCTCGCCTTTTATTTCTTCGTCATCGCTTGAGACATCCTGTTCCGGCTCAGCCTCTACCGGCTGTTCTTGATAAGCTTCGGCCTCCTGATTATGTAAGTCAGCTTCAATATGGTCTTGAGGCTCAGAAAAGGCTTGCTCTTTTTCCTCTGTTTGAATGAAAGGCTCGTCATTTAAACGCTCCATCGTCGATTGAACGTGATCCTGATAAGCGAGTTCCTCTTGCAAAGTAAGCGGGGTCACGTCTGTTTGCATGTCCACTCTTTCTTCTGCTGGGGCTGAAACCGTTTCTTCCATACGATTTTCTTTCCGTATTGACGGAATGTTCATTTGCTGTCTGACATTTCGTACACGCTCTGCCTCTTCTGATAACAGGGTGACACGCTGCGCTGTTTCTGCTGCTTTCATTTGAACAGGAGATGATTCTTCTTTCGCTTCTGTTCGTTTTGGACGCATATCCTGATGATAGCCATAGATCGGTGATGGAATTTGCTCTGTTTTGAATGGCTTTTTATTGATGTCAGGCTGCACCGTTTGTTTTGGCTCATAGGTCTTCTGCTTAGCCTTTGGCTTGCTTGGCTTTGCGCGTCTTCTTTCCTGCTTCACTCCGTCACGCAGAGGTTCATCTGGAACGAGCGGAAAGCGGAAGTTGCCTTTCGGATATTCATAATAGACTTTTGTATCTTCAATTTTTTTATATTCTTTATGCTGTTCAAAAACTGGCTGCGTTCGTGCAGCTGGACCTTCATTAGGTCTCACAGCTTTTTCTTCTTTCTTTTCTTCTTCTCCTAAAAATACACTAAAAAATTTATCTAACCAACTCATCATTTATCACTCACTTTAACTCCCCTTACGTTTTCTTGGGCGATTTTTAGTATACCATTGCTTTTTCATGCAGAAAAGCGAGAAAAGTGCTGCTCTTTGCTATTTGTGCTGTCTGTAGATGAAAAAAAGTCACTAAGTACGTACTTAGTGACTTTTGGTATAACACATTCTTCGCTCCTATGTACCCGTTTATGGGAGGTTACGCTTTAAAGGGTTCGCCAGCTTGGTGGCTTCCCTCTAGAACAAGAATCCCTTTTTCAGCAGGCGCGTCTGGAAGATCTAGTTCTTTTGCTGAACAAATCATTCCGCTTGATGGAACACCTCTTAGCTCAGCATCTTTAATGACCAAACCGCTTGGCATCACCGCACCAACCTTCGCAACCACGACATATTGCCCTTGATCAACGTTTGGCGCACCGCACACGATTTGTAATGTTTCATCGCCAACATCTACTTGGCAAATGTTTAATTTATCTGCATTCGGATGCTTTTCTTTTTCCTTTACATAACCGACAACAAATTTTGGTGATAGATCCACGGTCAACGTTTCACTTACACCGTTGCGGTTTAAAATTTCGTTGATATCTTGAACAAGTGTTTCAGATAGCGGTACAGATCCGTTTTCTTCAATTTTCATGTAAGTGGATGCGTTGAAGATATTAATACCTGTTGTTTCTTTTGTTTCTTGATTGAAGATTCTTACGACATCTCCAAACCTCTCATGACCTACTTCTTCTCTCGTCACATCTTTCAATGAAATAAGGAGTGTGTCGCCTACACCTTCTGCATTATAAAAAACGTTCATTCTTCAAAATTCCCTTCTACTGCTGTTTTGGTCTGCTTTTAGCAAGAATAAAGATCGGTTCAAGCTTGCCCTCATCATATAAAAATGACAATGCGGTAATCGGAACCGTGCCGCTGGCGAAGAAGCTCATCGACATCTGTCCTAAAATATCATAGCCTGATTCATTGCGAACATCTGCAATGATGAATACATCTTGATGGGGAACAGAAATGGCCATCTGTCCTTCTATTTTTTGCGCGTATTCTTGTAAAATCGATTCATTTAAAAGTCTGCTGGCATCATATCCGTCATTCGCACGGAAGAAATAAAACCGATTGCCTGCGACTTCATCCATTTTCACCACAGTTTCAAGTGAGCGGACATTGAAGCTTGCAGTTTCCCTAATTCGCTCTTTTGTCCAGTTTTCCTTTTGAAGCATTTTCTCATCAATTAATCTGTAGGTGCTTCCAAGGTCAAGTGCATAGAAGATTCTCGTTTCAGCTGTATGCTCATCAAAAACTAGGGGAATGCCATCACTTGATGCCTCAGGAAAGGAAGTGGAACGAATGACAGGATAGATCTGCTTTTCTTTTCCTGAGATGTGCTGCGCTTCGCCTTTCATGGCACTTAGCGCCTCTTTCACATAGTAAACGATCTCATCTAATGTTTCATCAGGCTTTACTTCCCACTTTGCAATGATTGGCGGGAGCTCTAGTGTAATACCTTTACTTGTTTGTTTATCTTCAATACGAAGCGTATCTTTTTCTCGGTCAAACTGGTGTGACCAGCTGTCATTTGTCAGACGGCTTTTGAGTTCGTTCGCAAGCTGTCTTGATGTCATTTTTGCCATGATTTAGACCCTCCTTTCATTATTTAGAAAGAGAATCTGTTAAAAATGCTTCAATCTCTTCCTTCGTCTTACGATCCTTGCTGACAAAGCGGTTAATTTCTTGTCCATTTTTAAAAACTAAAAAGCTTGGAATGCCGTAAATTTCCCACTCTGCGCAAGTGTCAATGAACTGATCTCTATCCACATAGAAGTACTCAAATTCTGGGTAGTTTGCTTCAAGCTCTGGCAAGAATGGTTCGATAAAGGTGCAGTCCGGGCACCAGTCAGCTGAAAATAGCAATACTGTTAAGTCTTCTTGAATCACTTTTTGTAATTCTTCGTTTGATTCAATTTTTTTCATGTTTCATTCCTCCAGTTTGTATGGTTAAATCTCCGAATTGTATATAGCCTTTCTTTCTCATCCATTCTGATACTACCAAACTAATCACTGCCGGGCCAACGATATGCAAAAGAGCGATCGCCAGAAAAACGGATGGATGAAATCCCATAACGGTCAGTGTCATGAGCTGTCCAACGAGGCCGCTCGTTCCCATACCTGCCCCTGCCGCATTATTGACCATCCCAAAGCCAATAATACCAATTGGCGCGAGAATGAGGCCCGCAATCGTCGGCGGAATAAGGATAAGGGGATTTTTCACAATGTTCGGCAGTTGCAATTTTGACGTGCCAATGCCGACAGCAGCAAGACCGCCAAAACGATTTTCTCTAAAGCCTGCAGCGGCAAAGCCGACCATTTGAGCGCAGCAGCCAATCGTTGCAGCACCAGCCGCTGTTCCGCTTAAGTCAAGCATGAGCGCAAGCGCCGCACTTGAAATCGGTGAGCTGAGGGCAAGTCCAACAATGGTCGCTACTAGCATGCCCATGATCAGCGGACTTTGGTCAGTCCCCCACATGATGAGCTTACCAAGCCCTGTCATCATGGCTTCAATCCCAGGACCGATCAAAGCGGCGGTGAAAAAGCCAGTAATAATGGTGACAAGCGGCGTTAAAATAATATCAATTCTTGTCTCACCACTGACCAGCTTGCCGAGTTCCACACCAATTAATGCTGCGACAAAGCTTCCAGCAGGTCCACCAAGCTCTGCTCCTGCAGCACCTGAGACAACACTTGCAAAAATGATCAAAGGAGATGCATGTAAGCGATACGCAACGGCTACACCGATTGCTGGTCCCATGAGCCCCATCGCAAGTGTTCCCATTTTGATGATGAGCGGAAGTGATAACAGACCGCCTGCTGTTTTTAAAATCAGCCCTACCACTAATGTAGCAAATAGACCTAAAGCCATATAAGAGAGTGCATCAATGAAGTACACTTTTGGCGAAAGGGAGATCCCTTTTCTTTTCAAATAAGTCATCAACGTCGTCTTCCTGCTTTCTCATAGGAAAGACGAAGAGGCCTGTCCTTCCCATTATATGTAGTATTCTTACGATGAAAAATAGTCTCTACCATGAATATCATAATCATATTTTTTTTGCTTTATCAAGCACTTCTTGTGTAACATGAAAAGAAACAGGGCAAACCTTTACTAAGTTTGTACAAAAGGAGGAGATCGTTATGCAATTAACCGTCTATTTAGCAGGAGAAATTCATAGCCAGTGGCGTGATGAAATCAAGGAGAAAAGCCAATCGTTGAAACTGCCGGTGACGTTTGTTGGACCAATGGAGAATCATGACCGCTCAGATCACATTGGTGAGGACATTTTAGGTGAGCAGCCGAATGCCATTTTCAAAGATGATGCGGCTTCTGATTTGAACAATTTCCGTACTGAGATCTTATTAAACAAGGCAGACGTCGTCATTGCCCGCTTTGGTGAGAAATATAAACAGTGGAACACGGCAATGGATGCATCTGCTGCCATCACAAAAGGAAAACCTCTCATTTTGATCCGCCCAAAAGAACTGCACCATCCGTTAAAGGAACTATCAAACAAAGCGAATATCACTGTAGAAACCGTGAACCAAGCGATCAAGGCGTTATCTTACGTGTTTGAACAGCAATAAAAAAGGTGAAACTGCAACCTTTTTTCCTCTTTTCGAAACCTTTGCAGACCTGGCAATGAATGCGAGGTTTTGTCTACATATACACACTAAAGGCTGCTCTCATGAAAGAGGCAGCCTTTTCTATTACATTTACACCTGTTGATAAATAGAATCCACTGTACTTTGATCACAGTTTTTCACCAGGCGGACAATTAATTCTTTTGCCGCTGCGTAATCATCCACATGCAATACTGAATGACTTGTATGAATGTAGCGAGCGCACACCCCAATGACAGCAGAAGGCACACCTTGGTTGGAAATATGCACACGTCCAGCGTCCGTACCACCCGGTGATACGAAGTATTGGTATGGAATGCTGTTTGACTCAGCAGTATCGAGCACAAAGTCTCTCATCCCGCGATGCGTAATCATGGTTCGATCAAAAATACGCAGAAGTGCTCCTTTACCAAGCTGGCCGAATTGGGTTTTGTCACCTGTCACATCGTTTGCAGGGCTTGCATCTAAAGCAAAGAACAGATCTGGCTGAATCATATTCGCAGCTACTTCTGCCCCTCTAAGCCCTACTTCTTCCTGAACCGTTGCACCTGAATACAGATGACATGAAAGAGGTTCGTCTTTTATTTCTTTTAATAATTCAATCGCAAGTCCACAGCCATAGCGGTTATCCCAAGCCTTCGCTAAAATCTTTTTAGGATTCGCCATAGGGGTAAAGACTGTTGCAGGCACGATTTGCTGTCCTGGGCGAATGCCAAGTTCTTTTGCCTCTTCTTCACTGTCTGCCCCAATATCAATGAGCATGTCTGATGGTTTCACAGGTTTGCTTTTTTGTTCTGGTGTTAGAAGATGAGGCGGTGTACTAGAGACGACACCAGGAATTGGTCCGTGAACGGTATGAACGTCGACACGCTGTGCCAGCATGACTTGACTCCACCAGCCGCCGAGTGTTTGGAAGCGTATCATCCCGTTCTTCGTAATGGATGAAACCATGAATCCCACTTCATCCATATGACCAGCCACCATGATTTTAGGTGCGTTCTCCGGTCCCTTGCGTACCCCAAACACACCGCCAAGACGATCCTGAATGAGTTCGTCAGAATATTTCTCAAGTTCCTTTTTCATAAAAGCACGCACATGGTGCTCATTACCTGGAGTTCCCTGTAATTCTGTTAAATTTCGGAAAAGCGACAATGTTTCTTCATTCATTCTACGGTTTACCTCGTTTCTATGTAATGACCATATATATTCCTATAAAAATAACACTCACTTTATACTATAAGAATTCTTTCGGTTTTCCAAGTATCTCTCCAGAAATTTTGAATATGCTTTCAAGTATTCGGATTCCTTAACATCAATGGACAAGTTTTGTATAATGGAAAAAACAGCAATACGGAGGTGCAGCACGTTGAAGTTAAAACATGTTCTGATTGGTGCGAGTATTGGCGTAGCCGCTGCAATTGTTGCAAAGAAAGTATTTTTCCCTACGTATATCTCGTCTGAAAAAGCATTAAAAATTGTGAAATCTGCTTTTAAACAGCGCGGCCCGATTGATGGCTCTTGGATTTATACTGTACCAGAACCGTATACCGTAAATGGTGAAACGATTGATGTGTACAAATCTGGCATTACTCGCTCAGCCTTTGGCGAGCTTGAACAGTACGAAGTCATGATTGATGCCAAAACAGGCATGATCGTTGATGTCATTGATTCTGTGGCTTGATAAAGAAAGCTTCGCAAAGGCGTGTCCTTGCGAAGCTTCTTTTTTATATGGCTTTGATTTTTTTGTACACAGGATGCCACATGGCGTCCTGTACAGCCTGAATGAGATCCTCAGGCGTTTCCTCTGCAATACCTTCATCGATCGCTGCTTGCGCCACACGGACAGCCACTGTCGCTGAAACAGTTCGAAGCTGATCCACACTTGGCAGCATCGCTGCACCCGGCTTTCCGACATTGACCATGCTGGCAATCGCTTCAGCACTCGCAACAAACATGCTGTCTGTTATAAGGCGGGCTTTAGACACAATCGTTCCAAGACCAAGCCCTGGGAACACAAGGGCATTATTCGCCTGACCAATTTCATATGTCACGCCGCCATATTCGACAGGATCAAATGGGCTTCCCGTTGTCACAAGGGCGCGTCCTTCTGTCCACTCGATGAGATCTTCAGGCTTTGCTTCTGAAAGAGGTGTTGGGTTCGACATCGGTAAAATGGCTGGGCGCTCCACGTGTGACGCCATTTCTTTCACAATTTCCTCTGTAAATGCTCCTCCTACCGTCGAGGTGCCAATTAAGATGGTTGGTTTCGCCTGTTTGACGACCTCTAATAAATCAATGGAATGCTTAGGACCGTTACGGGCATAACCCTTTACTTCGTCAGAACGTCTTGCATATGGCTTTTGAAATGGCTGAATGTCAGGCGAATCATCTGTAAGCAATCCTGTTTTATCAATACACCAGAAATGATCATATGATTCCTCTTCTTTGACACCGTCTCTTACGAGAGCATCACGGATCTGCTCCGCTATGCCAATCCCTGCCGTACCCGCTCCGAAAATGACGATTCGGTGATCTTTCAGCGGAACCTTCGAAGCTTTTGCACATGCCAGAACCGCAGCAAGTGAAACAGCTCCAGTACCTTGAATGTCATCATTAAATGTACAAATACGTTCCTTATATTTTTCCAATATGGCTCGGGCATTTTTTGTCCCAAAGTCTTCCCAGTGAAGGAGTGCATTTGGAAAGGTTGCGCGGGCAAGCTCTACATATTGATCAATGAACCGATCATAACGTTCTCCTCGAACGCGAGAATGCTGATTTCCAACATAAAGCGGATCATTCAAGAGACTTTCCTGGTTCGTCCCGGCATCAAGCACAACGGCCAGCACGCGGCTAGGATCAATGCCTGCTGCGGCTGTATAAACAGCAAGTTTCCCGACTGAAATGGCAATACCGCCAACACCCCAGTCTCCAATACCTAAAATGCCTTCTGCATCTGTCGCAACGATTAAGTCAATTGATTCATCAACACCGTAAGAGGCAAAAATCTCTTCCATGCCTTCCAAATCATCAATCGATAAATAAAGCCCCCTTGGCTTTCGATACTCGTGGCTATAACGCTGAATGGCTGTTCCAACAGTCGGCGTGTAGACAATCGGCAGCATCTCCGCCAAGTGCTCATTTAGTAATTTGTAAAAAAGCACTTCGTTTCTGTCATGAAGTGATGTTAAATACACATTTTTTCCCAGTTCATCCGGCTGTGCCTTGAACTGCTCATATGCACGCTTTGCCTGATCCTCTAATGTTAAAACCTTAGGCGGTAGAAATCCCTTTAAACCAAGCTCTTCCCGCTCTTCCTTAGTAAATGCAACCCCTTTGTTTAAATAAGGGACGGACATGACTTCCATCCCTCTTAATGGTGTTTCAATGACATCACCATGTACACGATAAAATTGGTTCACCTGCACTCTTCCTTTCACAAGTTCATTTTGTCGTTATTTTGTGTGAAAGGCGAAAAAACATGCAGATGATCTTTTATCTTCCTGTTTCTCTTTTAACTTCATGTGTGATTTGCCCGTCTTTATCCCACTTTACAGCGCGGTAAATCGCATCATGATAAAACAAGTACCACGCATTTTTTTCTTCTGCAAATGCCTGCCATTTTTGCTTAGCTGGAATCGAAGTCATTGGGTAATCATCATAAGCCAAGACCCATAATGGATTTTTATGAGCGTGTGTTGGCATGATATCAGCCAAATGAATCGCTGTTTCGCCCTGACTTGTGAGCGTTAAGATGCTATGGCCATTGCTATGACCGCCTGTATGATGCAGCCCAATGCCTTTTGTTACTTCGATGCTTTCTTCAAATGGCACCACTTGATCTGCTATAGGCTCCCAGTTTTCTTTCCAATATGTATTTCTTGAGCGGATGTTAGGCGCCCTCATTTCGTCCCATTCGATTTTGGATGTGATGATTTTTGCCTGCGGAAAAACAGACACGAGCTCTTCTCCCTCACGTTTTGTCAGCCCGCTTGCATGATCGAAGTGAAGGTGTGTCATTAAAACGTAATCAATATCAGCTGGTTGCAGGCCGAGTGCCGCTAGCGATTGTTCCAATTTCGTCACTTCTGTTACGCCGTAATTGCGTTTTTGTTTATCTGTCAGCTTCCCTGATCCGATGCCGGAATCCACTAATAAATGAAGACCATTCCACCGAATGAGGATCGGATCACACCGCAGTTCAATTTGATTGCGATCGTTCACCGGGTATTTTTTTGACCATAACGGCTTTGGCACTACACCGAACATCGCACCGCCGTCCATGTGTGTATCTCCCCCATTTAACCAGAACAGTTCCATGTCACCTATTTTCATTGTCTCCATTGCTGTCATCCCTCCTTTTTCTATCGTAGCAAATACAGCTGAAAATCGCATGCATCAATCTTTTCATGAAAAAAGCTGACTGCAATTTTTCTTTGCAGCCAGCTTGATGTCACTTGTTAATCTGGAAATTTTACTTCTGATCGATAGATGGGTTGTCCCATAGACGAGAATTTTTCTTCGTATTCAGTCATCACATTTCCTTCTAATCCGTCCTTATGTAAATCTAAGCTTACATACGTTAAAAGAAGGCCATATGCAGAAAAACTCTTTAAGGAATATTCAAATAATCCGCGGTTATCTGTTTTGAAATGCAATTCACCACCTGGACGGAGAATATGTTCATATCGCTCTAAAAAGGCCTTAAACGTTAATCTGCGCTTTTCATGCCTTGCTTTTGGCCACGGATCAGAGAAATTCAAATACACCCGGTCAATTTCATTTTCCGCAAACACATCTGTCAGCGTTTCAGCATTAATGTTCAAAAGCTTTACATTTTCAACATCTGTCTCTTTGATTTTATCTACTGCTGTCACAATGACACTTTTAAATAATTCAATGCCAATATAGTTGATATCAGGATGAAGCTTGCCCATTCCAGCGATAAAGCTCCCTTTTCCTGTCCCAACTTCGATATGGATTGGATGATCATTTCCAAACAGCTCATGCCATTTCCCTTTATATTGCTCGGGGCTAGCTAAGGCAATATGAGCATTTTCAGCTAAGTAATCATCCGCCCATGGTTTATGTCGCATTCTCAATTTGATACACCTCTATTTTCTTTACATTTTATCAAGATACCATGAAACATAAAGACCCGCAAGACAGCATCTTTATGCACATATGAAAAAGACCAGCCCTTCGCTCTGAGCTGGTCTGCCGCATGTATAAATTGGGCGCTGAATGCACAGTTTAACCACATAAATGACACGCAGAAAAGGAGCATACGTATGGGATTAAACCGTCAACATCAGCTTCAATTAATCAAAGATATTTTAACCGATCACCAGTTGGATTGCTGCGGGACTGTTGCAGAATATGAACAGGTGGGACGTGTGATTCAATTAATGCTGGCAAAAGAAGACCTTGATGCCGACATTCGTCAATTATTAACAGATATTTATGATTACAGCCAAAAGGGCACTTCTGTCAGTTCAATTAATGCACATATCGAGGAGCATCAATCGCATTTGTCAGAGTGGGTCGAGAATATTCCTATGTCTTAATGGATGTTTAACCGCTTTAAGAGTGCGCTCAGCTCCGCTTGCACTTCTTGCTGCGCTTTTTCATTTCCTTTTCTTTTATGCCACACGACAAACGATACAGTTTCAGCGAGGACGTACCAATCCATACGTTTTCGCAAATTGTCCGTCAGCGGGGCACCGTACATCGAGAGCCAGCTTTCCCAGTTCTCTTCTTCAACATAATGGTATAAAAGTGGTCCAAGATCAATGGCTGGGTCAGCAATCATCGCCCCATCCCAATCAATCAAGTAAAGCTGATTTTCATCTGTCAGCAGCCAATTATTATGATTGAGGTCACAATGACACACGACCTTGTCCTCAAATTGGACCGCCTCCACATGCTTCTCTAAGTACTGGATGGCACGTGTAATGTCTTGTGAATCGATTTGCTCTTTTAATATGGACTGTTTTAAATGCTTCAAAATGGATTCTGGGTGTAGAGCATGCTTCTCTAATCTTTTCAGCATATCAAGCAATTCTTTAGATGTATGAATTTTTCTTAGCTGCTCTGCTACAGGACGGTCATTCATGTCCTTTGGCTTCAGCTCTCTGCCGCTCAGCCAGTGCTGCGCAGTGATGACATCCCCATTTTCCATCCGTTTTGTCCAGACAAGCTTCGGCACAATGCCTTCAGCTGACAAAACCGCAAGAAACGGTGACGTATTGCGTTTTAAAAATAGCTTTTGGTCATTGTGTGTTGCGAAGTACGCATCTCCCGTAGCGCCTCCAGCAGGAGAAATGTGCCATTCGCTACCTAATATTTGTCCCAACCAGTTCATATCAATTTTCAACCCATCATTTCTTAAAATATTTTAAATCTTGCTTTTTTAGTCGACAAAATTCAGCCGATTGAAGATCAATTGGCTGTTTCTTTTTTATTTATATGATCATAAAAACAAAAAGGACAGCTATTGAGAATGAGATGCTAAACAATAGCCGTCCTATAGATTTTATCGTTACCTTCTTATACTCGTCAAGCAAAACTAGAAAATCAGGACAAGAACCTTATGAAAAGGAAGGCTTTTTTCATGGTTTTTGACTAGGGCATTCACGAGAAGCCATTTAAGCACGTAATTTTAAGGAGCGCTCACTCGCCTTCACAAAGACAGGTGTTGCGCCGATCACTTCTCCATCTGCATGAAATAAGATTTTTGCATCTGCCTCCAAGTACGCTTCCTCGTGCTGATACAGGGTAACGCCCTTCATTCCAAGATGCTTTCGAAACACCATCGCACTTAAAAACAAGAGCACTTTGAATGGATTCAAATCTGTGACAACGATCGTTTGAAAGCCTGGCTGCCTCGCGCTCACTTCCGGCGCTGCTTCCAGCCCGCCTCCGTAATAGGGGTGATTGCATACAATCACAAACCACACTTGGCGAAAGACCTTCTTCTCATTTTCAATAAACAGCGCAAGGTCAAACGGCTTAAAGGACCATAAAGAATGGAGAAATGACAGCGGGTAGATAATAAACCCAAGCCCCAGCCGTTTCAGCCACTTTTTTCCTCTGAAATGCACTGTTTTCCTTAGCACATGCGCATCAAACCCAGCACCGATATGATTGAGAAAGAGAACGGATTGCGGGCTTTCTGCATGATCTTGAAAGGAGCCGAGAGAAAATGTTTTGGTGAGCATTCTCTTTTGCTTTCTCACTTCTTTTAGGACATCTTGACGATGGATGCCGAGGCCCTTCGCCGCATCATTCCAATGACCGGCGGGAACAAAGCTTAACTGCACATGATCCATTTCCTTTAAGCCATTCAGGACTTCATGAATGGTGCCGTCACCGCCAATGACAATCAGGCGCTTCAGCCTGTCATCTTGCATGGCGCTAATTTGTCTTGCCAATACTTCTGCATGACCTTCATGCTGGGTGAGAAACGATCGATAAGAGATCTCCACCTTTTGTAATTCTTTCTCTATGCTCCTCCATGTACGAAGTCCTTTTCCATGTCCTGCTGCTGGATTAACGATAAAGTACCATTCATTCATATATTAGCTCCACTCAGGTCTCATTTTTTGTGACCTTCCATTATGCCTTTAATCGAGCCATTCCTGCCTTCTTTTGCTGTCTGATTCACCATAAGCAAGCAATGCCTTTGTCGCCTTAAATTGCTGATGCTTTGTCGGCGCGGTATTTTTCCGCTGCTTTTCAAACCAATCTTCCGCCTTCTTCTTATCGACAACCTCCATCCCGTATGGAACTTCCGGTAAGTCAATATAAGAGGTTCTGCTGATCAGGATTTTTTTCACAGGAAGATCGACACCGCTTTGCTGTAAGATCTTTGACACGACGGTGCCAGAGCGCAGAAGGCTTGCGCAAGGATTCAAAACGGACTGAACAGCTTTCCCATTCGCCCGCTTTTCCCAAAAACGTTCCTTCGTTCCGATATATACGCTGTCAGGCTCTGCCTCTAAGAAGGATAAACAAATCACTTCCAGCGGCGTAATAAGTACTGAACATAATTCCATCTCTGCTTTTTGAATGAGCAGCACCGGCTTATACATCACAAAATATGAATCCGGAAGCTGCCTAGCAAGCATACGCAGCTTTTCATCATACCGAATATGATGGGAGACGGTTGAAATGTGGGAAATCGTCGAGCTCGCCCATTTTAATTGAACATCGTATAGATGATCCTTAAAAAAATGAATGAGCTTCGTTTCATCGGTAGGAACGTTTGTAAAGACACCTTGCTCTATATCTGTCGGCTCGTTAAAAAGACTCAGGTCCCGTTCCTTTTTCATATCGGCTTCTTTTTGCTTTCTTTTTAAGGAGAATTTCTTTCTCTTTTCTTCCTCTTGTTCAGGCACTTGTTCAGAGATTTGGTCAAATGAATGCTGCGCCTCCTGTTTTGAAGCCTTTTTTAACTCGTCCCACCTTTGCTTTTTCAATCGAATGAATTGATTGATGTAGTGATGCGGGTCTTGTTCATATCGTGATATATAATCTTGAATTTTGATAATTTGCGCCATCTGCTGCTCACTCCAACTTTTAGAATCATTTATGTAGTGCAAATTGTTTGATTGCGTGATAACGCGGGGTTTCTTTCGGACGTATTTCAAATAGAGTCATACAAGAAACCTCTATCACGTATGGCTCTTTGCGTAAAGGCGCTTGTTCTGCAAAAGAGTGATCCGCGTTCCATTTTCGCGCAATCGTCATATGCGGATGAAACGGTCTCTTTTCAACAGGATGTCCTGCTGACAATACGGCTTCTTTCACCTTTTCTCTTAATTGCATGAGCGGTTCACTTTCATTAGGTTTTGCAAAAAAGACTCTCGGGCGCTCCTTCATGCCAAACTGTCCTAACTCATTCAGCTCTAGTGAAAATGCAGCGGCTTCATTTGAAAGGATATCAAGCAGCTCGATGATCTTTTTTAAACGCTCATCTGGAATGGCACCTAAAAAGATCAGGGTCACATGATAATCATCTGGTGCTGTCCACTTTTGAAAGGATAGTTCACTCCTTAGATCCATGTCTTTTTTGATTTGATGCGCAAGTTGTTCAGGGATGTGAATCCCTATAAAATAATGACGGTTTTCTGCCACAATATCACCTGTCCTTTTTTAACAAACTTTACGAATCCCCATTGATGATAGTATAACTAAAGAAATGCAGAATGAGAAGAAAGGGTGTCACATGATGAAGGTTGCACAAAATATAGCTGAGCTGATTGGCGATACACCACTTGTTAAATTACAGCGGCTTCAGCCAGACAATGCGGCAGCTGTTTATTTAAAGCTGGAATCATTTAATCCTAGCGGCAGTGTGAAGGACCGCGCTGCTTACAATATGATCGTCGAGGCTGAAAGGCAAGGAAAGCTTACAAAAGGAGCGACCATTATTGAACCAACGAGTGGGAATACAGGGATTGGTTTAGCCATGAACGCAGCAGCAAGAGGCTATAAAGCCATCCTTGTCATGCCAGATACGATGACAAAGGAAAGAATCAATATTTTGAAGGCTTATGGGGCGCAGGTCGTTTTAACCCCAGGAGAAGAAAAAATGCCAGGCTGTATTCGCAAGGCAGAGGAACTGGCGTCTCAAATTCCTCATAGCTTTATCCCGATGCAATTTGATAATGGGGCGAACCCAGATGCACATAGAGGCACAACGGCTGTTGAAATCATGGAAGCTGTAAAACAACTTGGAAAGCCAATTGGAGCCTTTGTCGCAACAGCAGGAACTGGCGGAACCATTACAGGCACCGGAGAGGAATTAAAGAAGGCATTCCCTCATTTGACCATACGTGTGGCAGAGCCGAAGGGATCTCCAGTCTTATCTGGCGGGAAACCTGGCAAACATAAACTTGTTGGCACAAGCCCAGGATTTATTCCCCATATTTTAAACGAGCATGTCTATGATGAGATCGTGCAAGTAAGCGATGAGGATGCGTACACCATCACACGTCAGCTTGCCCGGCTTGAAGGAATTTTAGTTGGTCCATCATCTGGTGCAGCCTGCTATGCTGCGATTGAAACAGCCAAGCAACTGCCGGCAGAACAAATCGTGATCTGTATGACAGCAGATACAGGCGAACGATACTTATCAAGTGATGTTTTTCAAGATTAAAAAAGGAACAGGGTCATGAATCCCTGTTCCTTTTTCTTCGTTTCAAGGTTAGGACGATTTGTCGGACTTCACCTCAGCCTGCTCCCCTGTGATGAGTAAAACCTGCTCATCAGTAAGCGGGCATAAATCGAGCGTCTGCTCAAACTGTTCCATGATTTGCTGCGCAGCCTCGCCTAAATAGGTATTGTACATATGCGGTACCGGATAGTAGCTTATCTCATTGAATCCTTGACATGATGAAAGTTCTGCTGCCTTCTGCCGATCATCCATCACGGAGATATATTCAATGCTTGGTGCCATGATGATACTCCCTGCGGACTCTCCGATGTACAGCTTGCCTTTATTGATTTCTTCTTTCAGCACGTCATCAAGACGATGCTTTCTTAATTCCTGCAGCAAATAGAAGGTGTTGCCTCCTGATACGTACATCACATCATTTTGTTCCATCATCTTTGTGATTTCTTCAGTAGACTGCTCAGCTATCTGAACGGTCTCTAGATGCATACCTAGTTGATGAAAGGCTTCTTTCGCTGCCTCCACATAGTGCGTGACTTCTTCCACAGCACTGGCTGTTGGAAAAAATGTCACGCGTTTTCCTTTTAATGATTCACCCGCAAAGTCAGATAAGAGAGAATAGCTGTCTTTGAATGAAGAGCATAAGAACATTTTTTTCACTGTGAATCCCCTCTTCTCTTTTTCTATTTTGCCAATTCATACATGGCTTGTGCATATAGAGCGGTTGCTCTTAGTAGATCATCGATTTCGATATATTCATCTCTCTGGTGTGCGCAATCTGGTCTGCCAGGGAATAGAGGACCAAAGGCAACGCCCGCTTCTAAAGATCTCGCATACGTTCCTCCACCAATGGCAATCAGATTAGCTGGATCTCCCGTTTGTTCCTCATATACCCGCTGCAATGTTTTCACAAGCGGATGATCTTTTGAGACGTGATGCGGAGTGCTGTCGTCAAATTTCAGAAGGGTGGCCCCTTTGATGCCTTCGATCCCTTTTTTAACGTCCTTGCCGTCTGCTGTCACTGGATAGCGGACATTTAATCCTAGCTTCGCTTCCTCGTTTTGTGTATAGCGGATCGTTCCAACATTTAAAGTCAAATCTCCGCTAATCTCATCTTTACAAGCAATCCCCAGCTTTTTCCCTCTTGTATCCTGATCAAATAAAGCGTTGATTTGGGAGGTAAAAGCAAGCCCGTCTTCATCTAACTCTTGTCCACATAGGAAATTCGCCATATGAATGCCCGCATTGATGCCATGCGCCGGCTCCATGGCATGAACTGATTCACCTTTTAATGTGAGATGCAGTCCGTCCGCTGCATTCTTTACCTCACCTGATAAATGATTGTGAGCAAGATAAGCTTCAAAAGCTGTTTTTAATGATTCAGCATCGTGATCTTGTGCAGCTGTCACAGTGGCAGCTGCCTCATCCGGCACCATATTCAGCCGCATACCCGATGTGAATTGCTTGAGCGTATAGCGCTGATGATTTTCTGTAAGTTGATATGTAAATGACACGATGGCATCAATAATCCCTTTTTCAGCATGAATAATCGGAAAATCGGCATCTGGCGCAAATCCAATTTGCGGCATCGCCTCATGCTTGAAATAATGGTCCACACAGCGCCAATCACTTTCTTCATCCGTTCCAATGATCATTCGAATCTTTTTTGACAGCTTCATCCCTGTATCTTTTATCATCTTTAGCGCGTAGAAAGCCGCCATGGTTGGACCTTTATCATCAATGGCTCCTCGTGCAAACATTTTATTTTCTCTTATGTCCGCTGAAAATGGCGGGGTTGTCCAGCCATCACCAGCAGGCACAACGTCCACATGGCATAGCACACCTACAATGTCTTCGCCTTCTCCATATTCAATATGACCTGCATAGCCATCCACATTCTTGACTGTGAATCCTTCGTCTTCCCCTTTTTTCAACATATACTGAAGGGCCTGATCGACTTTTTCACCAAATGGCTTTCCTTCTTTTCCACCTTCTTCATCAAGGACACTTTCAATTTGCAAAAAAGATTGTGTGTCCTTAATTAAGTCGTCTTTTTTTCGTATCACTTCAGCTTCCCAATTCATTTTTCCATTCCTCCTTGAAAAAAGGTTGCAATCCACCCTTAAAACGAATATTATATTAATTGTTTTGTAATAATGTTCGTAAATGGAGGATTTTATGTTTCAGTTAAAAGAAAACCAAACCAACATAAAGAAAGAATTAATTGCTGGTATGACGACATTCTTTACCATGGTATATATTGTTGCCGTTAACCCAGGAATTCTTTCAAAAGCAGGCATTCCTTTTGACCAAGTCTTTACTGCAACAATTATCGCTGCTGTCGTCGGTACGCTCTGGATGGCACTATTTGCAAACTATCCGATTGCTATTGCACCAGGCATGGGGCTGAATGTCTATTTCACCTTTACAGTTGTCGGTGGCGGCGGCATCAGCTATCAAACAGCGTTCAGTGCGGTATTTGTTGCTGGTATACTCTTTATTATTTTATCGTTAACATCCCTTAGAAAACAACTGATTCAAGCCATTCCAGATAATTTAAAGTACGGCATTACAGCAGGAATCGGGCTTTTCATTGCATTTATCGGCCTCCGTCAGTCTGGGATTATCGCAGCTGACCCAGAAAATCTAGTGAAGCTTGGCAACTTAAGCTCGCCTGTTGTCATTTTAACGCTTGTCGGCTTAATGATCTCTGTTATTTTAATGGTTCTTCAAATAAATGGCGCTCTGTTTATCGGTATGTTAGCGACGACACTGATTGCGCTCGTAACAGGCCAGCTTCATTTCCCTAAAATGCTGATGGACATCCCTGCACTACCCGAAGGCATGCTGATTACAAATCCATTCGCTGCTTTTGGCGATGTATTCTCTCATCATTTATATGCTGTCGTCTTCTCCTTCTTACTAGTGACGATTTTTGATACAACGGGCACAATGATCGGAGTGGCTGAACAAGCAGGACTCATGAAAAAAGGCCAGCTGCCAAAGGTACGCAGAGCCCTACTCGCTGACTCTGCTGCAACGACGATAGGTTCTATGTTTGGGACAAGCCCAACAACAGCTTATATTGAATCATCATCTGGGGTTGCTGCTGGCGGAAGAACTGGACTAACGTCTTTAACGGTCGCTGCACTGTTTATTGTGGCATTGTTTTTCGGCCCGCTCGTTCAAGCCATTTCTTCTTTACCATCCATCACATCACCTGTTCTCATCATTGTCGGGTGCTTGATGATGAACTCAGTGTCACGCATTCGCTGGAACGAGCTAGACGAAGCATTCCCTGCTTTTCTTGTGATCCTTTCCATGCCGCTGACATCTAGTATTTCTACAGGAATTTCACTTGGATTTATCTCATATCCCCTTGTGAAACTGGCAAAAGGGAAATGGAGAGAAGTACATGTACTTGTTCTCATCTTTGCCATTTTATTTTTCATTCAGCTCTTTTTCTTAGAAGGATAACAGAAACAAAAAAGGCACATTCTAACAAGGGATGTGTCTTTTTGAGATGAGTGAATTTTTTATTTTGTAAATTTTCTGTGTTTATTTTTTGGATGTTTGAATGTGACGGTATTCTCCATACCCCTTACGCCTATTGGGTTGTAACCGAATTCAAAACATGGTATATACCATGTTTTGATTCATGAAGACAAGTTAAAAAACACGTAAAGTTGACTTTTTGGTGGAACTAGATGCATAATAACGTGTATAATAGAATAAAACATTAAGAAACACGAACATTTACCATTGTTGCATGTCCTTATTTCGCAGTTTTAGTGTAGTAAGTTGTGGTTAGTCAAGTCCATCCGATCTTATTGATAGGGAGTGGTTTTTTGAAACCTTCAACAAACCGTATGATGACTCGAATTAAATCAGTTTATATGTTCATTCAAGAGAAAGGTCTTGTGACGACACAAGAGCTGGTTGATGAATTCGGGATCACACCTAGAACCATTCAAAGAGACTTAAACGTGCTTGCCTATAACGATCTTGTTCATAGTCCAAGCAGAGGCAAATGGGAAACAACGAGAAAAAAAGTGAAAATATCATCTTAAGCGTATAATGAACTGTCCATATAACAAAAAGAACCGGCGATATGCCGGTTCTTTTCTTTTATTCTACATTTATGGTCGATTGATTAAGCTGTCCAACTCTTCATCCGTCAATTCACGGTACTCCCCAGGCGCTAGATCTTCATCTAAAGAGACAGCCCCCATCGAGAGTCTTTTTAAAAAAATGACTTCATTTCCCACTGCTTGCGCCATCAGCTTCACTTGATGGTACTTTCCTTCAGTAATCATTAAACGGATGCGTGTATCTTCGTTTTCATTCGCATCTACTTCAACCTTCGCCGGCTTCGTGCAGTAATCATCTAAAATGACAACGCCCTCTTCAAGGCGCTTGATGTCTTGATCTCCTAATGGGTATTTCAAATGAACTTCGTATGTTTTTGGCACATGCTTTTTTGGAGAAAGTAATTGATGAGCAAGCTGTCCATCATTTGTGAGGAGGAGGAGACCGACTGTGTCCTTATCCAGTCTCCCCACAGGAAATGGCTCCCTTGCGATATCCTCCGGCTCTAGTAAATCGACGACCGTTTCATCCCGCAGATCTTCAGTTGCTGAGATGACCCCGTCCGGTTTGTTCATCATTAAGTAAATGAATTCTTTATACTCTACACGCTCTCCGTGTACGAGCACTTCATCATTCGAGGGATCAACATGATCTTTCACCTGCTTCGCCACTTCTCCATTCACTGTGACCGCCCGTGCCTTGACCAGCTTCTTCACATCTTTTCTTGAACCAAAGCCGCTGCTAGCAAGCAATTTATCAAGCCTCATGAATATCCACCTCTTCTTAACTCTTTTTTCTTAAAAATTTCGGCATACGGCTGCCGAGTACACGCTCAAGTAATCCTACCTTATAAGACAAGAACAGATACACACCGCCGCCAGTGATCATTGAAATCAAAATGACGATACCCGCTTGTACAATTCCACCCTCATACGAAATCACTTGGCTCACAAGCTGACATGTCACATACGCCACAACAGCCATAATCGCCGTTAAAATACCAATGAGAATAAATCGTTTGAAAATCCTGCGGAACGAGTAGCCGGCATGGCGCTTAATCATGATAAACATATACAAGATGGACGCGCTATAGCCTAACGCAGTCGCAAGCACAGAACCATTTCCTTGCAGCCAGCTGATTAGCGGAATGTTCAGAACCGTTTTAATAATGATCCCTAACAACAGACTGACAATGGCGAATTTTTGTTTGTTAATTCCCTGCAAAATTGCTGCATTAATGGTGAATAAGGAAAACAATAACGCAACAGGTGCATACCAGAACAAAATTGACATCCCAATCTCAGGATGAACGGACGGATAGAAAAACCAATAAACCGGTCCAGCCAATGCTGAGATACCAAATGATGCAGGCAGCACGAAAAATAGAACGCCTTGCATCGTCTGGTCAATTTGTCTGTTTAATAATTTATAATTTCGTGATGTGAAAGATTCTGTGATAGTTGGAATTAATGTTAAACCAAATGCCGTCGCTAATGATACTGGAATCATTACAAGCTTAGGTAAATATAAAGTAACTATAGAAAGTACTGCAGTACTTATATCTTTAAAACCAGCATTAATCATTGCTTTATTAATAGTATTAGTATCAATGTAAGAGTATAGAGGGATAGCTAATCCAACAAAAACATATGGAGCAGCATAACTAAATAGCTCAATAAATATTTTTTTATATCCAAGGCCTAAATTTGGTCCAGAATTAGGCTGCATCGCAAGTAATTTATCTTTCCGCTTGATCCAATATACATATAACGTGAATAAACCTCCAAAAGAACCGATCAGAGCAGCAAAAGTAGCATATCCTACTGCGATGACAAGCCCCCCGTTAAGCACCTTTAAAATGACATAAGTTGCCGTCAACAAGAAGATAATTCGGACTATCTGTTCAACAACTTGTGAAACTGCTGTTGGTCCCATCATTTGATGCCCTTGAAAAAAACCACGTATAAGACCCATAATCGGGACAACTAAGAGAGCCAAACTCACCATTCTAATTACATATGTCACCTGGTCAACCGTTAGTCCACCAGTTTCGATTGATCCGCCGAGCTGTATCTCAGCAAAAATTGGGGCTGATAAATATAAAATACTAAAAGCAATGATACCTGAAACAAGCATGACAGACATGCCGGCTCTAAACATTTTTCGTGTTGTCTCAAAGTCACCAATCGCATTATATTTTGAAACAAATTTAGACACTGCTGCTGGAAAACCCAGAGTAGCAATGCTAATGAAAATCGTAAACTGATTGTATCCATATTGAAATAGCGCTCCACCAGTAGCTCCAACCATTGCGCTAAATGGAATTAAGTAAATCATACCAAGAATACGAGAGAGATAAGTCCCTATCGTTAAAACCAACGTACCACGAAGCAGTTTATTAGACATGCGCTTAACCACCATTTTTCTAATGAATATTCAACTTAACTATTTTACCACATCATTTCGACGCACAGGTAACAAATCCAATACAGAAGGCACAAAACCAATCAATTCATATTTCAGCCTTCCCCAATTTTCGTTATAATAGAGGAATGACTGAAAGTAGAAAGAGGAATGTAACATGAAACATTATGATGTCATTGTCATTGGCGGTGGACCTTCTGGACTGATGGCCGCGATTGCATCAGCAGAGCACGGAGCGACTGTTCTGTTAATTGACAAAGGAAACAAACTTGGCAGGAAGCTCGCCATTTCTGGCGGTGGACGCTGTAACGTCACCAACCGCCTTCCAGTAGAAGAAATCATCAAGCATATTCCCGGAAACGGCCGTTTTTTATATAGTGCATTTTCTGAGTTCAATAACGAGGATATTATTTCGTTTTTTGAAAACCTCGGCATTGAACTTAAAGAAGAAGACCATGGACGTATGTTCCCTGTCTCAAACAAAGCACAATCTGTTGTGGATGCCCTTTTAGACAGGCTCCGCAACCTCAATGTCACCATTCGAACGAATGAAAAGATTAAAACAGTTCTGTATCAAGACGGACAAGCAGCTGGAATTGTTACAAATAATGATGAAAAAATTTCAAGTAACGCCGTTGTCATTGCTGTTGGCGGAAAAAGTGTGCCGCATACTGGTTCTACTGGTGACGGCTATGCATGGGCAGAAGCCGCTGGTCATACGATTACAGAGCTCTTCCCAACAGAAGTACCGGTCACATCAGATGAGCGCTTTATTAAAGAAAAAGTGCTACAAGGTCTTTCTTTAAGAAGTGTGGCTGTCAGTGTTTTAAATAAAAAGGGGAAACCCGTCGTCACACATGTCATGGATATGATTTTTACTCACTTTGGCTTATCCGGCCCAGCTATTCTTAGATGCAGCGGATTTGTTGTGAAAGAATTGAAAAAACAGCCGACTGTTCGTCTGCAAATAGACTTATATCCGAAGCTTAATGACGAAGATCTGTTCCAAAAGCTTCATCAAGACCTAAAAGATGAACCAAAAAAAGCCATTAAAAATGTCCTAAAGTCTTGGATGCAAGAACGCTATTTATTGTTTCTGTTAGAACGGAACGGCATAGATCCGCAAGACACATTTTCTGGTCTTGCTAAGGACAAACTGCGCGCATTCGCCCATGATTGCAAACATTTTATCGTTCATGCGAATGGCACTCTTTCCTTGGACAAAGCGTTTGTCACAGGAGGCGGCGTTTCTGTAAAAGAAATTGAACCGAAGAAAATGGCGTCTAAAAAAATGCCCGGTCTTTATTTCTGCGGAGAAATTCTAGACATTCATGGTTATACAGGCGGATACAATATCACGTCAGCACTTGTGACTGGCAGACTTGCCGGTATGAATGCTGCACTCGAAGCAAAGGAGAGATTTTCATGATAAGACGTGCACTTCCGATTATCCTAGCAGTTGTGATTAGTTTGACAGCCGCTGTATTCTTAAAGCTGTCCATTACCCCTTTAAAAGTCGCCATTGTGTTGGCGTTTACCATCTTCGCTGTTTGTTTAAAAGAATACGTCTACCGTCTTCGTAAACGCATTGAAGAAAAATCATCTTCACATATCGATAGTTGATTAATGGAAGCAAAACATGTTACGGTAAAGTAGAGGTCGAGTGAGAAGCTCGACTCTTTTTGTTTGAAAATAGTTGAGATAGGGGATATTAAACAAAATCCTCTGCTTAAACGTGTAGAACAACAGGAGAGTGAGATGGTGTGAAAAACGTATCAAGTGTATTTTGGATTGTGATTGCGATCACATTTGTTGCCGTTATGTGGGGAGCTTTTTCTCCACAAACATTACAAAATGTCACAGATCAGATTCAAACATACATTACAAACGACTTTGGCTGGTATTATTTGATAGTGATTTCACTACTTGTCGGCTTTTGTCTATTCTTTATTTTTAGTCCAATCGGAAAAATTACGTTAGGAAAACCAGGTGAAGAGCCTGAATTTGGCCTTTTTTCTTGGTTTGCGATGCTATTTAGTGCCGGTATGGGAATTGGTCTTGTCTTTTATGGGGCCGCTGAACCAATCAGTCACTATGCAATTCAATCACCAACAGGTGAGACTGAAACTGCACAAGCCTTCCGCGATTCCCTTCGTTATACATTTTTCCACTGGGGACTTCATGCATGGGCCATTTATGCGATTGTCGCGTTATGCATCGCATACTTTAAATTTAGAAAAGATGCGCCTGGATTAATTAGTTCCACCTTATACCCAGTATTCGGAAACAGAATTCATGGATGGATTGGAAAAACGATCGATTGTATCGCAGTGTTTGCAACAGTAGTTGGCGTAGCCACAAGTTTAGGGCTAGGTGCCGCACAAATTAATGGTGGATTAACCTATTTATTCGGCATTCCAAATAACTTTTTGACTCAGCTCATTATTATTGCGATCGTGACTGTTCTGTTCTTGATCTCTGCTTGGAGCGGAATTGGTAAAGGTATTAAATATTTAAGTAATTCAAATATGATATTTGCTGCTATACTCATGATCTTTTTACTCTTTGCTGGACCAACTGTTTTTATTTTAAATTCATTTACAGATTCGATCGGACAATACTTATCGAATATTGTACAAATGAGTTTTAGATTATCACCAAATGATCCAGAAAAGAGAGAATGGATTAATGGCTGGACGATCTTTTATTGGGCATGGTGGATCTCTTGGTCTCCATTCGTCGGCATTTTTATTGCAAGAGTTTCGCGCGGAAGAACCATTCGAGAATTTTTAATTGGTGTCTTAGTGGCTCCTTCAATCCTCGTGTTCCTATGGTTCTCTATCTTCGGAGTATCAGCTATGGATTTACAACAAAAAAATATTATAGATGTAGCTGGTATGCCGACTGAAACGATGCTGTTTGGTGTTTTAAATCAATACCCGCTTGCCATGATTACGTCGATTTTGGCACTTATTTTAATTGCTGTATTCTTTATCACATCAGCAGATTCAGCCACATTTGTTCTAGGAATGCAGACAACCTATGGCTCATTAAATCCTGCGAATAGTGTAAAGATCAGCTGGGGCATCATCCAATCAGCTGTTGCGGCAGTGCTATTATTTTCAGGCGGACTTCAAGCCTTGCAAAATACAGCAAAACTCGCCGCCTTGCCGTTCTCCGTTGTCATTATATTGATGGTTGTGTCACTGTATAAATCATTAAATGATGAACGAAGAGCAATCAAACAGGCCAACAAAGTCAATAAACCAAGAAGTCCAAGAGTAAAAAAAGCATAAACGCTGTTTGAAAAAGCCGTTCCTCATGTGAACGGCTTTTTTCTATACAAACAATTTAAGATTGTCATGCTCTTCCACATTCCTATAAAATAATAGAATGAAGTGATTCACAACATGGAGGTTTTTATGACGTTACCTACATTCAAGTACAACCCAGATCCAGTTTCGTTAAACGTGATCAAAAAAGAGCATACGACATGTCCTGTTTGTGAGAAAGAAAGAGATTACGTGTATCATGGTCCATTTTATACTGTTGAAGATGTGGAAGGAATTTGCCCTTGGTGTATTAAAGATGGATCAGCCGCTAAAAAATACGATGGCATCTTTCAAGACGATGCAAGTTGTGATGACGTCGATCAAGAGGAATATGTAGATGAACTGATCTTCAGAACGCCAGGTTATCGCGGCTGGCAGCAGGAATATTGGTTAAGCCATTGCGGAGATTTTTGCGCAATCGTCCAGTATGTCGGATGGAAAGAGATAGAACATTTAGAGGAAGAACTCACAGAAGATATCGAAGACATTTGCAGCGGCGGGGGATTAACGAAAGAGAACCTAAAACAATGGCTCGTCAACGGAGGAGACTTGCAGGGCTACCTCTTTCAATGTGTTCACTGCAAAAAGCATCGTTTATATATTGACGCTAGCTAATCAAACAAAAAGGGCCCTTCAAACAGGTCCTTTTTTGATGCCGTCTATTTTTTATATAAAATGAGTGCAGAAAAACAGTAGAGCTGTTCTCCTCCCTGCTCACAGATCACCGCTACATCGTACTTGATATCAATAATTTGGTCGTCATCCATTCCTTTTAAAAAAAGATTGATTTCGCTCTGCAAATCTTTTTCGTGTTCTTCATCAAATACAGCTACCTTTAGCACATATGCCACTCTCCCTTCTCTCGCTACTCTATCTTTATGCATATAAGGACGGGCATATGAACAAAAAAGCCTTTCATCTCAAAGATGAAAGGTCGGACTTCTTTTACAGCTTCGGTTTTGTTTCTCCTGTCCAAGCAAGCATCCCGCCAATGACATTGGTCGCTTGATAGCCTTGGTCTTCTAGGAAATAGCAGACATTTTCACTACGTTTTCCGGAGCGGCAAATAATATAATATTCCTGCGTTTGATCGAATGCATCCAGCTTCTCAGGAATATCTCCCATTCGGATGTGGACAGCTTCTGGAATCATTCCTTCTGCTACTTCCTCGTCCTCTCGCACATCAACAAGCTGAATGGCTTCTTCTTGCTCTAGCTTTTGTTTTAATTCTTCTATTGAGATTTCTTTTACTGACACGACGCTCATCTCTCCTTTTAATCACGGTGACACCATTATAGCAAATGATTCACATCACTGTGTATTCACCCGCTTCGATTGAAGGAAAGACGGCAGACGTTTCTTCACTTCGGCTGTCTGCTGATCACTTTCAAACTCTACCTTTTTGAATACTTGATAGGCCAGCCACATGTGGCCATAGGCGAGTATACTCACACTAAAGAACGGCACGATTCCCGGCAAATAAGCAAAGAGAACAAACAGCAGAGCCGAGAAAACGAGCATACAGAGTGTATATTGCAAATATGAGATACCAAGCAAAAGAGAGAATTTCAGATAGAGACGTTTTTTCCAATCATAATGAGCCAGCAGCGGAAAAATATAAAACAAGCTCACAACAAAGAGAAAACCAAAGATATAAATGGCAAAACGAAGCACATGCAAAAACCAGCTCGTTGGATAAATAAACGCAAGGTCTACATATATAATCGTCCCTATGATCAGCAGCGCCACTCCAATTAAGTTAGAGCGTACAAACTCCTCACGATACACCTTCCAAAAAGTCCGGAAAACGCTGACTTGCTCATGCCCTTGTATCCACTTTCTCATCACTGAAAATAACGCAGTGGTCGCAGGCATCAATCCAAAGATCCCAAGCCCCAGCATGGTGAACAGCAGCCATAGCAAATTCGTATAGGCAAGTCTCATCACCCACTCACACATTCGAAGCATTCTGCTCATTGAACCATCATGATCCATCTCTTTCCCCTCCTCTCTTTCTCATTACACCGTCTCTTTTTGAAACAATTCTTCTATTTCAATTGGGCGCTTCTCTGCAACAGACCGCCACATGCCTTCCCCAAGTGCAATCGAATAAGCACCAGCCTCTGCTCCTGCTGATATGTCATAGTGAATTAAAGGATCTTTTCCTATAAATAAATCGGCCAGAAGCAGAGGGTCTCCGCCGCCATGTCCCCCTGGCTGTTTCACGACTTCAATTGTCTCTTTTGCCCCAAACATCGGATAATAAGAAATCGTCTGTTCTGGGAATTGAAAAGGAATTCTTGATGGCACATGAAACTCATTTGTTTCAATACGCCCCTTCGTCCCATTAATGGCAAGCCGGTATCCTTCATATGGCGCTGAGAATTGAATTGAATAGCTGAGCAGAGCCCCTTGGTCATATGCCACTGATGCCACATATGTATCCTCAATGTCAATTTCCTGATCAAAAATACAGGCGTCTGGGCGATAATTTGAGTACTGCTGCGTTTGCTCCTTACCGGATTCGATATGGTCGTCCTCGACCTTTGAGCGTTCTACCCGCGGATTCCACCTTGCTTCATAATGACAGGTATCCTTCACATGACATGTTCCGCAATACCTGTTTTCTCCCCCCTGCAAGGGATTCCAAGGACTTTCATTTCCGTAATAGTTCAGCGCCCCATAGGCAAATACTTGCTTCGGCTTTTGATTGATCCACCAATTGACCAAATCAAAATGATGCGTCGATTTATGAATGGATAGTCCGCCAGAGAATTGCCTCGTTCGGTTCCACCTTTTGAAGTAACTAGCACCATGATACGTATCAATGAGCCAGCTCAGTTCAACAGATGTGACCCTTCCAATCTTTCCTTCTAAAATGAGTTCTTTGATCTTTCGATGAAATGGATTGTAGCGATAATTAAAAGTGACTGTGACCTTCCCTTTACTTTCCTTTTCTTTTTCCATCACTTTTTTGGCGTCTTTTGCTGTTGTGACCATTGGCTTTTCAGTGATGACATCGAGATCATGGTCAAGTGCCTGCAAAATATACGTGACATGTGTGTCATCCCGGCCTGCCACAATGACGATATCTGGCTTTGCTTCCTTCACCATTTGATCAAATGCACCTGCATGAAAGAACGAGATGCCCCGCAGTGATGGAAAACGCTCCTGACAAAGTGTATACCGATGATGATCTATATCTAGGAGCCCTGTAATCTTGTAATGCTCATTGAAATCCTCTGTGAGCGGTTTAATAAACATATTGAACGCACGATGACTGAGTCCGCAAACTACGACCCGTTTCACAGTCCCCACCTCTTTTTCTATCGATTTTCACGAAGCTGTTTCATGAGAGACAGCGCCTCATTGGACTTGTAAGCATACACAGGAATAAAAGCGACCATATCTCGGTGTAATTGAAAGGTATAGCCGTTTAGCTTTTTTGTGCCTTTATTGACTTGAACCGCATAATCGACCGTTTTCCCTGTCTTTTGGTCCTCGACCGTATATGGTCCTGCCACTTGATCATCTACGCCCATTTCTTCAAGCAGCTGAAAGCTTTCAGGATCATCATATGTTCTAAACATTTCTTCCGGGACAAGCATGATGTCCCCCTCTTTTGCGGTAATTTCAACAAGAAGCTTTTCAGGAATCGCCGGAAAGATGTGGACGCTATAAGACTCTTGTTCTGTCTGAAAAGCCTTCTCGACTAATTGATCCTTCATCCCCTTTGACATGTCAGAAAAAATCAGAACATCAATACCGTTTGTTTTCCCTTGGCAGGCTGACAAACAAAGGGCAGCGATGAAGCTGAGGAGCCATACCGCACCCCTTTTTCGCCTCTTCATGCCTTCTGAAAAACAGACAGCTTCTCTAGCTCAGTTAACGCCATAATAAAAGCGCCTGCCCCGTGCAAGTCATTTGTGCTTCGCTCTCTTTCAACGTAGTAATCATAAAATCCAGCAGATGTTCCGATACAAATATCATTGATGGTAAAATCACCGTTTTCTGTCTCAGCCGTCTTATGATGAATTAAGCCTTGGTATGCTTTCACCACATGATCGACATAACGAAGGCTGACATACCCTTCATTCATGGCTTTTGCCATGGCGTACATGAATAAACACGATCCTGAGCTTTCAAGCCAATTGTCGCTATGAGTACCTTTATCAATGATTTGATGCCAGAGACCTGTGTCTTGATCCTGGTACTTGGATACACTTTCCAGCATGTCTGTCAGCGTTTCCTTCCAAACCTTTCGTCCCTCATGCTCTTCTGGCAGATCCTCGATCATATCTGCTAATGCAAGGACATACCAGCCAAACGATCTTGCCCAAAACTCGGGGGAACAGCCAGTCTTTTGATCAGCCCATGGCATCACTTTTCGTTCGTCCCACGCGTGATAGTACAGACCTGTTTTTTCATCTTTTGTATGCTTTCTCATGAGATACTCTTGATGGATCACCATATCCACCAGTTCCTCTTCACCTCTCAGCTTTGCATACTTTAAGGCAAAAGGTCCTCCCATGTAGAGACCATCCAACCACATTTGATAGGCATAATTGTCTTTATGCCAAAACCCGCCCTCAGATGTGCGATTCAATGTTCGGTAAAGCCCCCGAAGCTTCTCCGCTGCCAGCACATACCGCTTCTCTCCCGTCCGTTCGTAAAGAGGGAATAAAATGAGCCCTGCTTGGATCGCATCAAGCTCATCTCTCCGGAATAACAGGTTTCCATACTCATCAATGAGCGAATCTGCGTAGCTTTTCACATAATTGAAATACGTCTCGTTCTCCGTTGCTTCATATAGCTTCATCACACCGCAAAGAAAAACGCCTTGATGATAATGCCATCTTCCAGCTGGAGGCAGCTCAATTGGTGTATGCGCTTTCATAATTGTTTGTGCTAATTTCTCTGCATGCTCAAGTGGTGATCCCTTTTCAGTCGATAATGTCATTCTTCTTCATCTCCCTTTTTAGTAAATACCTTCTTCCCCGAATTTCTTCGCTAAACGGTTCGCCAGCATGACCAAAATGAGTCCAACGGCTGCTTTAAATAGACCAACAGCGGTACTATAGCTGAATTGTCCTTGCTTAAGACCAGCTGTATAGACGTACGTATCAAAGATTTCTGCTACTTCCCGGTTCGTTGCATTGAGTAATAAGTAGACATGCTCAAAGCCAAGCTCTAATGTGTCACCAATTTTCAAAATAAGCAGAACGACAATCACACTTTTAATGGCAGGAAGAGTGATGTGCCACATTTGTCTCAGTCTGCCGGCTCCATCCATTTTTGCTGCTTCATATAGCTGCGGATCTACCGCTGTAATCGCCGCAAGATAAATGATCGTCGACCAGCCTGCTTCCCGCCAGATCACCTGTAAAATGTACATGGGTCTGAACCATTCCTGACTAAGGAGGAAGTTAATCTTTTCCCCTCCAAAGAAAGCAATCAATTCATTGATTAACCCGCCATCTACTGTTAACAAAACAAAAGATAAGGACACGACAATCACCCATGACATGAAGTGAGGAATGTATATCATGGTCTGGACAAATTTCTTAAACAATGCCAATCTGACCTCGTTTAAAAGCAGGGCCAATAAGATCGGAATCGGAAAGAAAATCACGACATTCATGGCAAATAAAATCAGTGTATTTTTTAATAAGATGAAAAATGTTGGTTCTGTAAACAATCGAATAAAGTGTTTGAAGCCAACCCACTCACTCCCAAGAATACCGAGAAACGGCTGGTAATCTTGAAAGGCAATGATAAGCCCCCACATCGGCACATATTTAAAGACAAGAAAATAAATGAGCCCTGGCAAAATCATTACATACAAAAACTTTTGACTAAGCAATTGATTAAGTAAGCGCTTTCTCTTTTCTTTTTTCAAAGCTGCCGCAGGCATACCCTTGGCAGTGACATCCTCTGTTTTCATAGATAAAGCCTCCCCTCATGCTGATGCATGTGTTAACTGTATCTTAAGGATGAAAAATCCGTCTACAATCATATCATCAGATCATATTTACTTAGGGGAAGCTACTCAAAACGTTACATAAAACATAAGAAAATGATCCTAATCTCAGAAAATGATTATTGACAAACCTACCAAATTTTTGGATTAATAAATTAAGGGGAAAAGATTGTTCTGTTTGAAATGGGGGGTTTTATGAAAAGAAGGCAGTATAAATTTTATTACAAGCTTGTGACGTTTTTTTTCGTGCTTAGTACGATTCCTGTCATCATTGTCGGTATTTTTTCTTATCAGCATTCGCAAAAAACCGCACTCGAAAATATCTCAAATGAAAAGCTGGACAGCGTCAAACAAACGCAATCCAATATTGAGCATATTTTAAAAACAGTGGATCATTCTCTCACTCACTATGTCAGTTCGCCGCCTCTCCTTCAAACACTGGCAGAACCTTTAAATCCAGACCAATTCCAGCTTTATAATCAAGTACAGCAGGAACTAAACTACCTGCAAACCTTTGACACCGATCTTTCCAATATTACACTCGTGAGTAAAATGGAAGACTGGTACATGAACAATTCGGGACTTTATCATGTCACAAGCGGAGACCAAGAGAAAGCGCTCACCTCTTACCTCAATATACCGAGTCATTCCAGCTGGGCACTTGAAGAGAATAATCCACTTGTTGCGACAAAAGAAGGAAAGGCCTCCTTTTGCAAATACAATGTGAACTTAATCAAACAACTCCCTATGAACAGTGTCCAGAAAAAAGGGATCGCTGTCGCCAGCATTCCGAGCTGCACGATTGCTGACAATATGCCTGACTTCTCTCAATCTGACAGTATGTTTGTCATTGATACAAACGGAAAAGTGCTGCTACATAACCGCAAAGAACAAATTGGTGAATCCTTGAAGAATCAAGAGCTCGTCAAGCATGTCCTATCACGTGAAGAACGATCAGGTCAATTTAACATGAAGATCGAGGAACTAGACTATCAAATTACGTTTCAAAAATCAGACTATAACGAATGGACGTACTTATCCTTTGTTTCCATTCCAGAACTCAAGGCACAAACGAAATCAATTGGGTGGATCACTTTTATTATCTGCTTTATTTTGTTAGCGCTTTCATTACTATTTTCATGGTTTGGGTCCAGACATTTTTATAAACCAATCCGCTTGTTATATGAGTCCTTTGCACGCAATGAATCCTTTTTGCAAAAACAGCCTTTTCAAAATGAATTTGAGTTGATTGAGTCGAGTATTAAACAAATGAAGGATCAAAACAATGATTTAGAGGAACGTATTGAGCAGCAAGTCACGCACCTTCAGCAATACTTTATGGTGCGGCTATTGCTCGGAAAGCTGACAGAAGAAGAAATTAACAACCGGTTCCAAAGTTTGGGATTCCCTCAGGGCTGGTCTCATTTATCCATGCTTGTGACCCAAATCGATACGTTAAAAGGAACACCTTATGAAAAAAAGGATGCTGACTTGCTGTTATTTGCCATCAATGGACTGATCGAGCAGATGATTCCGCAAGATGAGCACCTTCAGCCAACGGTTGTCAATCAGCATCAAACGACGATTATCTTGAATCACTCAAAGTCAGATGAAGAGTTTACTGAATATTTAAACCAATTAGCGGAAACTATTCAGCAGCGCATCGAGGAAGAGCTTGGTTTATCGATCAGCATCGGGATCAGCCGCCAGTTTAAGGAGCTCACGATGGCGAAACAGGCTTACATTGAAGGAAAAGAAGCCTTAAAATACAGGCTCAAAGCAGAGAAAAAATCCATTATCTTATATGAACATATTCAGCAAGGAAAAACGTTTAAAACCCATTTTCCAAAACAGCTGCAGCATGATTTATTCGATGCGATGAAAGCAGGTGATCAAGGCAAGGCGGATCATTATTTACATGTGCTTCTGCAATCCATTTTCTCTAAAAATGCTGGACCGCATGAATACCATATCGCTCTCGCCCGTTTTTTAAACAATTTGATTGAGCTGATGCATTTGCTTGGCATTGAATTATTTGAGGTCGAAGACAACAAAATGCTGTATGATACGATTTTTGAATTTAAAACCTTTGAAGATACCGAAGCATGGCTGAAACATGAGATCATTCGGCCGATTATTGACCAGCTAGGTGCACGTGAGGACTCACAATACAAAAACATCTCAGAGAAAATCATTCATATCATTCATCAAGAATTCGACTCAGATCTTACATTGGATGAAATCGCCACACGCCTGCATTACAACCCCAATTATTTAAGCAGTATTTTTAGAAAGGAAATGGATATCTCCTTTAGTGAATATCTCTCGTCCTACAGACACCATGTCGCCAAAAACTGGCTCGTGGAAACCGATATGTCCGTCAAAGAAATTTCGGAAAAACTGAAATATAAAAATCCGCAAAACTTCATCCGTTCCTTCAAAAAACTAGAAGGCACGACCCCTGGCAAATACCGCGACCACAAAAAAGGCACATAAGACAAAAAGTCCCGCTCGCACAGGAAGCGGGACTTTTTTATTTAAATTGTTCATTTAAAATGCTGTCTTCCAGCACTGAAAGCGGCTCTCCGTACACACGTTCAATATGAGCTGCTCCCCAATCACAAAGCGCATTCAGAATTCTTTCGAGCGACTGTCCGTATTCACTTAATTCATATTCCACTTTAGGCGGTACTTGCTCATACACAATTCGGTTAATCACCCCATCACTTTCAAGCTCTCTCAGCTGTTGTGTAAGCATTTTTTGTGTGATGTTTGGCATGAGCCGCTTCAATTCACTCGTGCGTTTTTTTCCATGTGTTAAATGACATAAAATCACGCACTTCCACTTCCCGCCAATGACCTCAAGGGTCGCTTCCACTGAGATATTATATTTTTTCTTTTCCATCAAATCCTCACTCCTCTTTGTGCGAACAGGCACTTTTTAGTACCTATATTACAAAAAAGTACGTACTTTTTTTTTCGTCATCTATGTTAGATAATAACTCTTGCCGATCGGCTTCGTCTATCAAAATGTCATCATAGAAGGATGTGAACACTTATTCATGAAGAAAAAGCAAAACCACTTTGCCCTTCTCGCACTAGCCATTAGTGCTTTTGCTATAGGAACCACTGAGTTCATTAGTGTCGGTCTTTTGCCGATGATTTCAGAGGACTTTGGAGTGAGCGTCAGCCAGGCGGGCTGGACCGTCTCTTTATATGCACTTGGTGTGACATTCGGCGCGCCTATTTTGACTTCTCTGACTTCAACGATGAAAAGAAAGACATTGCTATTGCTCATTATGCTCGTCTTTTTGATTGGAAATACACTAGCCACGATTGCTCCGACTTTTTCAGTGCTATTAATCGGACGGGTCATTTCAGCCTTATCCCATGGAATCTTTATGTCCATCGGCTCTACGATTGCTGCAAGCCTTGTAGTGAAAGAAAAACGGGCAAGTGCGATTGCCTTTATGTTCACTGGATTAACAGTTGCTACTGTGACGGGCGTGCCATTTGGGACATTTCTTGGCCATGAGCTCGGCTGGCGGACGTCATTTGGTGTGATTGTCATCATTGGTCTGATCGCACTGATATCCAACTATTTTCTTGTTCCATCTCAATTAAAGCAAGGCGTGAAAACATCATTTAAGGATCAAGCTGTCTTATTAAAAACAAAAAGAATCTTGCTTCTATTTGTCATTACAGCAACAGGATACGGAGGAACCTTTGTCGTCTTTACGTATTTATCCCCTCTCTTACAGCATGTGACAGGTCTTGCGCCTGAGGCGGTGGCCTTGATCCTGCTTTTATACGGGATCACGATCGCAGCCGGAAATGTCATTGGCGGAAAGGCTGCTAATGAGCAGCCAATGAAAGCACTGATTTACATGTTTATCATCCAAAGCATCATTATGTTTACCCTTAGCTTGACTGCTGGATTCACGGTGCTAGGCATTGGAACCGTCATGCTGATGGGACTGTTTGCTTTCATGAATGTGCCTGGATTGCAAGTAGCTGTCGTTGACTTTGCAGAAAGATACACACCAGGAGCAGTCGACGTCGCTTCCGCTATGAATATCGCTGCCTTTAATGCCGGTATCGCCATCGGCTCATTTTTAGGCGGCATCGTGACAGATACTCTTGGGCTTGTGCATACAGGCTGGGTCGGCGGCATCATGGTCCTTATCGCAGTAATTCTCACGATGATTAGTTTTCGAATGGAACAACAAGAACAAAATCAAACCATCTAAAGGAGTTTTCAATATGAACCATTTACAAAGTACAAAAACATTAAACAATGGGATCCACATGCCAGGATTTGGTCTTGGTGTATTCAAGGTTGAAGATGGCGCAGAATTAATAGACGCCGTCAAAACAGCCATTCAATTAGGCTATCGCAGTATTGATACAGCGGCTATTTACGGAAATGAAGAAGGTGTTGGACGAGGCATACAGCTTGGTTTAGCAGAAACAGGACTGCGCCGCGAGGACCTCTTTGTGACATCAAAAGTGTGGAATGCCGATTTAGGATATGAATCTACCCTAAACGCATACGAAGAAAGCTTGAAAAAGCTTCAGCTTGATTACCTTGATCTGTATTTAATCCATTGGCCGGTTGAAGGAAAATACAAAGAAGCTTGGCGTGCACTGGAAACCTTGTATCGTGAAGGAAAAGTCAGGGCCATCGGAGTGAGCAACTTCCAGCCGCATCACCTAGACGAACTATTAAAAGATGCAGACATCATACCAGCTATCAATCAAGTGGAGTTTCACCCAAAACTGACGCAGGAAACACTCTTTACGTATTTGAACACACATGGCATTCAAATGGAAGCTTGGTCACCGCTAATGCAGGGGGAACTGCTTCATCATCCGGTGATCAAAGAGCTCTCGGACACATACGGCAAAACACCTGCTCAAATTATTTTGCGCTGGGATGTGCAAAAAGGCGTCATCACCATTCCAAAATCAACGAAAGCCCATCGTTTAAAAGAAAATGCAGACATATTTGATTTTGCCTTATCTGATGAGGATATGAAGCGCCTTTCTGACTTAAATGAAAACAAACGTATCGGTCCAGACCCAGACAACTTTGACTTTTAATAAAAACACCCCCGCTTTTTAACTGTGCGGGGGTGTTTATGTTGATCATTTTGATTTTTTAAAGGAAGCTTCATATTCTTCTATGATTTTATGACCACCGTTTGATTTCCACTTCTCTACATCTTTCTTAAATTGATCTTCACTGATGTCTCCAAGAATGAACTTATAAGTCGCATCATCGATGATTTTTTTCAACTCGTTTCCTCGCTCTGAGGCTGTTTCTGAATACAGGCTTTCAGCAGGATTGGCGACGATGATGTTTTGATTGTCTTCTTCTAGCTCTTCATATTTTGTACGAACCGCATCTCCTTTATTTTTCAAGTAACGTTTATCAATTCCTACTAGACTGACAAGCGGCTGTACGTCTGTCTGCCAGCTTTTCACTTGGCTTTCTTCTCTGACAAATGTATTCCCTTCTTCTTTCTTATAATGCTCGCCATCAATACCGTACGTCATGAGACCATATACATCTTCTTCTGCAATGCGGTCAAAGAAGGCCAAAATCCGTTTTAATTCTGCCTCTGATTTCACGCTTGTTTTAGGGAATGCAAAGATGCCATTATGACCACCTGATGCCCACACACGTTCTTTGCCATCTGGGCCTTTGATTCGGTTGATGATATCTATTTCCATGTTTTTATCTGTCGCGTCATCTCTCAAGTTCACTGCGTCTACCATATTCCCAACATAGATCCCTGCTTTTCCTTGTGAGAATAATTCCTGCTGCTGTGTTTTGCTTGTAACAGGGAAGTCTTTGTTGATATAGCCATTGTCACGCAGTTTCTTCATGTATTTCATTGTATTCATGTACTCATCTGTCATGAAGTCTGGCGTGAATTTGCCATTTTCTTCTTTCCAGTCTGTCGGCATTCCCTCATATGAACCGAGTGTTTTAAATGCCCCATAAATCAAATCGTTCCGATCCGTAAAGCCAATTGTATCCGCTTTTCCGTTTTGATTCGGATCTTTTTCAGTAAAAGCTTTAGCTACCTCATAAAGATCATCCAATGTTTTTGGTGTATCCAAATTTAAATTTTCAAGCCAATCCTTTCGAATGACAATTCCTTGTCTTGAAAGTGGTCTCTCTCTATAAATGCCATAAAGCTTACCGTCTATAGAGGCGTTTTTATTAATCAGTTCGTTCATCTTACTTAAATTTGGATAATCCTTTAAATACGGACCGACTTCCCAGAACATGCCTGATCTGAACGCATTAATAGCAGACGAATTCTTAATGTCTTGAATCGTGACAATCTGCGGCAGATTCCCTGCGGCAAGTGCGGAATTTAAACGGTCTTCCTTCACGGCATCAGGCACCCATGTAATATCAAGCTCTGTATTTGTGAGCTTCTCAATCTCTTTTATGACGGAATCCTTCGGCGGCTGCTGATGATACAAAATAGCCATCCAGGTCAGCTTTACCTTTTTATCTAAATCAACCTTTTCATCTGATGAACTTGTGCCTTTGCTTGAACATGCGGATAGAATACCGCTTGCTGCAAATAACAGGACAAACGCAATCAACCATAATTTCTTTCTCCCCATAAGATCCCTCCGTTGTTCCATCTTTTTAACCTTTTACAGAACCTAGTAATGCCCCTTTGTTAAAATGCTTTTGAATAAATGGATAGACAAGCAGAACTGGAATGGTCGCTACCACAATGACAGCCATTTTAATCGTTTGGTCTGGCGGTGGTGTGGATGATCCCATATCCGACATATCTCCCTGCATTCCGCTTGAGACAATGACAATCTGCCTTAGCAGCACCTGAATCGGCCATTTCACTGAATCATTTAAATACAGGATGGCGGTCATGTACGTATTCCAATACGTCACGGCATAAAAAAGTGAAATGGTCGCAATAGCTGGCAAAGAAAGTGGCAGCACAATTTTAAAGAAAATCCCTAAATCGTTACAGCCATCCATCTTCGCTGATTCCTCAAGGCTTGCCGGGATGTTTTGAAAGAAGTTTTTCAAAATGATCAAATTGAACGCATTGATCGCAACCGGTAGAATAAGTGACCAATAGGTATCAAGCAGACCAAGTGTTTTCACCACAATAAACGTCGGAATCATACCTCCACTAAACAACATCGTGAAGACAACGAGAAACATCAATGTTCTCCGGCCTTTTAGCTCCTGACGAGACAGCCCATATGCCATGAGTGAGGACAAAAACATGCTGACAGCTGTTCCAACGAGCGTCACAAGAATGGACACAATGAGGCTACGATACACAATATCCGTAGAGAAAATATATCGATAGGCCTCTAAAGAAAACGTGGTCGGGAACAAGATAAACTTCTTCGTGATGACCTCTTCTACTGTAGCAAAAGAGGCTGCAATGACATGGATGAACGGAAGCACACATATTAATGCGAACATGAGTAGAAAAGAGTAATTAAATAAGTTGAACAATCGGCCTTTAATAGAACGATCTATGTTCATCACGCCCTTTCTTTGAAAGCGTTATCATTTCGTCCGAAAATAAGCTGCAGCCTGTGACGATATCGTGATTAAAATGTAACAAACGGGGGAAGAAAGCGTCTATAATCATCTTGACAGACCAACTGGATGGATCATGTCAATCGTGCTTTTATGCTCATGAAACAAAAGAATAAGATCATCAGCTAATGACATGATTATGCCCTATGCCTGATCATTTTCTTCTAGGATTTCCGTCGTATTCACATCAGGTCTGTAGCCTAACTCCTGCTTTATTTTTTCCGTAGACCAGGGCTTTTCTTCGTTTTCTGATACGGCATAATATGTCCCAAAGGGGACGGTCGTTTCAATCGCTGCCTTTGTCATCCCTATAAGATCTTCATGTGACAGAAGTGTTCGTTTCGTTCTTCGTTTCTTGTGTAATGCCTCCATCTCATCCGTTACAACCGTTCCAATCCGTAAATTGATAACAGACATCCCCGTTTGATCGTGGAACAAACGGCCTAGCTGTTCTGAAGCAAATTTTAAAATACCATAGACATTTTTAGTCGCTGGCACATCGTCTGTTGTAATATTTCGCCCTAGTAAGGAGCGGCCATCCTCTTCATAACGATCGGTCACATGATTGCTGCTTGCAAAAATGACTTTTCGTATGCCGAGACGTGCAGCTGACCGAAACATATAATAGGAGCTCCTCCAAAAAATATCATTCATTTTTTCAAACTCCTCAAGATTCATCACATCATGCGTCATCTCCATGTTTAAAAGGTGCATGATGACATCTGTATCTCTCGGAATCGCCTCATATAATTCCTGTTCATTCGCTGCATCTGCTAAAATGGCTCCTTTTACACAACTCGTTTGATCAATGATGGTGATCTCGTACTCAGAAGAGAGCGCTTTTGTTAATATACGGCCTATCACACCGCATCCGCCAATGATCGTGATCTTTTTCATCTGTTTCCTCCTTTCTATTGACGTAGTATGTCCAAGCCTTTATGGGTTACAGCCATTTTTTCAAAAATCGAGTGGCCTCGTGACGCATAGCGGCTGTTTCAAAATGACCTGCATGAAGACCAACAAGCTGATACCGTTCTTTCAATGAAGCAGTTTGATAGGTTTGGCTCAATCCCTTTTGAATGCGTGCGACGCCTTCAGCAGGCGTGAGTGGATCAAGTTTTCCCACTAAGCTTAAATGCGGCCTTGGAAAAATCATTTCCTGAATTTCAGCTGCTGTAAAGTGCTTTGCTAAGCTTGGTACATAGTAATAATAGCCATGCCTGTCTAAATTGTTCGTTTCAATTAATGTGTGGTGATCGACCTGTGCGCAAAGATCAATACACACACTGACCCTCTCATCAAGCGCAGCAGTCCACCAGGAAAGAAGCCCTCCCATTGACATTCCAAAAACAGCTAACCGGTCCGGCAGCACATCAGATCGAGACAGCACATAATCAATCGCACACATGCTTTCATACAGCATCATGCCCCACATCACTTTTCCTGTTAAAAGCATCTCCTTAAAAATTTCACTTTCTGTTCTTCCTCTTCTCTCACCAAACCCTGCATGATCGATAGCCAGGACACTATAGCCTTTTGATGTGAACTCTTTCGCATATGAAGGCGCTTGCAAATAATGAGCACCTTTGATCAGCTCTTCCTTCCCATCCACGTAGTTCCCGCCATGAGAGTGCTGGAACAGCACAACAGGTCTTTTTTTCACCGTATCCTTTGGCTTTACAAAATAAGCGGGCACTTCCTCTACACCATGAATCGAAAGAATGAGTGTTTCGACTACATACGATTCACGTTCCTCGATCTTTAACGTATATGCCTCCACGCGATGGCGTTCTGGCATTTCTCCTAACAGACTGAGCAGTTGTTCACGTTTGCTTTCCTTTTCCATTGACGTCACTCCTCATTTTCTTGATCACCTGTTAAAATACGAGGTCGATGAAGTAATCACCTTGTTTTCGACAAAATTATGTCCCGGGAAATAAAGAACACCCACCGGTTCATACCGATGGGTGTCATCATTAGTTCGCAACAATATTGACAAGCTTCCCAGGAACCGCAATCACTTTGCGAATGGTTTTCCCTTCAAGCTGTTCTTTTACGCGTGCATCATTTTTCGCAAGCTCTTCTAACTGTTCTTTTGTTGCATCAGCAGGAACGGTTAATTTTGCTTTCACTTTTCCATTCAACTGTACGACAATTTCTACTTCATCGTCGACAAGCTTTGACTCGTCATATTGCGGCCATGCTTCATAAGAAATAGACCCTTCATGACCAAGTTTATTCCAAAGCTCTTCCGCTAAATGCGGTGCAATTGGAGAAAGAAGTTTCACAAAGCCTTCTGCATATTCTTTCGGCAGTGTATCAGCCTTGTAGGCATCATTGATAAACACCATTAATTGTGAGATCCCTGTATTGAAGCGCAGGCCTTCATAATGGTCCGTTACCTTCATCACGGTTTCATGATAGCTGCGTTCTAATGCGCCTCCAGTTTGCTCCGTCACTTTATCACTGATTGTGCCATCTTCATTTGTGAATAGACGCCATACACGATCAAGGAAACGGCGAGCACCATCAAGTCCTGTTTCAGACCAAGCGATTGATGCATCTAAAGGTCCCATGAACATTTCATAAAGTCGTAATGTATCCGCACCATGAGATTCTACGATATCATCTGGATTGACAACGTTCCCTTTTGATTTACTCATTTTTTCATTATTTTCTCCAAGAATCATTCCTTGGTTGAACAATTTCATGAAAGGTTCTTTTGTAGGAACAACACCAATATCATACAAGAACTTATGCCAGAAGCGCGCATATAGAAGATGCAGTACAGCATGTTCTGCTCCGCCGATATATACATCAACAGGAAGCCATTTCTTTAGCTTCTCAGGAGATGCAAGCTTTTCTGAGTTATGCGGGTCAATATAACGTAAGAAATACCAGCAGCTGCCTGCCCATTGCGGCATTGTATTGGTTTCACGGCGTCCTTTTTTACCTGTTACAGGATCTACAACCTCAACCCACTCTTTGATATTGGCTAAAGGTGATTCACCTGTACCACTTGGCTTAATCTCAGTGGTTTTAGGCAAAATAAGTGGAAGCTCTTCCTCTGAAACGGCTGAAGAAGTTCCGTCCTCCCAATGAATAATTGGAATTGGCTCACCCCAGTAACGCTGGCGGCTAAATAGCCAGTCCCTTAAACGATAGGTGACTTTCTTTTCGCCTTTTTGATGTTCTTCAAGCCATGCAATGGCTTTTTCAATCGCTTCTTCTTTTCCTAATCCATTGAGGAAATCAGAGTTAATGTGTTTTCCATCACCTGTGTAAGCTTCTTTTTCAATGTCTCCGCCTTCTACAACTTCCTTGATTGGAAGATCAAATGTTTTGGCGAATTCATAGTCACGCTCATCATGGGCAGGTACCGCCATAATCGCGCCTGTTCCATAAGTAGCCAGCACGTAATCTGCAATCCAGATCGGCATCTTTTCACCATTTAATGGATTGATGGCATAAGCGCCTGTGAAAATACCCGTCTTCGTTTTTGCAAGATCTGTCCGCTCTAAGTCGCTCTTTGATTGAATTTCTTTGATATATGCTTCGACTGCTTCTTTTTGAGCAGCTGTTGTAATTTTTTCAACAAGTGCATGTTCTGGTGCAAGTACCGCATATGTTGCACCAAATAATGTATCCGGACGCGTTGTGAAAACAGTAAACTGTTCGTCATGTCCTTCTACTTCGAAATGAACGTGTGCACCTTCTGAACGTCCGATCCAGTTACGCTGCATATCTTTGATGCTTTCAGGCCAATCAATGTCTTCTAAATCTTCTAACAGCCTGTCCGCATAAGCCGTAATCTTCAGCATCCATTGCTTCATCGGACGTCTTTCAACTGGATGCCCTCCGCGTTCACTTTTTCCATCAATGACTTCTTCATTTGCAAGAACTGTACCGAGCGCCGGGCACCAGTTCACTGGTACTTCATCGATATACGCCAATCCCTTTTCATACAATTTCAAGAAAATCCATTGTGTCCATTTATAATAATTCGGATCAGTCGTGTTGATTTCTCGATCCCAATCATATGAGAATCCTAGTGATTGAATTTGGCGGCGGAAGTTATTGATGTTCTCTTCTGTAAAGACCGCTGGATCATTCCCTGTATCTAGTGCATACTGTTCTGCTGGAAGACCAAATGCGTCCCATCCCATTGGATGAAGAACATCATATCCCTGCATACGTTTCATGCGTGATAAAATATCCGTTGCTGTGTAGCCCTCAGGGTGCCCGACATGAAGCCCTGCTCCTGATGGGTATGGAAACATATCAAGCGCATAGAACTTTGGTTTATCTTCCGAGTCAGATGTGGCGAATGTTTTATGTGTCAGCCAATAATCCTGCCACTTCTTTTCAATTTCCCGATGCTGAAAACTCAATGTGAAAACCTCCTTTAATATGTACGGCTGTATCTGCTCAGATGACCACTGCAAGAATTCAGATTTTTCTAAAATCAACAAAAAACCCTCATCCCTGGAAAGGGACGAGAGATTTTTTGGTTCCCGCGGTACCACCCTTGTTAGCGTCACTTTCTGTTTGTACGCTCACTTAATATCTTTAACGCAGACATGCGACAGAAGCTTTAACGCAACTGCAACTCTGAGGCGAGTTCAGAAGCAGATTTGATTGACTTTCACCAGCCGTCAATTCTCTAAAGACAAATACTGCTTTCCTACTACTCCTCTTCACTGTTCTTATCGTAACCGTCATCTAAGTAGTATTTTATAGAATTATGATCATAAGTGCAAGCAGGTTTGTATACAATGGGAATGTACCCTAGATCAGGGTAAAGTAGAGGATATTATTCGTGTGGAGATCGGTTATGACGGTTGGAGTCTGCATCCTGTGAACGCTGTTCTCTTACAAAATCAAAGCTTCGCAGAACTGCTTCTCCTCCGTAACCTGAAATAATTGATAAGATGACCAAGTGCAGACTAGAATCGGGATTTGAGGATAAGACAAGCAGTGTAGCGGCAATCATCCCAACGAGCCAATCTTCAATAAACCCTAAATAAATAAACTTTTTTGTCATTCTGGGCTTCTCTAGCCTGCCTTTTTTCTTTACGTGACCGAGAATGCCCATGACCCCTCCAATGGCGCAAGCAATAATGACTTGTTGCAGCATTTTCATCACCTTCCTAAAGCCCTTAGAATAGTAAAGCGACTTCAGGCTGTCCAGCCCCCTGTAATGCCATTCTGCTGTTCCGTCATAATCCATGTAAAAGGTCTATTCTCTCTAACGAAGAAAAAAAGCTTGTTTCTTCCATTATATGTGAATGACCCAAAAACAATCTTGATGCATTGGAATCATTTTTGCCTAATCCATATTAACTATTTTTGTCATTTTATGAATTATGAGCAATTGATTCCTTCTTTTTCTAAAGAAAAGTCTCCTTACTTACTATATTCTAATGGAGGACAAACTATGATGACAAATTTAACAAAGCCATTGCAATCATTGAAACAGAACATATGTTATGTTACTTTAGTAAGGAATACCTTTGGTTGAAAAGACAGCCATTTGATATGTCTGCTAGTAGCAGCAAAGGAGGGTAATATGGTCAGCTCGAACATCTTCGGCTTGCAAAAACAGCTTGAACTCATAAAAAAAGCGCTAGATCATGCGCGGATCGGTGTTGTCATTACAGACCCTTCTTTAGAGGATAACCCTATCGTTTATGTGAACCATGGCTTTACACACATGACTGGATACAAACCAGATGAGATTCTTGGGCGTAATTGTCGATTCCTTCAAGGAAAAGACACAGATCAAGAGCAGCTTGATTTAATACGTCATGGAATACAGAATAAAATACCTATTACCACACAGCTAAAAAATTATAAAAAAGACGGTACTTTTTTTTGGAATGAACTCAATATAGATCCTCTATACATTGAACAAGATGATAAAACATTTTTCATTGGCTTTCAAAAGGATATTACGAAACAGAAAGAATATGAACAACTCCTAGAAGATTCCTTACAGGAAGTCACCTCTCTTTCGACGCCAATCGTCCCAATCAAAAATGGTGTATCTGCTCTACCACTCATTGGAAAACTATCTGAAGAACGCTTTGATGCCATTGTTGCGAAGTTAACTTGTATATTAGATGATTCAAAGGATGATTATTTAATTGTCGATCTTTCTGGCTTAATCGATGTCGATGATTCCGTTGCAGGACGCATTTTCAAGCTGCATCATCTTCTCAGTTTAACTGGAACCGAACTGATCATCACAGGGATCAAACCGCAGCTTGCGATGAAAATGAAAGACTTGGATACAGATTTCCAGGATGCGATCACATATTTGACGGTTAAGGAAGCAATCAAAGGATTACCATTAGCTGAAAACCCTGTGTAAACAGGGCTTTTTTAGTTAAACCGCCCCTAAAAATGGAAAAATGAGGTATGATAGGAGTAAATAGAGATTTAGGGGGGCTTCTAGATGATGATGTTACTCATCATAGGTCTTTTATGTGTTTGTTTCGCCATAGGATATGCCGTCAATTTCTTATTACTCAAACACCAGAACGAGCATATCTTTTCAAAGAAACTATTTTATCCTTTTTTGATCTTGGGTCTCGTCTTTTCCATTATGTCATTATCGTTTGCTGCCACAGATGCACCGAAGGCACAAGCAGATCCATCTTCAGAACAGCTGTTAAAGGATCAAAAGCAGCTCACATCTGACATATCGCGCTTAAAAGCTGATAAAGAGGAGCTTACTGCCTCTTTAGAGGACGCAACAAAGGATAAAGAAAAACTAGCTAAAAAGCTAGAAACCATCACCTCAGAAAAAGAAACAGTCAAAAAGCAAGAAAAGACCATTCAAGCGCTTGAAGAGAAAATAGACAAGCTTGCCTCAAGCAATGAAACACTCAAAAAAGAGAACAAGAAAAGCAGCAGCGATACGAAGTCTTCCACTGTTCAGCGCTCCGCTCCTAAAGATGAAGGAAAAAGTACAGGCGGTCATGAATCGCAGAAGGAAACAAAAAAAGAATCAGCAGCCTGTAACATCAAAGGAAGTGTCAATGGCATTTATCACACACCGAGTAGCAGATACTACTCTAGAACAAAAAATGTAACCGAACTATTCTGCTCCGTAGAAGAGGCAGAACGTGCAGGGTACCGGGCACCTAAGCAATAGCCATGTGTCACAAAAAAAGAACCTCCTGTCAGCCCAATCGGGTGTCTTAGGAGGTTTTTTTTTTAGATTTCTCTTCTTAATGCTGCTAATACATTCGTTTTTGTTGCTTTACGTGCCGGGTTAAGCCCTGAAAGGATCGCTACCCCTGCGCTAATCACTGTTGCTGTGATCACAAGGCTGAGCGGAATATAGGAGAAGGTGATCGAGAATTGATCGCTTGACCCTCCCTCTGACATGGACGACAAAATGGCTGGAATGATTAAATTGACGGCGAAACTAATGATATATGAGATGATAATACCGATGATCGACCCAATCACCCCAATATAAGCACTTTCCATGAGGAACATTCGCTTGATAATCGATGGATTCGCACCAATGGCTTTCATAATCCCAATCTCTTGTGTTCGCTCTGTTACTGCCATTGTCATCGTATTAAAAATACCAATTGCAGAAATAATGACTGCGATACAGCCGACAAAAATGAGTCCAATTTTGAAGACAGTAAAGAACATATCCATACCTTCGAGCTGATTCGTCACAGAGATGACTTGGTAGCCCTCATCTGTCAGCTTATTCGTGAGTGCACCGACATTGTCGAATTTATCCGCATAGACAGAGGTCATTTTCTCGACATTTCCTGCTTCAGGAGATAGATCAAGTATTTGACCAAATTCCTTTTCATACGCATTCGGAATGAGAATTTTATGATCCTGCTGCCACTCCAAATTTGGCTTTTTCATGACTCCTACTACACGGAAATCAAATGTTTTTTCTTTGACGACTTCATTTTCTTCGTTGAGTTTTGGTACCTTGATTTGAATCACTTTATTTAAAATATCTTTCGTGTAGCCTTTTGGCTCTTTTGGTTCTTCTTCACCGTTTGACGTTTGATTTAATTCTTTTTCATAGGCTTTGCGCTCTTTATCCGTCCAGAGAAGTTCAGCCATATGATACCCAACCACAATTTCGTTTGCTGATGTTGGGACTTTCCCTCTGTCTAGTTCAAGCCCTGCTTCTTTTTCCTCTTTCATATCGGTCAGAGCAGCCTGCGTTTCACTTGAGCGGTCATCGAGCTCGACGTTTACCGATGGAACGAGAGACGTTCTTGAGACGACAGATTTCACATGGTCATATTTCTTTAAATCATCTACCTTGACGGCACCTTTTTCCTTGCCTAACACTTTCACTTCAGTGATGATTTGCTGTTTCATGATTTCATCTTGCGCCGATTTTTGCAAACCAAAACCGACAGATGCTAGAACGATTAAGAAAGAGCATGCCATTGTCGTCGCAAGAATGGTCATAAACACACGCAATCTATTTTTCTTCATGTTTCTTCTAATGAATTTGACCTGATCTCTAAATTTCAATGGTCTGTTCCCCTTTCTTTAATACACCATCATGAAGCTGGAACGTTGTATCTGCAATTGAAGCGACTTCATCGTCATGTGTAATGATGACAAACGTGATTCCTTTTTCACGATTGAGCTGCTGGATAAAGGCTAGAATTTCTGCTTCGGTTTCTGAATCTAGACTGCCTGTTGGTTCATCCGCTAATATAATAGATGGATTTAAAATCAAGGCTCTTGCAATACTCACACGCTGTTGCTGCCCGCCGGACAACTCATTCGGGTAATGCCCTGCATGATGTTCGAGGCCTACTCGTTTCAGCATTTCTTTTACTTTCGTCTTTCGTTCAGACGGCTTCACACCTTTTAAAGTGAGCGGAAGTTCAACATTTTCATACGTCGTTAAGCTCCCGATCAATTGAAAGCTTTGAAAGATAAAGCCAAAGTGATCTAAGCGGAAGTCCGCCCATTCTTTTTCATTAAAGCCGGTCACATCGGTCCCATCAATGACAATTTGTCCGCTCGTTGGCGTAATATATCCTGAAATTAAGTTCAAAAGGGTAGATTTCCCCGAACCACTTCGTCCCACAATACAAGCAATGTCGCCTCTTTTGATGGATAGGTCAATCCCTTTCAGCACAGGAATTTCATTCTCTCTGCCCTTTTTACCAATTTTAAACACATGATCTAACGCTTGAACCTGAATCATCTCTACTCCCCTACTCTCTGTTTATCTTTTTCGATATATTAAGAAATAACTTGTTAGTGCACCTACAACGCCGCCTATTAACATGCCAGTGATATAACCAAACATGGAATTATCAGAAGAAAATCCAACCCATCCAAATCCTAGAACACCGAAGACAATGACCATAATCTGAATAGGTCTATCCATTTTTGAGTAAAGGAAGAACCGGCCATTTCGTTCAATCGGATGCTTCATAAAGCTAAGCAAACCAATGAGATAAAATACAATCATCATCACAATGGGTACGATGAATTCTTCACCAGTGAACCAAAGTGGATATTCATGTTGAAAACGTTCAGTGGTGATATAAGTAATTGGAGAAATAGGCGAGATCAAATAATTGAAGATCCGATCCATCCACATTCCACTTGTTTTCATGATAAAATCTAAATGAACGATCGGTAGTCCAATCACTAAAAAGGGTAAAATAGCTGTGCTAAATGCAACGATTGCCTGGGAAATAGCACTTCCTGTTAAAGTACCAGCTGCAAAAAACAAGCTATACATCATCCAAGAGGACAGCAGCGAAAAGAAATAACCGCTGTTAAAGCCAGGTACCTCTAATGGATTAAGGCCTAATATAAGTAAATAAGTGAGAACATATGAGACGGCATGAATAATCGCAATGATTCCAGCGCCTAAGAAGAACTTAGTGTGATAAATCGTACTTCTGCTAAATGGCAAGGATAAGGTAAAATCCATCTGCCCTTTATTTCTCTCAAATCCAAGCTGAATCACAGCAAAGAAAATTCCCATTAACCATGAAAGGGAGAGAAAAGCATCCGTCTTAAAGATATAAGAAAAACGTGGTGAATCCGTAATACAAACTGTATCGTTTATGCACGTTTGAAAAGACGAATATTCCATTAAGAATGCAAAGGGCGTCGCAAGCGCCGCAACCAGCATCACTAAAATAAATGTCAGCTCTGATTGCTTCCACTCCTTATATAATAATTGCCGCTTTACCATCTCCGTTTCCCTCCAAACTTTGCAATGAATACTTCTTCTAAATTCACAGGCAGTTCATGCCATACTTTTGGCTGCAGCGACTTCAAGTACTCTTTAGCCTCTACATCGGTTTTAAGAACAAGCGCTGTATAAAAAATGCCCGCTTGATCTAATATAGCAACGCCATTTTTTCGTATACTCAAGTTCATATCTTCTTCAAAAGCCATCTGAATTTTGACATAATCATTCTTTAATTCATCTAGATCCATGACACTTGTGAGTTCATTTCCTTCTAAAAACCCGATTCGGTTACACATACGCTCAATATCCTCTAATCGGTGCGATGTAATGAGAATCGATGTTTCACGTTCCGCTACCTCGTCGATCATGAGCTGAAGAACATCATTTCTTGTGACGGCATCAATTCCATCTGTCGGTTCATCTAACAAAATCACCGCTGGCTTGATCGCAAAGCTTAAAATTAATGACAGCTGTTTTTTTAACCCTGTCGATAGTTCACGATATTTCACTTTTTCCGGAATTTCATAGCGGTTCACAAGCTCATTGGCATATGTCACGTCAAACTTCGGATAAATATGCTTTAACAGCTGGACAAGCTGTCCGTAATTGTATCTGTCAAAGTAGGGATTGACGACTGGCATATACACAATATTTTGCTTCACTAAAGGATGGTCTTTCACAAGCACGTCTTTAAAATAAATCTCTCCTTCATCTGGAAGAAGAATTTGCTGAATCAAGCGGAGAAGTGTTGTTTTTCCTGAGCCATTCCTGCCTAGCAGACCGAAGATCTCACCTTCGCCTATTTTGAAGGAAACGTTACTGAGTACTTCACGTCCATTTAATGTCTTTGATACATTTCTAACCTCAATCAACTTGTTTTCCTCCCTCAAGACTTGAGCCGATCTCTTCTATCCATTCCTTCAGTTGTTGAATATCAATACCGGCATAATGAGCTTCTATGATGAGTTGTTTTAATTGCTCCTTCATCTCCAACACCTTCCCTTCATTCAGCTTTAACTGAGCCCCTTCTGTTACATACGTACCGCGGCCTCTTAGTGTTTCAATAATCCCTTCCCGCTCAAGCTCTTTATATGCTTTACTGACGGTGTTTGGGTTGGCGATGATAATGGTGGCGAGCTCTCTGACAGAGGGCAGTTTGTCACCAGGTTTCATTACACCTTTTAGACATAAAATTTTCAACTGCTCAATGATTTGTTCATATAATGGCGCAGCGCTTCGTGGATCTATTTGAATCATGATGGCTCCCTCTTTCCTCATTCATGCTTTTGCAGTCCTATCGCTTGTTCATGCCCTTGCATTAAAGGGATTGAATTAGGTATCAAATCTTTTTGAACTTCAAAACCAATGAAAACGAGAACGAAAAAAAATGTACATGCTAACGCAACAGCCAGCACCATCCACTTCAAATTGATTGGTTTTTTTTCTTTTTTCATGGTTGAACACCTTTCTTCACTTTTTAAGTGTCTTTAGTGTATTAGTTGTTGTAGTACACTTAACACAATAAAGACACTCAGCCAAAAAGTCAATAGCCTTTTAAAAAATAAAAAACAGACCCTTAAAAAAAGGATCTGTTCATCATTCGTTGTCGTAAGAAATACCTAAAATCATTTGATTTTGCAAGCTTTGAATTTGAACACGCGCCCTGTCTAATCGCTCTCTTTGCTGGTCATTGGCGACATCTTTTAATTTTTCTAATTCGTTCACCGCATCTTCAAGCATAAGCTGCGCCTTAGAAAATTCGTCCTCATTATAATGCTCTTGGCGTAAGTTCAAATCAAATTGCTCATTTGCAAACTCAAGGGTTTCAGTACTTTTTTGGATAAATTCATCGATCGACTGCCTTGTTGCCATCTTGCATTCCCTCCATTTCATCATTGCTCCCGCCTATTTTGCCCACGTAAAGCTTTTTCACTAAAGAAAATGTTGGACAGATTCAATTGTCCTCCTTCATGATTTTTGTTAAACTTTAAGGATGCCTATTATTACGCAAGGAGGTTACTGACTTGGATCAGCATAACCCTTTTTTATATTCAAACAGCGAAAAACGCTATCACACATGGAACTATCATTTGCGAGAGCACTTTGGTCATAAAGTATTTAAAGTGGCCTTAGACGGCGGCTTTGACTGCCCAAACCGTGATGGTACTGTAGCCCACGGAGGCTGTACATTTTGCAGTGCAGCTGGGTCTGGTGATTTTGCAGGAAACCGGGCTGATGATCTCATCACTCAATTTAACGAAATCAAAGACCGGATGCACACAAAATGGAAAGACGGAAAATATATGGCGTATTTTCAAGCGTATACAAACACACACGCCCCGCTTCCTGTTCTAAAAGAAAAATTTGAAACCGTCATGAATCTGGATGGAGTGGTTGGTTTATCTATTGCGACAAGACCTGACTGCCTGCCAGATGACGTGGTGGAGTATTTAGCCGAATTAAATGAGCGCACTTATCTCTGGGTAGAGCTTGGTCTTCAAACGGTTCATGAACGGACAGCGATGCTCATTAACCGTGCCCATGATTATGAATGCTACGTAGAAGGTGTAGAAAAACTGCGAAAACACGGAATTCGTGTCTGCTCGCATATCATCAACGGACTGCCTCTAGAAAACCGGGACATGATGATGGAAACAGCAAAAGCTGTCGCAGATTTAGATGTGCAAGGAATTAAAATTCATTTACTTCACCTTTTAAAAGGAACCCCAATGGTCAAGCAATACGAAAAAGGCAAATTGGAGTTTCTAAGCCAGGAAGAATATGTTCAGCTTGTTTGTGATCAACTTGAGATCCTGCCGCCAGAAATGATTATTCACCGCATTACAGGGGATGGCCCAATTGAATTAATGGTTGGTCCGATGTGGAGTGTAAACAAGTGGGAAGTACTAAATGCCATTAATGCTGAGCTCGAAAGACGTAACAGCTACCAAGGCAAACGTTTCGTCAGATTGGAAGAAGCAGCCAAATGATTTTGAAACGCATGCTCCCTTTTAGTAAAGAGCTGTTAGAACGGGCTTGTCAAAAAGGCGATGTCGTCATTGATGCAACGATGGGAAATGGCCATGATACACTCTATTTAGCTGATCTTGTAGGTCATGATGGACAAGTTTTCGCATTCGACGTACAAGAGGAAGCCATACAACAGACGCGCAAAAGGCTTGGCGAGGGATATCCTTCTGTTCATCTGATTCACGATGGTCATGAAAAACTGGCTCAACACTTGCCAAGAGATGTTTATGGGCATATCTCTGGTGCGGTGTTTAACCTTGGGTACTTGCCCGGAGGCGATAAAGCCGTCACTACTCAGGCCCATACAACCATTGAAGCCATTGAGCAGCTCCTCGACTGGCTTAAACCCGGAGGTCTGATCGTCCTTGTGATCTATCACGGACACCCCGAAGGAAAAAAAGAAAAAGAAGTGCTTCTTGACTATTGCAGATCACTTCCTCATGAAGAGGTCCAAGTTTTATCATATCAATACATGAATATTCAAAACGATCCGCCTTTTGTGGTCGCCATTGAAAAAAAGCTCAAATCCTAATGATTTGAGCTCAGATTATTGACAAAGGGCCAAAATGATTTTTATTTTAGCCCTTTGTCTTCTTTCAGCGTGATAGAAAACCTTTGCAGTCTAGGAAGAACGAGCACCGGAACGGAGCGAATTTGACATTCGTGAGTACCGGCGCGCAGGACTGACAAAGAATGCGAGGGTTTGTCTGCGCGCTGAAGCTCAAATCCTAATGGATTTGAGCTTTTTTATGAGGATTTCATCCAAGGCATTTTCTGATAGGTCCGGTAAGCTCTTCCGTTGATATAGAAAAAGAATGATGTTTTCCCGCTTGATTTGATCAGCCGTTTTGCCAGCTTATTCATCTCTTTTTGGGCTGTCACTTTTTCATCGGACAAATAGACTGCCAGTAACCCTCTGTTAATCAATTTGTGAAAGTTTTCGTGCGGAATGCCTTTCAGCTGCTCATCCGCTTTTTCAATAAAATGCTGAAGTCTATCCATCATCTCATGATGAGAAGCATAGTAGGAGCAAAAGTTCAGATCTCCCCCAAGCCGGTCTTCTTCTTGGTCAATTAAATAATCAAGTAAAATGTGCAGACCTTGGATATAAGGGAAATAGCTTTCGTAAATTTGCTTCGCCTGCTTTTCTGTAAAATCCGGCTGCAGCGCATACGCCACAAGACAGAAAATCCCTAACGTTGATCCTGCACAAGCTGAAAATTCATACCATTCCATCTTAGGCAAATCCTTTTCATACTGGCGAAACCACGATTCTAGCCGCGGGACCCGCTCATGAGGAACGACGTGTTTATGTACTTGCAAATCACTGTAGTAATCACACAGCGTGTGTAAATATGGCTGAATGATTGGATAATGCTCAAGGCGCGTAAGCACGTCTTGACATGTGCGGACAAGCGCATGTAAATACCCATGATCCTCTTGATCATCACGGAATTGATAGTAAGGCTTGAGCTCAGCATGAATATCAAGCGCATCTCTCATCGCTTGATGCAGCATATGAAAATCTTTTGGATCCAGCGACGTGCTGCGGTCACATAGGTTATCTAAGTAATCACTGATGGTTTGATACGCCACAATGAATTCAATACACGTTTCTTTCGCCTCACCTGCTAGAAGAGATAAAATGCCTCCGCCTTCACAGTGAAAGGTTTTACTGGATATGCTCGCTAGTGCCTGCGTTCGCAGTTCTTCATTTTCAATCATTTCTGCATGAGCCCGCCACTTTTTCAGCTCCTGATGAACAAGCGGAAAAATATCTTTATACACCTTTGTCATCAGTGCAAAAGGACGCTCTGGTACTGACAAATCAATCCACCCCCAACTTAAAGCTCACCATCAAATATATTGATCTGTAAAGGCTCTTGCTGCCTTAAACACATCTTCTCTTTCCGGTTCATTAAAAATTTCGTGATACAGTTCTTCCCATTCACGGTATGATTTATTGGTTGATTCAATGCCATTGAACCATTTGATCACCCTTGTTTTATCCACGATCTTATCATCGCCCGCCTGCATTAAAAGGAGCGGAATCGATTTAAAGACATTCGTTGGCTGCATGGCCGCATCAATATTTTTGATCAGCTCTCGGTACCAGCGAACCGACACCTTTGTTACGTAAAGAGAATCATTTGAGTCTGCCTCAATCACAGCCTGATTCCGTGTGGCTAGTTCAATCGACAGCCCTGACTCGACTTTAAAGGACGGTGCCAGCACATTTAGACCTTTTGATGCAAAATCCATTAGCTTCTTCGGTTTAAATTGCAGACCTAAACAAGGTGATGATAAAATAATGCCATCAATCTTCGTATGGGTATACTGCTTGATCCACTCAATTGAAATGAGTCCACCCATACTGTGTCCAAGTAAAAAAGTAGGAAGCCTGAATGATTTCGCATGTTCGATCCATTCATCTATTGTATCAATGTATTCCTGAAACGAGCGAATGTGGCCGCGCGCACGTGTCGATGTCCCTTGCCCAGGGAGGTCACCCATAACGACGTGATAGCCTGCATTTCGCCACATTTCGATCAGCCATTTATATCGGCCGTGATATTCACTCGCACCATGTACAATTACAATTGTACCAACTGGTCTTTCAGCATGCCAAGTCCACAAAGTAAACACCTCACAAATGTTGTATTAAGAAAGGAAGTCGAAAAAGTGATTTATCCATATCATCAGTTTACACCTGAGATTCATGAATCGGTCTTTGTCGCAGATAACGTCACCATTACTGGTGATGTCACGATTGGAGAATATTCGAGCGTGTGGTTTCAAACCGTCATCAGAGGCGATGTCGCTCCTGTGAGAATTGGAAAAAACGTCAATATTCAAGATTTATCCTGTCTGCATCAAAGTCCTGGAAAAACACTTCTTATAGAAGATGGTGCTACCATTGGACACCAAGTCACATTACATAGCTCAATCATTCGAAAAAATGCCCTCATTGGTATGGGGTCCATCATTCTCGATGGTGCAGAAATTGGCGAAGGTGCCTTTATCGGTGCAGGTAGTCTTGTCCCTCAAGGAAAGGTTATTCCAAAAGGATCACTCGCTTTTGGCCGTCCAGCCAAGGTCGTCCGTCAGTTAACAGATGAAGATATCCAAGACATGGACAGAATCCGTAGAGAATATGTAGAAAAAGGACAATACTATCGTTCCCTTTTATCCCGTTAACATCATACGTGTATCTTCACTTTATCATGTTTTTTTCAGGATATTAAGCAATAACTATGAACCGCTTGTTATTTTACCCTTTTCCACTGCTTTCTATCATGACAAAAAAGGTTTTCAGCACAAAGCTGAAAACCTTTTTTCATTAACTAAAGATGACTTCTTTCGGTTGATGATTCAACTGCTCTGGATCAATGCTGCGCTCCACATAAATGCTGTGCCAAATCATAAAGATGAGGACGGTCCAAATCTTACGGCTATGATCTGCTTTGCCAGCACAATGCTCATTTAATAAATCAAGCACATATTGCTTGTTAATGTATTCATCTGTTTGACTGTTTTTGATGATGTCTTTCGCCCAAGCATTCATCTCATTTTTCAGCCAATGACGAATTGGCACAGGGAAACCAAGCTTTTTACGGTTTAACACATGGTCAGGCACAATGCCCTCTGCTGCTTTACGCAATAAATATTTCGTTGTGCCATCTTTTGTTTTCAGCTCTTCTGGAATTTTAGAAGCCGCTTCAAAAACGACCTTATCAAGGAATGGAACACGAAGCTCAAGAGAATTCGCCATCGTCATCTTGTCTGCTTTCAGTAAGATGTCTCCGCGCATCCACGTATGAATATCAACATATTGCATTTTGTTAATATCACTGTAGCCTGCGCTTTCCTCGAAGTATGTCTTCGTTACGTCACGATACGTGATGCTTGGATCATAATGTTTTAAGAGATTTTTCTTCACTGGCTCTTCAAAGATTTTCGCATTACCGATATAACGTTCCTCTAATGGCGTACAGCCGCGAACGATAAAGCTCTTCCCTTTCATTCCTTCTGGCATTAATCGCGCCAGACGAAGAAGAAGCTTTTTCAGCATAGATGGTACAGATTCAAATGGTTTAAGAGAAAGAGGCTCACGGTAAATATTATATCCGCCGAACAGCTCGTCCGCTCCCTCACCTGAAAGAACAACCGTCACTTGTTTCTTCGCTTCTTTTGCCACAAAATACAATGGAATCGCCGCCGGATCAGCTAAAGGATCGTCTAAATGCCAGACAATCTTCGGAAGCTCGTTCATATATTCCTCTGGAGAAATGACGGCACTGAAGTTTTGTAAGCCTAGCTTATCAGCTGTTTCCTTCGCGACATCGACTTCACTAAAGCCATCCTGCTGGAAGCCAACAGAGAATGTCTTCAGCTCAGGGTGTAATTCCTTTGCGACAGACACGATGAAGGAAGAATCAATACCACCTGATAGGAATGAACCAACAGGTACATCACTTCTCATGTGAACTTTCACAGAATCATAGATTGCATCTCGTACTTCTTCTATTAATTTCTCTTCTTGTGTTTGTTCAGGCTTGAATTGAACCTTCCAGTATGTCTTAAATTCGATCTCCTGTCCTGGGCGTAAAATAAACTGATGACCAGGCTCAACTTTGTGCACCTTTTGATCAAGTGTATTTGGCTCAGGAACGAACTGGAACGACATGTACTGCTGCAATGAAGTCTCATCAAATAAGATGTTCTCGTTCACAGCCATCAAGCTTTTGCGTTCAGACGCAAAGTACACTTGCTCATCCATTTGTGTAAAATAAAGCGGTTTGATGCCAAAAGGATCTCTCGCGCCATATAATTGCTGCGCTTCTTTATCCCAAATTAAAAATGCAAACATGCCGCGAAGTTTAGAAGCCGCCTCTTCTTTATAATGACGGTATGTGGCAAGCAGTACTTCCGTATCAGAATCTGTGCTGAACGTATAGCCCTTTTTCACAAGCTCTTCCTTCAGCTCCACATAATTATAAATTTCTCCGTTGAAAATAATCCAATACTTTTCATCTTCATAAGAAAGCGGCTGCTTTCCGTGCTCAACATCTATAATACTTAAACGTCTAAATCCAAATCCTACATGCTCGTCATGAAAGTAACCCTCATCATCGGGACCACGGTGAACGATGAGACGATTCATTTGTTTAATTAACTCTTCCTGCTCAGTAGTTTCGGACAATGGACGGTGATTAAATACACCAACAAACCCACACATATTATTGCCTCCACGTTATGTTATTTCTTAAAAGTAGACCTATAATTAGACAGTATTTTGTCCGATTTTGTTTCACATTTTTTCACTTTTTGTAGAATTTTTTTTAATCAAAAGGAAAACCGCTTAAAATAAGCGGTTTTCTATGTTGTTATTGTCCTAATGCTTCTTTACGAAGTGTATCGGCTTTATCCGTTTTTTCCCACGGAAGATCTAAATCATGACGGCCGAAATGTCCGTATGCAGCTGTTTGTTTATAGATCGGACGACGCAGGTCAAGCATTTTAATAATGCCAGCTGGACGAAGATCAAAGTTCGCACGAACCACTTCAATTAATTTTTCTTCAGAAGCTTTTCCTGTTCCGAATGTATCAATTGAAATCGATACAGGCTGTGCAACACCAATTGCATAAGCAAGTTGTACTTCACAAGAATCTGCAAGACCGGCAGCTACGATGTTTTTCGCTACGTAACGAGCAGCGTATGCCGCAGAACGGTCAACCTTTGTTGCGTCCTTCCCAGAGAAAGCACCGCCGCCATGACGAGCGTACCCGCCATACGTATCAACGATGATTTTACGTCCAGTTAAACCAGCATCTCCTTGAGGTCCACCGATGACGAAACGGCCTGTTGGGTTAATAAAATATTTTGTCTCTTCGTCAATGAGTTCGCTTGGAACCACAGGGCGGATGACATGCTCTTTTAAGTCGCTTTGAATTTGTTCAAGCGTCACTTCTGGTGCATGCTGCGTAGAAATAACCACTGTGTCAATACGAACAGGTTTATTTTGCTCATCATATTCTACTGTTACTTGTGTTTTTCCGTCTGGACGAAGATAGGCAAGTGTTTGATCCTTGCGCACTTCTGTTAAACGCAGAGATAATTTATGCGCTAGTGAAATCGGCAGCGGCATGAGCTCTTCGGTTTCGTTGTTGGCAAAACCAAACATCAATCCTTGGTCACCTGCACCGATCGCATCAATTTCTTCTTCAGTCATTGTTCCTTCACGTGCTTCAAGCGCTTTGTCTACACCTTGCGCAATATCAGCAGACTGTTCATCAATGGATGTGAGCACTGCACATGTTTCCGCATCAAAACCATATTTCGCACGTGTGTAGCCAATTTCCTTAATCGTGTCACGCACCGTCTTTGGAATATCGACATAAGTAGACGTTGTAATTTCACCGCTTACTAATACGAGACCCGTTGTAACAGAAGTTTCACAGGCAACACGTGCATTTGGATCTTTCTTTAAAATTTCATCCAAAATGCTGTCTGAAATTTGATCACAGATTTTATCCGGATGTCCTTCTGTTACTGATTCTGAAGTAAATAAACGACGATTTTGACTCATAATGGCTATTTCCTCCTGTACAAGACCACATCATCCCAAGATGAGGCCTCCAATATGATACGGAACTCGTTCCCTCTTATATTTGAAAACGTTTCTATTAGAGATGTTATTGGCAATTTGTTCATATGATATCCCAAAAATAAAAAAACCATTTCCTTCATTGCGAGGAAAGGGTCTGAGATCGCATGCCTTTCACTCTTATCGCTCAAGGTGTTCTTGTACCTTGCATCAGGTTAGCACCTTGGTTTCTCAGCATATTCATGCCTTTTTCACAAGAAACCGGTTGCTGGGCTTCATCGGGCCTGTCCCTCCACCAACTCGGGATAAGAGTATCCGTTCAATAAGATATCTTATCTCAAACCCTTGCATCATGTCAATGCTTCATCAGAATTATCTCCCCTCTTTTTTTACCTCACCCTTAGCATCACCAAAAAGCATATTTTCATAGCAGAAATGAAAAAACACACACAAAAATATTTAAATAGTATAGACTATTATTATCAATGTGTTATACTAATCGAAACAAACAAATTCAACGGTAAAGGAAGGGTTTTTTTATGAACTCAGTGGATTTAAAAGAAGATTTGCAGTCATTGTTCTCATTAGAAAATACGCACCAAAATTTATCTGTTCCGAAACTTGTTGAAAAGATTTTGGCACGTGATGAAGGCGTCTTAACATCAACAGGAGCTGTCCGCGCTACAACTGGTGCCTACACAGGACGTTCGCCTAAAGATAAATTTATCGTCAAAGAAGAAAGCTCTGAACATAAAATTGATTGGGGTCAAGTCAACCAGCCGATCTCTAAAGAAGCATTTGACCGTTTATATACAAAGGTTGTGTCATACTTAAAAGAACGTGATGAACTATTCGTCTTTGAAGGATTTGCCGGCGCTGATGAAAGATACCGTATGCCAATTACAGTGGTAAACGAATTTGCATGGCACAATCTCTTTGCAAAGCAGCTGTTCATCAGACCTGACGGATCCACACCTTCTTCAAACGAAAAACCGTTCACCATCTTATCTGCACCGCACTTTAAAGCAGATCCTGAAACAGATGGCACAAACTCTGAAACGTTTATTATCGTTTCTTTTGAAAAACGCACCATTCTGATCGGTGGTACAGAATATGCAGGAGAGATGAAAAAGTCCATTTTCTCTGTCATGAATTACCTGCTTCCTGAGCAAGATATTTTATCCATGCACTGCTCAGCAAACGTCGGTCAAGAAGGCGATGTCGCATTATTCTTCGGCCTTTCAGGTACTGGGAAAACGACGCTTTCTGCAAGCGCAAGCCGCAAGCTGATCGGTGACGATGAACACGGCTGGTCTGGCTCAGGAGTCTTCAATATTGAGGGCGGATGCTATGCGAAATGTGTGAACTTAAGCGAAGAAAAAGAACCGCAAATCTACAAAGCCATCAGCTTCGGATCAGTTCTTGAAAATGTTGTGCTTGATGAAGAAACACGTGAAGCGGATTATGATGACACATTCTTCACTGAAAACACACGCGCTGCTTACCCAATCGAAATGATTGATAACATCGTGAAGCCAAGTATCGCAGGACATCCTTCTGCCATTGTCTTCTTAACAGCTGATGCATTTGGCGTTTTACCTCCAATCAGCCGTTTAACAAAGGAACAGGCGATGTACCATTTCTTGAGCGGTTACACAAGTAAATTAGCAGGAACTGAACGCGGTGTCACATCACCAGAAACGACATTCTCTACTTGCTTCGGTTCACCGTTCTTGCCGCTTCCAGCTCACGTCTATGCTGAAATGCTTGGCAAAAAAATTGATGAGCACGGCGCAAAAGTATTCCTTGTGAATACAGGCTGGACTGGCGGAGGCTATGGTACAGGCAAACGCATGAACCTAGCGCATACAAGAGCAATGGTGCAGGCAGCGATCGAAGGTGACCTCGACAACGCCGAAATGATCACTGATGACATCTTTGGATTACACATCCCGCTTCATATTCCTGGCGTACCAGATGAAGTGCTTCAACCTTCTAAAACATGGGATGACCAAGAGGCTTATCAAGAAAAAGCACACTTCCTTGCCAATGAATTTAAAAAGAACTTCCAAAAATTCAGCCACGCAGCAAGTGACATTGAAGCCAAAGGCGGACCACGCGTATAATCAAATGGCAAAAGCTGAGGGGAATCATTCCCTCAGCTTTTTTTGTTAGTTCGTTGAATGTAATGACACGAGACGGTAAGTAACCTTTGTCACATTGTCTGTCAGCTCCAGCTTTTCAACGTGTGCTGTCCCTGTTTTTTCTCCGTCTTTCGTTTTACGCACCTCAAGCGGAATATTTAATGGATAAATGCGGTACCCTTCCTTCATGAGCTCAAATACATTTTCTTCAATTCTTGTCTCTTTTCCCTTCGTGACAATCATTGTATTAAATTCAACAGGCATTCCCATATTGAAAATCCCCCTACTTTCTAAATTTCGTTATACTGCTTATTTTACCACATTTCCGCTTTTCCGGCTGTGCATCCATGTCGTCAGCCTTCTGACAATTTCCCGATTATGCTGCGGTGGGAAATAATGGTTGTATCCGTGAAAATACCAAGTCTCCACTGACTTTCCGTGCTGGCGCAGCGCATCTTCTAATAAATACGCATGCTCAATCGATACATTCTGATCCTCTTCTCCGTGGATGATGAGAACAGGCGCTTCAATTTTGTCCACATCATTTAAAGGCGTTCTGTCCTCATAGGCCTCTGGCACCTTGTGCGGGGGACCGCCAATCACACGCTTCATCATTCTTCTCATATCCACACGCTCTTCGTAGGTGAGCTTCATATCACTGACGCCTCCCCATGTCACAAAGGAAGCCGCCTCTTGTTTCATTTCAACAGCGGTCCAAATGCCCATAATCCCTCCGCGCGAAAAACCAAAGATATGAATACGATCCTGCTTCACCTTTTTGTGGTGCTTTAACAATTGAAAGGCAGCAAAAGCATCTTTCCGGTCCTCTCCGGCAAAATCTTCGTTCCCTTCGCCTCCCTGATTTCCTCGGTAAAAGGGAGCAAATACGACAAAGCCCTGCGCTGCAAATTGCACAATCCGGCCTGGTCTCACCATCCCCACATTTTTAATGCCGCCTCGTAAATACAAAAAGCCGTCATAGAAACCTTCTCCGGCCGGTTCAGCGAGCAGCCCTTTGATCCGAAGCCCATCTGCCTCATAGGTCACTGTAAATAAGTGAATATGCGGATGGGGGGACGGAAACCTTCTTTTTTCCACAATCACTTGATTTCTCTCCTTTTCATCTGTTCTTACGTCAAGTGCTTAAAATGATCGCTTCTGCGACGAGCTGGCCTGATTTTGTCACCATCGGCGTGCCGCCGCCTGGATGAGTTGTTCCTCCAACAAACCAAAGCCCTTCAATGTCCTTTGACTGATTATTGATTCGGAAGAACGCCTGCTTGAACGAGTTGGAAGACATGCCATAAATGGCGCCATGATATGCTCCTGTTTTCTGCTGCAGATCAAGCGGAGTTTGAACCGCTTCATATTCGGCAACCTCATCCATATCAAAGAGACCCTTTTCCTTTAATTTTGTTTTCAAATGCTGCGGGTATGTCTCCTTTAGCATGCCCCAATCTTGCTCTTTTGTCACATAAGGCGCATTCGTCAGTACAAAAAGGTTGCTTCTTCCCTGTCCTCCGCTTAAAGCTGGTTCTGAATGACCTGAATAACATATGTAAAGCGTTGGATCCTGAGGCAGTTGTTTTTTCTGAAAAATATCTTTGAATTCTTGCTCATAATTCTCTGGGAAAAACACATTGTGATGGGACAGCTGTTCATAGACTTTAGGTACACCTAATAAGAGAACAAAGCCAGATAATGACGGTTCAATATTAGCCAGCTTTTGATTTAAAAAGCTCGGGCGGTCTTTTTCATCAATCAGATGGCGGTAAACAGTCAGCGCGTCCGCCCCTGCAATGACTTGATCTGCTTCATACATCTGCTGAGCCGTCTCTACTCCTTTGATTCGCCGGTCCTTCACATGAATCTTGTTGACTTGTTCATTGAGGTGAATCTGTACGCCTAATTCCTTTGCCAAAGTCTCAAATGCTTCAACTAAACGATATGTACCGCCCTTTATTCCATAAATCCCTTTCTCCCCTTCTAAATACGCCATCATATTAAAAATAGCCGGTGCCTCATAGGGAGAAGAGCCGATGTATGTAGCATACCGTCCAAACATCGCCAAAGTATGCGGATGACGGAAATATTGACGCAGCAGGCGTTGAACGGTTGTAAACGGTTTGACTGAGAGAAGTGCTTTCATGAGCTTTACATCCGCCTTATCCTTCCACGTCAATAACAAACGATTTAAAAACTGCTCCTCAGCCTTTTGAAAAAGCATCTTTGATTCCTGTAAAAATGCACGGTATTGCTTCGCATCTTCAGGACTGAATGCTGCAATTTGAGATTCCATTTGCTCAAAATTGGGCGTAAATTCGACCGTATGTCCATCTGAAAAAACGTTTTTGGTCAGAGGAGAAATCGGATAAAATGTGACATAATCCTCCATCCGTCTATGACAGGAAGCAAACACTTCCTCAAAGTATGACTTCATTGTAATGGTACTCGGTCCTAGATCAAAAGAGTAGCCAGCTCCCTGATGGCGCTGCAATTTCCCGCCTAAAGCCGCTTCTTTTTCTAATATGGTGACCTGAACCCCTCGTGACTGCAAGCGGATCGCTGCTGATAATCCGCCAAGCCCGCCTCCGATGATGATCACTTTTTTCATTCGTACCTTCTCCCTTTCCATTCATACCCTTCTTTTTTCAGCGCGATTTTCATAGAAGCAAGGCCAATGGCGATCAAACTTAAAATGCTGACCGGCAATAAAAAGGCCATTGCAGATGTTCTCCCGTTCTCGATATCAATTGCCGCTTTGATCGACACACCCATCCCATAGCAAAGAATGGCTATGCATATACTGAGCACATCAAGCTGCAGCAATGCCATCATCAAACAAATGACAGGAGCCAAATAAAGCAGGGTGTATAAACAAAAGACACTGCTTAATAAAGCAATGCTTCGATTGACTCCTGGGAACAAATTTTTCCGGTAGCCTTCCCAAACCTCTTGTCCACTCTCATACATTCTCATATACACAAATGGATGAATGCTTGCAAGTGTGAACGGAAAGCCTTTTTCCTTCACTCGTCTAGCCAAGGCCATATCATCCACTAGCGAATTCTTAATCGCTTCATGCCCGCCGATGTCGTGATAGCAATTCTTTTCAATGGCAATAAAGCCTCCATGTGCTGCGGCAAAAGCGGGGTTCCTTGAATTCCTTACCCACTTCACTGGCAGATGACAGCCTATGGTAAACATCATCATGGGAACCACAAGATGCTCAAAGAATGTACCTGTTTTTTGTTCTGGGAAGCCTGACAGCATGCCCGTATTTTGCGTGCATACCTGCTGATACACTGCTTCAATTGCCCCTCTTTTTAACCGGACATCCGCATCTAAAAATAGCAGCCAATCAGAAGCTGCTGCCTCAGCGAGCTGAGAACAGGCAAATGATTTACCTAGCCAGCCTTGCTTTAACGCTTGGCCTGACTGGACACGAATCCACGGATACGCTTCTGCAAAGCGCTCCACAATCGCTCTTGTCTGATCTGTCGAATGATCATCAAGAACAATGAGCTCTTTCGGATAAAGACGTTGATCAACGATCGACTGAAGACAGGCTTCTATCCGCTTCTCCTCATTTCTAGCCGGAATCAGTATCGATAACGAAATGGGTTCATCTGGCGAAAAAGAAGCGTACTTTATCACGGGAAACTGCTTCATATTCCATATGGTGAACATAAACTGACAAAGCAGCAGTACACTGATCACGGTTAAGAAGAGCGCCATGTTTTCACCCACTTTTTAAAAGAATCAAACGCATCACTTGTTGACTGACTTGTCCTTGTCATCTGTTTAAATTCTTCGTTTAATGAAAAATCAGGATCAGCGATGACCTGCGCTTGATGTCGGTTTAACTGCGTTTCAAGCAGATCTCCAAGCATACGCGTCACGTCCTTGCTTCGTAGTGCCCCGCCAGATACTAAGGCATCTTCGCCGAACACAACAGAAACTGTCGGCTTTTGAAATTGATTAAATGTATACTGCAAGGTCACAGGCTTCACCACGACCTGCTCAAATTGCTTCACTAAAAAAGAAGCCCCTCCTTCCAGTTCAAGCGGCCGCATATCCTGATGCATAATTTTCCCCTGTGGAAAAAGCCATACAGCCCCGCCAGCCTGCATGTTCTCTCTTGCTGTCATCAATGCTTGTTTGACACTTTTCAGGTTCTCTTTATGAACCGGAAACGCTCCAAGCTTACGGAAAAAAGCATATTGCTTCAGCTGCTTCTCTTCCATCATCATGTAGTGATCAAGTTCAGACGCTTTTTCTGTTAAAAGAAAAATGATCAGTCCATCCCACCATGAGCTATGATTGGCGAGATAAAGAACAGGCAGCTTCTCCTTCGGGTCCACCGAGCCTTTCATCATCACACAGCGGAAATGCTTATGGAGTAAATACCGCTCAAGATAAAGTAAAAATATACGTCTAAACGATCGGCTTTTGTCGCTTTCTTTCAAATCGAACCCTTCCTTCACACAAAATGACAATGATCAGTGCTAAATAAAAAATGACATCGAGTCCGCCCTCTAATGCCAAAAGACCAAAAAAGAACACCATCGCCTGATAAATACGGCTCGTCCAGCTGAGTGCCTTTTGATCAATTGAAACAAGCGGGAAAAGAAATGAAAGTCCTGCTCCAATCATACCCCAGCTCATAAAATTCTCAAAAGGAATACCATAAAACCCACCGCCGTCATACCACACCCAAAACTTCCGCTCAGCTGCTACTGGATCTAATATGAGGTCAAGCAAGACAATCCATATCCCCGTTTCGACGGCTCGTCTCCACTTTGACTGCTGACTGGATAAAAAAAGGCTGTTTAAAAACACGCCAACCCATGCAAACGCAATGGTTAAGGGCACCCCTGCCACTAGAAAACCTAATGTCGGATAATAGTCATAGGCCCCGAATGGAAACCCCGTTGTGATACCTACCCACTCAACCGTAAATGTAAGCACCCCAACAATGGCTGCCCTTTTGATCACAAGCCCCCATGAGCCATAAATATGTCGCCCAATCTCTATGACGCAGCAGGCATACAGTACAAGAAAGATTCCGTTTGCAAACTGAAGCCATGCTGGCACTTCAAAAAAGACCATTAAGATAAGACCTACTAAATACCATCCAACAAATACCCAACTCACTTTATACACGAAACCGCTCCTTTATTTCTGCCAAATTCAAGAAAGCATTCATTCCCCTAGTATAGAAAAAAAGACGCGTTCTATAAATAAACAATGCGCTTCTTATTTTCATCTAGGCACTCACCAAAAATCCCTTTTCACATACTTTAATAGTGATCTAGAACAAAGGAGGCGAATTACTCTTGAATCGTTCCATCAAAGTCAGACTGGCATTCATCGTCGTGGTCCTGCTCTTTATTCCATTTGTCGCCTGTAAAAAAGAACAAGAGCAGACCGTACAAGTAGCCGAGGTGACCCATTCGGTCTTTTATGCTCCGCTATATGTCGCCTTATCAGAGGATTTCTTCATAGAAGAAGGCTTGGAGGTTGAACTGAAAACCACTTGGGGCGGTGATAAAACGATGACAGCTCTCTTATCAGGCGGTGCTGATATCGCCCTGACCGGGTCTGAATCCTCTATCTATGTAGAGGCTCAAGACACAAAGGACTCTGTCATGAACTTTGCACAGCTGACACAAACAGACGGCACATTTCTTGTTTCAAGGGAGGAAATAAACCAATTCTCTTGGGATCAATTAAAAGGAAAAGACTTCTTAGGACAGCGGAAAGGCGGCATGCCGCAAATGGTCGGTGAATATGTCTTGAAAAAGGAAGGCATTGATTTAAAAAAGGATCTTCGCATGATTCAAAATATTGATTTTGCCAACATTTCAGGTGCGTTCTCCTCTGGAACTGGCGATTTTGTGCAGTTATTCGAACCGACCGCTTCCTTACTTGAAAAAGAAGGTAAAGGGTACATTACCGCCTCCTTTGGAGAAGCTTCTGGCAAAGTGCCATATACTACCTTCATGGCAAAGAAGAGTTACTTAGAGGAAAACAAAGAGACAGCTGAAGCCTTCACCCGAGCCATTTACAAAGCGCAGAAATGGGTAGAAGCCAAGCAGCCTGAGGAGATCGCAAAGGCCATTCAATCTCATTTTCCTGATACAGATCTTGATGTCTTATCAACTGCCATCAAACGCTACAAACAGCAAGATTCCTATGCAACAGATCCCCTTCTGAATGAAGAGGAATGGAACAAATTGCAGGAAATCATGAAGGAGAGCGGTGAATTGCCGGAATTTATCCCGTACAAACAACTTGTCGATTCATCCATTGCAAAGAAGGTCACAGATCACAAATAGAATAGGAGGTAGCACATGTCTTTCCTTCAAATTGACCATGTGACCCACACGTACTTCTCTTTAAAAGAAAAAACAACGGCTATACAGCACATCAATATGGAGATAGACCAAGGTGAATTCATCTCATTTATTGGTCCCAGCGGCTGCGGAAAAACCACCTTGCTGTCTATCATCGCAGGCATTACGCCGCCCTCTGAAGGTCGAATTTTAATCGAAGGAAAAGAACCAAATCAAAAGGAGCATCAAATCGGCTATATGCTCCAGCAAGATTATTTGTTTCCTTGGAAAACCATCAAGGAAAATGTGATTCTCGGGTTAAAAATTGCGAAACAAGATTCACATGAGGCCACCTCAGCTGCCCTTGATTTACTGCCAAAGTTTGGACTGCATGAAGTAGAGGAAAAATATCCTAAGGAGCTGTCTGGCGGAATGAGGCAGCGTGCGGCTCTCGCCCGAACGCTTGCAGTTGATCCCGGTCTGCTTTTACTAGATGAGCCATTTTCAGCGCTAGACTACCAAACCAAACTGACATTAGAAGATCTCGTCTTTCACACATTAAAAAACTATCAAAAAACAGCAGTCCTTGTGACACATGACATCGGCGAAGCCATTGCGATGAGTGACCGCATTTTCTTATTCTCAAAGCATCCAGGCTCTATCCAGCGAATCTTTAGCGTACCAGACGATATAAGGGCTCTCTCTCCTTTCGAAGCGAGACAGACCCCGCGTTTCCAAGAGCTCTTTCAAACGATTTGGAAGGAGCTGAAAACAGTTGAAACACAGTGACCTTTTACATGAAGCCTATCGCAAAAAATACCGAATGGAAAAACGTATCACACGTATCTATCAGTTCATCATATTCGCCAGCTTCTTTTCGCTTTGGGAGCTTGCCAGTCATTTCAGGCTCATCGATCCGCTGATTTTCAGTTCACCATCTGCGGTCTGCCAATTATTTGTGCAAAAAATATCAGATGGTTCTTTAGTAAATCATATGAGTATTACGTTATTTGAAACGGTGCTCGGTTTTCTACTTGGTACCTTTTGCGGCATTTTGCTCGCTGCCGCCTTATGGTGGTCCACCCGATTAGCAAACGTTCTTGATCCTTATTTAGTCATTTTAAATGCCATGCCGAAAGTTGCCCTCGCCCCCATTTTAATTGTTGCCCTTGGTCCTGGCATGATCAGCATCGTCGCGATGGGTGCGATCATTAGTGTGATTATTACAACGATCGTCATTTACACTGCCTTTCAAGAGGTCGATGAGAATTATTTAAAGGTGATGAAAACCTTTGGCGCGAAAAAAGGCGTCGTCTTTCGTGAGGTCATGTTGCCAGCCAGTATTCCAACGATGATTTCTGCAATCAAAGTCAATGTCGGTCTTTCTTGGGTTGGGGTCATTGTAGGGGAATTTCTTGTATCCTCAAAAGGGCTCGGCTACATGATTATTTACGGCTTTCAAGTCTTCAACTTTACACTCGTGTTCTTAAGTCTTTTCATTATTGCTGTGTTTGCTACCATCATGTACCAGCTTGTGGAATGGCTCGAACGCCGTTTTCTCCAAAAATAAAAAAAGCACAGGGATGGTCTCCCTGCGCTTTTTTTAACGAATCAAACCGTTCTTTTCTAAATAAGCAAGACTTTGTCTTAGCACATCATCTTTCATAATAAAACTGAAATTCTTATTTTTTGCGATGGATCTTGGCAAGTCTGCGAAAAGAACAGGTCCTTTCGTTTCAAAATACGTGTCCTGCTTCACTAGCCTTTCAATATCAGCGAAATAAATATTCTTTACGATGACCTTTTCTCTGCCTAGCACCTGATATTGGCCAATATACGTTAATTCACGAACAACAGCACCCGTCTCTTCTTGAATCTCACGTATAGCGGCTTGGTCTGCTTCTTCATTTGGCTCAACTTTCCCTCCTGGAAACTCATAGCCCCGATCCTCATGTTCAGTGAGCAGCCATTTTCCCTGGTAGCGGCAGATGGCCCAAACATGCTTTGGATGACTTGAAAAAGGCTTCTCTTCAAAGGAGAGCTTGACCGTATTATGATAATAGTCTTTAAATACATGCATGTGAAATCCCTCATATCCTGTCCTTGCTTCTTGTAAAACATCATACCACAGATCACATTTCTCTGAAGAATTTTTATCAAAAGTGAAACAAACGAGTGGTTTCATCTCGTCTGTATTTAAAATGAGGTTATTGTTGCTAAAACCTTTTTATCATCTCCAACTTCATCCAATTTTAATCATGAAACCTTTTATCCCTTGATGACGTAAATCAATAAGGGTTTGTCCTATCACGACGAGGAGGAAAACAGCATGAGTATAACAAATGGGTCAAAACAAGAGAAAGATCAAGCGCTTCCGCTCAGGAAAAATGAGAAAGAAGACGCACCTCATGAGGTGATCAAGAAACACCTCATCAAAGGACAAAAGCTAGATTTAACAAAAGACAATCCAAATATCGACCAAATTCATATCGGGCTTGGCTGGGATCTGGCTGGCCAGCCAATTGATTTAGATACGCAAGTGTTTCTCTTAAATGAAGAGGACAAGCTGTTGTCTCCAAGCCATCTGATCTATTATCATCAGCAGCAAAGCTTAGACGGGGCTGTTCGTCATCTAGGTGATCATCAATTTGGCGGCGGGTATCGAGACAATGAAATGATCATTATGCAATTAAGCAGAGTCTCACCTGATATTCATAAAATCGTCGTAACAGCCACAATACATGATGCACACGAGCGCAAGCATCATTTTGGACAAGTGACCAACGCCTACGTGCATCTTACTGATCAAATCTCGCAACAAGAGATTTGTACCTTTCAATTAACAGAAGATTATTCGTATTGTACCTCCATCATTTGCGCTGAACTCATAAGAGATGAGGACGAATGGGAAATTATCGCGACTGGGCAAGGAACTACGTTAGATTTAAATGACTTATGCCGCATCTACGGATTCACATCTTGACGCAGGAAAGGAGCCGGCACCAATGGGATTTCATTTCAACACGATAGAAGAACTCACTTTACAAGCAGAAGGCAGCGGAATCTTTTTTGCGAAAAAAGGCGCAATGATTGCCGATCAAGGAACGTTTCAATACCGCAAACGACTACTCGGGACAAATAAAGGAAATATGGTCAGTCAAGTATTTAACCACATCAGCAGAAAATTGACAGGTGAAAACCTTGAGGTGATGGAAGTGAGTGGACAAGGTACTTGTTATTTAGCTGATTCCAGCGAGCACGTGACAGTGATTAATCTTGAGCCGAGCGGTCCTTGGCAGCATGTAAGTGTAGAAAGTGAAGATCTACTTGCCTTTACTGAGGAGTGTCATTACGGCGTGACACCAGTAGGCGTTGGTATTTTATCACAGAAAGGACTGTTTACATCAAAGCTCTCCTATCAAGGCCACGGAGCGCAGGTCGCCATTAAAACGAATGGAAACCCGCTCATTTTAAAAGCCCCCTGCCGTGTAGATCCTGACGCCATTGTCGCTTGGACAGGCAAAGCACCGAAGGTCAAATTAGATGTGAACTGGAAAACCTTCATTGGACAAACATCTGGTGAATCCTACTTATTTGAGTTTCAAGAACAAGACCAAATTGTCATTATCCAGCCATCTGAGCGCACATCTGGCTTACGGGTTGGTTTAGATGATAACCGCTACAAGCCTCAAAGCCAGAGCTCTTCTCATGATTTCACTAATTCACAGACATCACAGCAAGAGAATAAAGGCGGGCTTAGTGACCTGATCGGAGGCATCTTACAACCGCGAAAATAAAGCATGTAGAAAATCTCTACATGCTTTTTCAATTCATTAATCCATTTGTTTCAATAAAGTTCTTTGTCTCTTCATTCCCGAGCTCATAAATCATTGAGTAAATCTCTTGTCTTTTTCGATCCATTTCATCATTCGGACTGTCATAATGATATTCTAGAAACGGAACATGCGCTCGAAAGAAGCCTTTCCAATCTGTCATATACTGTTCATCGAAATAGTCTCTCAGCTGCAAAATTTGATCATCATCTGCTTCTATTTGAAATTGCCAAGCCGCCGCATCTCTATGCTGCGATATCGACCCATCCTGTACAGATACATAATATGTGTGTCTCGCCATCTGATTCATCCTTTTTCCTTTAGTATGACCAGATATGAAGAAATTACGGCTTTTTGCGTAATTTATTTTTCAACATGTCCAACACATCAATAAACAACTGTGGAATGGGAATTCCGAGGGCATTGGCTGTCGAGACGATTTGGTAAGATTCATAAATAATATAAAAGATGATCGCTAAATCCTTAATCATCCCATTTGTCTTCAGCATGACATCGAAGAAATGCGCCATCGATATTAAGGAGACCGTCACAATCTTTCGAACAAGCCGTGTAAAAAAACGTTTCATTGTGAGCTGCCCAGTCAAAGATTCTCTTAGGCTTGAACAAATTAATTCGATGGCCATCAGTGTCACTAATATCATCAGTAAATATCCTGCTCCACCAAACAGAAAGCCCATCGCTGACAAACTGACTGTAAACAACGAAAAGATGCCTAAATCCTTGCTCACATGGCATCAACATCCTTTCAAAGTGGAACTCCTTACCTCAATAGTATATGCCGGATCCTCGCAATAGCTTGGACGACAAAAAATAAAGGCGTCGTCTTTTAAATCAGACAGAGTGATGACAAGAAAAAAAGCCGCCTTGTGCGGCGGCTTCCATTCTTAGACTCTGACATCAATAAAGCGAGCGTCTGAATCCTTTGGCTGAACAGCTTGAGGCTGCTGCTGAACTTGATCCAACATGACCATAGCTTGTGCTGTATTCGTAGCAAGCTGTGAATTCAACAAACTAATATTGAGTGTTCTTTGAATGCTCGCGACTTGCTGACTCATCATTCCTGCAATGGAAGACATCTTCTCCCCTCCCTTCTCTTTTCTCTTCGGCTGAAAGCCCTATGATTTCAATGGGCTGTCTGTCACAAATCCATCAAAAAAGAATGCCGATCTTATGATCGACATTCCTTTCACATTCGTATTATCCTAAAAATGCTTTAAGCATCCAGTTGTGTTTCTCAATAGATTGATGTATCGCAAGCAGCATATCACCTGTTGTTTCATCGCCAACTTCTCCAGCCAGCTCCATTCCTTGCTTTAATTCCTCTGCGATATTGGAGAAATCATCATATAGATTTTTCACCATTTGCTCCGCTGATTCATTGCCTTCAGCTTCTTGAATGCTAGAAATTTCTAAGCATTCTTTCATTGTCGCAACAGGCTGTCCATTTAACGCAAGCATACGCTCAGCCAAATCATCAATGTATGTCGCTGTTTCTGTATAAAGTTCCTCAAATTTCTCATGGAGTGTAAAGAAGTCTTTTCCCTTTACGTACCAATGATAGTTATGTAATTTCACGTAAAGCACAGTCCAATCAGCTACTTGTTTATTGACGACGTTTAATAATTTTTCAGACATGTTCATTCCTCCTTATGTAATTGCGTTTATAGTATGAGAATACCCTTTTCCTATTATACTGAAACCTGCCATGAATTTCTTCTATTTTGACTGCATGAAATATATGTTAATATGGAAATAAGGAGGGAGTTAGATGCTGTTACTTGGGATTATCAGCTTTATCATTATCTCAATCGTTGTCTTTTTATCACTGTGGACAACATCGAAGGCTTATGAATATAAGCATAAAATCGATTCACCACAGGATGCTGAACCAAACCAACGTCCTAACCCTAAATAAATCGCACTTAATGATGTGAGGTTTCTGCTTCAGTAGATGAACTCTCTTTTTTCACATCACCTACGTGGATGTTCGTCTTCGGCATATTATGCTGCTGTTTAGCTGTCACATGGACTTGTATGATATAAAGGCCATCTTTTTTAAAGGCTGTATGCAATTCATATACACCTTTGTTCTCTTTCTTTGGCTGAATCATCTTGCTGTTATCTTTGTCACCATCTTTCCACACTTCAAATTGAACATCGTCTGCATCATCAACAGGGGTATCACCATATGTGACAGCTGCTTTTACTATAACGCTTTCATTTTTCTCCACTTGCTCAGGTCCTGTAAGCTTCACTTCTAATAGCTCAGGCACCTCCCCTTTGCCGCTATTTGCTGCAGAGTTCCCACATGCACTTAGTAACATGAGCATCAAAATCATTCCCAACATTTTTCGCATCCCGAGTTTCCCCCTTCTTTTACTGACATGTCCATTTTAACAAATATCCCCTATTTTGACATCTCATGATCGAATTCAAAAAACCGGACATCAACATGTCCGGTTTATGATCTATTAACCAAATACTTTTAGAAGCTCTTCTTGATCTTGAGAAAGCCAGAAACGCATCAAACGTTTTGCCCCTTCAAGGTCATGAAGCTTCGCTTGGCCGCATTGCTCTTCGTTTGCAGCAGGAATCTCTGTTACCTCAACTGCATCCTTGAATGTTGCATCAAGAAGTTCAACGATCTCTTTTGGAGTAGGTGCACCACTGACCACTAAATAGTAGCCTGTCTGGCAGCCCATTGGAGAAATATCAATGATATCAAAATGATCGTATTTCTCTGAGTGTGTTCTAATGTTAAACGCAAGTAAATGCTCTAATGTATGAATCGTATCAGGTTTCATCGCCTGCTTGTTAGGCTGACAAAAACGAATATCAAATTTATTTACTTCCCCATCTGATCCCACTTTATGAACGCCGCAATGACGAACGTATGGCGCTTTTACAGCATTATGATCAAGTTCAAAGCTTTCAACTGAAGGCATAATCACCACTCCTATAATTGCAATTTCCTATATTATAACATATTTCTCCGACCAGCTTAGTTTATAAAACTTTCCTTCCTTGTCCTTTTTTCTTATACTGTGAAAGACAGACAAGGAGGAACCTCTATGAAACAAATTTTTATCGGCATCATACGCTTTTATCAAAAATGTATTTCCCCTCTTACACCGCCTAGCTGCCGGTTTTACCCAACATGCTCAAACTATGGGCTAGAGGCGATCAAAACGCATGGCGCTTTAAAAGGCGGCTGGCTCACCATCAAACGGATTTTAAAATGTCATCCGCTCCACCCTGGCGGCATCGATCCTGTCCCGCCGAAAAAGGAAAAATAACTTATTTTTCTTCATATCCGTTGACGACTAAGTCAAGCTTGCCTGTTCCAGGATCAATGACAAGACCGTGCACAGGCACATCTGATGGAAGAAGCGGGTGATTTTTTACAACGGACACACTGTCCTTCACGCTCTCTTCAACAGAACTAAAGCTTTTGAGCCACTGTTTAAAGTCGATTCCTGAGTATTCCAGTACTTCAATACGCTTTTCTGGAATACCACGCTCAATGGCTTTGTTTAAAAGTGTTTGACTGTCTATTTTGCTCATACCGCAATCATGATGCCCAATGACATAAACCTCGTCAGCATTTAATTCGTAAACAGCCACTAAAATGCTTCGCATAATACTTCCAAATGGATGAGAAACAAGAGCACCAGCACTTTTAACGATCTTGATATCTCCATTTTTCATGTTCATTGCACGCGGAAGCAGCTCGACAAGTCTTGTATCCATACATGACAGAATGACAGCTTTTTTCTGTGGAAACTTCGTTGTTGTAAATTCTTCGTATTTCTTTTCTTCAATAAACTGTTGATTATATTCGATGATTTCATCTAAAAGTTTCATACGTTTGCCCATTCCTTTATCTTTTTTAAAAATAAATATAGCACAATGTGAGAAATTTCGTCACGTTTTGCAGCGCATTTTTTTAAAGGAAACATCTGCTGATGAAATTTTTTTATTTTCCTCTTTTCAAATCGTAATTATTACGATACAATAACTCAGGACATTAAATCGTAATCATTTCTATCTAATAGATTGAGAGGAGACATTTCTACATGAAAAAAATCTTTTATATTTTAACAGCTGCTTTATTTGCGATCGGTCTTGCCGCTTGTTCAAGCAGTACGGGGACAAATGCTTCAAAAGGAAAGGCAGACGGGAAACTAACCATTTACACCACGATCTTCCCGATCCAAGATTTCACTGAAAAAATTGGCGGTTCTCACGTTCATGCACAAAGTGTGTACCCTGCCAATGCAGATGCACACAGCTTTGAACCAAGTTCAAAAACGATGGTTGAAATGGCTGAAGGTGACGCCTTCATCTACAGCGGTACAGGAGCTGAAGCATTCGCTGACAAAACCGCTTCTACGTTAAAAGACCAAGGCGTGAAAACAGTCAAAGCAGCCGAAGGCATCAAATTGTTATCGACAAAAGAAGAGCATGCACATGAAGAAGGCGAAGACCATGATCACGACCATGAAAGTGAAGCTCATGACCATGATGAACACGACCATGGAGATAAAGATCCTCACGCATGGTTAGACCCAGTTTATGCACAGCAAATGGCGAAAAACATTAAGGACACTCTCGTTTCATTAGATCCAGATCATAAAGACGAATACACAAAAAACTATGAAAAACTAAAAAAGGATTTGCAATCGCTAGATCAAGAGTTCAACACAACGTTATCTAAAGCAAAACATAAAGAAATCCTTGTTTCTCACGCAGCTTACGGTTATTGGGAAAAGCGCTATGGCATTGAGCAAATCAGTGTATTAGGATTATCCGCTTCTGAAGAGCCTTCACAAAAGCAGCTCGAAAGCATTGTACAAAAAGCTGAAAAGCATCACATTCAATATGTGATTTTTGAAAACAACGTCAGCAGCAAAGTATCAGATACAATCCGCAGTGAAATTGGGGCAAAAAGCCTCACACTTAAAAATCTAGAATCTATTACTGAAGATGATGCCAAAAATGGCGAAAGCTACATCAGCTTAATGAAACAAAATCTAAAGACCTTAAAAACCGCTTTAAATGATTAATTACTAGAACCTCGGGTGATCATCCGGGGTTTTTTGCTGCAAAAAAGCACACCATTGTAGGTGTGCTTTTTATTACATTTGATATTTTTTCTTAAACAACTCGGCTCTTCCGCCTTTTTCTCCGAATTTTTGTCGTCCTGTATAAAAAGGATGCGTATCAGAGCTTGTTTCTACTTTAATCACAGGATACGTTTTCCCATCTTCCCATTCTACTGTCTCATTGGATGTCTTTGTCGATTTACTCAAGAAGCGGTAACCGCTGTTTACGTCCATAAATACAACTTCATGTGAGGTTGGATGAATATCTCTTTTCAATGTCAAAACTCCTTTCGTTATCAAAACGTAATGATTACGCTTTATATTTATATTTTACTCCCTCTTTTACAACTTGTCAAAAATCAAGCTTTCTTAGTCAGGAAGAATAATCTAAAAATGGTGGAGAATAATAACATCATGAAAAAGAGAAGCGATAAGAAAGGCGGAGAAAAAATTGACTGATCTCGTTTTAGCTAGAAGCCTGTTCGGCACAACCATGGGCTTTCATATTATTTATGCCTCGCTTGGCGTCGGCATCCCGCTAATGATTTTGTTAGCTGAACTCATCTTCCAAAAAACGAAGGATCCTCACTATGCTGTCATGGCCAAACGGTGGACGAAAGCGCAGGCTGTCTTGTTAGGTGTCGCCATTCCAACAGGCACGATTGCTGGTACCCAGCTCGCTCTTCTATGGCCAGGTTTTATGGAGGTCATCGGAAAGGTCATGTCACTGCCATTTCAGATTGAAATTTATGCGTTCTTTATTGAAGCATTATTTATGTCTATTTATGTGTACGCAGCGGATCGCCTATCACCTGCTATGCGCATCATTACCGTTATTTTTGTCGTGATTGGCGCAGCCGCTTCAGCGATTCTGATCACAAACGTACATGCGTTTGAAGGAACACCTGCTGGCTTTCAAATGGTCAATGGAGAGATTACAAATATCGAGCCTTGGAAGGCCTTTTTCAATCCAAGCTTTGTGGTGACTGCGACACATGTCGTGCTGTCTGCTTTTACAACAGGTGCTTTTGTAATTGCTTCGGTGGCCGCTTTTAAAATGCTCAAAACAAGAAAGAATGAGAAACTCTATACTTTTCATCGAAAAGCCCTTTTTCTTGGACTTATTGTAGGAGGCCTTTTCTCATTTCTTACGGCCTTAAATGGTCATGAGTCTGCTCAGCTTCTGTATAAATATCAGCCTGAAAAGTTAGCCGGTGCTGAAGGTTTATTTGAAACACAATCACATGCGCCTCTTGCAATAGGTGGTTTTACTGATGCCGATTCACAGGAAATTAAAGGAGCAATTGAAATCCCTTGGGCGCTTAGTTTTCTGGCAGGAAATAGCTTTGATACGGTGGTCAAAGGCTTAAATGATTTCCCTCGTGACGAGTGGCCGCCTTTATTTATTCACACATTATTTAACGGCATGGTTATCATTGGCTCAGTCCTCATTTTGTTTGCAGTGTTAGCACTGCTTTACCGTAAAATTTTAAAACGCGAACATTATCCGAAGTGGCTCCTTTTTCTTTACTTATTCGGCGGGCCCCTTAGTCTTTTGGCCATTGAGTTCGGCTGGATCTTTGCATGTACAGGCCGTCAGCCATGGGTCATTTATCGAATGCTCAAAACCTCAGAGGTCGTCACATCATCCGGTTCAATCGGTACGCTCTTTATCCTTTTTGCCATTGTCTATCTCATCTTAGGCATAGCAACCGTTATTGTACTGACGTACTACTTTAGAAAACATTCGATTGAAGAAGACCTACGGTTAACAGAATCTTAAAAAGGAGCGATCTAGATGCAAATGGATGTTACAACTGATGCGCTCATTGCAATCACCATCTTATGGGGATTCGTTTTTATCTATGCAGTGATGGCATCAATGGATTTCGGCGCAGGATTTTGGTCGATGATTTATATGAATAGAGAACAAACAAAGGCCGCTAATATTGCAAATAAATATCTTTCTCCAACATGGGAAGTGACAAACGTCTTCATTGTGGCGATTGTTGTCGCATTGTTTAGCTTGTTTCCAGGTGCGACCTTTGTACTTGGTACCGTTTTATTAATACCCGGCAGCATCATATTGTTACTTCTTGCACTGCGAAGCGGGTTTCTCGTGTTTTCTCATTCACTCCCTAAAAAATACCGAAAAGCGGTTACTTACATTTCAGGGATAAGCGGCTTTATCATTCCGTCCATCCTGATCATGGTTCTTCCGATTACTCATGGTGGATTTATCTTTCAGGAGAACAACGTCTACTCATTAGATCTTGGACTGGTCTTTACGAGTGCAAATGTCTATTCTTTTGTCGGCTTTGCCATTTTCAGCACCCTTTTTCTTTCGTCTTTGCTTTTAGCTGATTTCTCGAATGTGGCTGATGAAGATGAAGCTTACAGCATTTATAGAAGAGGGGCTCTCATTACGGGTCCGCTTTCACTCTTGATGGCCTTTTTTATCATGCTGACATTAAGAAGCGAGGCCAATTGGCTGTTCACAAAAATGATGCAGAACATTCCTATTCTTCTTGTATCACTCCTGATGTTTTTGCTAGCAGGACTGGCTCTATTTTTACCAAACAGCCGGTTTAAGCAGCGGAAAGGCCGGCCCCGTTTAGCTGTCATTGCGATTACCATTCAATATTTTTTAGCAAGCTACGTGTACGGACGTGCCCATTTGCCTTATATGGCCTATCCAGATATTACAATCATGTCTGGATTTACAGACCCTGTCACATTTAGAGCATTGTTTATCACCTATATAGTAGGTTTTATCATCTTATTCCCTGGGTTCTATTTCTTCTGGAAATTGTTTATGAAGGATAAGCGCTATATTCGTCAGGAAGATTAACATGAATGGACGAGGTTCATTTCGGTTACATTATAGAAGAAAGACATACTCAAAAGGAGGTCATCTGTATGAGTCAAAAAATCCTTTGTGAAGTCAATAACTGTTCCTATTGGAATGCTGGAAACCGCTGTGGGGCAGATGCAATCTATGTCGTCAGCCACACAGGAAATACGGCTGAAAAAAGTGAAGAAACGGATTGTAAAACGTTTAAACCACAAGATCTTTAAGTCTCATTAAAGGAGGCGCTTCACATTGAAACACGATCGGCTGCTTCAAACGTTTTTTGACGAAATTCATGACGCGGACGAAGCCGCATTTTATCAGGCTGCTCACTCCTTTTTAAACCTTTGGGATTATGAATATGGCCATGCAGCAGACATGCCCAATGAAATGAATCACTATATCGGACAGCTTGCTTACGACAGCGAGCTTGTAGAAGAGTAAGAAAGAGCGGATCACCGCTCTTTCTTTCTTGATGAGACAGGAAGGAAAAACTTTCTCTCACTATACATAGATTTTATTGGATGTGCAAAAGGTGATTCACTCGTTTTCACATCACAAAATCATGTTTTGTAAACACGTCAATTTTATCTGAAAAAGAACGAAGCGCTTGATAATCCACTTCTACGCCCATTCCTGGGGAACGAGGTACCTCAATAAAACCATTCTCAACCTTGATTTCAGGAAAAATGATATCTTGCTCCCAATATTTTGATGAAGCTGAAATATCACCTGGGATTGTAAATTGAGGAAGGGAAGCAAGTGCCACGTTCTGCGCGCGGGAAATGCCTGTTTCAATCATCCCTCCGCACCATAATGGAATTTGATGCTCCTTACTGAATGTATGGATTTTAAGGGCTTCTGTCAGCCCCCCAACTCGTGAAGGCTTCACATTAATAATTTGACAGCTGCCAAGCTCTACAGCTTTTCTAGCATCATCTAAAGAACAAATACTTTCATCCAAACATATCGGTGTTTTTAAATGCTTTTGCAAATGGCGATGATCCACGATATCATCTGCAGCTAATGGTTGTTCAATCATTAATAAACGAAAGTCATCGAGCTGCTTGAGCTTGCTAATATCCTTTAATTCATAAGCAGAGTTTGCATCCGCCATTAATGGAAGGTTAGGGAAAGACTCTCTAATTTTTTTAAGAAGTCCAATATCCTGTCCCGGCTTAATTTTCACCTTCACACGCTGATAGCCTTGGTCAACATATTGCTGAATTTGCTTCAGCATGTCGTCAATGGGTCCTAACCCCGCCACAACACCAGAAGGTATTCTCTCTTTGGTGCCGCCTAATACATCGCGTAACGACTTATTCTCACGCTTCGCATAAATATCCCAAACAGCCGCTTCGATTCCCGCTTTCGCCATCCTATTACCTTTAAATTGGTACAGGCTGTCTGGTATTTCTGAAGGGTGTGTAAAGGTGCGTGTCAGTACATTCGGTATAAAGAAAGCTCTCAGCATATGATAGCAAGTCTCAATGGTTTCTTCTGTATACCATGGAGAAGAAAAGGCTGACACCTCTCCCCATCCAGTCAATCCTGTTTGATCTTTTACCTCGACAATAATAAACTCACGCTCTGAGATGGTTCCAAGACTTGTTGTAAATGGCTGCTTGAGCTTCATCGTGACATGATATAAAATCACTCGTTCAATTTGAATCATCTAAAAACCCCTTTGATCCTGAGTCTGTGCCTCTGCAATTTATTCGACGCATTTCTTGGCAGCTCGTCCACAAAGTGAAAAGCGGCGGGCCATTTATATTTTGCTAAATGCGACTCACATAAAGCATAGAGCTCATTCTCCGGTATCTTATGGTCTGTGACAAGAAAGGCAGCCGGTACCTCTCCCCATCTATCATCATACATACCCGTCACTCCGGCTTCTTTTACATGCGGATGTGTTAACAGAACCGCTTCAATTTCAGCAGGATAAATATTCTCACCGCCAGAAATAATTAAATCTGAACGGCGGTCAAGCACAAATAAGAACCCTTCCTCATCCACATAGCCAATATCACCCGTTTTCAGCCAGCCTTGATCAAAGGCAGCTGTGGTTGCTTCTTCACGGTAAAGGTACCCTTTCATGACATTTGCCCCTTTCACCATAATTTCGCCATGCTCAAAAGGACGACAAGTGCGTGTACCATCTTGAATTTTCAGCTCACACCCAAAAAGGGGTTTTCCCGCTGATCCAAGCTTCTCTACACTAAATTCAGGCGCAAGGGTCACAATTTGTGAACAGGTTTCCGTCATACCGTACGATTGAAACACAGGGAAGCCTTTCTCTTTGCTTTCTTGAAGTATCGCAAAAGGCGCAGGTCCTCCGCCTAATAAAAGACAGCGCAAAGAAGACGGGCATTCTTCCAGTCTGCTTAATAAACGGGATAACATCGTTTGAACAACAGATATCATCGTCACACGATGCTGTTCAATAGAATCCTTTACTTCATCGACATCAAACTTCTCATGAAGTACGACAGTCATCCCATAGATCACAGACTTAAATAAAGCGGATAACCCGCTAATATGAAAAAGAGGCAGTGCAATAAGCCAGCGGTCATCCTCTCTGATGCCCATATTTAGTGCAGAGGAAATGGCACTATGAAAATGATTGCCAAACGTTTGCTCCACGCCTTTTGGGCGTCCTGTTGTGCCAGATGTATACATGATGGTCGCTGTTTCATTCAAATCAAATTCGCTCTCGATTTTCTTTTCATTATCTTGACCTGCTTCAGGTAAAGTCTCCATTGTATAAACGGGGAGATCACCTTTATGATCACTGGCATAAACAGGTTCAGTTAATAAAGCGGCTGCTTTTGCATCTTCAAGCTGATAGCGCCTCTCAGCTTTTGTTAACTTATTGTTCAATAGCACGATTTTTAATCCTAATGAAAAACAAGCATGAACAAGCATCACCATTTGAGGCTGATTGTTCATCAAAAGCCCAACCGTTTCCCCTTTTTTCAATGATGCATCTGCAAGTCTATTAGAAAGCTCATTTACTTCATCAGCTAAATCGCGAAATGTCCACTTTTTATCCTGATAAATGAGCGCGACTCTTTCTGGCGTTAAATAAGCACGGTACAGCAGCCAATTAGGTTGCTTCATCATGACACCTCCTCTTCTTAAAAGAAAACAGCTTAGTCTGATGCACTAAGCTGTTTTTCATCGATATGATTGAATCAAGGGAAACGCGGGAACTGACCGAAGTCCGGCTTGCGTTTTTCCTTAAAGGAATCGCGTCCTTCTTTTGCTTCATCTGTTGTGTAATAAAGAAGTGTCGCATCTCCTGCAAATTGTTGAATTCCAGCTAATCCATCCGTATCTGCATTAAATGCAGCCTTCAAGAATCGTAAAGCAGTCGGGCTCTTTTCTAGCATCTCCTCACACCACTTCACAGTTTCTTCTTCAAGCTGCTCTAATGGTACAACTGTATTGACAAGTCCCATATCAAGCGCTTCTTGTGCATTGTATTGACGGCATAAGTACCAGATTTCTCTCGCTTTCTTATGACCAACAATACGTGCAAGGTAGCCTGAACCATAACCAGCATCAAAGCTGCCTACTTTTGGACCAGTTTGTCCAAAAATCGCATTATCTGCTGCAATTGTCAGGTCACATACAACGTGAAGAACGTGCCCGCCGCCGATTGCATAACCAGCAACCATTGCAATCACCGGTTTTGGAATCACACGAATCAAACGCTGTAAGTCTAATACATTTAGACGCGGAATTTGATCGTCTCCTACATAGCCGCCATGGCCGCGTACTTTTTGATCTCCACCAGAACAGAATGCTTTGCCGCCAGCTCCTGCAAGTACGATTACACCAACATTTGAATTATCACGAGCACGTGAAAATGCATCAATTAATTCACTCACAGTCTTTGGTGTAAACGCGTTATGTACATGTGGACGATTAATCGTGATCTTTGCGATCCCATTGTACGTTTCATATAAAATTTCGTCATACTGACGCTCAGTTTGCCATTCAATAGCCATCAATAGTTCCTCCTCTAATCTTGCGTAATAAACTCACTTACTATTTTACCAAAAAAATGTGGTTGTTCCACATGAACTGTATGCCCAGCCTGCTCAGCCAATATGAATTGACTGCCTTCAAGCTCCTGCTGCATACGTTTGGCGATATTGCAGAACTTTTCATCAAGCGCTCCGCAAATCAACAAAACAGGTAAATTCATATGCTTTAAAGCCTTCCAAACAGAGGGCTGCGAACCTGTTCCTAGGCCTTCTAAGCTGCGAGCCAGTCCAAGTGGATTGGCTTTCAGCCTTCCCTCTCTCAGTTGAGCCTGCGTTTCAGCTGATAAAGTTTTCTGCGAAGCAAACAGTGGAATACTCTCCCAAAAATCCACAAACTTCACTAAACCTTCATGTCTAAGTTTCTGAGCGAGCTGATGATCGTGTTTGAGTCTTGCCATCCGCTCTTTAAAAGTGCGAAGCCCTGGAGAGGTACTCTCAAGGACCAATTTGTTGACTTGATCTGGATAACGAGAGGCAAATGATAAAGCAATACGTCCTCCCATAGAATATCCGAGAATATTCACTTTGTGAAGCTTTAATTGGTTTAAAATCTCTGCAAGATCTGCCAGCTGATGCGACATCGCATATCTTCTCATACTTTCTGGTGAGTCCGTGCGGCCATGTCCAAGCAAGCTGACTTGAATCAATCTTGTATTCACCATATAACCATTCAAGAACGTCCAAGAAGCCGCGCTTCCAGTGAAGCCATGTAAGCATAGCGTGGCATTCTCAGCCAATGGATTCTGATCCACCACCTCGTACGCCACACCATCACGCATCCGTATTATGAAAGAAGACATTCTTTTTTCACTTCTTCCAATATGTCATCCATCATTTGACGATGCTTGCCTACACGGGAATGCCGATCAGTTTCAATTTCAATTAAATGAAGTCCAGGCTCTTCTATATGCGCCATGTAGACATCATGTAATTCTTGTTTCGTTGACGGTTTCGAATAGGTTCCCCCATACAGCTTCGAAGCATACTCAAAATTCAGTCCAGTCGGCGTTCCGAAGAGTTTTTCATAATACGGTTCATCAGACGCCTGTGGAAGGAAAGAAAAGATGCCTCCCCCATCATTGTTTAACAACACAACCGTCAGCGGAATGTCCAGCAGCTTAGCTGCAAGCAAACCGTTCATATCATGATAAAATGATAAATCTCCAATCACTAAGGTGACTGGCTGTTTCAAAGCCGCATACGTGCCAAGTGCTGTAGACACAACGCCATCAATGCCATTGGCTCCTCGATTCGCCATCATCCGAAAAGGCTTCGATTGCGTTTCAAAAAATGTATCCACATCACGAATCGGCATACTGTTTCCGATAAAAAGGACACTCTCCTTCGGCAAGAGATGCTGAAGCTGACGGTACACATTCCCCTCAAATGACAGATTCTCATCAGAATAATGGGATGCATGCGTTCTGAATGAAGAATTAACATTCTGCCAGCGTTTTAGAAAACTTGTATCCTCACGTTGATCCGCTCTCTTGAATACTTCATCTACAAAAGTTGCCACATCACTTTCAATGACGTATGAAGCACTCAATCCAGGATCTCGAAAACCTCCGGCAGCATCAACGACAATCTGATTCACTTCCAAATGTTTTTCCAGCCACTTGAATAAAGGTTTGGACACAGGCATCGGTCCAAAACGAATGACCATATCCGGCAATAGATGCTGCTGCAATGCTTCATCTTTCAATAATGAATCATACGCATCAATAATAAGATCTGCATGTTCATGACCATTTCGCAAATGAGAAAGCGGGTCCGCTAAAATCGGAATATGCAAGGCTTTCGAAAGACGTAACACTGCCTCTTTCTCTTCCTGCGTATGAAGTTCACCACACACAATCAGTCCCTTTTTGGAATGGTTCATGACCGTCACGATTTCAGACATCACATCATCATTTGGGAAAGCCTGTCCTGCAGCTATGACCTTTTTTCGGCCTGTTTCTTCTCGCTCAAAAGGATCAATAGACAAATCAGGAAGCAATGGTTCTCTCAGAGGGACATTGATCTGAACAGGTCCCTTCGGCTCTTGCATTGACATATGATTTGCTCTTGCCGCAGCCGTCTGAACATAGCGTAACATCGTCTGACTTTCTTCCGGCAATGCTAAGTCTGTGAACCATTTAACAAACTTACCGAATAAGAATTGCTGATCAATCGCTTGAGGTGCCCCAACTTCCCTCAATTCGTGCGGCCGATCAGCAGTTAAAACAATAAGTGGTACACGGGAATAATGTGCCTCTACAATGGCTGGGTAAAAGTTAGCAGCTGCCGTACCTGATGTACAAATAAGCAGCACCGGTGCTTGACTTGCTTTTGCAAGACCAAGCGCATAAAAAGCAGCAGACCGTTCATCCACTAATACATGAACATTGATGTCTTGATGGGCAAGAGCCAGCATCGCAAGCGGGGTTGAACGGGAACCAGGACAGACAACCGCTTCCTTCACACCACCTTGTACAAATTCATCCATCAATCTGCCAATATATGTTGTCATGATTTGATTATTCAATCGGACGACCTCCAAGAGCAGATAGCATTGGTCTTAATTTCACTTGCGTTTCCTCGTACTCCTGCTTTGCAAGGGAATCCTCTACAATGCCGCAGCCAGCGAATAAACGAACATGGTCTTCCTCAATAAGACCTGACCGAATGGCGACAGCAAATTCTCCATTATCCTGAGAGTCAATCCAGCCCACCGGCGCCGCGTACCAGCCACGCTTCAACGGTTCGATTTCACGAATGACCTCAACCGCTTTTTCCTTCGGATATCCGCCTAATGCTGGCGTCGGATGGAGCTGTTCAATTAATGAAAAGAGGGAACAGCTGCTTTTAATTTCTCCCACAATCGGTGTAAACAAATGCTGAATGTTTTTTGTTTTATAAAGACTAGGTTGATTTGGTTTGTGCACGTGAAGGCAATTGGCCTCAAATGCTTGCTGAATCATATTGACGACAATTTGATGTTCAATCAAATTCTTCTCATCATGCAGCAGTTCCTCGCCTAATGCTCGATCTTCCGCTTCATCTTTTCCTCGAACAATCGAACCTGCTAAACAAGATGAAAAGACCTCGCCGCCGCTTTTTTTTACTAAGCGTTCCGGCGTAGCTCCAACGAATGCTTGTCTTCCTTGTTCAACCGCAAATACATAACTCGTTGTTTGATGCTTTAATAATTCTGCTAACAGTGGAGCAAGTTCAATTTGATTTTTATAGTGAAGCAAGACTTCTCTTGCTAAAACAACCTTTTCATATTCGTTTGCACGAATGCGGTCTGTCGCTTCTTGGATCGCCTTCATCCATTCCTTCACATCTAGTTCTTCCATATGAACAAGTTCAGCTTGTCCATCATGTCTGAGCGGTAATGTTTCGAAATGAGAGGCTTTTTGTTCTAATTCTTGAATGAGCTGATGAACATTCCCGTCCACCTGCTTCCATTCATTGATCGTAAGAAACGTGCCTTCTTTCGAGACAGTGAGCATCATCGATGGCACAAAAAAATGAGCCTCGCCAAAAGCTTCCCAGTGACGCGCCTTCTCTTCATACGGATCAAATGAGAATCCTCCAAATAAAAGCGGACCAACAGCCGCTTGCCTTAAATCCTTCTCATCATGAAAATGGAACATGTGCTGCTTCAGCTGTTCCCATTCTTGATGGACTATATCAAATCGTTCCTTGCCTTGCTCAGTTGATTTAATGACGGCCGCTCTGCCAAGTCCAGAAAATATCATTTGGCTTTCTGGATCAGACCAAAAAAACCGCTCGCCTAAAAAATCCGCTTCGCCGCTTTGGAAAAAGGCAAGAGGATCCAGATCGTCAACTCTTCTGGAGTAGCTTATCAAAACAGCATGGTTGACGTTATTCGCTTCTTCTAATGTCGCAAGCGCTTCCTGCCGGAAAGTACTTTGCACTGTTGTCACCATGATACATTCCTCCAAAATCCATGAAATAACATAAAAAAATAAAACCATAATGAAAAAATACATGAACATTCGAGTATGTCGAATGGCCTGCTTTTCTATTATAAACCTTAACAGATGAACTTAGTAAAGAAAACAGCTTTTAAAACCTCGAATCCTTATTATATCACGCTTTCTAGATTTTTTCGCTCCTGCTTCTTGAAACGAGAGCATCTAAAGGAAAAATGGCAAGTCCTGTTCTAAGATCAAGCTTTCTCTCGATATGGCAACGATTAGCAAACATCTTTTTCCGGTTTCATCGCATCAATATATTGACACCTTTTTGAACTTTGCTAAACTGGAATTTGGACGTGTACGTATTTTTTTATTTAAAGGAGTATATTTTATGCAGCATCAATCGATATCAGATCAGCTTTCACCGATTAAGCCTGATAAGAACTGGCGGATTTGGTGGAATTTACTACGACCGCATACATTAACAGCGGCATTTATTCCCGTTACTTTAGGAACTGTTCTAGCACTTCCAAGTGGTCAAATACATGTTGGGCTATTTTTAGCTATGCTGTTGGCATCTATGTTTATCCAAATCGCAACGAACATGTTTAATGAGTACTTTGATTATGTTCGCGGATTGGACAATGAGAAATCTGTTGGCATCGGTGGAGCCATTGTAAGAAACGGTGTGAAGCCAAAAACAGTCCTCGGCCTCGCTTATGCACTATTTGCGCTTTCTTTACTACTAGGGGTGTATATTTGCATGATGTCTAGCTGGTGGATTGCACTGATAGGACTCATTTGTATGGCAGCAGGCTATTTCTATACCGGCGGCCCTGTACCCATTGCATATACGCCGTTTGGAGAACTTGTGTCAGGTGCTTTTATGGGACTAGGAATCATCTTGATTAGTTTCTATATCCAAACAGGCACACTGACATCTAAAGCTTTTCTCGTTTCACTACCAATTTCTATTTTAGTTGGTGCCATCTTACTATCGAACAATATCCGCGATTTAGACGGCGATAAAGAAAATGGACGAAAAACACTTGCAATCCTTGCTGGGCGAAAAGCTGCAGTGAACATTTTACTTTCCATGTTTTTGGTCTCATATGTACTTATTTTTGTTTATATCTTCACAGATATTGTCGGCCTTTGGAGTCTTCTTGTTTTACTCAGTGTGCCAAAAGCATATACAGCTATCAAAGAATTTAAGCAAAAAGAAAAACCAATTGAATTAATGAATGCCATGAAATCTACAGCTCAAACCAATACATTTTTCGGTTTCCTGCTGACAATCGCTTTGATCTTACAATACTATATTGCGTAACAAAGAACGCCTGCAGCCGCAGGCGTTTTTTCATGAGGAATTGCTTCAAATTGGAACTAGTCTTGCAGACAAAATTGCTCATACTAACATTATGTTTGATATGAAAGGATGATCGCTTTGTTGTCTAAAGACGAATTACATCATTTGAAGCAGCGACTTCTCGATGAAAAGCAAGAACTCGAAGCTAAAAGCCATGACGATGAACAAAAAGTATCATTTCCTTATGATTCGCTCGGAGAACTGTCAGCCTATGATAACCACCCAGGTGATCAAGGGACAGAGCTATTCGAACGCGGGAAAGATATTGCGTTAAACAGTTTGGAACATGAACATTTGTTAGACATCAATGAGGCACTTCAAGCCATCACAGACGGCTCTTATGGCCTGTGCAAGGTCTGTAAGGCCCCTATTCCAAAGGAACGCTTAGAAGCCTTGCCTAGTGCCGTCACATGCACAGAGCATTCAAAAGAACAAACCGTTTCACAAAACCGTCCGATTGAAGAGGATTTATTAAGTCCGCCATCAGGTCAATTTGAAAATGAAGAAAGCGCAGCCTACGATGGAGAGGATGCATATCAAGACGTAGAACGCTATGGAAACTCTGATACCCCGTCCGATATGGAATTCCCTCCATTGACATACGATGATGTGTATACGCAATCAGAAGATGAAGATTATGTGGAGGACTATGAAGGATTCGCAGCAGCTGATATTGAGGGCAAGGCAAGCAAGGTATATCCAAATAAAGCCCACGAAGCCTATGAAGAGGCATTAGACGAAGAAGGTGTCATGACGGTATTTGGTGACTTGAAGCCGTACGAAGAAGAACCTTATACAGAAGAAAATCATTAGTCCCCTCATATTGGGGGCTTTATGTTTATATCATGTAATGATTGGGAAATCACTTTAAGAGTGAATTTGATTGGAGGAGATTCTTAATGGCAAGAAAAAGTATCATTTGGGCAGTGGTTGTCTTCTTTATTACATATGCATTATTCTCTATTGCCGGATTCTTGTTTCCGATTGACAGAGAGTGGTATGATGCACTGAATAAACCGGAATGGACACCAAGTGGTGGTGTAATTGGTGCTGTGTGGGCTGTCTTATTTGCTCTGATCTCGTTGTCTGCAGCGATCATTTATGGAAAGTACGGATTTCAAAAAATCACTTTACCATTTTGGATTCTTTTTCTTTTAAATTACGTATTTAATCAAGCCTTTAGCTTTTTTCAATTTACACAAAAAGATTTATTTGCCGCTACGATCGACTGCCTGCTTGTAGCACTGACAGCACTTGCACTTGTCATCGTCTCGCGTAAACTAAGCAAAGTCGTTCCAATTTTACTGATCCCTTATGTCTTATGGGGCTTCTTTGCGACATACTTGTCTTATACGATCTATTCCATGAATATGTAAAAAAAGACCGCTATGATGGCGGTCTTTCCTTTTGAAGAAAATAAAAAAGAGATCTTTGACAAGACCTCTTTTAAACATGACCCGTACGGGATTCGAACCCGTGTTACCGCCGTGAAAGGGCGGTGTCTTAACCGCTTGACCAACGGGCCAGATAAATGGCGGAGAAGGAGGGATTTGAACCCTCGCGCCGCTTGCGCGACCTACACCCTTAGCAGGGGCGCCTCTTCAGCCACTTGAGTACTTCTCCATTTGGCTCCGCAGGTAGGACTCGAACCTACGACCGATCGGTTAACAGCCGATAGCTCTACCACTGAGCTACTGCGGAATATCATGGTGGGCCTGAGTGGACTCGAACCACCGACCTCACGCTTATCAGGCGTGCGCTCTAACCAGCTGAGCTACAGGCCCATGAACGGATATACAAATGGAGCGGGTGATGGGAATCGAACCCACGACATCAGCTTGGAAGGCTGAGGTTTTACCACTAAACTACACCCGCAAAAATATGTATGGGGCGATTGATGGGAATCGAACCCACGAGTGCCAGAGCCACAATCTGGTGCGTTAACCACTTCGCCACAACCGCCATACTGTCAATATTTTTTTATAAAAGTGGCTCGGGACGGAATCGAACCGCCGACACACGGATTTTCAGTCCGTTGCTCTACCAACTGAGCTACCGAGCCAAGTATTCTTTTTGAAAATGGCGGTCCGGACGGGACTCGAACCCGCGACCTCCTGCGTGACAGGCAGGCATTCTAACCAACTGAACTACCGGACCATTTTGGTTGCGGGGGCAGGATTTGAACCTGCGACCTTCGGGTTATGAGCCCGACGAGCTACCGAACTGCTCCACCCCGCGATGATATGGGTATTAAAAAATATGGCGGAGGAAGAGGGATTCGAACCCCCGCGGGCTTTGACACCCCTGTCGGTTTTCAAGACCGATCCCTTCAGCCGGACTTGGGTATTCCTCCGTATAGATGGTGGACCTTGTAGGACTCGAACCTACGACCGGACGGTTATGAGCCGTCTGCTCTAACCAACTGAGCTAAAGGTCCTTTATAGCGGCGGAGGGGATCGAACCCCCGACCTCACGGGTATGAACCGTACGCTCTAGCCAGCTGAGCTACACCGCCATGATCAAAATAATCTTTTAAAAAGTGGAGCCTAGCGGGATCGAACCGCTGACCTCCTGCGTGCAAGGCAGGCGCTCTCCCAGCTGAGCTAAGGCCCCATAAAGATGGTCGGGAAGACAGGATTCGAACCTGCGACCCCTTGGTCCCAAACCAAGTGCTCTACCAAGCTGAGCTACTTCCCGATCTTAATGGCGCGCCCGAGAGGAGTCGAACCCCTAACCTTTTGA